>NZ_VWVM01000001.1 GCF_008632075.1 Candidatus Pantoea gossypiicola
AGCATGAAGTTGAAGATAAACAACTGTCGCTTCATGAGGTGTGAAGAGAGGGCTCTAAGAGTCCGAACTTAGTACGCCCCTATGGGGCGGAAAACAAAGCCGCCTTCTATGAAGGCGGATTTTTACTGATTTTTTTATCCACGCAAGCTATTCAGTTCAGAATGGCTTCAAGACGTGCCAGCACTTCATTCACGATAGCGTCAGGTAGTTGCTCAAGCCGCCTGCCTTCGCGGGCTTCCATATCGAGCGTCCTCGGCTGATCGCAGCGAATGACGCCCTTTGTCCTGCACCCCGCCTCATCCAGTGAAACCGCAAAACCTGCTGCGCGGGAAAAGTTTCCACCACTGGTGACCGGAACCACAATCGGTAATCGGGTGAACGTGTTAAACGAGGCCGGAGAAACGATCAGCACCGGACGCTTTCCACTTTGTTCATGACCTGCGGTGGGATCGAGTGTTACCAGCCAGATTTCCCCTCTCTCCATTTAGAGGTTCTCCTTACCTGCTGCAGGCGCATCAATCCATTCCCGATCCTCTTTGCTCATTTCAGCGTGTGGATCGCATTGCGCCAGCAGTTCCTCGAGTGAATATCGCGGGCGATTCTGAGGCTTAACGATCAGATAACCATTATCGATAGTCATACCGACTTCGCTGTTTGTCGACAATGCCAGGGTTTTCAGAACGGCGGGAGGAACCGCCAGCATGACCGATCCGCCAACCTTTTTAAGACGCGTGATAAACATAAAACACCTCCTGATGTTATATTTTAATATAACACCGGCGGACAATGGCGAGCAATTATTAATCAGTTCCATTCTCTTATTCTCCTGAACCGGACCTGCACGGGGATCAACTGTTTTCATCAGGATGAGAATAAAAAACGTTTCCAGGGAGGCAAAGGATTGGGCTAAATCCGATGAAAAAGTTGCGGCGCGGCTTCCATACGCAGACGACAGGCCAGTAATCAGAAGAAATCTGGCAAAAAAAACTGCACCTTAATCAGTCGGACCACCGACTTTTAGGGTGCAGTTGAGTATTAGCGAATTACGGCTTTAACAACGTCAGCAGCTATCAGATATCAAACCGATCCAGATTCATCACTTTGGTCCAGGCGGCGACAAAGTCTTTGACAAATTTTTCACGGGCGTCGCTGCTGGCGTAAACTTCCGCCGAAGCGCGTAACACTGCGTTAGATCCAAACACCAGGTCGGCACGGGTGGCAGTGAAACGGGTTTCGCCACTGACGCGATCGCGTCCGATGAATTTCTCATTGCTGCCATCAGTCGCTTTCCACTCGGTACGCATATCCAGCAGATTCACGAAGAAGTCTGTGTTCAGCGATCCCACATTGTGCGTGAAGATGCCGTGCTGGCTGCCATCGAAGTTAGTGCCCAGCGCACGCATCCCGCCCACCAGCACCGTTAACTCCGGCACGGTCAGGGTCAGCTGCTGCGCTTTATCGATCAGCAGGCTTTCGGTGGTCGTTTTACCAAAACCGGTGCCGTAGTTACGGAAACCATCGGCACGCGGTTTGAGCAGATTGAACGACTCAACGTCGGTCTGATCCTGACGGGCATCAACACGGCCCGGGGTAAAAGGCACGTCGATCGATACACCAGCCGCTTTCGCCGCCTGCTCAACACCGACCACACCCGCCAGTACAATAACATCCGCCAGTGAAGCCTTGTGGGCTTCGCGCTGAATGGCTTCCAGCGCAGGCAGGACGCGTGCTGCGACAGCATTGACGTCCCACTCACGCTGCGGCAGCAACGCCAGTCGGGCACCGTTGGCACCGCCACGTTTGTCGCCACCACGGAACGTCGATGCTGATGCCCAGGCAACAGAGACCAGCTCGCTGACGCTGAGGCCGGAGGCGGCAATCTTCTCTTTCAGCTGGGCGATATCTGCCACGGTGGGGTGATAAACCGGTGCAGGCAGCGGATCCTGCCAGATCAGATCTTCCTGTGGCACTTCTGGTCCGATGTAGCGCGCTTTCGGTCCCATATCACGGTGCGTCAGCTTAAACCACGCACGGGCAAAGGCTTCGTTGAACGCCTGTGGATCGTTGTGGAAACGACGCGAAATTTTTTCAAACTCCGGGTCAAAACGCAGCGTCAGGTCGGTAACCAGCATGGTCGGCTTGTGTTTCTTAGTGGAATCAAACGCATCCGGGATGATATCCGGCGCATCAGCTGCCACGAACTGAATCGCACCCGCCGGGCTGCGCGTCTGCACCCACTCATATTTGAACAGGTTCTCGAAAAAGTAGTTGCTCCACTGGGTCGGTGTCTGCGACCAGATCACTTCCAGGCCGGAGGTAATCGCATCCGGGCCGACACCCGTGCCGTGGCTGTTGACCCAGCCCAGGCCCTGCGCTTCAATCGGTGCGGTTTCAGGATCGACACCCACGTGGCTGGCCGGTGCCGCACCGTGGGTTTTACCCAGCGTATGTCCACCAGCAATCAGTGCCACGATCTCTTCGTCGTTCATGCCCATGTTGCCAAAGGTGGCGCGAATCGCCGGGGCTGCAGAGGCAGGATCGCCACTGTGTTCCGGGCCTTCCGGGTTCACGTAGATCAGACCCATCTCGGTGGCACCCAGAGGTGACTGTGCCAGGGATTCCGGGTGACGATGCTCCAGCCAGGCGGCTTCTTCGCCCCAGTTCACATCCATGTCCGGTTCCCAGACATCTTCACGTCCGGCACCAAAGCCGAAGGTACGGAAGCCGGAGTTTTCCAGCGCAACGTTACCCGCCAGGATGTAGAGGTCAGCCCAGGAGATTTTCTGGCCGTATTTCTGTTTAATCGGCCACAGCAGGCGGCGCGCTTTATCCAGACTAACGTTGTCCGGCCAGGAGTTTAAGGGGGCGAAACGTTGCTGACCACGGCCTGAACCACCGCGTCCGTCCACGGAGCGATAGGTTCCGGCGCTGTGCCAGGCCATGCGAATAAACAGGCCGATATAGCTGCCCCAGTCAGCGGGCCACCAGGCCTGTGACTCGGTGAGCAACCCTTTGATGTCAGCTTTCAGCGCAGAGTAATCTAATTTGGCAAATTCTTTACGATAGTCGAAGGATTCATCAAGCGGGTTTGAACGGGATGAGTGCTGATTCAGCAGATCAACGCGGAGCTGGTTAGGCCACCAGTCACGGTTGGTTGTTCCGCCACCCGGCGCCTGATTGGGCTGCGCTGGCTTGCCTGCATGAAAGGGGCATTTGCTTTCAGGCGCTTCGCGATCGGCTTCAACAATAGGCTTTGCATCTTTTGCATCTTCATCAATGGAATTGCTCATGGTCACACCTCTTTTTGTATTTTCATCGCTACTCTATAGAGGATTTTCAGGAACTCACACCTGTCTCATCCTATAAGATTGATAGCTTATCCCTTTGAATAAGGTTTGTTTCAACAGCTTCCAGCAATGGCGCATCGGATGTTACTACCCGGAATCATCAACGAAGCGGCATCGATGCTAATCAGACTATTCCGGCATAACCGATTGCACAACCCTCTTATTCATGGCTGGCAGAGCAGCGGCCTGACCAGCTATAGCCGCGGTAGCTGGCTAAACCGGTGTAGTTGATGGGATGGTCAGATCACACGCCAGACAAGAGCGGCCGAAAGACAAAAAGAGAAAATGATTAAAAAACGTTAACGATCGCAGAGGTGAATGACAGGTAACACAGGTTTATGGCGAAACAACAGAGCGCCCGCTTGTGCGGGCGCTCGGGTAGTCACTTAACGCCAGCCGAGTTCCGGGGCGACATACTTCAGAATCGCCTCAATCACATGGGCGTTATAGGCGACACCAAGCTGGTTCGGCACGGTCAGCAGCAGCGTATCTGCTTCGGCAATCGCCTCATCCTGCGCCAGCTGCTTAATCAGTACTTCAGGCTCTGCGGCATAGCTACGGCCAAAGATAGCGCGGGTTTTCTCATCCAGAAAACCAACCGAATCCTGATCGTTACCGCTGCGGCCAAAGTAGGCGCGGTCCATATCATTCACCAGCGCAAAGATGCTGCGACTGACGGAAACGCGTGGCGCATGCTGATGCCCCGCCGCTTTCCAGGCCTCGCGGTAGGCGCGGATCTGTTTCGCCTGCTGAATGTGGAACGGCTCGCCGGTCTCATCATCTTTCAGAGTTGAACTTTGCAGGTTCATGCCCATTTTTGCCGCCCACTCTGCGGTGGCATTGGAGCCGGACCCCCACCAGATGCGGTCACGCAGCCCTTCCGAAAGCGGCTCTGGTCGCAGCAGACCCGGCGGGTTCGGGAACATTGGCTGTGGATTCGGTTTAGCAAAGCCTTCGCCGCGCAGCACCTCCAGAAACTCTTCGGTATGACGACGGCCCATATCCGCATCGCTTTCACCCGCTTTCGGTTCAAAACCAAAGTAGCGCCAGCCATCGATCACCTGCTCCGGTGAACCGCGGCTCAGACCCAGCTGCAGGCGACCGTTGGAGATGAGGTCTGCCGCGCTGGCGTCTTCCACCATATAAAGCGGGTTTTCGTAACGCATGTCGATGACACCGGTACCGATCTCAATTTTGCTGGTACGGGCTGCCACGGCAGCCAGTAGCGGGAACGGTGAGCTGAGCTGACGGGCAAAATGGTGGACGCGGAAATAAGCACCATCTGCGCCCAGCTCCTCAGCAGCGACCGCTAAATCGATCGATTGCAGTAACACATCCTGCGCGGTGCGGGTGGCGGACTGCGCTGAAGGCGTCCAGTGGCCAAAAGATAAGAAGCCGATATTTTTCATCTGTATTTCTCCTGACAAGCGATAAACGCCTGTGGACATGAGCCGATTTTTGATAGGGGAAGGTTACGCCCTCCGCGCGGCTACGGATAGTCAATATCTTTCAGCGCTATATTCAGGAATTTCGACATAGCTAAGCAGATTATCTACTTTGTCTTTATCCGCGCTTTCTTTCACTCTCCAGACTCCCGCTTCTGCTGTCAGGTGAACGATGCACAACGGTTATCTCTCTTTACAGCAGCGCGCCTGGCTGAAACAGCGCGCGCGCAGCTGGCTCTGGCGCAGCGAACTGCCGACCTGGCTGCTGATGGGCGTGATTTACGGTGGCTGGTTCTCGGTGATGCTGAACTGGCAGATACTGGGGCATATGCCCGCTACCCTGCTGCTGATTGTTTTCACCACCTGGTATATGTCACTGCAGCATGAGCTGATCCACGGTCATCCCACGCGCTGGCCGCGGGTGAATCAACTGTTCGGCACCCTGCCGCTGGCGGTCTGGTATCCCTATGGTCTGTATCGCGACTCTCATCTGGCCCACCATCGCAATCACACCCTGACCGAGCCGGACGAAGACCCGGAAACCTACTATTTTTCCGCTGCACGCTGGGCGCAGTTGCCACGCTGGCAGCAGCAGCTGATTCATCTGCGCAACACGTTTCCGGGACGGTTGCTGCTCGGCCCGCTGCTGGATATCGCGTCGACCGTTGGCGGGATGTGGCAGGCGTTGCGCCGTGGCGATCGCCCTGCGACCGGCATGTGGCTGCTGCATGGCGCGCTGCTGGCTCTGCTGTTTTACTGGATGGCGGAGCTCGGGTTTTCGCCGCTGTGGTATCTGCTGGCGGTAAGTTATCCGGCGCTGGCGCTGACCAAGGTGCGATCCTTTTACGAGCACCGTGCAGCGGACGATCCGCTGGCACGTTCGGTGAATAATGAAGCGGCCTGGCCCTGGCGCATACTGTTCCTGAATCTGAACTACCATTCAGTGCATCACGATCTGCCTGGTGTTCCCTGGTATGGCCTGCGCCCGCTCTATCTGCGCGACCGCGAGCACTACTATCAGCGCAACCACGGCTTTCGGGTGGCGGGCTATCGGGTCTGGCTGCGTCTGTTCTGGGCCAGGCCAGTTAGTGTCAATGCCCATCCGGGCCGCTCAGGGGAGAAAACCCATGAATAATCTGCTCGCTTTGCCCATGTATGCCCTCCATCCACCTGCCACACGGGCATTGATGCAGGCTGTGGTGATGCTGCTGGCGCAGCATGACACAGAGGCGCAGCCGGTCTGGCCTGACGATCTGCTGGCCCTCTGGCGTGATGACCGGTTGCTGCTGAGCCAGACCTGCGGCTATCCGCTGGTCAGTCAGTTACCAGCGGTTCAGCTGGTCGGCACCTTTCACTATCAGGCACCGGGCTGCAGCGGGCGCAATTATCGCAGCTGGCTGGTGGCGCGTAATAAACAGGCGACGCTGGCCGATTTCAACGGTCAGCGGGCCGTAGCTAATAGCCAGGACTCGCACTCCGGCTATAACGCGCTGCGGTTTGTGGCGGCGCTTCAGGGCGTGACTTTTTCACAGCTGCTGCTAAGTGGCGGACACCGTCAGTCGCTGGCGGCACTGCGTGATTCACAGGCAGATATCGCCGCTGTCGACTGTGTGAGCTGGGCGCTGCTGGCGCGTTATGCGCCGGATGAACTGCGTGACCTGCATATCATCGGTGAGACGCCCGCCGCACCCGGATTGCCGTTGATCACGGCCGCCTCAGCGTCAGCGGCCCGGCTGGAGAGGTTGCGTACAGCGCTATATCAACTGGTCAGCGATCCCGCCTTTCGCGGCGTCTGCGACGATAATCTCATCAGTGGATTCAGCCCGGTGCAGCGAGACGATTATCAGGACGTGCTGGCGTGGGAACAGCAGGCTGCCGCGCTGGGCGTCACCCGGCTTTAACGCCGCACGCTGATTCGCCCTTCTGACCGGGAAAATCTGATTTTTCTGCATCCTCGCCTCACTGCTCACGCTTTCCCTGCCTGTTTTTTCACGCACCCCGATACGCTATGCCGGAGGCTAACGCTGGTAAGCACGCTCGCGGCGTTTTAAGGTAAAGGCTTTCAGCAAAGGGAGAGTGGAATGCGGATTCTGATGGCAGGTGCCGGCGCGACCGGTGGATACTTTGGTGCACGACTGGCTCAGGCAGGTCAGGATGTGACTTTTCTGGTGCGTGAACGCCGTTATCAGCAGCTGCAAAACAACGGGCTGGTGTTGCAGACGCCGCAGGGCACCGAAACGTTACTGCCGCAGCTGACGCAGGCCAGCACCCTGACGGGTCACTTTGATCTGATTATTGTGACGGTAAAAAGCTTTGCCCTTGATCAGGTGATGGAGGACATTGCGCCGGCCGTCGGCCCGGACACGCTGATTATGCCGATTCTTAACGGAATGCGGCACATCGCGACGCTGCAACAGCGCTTCGGCGAAGATAAGGTGATTGGCGGCCTGTGCAAAATCAACGCCACGCTGGGCGAACAGGGCGAAGTCATCCAGATGACACCGCTGCATCAGATCGTTTACGGCGCGCTGGACGGCAACAATGATGAACGGCTGCAGCGGGTTGATGCTGCACTGCGCGACTGTCAGGTTGATACCCTGTTCAGCGATAACATTATGGATGAGCTGTGGGAGAAGTGGCTGCTGCTCAGCACGCTTGGCGCGGTCTGCTGCCAGGCACGCGGCGACACCCGGCAGATCCTCAGCTCGCGCGGCGGCGAAGCGCTGCTACAGGGGATCTTTACGGAGATTCTGTCCGTCATTACTGCCGAAGGCTATCAGCCTCGCCCGGCGGTGACGGCCCGCATTTTTGAGCTGTTAAACGATCCTGCGACCCCGATGACCTCCTCAATGTACCGCGATCTCACCCAGGGTTATGATATTGAAGCCGATCAGATCATCGGCGACCTGCTGCAGCGGGCAAAACGAAACGGACTTGCCACGCCGCTGCTGAATGCGGTGGATGTGAACCTGCAGGTCTATCTGCAGCAGCGCTAACAACCGGCAACGTTCGCGGGTCGGGTGCCGCCCCATCCCGGCTGGCGTGGTGGTGAAAGTGTGGCCGGCAGCAGCAGTACAGCATGAAAATTTGTTACACTCGTCGCTTCATCTTTTGGAGAGTTCAATGACTTCCCGCTCCGTGACCCTTGATGATGTCGCTCAACTGGCTGGCGTCTCATATCAAACCGTTTCACGTGTTTTAAATCGTTCTGAACAGGTTTCAGCCCGCACGCGGGAAAGGGTTGAGGCGGCGATGCAACAGCTCAATTATGTGCCCAATCGGGTGGCGCAGCAGCTGGCGGGCAAAGCAACGCGCACGCTGGGTCTCGCCACCAGCGACCTGGCCCTGATGGCACCGGCGCAGATTGCCTCGGCGATTCAGCAGCGTGCTGCGAGGGCGGGTTATCATCTGGTGATTGCGATGGACAGCGGTCACGATGCGGCCGCCACCGTTAATGAACTGCTGGCTCAGCGGGTCGATGGGCTGCTGATTAACCTGCCGCTGGATGCCGATGAAGCGCAGCAGATCCAGTTGCTGTGTGGCGTCAAGCCGGTGCTGTTTCTGGATGTCGAACCGCAGGCGGCGGTGGCACAGTGTCAGTATCCTAATGAGTCCGGCGCACGTGCCGCCGTTGAACATCTGGTGGCGCTGGGGCATCGTCAGATTGGCCTGTTAAACGGGCCGCTGCGCTCGGTTTCGGCCCGTCAGCGCGAAAATGCATGGCGTCAGGCGCTGGCCGATCATCAGCTAACGCCGCACTGCGCGCTGCGCGGTGACTGGAGCGCACAGTCGGGTTATCAGGCGCTACTGACCCAGCTTCCCGATGATCTGCCGCAGGCGCTGCTGGTGGCCAACGATCAGATGGCGCTAGGTGCGATGCGGGCGCTGCATCAGTATGGTGTCGCCATTCCCGGCGAGATCTCCGTGATTGGCTATGACGATACCGCCGAGAGCGCGTGGTATCAGCCGCCGCTGACCACGGTGCGGCAGGATTTACACTATCTTGGCGCGCAGAGTGTTGAGCGCATGCTGGCGCGGCTTCAGGGTGACGAGGCACCAGATAATGCGCTGGAAACTACGCTGGTGCTCCGTGAGACCACCGCCCCGCCTGCTGATGAGCGGATCGATTTAGTGGCGCTGTCACAGCAGTTACAGGGGATTGCCCGCAGGCTGGTGGGTAAATAATTCTGCCCTGAGACAGGTAATAAAAAAACCCGCACCACCGAAGTGAATGCGGGTTCGCATGGAACGCAAAACGCATAAGCGCCCTGTTCTTATGCTTTCGGGTGTTCGCCCACGCCCATCGCTTTGATTTTTTTCGACAGCTCGCGACGTTCTTTAGACAGGTCGGCGTTTTTGATGATGTACTCATCCACGCGGTCTTCATAATCCACACGCATGCTGGCGATGATTTCCTGAATAGCCTCAACGCTCATGCCAGGTTTGATGTATTCGCTCAGGTTGTCGAGCAGCAGTACGCGCTTCTGGTTATCGCGGATTTTCTTCTCGTTATCGACAATTTCACGTTGCAGTTTGTTTTTGCGGCGGAACATACGCACGAACTCCAGGACGTCCTGAAATGACTGCTTGGCATTTTCCATGATGGCACCTTTCTTTAAGCCTGCTGACGCAGGGAGAGAGTCAAAACGATCAGCTTAGCGGCTAGCCCGCCAGGTAAGCAATTTTCGCAGCTAAATTCAGACTGGCTCTTATCTTAGCGCAAAGAAACCCGGTTTCACATTAAGTCATTGTCTGAGGTGATTATTTGCGCAGCGCCATCCGCATCAGATCGGTCATCCGCTCCAGCTGTTTCGCCAGTTCCAGCGTCAGCCAGACGTAACCGTAGATTGGCGTCTCTTCCAACCCGTCGCTGCCTGCTTCAGCAATCAGTCTGCGCAGTTCGCCGCTGATTTCGGTCAGCTCATGGCTATTGGCAATCACCTCTTCTGTCTCACCCTCAATCGCCATCACCGACAGCGCCCGTAGCGTATTCTCGGTCATCTGCTGCGTGCGGCGAAGTGCAGGCGCGTTAAGCATAATCAGGTGGCTCTCACGCGAGGCCCACCAGGCATTAATCTGCATCTCAATGGTGTAAACCATATTACGGTTTATGGTCTGAATCGCTTCAAGCACCGACTTCGGGATGCGGGTCTCTTTGCTCGACGGCTCCAGCAGCGCCCGCATTTTGATCACGCTGGTCAGCAACTTGCCAAGCGGCTTATTAAGACGCGGCTTTTCAACCAGGTTAGGCGAGAAGCCGGCGTGATAGATTTTTGCCATGCCCGCCAGCGTGTCGGAGAGCTGAATGCGCCAGTGTGTGTAGGCGCGCTGCGCCCAGATAGCGGTAAACAGCAGCGCCATGAGCGATCCCAGAATGACATCACCACCCCGCCACAGCGCCACGGTGAAATCGCCGGTTGGCGCACCCACCACCACGCTCAGCGTGATCCCAATCAGCAGCGCCATGTAGGGATGTTTGCCCAGCGTCAGGTAGCCGCTAATCACCATGATGATGCCGCACCAGGCCAGCATCACCGGCATGGAGATCAGCTCCAGCTTCAGGGCAATCAGGCCGGAAATCGAGCCCGCCACCGTGCCGCAGATGCGCTGCAGGGCGCGCGGAAAGACATTTCCCCAGGTGGAAATCGGTCCCATTACCACCACCAGCGTGATCAGCGGCCAGGTGCCTTCCGGAATACCAGTCGCCCGGACAAAGATAAAGCAGAGTAAAAAGGCGATGGCAATGCGCACGCCGTGGACGGATCGGTAATGGCGATAAAACCAGAACTCCAGTTTCGATATGGGCTTGTCAGGACGCAATGTGACTTTCCGGTTACAGGAACATGATGGGGCTATCTTAACCCTGAAAGCGGCTCGGGCTTAGCGCGGGCCGGATATTTCAAAACGGTTTTGACGTTCGCTTACAATTATCAACATCCGACTCACATACCTGACCGGAAGTCATGAACAACTTAATACGGCTTTTTAACCTTTCTCAGGAATCAGTAACAGGCTCAGGGAATAAATGTGAAAACGGGCAGCCCGCAGGCTACCCGTTTTCTGTACTGCCCGGCGGTTAATCAGAATTTCTGTTTAAGATAGTCTGTCAGTCGCGTAATAACACCGGCAGGTTCAACGGCACTCAGCGCCACCAGCGGATAGTGAGCAATCTGCTGATCTTTATCCATCACCTGAATCTCACCAATCACTTCATTGGCTTTCAGCGGCGCTTCCAGATCTTTACGATCGATGACGTACTTCGCCTTCACGTTCTGCACTTCACTACGCGGCAGAGACAGGTAGACATCTTCTGCCGTTCCCACCTCGACCTGATGCGGATTGCCGTACCAGACGTTTTCACTGCCAATCTTCTTACCGGCATGGAACAGCTGAACGGTATCAAAGGTGTTCTGGCCCCAGACCAGCAGTTTACGCGCCTGCTCTTCACGGCCTTTTGGGCTTTTACCACCCATGACGACAGCAATCAGGCGATGATGTTAAAACCCGCGGTCTCAGTGTGACCGGTTTTCAGCCCATCAACGTGGAGGTTGTTATCCCATAGCAGACCATTGCGGTTGTTCTGAGTAATGCCGTTCCAGCTCAGGGTTTTCTCACTGTACATGGCATAAAAGTCAGGCTCACCATCAATAATGGCGCGTGACAGCTTCGCCATGTCGAGCGCGCTGGAGTACTGACCCGGCGCATCCAGACCATGAACCGTTTCAAAATGCGTATTCTGCAGGCCGAGCTTCTCAACATAATGATTCATCATGCCGACGAAGTTCGCTTCGCTACCCGCCACGTAATCCGCCAGCGCAACGCAGGCGTCATTGCCGGAGTCGATGATCACGCCGCGGCTTAAATCACGGACGCTCAGCTTATCGCCTGGCTTCAGGAACATCAGGGAGGACCCTTTAAACACCGGATTCCCTGCACCCCAGGCATCTTTTCCAACCGTGACCATGTCGTCCCGGCTGATTTTCTTCTGGTCAATAGCGCGATCGACTACATAGCCGGTCATCAGTTTGGTCAGGCTGGCGGGATTGCGGCGTTCATCGGGATTGCCCGCGGTCAGGACCTGTCCGGTAGTGGCATCCATCAATACCCAGGAAGCCGCATCAATCGCCGGAGGCGTCACAGGAAAGGGGATCGTATCAGCCTGTGCCAGCGAGGCCCAGAAAACAGTAGCGGTAACGGAGAACAACAGACGCCTTTTCAACACTTCATCCTTAATTGCACGGGGAAAAATTTCTAAAAACGAAACGGAAACAGCCGCACGTTTTACGGCAAAAGCGCTGTGAAGGTTTGAATAAATTGAAAAAAAGTATGAACCGGGATGCCTCGGCGTTTTCGGGGAAAGCCCTTAACTTCTGGCGCGTAACAATATGGCTTACCACAGGGACAGGCTCGGGACCGCTATAGGGGTTCGGTCACGCTGGATCATAAAGGCGTGAAACAGACAACGATCTTCCCTCACCCTACTGCGTGCAGAGGCGCAGAGAGCGAATAGAGATACTGAAATGTCTCACTTCAAATCCCATGCTTACCAGCATCCCCTATTGTGCAGAGCATAGGTGCGGTTATTTCAAAAGCATTGACAGCCCATGTCAGATCACTTTTCTGTTTACAAAACAACCACAAGACCTTAGTTTTAGCATGGTTAATCGCCTTGTTTTAGCATGCAGCAGTCAGAGGTTTATCCGGTGAGTAATTAACTCTCACTTTTTGCTAAGGGATTCAGCATGGCACTACATGGAAAAATGATTCTCAATGGCGCTGATTACGCGCCATTTAATCTGTATGGCGTCGGGGTATTTATGGCGCATTCTGGGAAGGGTATGTATCGCAACAAAGGCGCGTGTTCAGCGATTCCGAGTGATGGCCCGCTACCTCCAGGGAAGTACTGGATAGTTGAAAGGGGGGCGGGGGGCTTGCTTTCTTGGGCTAAAGCAACAGCCCAGGATCTTTTTAACAAAGTCTATTATGGAGCTGAGTTTGGTCGTGATGAGTGGTTTGCATTATACAAGGATGATTGGGGTATTGATGATGGAACGTGGATAAACGGTGTTCACCGTGGCCTATTCAGGTTACATCCGGGAACGGTTTCTGAGGGCTGCATCACAATAGCCCACAACTCTGATTATGCTCTTATCAGAAATGCATTATTAAGAACGGCACCAATGCAGGTTCCCTGCATGCGTTCACTCATGGCCAGGGGCTGGGTGGAGGTAATTGATGGTTATAAAAACACTTGCCCATAAGTTCTTAAAGATTGCCTATTACATCATCGTGTCATTAATCGTAGCCCGAACACTAGGCAACCCAGAAATTTGGATGAACGACGATTTAACTAATCAGCTGGGTCACCTCCTCCACGGCCCAGGAGAAATAGGGGCTGACAATTTTTATGACATGTATTTTTACATATCATTAATAACAGTCTTCCCAATAACAACACTTATTTATTATCTGACAATGAAGTTAATCAAAAAACTAAGGAGCAAGTAAAATGCCAATCCCTCCATATATGTGGCTCAAAGACGACGGCGGCGCTGATATCAAAGGGTCCGTGGATGTGCAAGACCGTGACGGCAGTATCGAAATTATCGGGCTAAGCCACGGTATTAACCTGCCAGTGGACAGCGCAAACGGCAGAATAACGGGTACGCGGCAGCACTCTCCTATGATGATTGAAAAGGAGGTTGATAGCTCTACGCCGTATCTCTATAAAGCAGCAGCTACAGGCCAGACGCTAAAAAGCGCCGAGATTAAATTTTACCATATAAATGATGCTGGGCAGGAAGTTTGTTATTACAGTGTCTTAATGGAGAATGTAAAAATTACCGGCGTCAATTGCGGCGTGCCTAATGTAAAGTTAGCGGGAAATGATAAGATGAATCATGTTGAAAGTGTGAGCATGCAATATGAAAAAATCACCTGGAAAATTGTAGACGGTAATATTCAGCATGCAGACGCATGGAATGAAAGGCATACAGTCTAGGTAATAAAAAGCCCGGCAATAGCCGGGCTGGTGTTGGCAGATAAAAAGTAAAGCCCTAGCATATGAATAGTTTTACAAGTCCGGGTATTATTGACCACCCTACCGCACATCCAACTACTACCCATTCCCACGCCATCCCCCTTTTCACTGCCAGACTCCCTGCATCTGCGACCAGATTACACGCAGTATGGCAATGGCTTTAACCCGATTTCAGGCATCCTGAAGAGCCAGTGCAGGATATCAGCTAAACTCAGCCGCTGGGCTTTTACCGTTCAGCCTGTAGCGATACTGAATCAGAATCTATCCTGTTTGGTGAGCTGTGTCCCCAGCCCATCCGCATCTGAAATTTCAGCCGGACCGGAATATGGTTTACCATGTATAGAGCGTAATTTAGTGTCACTCAGCGCCATAATAATTTTTGGTACGCAGCAAAATGTGGTTTCGGTACTGGAATGGTACACAATATTGAATGTACATCTGCGAACAGCAACAAACAAAAATAGGCAAGAGTGACCAAATAAAGGCGATAAAATGATTAAAAATGTTTTAAATCAGCCTGTTAATGAACAATGACGAACGGTAATGCACATTGAAAAACGACAGCGTACAACCTACCTTCCTCTTCCACGATTACGAAACCTTCGGCACCAGCCCCTCTCGTGACCGGCCCGCCCAGTTTGCCGGCCTGCGCACCGACAGTGAGTTCAATCCGGTCGGCGAGCCAGAAGTGTTCTACTGCCGTCCGCCTGATGACTATCTGCCACAGCCCGAAGCGGTAATGATTACCGGCATCACCCCGCAGATAGCGATGAGCCGCGGCGTCATCGAAGCAGAGTTTGCCGAACGCATTCATAAGTTGTTCACCACCGAACAAACCTGCGTGGTGGGCTACAACAACGTGCGTTTCGATGATGAAGTGACGCGAAATATCTTCTATCGCAACTTTTTTGATCCTTACGGCTGGGCCTGGCAAAACGGCAACTCACGCTGGGACCTGCTCGACGTGATGCGTGCCTGCTATGCGCTGCGGCCTGACGGGATCAACTGGCCGGAAAATGAAGAAGGCTATCCCAGCTTCCGGCTGGAGCATCTGACCAAAGCCAACGGCGTGGCCCATGAAAATGCGCACGATGCGATGTCCGATGTTTACGCCACGCTGGCGATGGCAAAGCTGGTAAAAGAGAAGCAGCCGAAACTGTTTGAGTTTTTGTTTACCCATCGCAATAAAAACAAGCTGATGAACCTGATCGACATCCCGCAGATGAAGCCGCTGGTCCATGTCTCTGGCATGTTCGGCGCGGCGCGTGGCAACACCAGCTGGATCGTGCCGCTGGCCTGGCATCCCGATAACCGCAATGCGTTGATTGTGGTGGATCTGGCGGGCGATATGTCACCGCTGCTGCAACTGGATGCTGACACGCTGCGTGAACGTCTTTACACGGCGAAAAACGACCTCGGCGATCTGCCTGCGGTGCCGGTTAAACTGGTACATATTAACAAGTGTCCGGTGCTGGCTCCTGCCAGTACGCTGCGTCCGGAAGATGCGGCCCGTCTGGGCATCGATCGTCAGCACTGCCTGGCGAATCTGGCCCTGTTGCGTCAGCAGCCTGACGTGCGGGAAAAACTGGTCACGCTGTTTGCCGAAGCCGAGCCGTTCACACCGTCAGACGATGTGGACACGCAGCTCTATGATGGGTTCTTCAGTGATGCCGACCGTGCCGGAATGAATATTATCCGCCAGACCGCGCCCGCCAATCTGCCTGCGCTTGACCTGAGCTTTGAGAGTGCGCGGGTGGCGAAACTGCTGTTCCGCTACCGGGCGCGTAACTTCCCCGGCACGCTGGATGATGCCGAGCAACAGCGCTGGTTGCAGCATCGCCGTGACGTGCTGAACGGTGATCGGGTGCAGGCGTTTATGCAGGAACTGGAAGGACTGGCTAATCTGCATGAAGCTGATGCAGAAAAGGTTGGGCAGCTCAAAGCGCTCTATCTTTATGCGCAGGAGCTGGTTTCCTGAACCCATGAGAAAGCCTGACCCGGCATCCCCTGCCGGGCCAGGCTTTCCTGTCTTGCTCAATCAGAGCACCGTCCACACCAGCCAGGTCAGCACAAAACCGCTTAATCCCATTATTGTCGTCAGCGCCGTCCAGGTGCGTAAACCGTCGGCCACGGAAAGTCCCAGATAACGGGTGACCACCCAGAATCCCGCATCATTGACGTGAGACAGACCCAGGCCGCCGAAACAGGCCGCCAGTGTGACCAGAACCCGCTGCATATCCGTGACGCCGGTCACCGCCTGCGTCAGCAGACCGCTGGTTGTCAGGATAGCGACGGTGGCTGAGCCCTGTGACGCACGCAGCGCCAGCGACAGGATAAACGCAGCCGGCACCAGCGGCAGATGCAGCGTTTCCAGCGTGACCGCCAGCGCTTTCCCGACCCCTGACTCCACCAGCACTTTACCGAAGGCCCCACCCGCGCCGGCCACCAGAATTACGCTGGCAGAGGTGGGAATGGCCCGCCCGGTGAGATCCTCCAGCTTATCTTTGCTCCAGCCACGCCGCACGCCCAGCAACCAGGCCGCCAGTCCTAAGGCAATCAGCAGAGCAATCGGCGGCGTGCCAATCACGGTCATGACGTTACGCAGCAGACTGCCTTCAGCCAGCAGCGTGTGGGACAGCGTTCCCAGTACGATCAATACAATCGGGACCACAATCAGACCGCTGATGGTCAGCGCGCCAGGCGGGGCCGGTTCATGCTTCTTTTCCTGCCCCTCTGGCTTCGCCATCTGCAATTGTTCCAGCACGTCGACCGACAGATGATAATGGCGACGGTTCATCACTTTCGCCACGTAGTAGCCAATGATCCCGACCGGCACGGAAATCGCGATACCCAGCATCATCAGCCAGCCCATATCGGTATGCAGGATCCCGGCCGCCGCCGCCGCACCCGGATGAGTCGGCAGCGCCACGTGCACCGTCAGCATTACGCCCGCCATCGGCAGGCCAAACTTCAGGGGTGAAACCCGCGCCACTTTGGTGAAGCCATAAATCAGCGGGATGACGATAATAAAGCCCACTTCGAAAAAGACCGGAATACCCAGAATAAAAGCCGCCATGGTTAAAGCGGCGACGGTGCGCTTCAGCCCCAGCGTTTTACTGAAGCGTTGCGCCAGCGATTCAGCGCCCCCTGAGGCTTCAATAATCGCCCCGAGCATGGCTCCCAGCACGATGATGATGGTGATATGACCGAGCAACCCGCCCATCCCGGTGATAATCGTCTCCATGATTTTCTCAGCCGGAATGCCGGTCGCGATAGCCACCAGCAGGCTGACAATCAGCAGGGCGACAAACGGATGAACTTTGGCTTTGATGACCAGCAGCAGCAGGATCACGATGCTGGCGGTCGCTATGGCTAACAGCAGTGCGGTGGACATAGTAAACCTCAGAAATTGTTATATTTTTTGGGTTATCGACGTACAGGGTAAGCAGGTGCAGGGCCAGATAAAGGGCGAGCCTGTCCCAACCGGTGCTGAAACACCGGTTTTTTTACAGTGCGTTAAATCAGGCTTTTAATTTCCAGGGAGCAAACCAGCTCAGGCCAGCGTTGGTGTCGCCACGCGGGATATACTCGCAGCCGACCCAGCCGGAATAGCCAACCTCATCCAGTAGTGAGAAGAGCCAGGGATAGTTAACTTCCCCCTCATCCGGCTCATGGCGATCCGGTGCTGACGCAATCTGTACGTGGCGATAACGTCCCGCATAGTGTCGAATCAGATGGCTGAGGTTGCCGTCTACCCGCTGTGCATGAAACAGGTCGAGCTGAGTGAACACGTTCGGCCGGTCGATCTGTTCAACCATCTCCAGCGTCTGATACTGGCTGGCGTAGAGATAATTGGGTTTGGTTACAGGGTTAAGTGCTTCGATCAGCAGGCTGATGCCGTGCGGCGCAAAGCGCTCAGCCGCATAGCGCATGTTGCTGATAAAGGTCTCAACATAGCGCTGACGATCGGCACCGGGCGGCACCGTCGCCGCCATAATGTGAACCTGCGGGCAGTTCAGCGCCAGCGCATAGCTCAGCGCGCGGTCGATATCCGCCTTTGCTTCCGCTTCCCGTCCGGGGATGGCGGAGACGCCCCACTCACCCGCTGCGACATTGCCCGGCGCGGTATTGAACAGCACCAGTTGCAGCAGGTTCTCATCGAGCCACTGTTTTATCTGCGCGGCGGGATAGTCATAAGGAAACAGAAATTCGACCGCCGTAAAACCGGCTTCCGCAGCCGCGGCGAAACGCTCAGCGAACGGATACTCATTAAACTGCGTCGAAAGGTTAGCAGCAAACTTCGGCATTATCGGCTCCTGAGTTCTGCCACTTCGGCATCATTGAGATAGCGGATCGGGCGGTCACCCAGGGTAAAGATCAGACGGGCGGTCTCTTCCAGCTCTTCTGTATTGTCCGCCGCTTCCTGTAAGGATTTCCCCACCACCACCGGGCCGTGATTCGCCAGCAGGAAGGCGCGGTAGCGCGGCGCCAGCACCGCCAGATCGTCGGCCAGACGTTCATCGCCCGGCTTGTAATAAGGCACAACAGGCACATCACCGACGCGCATTACCACATAAGGGGTAAACGGACGGATGCAGCTGTCCGTATCCAGCCCCTGTAAACAGGAGAGCGCCGTCAGGTAGTGGCTATGCAAATGCACCACTGCGCGGCAGTCGGGATTATTGAGGTAGAGCGCGCGGTGAAACGCAATTTCTTTGGAGGGTTTATCGCCAGAGAGCCATTCCCCCTCAGGCGTCACTTTCGACAGCCGGTCACCCTGTAATTCCCCGAGGCAGGAGCCGGTAGGGGTCGCCAGCAGATTGCCATCCGCCAGCAACATTGAGAGGTTGCCCGCTGAACCGGTGGCATAGCCACGCTGAAAGAACGAGGCCCCGAGACGGACCATTTCATCACGCGCCTGCTGCTCCGCTAAAAGGAAAGATTCAGACATAGGTAAACTCCGTTTGCGCGCGGCGGAAGAAATCTTCGTCGCCAAAATTGCCCGATTTCAGTGCCAGCGAGAGCGGCTGATGAATGTCGCGCACCCAGGGCACGCCGGGCGAGATGGTCGGACCGATGTGAAAGGCGGTTACGCCCAGGCTCTGCGCCACCACGCCGGAGGTTTCCCCTCCCGCCACAATAAAGCGCTGCCAGCCGCGCCCTTTCAGCTCACGGGTGACGGCGGCAAACAGCTGCTCAACGGCTTCGCTGCTGCGCTGCGCACCATAGCGCTGCTGAATCACCTGCAACTGTTGCGCATCAGCGGTGGCATAAAGCAGCGGGGCCAGCGTCTGATGGCTGTTGGCTTCCACCCAGTCGCACAGCTGCCGGGCATACCCCTCTGCATCTTCCAGACAATGTTCAATCTCTATTTCGCAGGCCGGTGCCAGCTGGCGGTACGCGGCAACCTGACGATTAGTCATCTGCGAGCAGGAACCGGAGAGCACCACGGCGCGATCGCCGTGCGGACGGCCTGCCTTTTCCGCCTCTGCATCCGTCTCAGCCGTCGCCCACTGCCGCGCCAGACCGATAGCCAGCCCGGAGCCGCCGGTCACCAGCCGCCTGTCACTGAGTGCTTCACCCAGCGTCAACAGATGCCCCTGATGCAGGGTGTCAGTGACAACGTAGTTGATGCCCTGCTCCGCCAGCTGGTCCAGCGCCTGACGTACTGACTCCGCGCCCTGATCGATCTGTGCTGCGGCGATCAGCCCGGCTTTGCCGGTTGCCTGCGAGGTCATCAGACGCATCAGGTTGCTGTCCTGCATCGGCGTAACCGGATGGTGCCGCATGCCGGAATCGGACAGCAGCTGATCGCCGACAAACAGATAACCCTGATAGACGGTGCGCCCGTTCACCGGCAGCGCCGGGCAGATGACCGTCTGCGCCTCACCCAGCGCATTCAGCAACGCATCGGTCACCGGACCGATATTGCCCTGCGCGGTGCTGTCGAAGGTGGAGCAATATTTGAAGTAGAAGCGCTCGCAGCCCTGCTTTTGCAGCCACGCCAGCGCGGCAAGCGACTGCGCAACCGCCTGATCAGCCGGGCAGGAACGGCTCTTCAGGCTGATCACAATCGCCTGTGCCTTTGTCATCTCTTCGCTGGCGGGAATGCCGTTGAACTGAATGGTCGTCAGGCCGTTCTGAACCAGAAAACTGGCGATATCCGTTGCGCCGGTAAAATCGTCCGCTATAACACCAAGACGCATCAACTGTTCTCCCCTGCCTGCGGCAGCGTGATACCGCTGAAGATC
Source organism: Candidatus Pantoea gossypiicola (assembly GCF_008632075.1). GTDB lineage: Bacteria > Pseudomonadota > Gammaproteobacteria > Enterobacterales > Enterobacteriaceae > Pantoea > Pantoea gossypiicola. The sequence goes on from NZ_VWVM01000001.1 coordinate 20,084, forward strand.
TTAATCACCGCACTGTCATCTTCCCGGCCATAACCGGCGTTGCTGGCTTCGGTAAACATATTCAGGGCGGTCGAGGCCAGCGGCAGCGGGAAGTGCAGTGACTTCGCGGTATCGGCCACCAGGTTGAGATCTTTCACAAAGATATCGACGGCTGATTTCGGGCTGTAGTCGCCGTCTACCACATGCTTCATACGGTTCTCGAACATCCACGAGTTGCCTGCGGCATTGGTGACCACTTCATACATGGTTTCCAGCGGAATACCGGCTCGCGCCGCCAGCGCCATCGCCTCTGCGCCCACCGCAATATGAACGCCCGCCAGTAGCTGATGAATAATTTTGACCGTTGACCCAAGGCCAATCTCACTGCCCACGCGATAAACTTTGGCGGCGACGGCATTTAGCACCGGTTGCAGTTGCGTAAAGACCGCATCACTGCCGGATGCCATCACCGTCATTTCACCGCTGGCCGCTTTGGCCGCGCCGCCCGAGACCGGGGCATCCAGCATCTGCAACTGATGTTCAGCCAGCCGTTGTTCAATTTGCTGCGCATCCTGCGCGGAAAGTGTGGATGAGACCATCACCACCGTCCCCGGACGCAGTTTTGCGGCCAGGCCATCTTCACCGAACAGGATGGCGTTAACCTGCTTTGCATTGACCACCAGCAGCAAAATGGCATCGAGCTGGTCTGCAAAGGCAGAGGCGGAAGTCTGCGCATCACGTGCGCCGGCCTGGCGTAAGCTCTCCAGGGCTGCAGGATTCAAATCGACGCCCCAGGTGTTGAGTCCGGCGCGCAGACAGGACTTCGCTGCACCCATCCCCATGGAACCTAACCCGATAACACAGATGTTTTCAGCTGGCACGTTACGCCTCCACTGTTAAATTAAGTGATTATTTGTTTGTTACTGTTAATCCTGCCAGCTTCCGGTTGACAAAAATGTGCCGCTCCTCACATAAAAACATCGATAATGTGAACGCGAACAATTTTTAACATCGCATATTTTACTGTATGCACCTTAAATCAGACCGATAAACCCCGTTCTCCGTCCTGTATCAGCTGTTATTTTTTGTTCTGGTTGAATGGCAGATACTTTATAATGTGAAAAAATGGTAATTATCAGGGAGCAGATATGATTCCGGTTGAACGTCATCAACAGATTCTGGCACTGGTGGCCGATCGTGGTGTGGTGAGCATTGCTGAGTTAACTGAGCGGCTTGGCGTGTCACACATGACCATACGCCGGGATGTGCAGAAACTGGAGGAACAAGGTGCTGTGCTGTCGGTTTCCGGCGGGGTGCGTTCTGCCGATCGACTGGCGGCTGAGCCTTCCCATCTGACCAAAAGCACTCTGTACAACGATGAAAAGCGCGCTATTGGCCGCACCGCTGCCCGTCACATTCCCCGTAACAGCTGCATCTATCTGGATGCCGGGACCACGACGTTAGCGCTGGCACAGGAAGTGGTTGATCGTGATGATTTACTGGTGGTGACCAATGATTTCATGGTGGCGAATCTGCTGATGGAAGCGAGTCAGTGCCGGGTGATCCACACGGGCGGCACCGTGTTCCGGGAGAACCGCTCCTGCGTCGGAGAATCCGCAGCACGCAGCCTGCGCAATCTGGCTATTGATATCGCCTTTATCTCTGCCTCCTGCTGGGGGCCACGCGGCTTGTTTACACCGGATGAAGATAAAGTGATGGTGAAGCAGGCAGTAAGCGAAGTAAGCAGCAAACGGGTTTTACTGAGCGACAGTTCGAAGTACAACAGAATAGCGACGTTTCTGGCGTTACCGCTGGAGAGGTTTGATCAGGTGGTGACGGACAACAAACTGAGTGATGCGGGGCGGGCACTGTTAAGCGCGGGCAACCTGGAACTGGTGCTGGCCGGTTAACGGTTGCCGCCTTCCCGATAAAGCCCGGAAGGCGGCAACGTGAGCACGATTAAACTTCTTCGCTGAACTGTGGCACCGGATTACGGAAGCTGCGGGTCACGAATGCCAGGTAGATAATCCCGATGGCGGCCCAGATCAGGCCCAGAACCATTGAACTCTCTTCCAGATTCACCCACAACGCACCGACCGTTATCGCGCCGAGCAGCGGCAGCAGCAGATACTGAACGTGATCTTTCAGCGTGCGGTTACGCTTCTCACGGATCCAGAACTGTGCGATCACCGACAGGTTCACGAAGGTAAACGCCACCAGCGCACCGAAGTTAATCAGCGCGGTCGCGGTGACCAGGTCAAAGTTAATCGCCATCAGCGCAATCGCACCCACCAGCAGCACGTTGAGCGACGGAGTACGCCATTTTGGATGGATGTAACCGAAGAAACGCTCCGGGAATACACCATCACGGCCCATCACATACATCAGACGCGATACGCCTGCGTGCGCCGCCATACCGGATGCCAGTACCGTGACCACCGAGAAGATCAGGATACCGACCTGCAGCGCTTTACCGGCTACGAACAGCATAATCTCAGGCTGTGAGGAGTCCGGATCCTGGAAACGGGTGATGTCCGGGAAGTAGAGTTGCAGGAAGTAAGATGCCGCGATAAAGATCACGCCGCCAATCAGCGCCGTCAGGAAAATAGCGCGTGGAATGGTGCGTTCAGCATCTTTGGTCTCTTCCGACAGCGAACTGATGCCATCAAAGCCGAGGAACGAGAAGCAGAGTATGGTCGCACCGGTAATCATCGGCACCACGTGCGCATTCTCAGACCAGAACGGACGACTGCTCACCAGCGTACCGGAACCGACGCCGCTTGCCACACCGTAGATCACCATGCCGGTGATCCCGACCATGACAATGACCTGCAGCACCACAATGAGACTGTTGAAGTTGGCGACGGTTTTGATGCCCTTGAGGTTAGAGAGCGTCATAAAGCCGACCAGCAACACCACGAAGATCCACGACGGGATACCCGGCACCAGTGATTCGAAATAGTTTTTAGCCAGCAGGATGTTGATCATCGGCATGAACAGGTAGTCCAGCAGTGATGACCAGCCGACCATAAAGCCGACGTGCGGACTGATCGCCTTCTGAGCGTAGGTATAAGCGGAGCCCGCAGAGGGGAAGCGGCGTACCAGCTTACCGTAACTCACGGCAGTGAACAGAATCGCAATCAGCGCGAAAGCATAAGCGGTGGCGACGTGACCATCGGTCAGCCCGGAAACGATGCCAAAGGTATCGAACAGGGTCATAGGCTGCATGTAGGCTAAGCCCATCATGACGACCGGAAGTAACGTTAGCGTCTTTTTGAGTTGTGCACGCTGCGGTGCGGCGGAGGTATTAAGCGACATGCTTCAGTCCCCCATGTGCGACAACCTGGCTGGGCTGGGTCACAGGGCAACTGCGCATTAAGCGACAGGGAGTAAGGTTAGTGGTTGACGCGGCACCGTAGTCATCACGAAAACGCGTACCAGCGTTGGCTGGCAGAGTGAAAAACATCCCCATCTTTGTCATCCTCAATCTCACGCTTACGCGTGTTTTCAGTGTTTATCTATCCGGGTGCGTGCCCGGCCTCGGTTAAGTCAGTAAAAACGCTTTGTTAAAACTGGATGCAAAAAAATAACCGGCGCGTTAAGCGTCGGTTATCACTGATTTTGCAGGCCGCGTATTCTGCCCTAACCCGTGGCAGTAATACAAGCCGTTGGGGCATCTTATGCAAAAAAAATCGCGACAGAGTAACGCTGAAAAAACCATCAGGCGTTTTTCAGCATCCAGTCTATTTCCGTAGACGTAATCAGTCGTTCAAACTGCATCAGTTCGTGATGCTTGCAGCTGTGCCAGACACTGGCAAAGCGTTCGCCCAGTAACTTCTGCAGCGGATAGCTGCTGTCAAACTCATACAGCGCATCGCTCTGCCGGATTGGCAGGGCAAGCCCCTCGGCATGGTGTCCGTTGCCGGTGACCGGATGCGGTAATGGTAGCTGCGTATCCAGCCCATGCAGCATCCCGGCAAGGATAGCCGAGACGACCAGATAGGGATTAGCATCAGCGCCCGCCACCCGATACTCAATGCGATGGTTATCGATATCTCCGCACGGCACGCGCAGCGCAACGGTCCGGTTGTTATGACCCCACGAAGCCTGTAACGGCACATAGGCTTCAGGGACAAAGCGGCGATAGGCATTTACATTGGGTGCCAGCAGCGCCATTGACGCAGGCATCAGGTCGATCATGCCCGCCAGCGCACGTTTCATCAGCGGTGAATCGCTGCCGTCATCGCAGGCGAAGGCGTTGTGATCGGCGGCATCCAGCATGCTGATGTGCACGTGCATCCCGCTGCCCGCATACTCCTCGTAAGGCTTCGCCATAAAGGTGGCGGTCATGCCGTGATTCTCCGCGACCTGACGAATCAGGCGCTTCAGCTGCACCGCATGGTCGCAGGCACGTAGCACGTCGCGGGTATGATGCAGGTTGATCTCAAACTGTCCGGGGGAGGCTTCCGCCAGCGCACCATCAGCCGGTATGCCCTGCTGACGGGCCAGATCGTCAATATCGCGCAGGACATCAGCGAAGTGATCGAGATTATCGACCGAGTAGACCTGGCTCTGCATATTGCGTTCATCGCTGCCAGGCGAACAGGGCGGCTGAATAAAACCTTCAGCATCGCGCTTTTTATCTACCAGATAGAACTCCAGCTCTACCGCTACCACCGGAAACAGACCTCGGTTGCGCAACTGTTGCCACAGTCGGTTGAGGACATTTCGGGGTTCAACGTCAAAGGGAGTGCCATCTTGGTTGCACATGGTTAAGAGCAGCTGCGCAATGTGTTCAGGGTCAGAGGCGGAGGGAACTAACGTGCCGCTAACGGGCAGACAGAGATTATCGGGTTCACCAAGAGACTGGCCGAGTCCCGCTTCTTCCACCGTGTTGCCGAGGATATCCATGGCAAACACTGAGGCGGGGAAATAACATCCTTTTTCCAGCTTAGGCAGCGCAGAGACCGGAATGCGCTTGCCGCGGAACACACCATTTAAATCATTTAACAGGATGTCGACATACTGCGTTTCAGGATGGCGCTCCAGCCAGGTTTTCACCTCAAGCTGGAACGCGCTGGTTCGTTTCTCTTCACTGTGAAGCGTGAAGTCTTCCACTTCTACCAGGTTAGTCATGATCTCACCCGCCCCTATTAGGTTTGCGTAATGCTCAAAATAACAGCCACACCACTAACATAGCGCCAACATAAAAAGTGTGCAAATGTAACAAATCTGTTTGAAGAACAAACAGCAGATTGCTAGATTGAAAAAATATTGCACACTTAACCGCCAGACGTGCCTTTTCGGTAGATATTTCGACCAGTAATGCGAGGACGTAAGATGGGCATTATTTTTGACAAACCGTTGATTGGCGTAGTGATGTGCCAGAAAAATTTGGGCGGCCATGCGACTCAGACGGTGCATAACAAATATATTGATGCGGTTGTCCTGGCGGGTGGCGTGCCCCTCGCCCTGCCCCATAGTCTTATTAATGCGCCTCATCTATCAGAAAACGCTATGGCTGTGCTGGATGGCCTGCTGCTCACCGGCAGTCCCAGCAATATCGAACCCTGGCATTATGGCGAAGCCGGTGAAGAGTCGCACGCCGATCCGGGCCGCGACCGTCTCGCCTTTCAGCTGATCACCTGGGCCACCAGCCACAAAATGCCGATGTTGGGCATCTGCCGTGGACTGCAGGAGCTGGTGGTGGCCAATGGTGGCGCGCTGTGGCGGGATCTCAGTGAGCAGTCAGAATTTCAGCGTCATCATGAAGATGAGACGCTGCCACTGGAGCAGCAGTATGCGACAGCGCATCCGATCACTATCGAACCGGATGGCCTGCTGGCAACGCTGCTGGACAGCAGCAAATCGCTTGGGGTCAATTCTCTGCATCATCAGGGCATACGCGAACCGGGGCCGCAACTGCGCGTTGAGGCACGCGCGCCGGATGGTCTGATTGAGGCGGTGAGTCTGCGTCATCATCCCTTCAGCCTAGCGGTGCAGTGGCATCCCGAGTGGCAGCCGGAAAGCACGGCGGGATCGCAGGCACTGTTCAGCGGCTTTATTCAGGCCGCCATTCGCTATCACAGGGGAAAAGCAGATGAGTGATGTCACGCTGGCACCGGGACGACGGCTGGCGCAGATTCGACAGACGATGGGATTGTCGCAACGTCGCGTAGCTGAACTGGCCGGACTGACCCACAGCGCCATCAGCACCATTGAGCAGGATAAGGTCAGCCCGGCGGTCAGCACCCTGCAGAAGCTGCTGAAAGTCTATGGGCTGTCACTGTCGGAATTTTTTTCGGAACCCAAACCCCATGCAGAGCCAAAGGTGATTGTCCGCCCCAGCGATCTGCTGGAGATTGGCAGCCAGGGTGTGTCGCTTAAGCTCATCGACAATGGTCGTGCGCAGCGCACGCTGGGCATGCTGCTGGAGACCTATCAACCCGGTGCCAGCACCGGCGAAAAACTGCGTCATCCGGGCGAAGAGACCGGCACGCTGCTGGAAGGCGAAATTACGCTGGTCATTAACGGTCAGCAGTTTCATCTCTCCGCCGGAGAGAGCTATGTAATTGATACCGGCTTACCGCACAGCTTCACCAACAGGGCTGAATTCCCCTGCCGCATTGTCAGTGCCCACACGCCAGCCAACTTTTAGGCGCTTCCCGGAGGTTGTTATGAATTATGTGGAGAGTTATTACGCAGCGACCGCCAATCCGCATGCGCCCTGGCCAACCTTACAGGAGAGCATTCAGTGTGACGTCTGCATTATTGGCGGCGGTTTCACGGGTCTTTCAGCGGCGCTGCATCTGACCGAGGTGGGCTACGACGTGGTCGTGCTGGAAGCGGCGCGGGTTGGCTTCGGTGCCAGCGGGCGAAACGGCGGTCAGGTGGTGAACTCCTACAGCCGCGATGTGGATGTGATTGAACAACGCTACGGCAAAGAGAGCGCCCGCATGCTGGGCAGCATGATGTTTGAAGGCGCTGAGATTATCCGCGATCGCATTAAGCGGTATGCAATTGACTGTGACTACCGGCCTGGCGGCATTTTTGCAGCGCTGAATGCGAGACAGATGGCACATCTGCAAAAACAGAAAACGCGATGGCAGCAGTATGGCAATCACGATCTGGAACTGCTGGACGAACGGGGCATTCGCCGCGAAGTGGCCACCGAACGTTATGTTGGCGGGCTGCTGGATCGACGTGGCGGCCATCTGCATCCGCTGAACCTGGCGCTGGGAGAAGCGGAGGCAATTCGTCGACATGGTGGACGCATCTATGAACAGTCCGCGGCGACAGATGTCGTTTATGGCACGCCTAACCGGGTGAAGACTGCTCAGGGCGAAGTCAGTGCGACATTTGTGATCTTCGCCGGTAATGCCTATCTGTCACCTCAGCTGGAGCCACGCCTGAGCAGAAAAAGCATGCCATGCGGCTCGCAGATTGTGGCAACCGAACCGCTGACACCCGACCAGGCACTGTCGCTGATGCCGAACAATTACTGTGTGGAGGATTGTAACTATCTGCTGGATTACTTCCGTCTGACCGCCGACAACCGGCTACTCTATGGCGGCGGCGTGGTCTACGGCGCGCGGGAACCGGCCGATATTGAAGCGCTGATCCGGCCCAAGCTGCGCCGTACTTTCCCGCAATTGCAGAACGTGAAGCTGGACTTCAGCTGGAGCGGCAATTTCCTGCTGACGCTGTCGCGTATGCCGCAGTTTGGCCGGATGGAGAAGAATGTCTATTTTATGCAGGGCGACAGCGGTCATGGCGTCACCAGTACCCATCTTTCCGGCAAGCTGATTAGCGAAGTATTACGCGGCGATGCCGAGCGGTTTGACGCCTTTGCCCGCCTGCCTCACCTGCCGTTTCCCGGCGGGCGGCGGTTTAAGGTGCCGCTGACGGCGATGGGCGCGGTATGGTATGCGTTGAGGGATCGGCTGGGGGTGTGAAGTAAGGGAGCATTGCTCCCCTATTTTTTACAGTGACTTACGGAATGGTGATGGGTTTTGCAAAGTTATCACATTCGATAAGTTTGCCCTCTCCTGCCATAGCAAGGCCAGCTTTGTAATGGCCTTTAAAGGCGGTGATATCAGCGAATACTTTATATCCCGCATCAACTAAGTTGGATTTGTTGAAAGCTTTAGCTACATCGGGTCTGGGCGTTTTATCCACAGATACAAAAAACTTTCGTCCTTGATCATCCTGTAGCGTCAGCCATAAGGCTTGTGAAGGAAGATTTTTTTCTATAGAGAATGCTGCCCACCCCTCGCTCTTTAATCGTTTAACGAAGATATTATCAAGAGTGAAATTTGATAGTTCCAGCTTATCAATGCTGGCATCACACATGGCAACAGAACTGGTAAGTCCGGCAGGCTTATCAGTTGTAAATCCGGTAACGGCTTTGTCATTGAAATTAACGCCGGGAAGTTGATATGTTTCAAAATGCGCTTTGAATTTTGGTTCAAAATAGTGTTTATCAGTGGTTTCAATCATGACCTCTAAAACACGCGGCCCCTCAAGCGGTAAAGTATCGAGCAATGGTGAAACCCATATACCACTTTGAGCATTAATGATATTCAGACGATATTTTTTTACCTCTCCATTTGAGAGCCTGTAATTAACATAAAGTACAGAGCCATGGAAAAATAGATTCTGCAATTTAGCTAAGATTGTTAATTTAAACTGAGGCTTTAATTTTATAAGTGTACTATCAGTACGTGGAACTTTAATCCATTCTCCAAAGTTTGCCTCAACATCTACTTTTTTTTCCATGTTCATATCCTGAACATGAAGATTTTTTTTCATCAGCATGACGGGCTTATGATTCAGTGCAAACATAACGCGGATAGGCTTATAGTTTTTTAAAATAGCCATCGTCGTGAGTGGATCTTCGTTAAGAACATATTTGTCGTCAAAATCGTCAAAAACCCGGCAATCATTAGAACCACAGGTAATGCTGGCTGTCCATAAAATATACTCAGGTTTATTATTACTTGCATAGAAATCAGCATTCAACTGATCTAAACTTGGTGTTAATGTCATGTAATTTTGAAATGATGGGCGATGCCAGTAATTTAATTTGTTAGCTATAATATATTCGTTATTGTATGGATAGACGTCAATAGTATTACTTCCAACTTCAGTAACAATATCCTGAGGCAGCTTGAAATTATGATAGCGCTGAGCTGCACGATCACGGAAACTGATAGAAAAGTCTTCATGAGTATCAAATATTTTAATCACCTTGGCGCCGTCGTATACTGGCATGTTACCTAGATAAAAAAGAAGCAATAAAATTATTGCAGCCAGCAAGCGCATTAACTTATCACCATTAATAGCTAATAGTAAAGACAACAGCGCGACGGGCATTATAAAATATGAAATATAATGATCTACTCTTGAAAAACCAATCTTTAAAAAAATAATCAACAGGCCATTAATAGTGAGCAATAATGCTCGCTGGTTTCTTATAAGATAAAAGTTAAAGAGAATAAAAGTGACAAGAACGACCAAATATGCTTGTTTTTTTACATCCACGTCATAATTCATATCAACGGAGTTGCCAAAATTCAACTGTGAATTAATTATTGTATAATTTATAATATTTTTTGAGTCATGGAATATTGCCATACCGAATGCAATGTATAGCATCACTGTAACGCTTGTGAAAATCAATAAAGATGAATAATGTCTTTCTAATACCCGAGTTGAGAATAAATAGCTACCTATCGTAAGAAGCCCAACAACCCCATAAAAAAAACGGAAATAAAACAGAAAAACAACAAGCAACCCTGCCCCAACAAGGAATATTTTTTTATCCCAAAGACTATCCAGACTATTCTGTCGAAGGTAAACTATAATAAACAAAGGCAAAGTAAAGAATATAGCATAAGCATTATATATTTTTATAAAAACAATATAGATCACTGCTAAATAAAGCACACTTTTGGCATTAATTGCCACTCGCAACAGTAAAGCCCAGTTCAAAGCACAATAAACGCTTATAAAAAACAATGAAATAAAATAGCTTGTTTTTGAAAATTGTACTACCGGGCTGCCCTGAAGCCAGTATAACGGCCCATAACTGAATAAAAAATCCTGGTTACCGACAAAAAAATCTGGCAATAGAGTTGACCACTGTTCCAGTACGCGGTCCAGCGATATAAAAAGTGGTTGCTGATTTATTTCAACAACTATAATCGCAAACATCAGCATAAAAAACTGGCAGAGCTTGAAAAGCTCTGCCATGGTTTTATTATGATTCAGACCATAAATACGTAATAATGTAAGCATAGTTCAGATCAATTTAACCTTTATTTGACATTGTACTTGCCAAAACATGCAGAAAATAAAATCGACAAAACAGCCCAGTTACCACTGATGGCGCTGATTTTCGTCGGAACCTCGCCTTTTGGATAACGACGAACTGTTGCGATTTCGATACAGCGGAACCCTAATTTTGGTGCACAGTATGAAAGATAAGCCAGCAATTCGTAAGTCTGAAAAATATTGCGGAACGGCGCTACGCGCGGATCGAGGAGCATTTTCCGGCTATAAGCACGAAAGCCCTGCGTTGTATCGGTCCACTTAAAGCCGGAAAAAAGAGAGAGCATCGGTGCATGGATGAAACGAATGGCAAAATCGCGTGATGCTGGTGTGTTCTCGGCAACGCCACCTTTAACGAAACGGGATGCCTGAACAAAGTCATAACCCTGTTTTATTGCCTCTATAAACTGAGGAATAGCATCCGGGTCGTCTTTATCATTTCCATCAATCGTCACGATACCCTGATAGCCCTGCTCTAAAGCAAAAGCATATCCACAGCGAAGCTGAGAACTTAATTTTCCCTGACCCGTTTTAAGCAGCAGGCCAGAAACCGAAAGTTGCTGCAACGCGGAGAGTTCAAGTGAACCGTCACGACTGCCACCATCGACAATGATAATGTCCGCATAGGTATGGACATTGACCGCCACCATTCGGCTTAACAGATTACGGATGCGTGCCCCTTCGTTGATGACGGGGATGATCACGCAATAATCATGCTGTTTACCCTGCCATAACTGACGCTCATAAGATGGAACTTCCCAGTCAGTATTTGGTGCATTCAACGAATCGCTCATTCTCTTTTCCATCTCATTTAACTTTTAGGGTAATAAGTACAACACCGGCTATTACCATCAGAATGCCGGCAATAGTGGACCAGTAAACAGGTTCTTTAAATAGCGCGACTGACATCAGGGCGACACAGGCAATAGCGCCAGAAGTTAAAACAGGGTGTGCCACATTTAACGGTAAAAATGCCAGTGTTGCGGCATAAAGTAGAAATGCCATGCCGTAGAGGAATATTCCCAGTAATAGCGGGAAATTACTCAGCACAGCCAGAGGTTCGGACAGGCTGGGAAGCCTGCGTGGAGGCGTCATCGCTAGCTTGATCAGCACGCTGGCGGATGCATTACAGGCTATACCCAAAATCAGGATTAACCACTTCATGAAGCATCTCCCGACAAATTCCGATAGTGTTTCGTCACAAATGAGAGCGACTCGTCAATGGTCGCCAGGGCTTTCTCATTTTTGGGCACCAGCATCTCGATAGTAGCGATATGCTGCGGAACCAAACGTTTTAACACAGCCGCGACGTCAGCATGATTCACATCACTCAGTCCCAGCGGAATAAGGTTCGGTTCACTAAGATGTACGTGCCCGATAATATCCTGATTATCACTTATTACCTGGGCTACATTTTCGTGATTAATTGCAATGGCTCCAGTGTCCAGTTGCATTTTTATTGCGGAATGATTGATTAGTCTGACCATCTCAGCAGTCTCTGCGCTATCGGTCATAAAGTTAGCGCCATAACAAGCCGGATTGGGCTCCAGACAGATAACAACCCCTTCCTGACGGGCAATGTCACCTAAAAGTGTGAAGAAGTGGTGGGCAATCGCGCGCGTCTCTTCATCGCTGATATCCGGGCGGTAACGATTTCTAGGCGACCCGAACACCAGACGCGTTATACCTAATCCCGCCGCAACATGGCTCACTGCCTGCAAATGTTCCAGCATTTTTTGCTGAACAGACTGCTCATCAAACAGGTTTAAACCCTGAGTGCCAAACAGGAGTGATTGCATCCCGATAAGAGAGATTCCCTGCGATTCCCAGTAATTGCGAACGGTAAGAATGTCTTTATCACTTACTATTTTTGGGTCAGGAAAATATTTTCCAGGCGCAATATCAATAGCACGGATTTGATGGCGCTGAAGAAGTGAGCACATGGCGTCATCATCTTTAATGTCCCAAGCGATATTCGAAATGGAAATATTCATTCTGCTTTCTTTCCTGCTTCGGATTGAGCATAGGCACGAACAGACATCAGTGATTCACGGTAGCTATATTGATAATCTTTACCGTCTGTAAACAGGTAAGCGTAGCAGCTTTTCATATCATAGTGTCCGGGCTGCTGTTGCACATGATTTTCGAACTCAAAGCCGAATCCGTATCTGGCCACGTCTGAAACACTGACTGGTGCGGCGGTAAGGTGTAAAAGCCTGATGTCATTTTTCAATGCAATTTCAATGTCATACCAAAGGTTAATCATCGGATAGAACTGAAAAACACCACGGCTTTCAATTTGATTAAGATTATTATTATTCAGAAAATCGTAAATAATGTTTTTCTTCAAGCCGGGGCCAACCAGGCCTGGCAGACGTACGATTAAGACATCCGGGAAATGCTGGCTGACGAACTGCTCAAGATAGTAGCGATGTAAGCCGTAAGCATGCAATCCATCTGTTTCCACACACGTATTTTCGTCAACATTTACAGGCGTTTTGAAAACATCCACCGTGCTGATTAAAATGAATTTTTCACAGGTCAGAGTTTTCAGTTTTTCAATCAGGCTTTCAATAAGCTTAAGATCGTTTTCAGGCTCTTTATTTGCCAGCCATTTCTGCGCAGGCGCAGCCGCACAGACGACGGTTCCAAAAGACTGGCCGATTATTTCATCAATATTTGTTGAGCGGTAAAGTGAGTCAAACTGACGCTGTCTGAGCAGCGTCTGACCGACAAAACCTGAAAAGCCAATAAGTGCGTCCATCTTCATCTCCAGAATTTATTTATCGCGTCCGGTCTGAACATTGTTAGGTTCATGCATTAGCGAAGTCTCAAGAACATTGACCCGATCTACATTGACCATGACATCACTATTACGCTCATAAACGACTGCATAGCCTGCCTGGGCGCTGTTTTCATCCAGCATTCTCCCCAGATATTCGCCAAAAAATGCCATCATGACGAACTGGATAATAAACATGACGGACATGAAAAGAATGGTGGTAGTCCAGCCTTCAACAACATGGCCATTAATCAGGTGGATCAGCACGCTATAACAGGCGAACAGTAACCCTGCTACGCTGCCAAAGAAGCCAAGCATGGACATCCAGCGTAAAGGGCGTGCCGAGTTAAATACCATCAGACGAAGTAAACGTCGTAAGGATTCAATGATTTTTGCACCTTCATTTTCTTTTACAGGCATGTAATTGAAAGCTGAGGCGGTGTACCCGGTTTTTTGAATACGTAAATAAAACTGATGGTGAAATTTACCAATGCGGGTCACGGCGTTCACGGCTCTGCGGCTTAAACAACGCAGGCTGGTTGAGTTAGCCGGAATATCGTAATCTATCGTGCGTAATGCCACATTCATCATTTTACGAATGAGGCTATAGCGCAGGGAGCGGGCTTTGTTTGTTACACCGATAACGATATCGCTTCCTGCACGGCATTGCTCAACGATTTGATGCACAACGTCAACGGGATCAGAAACAGGATTCCACAAGACAACAAAGTCACCAATCGCGTTTTCCAGACCAGCGGCGAGCGCAACGTCATGGTAAACCGGGCTGGAAAGGAGAATGATTCGCACACAGTTGATATCTTTCAGAATGCGATCTTCAATTTGTGCATTGGTAGAATTAACGCCGGGAACGACAACGACAATTTCATAATCGCTGTAGCTTTCATCCAGCGTCAAGCTTAACTTTTTAAGAGGTTCATAAACCTCTTCGAGATGACCATATATAACGGTAACGACAGAAACAAAAGATTCACTTTTTATCATTTTTAGTTCAACTCAATCAGCCGCTCAATTTCTTGCAAGACATCATAAACGTTATCGATTTTTCCACCCATGATGCAATGCAATCCCTTCAGACCGTGGTTTTTACGGAAAAGGATGGGTCTAGAATCATCACTGTCACTGCGAGGCAGAATAGTTTTAACTTCCCAGATAGACCGCTTATATTTACATTCACTCAATGCAGGCACATAACGCTGTGCATCGCGAATCATATGTCCCCAGGCAGACTGACGTGAATATTCATCATATTTTCCATGGGAGTCTTCATAAGGATTGTCCGCATCATCACGCCATTGATGATGCGGCGTGTAGCGGACGTGACTAAAGGAGTGCAGTTGTGCTGAAGGAAAAGGCATCACAGAAAAGAACGGCCCGCACATTACCGTCAATCCCATTTTCCTGAATTCGTCAGGAACGTCGACCAGACACATTTCAGTCATTTCATGACGCAATGGAATGAGTTCAAGACCGGAACTGTTTAGTAAGTAGTTGATTCGTGAGTAAGTACAGTTGAAAAGGTGATCTGCATAGACGATGTCTTGCCCGCCTGAGACAGTGACAGCAAGCTTTAGCCCGTCATTGTATGACCAGACTTTTTCAACGACCGCATCCGTGATGACGCGTACCCCGGCCTCTGAAAGGCGATCAATCATGATATCGCGTAATTTGAATGAGTCGAAAGCATACTCTGTAGTGGTGAAAATAGTATCAATTAAAGCCGGATTAACCATTTTAGTCACAGAAGCTGGGGCTTCTTCGCAGTCTGCTCCAATGCGCTGACAAAAGCGCCTAAACTGCTCACCCGTCACTTTGCTCAGTGAGCCTGCAATCAGATAATATTTTTCAAACTCATCATCTATACAATCACGAAATTCATTAACAAATCGCGGGAAAGATAAACGAGAACGCAGGGCAGTAAGAATACTGCGCGGGTAATGATAACCGTTGTGCACGCGGGCCTGGTTAACATAAGAGGCGCGGGACATCAGGTGTTGGCTTTTTTCATAAACAGTTACGCTGCAACCGCGAAGCGCAAGTTGCTCTGCCAGATACAAGCCAAAAAAACCTCCCCCCGCGATAGCTATATTCTTCTGAGCCAACATCCGCTATCTCCAAATTTCACCCAAAATCAAGGCCGCCAGCTCCGGCCCAAAGCGAAGAACTGTTATTTTTCTTACATAATCTGAACGTCGGCGATGATACTGAAAATGAAATCTCAGGGAAAGGTTAAGCTAACTAATTTTTTGCCGTTACCGTTTACGTAAAAGTCTCGCCAGTCTCTTCTCATCAGCGTCTGTAACAGGATTCGGCATCAACATTCATGACGCTGGCTGCGGAATTTTATGGTTAACATTTCTTATAAACATTAATAACAGTAAATGCCCCGACCTCTAATAATGACTTTTCGTTTATCAGGGGCCGGTGGCTCCTGTTCAGGTACTTTATTACTCCAGCGGCATCTTCACCGGATCGTCATAGCGATACTCAAACCCGAGTTCGTTACAGATACGCGACCCATCAATCAGCTTGCCGCTGTCTTTTACGGTTTCTGGCGCGAACTGCGGCGGCTGCAGACCAAGCTGGCGCGTCACTGCGGGATAGAAGGTGTCGCGCGTCGGATGTTTTGGCGCACTCAGGTTGTAAACCCTTCCCCCTTTTGGCAACTGCAGCAGCAGTGTAATTGCCTCGACCACGTCATCCAGATGCACCAGATTCACGCCCTGCGAGCCATTCGCCACATCCTGCTTACCGGCCAGGAAGCGACCCGGATGGCGCTTTGGCCCGACCAGACCGGACAGACGCACAATATCCACGCTGGTCCCTGGCAGATCGTGCAGCCAGCTCTCCAGCTTGACCAGCGTTTTACCGGCTACCGTTTCGGCGGTCAGCGGGCTGTTTTCCCGTTTAATACCAGAGCTGCCACCATAGACTGACGTTGAGCTGGTAAAGATGATGCGCGGCACTTTATACACCAGTGCGGTATCCACCACATTCTGCACCGCCTGCAGATAAGCTTCACCGCCTTCCGCAGTACGGCTGGCAGGTAACGTGACAATCAATGCATCGACGTTAAAGAGCGGCTCGATATCGTCAGCATCGCACAGCAGTTCCGGCGTCAGTTCCAGCTGGAACGCCTCAATGCCGCAGCGGCGTGCGGCTTCAACTCCGTCTGGCGTGGTTTTGCTGCCGGTGACCTGCCAGCCTCGCGCCGTTAACGCCGTGGCCAGCGGCATACCCAGCCAGCCCAGTCCCACAATCGCGACCTTCTTCATTTTGACTCCTGACGTGAAACATCAACCCTGACTTCACCGTAGTTTGCCCCCGGATTGCAAACCACAACAACCTGTTTCAGCGCTTTCCGAATCGCCTGTTTAAAAAAGTGTTGCCAAGTGCTGCCATCTTCGCTAGGTTAAACCCCACAAATGAATACGCATTCATCGACGAGATTATTATGACACGCGTTCAGTTCAACCATCATCACCACCATCATCCTGACTAGTCTTTCAGGCGATTGGTGCTGGAAGACTTTCAAGATCTTCCAGTGGTGTGAACGCAAGAGAACCCCCGGAAGATCGTCTTCCGGGGGTTTTTTTATGGGCTGACGTAACCACACATTCAGGACAGGATTAAGAGGACAGGAACCATGTTAGACAACACCCGTTTACGCATAGCTATGCAGAAATCTGGCCGTTTAAGTGATGATTCACGTGAACTGCTGGCGCGCTGCGGCGTAAAAATCAACCTTCAGCAACAGCGCCTGATTGCGTTTGCGGAGAACATGCCGATCGACATCCTGCGCGTGCGCGATGACGATATCCCTGGCCTGGTGATGGACGGTGTGGTCGATCTCGGCATTATCGGTGAGAACGTGCTGGAAGAGGAATTACTCTCTCGCCGTGCTCAGGGCGAAGATCCGCGCTACTTTACGCTGCGTCGCCTGGATTTCGGCGGTTGCCGTCTCTCACTGGCGATGGCGACCGACGCCGAGTACACCGGCCCGGAATGCCTCGATAAATCCCGCATCGCCACCTCCTATCCGCACCTGCTCAAACAGTACCTCGACAAAAAAGGCGTCAGCTTTAAAACCTGTATGCTGAACGGTTCTGTTGAAGTGGCGACCCGTGCCGGTCTGGCGGATGCCATCTGCGATCTGGTCTCCACCGGTGCCACGCTGGAAGCGAATGGCCTGCGTGAAGTTGAAGTCATCTATCGTTCAAAAGCCGTCCTGATCCAGCGCGACGGCGAAATGCCTGCCGCCAAGCAGGAGCTGATCGACAAGATGATGACCCGTATTCAGGGCGTGATTAAAGCGCGTGAATCGAAGTACATCATGCTGCACGCACCGAGTGAGCGCCTGGAAGAGGTAATCAGCCTGCTGCCTGGCGCTGAACGTCCGACCGTTCTGCCGCTGGCAGGCGATGTCAGCCGCGTGGCGATGCACATGGTCAGCAGTGAAACCCTGTTCTGGGAAACCATGGAAAAACTGAAAGAGTTGGGTGCCAGTTCAATTCTGGTGCTGCCTATTGAGAAGATGATGGAGTAAGCCATGGCCTTTTCTACCCCGATTGAGTGGCAGCAGTGCACCCCCGAACAGCAGCAGGCGCTGCTGTTGCGTCCTGCCATCGCCGCTTCTGAAAACGTCACGCTGACGGTGCGTAACGTGCTGGAGCAGGTAAAGCTGAACGGCGATGACGCGCTGCGCGAGTTCAGCGCCCGCTTCGACAAGGCGCAGGTTGAAAACCTGCGCGTGACGCCGCAGCAAATCGCAGACGCCAGCTTACGTCTGAGTGACGAGCTGAAGCAGGCGATGGCCGTCGCGGTGGGCAATATCGAAACCTTCCACAACGCGCAGATTCTGCCGCCAGTGGATGTGGAAACGCAGCCCGGCGTGCGCTGCCAGCAGATCACCCGTCCGGTGAAGTCGGTCGGACTCTACATTCCTGGTGGTTCCGCCCCGCTCTTCTCTACCGTGCTGATGCTGGCGACGCCTGCCCGTATCGCCGGCTGTGGTCGGGTGGTGCTCTGTTCACCTCCGCCGATTGCCGATGAGATCCTTTATGCTGCGCAGCTGTGTGGCGTAGAGGAAGTGTTCCAGGTGGGCGGCGCGCAGGCCATTGCAGCACTGGCCTTTGGCACGGAAACTGTGCCGCGTGTGGATAAGATATTTGGTCCGGGCAACGCCTGGGTGACCGAAGCGAAACGTCAGGTGAGTCAGCGACTCGATGGCGCGGCGATTGATATGCCTGCCGGTCCGTCTGAAGTGCTGGTGATTGCAGATGAAGGTGCCACGCCCGCGTTTGTCGCCTCCGACCTGCTTTCACAGGCCGAGCACGGTCCTGATTCTCAGGTGATTCTGCTGACGCCTTCACTGACGCTGGCAGAGGCGGTTGCCGACGCGGTTGAACAGCAGCTGGCGCAGTTGCCGCGTGCGGCCACGGCGCGTCAGGCGCTGGAGAGCAGCCGCCTGATCGTGGCGCGCGACCTTGAGCAATGCGTTGAGATTTCCAATCTCTACGGCCCGGAGCACCTGATTCTGCAGACCCGTCAGCCGCGCGATCTGGTGGAGTCTATCACCAGCGCCGGTTCAGTCTTCTTAGGCGACTGGTCGCCGGAGTCTGCGGGCGATTACGCCTCGGGCACCAATCATGTGTTACCGACCTACGGTTATACTTCGACCTGTTCCAGCCTGGGCCTGGCCGACTTCCAGAAACGCATGACGGTGCAGGAGCTGACGCCGCAGGGCTTCCTGAATCTGGCCGCCACGATTGAAACCCTGGCCGCCGCCGAGCAGCTGGATGCCCACAAAAATGCCGTCACCCTGCGCGTTGCCGCACTGAAGGAGCAAGCATGAGTCAGGATATTGAGCAGCTGGCGCGCGCCAATGTGCGCGCCCTGACGCCCTATATGTCGGCGCGTCGTCTGGGTGGCAACGGGGATGTCTGGCTGAATGCCAACGAATTCCCGCTGCCGGTGCCGTTTGAGCTGTCGCAGCAGACGCTGAACCGCTATCCCGAATGTCAGCCTAAATTGGTGATTGAGCACTATGCCGCTTACGCGGGTTTAACGCCGGAGCAGGTACTGGTCAGCCGTGGCGCGGATGAAGCCATCGAACTGATCATGCGTGCTTTTTGTGAGCCGGGCCAGGATGCCATTCTGTTCTGCCCGCCGACCTATGGCATGTACAGCGTCAGCGCCGAAACCATCGGCATTGAATATCGCACCGTCCCGGCGCTTAGCGACTGGCAGCTGAATTTGCCCGCTATCGCGGAACAGCTTGATGGCGTCAAAGTCGTTTACCTTTGCAGCCCGAACAACCCGACCGGCAACCTGATTAATCAGGACGACATCCGCCAGTTGCTGACGATGACCGCCGGTAAAGCGCTGGTGGTGGCCGATGAGGCCTATATTGAGTTCTGCCCGCAGGCGACGCTGACCGGCTGGCTGAAAGATTATCCGCATCTGGTCATTCTGCGTACCCTTTCAAAAGCCTTTGCGCTGGCGGGCCTGCGTTGTGGCTTTGCACTGGCGAATAAGCCGGTGATCGACCTGCTGATGAAGGTGATTGCGCCCTACCCGCTGGCGACGCCGGTAGCGGACGTGGCGGGTCAGGCGCTGAGCGAGCAAGGCATTGCGCTGATGCGTAAACATGTGGCCCAGCTGAACGACAATCGCAGCTGGCTGCTGGCTGAACTGGCGCAGCTGGCCTGCGTTGAGCAGGTGTTCCCCAGCGAAACCAACTATGTGCTGGCGCGCTTTACCGATTCACCAAAAGTCTTCAAAACCTTATGGGATCAGGGCATTATCCTGCGTGATCAGAACAAAAATCCGGGCCTGTCGGGATGCCTGCGCATCTCCATCGGCACGCGTGAAGAGTGCGAACGAGTGATCGCCGCGCTGCAAGCCTTTTCTCTGGAGCAAGCATGAGTCAGAAGACCCTTTTTATCGACCGCGACGGTACATTAATCTCTGAGCCGCCTGAGGATTATCAGGTGGATAGACTGGATAAGCTGGCGTTTGAGCCAGATGTTATCCCGGCGCTGCTGGCGCTGCAGGCCGCCGGTTATCGCCTGGTGATGATCACCAACCAGGATGGTCTTGGCACCACCAGTTTCCCGCAGGCGGATTTTGATGGGCCGCACAATCTGATGATGCAGGTCCTGACCTCGCAAGGCATCGCGTTTGACGATGTGCTGATCTGCCCGCACATGCCGGACGATCACTGCGACTGCCGCAAGCCGAAAACGAAAATGGTAGAAGCCTGGCTGGCAGAAGGCGCGCTGGATACCGCCAACAGTTATGTGATTGGCGATCGTCTGACCGACGTGCAGCTGGCGGAGAACATGGGCATTCAGCCTATCCGCTACGGTGCTGACGGCGAGAACTGGCAGACCATCCAGCAGCGTCTGACTCAGCGTGACCGCCATGCGCTGGTGCAGCGCAACACCAAAGAGACACAGGTTCGGGTCGAACTCTGGCTGGACCGCGAAGGCGGCAGCAAGATAAATACCGGCGTGGGTTTCTTCGACCATATGCTGGACCAGATTGCGGTGCACGGCGGCTTTCGCATGAACATCGAAGTGAAAGGCGATCTCTATATTGACGATCACCACACGGTGGAAGATACCGGTCTGGCACTGGGCGAAGCATTACTGAAAGCGCTGGGCGACAAACGCGGCATTGGCCGTTTTGGTTTTGTGTTGCCGATGGATGAATGCCTGGCGCGCTGCGCACTGGATATCTCCGGCCGTCCGCACATCGAGTTCAAAGCCGAATTCAATTATCAGCGCGTGGGCGACCTCAGCACCGAGATGGTCGAGCACTTCTTCAGTTCGCTCTCTTACGCCATGATGAGCACCCTGCACCTTAAAACCAAAGGCAAGAACGACCATCACCGTGTCGAAAGCCTGTTTAAAGCCTTTGGCCGTACGCTGCGCCAGGCGATCCGCGTTGAGGGTAATACCCTGCCGAGCTCGAAGGGAGTGCTGTGATGAACGTGGTGATCATGGATACCGGTTGCGCCAACCTCTCGTCGGTGAAATGGGCCATTGAACGTCTGGGCTATACCCCGGAGGTGAGCCGCGATTCCGATGTGGTACTGCGTGCCGACAAACTGTTTCTGCCAGGTGTAGGTACCGCGCAGGCAGCAATGAATCAGCTGGAAGAGCGTGACCTGATCGAACTGGTGAAAGCCTGTACCCAGCCGGTGCTGGGCATTTGCCTGGGTATGCAGCTGCTGGGACGCGGAAGCGACGAAAACGGCGGCGTGCCGACGCTGGGCATTATCGATGAGCCAGTGTCACTGATGGATACCCACGGCCTGCCGCTGCCGCACATGGGCTGGAACCAGATTACCGCGCAGGCGGGCAATCATCTGTTCCGCGGCATTGATGAAGGTTCTTATTTCTACTTCGTCCACAGCTACGCCATGCCGGTCAACGCCAGCACCATCGCTCAGTGTCACTATGGTGAAGCCTTTACCGCCGCGGTGCAGAAAGATAACTTCTTCGGCGTCCAGTTCCATCCGGAACGCTCGGGCAAAGCAGGCGCGCAGTTGCTGAAAAACTTCCTGGAGATGTAATGATTATCCCCGCGTTAGATTTAATTGACGGCAAAGTGGTTCGGCTGCATCAGGGCGATTATGGCCAGCAGCGTGATTACGGTAGCGATCCGCTGCCACGTCTGCAGGATTACATCAGCCAGGGTGCAACCGTGCTGCATCTGGTGGATTTAACCGGCGCGAAAGATCCGGCGAAACGCCAGATCGCGCTGCTGAAAACCCTGCTGGACGGTGTTGATGTGACGGTGCAGGTGGGTGGCGGTATTCGCAGCCGTGACGATGTGCACGCGCTGCTTGAAGCGGGTGCGAGTCGTGTGGTGGTCGGTTCCACTGCTGTGAAAGAGCCGGAAGAGGTAAAACGGTGGTTCGCGGAGTTTGGCGCAGAGGCGATTGTGCTGGCATTAGATGTGCGCATTGACGCCAGTAACCGCAAAGAAGTGGCGATCAGTGGCTGGCAGGAAGCGGCGGGGGTCACCCTGGAAGAGGTGATTACCGATTTTCAGCAGGTGGGACTGAAGCATGTGCTGTGCACCGATATTTCCCGCGACGGCACCCTGAGCGGTTCCAATGTTGCGCTCTATCAGGAAGTCACGGCGCGCTTCCCGACGATCGCTTTCCAGTCCTCGGGGGGTATTGGCGACCTCAATGATATCGCCGCCCTGCGCGGCAGCGGCGTTCAGGGCGTAATTGTCGGACGTGCGCTGCTGGAAGATAAATTCACAGTTTCGGAGGCGATCTCATGCTGGCAAAACGGATAATTCCCTGCCTGGACGTACGTGACGGTCAGGTAGTCAAAGGCGTACAGTTTCGTAATCACGAGATCATCGGCGACATCGTGCCGCTGGCACAGCGCTACGCCGCTGAAGGAGCCGACGAACTGGTGTTCTATGACATCACCGCCTCATCCGATGGCCGGGTTGTCGACAAAAGCTGGGTATCACGCGTTGCGGAAGTGATCGATATTCCATTCTGCGTCGCGGGCGGCATCAAAACCCCTGAAGACGCAGCGCGTATTCTGGAGTTTGGTGCGGATAAGATCTCGATTAACTCCCCGGCGCTGGCCGATCCCACGCTCATCACCCGCCTCGCGGACCGGTTTGGCGTGCAGTGTATCGTGGTCGGCATCGATACCTGGTTTGACGAGGCCAGCGGCAAGTATCAGGTGAATCAGTATACCGGTGACGAAGCGCGTACCCGCGTGACGCAGTGGGAAACGCTGGAGTGGGTGCAGGAAGTGCAGAAGCTGGGCGCAGGCGAGATCGTGCTGAACATGATGAATCAGGATGGCGTGCGTAACGGCTATGACCTGGTGCAGCTGAAGAAAATGCGTGAAGTCTGCAACGTGCCCCTGATCGCCTCTGGCGGCGCAGGCACCATGCAGCATTTCCTGGAGGCGTTTACCGAGGCGAATGTCGATGGCGCGTTAGCCGCCTCAGTATTCCATAAGCAGATTATTAATATTGGTGAGCTGAAGAGCTTTCTGATCGACAACGGAGTGGAGATTCGCGCGTGCTAACTCAACAACAACAGGCCCTTCTCGACTGGGACAAAACACAGGGCATGATGCCGGTCATCGTGCAGCACAATGTCTCAGGCGAAGTCCTGATGCATGGCTACATGAATCCGGCGGCACTGGAAAAAACGCTGGCTGAAGGCAACGTCACCTTTTTCTCCCGCACCAAAAACCGTTTGTGGACCAAAGGTGAAACCTCCGGCAACTTTCTGCAGGTGGTGAGCATTACGCCTGACTGCGACAACGATACATTGCTGATCCTGGCGAACCCGATTGGCCCGACCTGCCATCTGGGCACCACCAGCTGCTTCTCGCCGGCTGTGCCTGAATGGACCTTTCTATATCAGCTGGAAGAGCTGCTGGCGTCGCGCAAAACGGCTGATCCTGAAAGCTCTTACACCGCACGGCTTTACGCCAGCGGTACCAAGCGCATCGCGCAGAAAGTGGGCGAAGAAGGCGTTGAGACCGCGCTGGCAGCAACCGTCAACGATCGGGATGAACTCACCAATGAGGCCTCTGACCTGGTCTATCACCTGATGGTGTTGTTACAGGATCAGGATCTCGACTTTAGCGCCGTGATTAATAACCTGCGCGCCCGCCACAAGTAATCGTGCAAAATGCTGCTCAGAATTTCGTTTTTATGCGGATTCTGAGCAGAATCCTTCTCAATCCTCATCCCAATCCCGCACAATAACGGCGACGCAAACCTCCGGGAGAGAACCGTGACCACCCATGAAAGATTAATCGCCCTGCTCGACCAGCATCAGGCGCGCTATCGCCTTATGGAACATGAGGCGACCGGTAAATGCGAGGCGGTCGCGGCAATACGCGGTACCGAAATCGGTCAGGGCGCGAAAGCGCTGGTCTGCCATGTAAAAGGCAACGGCATAAAACAGCATGTGCTGGCGGTTTTACCGGCCGACCGGCAGGCCGATCTGGGCAAAGTCGCCGCGGCGGTCGGTGGACGACGCGCCTCACTCGCCAGCCCGGCAGAGACCGATCAGCTGACCGGCTGCGTATTCGGGGCGATCCCGCCATTCAGCTTTCATCCCGACCTCAGGCTGGTCGTGGATCCCGCGCTGTTTGAACGTTATCCGGAGATCGCATTTAACGCCGGGCTGCTGGAGCGCTCAGTGATCCTGAACACCGAAGATTACCGGGCGCTGTGCAAGGCTGACGTGATGGAGATAACGCAGTAATTGCCATCCCGGCAGCCCGGCGATACTCTGCATAATCACTCATCACGACAAAATAAGAGCAAAATCATGAACATTTTCACTCAACGCCTGCGCCAGACGCTGGCTGTAGCGGTTATGGCGGGTTACGCGTTTGCAGCTCAGGCAAAAATCGAACAGGTGCGTTTCGCGGTCGATCCCACCTATCCGCCGTTTGAATCGAAAACGCCACAAGGCAAGCTGGTCGGCTTTGATATCGATCTGGGTAATGCGCTCTGCACGCAGATGCAGGCGAAATGCGTCTGGGTTGAAAGCCAGTTTGACGGCATGATCCCGGCGCTGAAAGCGCGTAAGTTTGATGCCATTCTGTCTGACATGGGCATTACTGAAGAGCGCCTGAAGCAGATCGATTTCACTGTTCCACTCTATGACACCCATACGCAACTGATTGCGCGTAAAGGCGCGGGCATCCTGCCCACCGCTGAGTCTCTGAAAGGGAAAACGGTCGGCGTAGAACAGGGAACGGTACAGGAGCGTTATGCGCTGGCGAAATGGCAGCCTCATGGGGTGACCGTGGTGCCCTATGGCGATCAGGCACAGGTAGAAAGCGATCTGGTTTCCGGCCGACTGGATGCCGTCTTTACCGACGCGGCACAGGCGGCGATTGGCTTCCTGAAGCAGCCGCAGGGCAAAGACTTTGAACTGGCTGGCCCGATTATTCAGGATCCGATTATCGGTCCCGGCACAGCAATAGGCCTGCGCAAAGGCGATACCGAATTGAAAACGGCGCTGGATAACGCCTTTGCCGAAATCAAAAAGAACGGCACCTTCGATCAGATTCAGAAGCGCTACTTCGCCACGGATATCTCTATCCAGCAGTAACCTCGCGGTCGCCCTTTTTCGTCCTCACCGCGATCCGGCACTATACTGTAACTTTTTCGGGACGGCGCGCTGTCGTCCCTTGCCGATTAAAGGACATTAACACGGTATGCATCAACAACATCATCCACTGTTAAGCGCCTCTTTAGGCACCCAGCGTGAAATCATCAGTTTCCATTTTGCTGAGGACAATGAACGTCAGGTTTATATCCAGGCTGCGCTGCATGGCGACGAACTGCCCGGCATGGCGGTAGCCTGGTTTTTAAAGCAGCGGCTGCAGGCGCTGGAGTCCGCCGGACAGCTTAAAGCTGCATTTACCCTGGTGCCGGTAGCCAATCCTCTGGCGCTGGGACAGCACTGGCACGGTACTCATCTGGGCCGCTTCCATACACTTTCCGGTCAGGACTTTAATCGCCGCTTCCCGTCACTGGGCACAACATTGGCCGCCGGGCTGGCTGAGAGTCTGACCCAGAGTGAATCACAGAACAGGAACCTTATCCGCGATGCGATTGATCGTCATTATCGCGATACCGTGCCAAAAACCGAGCTGGATGCGCAGCGCTATACGCTGATGCGCATGGCCAGTCAGGCCGATCTGATGATTGACCTGCACTGTGACTGGGAAGCCGTGCCACATCTCTATACCACACCCCATGCCTGGCCAGACATCGAGCCGCTGGCGCGCTGGTTAGGCAGTGAAGTACAGCTGCTGGCGCAGATCTCCGGTGGAGAGCCGTTTGATGAAGCCTGTTGCGAACCCTGGCTGACGCTGGCAGAGCGATTTGGCAAGGATTACCCGATGCCGCGCGGATTGCTGCCGGTGACGCTTGAGTTGCGTGGCGTGCGTGATGTTTCGCCAGAACAGGCGGAGAAAGATGCAGATGCGATTATTTCGGCGCTGCAGGAAGGCGGCTATATCGGCTACAGCGAGCCGTCGATTTCAGTAGAAGTGGCCGCGCCCGTTATCGGGGGTGATGAACTGGTTCCTGCCAACGCGGGCGGTGATGATGTTGTGGCGATCAATGACGGGCCGATTGGCTTAACCGTGCCTGACGTGGCTGAAGCACCGGGGGAAGCAGGTGTGATTAAAGAACGTCACAGCGAGGGATCGGCGGCGACCTCCCCTGCCCTTAAAAACCCGCCGACACCGTTAGCGGGCTGTGAATATATTCATTCGCCGGTGTCAGGATTGATCCTCCATCGCAAACCGCTGGGCGCACTGATTCGTCCGGGAGAAGTGGTGGCAGAGATTGTTGATCCGCTTACGGACCACATCACCCCGCTCGTAGCGGAGTATGGCGGTATTCTCTATGCAAGGCACTGGGTAAGGTTTGCGACGGCAGGCATGCTCGTTGTGCGGCTGGCGGGAGAGCGTGAGATTCGGAGCGGGGATTTGCTGGTAGGATAAAAAAAGGGCTTCCCGAAGGAAGCCCTTTTCAGTGATTAATCTAACCACTCGGTGTGGAACACACCGTCTTTATCAATGCGCTTGTAAGTATGCGCACCGAAGTAGTCACGCTGCGCCTGAATCAGGTTGGCAGGCAGCACTTCTGAGCGGTAGCTGTCATAGTAAGCGATCGCCGCAGAGAAGGTTGGCGTCGGGATGCCGTTCTGAATCGCGTAAGAAACCACATCACGCAGCGCCTGCTGATACTGATCGGCGATATCTTTGAAGTACGGTGCCAGCAACAGGTTAGCGATGCCTGCATCTTCTGCATAAGCATCAGTGATTTTCTGCAGGAACTGAGCACGGATGATGCAGCCAGCGCGGAAAATCTTAGCGATTTCGCCGTAGTGCAGATCCCAGTTGTTCTCTTCTGACGCAGCACGCAGCTGTGAGAAGCCCTGCGCATAAGAGACGATTTTACCCAGATACAGAGCGCGACGAACTTTCTCGATGAATTCCGCTTTGTCGCCCGTAAAAGCTTTGGCCTGTGGGCCGCTCAGAACTTTAGAGGCTGCGACACGCTGGGTTTTCAGCGAGGAGAGGTAACGAGCGAAAACAGACTCGGTGATCAGTGACAGAGGCTCGCCGAGATCCAGTGAACTCTGGCTGGTCCATTTACCGGTGCCTTTGTTCGCTGCTTCATCCAGAATCACATCAACCAGGTATTTACCTTCTTCATCTTTCTTGGTGAAGATATCTTTGGTGATGTCGATCAGGTAGCTGCTCAGCTCGCCGTTGTTCCACTCGGTGAAGGTTTCAGCCAGCTCTTCGTTGTTCAGGCCCAGTGCGCCTTTCAGCAGCGCGTAAGCTTCTGCGATCAGCTGCATGTCGCCGTACTCGATGCCGTTATGCACCATCTTCACATAGTGACCCGCACCGTCCGGACCGATGTAAGCCACACAGGCTTCGCCATCTTCCGCACGTGCAGCAATTTTGTCCAGAATCGGGGCAACCAGCTCGTACGCTTCTTTCTGGCCGCCAGGCATGATAGATGGACCTTTCAGTGCGCCCTCTTCACCGCCGGAAACGCCGGTACCGATGAAGTTGAAGCCCTGGTCAGAAAGTTCTTTGTTACGACGGATGGTGTCTTTGTAGAAGGTGTTACCGCCATCGATCAGGATGTCGCCTTTATCCAGGTGTGGAGTCAGTGAAGCAATAGTCTTATCAGTCGCTTCACCCGCCTGAACCATCAGCAGGATACGACGAGGTTTTTCCAGCGATTCAACAAACTCTTCAACGGTGTAAAAAGGAGCAAGCTTCTTGCCCTGGTTCTCGGCGATGACTTCATCAGTCTTTTCGCGTGAGCGGTTGAAGATTGAAACAGTGTAACCGCGGCTCTCAATGTTAAGAGCCAGATTGCGGCCCATCACTGCCATACCTACAACGCCGATCTGTTGCTTGGACATATTTTACTCCTGATCAATATATACAGAGCCGTTCAGCTCTATCCCACTTATGAATTCAGACAATTTTAACTTAGCGATTACAATACAACATTTCTTTAAAAAATGTTATCCGTAACACCAGAGACATGTTTGTAGAAAGCACGACTGAACAATAAGACAGGCGACAATAAGTAAAATCACAAACCTGACTTATTACGAATTCTTACAGTTAAACTGAGAAAGGCATTTAGTGTTAAACAACTCTCTCTCGCGATCAATTAACCATCCCCATTTGTTGAAATATCGGACAGCGGAAACAATGTGATAAAAAAGAAATTTAAAATCCTGATATGAGCGTCGTTGTGATTCATGCACAACTGTTGATTCAGGGCAATACTGGATGCCTAATCCCGAAGCGGAGACACGCCTGGATAAGTCCACATCTTCCATATAGAGGAAAAAACGTTCGTCAAAACCATTTGTGTGATTTAGCGCCTGCTGGCTGATAAGCATGAAGCAGCCAGAAAGTGACGGAGCATAAAAGGGTCGGCTATAATCAGCATGATGAAGCTCGTATTCACCATTTGAAACTTTCATATAGCGCGAGAAAAAGCGTCTCATAAAAAGCTGATTAGGCGTTGGCAACAGCTTACAACTGTGCTGAAGACTTCCATCCGGGTAAATCACTTTAGGAATGGTCAGTGAAAGGTTGTTTTCTTTGGTAAAGTGATAAAGAGAATCAACTTCTCCACAGTCAAAGCTGATATCAGGATTGCAAATCAAAATATATTCGCACTGATTTTTATATTCCTGAAAGGCTTTATTATGTCCAGCGCCAAATCCGTTATTATTTGCTATAGGTAAAACTGAAACTTTCGGATGCGAATAATCACTTAACCAATTACAGTGACAGCCATTGTCAACGATGCAAACTTTATCAATACTTTTTTCAGCCAGCAATGAATCCAGCGTGCGTGAAATATCCTCATAAGCATGACGATATAGTACAAGCGATGCGATTATTTTCACAAGATTACCAAAATTAGAACTTGTTAAATAGAGCGTAAGAGAAATTCGTCATCTGACCCAGGCGATTTTGATGGTAGACGCCTGAAGCTTTGAATAATTTTAAACGCGCAGGTAATGTGTTATCCCGGATATGACGAAAAGCCTCAAAAATAACCCGGTTTTCCGGCGTCATTTCCGCTTTTAGCTGCGTCAGAAAGCGGAAGTTTACATCATTCCAGTGTCGGTTGCGTCCCTGATGAGCATCGACGAAATTGCTGACCCGCTGTGTCAGGTTCATTCCGTTGCCAATCACATTCGCGTTATGCTGTCGGTATAAGACTGATGGCTCGGGATCAAAAAACACGTTGCCGCCACAGGCGCTTACGATGAGATAAAGCGCCCAGTCGTGAGCGATCACAGGTAAGTCGAGTATCTTCAGAAAAAGCTGCCGCGCCGCTGCGTTAAAGACCATCGTGTTCCCGCTGGCAATATTTTGCAGTAATGCGTTAGGGAAACCGGGTCTTTTAGCATTAAGCGGCGATAAACCGAGGACCTGATCATGCTCGTCAATTAACCGGGTTCGGGTGCAATAGAGCGCAGGAACCTCTTCGGGCAGAGATTGCAGATACTCAACGGCACGCAAAAGTTTTGCGGGACGCCACATGTCATCCTGATCAGCAAAAGCATAAAAATCTGCTTCTATTGCCGGATTGCCAATCAGAGACTTAAAGTTTTCGCTAAAGCCTTTTTGCGGACCGGCCAGAAGGGTACAGCTGTTTTCTGCACCCGAAAAAACCCGCTCGGTAATCGAGCGGGTATCATCTTCAGATCCATCATCAGAAATCCATAAAGACCAGTTTTTCCAGTCCTGATCTTTTACAGACTGCAGCTGCTTCTCTATGAAAGCGGCACCATTATAGGTGCCCATAAGAACAGCAACATGTCCCTTTTGGCCGGTTATTAACATGTGGAACTGTTCTTGAAGTAATCCTGAAACTTGACAACTTTATTACGTGTGCTGCCCCAGGAGTCAAAATTTTCAATCTGCATGAAAAGATGATTTCTGCGCCAGTCATCTTTTGTTGTCAACGAGATGAGCGGTTCAGCCAACTGCATTGGCGTAAGATTGACCTGTAGTCTTGCTAACATTGCCAGAAAATCATTACAGAATCTGTCCACACCCTCGGTCAGTTGTGCATTGATCAAATTATGATCTTTTGATTTCGTCCGGCCAGGATCGGTGACTGGACACACGCCGTTTTTGACAGGTTTATAGCCAATGACCGTATTGTGCGGCGCAGAGAAAAATAGCTCTATGGCCACGCGATTCTCGTAAATCTTGTCCACTAAAGTCGGACTGGTCGTATCGTTATCAATAAATGCCTTCATTTTTTGATGTGGCGTACGGCGCTTTCTTTCAAAGGTATTAGCAATACAAAAATAATAGCCAATCACATTTATGTTCATGAATTTCTTAACGGTATGGATAAACGCTTCCTGCGTCGTTCCGCTCCAGCCTACATCTACCATAGCGACAGTATCGCCCTCTTTGATGCCCAGGGAGTGAAGATAGATGAACAACCCCCGACGGTTGCGCTGACATACCTTAAGAATCTCAGCGCGGAGCGCGATGAGAAACTTTTCGACTAGCTCGTAATTTTCCGGCGCAATGACCAGGTCAGGTGCAACTCCTGCCGACATCATTACGTGATCTGCCGGTGGCTCTACACCAATGCGTTCAAGTAATTCCCCTGGGGATAATCCATCTGAACCTGACATCAGGAAAGCAAGGTTCTGGCTGAAGTTCTCTTCATCCATCAGAGAGAGATTGAAAGCAATACGTGAACCCATGAAATAGGAGAACGAAGGCAGCTTTTCCGTAAAATAGCGCGACGCCAGTCTTTCTAGCGCATAACCATCACGGGAAACAAACAAGAGTTTATCAACATTGTCTGTCAGGCATTGTTTGCGAATCCACTCAAGAAAGCCCCAGGTCGCGGGTGCCTGGTATTCGTATCCCAGCTGCTGAAATGAACCGGCAGCGACATTATCTGGCCGCAGGGTCCGAATCATGCCGTTGATCAGCGACGAAGCAAGAGGCTGTTTTTTTCCTTTGTTAACCAGATGAGGCGACTGGTAGTGCCATGCGTTGATACTTTTTTCGCGGGGCTTGATGAAATCGGCCATTTCATTATCACCGATGTGCAACACCTGATGCGGTTCCACCTCGCATTCTGCAAGCAGATAATCAAATATCTCACCCGTATCCCGCTTTGTCGCATTGCGACTTGCAGAGATGTACAACGGGACGTCCGGCATATCATACTTCTTCAACGCCGCACGGAAGAAATCCTCTTCAAGGTACATATCTGAGGTAATAACGACGGTTTTACCTGATAAAATTAAATCGTTGAAAAAACTAATAAAGAAAGGATTTGGCTCGACCAGCGCCAGCTCAAGCTGATATTCAGCTTCCATCAGACTTTCAGTATCGCCACGTGTGCCCTGAAAGTTGTTATAAATATTTCTCAGGGTTATTTCTTTCCTGCCCTCTTTAACCATTTGTGCAAAAGCATTTTTTTGTGCATTGCGGCGCAACTGCCTGAAGTCAGGAATAGAAAACTTATTCGCTAACAGATCAAATGCATCTTCAGGATTGTCAAGCGGGCGAATAAAAAGAGTATCAAAAAAATCAAAAGAGATAACTCTGGCGTCTTTAGCTAAATGACGAAGTGAAATCAGATCCATCTCTTCTTTCGTATAAGCAGGGTTAACAGTGTTATCGCAATTAATCATTTCATGATCTCGAAATTATGTCCGTTAAAAGCAAAGTTGACGTTGTAGAAAGGGTCGTACTGATAGTACAGCGGATGTTTACTGTTTAGACGACTCAGTTCATTTTGCAAACGTCTTACTTTTTCAGCATCCATGTGATCAAGCCCACGCGAAACAGACTCATGATGGATAAGCGTAACCGCCTGACACATAACGTTATAGTAACCGTTTTCGACCAGACGCATACAGATATCAACATCGTTATAAGCGATAGGGAATGATTCATCAAAACCGTTTATCGATTCAAATTTATCACGCGCAACCATCAGACACGCTCCTGTTACGGCGAGCCAGTTATATTCAATCTGATTGCGTAAAAAATAGCCGGGGTGATTTTTATCCTGACCGATATAGGCATGAACAGGGCCGGTCTGGAGATTAAGAACTCCGCTATGCTGCATAGTCTGCCCGTCAGCATAGACCAGTTTAGCGCCAACAGCCCCCACGTGTTTCTGCTGAGCGTAACCACCCAGTCTGTTCAGCCAGTCATCCTGCAGTACTTCAGTATCATCGTTTAGGAAAAGTAACAGGCTACCTTCAGAATGGGCAACGCCGATGTTATTCAGCTCAGAAAAATTGAAAGGCTGGTCATGTCTTATGACAGTGGCAAAGCGTTGGGACTTAAGTTCATCAAGATACGTAAGCGTATCGGGCTTCTGAGATCCATTATCAACAACAATAATCTCGTAATGGCTCCAGCGGGTTTTACTGCGGATTGAATTAATGCAGCGCGCAAGCACGTCATGATTATCCCGCGTAGGGATGATAATTGAAATCAGGGTCTCCGGACGGAGATCATAATTAACGCGGAAATATCCATGATAGCCAGGCAGCTCTTCAACAGTCCCCTCAATACCACGTCGCTTAAGCGCATCTTCACGTACCGCTTTAGAAGCGGCTAAGACATAGGGCTTAGCGGTGATATCAGACGCGACCGAGGCCGGGATGATGCGCCAGTGATACAGAATTTTCGGAATGTGCGAAATTCTCTGCGTTATCTCACTTAATCTGAGAATGAAGTCCCAATCCTGACAACCATTAAATTCTGTCCGTAATCCTCCCAGTTGGCGGGCAGTGCTCAGGCGAACACAGGCAGCATGGCAGGTATACATGGTGCCCATCATGGTATCTGGTGACCAGTCGGGTTTGAAGTGAGGCTGAGAATAGTTCCCTTCCGGCGTAAATTTATCCTCATCACTATAAATAAAATCAGGATCTTCTTCGTTGATGCATTTTACAAATTCGTACAGGCAATCCTGCGTTAACTCATCGTCATGATCTAGGAAGACAATGTAATCACCGCTTGCATTCTCTATTGCAACGTTAGTTGCGCCAGCAATCCCCTGGTTTTTTTCCATGTGAATGACTTTGATTCGGGGATCTTTTAAAGCGTCGAGAGCGGGTGCAGTCTCCTCATCAGGACTGCAGTCGTTAGCCAGCACTAATTCCCAGTTGTCATACCATTGATCTTCTACCGACTTAACCATCAATGCCAGCAGGTCCAGTGGCGTATTGTAGATAGGTACAATTATTGAGAAAAGCGGCTTGACCTCAAACTCATTAAGAATATCTTTAAAATAATTCGGCTTTTTGGCCGGAATGTAAACGTACTCATCCGGACGATCAGAGAATGAATAGGTTCCATTATTACTATGCGAAAGGAAGACTGGCTGAGTCCCCTTACTATTATTGATAATAGTCTTTTCATACAGAGCCTGGTTAAAGGCAGGGTGATGCCTGAACCAAGCAGGACGCACTTTCATAGCGACTTTTAACGCTTTTTCTTTATATCGCTCTGGCAACTGCATATAGATGTTTCGCGAAACTTCTCTCACGCGCTTTTTTAAACCACTGTTATTAGATGTGACCTGCGCAATAACCTTACCTGATTTTACTTTTACTCTCTGCCCCAGATAAAACAATCTGAAAAAGAGTCTCTTTACTGGTTGCCTTATCTTTAATGGAACCCGGCGGCCTGCAACACGTAGCGGAGCGGAAATTTTCCAGCTGGCAGAGTTCAGAATGGTTTCGACATCATGTCGATACTTGTTCAAAACATGGCCCTGATGTTCATAAAGGGCATGAATCTGATTTAACTCTTCCTGCAACCGACTGGCACGCTCGCTCTCATTTTTCAGCGATTCTTCCAGATTTGTAATACGGACCTCATTTTGCTCGTTGATGTTTTTTTCGTAACTTCTCAATGAATTGAGATCATTCAGGTCAGTCCAGTATTCAGCACGAACAGAAAGGGAAAAACCTTTGAGCGTTGTATAAATATTTTCAGCATCTTTGTGCTGAATTTTCGCCAGAAACGCTGACTCCTGCTTCAGATATTTTCGTGATTCAGCACTTGAGCATGAAAAGCCCATAGCATTTAACACCGCTGTCGTCAGCTCAGCAATGTTGTTGCTATTACAGTTTCGGCTATTGCCAGCAGACGTCACGCGTAACAGGGAATGATAGATACCACGATAGGCTACATAACCCAGCGTAATGGTCTCGCCAGCCTGCCACTCCTGATCAAAGAAAACAAATTCACCATTGTTTTTTCTGATCACATTAAAGGGCAAGGCATCCAGGTAAGAGTCGGGCAGGACAATATCTTTATCTGTCTCCAGCGGCACCTGCGCTTTGAGCTGAAGTTGATCAAGCCACCCTTTAGCCCAGGCCGCTAATTCATCAATACGCCAGTGGGGACGATTAATAATGCGTAAAAGATCGGTCCAGAGAGATTGACCATAAATGAATCTTTCCATATCAGCCGACCTGACATTGCCGTCCTGGCTGGAGCCAGAGAATACAGACAAGCCTTCATCCGTCTGTATAAATTCTACATTCTTCTTCTTGTCGGCATTCCGTTCATCTGAATAGTAAATAGCCGCCACGTTTTCATGAATAACATCCTGTTTAATTGCGCTTGAGACCATTAAAAACGAACTTGAGAGATCAGCAGCAATTTCATTGTTCCAGATGTTTTTGATGCCCTGCTCAATTGAGAACAGATGCTGTGGAACGATTTGCTTTTCTTTATGCGCGCTTTCCATTGCTAACTGACTCAGCGCTATGGAGTGCTTTTGCCAGCCCAGTGGAGTAACAACTGTGCATGGTAATTTATAATCAGGTAACGGAATATATTCCAGAGTATCCTTAAAACCGGCTTTATTCAGTTCATTTAACAGCTCTTTGCGACCAAACGTGACAACGCTTTTTTCATCGTAACTATTGTTAATGCCATACATCGGCAGGTTTACATGGTCTTCACGAGCGCCTGAAAAATATTTGATACCCAGTTTATTTTCAATCGCAACAAATAATTTCCCATCCTTTTTCAAACGCTTCTTGCACGCTTGTAAAAGTCCCTGCTCACCATTTTCACCCACGAAAACACGTGCGTATTCAAGGACACCAATCAGTAAAACCGCATCGAAATCGCCGAAATCCGGGAGCGTATCGGAAGGAGCGCAGATGACAGTAACATTCGGAAGATCGCGGCAGCGTGAGCGGGCAATCGTTGCGCGACGGAAACTCCCTTCCACAGAGACAACTTCTGCAGCATTCTCGCCTAGAAACCGGCTGATTGCGCCACATCCACAGCCGATTTCTAATATTCTTTTGCCCTTCATCCACTCCTGGAATGGACGTAGCAGGTTCGAACGTACGGGACTAAGATGATAGGTTGAGGGCCAGTCTACAATGAAGGGTTCTAATTCTTCTGAGTCAACGCTGACGTCTGAGACTTCACTGATTATTTTGTAGATGTAGTTTTCAGTCTCTTCGCCGTCGCTATACGCAAAATCCTTCATATCTGCGGGCGACCACAGCGCCGTCTCTTCATTTTTATGAAAACCAGCATCTGATAAAATTTTTTCTAAATTAGCCATTTTCAAGTTTAATTCTCGCGTTTAGATCGGCCAAACCGGTAAAAGTACCCACAGGTCCTACAGGCAAATGAATTGAGTCATAGCGACGGTCATGAGGGATTATTTCGCCTTGGGTGTTACTACTCGCGATACCCACAGAAACAAAATAGTCGCCTTCAAAAAGAAGATTTGGCAACGTTACTGATACGATAAACGATTGATCGGGCTTCACCTCTTCAACGATCGATACTGCCTGCCACTCACTGTTGGTGTTGTAAACGGTGACGCCTTCTTTAGTTTTGATCGCAAAGCCAAAAATAGGTCTGAAAACATAGTCATGACAAATGACTTTAAACAGAAAATTAATAGGCTTTTTGGGTTCAAAGATCCCCGGGAACGCCTGACCATCCTGATCAAAATGATAGTCATAAATTTCTGCTGCCTTATCTCCCCACCGGTACTCCGAGGGATTGTAATGAGGCCGTTCATCAAACACGCTGTTCAGCCTGAGCTGGCTTTCTGTTTTAGCCTCTTCCGTTTTTTCCAAATCGGTTTCCCGCTTCAGCCGTTCCTCTTCACCTTTAGCCGCCAGCGCAATTTGCTTATCCACATCGGCACGCGTGCTGTCGTTTTCGCGTTTTTTCCCGAAGAGAATGTCCAGATAGCGGTTTATGACTTCACGGGGTGCACCACACTCCTGTGTTACGCCTCCGTCCAGGAGTAATGCCCGGTCGCAATGTGTCACGATCTGCTCTGTGGCATGTGAAACAAAGAGAATTGAGGTGCCATTTTGTTTGAGCTTTTTCAAACGGGCAAAACATTTAGCCTGAAACTTTGCATCGCCCACGGCAAGGGCTTCGTCAACGATTAATACTTCCGGTTCAATCTGAGCCTGAACAGCAAAAGCCAGTCGAACCAGCATGCCGCTTGAATATGAGCGGACGGGAGAATGGATGAAGTGGCCAATATCAGCAAACGAAAGAATGTCATCAAGTCTTGCTTCCGTTTCCTCACGGGTCAATCCCATCAGGGAAGCATTGAGGTAAACGTTCTCAAGTCCGCTGAAGTCACTGTTAAAGCCTGCACCCAGCTCCAGCAGCGCGGCGACACGCCCGTTAACAGTGACATTCCCGGATGTAGGAGTTAATGTCCCGGCAATAATCTGAAGTAACGTAGATTTGCCTGAGCCATTTCGTCCGACTATCCCCATTGTTTCACCCTTGGGTAAAACAAAAGAAACATCCTTTAAAGCCCAAAAATCTTCATGGTAAGCACGGCTTTCACGACCCACCACCCGGTCTACTTTTGGCACAATAAACTGCTTTAATCTTCTTACTGGATTTTCATACACCTGAAAACATTTACTTACGCCATCTATTACAATCGCATTTTCATTAAAGGACATCAGCAAAACCTTTTCTTGTTTTTTGGAACCAGGCGTAGCACAGCCACATTACCAATAGTGAGATAAGTGTATAGATTCCAATACCAGAAAAATCAGGTAACTTGCCCCATATAAGTACCGCTCTGGCCTGCTCAATGATGAACGTTAACGGATTAAGCATTATCAGCGGGCGCAAGTTCTCGGGGAGAGAAGATATCGGATAAAATACCGGTGATAAAAACATCATTACGGTCATGATTATGGTAATTGTCTGCCCCACATCTCGCAGATAGACGCCTAATGATGATAAAAACCAGGTCAGCCCCAGCGTCAGTAAGGCCAATGGCAAAATGACAACGGGTATAAAAACGAGTGTCCAATGAATGTAACCATTGAATATGAAAAAGGCGATAATTAAAACGAGCATGCTAATAAAGCTATGAAAGAGCACGCTCAAAAAACTTACAACCGGTAATATTTCTAAAGGAAACACCACTTTTTTAACATAGTTTACGTTGCCAAGTATCAGGGAGGGGGCACGACTGAGCGTTTCGGCAAAAAGACCATGAATAATCAGACCGACAAACAGAATCACGGCAAAATCAGTCTTTGATTCATTCAGTGCTCCAGTGGTTCCCCACCGGGCTTTGAAAACGACTGAAAAAACGAAAGTGTAAACCATGAGCATAAAAATGGGGTTAATAAAAGACCACAAAATTCCCATTGTCGAACCGCGATAACGACCAACAACCTCTCGTTTAGTCATCTGGAAAATGAGATTTCGATTTGCCCATGTCTGACGAATCAGAGAAAAGAGTGAGGTAGATCTCGAACTATGCGGATTCATTAGTAATCTCTTAAAAGCTTGAGCTGGAGTTTTACTGCTATCACGAACTAATTTTGATTCTCAATTGATGCAGTCCCGACAATGATGATTGTCAAACCCGATGATGACTGTTTTAACACTATTGAAAGGTAATTTTCCCTGTCCATTAAAAGTCTGGCGTAACTGAATTTTCTTCTAAATCTTTATTAAGTTAGCCTGTGGTGAAATTTCAGGTACCACGCCTTAAAATAAGTCAAGGATGGCCTTTTTACCTGGCTCATCCTTAATTTCAATGATTAAATATAATTATTTCAGTTCGGACAGCAGTTGTCCGGCTTTGTCTTTTTCAGATAGGATAGGCTCTGAAACAGGCCAGTCAATGCCTAGTTCAGGGTCATTCCATGCCAGACAACCTTCGCTTGAAGGGTCATAATAGTTAGTGCATTTATATTCGAAATCTGCATAGTCTGAAATAACAACGAAGCCATGTGCTAAGCCCGGCGGAACCCAGAATTGCGTCTTGTTTTCTTCCGAAAGATAAACGCCAACCCACTGTTTATAAGTTGGTGATTCAGGTCGGATGTCGACTGCGACATCATATACTTCACCTCTTACCACACGGACCAGCTTGCCCTGGGGGTTATTTCGCTGGAAATGCAAACCTCTTAACACATTTTTTGCTGAGCGCGAATGGTTGTCCTGTACAAATTCACTTTCGATATTGAGCGCACGCTTATATTTTTCACTCTGGAACGTTTCCAGGAAAAACCCGCGCTCATCACCGAAAACTTTAGGCTCAATAATTTTTACATCAGCAATTTTCGTATCAATAATCTTCATTATAAACGTCCTTCAACCAAAGCCATCAGGTATTTGCCATATTCGTTTTTAAGATACGGCTTAGCGAGTTCCTGTAATTGCTCTTTGTTAATAAAACCCATTCTGAAGGCAATTTCTTCCGGGCAGGCAACTTTTAAACCCTGACGTGATTCAATAGTCTGGATAAAATTGTTGGCTTCCATCAAACTCTGATGCGTACCGGTATCCAGCCAGGCATGTCCACGGCCCATAATGGAAACTGAAAGCTTACCCTGCTCCATGTAAATACGGTTAATGTCCGTAATTTCAAGTTCACCACGTGGTGATGGTGCCAGGTTTTTAGCCATTTCTACAACACTATTGTCATAGAAATAAAGTCCGGTTACCGCATAGTTGCTGCGTGGATGTTCAGGTTTTTCTACCAGTGAAATTGCTTTG
Organism: Candidatus Pantoea gossypiicola; assembly: GCF_008632075.1. Classification (GTDB taxonomy): domain Bacteria; phylum Pseudomonadota; class Gammaproteobacteria; order Enterobacterales; family Enterobacteriaceae; genus Pantoea; species Pantoea gossypiicola. The sequence goes on from NZ_VWVM01000001.1 coordinate 59,327, forward strand.
CCTTCGCTGTCGAATTCCACAACGCCATAACGCTCAGGATCGGTAACATGATAAGCAAAGACGGTTGCCCCATTATCCTTAAGAGATGCGGTTTCAAGCTGCTTATAAAGGTCATGCCCGTAGAAGATATTATCACCCAGGATGAGTGCGACAGAATCATTACCAATAAACTCTTCACCAATGATGAACGCCTGAGCAAGGCCATCCGGGCTTGGTTGCACTTTATACTGAATGGAGATACCCCATTGAGAGCCATCACCCAGTAAGCTTTCAAAGCGTGGCGTGTCCTGCGGCGTACTGATGATGAGTATATCGTTGATCCCAGCAAGCATCAGCGTGCTCAGTGGATAGTAAATCATTGGCTTATCGTAAACGGGTAACAACTGCTTGCTTACTGCCATTGTTACCGGGTAAAGACGGGTTCCAGAACCACCAGCGAGAATAATACCTTTATTCTTTTTCACAATTTTACCTTACGTAGTCAGGACACTTTAACGTCCTGTTCTAATTATTTAAGAGTCTCAAGCAACATACGTTCAACACCCTTTTGCCAGTCTGGAAGCGTCAAACCAAAGGTATGCTGGAACTTCTCTGTATTCAGTCGTGAGTTTGCAGGACGTCTGGCAGGTGTAGGAAATGCGCTGGTCGGAACAGGATTAATCACCTGAACGTTAAGCTCTACACCCTGCTGTTTAGCAAAATCGATCACACTGGTAGCGTAGGCATGCCAGGTGGTTTCACCCGCTGCAATAAGGTGATACAAGCCAGCAACGCTGCTGTCATTTAGTGCCACTCTTATCGCATGTGCTGTACTGTCTGCTATCAATTCAGCGCCAGTGGGTGCGCCAAATTGATCATTAATCACGGACAAGGTGTCCCTGTCTTTAGCCAGCTTTAGCATTGTCTTAGCGAAATTATTTCCCTTCGCAGCGTAGACCCAGCTGGTGCGGAAGATGAGGTATTTCGACATGTTATTGACGATGGCCTGCTCTCCTTCCAGCTTTGTCTGTCCATAGACATTTAACGGAGCGGTTGCATCATCTTCGCGCCAGGGCCTATCACCCGTACCATCAAACACATAATCTGTGGAGTAATGGATTAACCATGCGCCGATTTCCTCAGCGGCCTCTGCCAATGCCGCGATTGAGGTGGCATTAACCAGACGGGCCTTGTCCTGTTCAGATTCCGCTTTATCCACCGCCGTGTAGGCGGTCGCATTAACGATAACCGCTGGCTTAATTTTGCGAACCGTTTCAGCAACACCTTCAGGATTTTCAAAATCACCGCAGTAGTCACGGGAATGACGGTCAACCACAATTAAATTGCCCAACGGAGCCAATGCACGCTGCAATTCCCAGCCCACCTGTCCGTTTTTACCAAAAAGCAGAATATCCATTAGCTACGCTTCTCGTAGTTTTGTTCGATCCAGTTCTGATACGCACCGCTCTTCACATGCTCAACCCACTCTGAATTGTTAAGGTACCATTCAACGGTCTTCTTCAAACCCGTTTCAAAGGTCTCTTCAGGTTTCCAGCCCAGATCTTTTTCAATCTTAGCGGCATCAATGGCGTAGCGGCGATCGTGCCCTGGACGATCCTGAACATAGGTAATCTGAGCGCTGTAAGGTGTATCTTTTGGACGCAGCTCATCAAGCAGTTCGCAGACTTTCAACACAACATCGATATTTTTCTTTTCGTTATGTCCACCGATGTTATAAGTCGTGCCGGTCTGTGCATTTTTCACCACGGTATAGAGCGCACGCGCATGGTCTTCAACATAGAGCCAGTCACGGATCTGGTCGCCTTTGCCATAGATGGGTAACGGTTTGCCTTCCAGCGCATTACTGATAATCAGTGGAATGAGTTTTTCCGGGAAATGGTAAGGACCGTAGTTGTTAGAGCAGTTGGTTACGATGACTGGCAATTTATAGGTGCGGCCCCAGGCGCGAACCAGATGATCGCTGGCTGCTTTCGTTGAGGAATAAGGGCTGCTGGGTGCATAAGGGGTTTCTTCGGTGAATAGCGGCAATTCACCATCCATTTCATCCGGATGCGGCAGGTCACCATAAACCTCATCAGTCGAGATATGATGAAAACGGAAAGCTGCTTTACGTTCTTCCGGCAAGGCGCTCCAGTACTGGCGGGTCGCTTCCAGCAGTGCATAGGTACCCACCACGTTGGTCTGAACAAACTCAGCCGGGCCAGTGATTGAGCGGTCTACGTGGCTTTCAGCGGCCAGATGCATGATGGCATCCGGTTGAAATTCATTTAATGCTTCAGTAATAGCCTGACCGTCGCAAATATCGATCTGCTTAAAGGTGTAGCGTGGATTGCTGCTTACCTCTTTTAACGATTCAAGATTGCCTGCATAGGTTAGTTTATCAACGTTTATGACTTCATCATTTGTATTGTTGATAACATGACGTACAACCGCTGAACCGATAAAACCTGCACCACCAGTGATAAGTATCTTCATAACGTGTTTATTCCTGACAAGCTATCTGAGGCATGGGTGCCTGAAAAAAAGCAGACAATCACAAGCGTTTTCAGAGCACGCTACCGCCCCTGGGTTACAGCTCCCACGATGCTGATTATCTTTGACCGAATGAGTGTGCTGACAACATGAACCCGCCAGATGTCCAGCATTTCGTTGATTGATATCACTTTATTAATGAAATTATTTAAGTGGGTTTATCATTCAACAATCGTAAATTCTATCACTCAGGTATAGCTATTACGAATAAAATGCGATTATGCCTGGGGTGTTAGTTCAACTAATGAGCATTTTATCAGGCAGGGGATAGTTGCTGATGCGTCAGGATGATGCAATCAGAATAGTGGGAAAAGGCTTTTAAGATAATTCAACTCAAATATAAAAAAGGCGAACCAAAGTTCGCCTTTTCTTTTCAACTACCTGAACCCATCCGGGTTCTTACTCTGCCAGTTCCACGTGTCACACATCATCTCATCGATGCCGCGCGTCACGCGCCAATCAAGCTCACGGTTCGCCAGGGACGCATCGGCCCAGAACGCAGGCAGGTCGCCGTCACGGCGCGGCTTGATCTCAAAGGGGATCGCCTTGCCGGAAGCCTGCTCAAACGCCTTGATCATCTCCAGCACGGAGAAGCCTTTGCCGCCGCCCAGATTGAAGGCAGTGTAACCTTCAACTTTGTTCAGATGGTCCAGCGCTTTCAGGTGCCCTTCCGCCAGGTCAACCACGTGGATGTAGTCACGCAGACAGGTTCCGTCTGGCGTATCGTAATCGCCACCAAACACGCCCAGCTTCTCCAGACGACCAATCGCGACCTGCGCGATATAGGGCAGCAGGTTGTTCGGGATGCCAGTCGGGTCTTCACCGATTTCGCCAGACTCGTGCGCGCCAACCGGGTTGAAGTAACGCAGGGCAATCGCTTTAAACTTCGGCTCTGCTTTGGCGAAGTCGCGCATGACGAATTCGGTCATCAGCTTGGAGGTGCCGTACGGACTGGTGGTGCCACCAATTGGCGTAGTCTCAACGTAAGGAACCGGTGCATCTGCGCCGTAGACGGTCGCTGATGAGCTAAAGATGAAGTTCCAGACACCGGCATCACGCATCTCTTCCAGCAGTACGACAGTACCCGCCACGTTATTCTCGTAGTACTCCAGCGGCATACGCGTCGATTCCCCCACCGCTTTAAGCGCTGCGAAGTGAATAACGGCTGAAATGCTGTTGGCTGCGAACAGGTCACGCAGACAGGCGCGGTCACGGATATCGCCCTCAACGAAGGTCGCTTTTTTACCCGCCAGTTTCTCCACGCGGTTAATGGCTTCGCGTGAGGCGTTGCAGAGGTTATCCAGAACCACAACATCATCACCGCGCTGCAACAGCGCCAGTACCGTATGGGAGCCGATATAGCCTGCTCCGCCCGTGACTAAAATTGCCATGTGAGCTCCTTTCAATCTGCCGCGTATGACGCGGCGATTTAATTACTTTTGTTTTGCGAGAATCGTCTGGATAGCTTCGCGGAAATCGCGACCCTGCGCGTTGTTACGCAGTCCGTAAGAGACGAACGCCTGCATGTAACCGAGTTTACGACCGCAGTCGAAACTTTGACCGGTCAGCAGAGAAACATCAACGGTTTTATGCTTGCTCAGGCTGGCGATCGCATCGGTCAGCTGGATACGGCCCCAGGCGCCTGGCTCAGTGCGCTCCAGTTCCGCCCAGATATCAGCAGAAAGCACATAGCGGCCTACCGCAGCCAGATCAGAGTTCAGTCCGGTTGTATCTTCAGGCTTCTCGACGAAATCGGTAATGGTGCTGATGTCGCCAGGGTGATCGATCGGCTCTTCGGTAGTGATCACGGAGTACTCAGAAAGATCGGACGTCGGCATATGCTGCGCCAGGACCTGGCTGTGGCCGGTCTCTTCAAAACGGGCAACCATCGCAGCAAGGTTGTAACGCATGTGGTCAGCGGTAGAGTCATCCAGCAGAACGTCTGGCAGTACGACCACGAACGGGTTATCACCGATCATCGGGCGGGCACAAAGAATGGAGTGGCCCAGGCCCAGCGGCTGTGCCTGACGCACGTTCATGATGGTTACGCCTGGCGGGCAGATAGACTGCACTTCGCTCAGCAGCTGACGCTTCACGCGCGCTTCAAGCAGCGCTTCCAGCTCATAGGTCGTGTCGAAGTGGTTTTCTACGGCATTTTTCGATGCATGCGTGACCAGCACAATCTCTTTAATACCTGCGGCAACACACTCGTCAATGATGTACTGAATCATCGGTTTGTCGACGACAGGCAGCATCTCTTTCGGAATGGCTTTAGTCGCAGGGAGCATATGCATACCGAGGCCCGCAACCGGGATTACTGCTTTAAGCTTGGTCATATTTATTCCGTTTAATAAAATGAAGATGTGGGTCGATTATGCAGGATCGGCCGGAAGAGCAAGTATAATCTTTATCTGAAAAGCGGACAGTAACTCTCTGTCATAACTTGGAAATTCGGCATTTTGCCCATTGCCAGCGACACCATAAACTGAATAAAGACAATCAGTAATCGAATATTACTACTGTGATCTACAGCACTTTTCGTTGCAGGGCTGAGACCAGCTATAAATGAAAACGGGCGACCCTCAGGCCGCCCGTCGATATAACGCTTTATAATCAGAGCCAGCCTTCAAACCACTCTGGCATCACAAACAGATTAAAGTGATTTACCAGCAGCATCACGCCAACAAATACCACCGACACGGCCACCCACTGCCGGGCATAAGGAATAAACCGAATGCCAATTACCGGCTTGATAAAGAACGGATGAGCCAGTGCCGAGATCAGGATCTGCGAGATGGAGAGCGTCAGCGCGACGTAGAGCACGTTTGGCCAGATAAAGGTGGTTGCCAGTACCATCAGGACCACAATGCTCGCCACGATGTTCCAGTAGAACTCAACGTTGGTACGTCCGTTGGCCTGGGAAATCGCGCCGGTCAGCCCCCCCATCGGCCGCAGCATACCAAACAGCAGCATCAGCGGGATCAGATGATAGACCTGCTCATGTGACGCGCCATAAAGCACACGCACGATAACCGGCGAGAAGATACCAATAGCCAGATACATGGCGCTGCTGAACAGCATGATCCCCAGCGTGCCTTTCAGGAACAGCTTTTTCAGCTGCTCGGCATCGTGCTGTTTCTCAGCAAAGCGCGGCAGTGCCAGACGGTTAATGACCGGCGTGACCAGCTTCAGCGGTTGCAGCACCAGCTCTTTCGCCAGCGAGTAAACGCCCAGCATCTCAGCGCCCATGACTTTACCGACCACCAGCGCATCTGCCTGGGTACGCAGCTGATTAATGGTCTGCGAACCGAGCTGATAGCTGCCATAACGAATCGCGCCGAAGAAGGTCGCTTTGTCGAACTCCCAGGTCGGACGCCATGACTTCTCACCCAGTGCAATCATGCAGAGAATGCGGGTAAAGGCGTTGATGAACAGACCCAGAATCGCCGCCGACACCGTCAGCGAGGTGAACTCCAGCATCGCCACGACACAGAGGAAGGCAAATAGCTTGGTGCCCATCTCAATCTTCGCCAGCGACACCATCCGCTTGGTTTTGATGTAGTGCGCCTGATATTGCGACAGGTGCCCCAGCACCAGGAAGTTCAGGCTGGTCAGCATGATCAGCCCGGTCAGCTCCGGCAGGTGATAGAACCAGGAGACCGGGAAGGCGATCAGCAACATGATCAACCCGGTACACAGGCTGAGGGAGACGTTGACCCAGTAGATAGTGCTCTGCTCACGACGGGTAATGTTCTGGCGATGCACCAGATAACTGCTCATTCCCATATCCTGCAGCACACCCGCCACCGCCAGGATGGCGTTGATAATGGCTAACAGCCCCAGCTCGTGGGTTTCCAGTTTGCGGGCAAGAAAGCTCAGCTGTGCAACCTGCAGCACCGCAGAAAAGCAGGTGCTGCCGAACAGCCAAATTGCCTGTGACTTAAATCCACTCACACCAGTCGCTCCAGAATCTGTGCCAGTTCGCCGTAGGCGATATGCTGATTAAATTCAGTCTCGACTTTGTGGCGTGCCGCAGCAACCACGGGTGCCACATCCACTTCACCCTGAGACAACTTCAGCAGCGTTTCCGCCAGCGCATCGGGGTCGTCCTCTTCCACCAGCCAGCCAGAAACATTGTTCTCAATCAGCTCCGGAATGCCGCTGTGGAAGGTAGAGACCACGGGCAGGCCAACCGCCATCGCTTCCATCAGTGCGACCGGAATCCCTTCCATGTCGCCATCTGCGGCGGTTTTAGACGGCAGCAGGAAGATGTCAGCCTCGCTCAGCGCACGACGAATCTCCTCCTGCGGCTTAAAGCCCGGCATGCTGACACAATCTTCCATCCCCTCGCGGGCGATGAAATCACGCATCATCTCATCCTGATCGCCGTTGCCAATAATGGTGTACTGAAACTGACCGCCACGCTGTTTCAGGATGGCGCTGGCTTTCACCGCGACATCCAGCCCTTTTTTCTCGGTCAGACGCGCCACCGAAACGATACGCAGCGGTTTATGGAACGCCTGGCGCGGCTGGAAGTTAAACTTCTCCGGCTCAATGCCCATACGCGTCACGTGAATTTTCTCCGGCGGGCAGCCCATCTCAATCAGCTTGTTCTCCCACAGATGGCTGATAGGCAGCATCAGCTCACTCTGGCGGAACAGATTGACGTAATCGAGTTTGTGCTCTTCCAGAATGTGACGGCGGGAGATATCAGCGCCATGAAACACGGTCGCCTGTTTACCCTTCAGCACGCCCAGTTCACGCAGCTTGTTTGCCAGTGCACCGGCATAGCCGAAATGCACCAGAAACACATCTGCGGTAAAGGTCTGCTTAGCATTCGCCACAATCGACGGCAGCAGCAGTTTGCTGGACTGCGCGCCATAACGGCGCACATTCAGCGAACGCAGCAGCGACGGCTTCGTCACTTTTGGCAGCACCAGTTTGATACGCTGGTTCAGCTTATCAACAATCGAGACTTTCTCTTCCGGCAGCAGATAGTGGGTCTTCGCCGCCAGACCATACTCATCAAACGCCGCATGCCGGTTCACTAAATCGCCGGGAAAGACTGAAATAATCTCCACCTCGTAACCGGCATCAATAAAATGGGTCACCTGATTTAGTACGAATGTCTCAGAGGCAACCGGGAAACGCATGGTGAAAAAAGTCAGTTTCATCACATTACCCTAATACTTTGAGAATCTCTTCAGTGATCCGGTTGCCAATTTCCCTTTCATTCGCAACGGCCGTGTCGACCTTGAGCTTGATGTTGTCGTAGTCGGCAAGGACCGTTTTCACCTTGTCGATCAGCGAGCCATCCATCAGGCTTTTCACATCGGTTGCCATCTGCGGCAGACCAAGCTGGTTCATCACACCCATCGACTTGTGCTCATAGTTAATCGCCACAGCCGGGGTGCCAAAGTTCATGGAGATAATCGCCGAGTGCAGGCGTGTACCGATGGTCAGATGGCAGTGACTCAGCAGGATGCCCAGTTCCAGGTCATTAAACTCGTCCATAATGACATGGTAATGTTCTGGCTGCGCCACGTGGTCACGCAGCGTCAGCGCCACCATACGGTCATCTTTGGCATAGCTGTCGATGCCGGTACAGGTGGAGAAGGCGACGACCTGATAGCCTTCAGCAATCATCGCATTGATTACCTGGCCAAAGGCTGCTTCATACTCCTTCTGCGTCACGCCCAGACGTTTATCAAATGGCGCAAGTTCACGTACGGTGATCGCGATGGTTTTACGGCCATCGATAATACCCTGCCAGTAGCGCAGATTGTGGCTCGGATTCTCCACTTCACGCGCACGCACCAGGAATGCCGTATCCACGCCAGAGGCAACTTTAGAGCTGGTCACGCCATCGCGCTTCATCAGGTCAAGGCTGACCGATTCGCGCAGCACCAGGCTGTCGACCCGATCAAAAACAAAATTTGCCAGCGCATTGACGCGCGGGTTCTGGAAAGGTCCCACTGAGTGGCCGATCAGATAGATCGGCTTTTTCGCCATCAGCGCACAGAGCGCATGGTCAAACTGGGTCACGCCATAGAGATCGACGAAGAAGGATCCGCCCACCTGAATAATCGCATCATATTTTGCCAGGCTTTCGGTAAAGGCCTTCAGGTGAGGCGGCACAGCGAACGACTTAAAGATCCCGCCTTTGCCCAGGTGCGCCATCATGATATCGGGCATCAGACGGTTCGCCACTTTACGCTTAAACGAACCGACCAGGCCTTTACCCGATTTGCTGTTGTGCAGATACAGCGCATCCTGCTGAATATCCTGCTGGAGCAGATAACCGGAGCTGGTTGGATAACGGCTAATAACATCAATGTCTAAATCACTGCGTGCAGACTTCATCGAATCGATCAGTCCACGAAGAATCGCGCCATCCCCGCGATTTCCACACGTATGGTTACCCACCAATAAAATTTTCATAACAACTCCGAATGAATTTTTTTAATTCTGTAAGCCGCCCAGATCCGAAATGGGCAAAATGAACTCTGTTTAAAGTAATGCTTTACGGGATAACGCACCCAAAGGTACTGCTCCTGTTAAACCGGCCGCCTCCATTCTGGCGGCCCTGATACAAGGGGTTATGACTTAATCGCGAAGTAAGGCAGCGCAACCTGTTTACCGTTGATCACCACGGAAACAAAGCCTTCCGGCTTACTGGTATCGACCTGATCGGCGGAGAGCGGACGGGAAGCCATCAGCAGATCGCCCTGCTCGTTGGCCCCCACGCCCGCTTTGCCGTTATGCAGGCTGAAACGCTGCGGCGCGCGTTTGGCCGCGTCGCCCGATGGCGGATTACCCTTCTCCATCTTCGCGTTGACCCGCGCACAGCGACCGGTCACAAAGCGATCTTTACCGGTGGTTTTCACCAGCACGGCCGCCGATGGCGTCCAGCCCGCCAGTTTGACGAAGATACGGACATCGCTGTCATGCTCAGCCACATAGCGCACATCGACAATCGGGCTGCTGCCTTCTGCCGACCAGCTCGCTTCCGACAGGTCTTTCTTGCGCTGCACGTGGATCACTGCGCGACCGCCGGTGGTCTTGTCACCCATCAGGTTCATCAGCGGTTTATCGCCACTGCCGTTACTGAACTGCGACTGACCGAAGATTTCGATCTCCCACGAATCCCCCACCGTCGGTGAGTAGAGGCTACCGAGATCAAACCAGGTCTCCTGGTTCGTATTGTTCTCTAAACGCCAGCGCGAGGTGATGTAGTTATAATTCAGGCTGCCATCCAGGGCGACGCCGTAAGACTCCACACGGGTCGATCCCATCTCCCAGATGCTGAGCAGACGATCGCCCTGCATGGAATTGTCGATCCAGCTGCCCGACTGCAGACTGGTCTGACGCATATTCAGGCGGCTGTTATGGGCGATAAGCGGGTTCTTACAATCCTCCAGGCTTAGTGCATCGATAATCCACTGGCCATTGGAGATATCGCCTGGGTTATCACAGTGCTCAATCCAGCCATTGTGAATTATCGACTGGGCGCAGCGCGCCAGGTTAAGCACCTTGCCGCCGCGACAGTGCTGCGCATTGAAGTTTGACAGCTCAATGGCGGTGCTGTGATCCCAGTTGCCCTGTTTCTGCCCTGACCAGCCCGACTTAATAACATCACCTGAGCAGCGTGAGGCATACCACTGATCGATTTTGCAATCGAGCGTATCCTGCAGACTGATGGCCGTGCCGCCTACTGCGGTAAAGCGCAGGCAGGCCCCACGGAAAAATTGTCCGCCAGGACAAGTGTTATGGAAAAAGCCCTGCTGATTCGGGCTTTTATCGCTATTACCGTTAAAAATAAGATTAGAAAGCTCGACCCGACGGGCATTCATCTCAAAAACGAAATCTGACTTACCATCAGAGACAATTGTAGTCGCCGGGAAGTAGCCGAAGTTAACCATCGCCCCTGAGATGCGGAATAGATTGAGATTCTTCTCGCCCAGGTTACAGGCGGACACCATAAAAGTACCGGCCGGGAACTGGACGCAGATCTGCTGGTTAGCCTGTTGCGACCAATTGAACATCGCCATAATGGCCGGGGCCGTATCGGTCTGGCCATCGGCAATCGCACCGAAATCAAACAGCGTCAGGCGGTTGAAATCGTCTACCACACGACGCCATGAGAAGCCTTCACCGGCAATGTTTACGCCGCCATCATTCTGAGTGGACTGGAAGCTACCGACAAACTCACCGCCGCCCACTTCGCGTCCTTCATGCCAGCTTTTGAGCTTAACCTTGGCCCCTTCAAACAGCGGACGGGTTTTACGTAACTCCGCGACAGACGCGATCTCACCAATCAGCTGATAACCCGCCGGCTGCGCCAGACGCTGACTGAAATCAGCAGCACCCGGACGGCTGACATCGGCGATATTAAACAGGGTCTGACCGTTATTGTCCTCGACCGTCATCGAATGAGAAGGATCGGCAATCAGTGCAGCGTTGTCCTGAATAAACTGGGCGAAGTTGCCCTTGTTCAGCGCGATAGGCTGAGCAATCTCAGACACTTTCCCGCTGGCATCACGCAGGAAGACCGGAATCTGGTTACCCGGTTTGCTGGCATCCACACCCGCTTTACCAATCCAGAGTTTGCCCTCAAAACCCTGCCAGAACTGGGGTGGCATGGCGTAGACATTCTCTGGCGTCAGGATAGGCACGTCGCCTTTAGGGATAGCAGCCGCATCAACCGGCTTCAGGGCAATGCCGTTACTTTTTGCAGCGTAGCTGGAAAAGGTGCTCACGGAGAGAGCCCCCACCAGAGCGGAGGCGGCGGTCTGTAAAACTTCTCTTCTTTTCATGCATCAATTCCCGTAGTCAATAAGGCCACTGGCCATGGCGGTGTCCCTGAGGCACGTCGCAAGTGAGCTTTTCCAGCTTCTGTTAAACCAATGACAGCCAGCTTTGCTTAATCTGGTTACCGTCAAATTTCAGCGCGGTTTGTTTGGTTTTTTCGCTCATGGCATAGAACAGCGCGTCATCGCTGGCAAGCTGCTCCATTCGGGCCAGAAACGTGGTTTTGTCATTCATCGGGACCAGGAATCCATCTTCACCGTGGTTGATGATCTCCTGCGGCCCGGTCGGGCAGTCATACGCGACGACCGGCAGTGACCAGGATTTCGCTTCCAGCAGCACCAGTGGCAAACCTTCATAGCGCGACGTCATCAGCGCCATATCGCTGTCGCGATAGTAATCATTGATATTGCTGACCTTGCCGACAAACTTCACGCTGTCGGTAATGCCCAGCACGGCCGCCTGATCATGCAGCTGCTGACGCAGTTCGCCGTCACCGGCAATCACCAGCGTCCAGTCAGCATGAGTACGGACGAAGTCGCGCCAGATATCCAGCAGCAGATCAAAGCCCTTCTGGTTATCCAGACGGCCCACCGCCAGCGCCTGACGATGGCGGGTCTGACGCTGATAGCCTTTGTAGACCACCGGGTTTGGGATGGGCTTGCTGGGAATGCGCCAGCGACTAAACACCTGATGATCTTTTTCGGTCAGAACAATCACGCGGTCGTAGTAGCGCAGCAGCAGAAACTTGAGGAACTTAATCGGTTTGCTGAAGGAGTTAATGGCGATATGTTCGCAGGCGTAGGCTTTGCCCCGCTTCTTCTTCATGGCCAGCAGATTCCAGAAGGCGAACATCACGCTCAGGCGACCCATGCTGATCAGGAAGACGGTATCAAAACCCTCTTCGTTGATTCGCGCTACCGCGCTTTTAATCGGGTTGCTCTGGCCTTCGAAGCTGACGATTTCTCTGACATGCTCAAACGGATAAAAGGTTTTACCGCTGCCTTCCAGCGAGTAGATGGTGACGTCATGCGTTTCGCCAAGACACTCTGACATAAAGTTACAGATGTTCTCGGTGCCCGCATACGAATAAGCATCTTTGATCACCAGGACAATTTTTTTCATGAAACGCTATCCACCTCAAATTTTAAAGACAATCCTGCCGACAGGCTTAACGATGCTTAAGGGTAAACAGCACACCATTCACCATATACCAGGCGTAATAGTAATAGATTTTTAAAGGATTGTTTTTATAGATAATTCTTAATAATTCGAGGTGCCATTGGGCAGCTTTATTTTTATTGCGTGAAAGGGAATCGCCTAATTCGTAATAGTTGACCAGAATCGTCTGAATTACGCGCGCCTGCTTATAGCGGGTGAATAATTCATACAAAAACAGGAAATCTTCATGGCCTTTGCGCTGAAAGAAAAGCCCCTGGGGTGGACGGCGGAAACAGACGGAAGAAAAACAGACGCGATACTGTTTCTTCACAAAGTTTTCCTGCTGCAGGTACGGTTTGCTGTAGGTGATGTCGTGCTCAGCCTTGCGGGTTTTGTAGTGATACTCGGTAATGACAAAATCATCACCGGCCGCGATGGCCGCAACCTGCTGGGTCAGTTTATCGGCATGCCACTCATCGTCGCTGTCGAGAAAAGCGATAATCTCTTCAGTCGCCGCGCGCAGCCCGACGTTGCGGGTCTCTGCTGCGCCCATGTTGACCGCGTTATCCAGAATAGTAATGCGCGGATCCTGACAATGCTCGCGCACAAATTCCAGCGAGTCATCGGTGGACTTATCATTGACCAGATAGAGGTGCCAGTCGGTATAGCGCTGATTGATAACCGATTGCACAGCGCGTAATACCGTCTGACGTGCATTATACATAGGCATGACAATGCCAACGGTTCCAACAGAATTATTCATCTTCAACCCTGAATTAAACGAAAAGAGAGGTGCTCCCGGCGTCAGGAGCAGAACGAGGCGCGGCGCGCGTCAGGAGAGTGCTTTCTCACCGCCGAAACGTGCTTTGACCTTGTCTTTAACCCGGTTCATAAAATAAGCACGGTTGTCTTTATTGGTGAGGAAGAAGTAACGCGCAAAGCTCAGACTCGCCATCAGCGACTTGCCATCCATTTTGTAGCGCAGCGGCAGCTTAAAGGCTTTGTAGGTGTGGATATCACGCGGGGTAAGATGCGGCTTCATGCTATCCAGCCAGAACATCGAGTAGTTCACCGATTCGCCTTTGTGTTTAGAGCCAAATTTCGTGACCAGGTGGTAGTTCGCCAGCGGTGCGGCGATCATCACGAAGTCATAGCCCATGCGGTCGGCACGAATGCAGAAATCATAATCCTGATGGCGGATGTAGCGGGTATCAAACTGAATCTTCGCCGCGTCTTCGCGCTTCAGCACAATGGTGCTGGTCTGGATAAAGCCATAGCAGCCGAACAGATATTCCGCGACGGTTTCATTTTTACCCGGTGGCTGCATCGGCATCACTTTCAGGAAGGTGCCATCCTGATAGATATTCACCTGGCTGAAAATAACGACGTTCTTTTTGCCCTGGGCTTCCAGCTGCGCAATTTTTTCGCTCACCTGCTGCAGTTTGTCCGCGGCCCACTCATCATCGGCGTCAAGGAAGCTGACATAATCACCGGTCGCCAGCTCGATACCTTTGTTACGCGCACCGGCCCCGTTGAGCTTGACCTCAGAGAGCACAAGATTAATGTCGAGATCCTGGTAGCGTTCGCTGCGAACCACCTCCGCCAGCGCGGCGGCATCCGCAGATTTATCATCCACGATGATGACTTCAAAATTGCGATACGTCTGCGCTTTAACGCAATCCAGCGTGGTTACAATCGATTCTGACGCATTGTAAGCGGGGATCACGATAGAGAAGCGAATGTCCTTCATTGCCAGCACCTCATTAAAAACAATTACAATTCAAATATATAACGTTTGGACGTGGCAGGGTAACCGGTGATGTCCTAAATTGTTGCCGAAGCGTTGGCCGCCTCTTTTTTCTTCTGACTGCTGGTGATAAATGGCTTCTCAACGCAGAGATAGGTCAGTCTGGCGATATAGAAGGAGGCCACAAAGAACAGCGTGGAAAGCAAGGTGTAGAAGATAAAGTTATGCTGAATCAATGATTCTGGAATCATCTTGATGAAATAGAGCACGATGCCGTGGATCAGATAGAGGCTGTAGCTGACCTCACCGACCGACATCAGGGTTTTACTTTCCAGAAGGCCGAACAGCGAATTGCCGCTGCTGATAATGAAAAACACCACGGCCAGCAGGCAGAGGAAAATCAGGTAGTAGAACGTACTACTGGTAAAGAACAGCGCGATAACGGCCAGAGCAATGGCCAGTGCCGCCGCCAGACCCGAGGAGCGGAAAGCCATAAAGCGGTCGCGGTAATGCCATGCCAGATAGCCGGTTGCAAAGCCCAGCACCGGACGGGGATCGGTATAGGCGGTGCCCCAGAGACGCAGCGCGATAGCGACGGCTAAAATCCCGCCAATCGACCCCATGATCAGCAGCATCTTAAAGCGGCCACCGGTGGCACGATTCAGCAGGTAGATGAACGGAATCGACAGATAGAGCAGCCATTCCAGTCGCAGCGTCCACTCGACACCGGCGTTGATATTAGCCGTCGGAATTGAACCGATATGGTAATTGCCGATAAACAGGAACCAGCGCAGACCGTCCACCAGCATTGCGCCGCTCGCAACCACATCCCCACTGAACCAGCCGATGACCACGATCAGCAGTGCAGAGAACCAGAACATCGGCACAATGCGTCGCACGCGTGACTTCAGCAATTTGCGTGTCAGTTCAGCGGGAGTCAGCTTGTCGTTGTCCAGCCAGCGATAGAACAGAAAAGCAGAGATCATGAAAAACAGGGCGACACCAAATTTACCGGAGTTGGCAAAAAAGTTTCCCTGCGACACCCATGCAAAATAGTCTTTATCAAAAACCCACTCATGGTCGAGTGAATAGACGTAATGTGCAAAGTGTGAAAAGGCGACGATGCTGGCCAGCAGCGCACGCAATCCCGAGATACTTTTAATACCGCTGCCGTTATAAACGCCGCGATGGAATGAAAACAACCGTAATACCATCAGTGCCATAATTAATGACAGCACCATCATGAGTACGTACATACCGCCCTGCTCCTTCTGTTTTTAAATAACTTAATTAGTGAGTCGATTTAAAAACGGCATCAAAATTCTGGCTCAGCAGCGCAAACGTCTGCTGTGCTTTTATCTGATAAAGCTCTTTCGTCGGGTGAATACAGTCAGGAGACATCTGGCTGTTCCACGTTTTCTGCTGCTTAATCAGTTCATACTGTCTTACCACCGGAACCTGCTGTTCGCGGGCTACCGCATTTATCTGATAGACATAAGGCCAGACATTCCATTGCTCTGCACGGCCACACAGCGGATTAGGCTGCTGCAGCACCACCTGTTTGCCATGCGCTTTAGCCGTTTTCACCAGTTCTGTCAGGATACGGTTAAAATCCTGCGGGCTTTCCGCGCCATGAGCGTGGTTCTTACCGGAAAAGACGCGCGCATCATTGATGGCATAGTTGATCAGAATGATGCTGGCATCGGATTGCGCCATACGCTGTTCCCAGCTCTCTTTCGCGTTAATCAGTTCTGAAACCTGCGCGCCTGGCGAACCATGATTCTCAATACGGATATCCGGGCCATATTTTTCCTGCAGCATCTGCTGCAGATAACTCATTTCATTCTCTTTGCTGATGACATTACGTCCGCCAGAAGAGATCACACCGGCGGTTGTCGAGTCGCCATAGGCTGCGATGACAACCGCAGCCGGCGCATCTGCTGCCTGCACCAGTAACGGTGCAGCAAGCACTAACAGGGGAAGGAGTCGAATCATTTTCAGCTCTCTTAGTGAACTAACTTAAATTCACGCGCCACTTCATACCCAACAACCGCCTGTTTAAGCGAGATGGTGTTGTAGTAGAGGTAGTACATCTGGAAGAAGACAAACATCGCAAACATCGCGGGCTTCCAGGCTCTCTTAGACTGGTAGATCAACAGCGTCAGCACTATTGGCTCTACCTGCAGGAGGTAGTTTGAGAGACGAGCGCCCGATGAGTAGTTGTACAAAAAGATCCTGATACCCCCGCCGATTGCAAAGGTAATAATCAGCAGGTAATTCAGTCGCCAGACATCATAATTGTCACGCTTCAGGCGGTTCGACAGCATGAAGTAGACAAAAATAAAGACCAGCGCCACGTTTTTCAGGTTCGAGACCGAGAAAACACTGCCGGTACTGGCTGTCGCTGCGTTGTCATTGTTGTAGCCAGCGGCCCTCTCCCCTAATCCCCCCAGATGGCCGGCAATGGCTGTAACGAAGCCCATCCCACCCACTTTCGACGCCGGAATACTCAATACAATAATCGCAATCGGGAACCAGCGACGTTCACGCAGGAACAGGAAGGGGATCAGCGTGACCACCATGACCGCGGTATTGTGGCTGATAAATGAGAGAACAAAGAAGCCAAACGCCAGCCAGTAACGCTTCAGATAAAGCGTCCAGAGCACCCCCAGAAAAAGTGCCGAGCTCAGACCAAAACGGATCTGGTTAACATCTTTGTTGATGAAGATATGGGCCGAATAGAGCGCCAGTGCCAGCACCGGATAAGGTGACATCTTTTTAAAGAAGATGGCGTTCGTCCCCACCGCGAGGATCGCGAAGACAAACAGAAAGGCGCTGGCATTATGGGAAAATAGACTGGTCAGCCAGGCAATGGCAAAGATCAGCGGTTCATAGCGGAAAAATGCCACGGTATTGAAGAAGCCATTGACCTCGATGCGCCGGACGAAATCTTCAAAGAAGCTGCGGTACTGATAATCATCCATGCCCGTGCCAAGTCCGCGGATACCGCCGAACACAATCAGCGTCACGGTCGCGATGCAGAGCAGATAAGTCAGAATATGGGAGGTGCGTTCGTCTTTTTTCAGCAATATTTCAAACAGCGAAAGCAGCAGTAAAAAGCCTGATACATACCAATATGGAGCCATGGTGTGATTCCTTAATTCCACAAGTTCTCATGCCAGCAATAATCACGCTTCGCCTTCCCGGCTTGCTTTTCCGGGTCTGATAGCACGGTCACAATTTGCGTGCAGGCGATGCCATGCTGGTGATGAATTCTGTTGAGTGACGCTCGCCATGCGATTTATAGAGGTATCGCTTTAGTGGGTTTGGACAGAATAACCTGTGTAAATTGATGCGTGTCGTCATTCAAAGGGACGATAAAAAGGGGCGGTCAGACCGCCCCCTGTTTATTACTCAATGATCAGCTTTTTTCGGGCTTGCTGTAGTCATAGGCATAGTAGTCATAACCATGGCCATATGAATTAGCCGCTTTACGCACCACGGCGTTGAGGATCACACCTTTAATCTCAATACCGTTCTGGGCAAAGCGTTTGAAGCTGACGTCCACTTCTTTGGTGGTGTTGGCTTCGAAACGCGCCACCATCAGTGAGGTGCCGGCCAGCTTACCGATAATGGAGGCATCGGTAACGGCCAGAATTGGTGGCGTATCGATTAACACCAGGTCGTAATTCTTGCTCGCCCAATCCAGCAACTCACCCATGCGACGATGCATCAGCAGCTCAGACGGGTTTGGCGGAACCTGACCACGTGGCAGGAAGTCGAAACCGTACACGCCCTGCTGAATCAGCGCCGGGCTGAACTCAGTTTTGCCAGACAGCACGTTTGACAGGCCAGATTTGTTATCCGCGCCCAGCAGTTCGTGGGTATAACCACGACGCATGTCGCCATCGATAAACAGAACACGCTGACCTGCTTTCGCGACCAGCGTCGCCAGGTTGGCACAGATAAAGGTTTTACCGATACCCGGGCTGGCACCGGTGATCATCAGGATGTTGTTCTTCGCTTCCATCATGGCGAAATGCAGGCTGGTACGCAGGCTACGAATCGCTTCAATGGAGAGGTCAGTCGGATTACCCAATGCCAGCAGCGTTTCGTGCGGATCGGTTTTCACCTTGCTGCCGCGACGCGCCAGTGCTTCGGTATCCTTTTTACGCTGCCAGTCAGACAGTGGAACGCTGGCATAGACATTCATACCCAGCTCTTCCAGCTGATCCGGGTTCTCGATGCCGTGATGCAGCAGTGCTTTCAGCAGAACCAGACCCACTGACACGAACAGACCCAGAATCAGGCTTGCGGCAATGATCAGCATCTTCTTCGGTGCAACCGGCGCGTTAGCTGTCTGCGCGCTGTCAATGATGCGGACATCACCCACGGTGCTCGCCTTGCTAATGCCCAGCTCCTGCTGACGGTTCAGCAGCTGCATGTAGATCTCCTGACCAGACTGAACGTCACGGGTCAGACGCAGGATTTCCTGCTGAGTCTGTGGCATGCCAGAAATTTTCTTGTTCAGCTGAGCCTGCTCACCTTCCAGCGTTTTGCGTTTTTCCAGCAGCGCGCGGTAAGTCGGGTGATCTTTAGTGAACAGCTGTGAGACTTCTGCTTCACGGAAGGTCAGTTCGTTTAACTGACTCTGCACGCTGACAGAGGAGTCCAGGGCAGATTTCGCTTCCAGTGACAGGTCAACAGATTCATTTTGACGACGGAAGGTGTTCAGCTTGTTCTCTGCTTCATCCAGCTTGCTGCGAACGGCAGGCAGCTGAGTGCGTAAGAACTCCAGGCTTTTCTCGGCCTGCTCTGACTTGCGTTCAACGTTCTGTAACAGATAGTTATTTACAATCTGGTTCAGCACTTTGCTGATCTGCTCCGGATCTTCACCCAGATACTCCAGACCCAGCACGCCGGTGTCTTTACCTTTGTCTGCCACGGTCAGGTTAGAGAGCACAGAACGGATCGCCTGCAGGTCATTCAGCTTGGTCACGGTGAAGCTGGTGCCTTCATCGGCGTGAATCTCGCTGACCAGCATGCTGATGTCGCCGTGCGACTCCAGCTGGCCAACTTTACCTTTGAACAGCTCATCGCCATCTTTAGAGACGGTGTAGCTATCCGGACCGGTCACTTCCAGTTCAACGTTACGTTTGTCGATAGTGCGTGGGATTTCCAGGCGCGAAATCGCGATGCTGGCGGGTTTGTTGCCCATCAGACGCGACAGCCCCTTGCCGATGACCGGGAAGTAGTTCTGCTCAACCACGGTATCCAGACCCAGATCGTCAACGGTTTTGCCGATGACCATACGGGATTCCAGAATCTCGATTTCCGTATCAGAGGCAGGCGTCGGTGGCAGAATGCTGTCAATCTCGTTCAGAACGGTACTGGCATTCTTCTGCTCGACCTGAACTAACGCATCAGCGCTATAAATCGGTGTCGCAAACAGTGTGTAGAGTGTTCCCGCCAGCATGAAAAATGCAGTAACGGCAACAATGATCCAGCGATGGTCAATTAGCTGTCCCACAAGATGCGCCAGATCCCATCCATTCGACTCCTCGCCCGGCGCGGTTCTGACCTTATTTTTTATATTCATGGATAATCCCAACTATCGGCTTAATACGTTGACCCACTTCTGGGTAGCGTTTTCCAGTAATCCGTAAATCTCTTCAAAGGCCTCACGGCTTTTTCGGTACGGATCCGCAATTTCTTTCTGATTGAGCCAGTGCCCAAGCAACATGGTTTTGCCACGTGCGGCGGGATCGATGCGATTCACCTGTTCAATATGTCGCTTCTCCATGACCAGAATCAGGTCACTGTGGCGGCACATTTCGGCCGTTAACTGTTGTGCCTGATGGCCTTCCAGCGACAGACCCTGCGCTTCGGCAACGGAGGATGCCATTTTGTCGGCCGGGTGGCCGACAAGCGCCCCCAGGCCGGCAGAGCGAACATCTAAATCGGGCAGCGCACGTTTAAACAGGCGCTCTCCGGTCGGAGAGCGGCAGATATTGCCAACGCAAACGACTAACACGGACGTAATCATGGTCAGACCTTAGTTCGACCAGTTGCGGATACGCAGTGCGCTCTCGCTCACATCGTTGATACCCGCAATGGTTGGCAGTAATTGCGAGATCACACGGTTCCAGCGCGTCAGCGGCGTTGAGGTGACATATACGATGTCATATGGCTGAAGCTGGAATTCGGTTCCCATCACCATGGATGCCGCATCTTTGGTGTTCAACTGATAGATGTTGGCAATCTTATTGCGATCGGTGCCGCGCAGTGGACGGATAACGAAGACGCCGGTGGCATCAGAGGTGGTTTGATCCATCCCAGCCGCGTTGCCCAGTGCTTCCGCCAGCGTCATGCCGCTGCGGTCCATTTTCAGGGTCGCCTGCTGCTTCACTTCACCCATCACGAAGATTTTCAGATCATCGTTACGCGGAACGTAAAGGATATCGCCTGGATAGAGGAGGTGGTTCTGGCTCAGGTCGCCATTCTGCATCAGTGCCTGCAGAGAGACGCGCTGTTCACGGCCATTGTGCGTCAGTACAACGTTACGCCAGTCAGCATCAGCGGCCAGGCCGCCAGCGGCGTTAATCGCGTCCAGAATCGTCAATGGCACGTTAGTGATTGGCTGCTGACCTGAGGTCGTCACCGAACCGGTGACATAGGTTTTCTGTGACTTGAACGAGGCGATGCTCACATCAACCTGTGGGCTTTCAATGTACTGTGCCAGGCGGCGTGCCACTTCATTACGCACTTCGCTAACAGTACGGCCTGCTACACGTACACGGCCAATATAGGGATAGAAAATAGTGCCGTCAGAATGTACCCAGTTGCCGGTGTCGCTGGCGCTACGGTACTGACCCGCAGGGGTTGTCAGTTCCGGGTGATCCCAGACCGTCACGGTCAGGACATCGCCTACACCGATACGGTATTCATAGTTCTGAATTTCGTTCTGCAGTGAAGGGTTCGCCTGAGCCACCAGAGGCTTAGGACGCATTTTCTCAACCAGTGAAGGCGTTAATGGGAAGACGTTGACATATTTATCAATGTCAAAGTTGCTATCCTGTTGCTCAATAACATCTTTTCCTGATGTAGAAAGACGAGAACCGGGTTCGACTGTACACCCGACAAGGAATGTGGCGGATACCAGCAAGGGTATCAATTTCATTTTGATTGTAATCATTTAGATCTTCGCTATCAGTTATTTATTGATAGAGGCGAAACCGCCGCTGTGTAAGCGTCCAACAAAAAGTAAATCCTGGCTGACTTAAGCCTTAAGCTCTGAACCTGTCGTTCATTATCCTTGCTCCACTTGTTATAAGTAGTGGCCATCAATCAGGGTGTACCCGAAACGCCTTGCATCATAGCGGACTCTGGATGCACTGCGATATCCCTGATGATGGCCGCTATTAACGACACGCCTGACAACGGCATAACACCTCGGAGCGCGCGTGAGCACGCTCATTCCGACTCACGATTAATAGGCACCGTCGCGTTTCAACACCACGCCCACTGTTTTAAACAGAATGGCGATGTCATTCCACAGTGACCAGTTTTTCACGTACCACGAGTCGAAATAGACGCGGGTTTCATAGTCAACATCATTACGACCGCTGACCTGCCACAATCCCGTCATGCCTGGTTTAGCCATCAGGTAATAATCAACATCACCAGCATAACGACAGAGTTCATCTTCAATGACCGGACGAGGCCCGACCAGACTCATATCACCGCGCACTACGTTCCAGAGCTGAGGCAACTCATCGAGGCTTGTTTTACGGATGAAGTGGCCCACTTTAGTAATACGTGGATCATTTTTGAGTTTGAAATCTTTATCCCATTCCGCACGCGCAATCGGATCGGTACGAAGCACTTCTTCCAGCACTTCTTTTGAATTAATCACCATCGAACGGAATTTCAGACATTTGAATTTACGGCCATTCATGCCGACACGTTCGTGACCATAAATCGGGGGTCCGCCATCACGGCCAACCAGGAAGCCCAGCACCAGCAGCGCTGGCATCAGCATCAGAATAATTGACAGCGCACCGACGATATCAAAGGCTCGCTTCAGGAAACGCGAAGTGCGTTTTGCCAGGTTATTCTGAACGCGCAGGATCATCACTTCGTGGCTGAAGATATAGGCCATATCCGTACCGTAAAGCGGTACACCACGCAGCGTCGGGATGACAGAAACTGAACGGCAGTTGTGCATCGCCAGCGATTTCAGCCACACATCACGATACTGACTCTGCTCATATTCTACTGCCACAATAAACTGGGTTTCGCTGTTCGTCAGGCTCCAGAGTTCCTGTTCGTCGCGCAGAACGGGTACGCCGTTCATGATCTCCTGAGGACAGGTTCCATCAACGTCATAGAAGGCGATGACGTCAAATCCCATGACCTCTTCGCTTTGCAGCGCCTGCCAGGCTTCGTGCGCATTTTTGCTGCTGCCGATAATAATGGTCTGTTTTTTCCACAAGCCATTTTTATTCAGCAGACGTTTCGCCAGCGCGCGACAGGTCGGAATCAAAATCAGCGCCAGTACCCAGGTCAGTAACCAGACGAAACGCGACATCTGCCATTGTGACAGCGCGGTAATCGACAGGTCGATAACAGAAAATATAAGAATGGTACGAAAAACTTCTTTTAATTCGAACCAGAAAGGTTTGCGGTAAGTGTAGTGACGCAGCCTTACCCAGAACCAGCCAATACAAATTACCGACAGACAAATGTGTGTGGCAATTTTTAAATTCATTTCTTTTTCAGAAATATCTGCCAGCGGCGAACCTGATTGAGCATTAATTAGCATCATCGCCACAAATAACGCTGCGTTGAAACAAATTAAATCTGAACATGCCAGCATTAATTTGGTAATAAGACTTTTAAACGTAAATTCTGTATCGCGCATATTTAACTCTTTATTTTATTTCCTTAAACCCGCAACGGCTATCGCCTGTTTAATCGTTAAGCGATGAAACCTTTCCAGACTGAGCCGTTTCTAAGGGGAGCTCCTGCGGCGTTTACGCCCGTGATCTTAACTATGACACCAATAATATTGTGATGAATACCAACAGATTACTCTGACTTTAATCACCGCCAGCATTGCTCATTTAATCAACGAAAAACGCGATTCAGGCACGCTACCGCCCTTGGCTGTCGCTGCCAATATCGCTGTCATCATTCATATTGCTCCCAGTAACAGGTAACCGTAACTCATCATACAAGTGTTCATAGATGAATTACTGATTCCTTACATTGCGATTAATGTAGAATCGGTACGCAAATTACGACTCTGGGGCAGAGTTTGCTAACTTGTTGCTATACTAGTTATTACTGGCTTGTTTACAAGCAGGTCCCGCCATCCCTGGACTATTTTAGGAAAAAGACTACCAGCAATTAGTATTGATGCCTGACAGGCAGTGCAATCCTTTCTGTACAATTCGGATTAATGCCATACTCGCGGTGGGATAAATCTCATAAGCCCGGCAGGTGAATATCACTTTCCCGTGACAAAATGACTCAGAATAGTCTCCCCTGAACCCTGTGAATTTAATCAAAGCGTCACACTGTTATGTTCAGATTTTGCACGATATATTGCGCTGTGCGGGTTATCCTCCCCTGTCCTGCCATTTGTACGCGGCTTCGCACTCCACTATCATCAGAGAAAACCCAATTTAAGACATTCAGGTGAACAACGCATGCTGGAGGTAATTGCAGATCCCTCGCTATGGGCGGGATTAGTAACGCTAATCGTTCTGGAACTGGTTTTAGGCATCGACAATCTGATCTTCATTGCCATCCTGGTTGAGAAACTTCCCGGCCCCCTGCGCGACCGCGCACGCATCATCGGACTGCTACTGGCGTTAGTGTGCCGCTTATTGCTGCTGGCTTCGCTTTCCTGGCTGGTTACGCTCAAAGAACCCTGGGTTACGCTGGCGGGCCACCCCTTTAGTGCGCGCGACTTACTGCTGCTGTCAGGCGGGATTTTCCTGTTATTTAAAGCCACAACAGAGTTGAATGCGCGCCTTGAAGGTCATGATGAAGATGCCGGTCAACAAAAAGGCGGCGCTAAATTCTGGCCGGTGGTGGCGCAAATCGTGGTGCTGGATGCCATCTTCTCGCTGGATGCGGTGATTACCGCTGTCGGCATGGTAAATGACCTGCCGGTCATGATGATTGCGGTCACCATCGCCATTCTGCTGATGCTGCTTGCCAGCAAGCCGCTGACCCGCTTTGTGAATAGCCATCCTACTATTGTCATCCTCTGCTTAAGCTTCCTGCTGATGATTGGCTTCAGCCTGGTGGCGGAGGGCTTTGGCTTTGTCATACCTAAAGGCTATCTCTACGCGGCTATCGGCTTCTCGGTAATCATTGAGGCACTGAACCAGCTGGCTCACTTTAACCGCCGCCGTGTGCTGTCGGCGGGTCGCCCGCTGCGCCAGCGCACGGCGGAAGCGGTGTTACGGATGCTGCGGGGTGCCGCGGAACCGGCGGAACTGGATGCGAAAACGTCGTCCCTGATTGCTGACAGCGACGCCAGCATGCTGTTCAACCGGCAGGAACGGGTGATGATTGCCCGGGTGCTGGGCATGGGTCAGCGCCACGTTAACAGCATCATGACGTCGCGCCATGACGTCGACCATATCGACCTCAGTGACGATCCGGTCGAGATCATGTCCCGCCTCGACCGCAATCAGCACACGCGCATCCTGATAACGGACAACTCCAGCGAACCGCTGGGCGTAGTGCACGTTATCGATCTGCTGCACCAGTCGCTGCACCATAATTCACTCGATCTGCGCGCCCTGATTCGTCAGCCGCTGGTCTTTCCTGAGCGGCTGACCCTGTTGCAGGCGCTGGAACAGTTCCGTCAGGCTCACACTCACTTTGCTTTTGTCGTGGATGAGTTTGGTTCAGTGGAGGGCGTGGTGACGCTGAGCGATGTGATGGAGACCATCGCCGGTAATCTGCCCAATGAGGCGGGAGAGATTGATGCCCGCTACGATATTCAGATTCAGGGAGAGGGACACTGGATTGCCAACGGCCATATGCCGCTGGAAGATCTGGCGCTTTATGTGAAACTGCCGCTGGACGAGCAGCGTGACTATCATACGCTGGCAGGTTTACTGATGGATAAGCTGCAACATATCCCTCAGGAGGGGGAAATGTTGCAGCTGGGTGATTATCTGCTGCGAACCCTGCAGGTGGAAAATCATCGGATTCAGAAAGTCGAAATTCTGCTGCAGCCCGATAACGATGACGAGGTGTAAGCAGTCACCCAGGTTGACAGCATGCGCCCGCTACGGGCGCATGATTTTCTTCAGGTTCTCTTTGTTCTCGCCCTCTTTCTGACGATCGATCCACTGATTCAGCCGGGACTTCGCTTCACTCTGAAGACGGTCACGCAGCACGGCATCCACCGGCAGAGAATATTGCAGGCTGTTCCAGTCACCATACATACGCAGTGGAACCGGCTGACTGGAGAGCGTCTTCACCAGCGCCTCGTCCCCATGCCAGCCACTGATTTTCAGCCCCAGCGTGACGTCGAGCTGTTGCTGCACCATGTCGACTTTACCCGCGCCCTGCAGGCCCAGATTCTGACCATTGCCATTGATATCACTGAAGCTGATAACGCCTTTATTCAGCGCGACCTGACCACTGATCGACTCAATGCCTTCATCGACAGCTTCCTGACTACTGACTTTATCACTGACCCGTGCCACGGCACGCTGCACCATCTGCTGCAGATTAAGCTGTGCCAGCTTCAGGTTACTGGCGCTGACGGTCGCCCTGCCCTGCCAGCTTCGTTTGGCCGCGTCAACAGTCAGCGTATTGCCCGACAGCTCGCCATCAAGACTCAGATTTCCCTGCAGGCTTTCCGGCAGTTCAAACGCTTTAAGCAGTGGCTGAATGGCAATCAACCGGAGTTGGGGTTTCAGGCTGACCTGCGTTTCCGGCTGACGAATATCAATGCTGCCGGGAACCGAGAAGCTGCCATTGCCCAGTTTGCCGCTGAGCGTGTTTAGTGTCATCAGTCCCTGCTGGTTGCTGGCGTTTACCACAAGGCCGGTCAGGGAGAGGCCGCGCCACACCACACTGTCCGCCTGTAATTTCAGCGCCAGGTTCAGGTCATTCAGCGGAGAGTCGGCATTGCTGCGCTCCCGGGGGGCCGCAATCACTGGCGAACGGGCCACAGTAGCATGCTGCACGCCAGGTGTTTCCGGGACAGGCGTGCTGGTGAGTAAATTATCAAGATTTAGCGTGCTGGCTTTCAGATCCAGCACGAGCTGCTGTGGCAGGGCAACCTGTCCGCTGCCCTGGCCGGTCAGCATACTGTCGTTGGCAGTGAGCTGCAGATTGCTGAAGGAGAACTGCTGGCGGTCGCCATTCCATTCGCCCTGCAGGCTCAGTGAGCCTTTGATTCCCTGAACCGGGATATCGGCACCGGAGAGGGCGTAATCAAGCTGCTGCAGCTGGCCGCTGAGACGATGGGGATATTGCGCGGCATCGAGCTGGCCTTTGAGATTCAGGGTCGCGTTGCGCTGATTACGCATCAGGCTGGTGCTCAGCGACAGGGTCGCCAGCTTGTTCGCGTCCTGTTCCATATTGATGTTGAGGTCGCGGAAATTATATTCGTCGCCGCCCGGCTGCTGCCAGATAAGCAGACTGTCGGCTACCCGCAGTTTAGCGATATCAAATGACCAGCCGCTGGACGCCGAGGCGGGCTCCGCATCGCGCGGCCCCTGAGGCGCATTTTTAGCACGCTGCGCGCTGCTCTCTGGCGTGACCCGCACAATCGCATTTTTCAACAGCACCTGGCTGACGCTGAGCTGGTGGGATAAGAGAGGCCAGAGATCAACATCAAGCCGCATATTTTCTGCCGAGACCAGCGGCTGGCTGGCACCCGGCGCGGTGAGACTCATCCGCCCTGCCAGGATGCTGAGCTGAGGCCAGACGTGCCAGCGCAGATCGCTGCTGACGTCAAGGCGATAACCACTGCGTTGTTCGACCTGTTGCACCATATAGGCACGAAAGTCGTTGGGATTGACCAGCAGCACCAGCGCGCTCATTCCCGTTACGACCACCACTAACAGGATGGCCAGCGTGGTTATCACTCTTTTCATTACATCCTCAAATCAGTCTTTATCGATACGGCTGGCATCAGCGCCCTGCTGACCGCGATATTTCGCATCTTCACGCCGGTTATAGGGGCGTGCAGCCGGGCCTGAAAGCGGTTCAAAACTCAACGCGCCGATTAACATACCGGGACGCAGCGCCAGCGGCAGTTTACCTGAATTGTAAAACTCCAGCACGATACGGCCCTGCCAGCCTGGATCAATGCGGTGAGCCGTCACGTGAACCATCAGCCCGAGACGCGCCAGCGATGAGCGGCCATCCAGCCAGCCGACCAGATCATCGGGCAGGGTCACGGACTCCAGCGTCACCGCCAGCGCCAGTTCACCCGGATGAAGGAAAAAGGCTTCGCCATCAGGCAGAACGATCTCATCGCTCATCACCCGGTCCAGTGCCGCACTCACTTCCTGTTTTGGGCCGCTCAGGTCGATAAAAGCCGCGGTATGACCGCTGAAGGTACGGAACTGATTGCCCAGACGCACATCGACCGTGGCTCCATTAATGCGCTCGACCGGCGGCCGCGGTTCAATGGCCAGTTTGCCACTGTCGAGCCAGGCTTCGATATCGCGATCGCATAATCTCATTGCGGTAACTCCATGACATTAGTGTAGCAAACCGGCATGCGTGCCTGCCGCCGGTCTGCACCACGTCCGGACGGACGTGCGTTATTCAAAAAACTGGTTGATTTTCGCCTTGAGAATATCGATGGCGATACGGTTTTTTCCGCCGCGCGGCACAATAATATCGGCGTACTGTTTTGATGGCTCGATAAACTGCAGGAACATCGGACGCACGGTCTTCTGATACTGACTCATGACTGAATCCATTGAACGGCCACGCTCATTGACGTCACGTTTCATGCGGCGCATCAGACAGATATCGAGTGGCGTATCCACAAAGATAGAGAAATTGAGCTCCTGGCGCAGACGGGCATCGGTTAAAAGCAGAATACCTTCAAGGATAATGACCTTTTTGGCCTTCAGGTGTTGCGTTTGCTGGGTGCGGGTGTGTTCAACATAGCTGTAAACCGGCAGCTCAATATCCTGACCGGCTTTCACCGCCTGCAGATGCTGCAACAGCAAATCATGATCCATCGCACTCGGATGGTCATAATTGGTTTTAACCCTCTCTTCCATGGTGAGGTGACTTTGATCTTTGTAATAAGCATCTTCCGGGATAACCCCAATGTGCTCGTCACCTACCTGATCACGGATTTCACGATAGAGCGTGCTGGCAATTAAACTTTTACCGGATGCGGAAGCGCCGGCAATGCCTACAATCACGCACTGATGAGACTTGTCAGTCATACTATTTTAGGACCTGATAACTGGAGCCTGCCACTGGTCACACATTACGCGGGCAGTGGACGGGCCGAAATGGAGAGGGTGTGTTCGCGCTAAGTATAGGGATTTCGGCCTTTTGATGCCACAAAAATGGCGTCGGCGACTTTTCAGACTTTCTCCTTTGGACGCCACTCATTTCACCGATAAACTAACGTCACACCCTACAATAAATAAAATGGCCTGCACGGCACGCTGTTCTGATGACGCGTGCCACAAACGTTCCGACCGAATGATGCATCAGGAGTGGTATGCACTGGAAGACTTTGACCTATTTTGGCGACAGCATGCTGTTGATTCCGACAGCGGTGATTATTGCGCTGATTTTGCCGTGGAAGAGTGACAATCGTCTTACGGTCTTTTACTGGATTGTGGCCTTTGGCCTGGCTGGGCTGACAGTCAGCCTCTCGAAAATCCTGTTTCTGGGATTTGGCATTGGCAGCGCCCGCTTTAATTTCACCGGTTTCAGCGGTCACAGCGCCATGTCCGCCACGCTGTGGCCGGTCATGTTATGGCTGATTTCCGGACGCTGGAAAGCCGTGTGGCGCATCGCGGCGATTGGCGTCGGTTATCTGATCCCCCTGATGGTCGGTTTCTCCCGCCTGGTGATCCACGCCCACTCTAAAAGTGAGGTCGCTACCGGTCTGCTGCTGGGCTTTACGCTGAGCACCGCGTTTCTGATCTCCCAGCGCCGTACCTCATTAAAAGGCTTCAGCTGGCCACAGGTGGGTGCCGCGCTGTTAGTGCCGTTTGTATTAATGGGTCACGGTCGCGTCGCGACGACGCAGCAGTTTCTGGAGCGCTTCTCCGCCAGCCTCGCGGGCCTGGAGAAACCCTACACCCGCGCCGACCTTTTCCGCCAGTAATCAATACGCTGGCAATCATTTTTACCCTGCCCGTCAATTCGCCGAATAACGGGCAATATTGATTTCACACCTTTTTTCTTTGCCGAATGTGCTAGCATGCAGTCAGAGAATGACTGGTGCCTGATTCGCCGTTGCGGAGCCCTGCACCCTGCCGGAAGTCCGCATGACGATAGAGATCCTTTCCCCGCAAAATAATATGCCAAACCGCTGGCTCTCGGCCCTGGTGCTTGGCTGCGTGGTGTTTGTCCTGACGATGTTCTGTCTTGAACTGATTGTTGTCAGTGGGAAGATTTCCCCGCTCTGGTTCCCGACCACCTTAATGACCGTCGTGGTTTTCCGCTGCCCGTCGCGACAGCTGCCGCTGCTGCTGACCGCCTGTGTGCTGGGCACCGCGGGGGCGAATGCCATCATCATCGGACCTGCCCTCGCTAATATTAAATTCGCGCTGCTTAATCTTATTCAGGCCGGCGTGGGTGGCATGCTGCTGCGCGCCCTGCTGGATAGGCGCGCGCCGCTGAACTCGCTGCATGACTGGGCAAGGATGGTGGTGTCAGTCGGCATCGTGACCCCGCTGCTCGGCGGCCTGCTCGCGCTCTGGACGCTGCAGGTCAGTGGCCACGCTTCATTTCCCTTCTTTTATACCTGGGTCATTTCCGAGATCATCGGCATGCTGGTGTTAGGCCCGATGCTGCTGTTGCTGCCCTGGCCGCTGCGGCGCGCACAGTTCAGCGATCTGCGCCTGGCCGAATCTCTGCTGACGCTGCTGCTTACCCTCGGAGCCAGTTATCTGGCACTGCGTTTTTTGCCGTGGCCCTTTACCTTTATTGTGGTGATCCTGTTCTGGTGCGCCGTTCGCCTGCCCAAGCTGCAGGCATTTGTCCTGTTCTTCCTGAACGCCAGTTTTATCTCGATGCTGCTGGCGTTTGATTTGGTCAACGTGGTCAATAACAATAGCGCCCTCGGCCCGGTCTCCAGATGGCTGCCGTTTTTGCTGGTGTTAATCCCCAGCCACATTATGTCGCTGGTGATGGATGCGTCCCGACGCGAAAAACTCCACATTACCGACAGCGAAACCCGCTTCCGGCATGCTATGGAGTACTCCGCCATCGGTATGGCGCTCGTCGCACCGGAGGGCAACTGGCTGCAGGTGAATCGATCTCTCTGTCAGACTCTGGGTTATCCGGCAGAAGAGCTGAAGCGTCTGACCTTTCAGCAGATTACCCATCCCGACGATCTGTCACTCGATCTGCAGCATGTGAGTCGGCTGCTGAAAGGCGAGATTGATACTTATACTTTCGAAAAGCGCTATTTCCGTAAGGATGGCGAAATTGTCTGGGCGCGGCTGACGGTCTCGCTGGTGCGCGACAGCAGTCATGCCCCGCTCTACTTTATTGCGCAGATTATCGATATCTCAGAGCTGAAGCAGAGTGAGCAGGTAAACCGCCGGCTGATGGAGCGTATTACGCTGGCCAACGAGGCGGGCGGCATCGGCGTGTGGGAGTGGAACCTGCTGACCGGCGAGATGTTGTGGGACAAGCGCATGTACGCCCTGTTTGGCCTTGCGCCGCATGAGTCACCCAGCTATGACCTCTGGATCCATCTGCTGCACACCGCCGATCGGGAATATGCCGCGATGACGGTACAGCAGGCAATTGAACTGCGCAGCGCGTTTCACATGGAGTATCGCGTAGTCAATGCTGAAGGACAGCGCTGGGTACGTACCCAGGCTAACCGGCAACTGAGCAAAGAGGGGCGCATTGAGCGCATGCTGGGTATCTGCCAGGATATCACGCCACTCCGCAACCTGAATGAAGCGCTGTTTCAGGAGAAAGAGCGCATGGCGATCACCCTGGATTCCATCGGCGAAGCGGTGATCAGCACCGATAAAGAGATGCGCGTCGCCTTTATGAACCCGGTAGCTGAGAAGATGAGTGGCCTGTCGCAGGAACAGGCAGCCGGTCAGCCCCTGAGTGAACTGCTGCATATCACTCAGGGGCGTAACGGTCCCGAAGTCGAGAATCTGCTGTTATGCCAGCTACCAGCGGAAAAAATCACCCCCGGGCTCGCGGAAGATCTGGTGCTGCATACGCCCGATGGCGGTCATATCGATATTCACTACAGCATCACGCCGTTGCGCTCCGAAGCGGGCCTGGAACAGGGTGCCGTAATGGTTATTCAGGATGTCAGCGAATCGCGCAAACTGATGAAGCGGCTGAGCTACAGCGCGCTGCATGACACCCTGACCCGCCTGCCGAACCGTGCCAGTTTCGAGCTTCAGCTTAAGCGCCTGCTGTTTGATGCCGCTGAGCATCAGCATCAGCATGTGCTGGTGTTTATCGACCTGGATAAGTTTAAAGCGGTCAACGACAGCGCCGGACACGCCGCAGGCGATGCGTTACTGCGTGAGCTCTCCGATTTAATGCAGCACCATCTGCGCAGCAGCGATTTCCTGGCCCGACTGGGCGGCGACGAGTTTGCGCTGCTGATGCCCGATTGCGAAGTCGCTCAGGCACGTGACGTGGTGCAGCGCATCGTCGCCGCGGTCAATGATTACCGGTTCCAGTGGCTGGGCCGCCTTTATCATGTGGGGGCCAGCGCGGGCGTAACGCAGATTTCAGCGGATAACTGCCAGAGCGGCGACGTGCTTTCGCAGGCGGATATCGCCTGTTATAACGCCAAACGCAGCGGACGCGGACGGCTGGTCATCTATGAACAGCATCGGTTACCGCTGCCAGGTAATCATCAGGGCATGAATGCAGCAATGGTTGATGCGCTGCAGATTGAACTGCCAGCCTGGGCCGTGGCTCCGCCCAAAACACCGCAGGCGGCCTTTATCTGGCTGCTTGAAGTGCAGTTATTAACGGCTGACGGGCTGCTGGTGGATGAAACGTTGCTGCGCAATAACCTGCCTGACGATTCGCTGCGTCGCCGGCTGGATAACGCTATTGTGGATGCTTTTTTTCGTCATGATGTGCAGAAGCTCAATAACAAAGGCATTCCGGTGATCCTGCCACTCAATGCACAGGTACTGAGCGATGCCGCCTTCGTGCAGCAACTCTGTCAGCGCTTTGTTGCTGAAGGTCTCTGTGACAGCCGCTGTGGTTTAGCTTTCCCTGCCGCCAGCGTGCTCAGCAAAGGCGACCAGATTTATGCCGCGCTGATGCAACTGCGTCAGTGTGGCTGTCGTATCGTGTTACAGCATTTTGGCCGTAATCTGGATGCCTTCAATCTGCTGAGTAACGAAGTGGTTGATTATCTGGTGCTGGCCCCTGAACTGGTTGCTAACGTTCATAATAACCTGATGGACGAGATGCTGCTGACCATCATTCAGGGCCTGGCAACACAGCGTAATATCTCGGTGCTGGCCGGTCCGATTTCAGTGCCCGCCGTACTCAGCACGCTGGCTACCCTTGACGTGGATGGCGTCTGGGGCAGTGCCGTAGCCGAGCGCCAGCCGTTGCGTTCACTGGCTGAAGATCACATCTTCGCTATCCGTTAATTCCCGCGCTGCCTGCTTGCCACCCTGCTGAAGCTGCGCTAAAGTCGCCCCCTTTTTTCCGGCATGGGGGCGAAAATGTTCATAGGATTCGATTACGGCACGGCTAACTGCTCCATTGCAGTCAGCGAAAATGGCGCGCCACGTCTGTTAACGCTGGAAAATGATCAGCGCCTGCTGCCGTCAATGATCTGTGCGCCGACCCGCGAGTCGATTAGCGAATGGCTCTATCGTCATCATCAGGTGGCGACACCAGACAGCGAGACCACGGCGCTGCTGCAGCGTGCGATGCGTTATAACCGCGAAGAGGATATCGAGGTCCAGCCCAACAGCGTGCAGTTCGGCCTCACCGCGCTGCAGCATTACATGGCCGACCCCGAAGATGTCTGGTTCGTTAAATCCCCCAAATCGTTCCTCGGTGCCAGTGGCCTGAAGCCGCAGCAGATCGCCCTGTTTGAAGATCTGGTCTGCGCCATGATGCTGCACATCCGCCAGCGGGGTGAAAGCCAGCTTGATCAGGCCATCGATCAGGCGGTAATCGGGCGGCCGGTCAACTTCCAGGGCTTGGGCAGCGAAGAGTCTAACCAGCAGGCAGAAGGCATTCTGCTGCGTGCCGCCCACCGCGCCGGTTTCCGCGACGTGGAATTCCAGTTTGAACCGGTCGCTGCCGGACTCGATTTCGAAGCGACGCTGAAGCAGGAGACGACGGTTCTGGTGGTGGATATCGGCGGCGGTACGACTGACTGCTCGATGTTGCTGATGGGACCAAAATGGCGTGATAAGGCGGACCGCCGTGAAAGCCTGCTGGGTCACAGCGGTTGCCGCGTGGGCGGAAACGACCTGGATATCATGCTGACGTTTAAGACCCTGATGCCGTTGCTGGGCCTGGGCGGTAACACCCAGAAAGGCACCGCGCTGCCTGCCCTGCCGTGGTGGAACGCCATCGCTATCAATGATGTTCCGGCGCAGAGTGACTTTTACAGTCCGGCCTGCGGTAAGTGGCTGCGGGATCTGGTGCGGGATGCTGAACAGGGTGACGTCGTGGCTCGCCTGCTGAAAGTGTGGCAGCAGAAGCTCAGTTACCGGCTGGTGCGTGCGGCAGAAGAGAGCAAGATTGCGCTGTCTGCCAGCCCGGTGCATACCGCTTCACTGGACTTTATTGCCGCGGCACTTGAGACAGAGATTGGGGTGAGTCAGCTGCAGGACGCCATCAGTCAGCCGCTGGAGAAAATTCTGGAGCAGGTGCAGCTCGCGCTGGCCACCAGCCAGATCAAGCCCGATGTCATTTACCTTACCGGCGGCAGTGCGCGTTCGCCACTGCTGCGCGCAGCGCTGCAGCAGACGCTGCCGGACACGCCAATTGCCGGCGGCGATGATTTCGCCTCCGTCACCGCAGGGCTGGCCCGCTGGGCGGAAGTGATGTTCCGCTAATCGTGCTATGCCCTGCTCTGTAATCAAAAAAACGGCACCTGAAGGTGTAATGCCAGTCAGTTAAGCGACAGGTGATAACGCAGTCTGGTGCCGGGCAGGGGCCTGCTCTTAAACTTCAGTGTGTATTGTTAAAAAGGGTACGAGAGTGAAGGCCTGAGCGCCTCTGCTGCTGAGAGGGCTATCCGCAGCGCTGAGGCGTGACGGTGGGCCAGAAGTCCACGCCGGGAAGCGTGGACAGTTCGGGGCCGGCCAGCCCCGAACGGTTCGTCGGCATGACGTCAAAGCCGAAGGTCCCGCGTGAGCGGCGCGAGGACGGCCCGGCAGCAGCAGAGGTGCTCAGGCCCGCACTGCGGCTCGCTCGCCCGGAAAATCAGAATGCGATATTTGCGCTGATACCGCCGATAAACGCATCCTTCACTTCGCTCACCGCACCCGGTGCCACCACATACTGCAGGTTAGGTCGCAGTGACATCCAGTTCGTCACTTTGGCGTTGTAGTAAACCTCATAGTTGTACTCTGAACCTTCCTGAATCGGCAGATAAGTGGGGCTGTCAAAGCGGCTCTCGCCATTGGCCTGATTCTGCTGACGCAATGAGCGGGTATAGTCGCTGTTCACGTGAATACGCGATGCGCCCACACCGATCTCATCCTGCGGACGGGCATCGAACGGTCCAGTCCAGGTAAAGGCGATAGACTGGTAGTTATCGGTCTTTGAGGTCTTGTGATCGTTCATCACCGCCTGAACACGCACGCCCAGACCACGGTTCACATCGCCATCCTGCGCGGTCAGCTGTTGCTGTAACAGCAGATAGCCGCCATAGGAATGGGCCTGATCCTGATAGCCGCCGTTGCGCCAGCTGCCATAGACATCGCCATCCACTGACGAATAGTAATAGCCGATACGGTAGTTACCCGGTAATTTCTCCGGCCCGAAGGTCGGTTTCCAGCCCAGTTCGACCGGCACCAGATTGCCCTCGGAGTTGCTGGTATCCAGACGGAACCCATCGCCGCGATCGTAGTTAGCACGGTTCTGATTATAGAAACCGACCTGGAAGAAGACGTCCGGCGTGATATTGAGTTTAACCCGGCCACCCCACTGCGACACCGGCCAGTTGAACCAGCGGTCGCCACGCCAGTTACCCGCCTGTCCGCTGCCCAGCGCCAGGTTCTGGAACAGATTGCCATCGAAATTATCGAAATCTTCACCCACCGTTACCCGCCCGGCTTTAATATCGACCACATTGTTGAATAGCCCTTTGCGCAACCAGAACTGCGTCAGACGCCAGGTCTGACCACGACCGTAAACTTCCTGGACTGAGGAGAGCATGCCGGTGCGCTGATCGGCGACCTGATCGGAAAGATTCTGCCCGTTACGGCTGGTGACGGTCATCTGAAACTCGGCATCCTGCCAGTCCAGCAGCTTTTGCAGGTCGAAATTGGTGCCGAACGTCCACTGGTCGCTGTAGCGCATGGTGGTGTTAGTATCTGCTCCGCCGCCTAAGTTAGCAGCGCTTTCCATGGTGTAGTTGACGTCAAATTTGATGCCGTCGTCCTGCAACTGCGTTCGGTAACCCCCCCAGTCACCAAACATCCATTCGGAGTCCGGGTTGAAAGCATCAGCGGCGATGGCCGGTGCGGAAAACATGGCCATGATCAGGGTGCCGGTTGCCACACGGCGCAGCGGAAAACGCTGTTCTGCGAGTCTGTTTTTCATCTTGCTTATTCTTATGTAAGTTACGGAAAGTGACGGGCAGAGGATAATGCTGGCTAATCTTCATTTATTGTAAATACGTGCGCATAATTTCCTGAAACATCAGTTTATTAACGCATTTGTGATCGGGATCTCTGAATGGTTATTCTTCGGGCAGGATGCGCACTTTTTAACAGGCACAAAGTAAAAAGGGGCGCTAGCGCCCCTGTGATTAGCGGCTGGCCTGGTCCAGTTGATCAATCTGTGCCGGGGTCAGCGTGAGTTGCGTCGCGCCCGTCAAATCGTCGAGCTGCTTCAGTGAAGTAGCACTGACAATCGGTGCGGTGATACCGGGCCGGGCAATCTGCCAGGCCAGCGCCACCTGCGTCGGTGTCACCTGATGCGCGTCGCTAATCGCATCCAGCGCGTCGAGGATCCGCAAACCACGCGGGTTAAGGTATTTGTCTACCACGCCCTGCCCCCGCGCACTTTTACTGGCATCCGCTGCATCACGGTATTTACCACTGAGAAAACCGCTGGCCAGTGAGTAGTAGTTGATGACGCCCAGACCCTGTGCCCTGACCACTGGTTCCAGCTCCGACTCATAGGGCTGACGATCATAGAGGTTATATTCAGGTTGCAGAGTTTCATAACGCGCCAGCCCTTCCGTTTCACTGACCTGCAACGCCTCCTCAAGCCGCGCCGCACTGTAGTTAGAGGCCCCAATGGCGCGCACTTTCCCCTCGCGGATCAGACTGTCAAAGGCACTCAGGGTGTCGGCCAGCGGCGTATCCTGGTCGTCACGGTGCGCCTGATAGAGGTCGATGTAGTCGGTCTGCAACCGGCGCAGTGAATCTTCGACCGCCTGACGGATATATTGCGGCTTCAGCCCGGTTTTTTCCGGCGACAGTTCCATACCGACTTTGGTTGCCAGCACGATCCGATCGCGTTTGCCGCTTTTTTTCAGCCACTCACCAATAATGGTTTCCGACTCACCGCCCTTGTTACCGGGTGCCCAGCGGGAATAGACATCGGCGGTGTCGATAAACCACAGCCCTCGATCCACCAGCGCATCCAGCAGCGAAAAGGAGGTGGTTTGATCCACTGTCCAGCCAAACACGTTGCCGCCAAACGTCAGTAACGGCACCGTAATACCACTGTCACCCAACTGCCGGGTTTGATTCTGACTCATTATCTGCTCCTGATTTGCCTGACAAACGGTCTGTTTTTTAGCATAGCAAAGTCATTTCACGCCTTTATGACGATTGTGCTGCGATTAATGCAGGAACAGGCATAATTACCCCGCCCTGACAGATATCCTTATTTCCTTCAACTTCTGCCGGTCAGAGGCGACTACAATCTTTCGTTTGCAGGCTACCCCTTTCATGCCTGCGCCTGGGACTACGTCACTGCTGGAGAGCATCAACAATCATGAGCACCCGACATCCTGTTATGAAGAAAACCCTGATCGTGCTGGCCCTGATCGCCGTGGCCGCTGGCGGCTACTACGCCTGGCATCACAATGCCCAGCCGCAGAGCAGCAGCCAGACCGATTCGCCAGCGCCGCGTGGCGGCAAAGGCGGGGGTGATGGCGCGCGTCGTCCCCTCGCACCGGTTCAGGCGGCAACCGCCACCCGACAGAGCGTGCCGCAGTTCCTCAGCGGACTGGGAACGGTGACCGCCGCTAACACGGCCACGGTGCGCAGTCGGGTCAATGGCGACCTGCTGGCGATCCACTTCACCGAAGGCCAGCAGGTTAACGCAGGCGATCTGCTGGCAGAAGTCGACCCGCGGCCTTATCAGGTGGCGTTAACCCAGGCTCAGGGCCAGCTGGCGAAAGATCAGGCGACGCTGGCGAATGCCCGTCGCGACCTGGCACGCTTCGAGAAGCTGGCAAAAACCTCGCTGGTATCGCAACAGGAGCTGGACACTCAGCGCTCACTGGTGAGTGAAACGCTCGGCACCCTGAAAGCGGATGAGGGCGGCGTCGCCAGTGCACAGCTTAATCTGACCTACAGCCGGATCACCGCGCCGATTGCTGGCCGTGTCGGGCTGAAACAGGTGGATGTTGGCAACTATGTCACCAGCGGCGACACCACCGGTATCGTGGTGATCACCCAGACGCATCCGATTGATGTGGTTTTTACCCTTGCAGAAAACAGCATCAGTTCGATTCTGCAGGCGCAGAAAAGCGGCCAGCCGTTGCTGGTGGAGGCCTGGGATCGCAGTAATCAGAATCTGATCGCCAGCGGCAAACTGCTGAGCCTGGATAACCAGATTGATGTCACCACCGGCACCATCAAAATTAAAGCGCGCTTTGATAATCAGGACGACACGCTGTTCCCTAACCAGTTCGTCAATGTGCGGCTGAAGGTCAACACCCTGCAGGATGCGGTGGTCATTCCGCCTGCCGCATTGCAGATGGGCAACGAAGGCCACTTTGTCTGGGTGGTTAACAGTGACAATAAGGTCAGCAAAAAAAGCGTAATTGCTGGCCTGCAGGATAGTGAGAAAGTGGTGATCAGCGCCGGTCTGGAGGCGGGTGAGCGCGTGGTGACAGACGGGCTGGATCGCCTGACCGAAGGCGCGAAAGTTGAGGTGGTCGCGCCACAGAGCAACGCGCCGCGCGCCACCTGCGCGACCCTGCCGTCAAAAGGAGAGCGTGAGTAATGCAGGTCATGCCTCCCGATCACAGTGGCGGGCCGTCACGCCAGTTTATTCTGCGCCCGGTCGCCACCACGCTGTTGATGATTGCGATTTTGCTGGCCGGGATACTGGGCTACCGCTTCCTGCCGGTCTCGGCGCTGCCCGAAGTCGACTATCCGACCATCCAGGTCGTCACGCTCTATCCGGGTGCCAGCCCGGATGTGGTCACCTCATCGATTACTGCCCCGCTTGAGCGCCAGTTTGGTCAGATGTCCGGCCTGAAACAGATGGCGTCGCAAAGCTCCGGCGGTGCCTCAGTAGTGACGCTGCAGTTCCAGCTGACGCTGCCGCTGGATGTGGCCGAGCAGGAGGTGCAGGCGGCCATTAACTCTGCCACTAATCTGCTGCCCAACGACCTGCCTAATCCGCCGGTCTACAGCAAAGTGAATCCGGCCGATCCGCCGATCATGACGCTGGCCGTTACCACTCGCAGCATGCCGCTGACGCAGGTGCAGGATATGGTGGAAACGCGCGTCGCACAGAAAATCTCTCAGGTCAGCGGCGTCGGGCTGGTGACGCTGTCAGGCGGTCAGCGTCCGGCAGTGCGGGTGAAGATGAATGCGCAGGCGCTGGCGGCACTGGGCCTGACCAGCGAAACGGTGCGGACCGCGATCAGCAATGCCAACGTCAACTC
Organism: Candidatus Pantoea gossypiicola; assembly: GCF_008632075.1. Taxonomy (GTDB): domain Bacteria; phylum Pseudomonadota; class Gammaproteobacteria; order Enterobacterales; family Enterobacteriaceae; genus Pantoea; species Pantoea gossypiicola. Next base: position 98,887 of record NZ_VWVM01000001.1, read on the forward strand.
GGCTAAAGGCAGCCTGGATGGCCCGACACGCTCCGTTACCCTGTCAGCCAATGACCAGATGAAGTCGGCAGAAGATTATCGCCAGCTGATCATCAGCTATAAAAATGGTGCGCCGGTCCGTCTGGGGGATGTGGCAACCATCGAACAGGGAGCAGAAAACAGCTGGCTCGGTGCCTGGGCCAACCGCGATGCGGCGATTGTGCTCAACGTTCAGCGTCAGCCTGGCGCCAATATCATCGCCACGGCAGATAATATCCGTGCCATGTTGCCCGCCCTGACCGCCGCTCTGCCAAAATCGGTAGAGGTTAAACTGCTCACTGACCGCACCACCAATATTCGCGCTTCGGTCAACGATACGCAGTTTGAGCTGATACTGGCGATGGCGCTGGTCGTGATGATCATCTATCTGTTTCTGCGCAACGTACCCGCCACGCTAATCCCGGCGGTAGCGGTGCCGCTTTCGCTGATCGGTACCTTTGCGGCGATGTACTTCCTCGGGTTCTCCATTAATAACCTCACGTTGATGGCACTGACCATCGCCACCGGCTTTGTGGTCGATGATGCCATCGTGGTGATTGAGAACATCTCGCGTTACATCGAGAAAGGGGAAAAACCGCTGACCGCCGCGCTGAAAGGGGCCGGAGAAATTGGCTTCACCATCATCTCCCTCACCTTCTCACTGATTGCGGTGCTGATTCCGCTGCTGTTTATGGGCGACGTGATTGGCCGCCTGTTCCGTGAATTTGCCGTCACGCTGGCGGTGGCGATTCTGATTTCAGCGGTGGTGTCACTGACCCTGACGCCGATGATGTGCGCCAGAATGCTGAGCGCGGAGTCGCTGCGCAAACAGAACCGCTTTTCGCGGGCCAGTGAAGCGATGTTTGATCGTATCGTCGCCACCTACGGTCGTGGCCTGAGCCGGGTGCTGAATCATCCCTGGCTGACGCTGTCGGTGGCGCTGGGCACGCTGGTCCTGACGCTGCTGTTGTGGATGGTGATCCCGAAAGGCTTTTTCCCGCAGCAGGACAACAGCATTATTCAGGGTACGCTGCAGGCCCCGCAGTCGGTCTCCTACGCCAGTATGGCGCAGCGCACCCGCGATGTTGCCTCCATCATCATGAAAGATCCGGCGGTTGAGAGCATGACCTCGTTTGTCGGCGTGGATGGCACCAATGCTTCGCTGAACAGCGCGCGGCTGCAGATCAACCTCAAGCCGCTGGATCAGCGCGACGATCGTATTCCTGCTATTCAGCAGCGCCTGCAACAGCAGGTCAGTGAAGTGCCGGGCGTGCAGTTGTGGCTGCAGGCGGTGCAGGATCTCACCATTGATACCCAGGCCAGCCGCACACCGTACCAGTTCACACTGCAATCGGGTTCACTGTCGTCGCTCAGCACCTGGGTTCCGGCCCTGCTGACCCGGCTCAGCACCCTGCCACAACTGCGCGATGTCAGCAGCGACTGGCAGGATCAGGGGCTGGAAGCCTATGTCAACGTGGACCGCGACAGTGCCAGCCGCCTCGGCATCAGCATGGCGGATGTCGATAATGCGCTCTATAACGCCTTTGGGCAGCGGCTGATCTCCACTATCTATACCCAGGCGAATCAGTATCGTGTGGTGCTGGAGCAGGATAACAACGCCACGCCAGGGCTGGCGAGTCTGGATGCGATTCGCCTGAACAGCAGCGACGGCGGCAGCGTGCCGCTGAGCGCCATTGCCCGCATCGAGCAGCGCCACACGCCGCTGAGTATTAACCATCTCGACCAGTTCCCGTCGGCGACCTTCTCGTTTAACGTGGCTGACGGCTATTCACTGGAAGACGCGGTAAAAGCCGTGTCGCAGGCGGAAGCGCAGCTTGGCATGCCCGCCGAGCTGATGACTCAGTTCCAGGGCAGCACGCTGGCGTTTGAGGCCGCACTGAGCAGCACCGTCTGGCTGATTGTGGCGGCCATCGTCGCGATGTACATCGTGCTGGGCGTGCTTTATGAGAGCTTTATTCACCCGATCACCATTCTCTCGACGCTGCCCACCGCAGGTGTCGGCGCACTGCTGGCGCTGATGCTCAGCGGCAATGAGCTGGATATCGTGGCGATTATCGGCATCATCCTGCTGATCGGCATCGTGAAAAAGAACGCCATCATGATGATCGACTTTGCGCTTGCAGCCGAACGTGAACAGGGTATGAAGCCGGCAGATGCCATCTATCAGGCCTGCCTGCTGCGCTTCCGCCCGATTCTGATGACCACGCTGGCGGCCCTGCTTGGCGCGCTGCCGCTGATGCTCAGCACCGGCGTAGGTGCCGAGCTGCGTCATCCGTTGGGCATTGCCATGGTCGGCGGGCTGATTCTGAGCCAGGTGCTGACGCTGTTCACCACGCCGGTGATCTACCTGCTGTTTGATCGGCTGGCGTATGCCACCCGCCGCCGCTTTGGCCGCACGGAGGCCGCAGAGTGAAATTCTTTGCCCTGTTTATCCACCGGCCCGTCGCGACGACCCTGCTGACGCTGGCCATCGCCCTTGCGGGCATGCTGGGGTTCCGGCTGCTGCCGGTTGCCCCGCTGCCACAGGTCGATTTCCCGGTGATTGTTATCTCGGCATCACTGCCGGGTGCCTCACCGGAGATTATGGCGTCGTCGGTGGCCACGCCGCTGGAGCGCTCGCTGGGACGCATCGCGGGCGTCAGTGAAATGACCTCCACCAGTTCGCTGGGCAGCACCCGCATCATTCTGGTGTTCGATTTTGATCGTGACATCAACGGCGCGGCGCGCGATGTGCAGGCCGCGATCAATGCGGCGCAAAGCCTGCTGCCGACCGGGATGCCCTCACGTCCGACTTACCGCAAAGTGAACCCCTCTGATGCGCCAATTATGATCATGACGCTGACCTCGGATACCTACAATCCCGGTCAGCTCTATGATTACGCCTCGACCCAGCTGGCACAAAAGCTGTCGCAGATCGAGGGCGTGGGCGACGTTACCGTGGGGGGCAGTTCGCTGCCCGCCGTGCGGGTAGCGCTGAATCCGCAGGCGCTGTTTAATCAAGGTGTCTCGCTGGATGCGGTGCGCACCGCGATCTCGAACGCCAACCAGCGCCGCCCGCAGGGCGCACTGGATGATGTGCAGCAGCGCTGGCAGTTGCGCACCAATGACGCGCTGCAGACCGCCCGCGAGTATCAGCCGCTGATCGTGCATTATAAAAACGGCGCGGCGGTGAAGCTGTCAGATGTGGCGACCGTGGAAGATTCGGTTCAGGACGTACGCAACGCCGGGATGTCACGCGGTAAACCGGCCGTGCTGCTGTTGATCCGCAAAACGCCTGAAGCCAACGTTATCGATACGGTTGACCGCATCCGTGCCGAAATGCCGCTGCTGCATGAGGTGATACCGGCCGCCATCGATCTGCAGATTGCTCAGGATCGCTCGCCCACCATTCGCGCCTCGCTGCATGAAGTGGAGCAGTCTCTGTTAATCGCCGTGGCGCTGGTGATTCTGGTGGTGTTTGTTTTCCTGCGCTCCGGTCGCGCCACGCTGATCCCCGCCGTCGCCGTACCGGTTTCGCTGATCGGCACCTTTGCCGCAATGTACCTGTGCGGCTTCAGCCTGAATAACCTGTCGCTGATGGCGCTGACCATCGCCACCGGCTTTGTGGTGGATGATGCGATTGTGGTGCTGGAGAACATTGCCCGCCACGTCGAAGCGGGCATGAAACCGCTGGCCGCCGCGCTGAAAGGGGTACGGGAAGTCGGCTTTACCGTGCTGTCGATGAGCCTGTCGCTGGTTGCCGTGTTCCTGCCGCTGCTGATGATCGGCGGACTGATTGGTCGTTTCTTCTCTGAGTTTGCCATTACGCTGTCGGTGTCGATCATCATCTCGCTATTTATCTCCATCACCCTGACACCGATGATGTGCGCGTATCTGCTGAAGCCCCACGGGCCGCGCAGCCAGCCCCGTCGGCGCGGCGCAGGCCGGCTGCTGATGGCGATTCAGCAGGGTTATGGTCGTTCGCTTAACGTGGTACTGAACCATGCACGCTGGGTCATGCTGCTGCTTTTCGCCACCATCTTCCTGACCGGCTGGCTGTTTGTTCATATCCCAAAGACCTTTATGCCGGAACAGGATACCGGGCGACTCTCCGGCTTTATCTCTGCTGACCAGAGCATTTCGTTTCAGGCGATGCGCAGTAAGCTGCAGGATTTTATGGAGATCGTCGGTGCCGATCCCGCTGTAGACAGCGTGGTGGGCTTTACCGGTGGCATGCGGACCAATAGCGGCTCAATGTTTATCTCCCTGAAGCCGCTGTCAGAGCGCAAAGAGAGTGCCGTGGAGATCATCGCGCGGCTGCGCACAAAGCTGGCAAAAGAGCCGGGTGCCAGCCTCTATCTGAATGCGGTGCAGGATCTGCGGGTCGGTGGCCGGGAGTCGAATGCCGGCTATCAGTATTCACTGCTGTCGGACGATCTCGCCGCGCTGCGGACGTGGGAGCCGAAAATCCGCGAGGCGTTTTCTGCCCTGCCGCAGCTGGCGGACGTGAACTCCGATCAGCAGGATAAAGGCAGCGAGATGGCGCTGACCTATGACCGCGAAAGCATGGCGCGGCTCGGTATCGACGTCTCTCAGGCCAATGCCCTGCTGAATAACGCCTTTGGTCAGCGTCAGATTTCTACCATCTATCAGCCATTAAACCAGTACAAAGTGGTGATGGAGGTCGATCCACGCTACACCCAGGATATCAGCGCCCTGTCGCAGATGTTTGTCATTAACAGCGAAGGTAAAGCGATACCGCTGTCGTGGTTCGCCCACTGGCAGCCAGCGAATGCGCCGCTGTCGGTTAACCATGAAGGGCTGTCGGCGGCATCGACCATCTCGTTCAACCTGCCAGAGGGTGTATCGCTGTCACAGGCGTCGGAAGCGATTGAACGCACCATGACGGCGATCGGCGTGCCATCCAGCGTGCGCGGCAGCTTTGCCGGAACCGCGCAGGTGTTTCAGCAGTCGCAGAGCAGCCAGCTCTGGTTGATGCTGGCGGCGATAGCGGCAGTCTATATCGTGCTGGGGATCCTCTATGAGAGCTATGTCCATCCGCTGACAATCCTCTCTACCCTGCCTTCGGCGGGTGTCGGTGCGCTGCTGGCGCTGGAACTGTTCGATACGCCCTTCAGCCTGATTGCGCTGATCGGGATTCTGCTGCTCATCGGCATCGTGAAAAAGAACGCCATCATGATGGTCGACTTTGCGCTGGAAGCCGAACGCAACGGCCAGCTCAGCGCGCGGGAGGCGATATTCCAGGCCTGCCTGTTACGCTTCCGGCCCATTATGATGACCACGCTGGCGGCGCTGTTTGGCGCGCTGCCGCTGGTGCTGAGCAGCGGCGACGGTGCGGAACTGCGCCAGCCGCTGGGGATTACCATCGCGGGCGGCCTGGTGATGAGTCAGCTGCTGACGCTCTACACAACGCCGGTGGTCTATTTAATGATGGATAAGCTGCGGCGCAGAAAACGCCCGCTGGCCACCGCGCAGCAACAGTAATGGGTCTGGCGACGACGGACGGCGGATGTGACGCCTTGATCGGGGGGATTGATGACTACGCAAAGCACTAACGTCCGCTGGCAACTGTGGATTGTTGCCATCGGTTTCTTTATGCAGACGCTGGATACCACCATCGTCAATACCGCGATCCCGTCGATGGCACACGACCTGGGCGTCAGCCCGCTGCACATGCACTCGGTGATCGTCTATTACGTGCTGACGGTGGCCGTCATGCTGCCGGTCAGCGGCTGGCTGGCGGATCGCTTTGGCGTGCGCAACATCTTCTTCTGCGCGATTGTGCTGTTCAGCCTGGGTTCGCTGCTGTGCGCTCTGTCCGGCACGCTGGATCAGCTGGTGCTGTCGCGCGTGGTTCAGGGGATTGGCGGGGCCATGATGGTGCCGGTGGGTCGCCTGACGGTGATGAAAATCGTGCCGCGCGAGCAATATATGTCCGCCATGACCTTTGTGACCCTCCCCGGTCAGATTGGTCCGCTGCTCGGCCCGGCGCTGGGCGGTGTGCTGGTGGAGTACACCAGCTGGCACTGGATCTTTCTGATTAATATCCCGGTCGGCATTGCAGGCGCTATCGCCACCCTGATGCTGATGCCCAACTACAGCATGCAGACACGCCGCTTTGATTTCGGCGGCTTTATCCTGCTGGCAACCGGCATGGCCCTCCTGACACTGGCGCTGGATGGTCAGCGCAGCAGCGGCGGTTCGCCGTTGCTGCTGGGTGCCATGATACTCACTGGCTTGTTCTCTCTGCTGTTTTACCTGATGCATGCGCGCGGCAATGATAACGCTCTGTTCAGCCTGAAGCTGTTTGATCATCGCGTTTACGCTATTGGCCTGCTCGGCAGTTTTACCGGTCGCATCGGCAGCGGTATGCTGCCCTTTATGACGCCAATCTTTCTGCAGCTCGGCATGGGTTACAGCCCGTTTCACGCCGGTCTGATGATGATTCCGATGGTGCTGGGCAACATGGGAATGAAGCGCATTGTGGTGCGCATCGTCAATCTCTATGGCTACCGCAATGTGCTGGTGATGTCGACCATAGCACTGGCGCTGGTGGTCCTGCTGTTCCCGCTGGTGGCAATCCTGGGCTGGGTCTGGCTACTGCCGCTGGTGCTGTTTCTGCAGGGCATGGTCAACGCCATCCGCTTCTCGTCAATGAATACCCTGACGCTGAAGGAGTTGCCCGATGAGCTGGCCTCCAGCGGGAACAGTCTGCTGTCGATGATTATGCAGCTGTCGATGAGTATTGGCGTCACTGTGGCCGGGCTGCTGCTGGGCGCGTTTGCCCAGGAGAGCGCAGCAAACAGCGCAGCGGAGCACCAGATGTTTATTTATACCTACCTTTGCATGTCGCTGATTATCATCCTGCCCGCGCTGGTGTTCTGGCGCGTCCCGCCACAGGTAAGTACCAACGTTGATCTGCGACGCCGGAGAAAAAAATGAGAGTTAACCTGCGCCTGGGCATCGGGGCCAAACTGTTTATGGCGATTTTCGCCACCTGCATGCTGGTGCTGATCACCATGCACTGGGGCGTTCGTCTCAGTTTCGAACACGGCTTTGTCGACTATATCAAGCGCGGCAATGAGCAGCGGTTAAATCTGCTCAGCGATGCGCTGGCCGATCAGTATGAGCAACACGGTAACTGGGATTTTCTGCGCCACAACGATCGGCTGGTCTTCACCATGTTGCGTTCACTGGAGCAGAATCCCGACAGCAACAGCCAGCTGCCGCCACACGGCTGGCGCACCCAGTTCTGGATCCTCGATCAACAATATAAAGTGATGGTCGGGCCACGTGCGCCGGTGCCGCCGGAGGGGACACGCCGCAACATTACCACCAGCACCGGCAAGGTGGTCGGCTGGGTCATCGGCTCGCCGCCGGAGCGGCTGACGCGCAGTACCGATATTAACTTTGATCAACAGCAGCGGCGAACCAGCTGGATTATCGTGGGGCTGTCAACGCTGCTGGCGGCGCTGGCGACCTGGCTGATGGCGCGTGGCCTGCTGGCACCGGTCAAGCGGCTGGTCGACGGCACGCATCATCTGGCGGCGGGTAATTTTGCCACCCGCGTTGAAGTCAGCAGCCGGGATGAGCTGGGCCAGCTGGCCGGTGACTTTAACCTGCTGGCCAGCTCACTGGAGAAAAACGAAAGCATGCGCCGCGCCTTTATGGCTGATATCTCCCATGAGTTGCGCACGCCGCTGGCGATCCTGCGCGGTGAACTGGAAGCGATGCAGGATGGCGTACGCAAACTGACGCCAGACGCTATCGCCTCACTGCAGAGTGAAGTCGTGGTGCTGACCAAGCTGGTCGAAGACCTGCATCAGCTGTCGCTGTCGGACGTGGGTGCCCTCGCCTACCGCAAGCAGGCGACCGATCTGGTGCAACTGCTGGAAGTGACCGCAGGCAGCTTTGCCGAACGTTATCGCGCGCACGGCCTGACGCTGAAGCTGAATCTGCCCGACCACGCCCCTTTCTTCGGCGATCCCGACCGCCTGATTCAGCTGTTCACCAACCTGCTTGAGAACAGCCTGCGCTACACCGACAGCGGTGGACGGGTTGAAGTGACGCTGAAGTATGAAGCCCCCCACTGGCACATCGAGTTTGATGACAGCGCACCAGGGGTGGACAGAGAACATCAGGTGCAGATTTTTGAGCGTTTTTTCCGCACCGAAGGCTCGCGCAATCGCGCCAGCGGCGGCTCGGGCCTGGGCCTGGCCATCTGTAAAAATATCGCTGACGCGCACGGCGGCGACATTCATGCGGCGCACTCTGATTTAGGTGGACTGAAAATCGCGCTACACTTGCGCTATGTTCCCCCTGTGTAGACGCTTATGAGCCAGGAAAACCATGACCCGCTGATTCTGGTGATCGAAGATGAGCCGAAACTGGCGCAGCTGATGATCGATTATCTGCACGCCTCGAACTACCGTACCCATCACATCGCCGACGGCAATGCGGTGCTGGAGTATGTGCGCCAGACGCCACCCGATTTAATGCTGCTGGATTTGATGCTGCCGGGCACTGATGGCTTAACGCTGTGCCGCGAAATCCGTCGTCATTCCGAGCTGCCGATTATTATGGTCACCGCCCGCACTGAAGAGATTGATCGGCTGCTGGGGCTGGAGCTGGGCGCGGATGACTACATCTGTAAACCCTTCAGCCCGCGTGAAGTAGTGGCGCGGGTCAAAACCATTCTGCGCCGGGTAAAACGGTCGGCGGAGGAGCCGCAGAGCGCCTCGTTACTGCGGGTTGATGAGAGCCGATTCTTCGCCAGCTGGCGTGAAAAGCCGCTGGATCTTACCCCGGCGGAGTTCCGGTTGCTGAAAACCCTGTCGCTGGAGCCGGGCAAGGTCTTTTCACGCGAACAGCTGCTCAACCATCTCTATGATGACTATCGCGTGGTCACCGACCGCACCATCGACAGCCATATCAAGAATCTGCGACGCAAGCTGGAGAATCTTGACAGCGAGCAGCCCTTTATTCGTGCCGTTTACGGCATGGGCTATCGCTGGGAAGCGGACGCCTGTCATTTGATCTAGTTTGATCCCGATCAATTTACTTCCCTTTTCTCACTGCCTACAATTCCGCACCTTTTGCAGGGCCTGACGGCCCTGCTTCTGCCGCTTAAGGCGGCATACTGACCTGACATCAGTGAGAACATCATGAAACCCGAACTGCTTTCCCCCGCCGGCACGCTGAAGAACATGCGTTACGCCTTCGCTTATGGTGCCGATGCCGTCTACGCTGGCCAGCCGCGCTACAGCCTGCGGGTGCGCAACAACGAATTTACCCACGAGAATCTCGCACTGGGCATCAACGAAGCGCACGCGCTGGGAAAAAAATTCTATGTGGTAGTGAACATTGCGCCGCACAACGCCAAGCTGAAAACCTTTATTCGTGACTTAACGCCAGTGGTGGCGATGCAGCCCGACGCGCTGATCATGTCCGATCCCGGCCTGATCATGCTGGTACGTGAGGCTTTCCCGACGATGCCGATTCACCTGTCGGTACAGGCCAATGCGGTCAACTGGGCCACGGTAAAATTCTGGCAGCAGATGGGGTTGAGCCGGGTGATTCTGTCACGCGAGCTGTCACTGGAGGAGATCGCTGAGATCCGCCAGCAGGTGCCGGAGATGGAGCTGGAAGTCTTTGTTCATGGCGCGCTCTGTATGGCCTATTCCGGTCGCTGCCTGCTGTCGGGCTATATGAATAAACGCGATCCGAATCAGGGCACCTGCACCAACGCCTGTCGCTGGGAATATAAAGTGGCGGAAGGCCAGCAGGATGAAGTGGGGAATATCGTCGGTATTCATGAGCCTATCCCGGTACAGGATGTGATGCCCACGCTGGGCATCGGTCAGCCCACCGACAAGGTATTTCTGCTGGAAGAGAAAATGAAGCCGGGCGAGGTGATGAGCGCGTTCGAAGATGAGCACGGCACCTACATCATGAACTCACGGGATCTGCGCGCAGTGGCGCACGTGGAGCGGCTCAGCGAGATGGGCGTACATTCACTGAAGATTGAGGGACGCACCAAGTCCTACTACTACTGCGCCCGCACCGCTCAGGTTTATCGCCGGGCGATTGATGATGCCGCGGCCGGTAAGCCGTTTGATCCCACACTGCTGTTAACGCTGGAAGGCCTGGCCCATCGCGGCTATACCGAAGGTTTCCTGCGCCGTCATACTCACGACAGCTACCAGAATTATCAGCAGGGCTTTTCGGTCTCGGATCGCCAGCAGTTTGTTGGTGAATTTACCGGCGAGCGTCGGGGCGAATGGGCGGAAGTGGCCGTGAAGAACAAGTTTATGCTGCACGACAGCGTGGAGATCATGACGCCCGAAGGCAACCTGAATGGTCAGCTGGATGCGCTGCAGAATGCCCGCGGTGAACCCACGGAGGTCGCACCCGGCGATGGCCATCGCGTCTGGCTGCGGGTGCCGGAAGAGGTCGATCTGCGTTTTGCGCTGCTGCTGCGCAACTTTGACCATAGCGAAGATACCCGGGATCCTCATAATCGTTTACCAACGGAAACAATTTGAGGAAATCAGAACAGGATCACAGACCCCTGCGTAGCGCTGCTTTATAGTCCCGCCTGCTGCTAACGAGTAACAACTAACGGCAGATTTACCAGGAACCACCTCATTTACCCGCCCGGCTCCCCCGTGCGGGTTTTCTTTTTCCTCTCTTTCGCCAATAATTTACTGCTGGCAGCTGTGCTATACATTCCCTTCTTACTCTGTAGTTCTTCAAGGAACGCAAAATGGATAATAAACCGCTTACGCTGCTCATCCTGAATGGGAAAGGCGCGGGTAATGATGATCTGCGCGAAGCCATTACCACCCTGCGTGAAGAAGGCTTCAACATTGCGGTGCGTGTCACGTTCGAAAAAGGCGATGGCGACAGGTACGTCAAAGAGGCGATTGCGCTGCAGGCGGAAACCGTCGTTGCAGGCGGTGGCGATGGCACCATAAATGAGATCGCGACAGCGCTGGCGGCATCAGATGCCGATCATCGCCCGGTGCTGGGTATCCTGCCGCTGGGAACCGCCAACGACTTTGCCACCAGCGTCGGCATCCCGGAAGAGATGGAACCGGCACTGCGACTGGCGATTCAGGGCAAAGCGAATGCCATCGATCTGGCCAGAGTCAACAAGAGCCACTACTTTATCAATATGGCAACAGGCGGATTTGGCACCCGCATCACCACAGAAACACCGGAAAAGCTGAAATCCGCGCTGGGTGGTGTCTCCTACTTTATTCACGGCCTGATGCGCATGGATACGCTGAAACCCGATACCTGCGAAATCAGCGGTCCCGATTTCGCCTGGCAGGGTGATGCGCTGGTTATCGGTATCGGTAACGGGCGTCAGGCGGGCGGCGGTCAGCGCTTATGCCCTGGTGCGCTGATCAACGATGGCCGGCTTGACGTCAGTATTGTTACCGCGCAGGAGTTGCTGCCGACGCTGCTGCACTCGCTGACCGGCGACGATGACAATCCCGGCATTGTCACCACGCAACTGGAGTCGCTGACGATTCGCTCTCCGCACGAGATGACCTTTAACCTTGATGGTGAACCGCTCTCCGGGCGTGAATTCGTGATTGAGGTGATGGCGGGTGCGCTGAGCTGTCGCCTGCCACCACAGTGTGATTTACTTGCCTGAAGATGATTAAGGGGATGAAAGTCCCCTGAGAGTGTTGGCAAAGTCTGCCCCAGTCACCTGTAAGACCGAGCCTGTGAAGGGAACACGGGCAGATTGGAAAGTCGCTTAACCCCTCCATGGCCGCTCGGCCCGCGCGATTACGCACCTCATCCCTGAGGTGCGCCCGTAAACGGGCCAACGCGTGGCGTTGTTCAAAAACGCTCCCGGCGTTTTTAGTACGCACCTCATCCCTGAGGTGCGCCCGTAAACGGGCCAACGCGTGGCGTTGTTCAAAAACGCTCCCGGCGTTTTTAGTACGCACCTCATCCCTGAGGTGCGCCCGTAAACGGGCCAACGCGTGACAATGATACTGCTGTTCACCACCCCTTTTTACCCCAGAAAACTCTCTGTGACTGGCTTCACAACTCTGCCAGGCAAACTTGTATGGTAGTATTAAACCGCGTATTTTTTCATCATTGAACGCTGACTGAAAGGCAAACCGGATGAAAATTGTTAAGGCGGAAGTATTTGTAACCTGCGCAGGCAGAAACTTTGTTACCGTGAAGATCACCACCGATCAGGGGCTGACTGGCGTGGGTGATGCCACGCTGAATGGCCGCGAACTGCCGGTCGCCTCCTACCTGAAAGATCATGTCTGCCCACAGCTGATTGGCCGCGATGCGCATCAGATCGAAGATATCTGGCAATACTTTTATAAAGGCGCTTACTGGCGTCGTGGTCCGGTTACCATGTCGGCTATCTCTGCGGTTGATATGGCGCTGTGGGATATCAAAGGTAAAGCCGCGAATATGCCGGTTTACCAACTGCTGGGTGGCGCTTCACGCACCGGCGTAATGGTTTATTGCCACACCACCGGCCACACCATCGATGAAGTGATGGATGACTACGCGAAACACAAAGAGCTGGGCTTCAAAGCGATCCGCGCGCAGTGCGGCGTACCGGGCATGAAAACCACCTACGGCATGGCAAAAGGCAAAGGCCTGGCCTACGAACCTGCAACCAAAGGTAACTGGCCGGAAGAGCAGCTCTGGTCAACGGAAAAATACCTCGATTTCACCCCTAAACTCTTTGCCGCGATCCGCGATAAATTCGGTTTCGATGAGCATCTGCTGCATGACATGCACCATCGCCTGACGCCGATTGAAGCGGCGCGCTTCGGCAAGAGCGTGGAAGATTATCGTCTGTTCTGGATGGAAGATCCGACGCCTGCCGAGAATCAGGAATGCTTCCGTCTGATCCGCCAGCACACCGTCACGCCGATTGCGGTAGGTGAAGTGTTTAACAGCATCTGGGATTGTAAGCAGCTGATTGAAGAGCAGCTGATCGACTACATCCGCACCACCATCACTCACGCAGGCGGTATTACCGGGATGCGGCGCATCGCTGATTTTGCCTCGCTTTATCAGGTACGCACCGGCTCGCACGGTCCTTCTGATCTCTCCCCTGTCTGCATGGCGGCTGCACTGCACTTTGACCTCTGGGTGCCGAACTTCGGCGTGCAGGAGTACATGGGCTTCTCCGAACAGATGATGGAACTGTTTGATGCTAACTGGACCTTTGACCAGGGCTACATGCATCCTGGCGACAAGCCGGGCCTGGGCATTGAATTCAACGAGAAACTGGCGGCGAAATATCCCTATGAGCCTGCCTATCTGCCGGTCGCCCGTCTTGAAGATGGCACGCTGTGGAACTGGTAAGGAGAAACACATGAAAAGTGTTGTTATTGAACAGCCGGGTGAACTGGTGGTAGCTGAACGTCCACTGCCACAACCCGCGGCGGGCGAAGTCCGGGTTAAAGTGGCCTATGCCAGCATCTGCGGATCGGACGTGCACATCTGGCACGGTCATAACCCGTTCGCGAAATATCCGCGAGTGATTGGTCACGAGTTTTTTGGCGTGATTGATGCGGTGGGTGACGGTGTCGACGCGGCACGGCTGGGCCAGCGCGTCGCAGTCGATCCGGTGGTAAGCTGCGGTCACTGCTATCCCTGCTCGGTAGGCCGTCCGAATGTCTGTACCACCCTGCAGGTAATTGGCGTGCACCGCGACGGCGGCTTTAGCGAGTATGCGCTGGCCCCGGCCAGAAATGCCTGGCACCTGCCGGACGCGATTCCCGATAAACTCGCCAGCCTGGTCGAGCCTTTCACTATCGCCGCCAATATCACGGCATTCCTCAAGCCACAGCCGGATGATGTGGCGCTGATTTATGGTGCCGGTCCGATGGGGCTCACCGCCATTCAGGTGCTGAAGGGCGTCTATCAGGTGAAAACGGTGATGGTAGTGGATCGCCTGCCGGAACGTCTGGCGCTGGCTGAGCAGAGCGGTGCCGATCACTTGTTCGATAACAGCGAAATCCCTCTGGCGGCGCAGCTTGAGGGCGTGCAGCCTACGCTGGTTATCGACGCAGCCTGCCACCCCACCATTCTGGCAGAGGCGGCTGCTCTCGCCTCACCCGCCGCGCGCATCGGTCTGCTGGGCTTCTCCGGCGAACCGTGCAGCATTACTCAGCAAAGTCTTACCAGCAAAGAGCTGTCGCTGTTTACGTCGCGTCTTAACAGTAACCGCTTCCCGCAGGTGATTGAATGGATGGAAAAAGGGTTAATCCAGCCAGAGAAGCTGGTCACCCACTACTTCCCGCTGCAGGAGATTGAACGCGCGATGACCCTGTTCGAAAAAGATCCGCGCACCTGCTGCAAAGTGATCCTTCAGATGGGTTAATGCCTACTGAACACCAGGTCTCCTCTGCCGGTGTGTACCCGCCGGCATAATTAAAAAGATAAAACAGATCACGGAGTATGTATGTTCAAGAATCTGCGCTGGACCCTCGTTTTGTTGCTGTTCCTGGTTTATATGATCAATTACCTTGATCGTGTTGCCCTGTCGCTGACGGTGCCGCTGGTTGAGAAAGATCTGGCGATTAATGCTGAGCAGTTCGGCATGATCTTCGGCAGCTTCTTCTTCGGCTATGCCCTGTTTAACTTTGTCGGTGGCCTCGCCACTGACCGCTATGGACCCAAAATCGTGCTGGCCGTGGCCGTGGGTGCCTGGTCCATTTTCTGCGGCATGACCGCGCTGGCCACCGGCTTCTGGTCGCTGCTGATCCTGCGAGTGCTGTTCGGTATGGCTGAAGGCCCGATCTGCTCTTCAGCTAACAAAGCGATTAATGGCTGGTTCCCGAAGAAACAGGCCGCCACGGCGATGGGCTTACTGAGTGCCGGGTCACCCTTAGGTGGCGCAGTCGCCGGCCCGATCATTGGTTATCTTGCCCTGGCCTACGGCTGGCGTCCGGCCTTTGTGATCGTCTGCTGTATCGGTCTGGTATGGATGGCGTTCTGGCTTTTCTTTGCCGCTGATAATCCGGCGAAGAGCAAACTTGTCACCGAAAAAGAGCGTCAGCTGATCGATCGCCTGAAAGCCACCAGCCCGAATGATGAGGTAGACCTGTCTGAAACGCCGCATCCCTTTGGTTACTATCTGCGCCAGCCGATTATCCTGGTCACGGCGTTCGCCTTCTTCAGCTACAACTACATCCTGTTCTTCTTCCTGAGCTGGTTCCCGGCCTATCTGGTACAGGCGCACGGCCTGGATATCAAATCGATGAGTATCACCACCATGATCCCGTGGATTGTCGGGTTCGTTGGCCTGGCACTGGGTGGCTGGATCTCCGATAAAATCTTTAATATCACCGGCAAACTGTTGTTGTCCCGCAAAATTGTGCTGGTGGTCTCACTGCTGGCAGCCGCGATTTGTGTGGCGCTGGCGGGTACGATAAAAGAGGTGGTTCCCGCCGTGATGATGATGTCGGTCTCCATTTTCTTTCTCTACATCACCGGCGCGATCTACTGGGCGATTATTCAGGATGTGGTGCACAAGAGCCGTATCGGCAGCATCAGCGGCTTTATCCATCTGGTGGGGAGCCTTTCCGGCATCATCGGGCCGATCGTCACCGGCTTTATTGTTCAGCACACTGGTAAATTCGATAGCGCCTTTGTGCTGGCGGGTTGTATCGCCGCGCTGGGGGCTTTCCTGGTGCTGTTTGTGATTCGCAGTCCGAAACCTGAGGATAAACCGGTTTCGGTCTGAGTGTTGTTCCGCTAACAGAACGATGATTTTGGGGCGCTTTGCGCCCCGTTTGCCATAAGGACGGACTATGTTACAGATTGATCGCCTCCCCGCTGAGGTCCGGCGCCCCGCTTACGACCGCAGCCAGTTAAAAACCCGCATGGTGCATATCGGTTTTGGTGCGTTTCATCGCGCTCATCAGGCACTCTGCAGCGACAGGCTGGCTGAACAGGGCAGCGACTGGGGATATTGCGAAGTTAACCTCAACAGCGGCGCGCTGATTCAGGCCCTGCGTGAGCAGCATCTGCACTATACCCTGACAGAGATGGCCGATGATTCTTTGCATACCCGGGTGATTGGCGTTATTACCCAGGCGCTGCACGGTAAAAGTGACGGTATTGAGGCGGTGATTAACGCCATGAGTCAACCTGAAGTGGCGATTGTCTCCATGACCGTCACTGAAAAAGGCTACTGCCATCAGCCCGCCAGTGGCAATTTAAATCCCGATCATCCCGATATCGTCCATGATTTGCAGCATCCGGATGCGCCGCGCTCGCTGCCAGGTCTGATTCTGGCCGCGATCCGCCGCCGCCGTGACCAGGGGTTACCTGCCTTCAGCGTGATGTCCTGTGACAACATGCCGGAAAATGGTCACGTCACCCGCAACGTGATTGTGCAACTGGCGCGGCAGCAGGATCCGGCGCTGGCAGAGTATATTCAGCAGCACGTTACCTTCCCCTCAACCATGGTCGATCGCATCGTTCCGGCAATGACGGATGCGGCGTTTGCGGCCCTGAGCGCACGCCTGGGTTCCAGCGATCCGGTTGCGGTTGAAGCGGAACCCTTCTTCCAGTGGGTGATTGAAGATAACTTCGTCAATGGTCGTCCGGCGTGGGAAAACGCGGGCGCAGAACTGGTCAGCGATGTCCTGCCCTACGAAGAGATGAAACTGCGCATGCTGAATGGCAGCCACTCTTTCCTGGCGTACCTTGGCTTCCTGGCGGGTTATGAGTACATCAGCGACTGCATGGCCGATCCCCATTTCCGTGCCGCTGCCCGTTCACTGATGATCGATGAGCAGGCTCCTACTTTGCGCACTCAGGGCGTGGATCTTAATGCCTATGCCGATTCACTGATTGCGCGTTATGAAAACCGCGCCATTAAACATCGCACAGGACAGATTGCCACTGACGGCACACAGAAACTGCCACAGCGTATGCTCGACAGCCTGCGCTGGCACCTGCAGCGCGGCAGTGACTGCGATCTGCTGCTGCTGGGCGTAGCGGGCTGGATGCGCTATGTCGGCGGCGTCGATGAACAGGGTCAGCCGATCGACATCCGCGATCCGATGAAAGCGCAGCTCGCAGAGTGTGTTGCCGCCAGCGAAGAGGGTGAGGCTCGCGTGCGGGCATTGCTCGCCATCCGCGAAGTCTTCGGCGAGGATCTGGCGCAGAATGGCGACGTGGTCGCCCGGCTGACGGCCTGGTATCAGCAACTCACTACCCAGGGTGCACGAGCGACAGTGCATCAGTGTCTCAACCGCGGCTAAAAGCGCTGGCGCAGACGCAGCGCGCTGATTAGACTGACACTTTCCCATCGCGCTGGCCCCGGCCAGCCGTAATATGGATATTGCTGCATGTCGATCGCCTATACCATTACTACCAGCGAACCGGTAAATCAGCAGATTTATCGTTATCTGCGCAAAGATATTGTTACCTGCGCAATTCAGCCAGGTTCGCTGCTCTCTGAAAAAGAGGTCTCAGCACGCTTCAACGTCTCACGCCAGCCGGTGCGTGAAGCGTTCATTAAGCTGGCTGAAGCCGGACTGGTACAGGTATTGCCGCAGCGCGGCACCTTCGTGCGCAAAATCTCCGCTAAACGTGTCGCGGATGGCCGATTTATCCGTGAGGCGGTGGAGGTGTCGGTAGTACGTCGTGCCGCGCTGGAGATTGATGATTCCGCACTGATGGCGCTGGAACATAATCTGCAGCTGCAGCGCATGGCTGCTGAGCGGCATGACAGCCAGGCTTTCCTCACATTAGACGATGAGTTTCATCGTCTGATCGCTGAAAGCATTGACTGCAAGCTGGCCTGGGAGACGGTAGAAAACATAAAAGCGGCCATGGACCGGGTGCGGTTTCTGACACTGAGTGAAGTCTCACCACCGGAGAAGCTGATTGAGCAGCATGAAGAGATTTTTGCCGCTTTGAAGCGTCATGATGCCGACGCTGGCGAAGCGGCAATGCGTCGTCACCTGCAGGAGATGATCTTCTCTATTACCCCGATTGCCGAGCGTAACAGCGCCTGGTTTGAAGCGCCCTGAACCTGAAACTGCCCGCACCGCCTGATTGAAGGTCGATGCGGGTCTTCGCCATCACCACCACTGATGAAAATGGTGCACCGGTCCGATGCCTTTCCCGACCTCCAGCGAATCCGCCTGTAACAATGCCTGCTGCAGCCAGTTTTTCGCTTCTTCAATTGTCTCTGCCCAGTCAGCATGACGCGGACGCAACGCGGCTAAGGCGGCCGACAGCGTGCAGCCGGTACCATGGGTATGGCGGGTATGCACCCGTGGCGTACTGAATCGCTGTTCCGCTGAGTGAGTAATCAGCCAGTCCGGACTCTCTGCCGCCGCCAGATGACCGCCCTTCATCAGCACGGCCTGACAGCCGAGTGCCAGCAATGCCCGCCCCTGCTCGCGCATCTCTGCCTCATCGGTGGCAATAGCGCAATCCAGCAACGCTGCCGCTTCCGGCAGATTTGGCGTGATCAGCGACACCTGCGGTAATAACTGCTCCCGTACGCTGGCCACGGCATCGGGCGAAAGCAGCGCATCACCACTTTTCGCGACCATTACCGTATCCAGCACGACAAACGGAATCTCAGCGCGCCTCAGCCGGGCTGCAACCCGTTCCACAATGGCCGTTTCAGACAGCATGCCGATTTTTGCGCTGTCGATACGCACATCATCCAGTACCGAATCGAGCTGGTCGGCAACAAAGTCAGGCGCAATGCCATAAACCGACTGCACGCCCTGCGTGTTCTGCGCCACCAGTGCGGTAATCACACTGGTACCGTAGGCACCCAGAGCTGAAAAGGTTTTCAGATCGGCCTGAATGCCCGCGCCGCCACTGGGATCGGTACCGGCAATCGTCAGAGCATTAATGCGCTTCATGCTCCACCTCCAGCGTCCAGAGTGCATCAATAAACGCCATGACAAAGCTGCCCGGTCCGGCTGCCTGCGCCGCCGCCTTTCCCCCTGCCAGGGCCATTATCTGACAGGCCGCCGCCACATTCATGAGCCTATCGCCTGGCAGAGCACTGAATCCTGCCACAACACCAGAAAGTGCGCAGCCGGTTCCGACCACGCGCGTCATTAACGGGCTTCCACCGGTTATGGCGATGACTCGCTGACCATCAGTGGCATAGTCCACTTCGCCGGTGACAATGACCAGCGTGTGACAGGTCTTTGCGAGTTGCTGTGCCGCATCGAGCGCTGCATCCGCCTGAAGCAGCGTATCGACACCGCGCCCGCCGCTGGCCTGCTGCGCCAGCGCCAGAATCTCTGACGCATTGCCGCGGATCACCGCCGGTTGCTGGCTGAGCAGCTGCTGACAAAAGTCGCTGCGCAGCGTTAACGCGCCGACGGCCACCGGATCGAGCGTCCAGGGTGTGCCCGCCTCCCGGGCGGCGGTGACGGCAGCCTGCATCGCCTGCTGACGCTCGCGGGTTAAGGTGCCGACGTTAATCAGCAACGCATCGGCAAAGCGGCTGAACTCTGCCGCTTCGCCAGCATCGATCACCATTGCCGGTGAGGCATTGAGTGCGAGTAACACATTGGCAGTAAAGTTCTGGACCACGTCATTGGTCATGCAGTGCACCAACGGTGACTGACGACGGAAAGTGTGCAGAATGGGCGCGAAGTGCGCGGCAGAAAGGTGTTGAGGTTGATGTGTCATCGTAGCTCCCAACCGGCGAACAAGAAGGCGAATGCGGTCAGGCATCAGACTTCCCTACGCTGGCATTATCCAGATCAGGTAATACGGGTATTTCTCAGCCTTCACAAAGAAGGGCACCCCGAGTCGTGTTACGGCTTGCAGCATAGGCAAGCAATACCGTTAAAGCAAGCCTGGAAAATAATCGGAACTGAAACAGTTCACATGATCCCGATCAACTCTCAGCATTACAAAAAAAGGCTTAATGCTGCGGGTTAACGGGATACCTCTTTATAGGTAGCCCTGTTTATTACCCTGACGGGTAATATTTCCTGTAGTGACTCTGGTCGCCCCATAATAATTAGCCTGCTCGCAGCATCATCGTAAAAAACATTTTCTTTCATGGAGTTAAAAGCTCCGGAAGCAGAACTTCATACTATTCAGGATGTATGATGCGATTTTTAGCGCTTATTCCTCACCGCCATCGATGGCAGGATATTATTATTGAACGTTGGGGTGCTATCGCGCCAAATGGCAGATCTTATCTTTCCACCTGTATTTCCGCACACTGTGCGGGCTGCGGCGAAATCATTCATCGCGTCTATTATCGCGATATCAGTGACCAGCAGGCACGCCGCTGGTTAGGCTAGCGTCCCTGCTGCGCTCAATCCGGACACCGTTATAGTTAACAGTTAGTTAGCAATTTGTTAGTCTGATCACTAATCATCGTCTGACCAGACTTTCTCTATGCCACTGCTGTTTGAAAGCCTTAGCCATCAAATTTATCTGTCAGCTCCGCTGTTTATCCTGATTCTGCTGGGATACTGCCTGACGCGCCTGGGAAAATGGCCCGCCAGCATCAGTGAAGGGATGAACCGCTTTGTGTTTAACGTTGCGCTGCCCTGCATGCTGTTTCGGGTGATGAGCACCTTCTCGCAAAGCCCGCCGGTGGATGCACGTCTGCTGCTGGCCTTCTTCGGCAGTTGCCTGCTGGTGTTTATCGTGGGTCGGTTGCTGGCAACAAGGCTGTTTAATCTGGATGGCGTGGCGGCTTCGGTCTTTGCGCTGGGCGGCATCTTTTCTAATAACGTGATGCTGGGGATTCCGGTCGCCACGGTGTTGCTCGGGCCAGAAGCCCTGCCCCCGGTAGCGCTGGTGCTGGTGTTTAACAGCCTGATCCTCTGGACCTTACTCACCGTTTCGGTCGAGTGGGCGAAACAGGGCAGCTTCTCGCTGGAAGGCGTCTGGCGTACCCTGATTGGGGTGGTCAGGAATCCACTCATCATCGGCATTCTCAGCGGAACGGCCTGGAGTTTTCTGCAACGTCCTTTGCCGATGCTTGCCGCGGAACCGTTAAAGATGCTGGCTTCACTGGCCGCGCCCCTGTCGCTGGTCACGCTGGGCATGAGCCTGGCGCACTATCGGGTGCGGGACGGATTGAAAGAGAGCTATACCATCTGCCTGCTGAAGCTGGTACTGCAGCCAATGACGGTATGGGCTATCGCCTGGCTTACCGGCTTGCCGCCGCTGGAGAGTAAAGTGGTGGTATTGCTGGGCTCAATGGCAGTCGGAGTTAACGTCTATCTGATGTCGCAGAAGTTCAATGTCATTCCTGGCCCGGCGGCGGCGAGTATGCTGTTTTCAACAGTGTTTGCGGCGGTCACGACGCCAGTATGGATGATGCTGATGACGCTGGCGGGATACTAATAAAAAAGCCCCTCAGCACGGATGCTGAAGGGCTACTGTCTGGCTGACGAAACGTTATTCAGCAGACTTAGTACGGATCAGATAGTCAAACGCGCTCAGTGAGGCTTTGGCACCTTCGCCGCTGGCGATGATGATCTGCTTGTACGGCACGGTGGTGCAGTCACCCGCTGCGAACACGCCTTTCAGGCTGGTTTCGCATTTACCATCGATAATGATCTCACCCATTTTGTTGCGCTCAACCGCGCCTTCCAGCCATGGGGTGTTCGGCAGCAGACCAATCTGAACGAAGATACCGGAGAGCGGCAGTTCGTGGGTGGTCTGCGTCGTACGGTCGATATAGTGCAGGCCGGTCACTTTGGTGCCGTCGCCTTTCACTTCGGTGGTCTGCGCGTTCAGGATCACATCAACGTTCTTCAGGCTGCGCAGTTTATCCTGCAGCACCTGGTCGGCACGCATCTCACCGGCAAACTCCAGCAGCGTAACGTGTTCAACGATACCCGCCAGGTCAATAGCCGCTTCAACACCGGAGTTACCGCCGCCGATCACTGCCGTGCGCTTGCCTTTGAACAGCGGGCCATCGCAGTGCGGGCAATAGGTCACGCCTTTGGTGCGATACTCTTCTTCGCCCGGGACGCCCATGTTGCGCCAGCGTGCGCCGGTCGCCAGAATGATACTACGTGATTTTAATACTGCACCGGAGGCGGTTTCGATGGCGTGCAGTCCGCCCTCTTTCGCAGCCGGAATCAGTCTGATGGCGCTCTGGCTTTCGATGACGTCCACATTGTAATCATCAACGTGTGCGCGCAGTGCACCTGCCAGTTTTGCCCCTTCGGTTTTCGGCACGGAGATATAGTTTTCGATATCCACCGTATCCAGCACCTGGCCGCCAAAACGCTCGCCCAGCAGACCGGTACGGATACCTTTACGTGCTGAGTAAACCGCTGCCGCTGCGCCCGCCGGGCCGCTGCCGATAATCAGGATTTCGTAGGCATCACGCTTGTTCAGCTCTTCCGCCGCACGTTTATCGGCGTTGGTGTCTACTTTGCTGACGATTTCCGCCAGGCTCATGCGGCCCTGACCAAACTCTTTACCATTGAGGTAAACCGCTGGCACGCCCATCACATTGCGTTCCTGAATCTCATTCTGGAACAGGCCACCGTCGATAGCGGTGTGGCTGATGCGCGGGTTAATCACCGCCATCAGGTTCAGCGCCTGAACCACGTCAGGGCAGTTATGGCATGAGAGTGAATAGTACGTTTCGAAATGGAAGTCACTGTCCAGCGCCGCGATCTGATCCAGCAGGCTCTGTGCTTCTTTCGACGGATGCCCACCGGTCTGTAACAGTGCCAGCACCAGTGAGGTAAATTCGTGACCCAGTGGAGAACCGGCAAAACGCGGGCCGCTGTTCGAACCTGGGTTTGTGATCAGAAATGAGGGCTTACGCACCTGACGATCGTTCTCTTCGCGGAAGCTGACTTTGTCAGACAGGCCGGCGATATCAACCAACAGTTCACGGATCTCGGTTGATTTTGCACCCTCATCCAGGGTGGCGATCAACTCAACAGGTTTGGTTAATTTCTCAAGGTAAGCCTTGAGCTGTGTCTTCAAATTTGTGTCGAGCATAGTGATATCCTGGTCAAAAAATCGGGTGCCGCAGCACCCGATTGGAGAATGGTCGAAAGGGCGAAGCGGAATTAGATTTTGCCAACCAGGTCCAGAGACGGAGCCAGTGTTGCATCACCTTCTTTCCATTTAGCCGGGCACACTTCACCTGGGTGAGAAGCCACGTACTGAGCCGCTTTCACTTTACGCAGCAGGTCAGAGGCGTCACGGCCAATGCCTTCAGCAGTGATTTCGATGGCCTGGATAACGCCTTCCGGGTCAACGATGAACGTACCACGGTCAGCCAGACCTTCGTCTTCACGCATGATTTCAAAGTTACGGGTCAGCGCGCCAGTCGGGTCACCGATCATCGCGTACTGAATTTTCGCGATGGTGTCTGAAGAACCGTGCCAGGCTTTGTGGGTAAAGTGGGTGTCGGTAGAAACGGAGTAGATATCTACGCCCAGTTTCTGGAATTCTTCGTAATGGTCAGCCACGTCGCCCAGTTCGGTCGGGCAGACGAAGGTGAAGTCAGCTGGATAGAAGAAGAACACACTCCATTTACCTTCAACGTCTTTCTCGGTTACGTCGATGAATTCGCCGTTTTTGAATGCTGCGTTTTTGAACGGCTTGATTTTGGTATTGATAATAGACATCTGTGGCCTCCGTTAAAATATGTGATGCAGGTTACATAATTTTCGGGCCAACATCTAATACGCGGTCGTTATCAATCTGATAAACGAAAGCTATCAAACGCTGAGAGCCTGATGCTCTCTGGCCCGGCAGGCAGTGTACAGCGATTTTTGTGACATTTAACCCGCTTTATCTTTTCGCCCGTCTTCGCGAATCACTGCTAGTTTTGTAAGACCGGATTATAAGGGAGCTGACCTGTGGAAATTCGTCCGTTTACGGAAGCCGATCGTCCTTTCCTGCGCACGCTGTTTCTGGCGGCGCGACGACACAACTGGCGCTGGCTTGACGGCAGCGAGTGGCAGCTGGAAGATTTTGATGGCGTGATTCTGGGCGAAACCGTGCTGGTCGCCGAAGCTGAAGGACAGCGCGTCGGATTTGCCGGGCTACTGGAGAACGACAACTTCCTGCACAGCCTTTATGTCGATCCTGAGTGGCAGGGACGCGGCGTGGGCAGCGCGTTACTGGAAGCCGTTGAAGCACGTTTTACGTCAACCGGCGCGCTGAAGTGCCTGCAAAAGAACAAAGCGGCACAGGCGTTTTACCTGAAGCATGGCTGGAAAATGATTTCACAGGGTGAAGGCGAGCACGGCGGTTACGTGTTGATGCACTACCCGCTGGCCTCACACTATGCCAGCGGGTCGGGTCGGGCTTAAAGCGCGCGGAAGGCGATCTCGCCAGGGATGACGTCGCCCTGCCAGTAAAGCTGAGCCGCTACGCGTCCGGCCAGCTGGCGATAGAGCGCGGTAAACTCGCTGTCGGGACGGCGAATGACCGTCGGTTCACCTTCATCAAGATCTTCGCGCAGGTCAATGTGCAGCGGCAGCTGGGCCAGCAGCTGCGTCTGGTAATCCTCCACCAGTTTCTGCGCGCCGCCGGTGCCGAAAATGGGTTCGTGGTAACCACACTGACTGCAGATATGCAGGCTCATGTTTTCCACCACGCCCAGCACTGGCACATTGACCTTTTCAAACATCACCAGGCCTTTGCGGGCATCAATCAGGGCGATGTCCTGCGGTGTGGTCACCACCAGTGCGCCGGTTACCGGCACGTTCTGCGCCAGCGTCAGCTGAATGTCACCGGTGCCGGGCGGCATATCCAGCACCAGATAATCCAGCTCCGGCCACAACGTTTCGTTGAGCAGTTGCATCAGTGCTTTGCTGGCCATCGGCCCGCGCCACACCATCGCATTGTCGTCGGTTACCAGATAGCCGATGGAGTTGGTGGCCAGACCGTGCGCCATAATGGGTGCCATATGGGTGCCATCCGGCGATGTCGGGCGTTGATCCTGGGTGCCGAGCATGTTCGGCACTGACGGGCCATAGATATCGGCATCAAGAATGCCGACACGCGCACCTTCGGCTGCCAGCGCAAGCGCCATGTTTACGGCGGTGCTGGATTTTCCTACGCCGCCTTTGCCGGAACTGACCGCAATAATGTTTTTTACGCCGTTCACACCCGGCTGGTTTTTCACCCGCTTCAGGGTGGCAATATCGTGGCTGAGCCGCCAGTCGATGGCACTCGCGCCGGTCTGACGCAGCAGGTCAGCGCTGACCTGCTCTTTGAGGTCGTCGAACCCGCTGGCCCAGGCAAACGGCATCAGCAGTTCCACATGCAGCGTTCCATCCAGCTGCGCCACATGATGCAACGCCTTCAGGGCGGTGAGATTCTGCTTAAGAGTCGGATGCTCAAAGCTTCTCAATACGCCGGCCACGATAGCGCGAAGGCCCTCTGGCGTATGCGGTTCCCGGGATTGTACTGTCATCCCCTGCTCCTTATTTCTGCTGTGCTTACGCTGTGTTTCAGCAATGTATGGTCAATGATATCAGATGCTCGTGGATCTGCGGCGACTGGCAGGGGTGAATCCCTTGTGTTTACGCAGGAGAAGCCTTCAGTTACCATCTAAGCCCGTTTTTTCAATCAACAGAAAGCTACGCAAACTATGACTCAAGTCGCTAAAAAAATTCTGGTAACGTGCGCACTGCCTTACGCGAACGGATCAATCCATCTCGGCCACATGCTCGAGCATATCCAGGCAGACATTTGGGTGCGTTATCAGCGAATGCGTGGCAATCAGGTTTACTTCATCTGCGCCGACGATGCGCACGGCACACCGATCATGCTGAAAGCTCAGCAGTCAGGCATTGCACCGGAGCAGATGATTGCAGAGATGAAAAGCGAGCATGAAGCCGACTTTGCCGGTTTCAGTGTCAGCTATGACAACTATCATTCGACTCACTGCGACGAAAACCGTGAGCTGTCTGCGCTGATTTACGGCCGTCTGAAAGAGAACGGTTTTATTAAGAACCGCACCATCTCGCAGCTTTACGATCCGGAAAAAGGGATGTTTCTGCCGGACCGTTTTGTGAAAGGCACCTGCCCGAAATGTAAGTCACCTGATCAGTACGGCGACAACTGTGAAGTCTGCAGCGCGACCTACAGCCCGACCGAGCTGATCGACCCGAAATCTGTGGTGTCCGGGGCGACGCCAGTCCTGCGCGACTCCGAGCACTTCTTCTTTGATCTGCCGTCTTTCAGCGCCATGCTGCAGGCCTGGACCCGCTCCGGTGCGCTGCAGGATCAGGTGGCGAACAAAATGCAGGAGTGGTTTGAATCGGGTCTGCAGCAGTGGGATATCTCCCGCGATGCGCCTTATTTCGGCTTTGAAATCCCGGATGCGCCAGGCAAATATTTCTATGTCTGGCTGGATGCGCCTATCGGCTACATGGGCTCGTTCAAGAACCTGTGTGACAAGCGCGGCGACATCGACTTCGACGAATTCTGGCGTAAAGACTCGACGACCGAGCTGTATCACTTCATCGGTAAAGATATCGTCTACTTCCACAGCCTGTTCTGGCCCGCGATGCTGGAAGGCAGCAACTTCCGCAAGCCAAACAACCTGTTTGTACACGGCTATGTCACCGTCAACGGTGCCAAGATGTCGAAGTCGCGCGGCACCTTTATTAAGGCCAGCACCTGGCTGCAGCATCTGGATGCCGATAGCCTGCGTTACTACTACGCGGCAAAACTCTCTTCACGCATCGACGATATCGACCTGAATCTGGAAGATTTCGTCCAGCGCGTGAATGCTGATATCGTGAACAAAGTGGTTAACCTGGCGTCACGTAACGCGGGCTTCATCACTAAACGCTTTGACGGCAAACTGGCGGCTGAGCTGGCCGATCCGGCGCTCTATCAGACCTTCGTGGATGCCTCAGAGAAGATTGGTGACGCCTGGGCCAGCCGTGAATTCAGCCGTGCGATTCGTGAAATCATGGCGCTGGCTGACCTGGCGAACCGTTATGTCGATGAGCAGGCTCCGTGGGTGGTGGCGAAGCAGGAAGGCCGCGATGCCGACCTGCAGGCGATCTGCTCAATGGGCATTAACCTGTTCCGCATTCTGATGACCTGGCTGAAGCCGGTGCTGCCTTCCCTGAGCGCACGCGCCGAAGATTTCCTGAAGTGCGAGCTGAGCTGGGATGCGATTGCGCAGCCGCTGCTGGATCATCAGGTTGCGCCGTTCAAAGCGCTCTACAGCCGCATTGAGATGGCGAAGGTTGAGGGACTGATTGCGGCCTCGAAAGAGGATGCCGCTGCGGCCAGTGCACCGGCCGCCACGGGTCCGCTGGCCGATGCGCCGATCGGTGAAACCATCACCATTGATGATTTCGCTAAAGTCGATATGCGCGTCGCGCTGATTGAGCAGGCGGAACTGGTGGAAGGTTCGGACAAGCTGCTGCGTCTGCAACTTGACCTGGGCGGGGAAAAGCGTCAGATCTTCTCCGGCATCCGTGCCGCTTATCCTGATCCGTCAGTGCTGGTCGGTAAAATGACCATCATCGTCGCCAACCTCGCACCACGTAAGATGCGCTTCGGTATCTCTGAAGGCATGGTGCTGTCAGCGGGTCCGGGCGGCAAAGATCTGTTTGTCCTCTCCGTCGACAGCGGTGCTGTGCCGGGTATGCCGGTTAAGTAATCGCCTGTCGATGCTTAACAGATTAAGCGCAGTGCCATTCTGAACCCTTCGCGCCGTATCACTGGCGCGAAGGGTTATTTTCCCCCTTCACATTCTCACTGCTACAGCCCCGCTTCCTTCTGCTGAATCCCTTTGCCCGTTGCTGCTACTCCGCGGCATAAATGTGATCGCTAGCACGCTAAGCGGTTAATGCGTATGATGAAGCTCAGTAAAAACAGGAGCCTGCCATGCTCACCGTGCTGTCTGTCTGCGGGCGCTATCTGCGCGCCTTTATCATCATTTATCTCTGCCTGTATGCCGGAATCGGCATCGCCTCGCTGCTGCCCATTAAACTGCCCGGCAGCATTATTGGGATGCTAATTCTGTTCGCCCTGCTGGCATCGCAGATCCTGCCGGTCAGTTGGGTGAAACCGGGCTGCCATCTGCTGATTCGCTATATGGCGCTGCTGTTTGTGCCGATCAGCGTCGGGGTGATGAGCTACACCGATATTCTGACCGCACAGTTTGGCCCGATTGTTGTCTCCTGTGTCGTCAGTACCTTCCTGGTGCTCTCTGTTGTCGGCGTCAGCGCCCATCAGCTTCACAGCCGCCGTCCGGCCGGAGAGTCAGCCGATGAGTGAAATGTGGTGGTCACTGCCCCTGACGCTGGCGGCTTTTTTTCTGGCGCGTAAGCTGGCGTTACGACTGAAAATCTCGTTGCTTAATCCACTGCTGGTCTCCATGGGGATAATTATCCCGATACTGCTGCTGTTGCAGCTTCCTTACTCGCGCTATTTCGCAGGCAGCCAGATTCTTAATCAGCTGCTGCAACCGGCTGTGGTCGCGCTGGCACTGCCGCTGTATGAGCAGATGCATCAGATTCGTGCCCGCTGGAAATCGATTATTGGTGTCTGCTTTATCGGCAGCCTGACCGCCATGATCTCAGGCACCGCCATTGCCCTGTGGATGGGTGCCACACCCGACATTGCCGCCACCATCGTGCCTAAATCCGTGACAACGCCCATCGCGATGGCCGTCTCCGGTTCGCTGCACGGCATTCCCGCCATCAGCGCCATCTGCGTGCTGATTGCCGGTGTACTGGGTGCGGTATTCGGACACACGGTGCTGAACCTGCTGGGCGTGAAATCGAAAGCAGCGCGCGGACTGGCAATTGGCAATGCGTCGCATGCGCTAGGCACGGCGCGTGCCGCGGAACTTGACTATCAGGAAGGCGCATTCAGCTCACTGGCGCTGGTGATCTGCGGCATCATCACCTCTCTGCTGGCACCGTTTATTTTTCCGCTGCTGATGCACTGGTTTAGCTGAAAGTTTGCGAGAGATCTCGCAAAGTTGAAACATGCAACACAGGTTACATTGTCAGAGCGATGTGGATCACATATAAACCGGTGACTGGCACATCGCCTGCTGAATTTAATGAGGCTCACATGCATTCCCGTTTCCTCTCTGCTTTTGAGGCATTGCCGTCAACGCTGCAAACTGCACTTGCTCCCCTGTTGAACGATCCTGACTTTCATGCGGTACTCAGTGCCGACCAGGTCACCTCACTGCAACAACAGACACAAATGGAGGCCGATGCGCTGGCGCTGGCGCTGCTGCCCCTCGCGGCCTCCTGTGCCGTTGCTACCGTGTCACATTTTAACGTTGGGGCGATAGCCCGCGGCGTCAGCGGCAACTGGTACTTTGGCGCTAACATGGAATTTGTCGGTACGCCGATGCAGCAGACGGTTCACGCCGAGCAGAGCGCCATTACCCATGCGTGGCTGCGCGGAGAGCGCCAGCTCGAGACCATCACCGTTAACTACACGCCGTGCGGTCACTGCCGACAGTTTATGAACGAGCTGAACAGCGGCACCAACATTCGCATCAGCCTGCCACAACGCGCAATCAGCACCCTGGCCGATTATCTGCCGGATGCCTTTGGTCCGCGCGATCTGGACATTACGACCTTCCTGATGGACGAGGTGGATCACGGCTATGTGGCCGAGGGCGATGACCTGGTGCAGGCTGCGGTTGCCGCCGCTAATGCCAGCCACGCGCCCTATAGCCAGTCCCACGCGGGTGTTGCGCTGCTGACCACGGATGGCGCGATTGTCGCCGGACGCTATGCGGAAAATGCCGCATTTAACCCGAGCTTCCCGCCGCTTCAGGCGGCACTGGTTCTGCTGAACATGCAGGGCGGCGATGTTCGTCAGATAAAAAAAGCGGTATTAGCCGAAGTGGAAAATGCCACGTTAAGCCAGTTCGCCGCCACGCAGGCGACGCTTGAGACATTTGGTTGCGGTGAGCTGCTACAGGTAACGCTGTACAAAGCATAACCCGCTGTCAGGGCGGCCACAGTTTTGTGAGCTT
The DNA here is from genome assembly GCF_008632075.1 of Candidatus Pantoea gossypiicola. Classification (GTDB taxonomy): domain Bacteria; phylum Pseudomonadota; class Gammaproteobacteria; order Enterobacterales; family Enterobacteriaceae; genus Pantoea; species Pantoea gossypiicola. Next base: position 128,912 of record NZ_VWVM01000001.1, read on the forward strand.
TTATTAACAAACGCTGTACTTCTGCGGGAAATTTCATAGGATCTGGCGCCAGAATTCACGTCATTACAAATTACTCTGAATAATTCAGGTTGCAGGATAGCAGCACGGTCGTGACTGTTTTTGCAGCGGTTACCCTGCCGCTGCCGGACCTGCAGTCTGAGCTATAACGGGTAAGAAAACTGGCGCTACCTTTCCGGCGTGACGCCAGACAACACTGCAACCGGAGCATTACCGCATGGAACTCGACTACGAAAGTAAACGCCCGCTATACATCCCTTATGCTGGCCCGATTTTGCTGGAATTTCCCCTTCTGAACAAAGGCAGCGCCTTTAGCATCGAAGAACGTAACGAATTCAACCTCAACGGTCTGCTGCCAGAAGCGGTGGAATCAATTGAAGAGCAGGCGCAGCGTGCCTGGCGTCAGTTCCAGGACTTCAAAAACAATAACGATAAGCATGTCTACCTGCGTAACATCCAGGACACCAACGAAACACTCTTCTACCGCCTGCTGGACAACCATCTCGAAGAGATGATGCCGATTATCTACACCCCGACCGTGGGCGCAGCCTGCGAACACTTCTCTGAAATCTACCGTCGTGCGCGTGGCGTGTTCATCTCCTACCCTAACCGCGACCGCATCGAAGATATGCTGCAAAACGCCACCAAGCAGAATGTGAAGGTGATTGTAGTGACCGATGGCGAGCGCATCCTGGGCCTGGGCGATCAGGGCATCGGTGGGATGGGTATTCCGATTGGTAAGCTGTCACTCTATACCGCCTGTGGCGGCATCAGCCCCGCTTACACCCTGCCAGTGGTGCTGGATGTTGGCACCAACAACCAGCAGTTGCTGAACGATCCGCTCTATATGGGCTGGCGTCATCCGCGCATTACTGGTGAAGAGTACGACGCGTTCGTGAACGAATTTATTCAGGCTGTTAAGCGCCGCTGGCCGAAAGTACTGTTGCAGTTTGAAGATTTCGCCCAGAAGAACGCCATGCCGCTGCTGAACCGCTATCGCGATGAAGTCTGCTGCTTTAACGATGATATTCAGGGCACCGCCGCCGTAACCGTCGGTACGCTGATTGCCGCCAGTCGTGCAGCCGGTAGCCGCCTGTGCGAGCAGAAAGTGGTGTTCCTGGGTGCCGGTTCTGCAGGCTGTGGTATCGCTGAACAGATCATCGCGCAGATGAAATCAGAAGGCCTGAGCGACGAAGAAGCACGTGGCCGGGTGATGATGGTGGATCGCTTTGGTCTGCTGACGGACAAACTGCCTAATCTGCTCGATTTTCAGAGCAAGCTGGTGCAGAAGAGCGAAAGACTGCAGCACTGGGATGTCACCAATGATGCAATCTCGCTGCTGGATGTGGTGCGTAATGCTCAGCCCGATATTCTGATTGGTGTTTCCGGCCAGCCAGGCCTGTTCACCGAAGAGATCATCCGCGAGATGCATAAGCACTGTAAGCGCCCTATTGTAATGCCGCTGTCGAACCCGACATCACGCGTGGAAGCGACGCCAGCCGATATTATCGCCTGGACTGATGGTGCTGCGCTGGTCGCAACCGGCAGCCCATTCTCGCCGGTGAGCTGGAACGGTAAAACCTACCCGATTGCGCAGTGCAACAACTCCTACATCTTCCCAGGCATTGGTCTGGGTGTGATTGCCGCAGGTGCCAGCCGCGTTACCGATACGATGCTGATGACCGCCAGCCGCGCGCTCGCCGACTGCTCTCCGCTGGTGAATGAAGGCGAAGGCCCGGTACTGCCTGAGATTAGAGATATTCAGGGCGTGTCGAAAATCATTGCGATGGAAGTGGGTAAAGCCGCTCAGCTGGCGGGTGTCGCCGTGGTGACCTCAGAAGATGTGTTGTCACAGGCTATCGCCAACAACTTCTGGCTGCCGCAGTATCGTCACTATCGCCGTACCTCGATTTAATCCTCAGCCTGCCGGACCTGATGTGGTCCGGCAGTGTTCAAAAAGCGCACAGCCAGCCGGCAGTAACTTGCTTCGCTGCGGCTGCTCAAGTAGCCTTGTCCCATCTCAACATTCTGACATCGAGTCTCCAGGCGCATGCTGAAACGCGTTTTCATTGGTCTGCTTTTCATCATCTTACTGATGGTGGCAACGGCGCTCGGCCTTGATCGCTGGATCAGCTGGAAAACTGCGCCTTTTATCTACGAAAATGTCGCTTCATTGCCGCATCGTCAGGTGGGTGTGGTTCTGGGCACGGCGAAATATTATCGTACCGGCGTGATCAATCAGTATTACCTCTATCGTATGCAGGGCGCACTTAATGCCTATAACAGCGGCAAGGTGAATTATCTGCTGCTGAGCGGTGACAACGCGCTGCAAAGCTATAACGAGCCGATGACGATGCGCCGCGATCTCATTAAAGCCGGTGTCGATCCGGCGGATATCGTGCTCGATTATGCCGGATTCCGGACGCTGGATTCGATTGTTCGCACCCGCAAAGTGTTCGATACCAACGATTTCATTATTATCACGCAACGCTTCCATTGTGAGCGCGCGCTGTTCATCGCCTTACAGCTGGGCATTCAGGCGCAGTGTTATGCGGTGCCCTCACCGAAAAACATGCTGAGCGTGCGCTTCCGTGAGGTCGGTGCCCGCCTGGGTGCGCTGGTGGATCTCTTCCTGCTTAAGCGTGAACCCCGTTTCTTAGGCCCGCTGGTGCCGATTCCCGCCGTGCGAACCGTTCCGGATGATGCGCAGAGTTATCCTGCTGTGACGCCGGAACAGCTGCTGGAGCTGGAACAGAAGCTGCGGAAATAGCTGACGTTCAGCGGTTTAATGAAACTCTGTTATATGCGCTGAGCTGCAGTCTGGCAGCAAGGTACAAGTCTCAGGGAGCATACGCCTTTCGCAAAGACGCAAAAGACGCCATCCCTGGCAGGCTCAGCGCGGGCGATTACGCACCTCATCCCTGAGGTGCGCCCGTAAACGAGCCAACGCTTCGCGTTGTTCAAAAACGCTCCCGGCGTTTTTAGTACGCACCTCATCCCTGAGGTGCGCCCGTAAACGTGCCAATGCTTCGCGTTGTTCAAAAACGCTCCCGGCGTTTTTAGTACGCACCTCATCCCTGAGGTGCGCCCGTAAACGTGCCAACGCTTCGCGTTGTTCAAAAACGCTCCCGGCGTTTTTGTCCATGGCCCGCGATGCTTTGCTACAGGCGTATGCTCCCATCGTTTTAAGTGGGTGAGTCGTCTGTTTGAATTCCCTGAGGCTTAGGCGAATCTAACAGCAATAAATAAGCCTGAAGCGCAGGGAACAGGGTCAGAAGAGGAAAGCGTCCCGCGCCAGGACGGCGCGGGCCGAGCGTGTCATGGATGACGGCTTTTGCGTCTTTCCGATCTGACCCTGTTCCCTGCGCATACTTTGTCTAACAGCAATGCCCCCAGCACTTTCCTATAAACTAAGCAGGTCGAGAGTATCGATGATAGCGTCTTTCCGATCTGACCGTGTTCCCTTCGCATACTCCGTCTTAAAGCGACGACCCCAGCATTACCCCCATAAAAAAAGCGACCCGAAGGTCGCTTCCTTAGCGTTGAATAAAACTTACTTCTTACGAGAATATTTCAGTGAATCCAGCGCCACCGCGAAGATGATGATGCCGCCCTTAATGATGTACTGCCAGTAAGGATTCACGCCGATATAGGTCAGACCATAGTTGATAACGGTGAAGATCAGCACACCGGTGACAACACCCGCCACACTACCCACACCACCGGCGAAGGAAACGCCGCCGACCACACAGGCCGCAATCGCATCCAGCTCATACATAAAGCCAAGGTTGTTGGTGGCAGAACCGATACGACCCGCCTCCAGCATCCCGCCAAAGGCGTAGAACACACCCGACAGGGCATAAATCATGATCAGGTTCAACGGCACGTTCACGCCTGATACTTTCGCCGCTTCCGGGTTACCGCCGATAGCAAAAATGTTTTTACCGAAGCGGGTTTTGTTCCACAGAATCCAGACGAAAATAATGGCAATGACGGCATAGAACGTGATGAACGAGAGTTTAAAATCACCAAAGCGTAAGAAACCCTGAGTAAATTTCGAGAACCCTGCGTCAAAACCAGCAATCGGTGAAGCACCCACGTAGTCGTAATAGAGTGAGTTGATACCGTAAACGATAATCATAGTGCCCAGCGTGGTGATAAATGGCGTTACCTTCAGATAAGCAATAATCACACCATTCACCAGACCAATTACGCCGCCGATGATGCAAACGGTCAGGATAACCAGCGGAATTGGCACCGTATCCAGCGTCGGGAAGACTTTGTTCGCGTTATCCATCGCCTGCAATAGCGTCGCTGCCACAACCGCCGCCAGACCAACCTGACGCCCGGCTGACAGGTCAGTACCCTGGGTCACAATCAGACCCGCCACACCCAGTGCAATAATAATGCGCACCGAAGATTGGGTCAGAATATTACTCAGGTTCATCAAACTTAAAAATGTCGGATCCTGGAAAATAATAATAGCCAGCAATACCAGCAGAACGACATAAATGCCGCCCTCTTTTAACCAGGTTAGCGCATTCTTTTTTGTAGTCGCTTTCATGTTAACAGCCCTTGCTTCATTAAAGGTGTAATGACGCTAAACGCAATATTTCGTTCTGCGTGGTCGTTTTGGTATCAACTATGCCTGCTACCAGACCATTACTCATTACCAGAATACGATCGGTAATGCCTAACAGCTCCGGCATTTCGGATGAGATAATAATGATGCCCTTTTCTCTTTTCGCCAGCTCAGCAATCAGCTGGTAAATTTCGAATTTCGCACCAACATCAATACCGCGTGTTGGTTCATCAAGCATCAGGATTTCAGGCTGGGTCAATAACCAGCGGCCAATAATCACTTTTTGCTGGTTACCGCCCGAAAGCGAACCAATTTGTGTATGATGCCCTGGGGTTTTAACGCGCATTGAATCGATAACCCATTGGGTATCACTCTTCATGCGTTTATTATCCAGCAGTCCCATACTGTTTTTATATTTTTTAATATTGGAAATAAGCGAGTTAAAACCAATATCCAGGTAAGCATAAATACCGGTCGAACGACGTTCTTCAGTCACCAGCGCAAAACCGTGGTTAATGGCTTCATTGGCGCTGTGATTGTTAATCGGTTTGCCATGCAGTTTAATGGTGCCGCCCGATTTTTCGCGAATGCCAAACAGCGTTTCGACGATATCGGTACGTTTCGCCCCCACCAGCCCGGCAATGCCGAGTATCTCCCCTTTACGCAGATCAAATGAGATGTCGCGAATAGATGGCTGACGCAGTGACGTCAGATTACGCACCTCAAGAATCGTCTCGCCTGGCACGTTGGTACGGTCAGGGAAACGCTGGTTCAGTGAACGGCCGACCATCATGGCGATGATCTTATCCATATCCAGCCCTTCCAGCGGCTGAGAGGTGATCCACTGACCATCACGCAGAATCGTGATCTCATCACACAGCTGGAAAATCTCTTCCATCTTGTGCGAAATATAAACAATGCCACAGCCGCGATCTTTCAGCTTACGAATAATCGTGAACAGGTGATTCACCTCTTTCTCGGTTAACGAGGAAGTCGGCTCATCCATAATCACAATTTTCGCGTCGTAGGAGAACGCTTTAGCAATTTCAATCATCTGCATCTGTGACACAGAAAGATTGGCAACTTTGTCGCGCGGATCGATATCGATATCCAGCTCGTCAAAAATCGCCTTAGTGTCCTGGTACATCTTATCCTGATCGACAAAGAAGCCTTTGCGCGGATAACGCCCCAGCCACATGTTGTCCATCACGGTACGCTGCAGAACCAGGTTTAATTCCTGATGCACCATCGACACGCCATTTTCCAGCGCCTCTTTAGAGCTTTTATAGTCGATCTCTTTACCCTGAAACAGGATACTGCCGGTATCTTTTTTATAAATACCAAACAGGCATTTTAATAAGGTGGATTTCCCGGCACCGTTCTCGCCCATTAATGCATGAACAGAGTGAGGCCGCACTTTCAGATTCACATTATCTAACGCTTTAACGCCGGGAAATGATTTTGAAACATTCGTCATTTCCAGCAAATATTCTCGCTGCGCGGTCGTGTTATCACTGGCCATATTTTACCTGGCTAAAAAACGGTGGTGACATAAAAAAGGCGCGACAGCAGTCGCGCCCGTAATCGATCTTATTTCGAGAACTGAGACAGATTTTCTTTATCAACCGGCACGTAAGGAACGCGGACGATCTTATCGACCATCTTAAAGTTCGTTCCGTCGGTTGCCGCTTTGCCATTCGCCAGGTTGTTGGCAATATCCAGCGTCGCTTTCGCCTGGTTTTCCGCATCGTTCAGCACAGTACCGGCCAGTGCACCAGATTTCACCAGTGCCATCGCTTCTGGCAGGGCATCGACGCCGAAGACCGGGATAGAAGTCATGTTGTGCGCTTTCAGCGCTTCAACGGCCCCCATCGCCATCGCATCGTTGTTGGCAATCACAACTTCAATTTTCTTCGCGTTCGGGCCTGACAGCCACGCATCCATCTTATCTTTGGCCTGAGCGGTATCCCACATCGCCGTATCCATCGCTAACTGCTGCGTCTTCAGACCATCTTTGTTCAGGGTGTCGATAACATATTTAGTACGGGCTTCAGCATCTGGGTGGCCTGGCTCGCCTTTCAGCAGGACGAACTGAATGGTGCCATCTTTGTTCAGATCCCAGGCTGGGGTCGCTTTCCAGTGCTTCTCGATCAGCTGACCCTGGATGATTCCGGACTCTTTGGAGTCGGTGCCGACATAGTAAGCTTTGTCATAACCGGCCAGAACTTTAGCGTTCGGTTCTTTGTTGAAGAAGACAACCGGCACATCATTAGCACGCGCTTTGTCTACCACGACTGCAGCAGCAGCCGGGTCTACCAGGTTAATCGCCAGCGCTTTCACGCCTTTTGCCATCAGCACGTCCACCTGATCGTTCTGTTTGGACTGGTCGTTCTGCGAGTCATTCATCAGCAGCTGTACGCCACCGATCGTTTTCGCTTCTTTCTCGATATCTTTGCGCACCATTGACATGAAGTTGTCATCATATTTGTAAATGGTCACGCCGATACGGGTGTCAGCTGCGTGAGCGGTTGCACCAAACATCATGCTGGCAACCAGTGCTGTAAGCGTGAAAACCTTCTTATTCATGGTATCTCCGGTTTTATTATGCAGGGTCTTTTTAGCGCTGCCGCGAAACGTGCGGGAGCGCAATCGGTAAAACAGATCGGCGCGTTGGCTAACTTACTGAAGATGTTAAGCTGTTAAACACCGTCTAAAACCTGACTTCCCTGTGCCAGAACGCTTCCATGAAGAGGGTATAAACCCTTTAACCGGCTACTGAGACCACAACTGATGCCGTTACACTGGCGTTACATAATGTTTCAGTCCGGTAAGACGCTGCCATCATAGTGAGGGCAATGTTAATTAACTGTGAATACAATCACAGATTGAAAACGGTTACATGCCTGAATCGCCTGAATTAGTGACGGACTCCACATTTTGTCGCTGCGCCACCGAATGACGCCGCACCAGGGTTGGCATAAAGATGTGCGTTGCGGTGTCATCAAGCAGTCCGGCTGCGCCCTGCAGTGCCAGCTCAGTGGCGATTTTTGCCATAGAAACAATGGGATAGCGCACAGTGGTTAATTGCGGATCGGTGTAACGGGAAATCGGGATATCATCAAAGCCGATGACAGAAAAATGCTGTGGTACCTGAATGCCGTTGTCTTTCAGCGCAGTGAGTGCGCCAGCCGCCATGCCGTCGTTATAGGCAAACACCGCAGTCAGGTTGAGGTTGCGCCCCAGCAGTTCCACCATTGTCGCTTCGCCCCCCTGCATATCTGGCTCTGCGCTGGCGATCCAGCTCTCCTGCGGCCGTATGCCCTGCTCTGCCATCGCCTGCATCCACCCTTCACGGCGCTGCGCAACATCCTCGATGGGATGGCTGGAGCAGAGATAGCCAATGCGGCTATGCCCCTGTTGCAACAGGGTTCTTGAGGCCATCAGCGCCCCGGTGACGTTATCCAGGCTGACGCTGCGGTGTTCGAATCCGGGGATGATACGGTTAATTACCACCATGCCAGGCACGTGCTGCATAAAGTCCGCCAGCTCCGCGTCTGGCAGTGTTTTCGCGTGAACCACCAGGGCGCTGCAGCGCTGCCGGATCAGCACCTCAATAGCATGACGCTCTTTCTCTTCCTGATGCCAGGAGTTGCTGATTAACACATGCTTGTGCACGCGCTGCGCCACGGTATCCACTGCTTTAACCAGCGCTCCGAAGAAGGGATCGGAAACATCCATCACCACCACCCCGATCGTATCACTGACCTGCGTCGCCAGCGCCTGGGCGTTGGCGTTGGGGCGATAGCCCAGCGCCTCAACCGCCTGTAACACGGCGTCGCGGGTATCAGAGGTGACGGCGCTGCTCTGATTAAGGACGCGCGACACGGTCGCCACTGACACGCCAGCCTGACGGGCAACATCACGAATAGTTATCATGCAGCAGTTCCAGAAAGGAAAAATAGGGCATCACGCCGGGTTGAACACCGGCGCTATTCTGTCAGGGGCGGGAGGCGTGCAGCGTGAATTGCGTCACATCAATGAAAACGGTTACATACAATTCTGTAACCTTTGTGATGGCGGTCATTATCTGGCGTTGTCAGTCAGGCGTGATTTGCCGGCTGAGAGCAGCGTAAGCCGCCGCCACAACCATTCCAGCGGACCCTGTGCGAAGAAATGTAACCAGATGAGTGAAAACAGGATATTGATGAGCCACACCGCAGGCACCATCAGCACCAGTTCCAGCCGGGTGAAATGCATGTAGAAGCCAAAGCGATAGAACAGCGTGGTGCAGATGAGCGTTTGCAGCAGGTAATTGGTCAGCGCCATACGGCCCACGCACTGCATGGCGTGGCTGATGCGCCATTGAGAAATCTGTGGCCAGTAAGCCAGACAGAGCGCGGCATAGCCCAGGCTAATCAGCGGGCTGGCAAGATCGCGCGGGGCCTGCAGGTAAAAAGCCGTCCAGCGGAACTCCCAATGTAACAGCCATTGCGCGGCCACACCGGCTACCGCAATGGAGAAGCCCATTGTCAGCAGCAGGGCCGCTGCCTGACGATAATGGCGGAGGGGAAATTCCCCTGTCAGCCAGCCGCTGCGCAGCAGTGCGCCACCCATCATCATTAAGCCCGCCAGCTGCCAGCCATACTGAGCCGCCAGCGCCATCAGTCCTGATGAGAGATGATCCAGCCGGTTCTGTATCGCTTCCCAGCCGCCGCTCAGTTTCCAGTATTGCTCATATTGCAGATCGGCAGCACCCGGCAGCCAGGATCGCGTCGGTTCGGGATCCGAGATCGACCCAAACACCAGCAGCACGCCGCAGCCCACCAGATAAAGCAGAATGCCGGTATGCATCAGGCTGCGGGTTGATGGGACATCACGTAGCACCCGCCAGACCACCAGCCCGATGATGCCGTAATCCAGCAGGATGTCGCCTTCCCAGAGAAAGACACCATGCAGAAAACCGATGAGTACCAGAATGGAAAGCCGGGCAGTCAGCCAGCGACTGCCGCGCGGCAGCTGCATTTGCAGACCTGCGCCAAACAACAATGCAAACAGGGTGAGGAATTTGAGCTGAGCAAAGGCGTCAGAGAGTGCCCAGGTCCAGACGTCGGAGAGACTGACACTGCCCTGCCAGGCCGGATTCAGGTAAGCAGCAGAAGGCAGGCCGAAGCCCACAATATTGAGCAGCAGGATGCCGAGAATGGCACATCCACGAATGAAATCCAGCGCGTGATAGCGTTGCATGCGGCACCCTGCCCCATTGAGGCGGGCAGCATTATGCGCCCGCCGTTAACTCAACTATGGCGTACCGCGCGCAAAAATTCCTGGCGGGTGTTCTGACTGGACTTGAACAGGCCGCCCAGAGAGGTCGTGGTGGTGGCGCTGGTCGCATCTTTGACGCCACGCGCTTTCACACAGTAATGTACCGCATCAATCGAGACAGCAACGTTGTTGGTGCCCAGCAGCGTCTGCAAGGCCACCAGAACCTGCTGCGTCAGGCGCTCCTGCACCTGCGGACGCTGGGCGAAGAACTGCACGATGCGGTTGATTTTCGACAGCCCAATCACCTTTTCCTTGGGAATATAGGCGACGGTGGCTTTGCCATCGATAATCACAAAGTGGTGTTCACAGGTGCTGGTCAGGGTGATATCACGCACGGTCACCATCTCATCAACCTTCATTTTATTCTCAATGACGGTGATTTTCGGGAAGTTGGCGTAATCGAGACCGGAAAAAACCTCGTCCACATACATTTTGGCGATGCGATGTGGCGTTTCCATCAGGCTGTCATCTTCAAGATCCAGATTCAGCAGCTGCATGATTTCCGTCATGTGCCCGGCAATCAGGCTTTTACGCGTCTCTTTATCTATGTCGCGCGTCGGTGCACGTAACGGCGTTTCCAGTCCACGCGCCAGCAGCGCTTCATGAACCAGGGCAGCTTCCTGACTTAGGGTGCTCATCTACTCTTCTCCGGCTGGTGTTGCGCCCGCAAGCTTTTGCCTGCGAGCCCTGTAATCAGGCGCGTATTGTGAAACTTTCTTTGCGGGGAATCCAGCAATCAATAAGATTGGTGATGAAAGCTTTTCACTCATATCTTCGCCAGACAAGCAGGCCTGCCCACACCAGGCTGGCCCCGGCTACCCACAGGGCAGGCTCCAGCCGGTGTAACAGGGCAGTAGAGAGAAAAGAGAGCAGCGGACCGACCAGCTGTCCGACTGCATAGCCGGTGGTGAGCAACCCGGCCATGTAACGCAGATGGTTGGGGGCCAGTTCGCGGGCGCAGAGCAGCGACAGCTGCACGACGCTGAGGAAGCCGCCGCCGACCAGCAGCGCCCCGGCCAGCAGACCACTAAAGCCCGGCAGCAGTGCCGCAGCAAAAACGCCGAGTGCCTGTGCCCAGAATACTATCGCCAGTCTGACATGACTGTGCCCCCAGCGCCGCGTCAGGATCCCCAGCAGGATGCCGACCATCGCCGCACCGCCAAATATCGGCCAGACAAACTGCGCGAAGATGCCGTCAGGAAAACGCGTAGCGGCCATCTGCGACAAAAAGGTGGCGGGCAGGATATAACCAAAACCCGCCAGACTGTAACTCAGCACCAGACGTTTCAGGTTGCGATCCAGCACCAGCGGCTCCGGGGCCTGATCCGGGCGATGCAGCTCGCCCCGACGCGGCAGGTTACGGGTAATCAGTGCAATCAGCAGCAGTGCCAGCGTACCGTAAGCGGCCCAGGCCAGCCCCGCGGGGACCTGCAGCTGGTGCAGCGTCACCCCCAGCAGGCCGCTGACAAAGATGCCGCAGCCTGGCCCGGCAAACACGGCCGCCGACAGCCCTGCCCGGCCATGCCGATGCAGCTGTTCGTTGCTCCAGGCCGCCACCAGCACCATCGCCCATCCACTGGCCCAGCCAATCAGAAAGCGTATCGCACCGTGCAGCCACGGTCCGGTTGCCAGTGCAGAGAGCAGTGTCAGGATGACTGCGCCCCACACGCCCGCCTGCAAACGCAGCTCGACCCGCCGGTGCGCACGCATGGCATCAAACGAGCCACACAGATAGCCAAGATAGTTAAGCGCAGCGACCAGGCTGGCACTGGTAAGCGTCAGCTGGTGCGTCTGGATCATCAGCGGCACCTGCGGCGTAAAGGCGAATCGCCCGATGCCCATCGCCACAAATAAGGTTAAAAACGCGCTGAGCGCGACGCGTAACGCCATGGCTGAACTCCTGTTGTCCTGCTCTGAGATCTCGTGTGACTTGCTAACAGCATGCAGGATGATTAAACTCACGGAAAGTGAATAATCATGACCAACTTGTTTACAGGAAGAGAAGATATGGATTTAGTTCAGCTGCGTATGTTCTGTTCCGTCGCCGAAACGGGTTCTCTGGCGCGCGCAGCTGAGCAGCTGCATCGCGTTCCCTCTAATCTCACCACGCGATTGCGCCAGCTGGAAGAAGAATTAGGTGTGGATCTCTTTATTCGTGAGAAGCAGCGCATTCGCCTGTCACCGATGGGCCATAATTTTCTGAATTATGCGCAGCGTATTCTGGCATTAAGCGAAGAAGCGATGAGCATGACCCGCACCGGTGAACCGGCAGGCAACTTTGCGCTGGGCTCCATGGAGAGCACCGCAGCGACCCGCCTGCCTGGTCTGCTCGCCGCCTATCACCAGCGCTTCCCTGAAGTGGCGCTGTCGCTGATTACCGGCACCTCGGGCGAAATCATCGATCGGGTCCGCGAAGGCACCCTGGCCGCCGCGCTGGTGGATGGCCCGGTTTCCCATGACGATCTGAATGGTTGTATCGCCTTTCGCGAGGAGATGGTGCTGATCACCGGGCTGGATCATGGGCCAATCACCACGGCGCGCGACGTGCAGGACGACACCCTGTTTGCCTTCCGCAACAGCTGCTCTTATCGGGTGAAGCTGGAGAGCTGGTATCGCGACAGCCAGACCGCGCCCGACAACGTGATGGAGATTCAGTCCTATCACGCCATGCTGGCCTGTGTGGCGGGCGGTGCGGGTGTCGCGATGATCCCGGCTTCGGTGCTGAAACAGATGGCGGATCGGTCGCGGGTGCAGGCGCATACCTTACCTGCGGCTTATCGCGATACCGCCACCTGGCTGATGTGGCGACGCGATGCTTTTACTCCGAATGTTGAAGCGCTGAAGTACCTGATTATTGAACAGTTTGACGATCGTCCGCTCAACGATGAGCTGATCCACCCATTACAGGCGGCGGAATAAGCGTTCCACGCTATGTTTAAACCATAACCACACGACGTCATCGCACGTCAAAATCTGACTGGAAGAGGGATTGCATGAACATGATCAAAACCCGTGCCGCTGTTGCCTGGGCTGCTGGCGAACCGCTGAAAATCGAAGAAGTGGATTTGATGCCACCGCAGAAAGGCGAAGTGCTGGTGCGCATCGTCGCGACCGGTGTCTGTCATACAGATGCTTATACCCTCTCCGGCAAAGATCCGGAAGGCGTTTTCCCGGCGATTCTCGGCCATGAAGGCGGCGGTATCGTGGAAGCCGTGGGCGAAGGCGTGACCAGTGTGGAAGTCGGTGACCATGTCATTCCGCTTTACACCCCGGAGTGTGGCAAATGTAAGTTCTGCCTGTCGGGCAAAACTAACCTCTGCCAGGCGATCCGTGCCACTCAGGGCAAAGGCCTGATGCCGGACGGCACCACTCGCTTCTTCAAAGATGGCAAACCGATCTTCCACTATATGGGCACCTCGACCTTCTCTGAATACACCGTGATCCCGGAAATCTCGCTGGCGAAAATCAGTAAAGAAGCGCCACTGGAAGAAGTTTGCCTGCTGGGCTGTGGCGTCACCACCGGCATGGGCGCAGTAATGAACACCGCTAAAGTCAAAGAAGGCGACACCGTGGCGATCTTCGGTCTCGGCGGCATCGGTCTTTCTGCGGTCATCGGCGCGAAAATGGCGAAGGCCGGCCGCATCATCGCAATCGACCTCAACACCAGCAAATTCGATCTGGCGCGCAAGCTGGGTGCCACCGATCTGATTAACCCGAAAGATTACGATAAGCCGATTCAGGATGTGATCGTCGAGCTGACCGACGGCGGCGTGGATTTCTCGTTTGAGTGTATCGGTAACGTCAACGTAATGCGTTCCGCGCTGGAGTGCTGTCACAAAGGCTGGGGCGAGTCTGTGATTATCGGCGTCGCCGGTGCCGGTGAAGAGATCGCTACTCGTCCGTTCCAGCTGGTAACCGGTCGCGTCTGGCGCGGTTCCGCCTTTGGTGGCGTGAAAGGCCGTTCACAGCTGCCGGGCATTGTGCAGGATTACCTTGATGGTAAGTTTGCCCTGAACGACTTCATCACCCACACCATGCCGCTGGAAGAGATCAACGACGCCTTTGATTTGATGCACGAAGGAAAATCGATTCGCTCGGTCGTGCACTTTAACAGGTAATCAGGAGGCGTTATGGCATCCACTCTGGAGCTACTGGAAGAACACCGTATTTTTGGCGGCTGGCAGCAGCGCTGGCGTCATCAGTCGGCCGTGCTGAACTGCCCGATGACCTTCAGCATCTACCTGCCTGATCCGCACGGTGATGCGCCGCCGCCGGTGGTCTGGTTTCTGGCCGGGCTGACCTGCAACGATGAGAACTTCACCACCAAAGCGGGCGCGCAGCGCGTGGCGGCGGAACTGGGTCTTGTGCTGATTATGCCGGATACCAGCCCGCGCGGTGAAGGCGTTGCCAACGATGAGGGCTACGATCTGGGTCAGGGCGCGGGATTTTATCTCAATGCCACTCAGCAACCCTGGGCCCGTCATTTCCGCATGTTCGACTATCTGAGCAGCGAGTTGCCCGCCCTGATTGCGGATAACTTCAAAGTCAGTGAACGTCAGTCGATTATGGGTCACTCCATGGGCGGTCACGGTGCGTTGATGCTGGCGCTGCGTCTGGGTAACCGCTTTGCTTCGGCGTCTGCCTTTGCGCCGATTGTGAACCCTATGCAGGTGCCATGGGGCCAGAAAGCGTTTAAGGCCTATCTGGGCGACGACCAGGCGGCGTGGCGGGAATATGACAGCTGTCATCTGATGGCAAAGGTGTCGCATCGTCTGCCACTCCTGATCGACCAGGGCGACAGCGATCAGTTCCTGGCCGATCAGCTGCAACCGGAACGGTTAGAAGAGATTGCCAGAGAAGTCGGTTTCCCGCTGACGCTACGTATTCAGCCGGGTTATGACCATAGCTACTTCTTTATCGCCAGCTTCGTGGAAGATCATCTTCGCTTCCATGCACAGCATCTGCTGGCGTAAATCATCAGGGCCGCAATAGCGGCCCTGAATTTTTCTGCATGCTGTACGGGCGGGAACGCTGGCTCAAAGCCAGGCCAGCCCGATTCTCAGACCAGTGCCGGTCCGGTCAGCCCGTCGATCATTACCTGCGGAATACCGCGTGAGCAGTGTTCGATACGGCCATTCACGCCATACACTTTTGCCAGCGTAGCCGGCGTAATCACCTTATCCGGCTGCCCTTCCGCTACCAGTGCGCCCTGCTTCAGCATCAGTGCGTGTTGCGCATGACGCAGTGCAATATTGATGTCATGCACCACCACTACCGTCACGATGTTGCGCTGGGCAGTTTCGCGACGAACCAGATCCATCACGTGGAACTGGTAATTGAGATCCAGCGCGCTCAGCGGTTCATCCAGCAGCAGCAGCTTAGGGCGACGGATCAGTGACTGCGCCAGCCCGACCAGCTGCTTCTGACCGCCGGAGAGCTGATCAAGGTAACGCATCGCGAGATGCGCAATCCCCAGTTGTTCAAGCAGATGCATGATTTCGGCTTCGCTGCTGGCGCTGTGCAGACCGCCGGAGGCACGCTGCGCCACAATGATCGACTCCAGCACGTGCAGATGCACGCCCGCAGGCAATGACTGCGGCAGATAGACCACGTTCTTCGCGCGGCGGGCAAACGGCTGGGTCATCAGATCTTCACCGTTGAGCCACATCTCACCCTGACCTTTATTCAGCCCGGCCAGTGCACGCAGCAGTGTCGATTTACCACAGCCATTCGGTCCCAGCAGCACGGTGATCTCACCGCGTGGCAGCGGTGCCACATTGAGATTTTCAATGACTTTATGTTTGGGATAACCGGCATTGAAGCCGCGTAACGTCAGCCCCTGTTCCATCATACTGTCCCCCGATGGCGCAGAATAATACTCAGGAAGAACGGCACGCCAATCAGTGAGGTGACGATGCCGACCGGGATGATCACGCCGGGAAGCAGGTTTTTCGAGGCAACTGACGCCAGCGACAGCACCAGGGCACCGACCAGCGCACTGGCTGGCAGATAAAAGCGATGATCTTCACCAAACATCATGCGGGCAATATGCGGCGCGACCAGGCCGATAAAGCCGATAGGGCCGACAAAGGCCACGGCCAGCGCCGAGAGAATACTGATGCGCAGCAGCGTCGCCAGACGCAGACGACGTACATCAATACCAAAGCTCACCGCACGATCTTCACCCAGACGCAGCGCCGTCAGCTTCCAGCTGCTCATCATTGAGAACGGCACCAGAATGGCCAGCGCGACGGTCAGTACGCCCAGCTTCTCCCAGGAAGCACGCGCCAGGCTGCCCATGGTCCAGAACACCAGACCCTGCAGGGTGTCTTCGCTGGCGATGAACTGCATCATTGAGACCAGCGCGTTAAAGGTGAAGACCAGTGCGATACCAAACAGTACCACGCCCGCCGATGAAACCTGTGTCCAGCGGGTCACGGCATCCAGCATCAGCGCGGCGAACAGCGCAAAGACAAAGGCGTTGGCAGAGATTAACCACTGGTCGGGAATGCCGGGAATACCGATGCCGAGAATGATCGCCAGCGCGGCACCAAATGCCGCTGCCGAGGAAACACCGAGAGTAAACGGGCTGGCCAGCGGGTTATTCAGGATGGTCTGCATCTCTGCACCTGCCAGGCCCAGTGACAGCCCTACCACCAGCGCCATCAGCGCATAGGGCAGACGAATGTCCCAGACAATAACGCGGGTGCCGGCATCCACGCTGTCAGGGCTGAGCAGCGTATTCCACAGCGTATCAAGGGAGAGTCCGGCCGGACCCAGGGTAAAGTCGAGGATCAGCGAGGCGACAATGGCCACCAGTAATACGCCAATCCAGATCAGGCGGCGTCGCAGCACCTGATGGTAGTTTTGCATGGTGTGGTGAAGCGTCTCTTCCCCCGCCAGCAGCGAAGTTTCGGTAGTCATGTTTGAACCCTGTGTGGCTATCACGTCAGAAAACGCAGCCACAATAGTGCAGGTGATAATAATTATCAATTCGTGAAGATAAGCGAGACGTGAAAAAAGGGTAAAAAAGGGTGTTGCAGGCGGGAGAATGGCTCAGGGAGCCTGCGCCTTTCGCAAAGACGCAAAACCCGCCATCCCTGGCGGGCTATGCTTTGCTACAGGCACAGGCTCCCATCGCTTCACGATTCCTGCGGCCTGCCAGAACTGCGGCAGGCACCGTGCGCAGGAGTCAGCGCACAGAACTACTCTTTATGAACCCGGGAACGCCATCTCGCTGTACTTCACGAAACGGCTGCCGTGCGTCAGCCTGTAACCAAACCAGATAATCAGGAACAGCGGAAGTCCAATGTAGGTTGCCGCTACGCCGTACCAGTCGATGCTGTCGTTGAGGAAGGCCTGATAGTTCTGACCCAGTGTGATGATCAGGCAGAGCACAAACGCGAAAATCGGACCCAGCGGGAAGAAGCCGGAACGGTAAGGCAGATCGTTCAGGTCACGTCCCTGGGCGACATAGCCCCGACGGAAGCGATAGTGACTAATGGCAATACCCAGCCAGGCGATAAAACCGGTCATGCCTGAGGTATTCAGCAACCACAGATAAACTTCCTGGTTGCCAAATTTTGAGGTCAGGAAGCACAGCCCGGCCACGACAGTTGTCGCCCACAAGGCATTGCGCGGCACGCCGCCCTTTGAGAGCTTCGCGAAAATACGCGGCGCTTTACCTTCAGAGGCCAGGTTGTACAGCATGCGCGTTGAGGCATACATACCGGAGTTACCGGCAGACAGCACCGCCGTCAGAATCACTGCATTCATCACCGCTGCCGCAGAGAGCAGACCCGCGTTGCGGAACACCAGAGTGAACGGGCTGACGCTGATATCATCAATGTCGTTGTGCAGTAATTGCGGATCGGTGTACGGCAGAATCAGGCTGATAATCAGGATGGCAAACACATAGAACAGCAGGATACGCCAGAAAATCTGCCGCACGGCACGGGGGATATTTTTTGCCGGGTCTTCAGATTCGCCCGCCGCGATACCGATCAACTCGGTGCCCTGGAAGGAGAATCCCACAATCATCGCCACGCCAATCATCGCCGCAAAGCCGCCCGCAAATGGCGCATCGCCCACCTGCCAGTTCTGCCAGCCCGCATGCTCTGCACCGCGCATGATGCCGGTGATCATCAGCACACCCACGATGATAAAGATAATGACGGTGGCCACTTTAATCAGCGAGAACCAGTACTCCGCCTCGCCAAAGCCTTTTACTGAGATGTAATTGAGCAGGAATATCAGTCCCAGGAACAGTGCGCTCCAGATCCAGCCTGGCGTGTCGGGGAACCAGTAGGTCATCACCAGCTGGGACGCCACCAGATCAACAGCGATAGTCACCGCCCAGTTGTACCAGTAGTTCCAGCCGAGTGCGAAACCAAAGCCCTCTTCGACATATTTTGCGCCGTAGGTGGCGAAAGAGCCGGATACGGGCATGAAAGCAGCCAGCTCACCGAGACTGGTCATCAGGAAGTAGACCATCAGGCCGATCAGCATGTAGGAGAGCAGTGCCCCGCCGGGACCAGCCTGAGCAATCGTTGCGCCGGAGGCGACAAAAAGGCCGGTACCGATAGAGCCGCCGATGGCGATCATCGTCAGATGACGGGCTTTTAACGCACGTCGTAATGCAGGTTGTTGTGTTGTTTTTGAGTCATTATGCATGTGTTAACGCTACGCTGGGTAAAAATGAGGCGCGATTGTATCAGCCAGACCGCCTCTGTATAGCTGATGCCATGCTGTTATAAGTTAAGTTCATGATCGCACCCGAATTATTAGCAGTCACTCACGGCAATAGGACAAAAAGCGCGTCAGTGCCTTTGAAATATGCTTCTGTCGGTGATGGATGCGATAGAGCGTCCGGGTCAGGCGTGGCAACGGAATCGTCAGTTCTGTCAACGTCCCCGCCTCCAGCAGATCGGCAATCACCCGGCGCGAAAGACAGCTGATGCCCATGCCGTGCCGCACTGCATGCTTGATCGCTTCTGAGTTGCCCAGCTCCATACCCAGCTGAAAACTCGGCAGGTGTGACAGCAGCAGATAGTCGACGATTTCCCGGGTACCGGATCCGCGTTCGCGCAGAATCCACGGCGCTTCTGCCAGGGTTTTTAGCGTCACCGGCTGTTGCAGAATCGCGGCGTCTGGCGCAGAAAACACCACCAGCTCATCTTCCAGCCAGGGTTCGCTGACCAGCTCGGTCATATGGCACGGCCCTTCAATCAAGCCGACATCCACGCGGAAATCAGAAATCGCCTGAATCACATCCTGACTGTTACCGACGCTCAGCTCCAGCGGCAGACCGGGAAAGTCACGACGCCAGGCCGCCATCATGCGCGGCAGCAGATAGTTACCAATGGTGCTGCTGGCGAAGATGCGGATCGCGCCGTTATCCTCTTTGAATAGCTGCTCAATTTCGCCCGCCTGCTCCAGCAGACCGACCGCACGCGGATAGAGCAGTCGCCCGTGCTCATTCAGCACCAGCCGTTTGCCGACCCGATCAAACAACTGCACCCCGAGCTGACTTTCCAGATCGGCCAGCGCCGCGCTGACCGCCGACTGTGACAGCGCCAGCAGTTGCGACGCCTGAGTAGTGGAACCGCTTTTCAGCACTTCGGTAAACACTTCGATTTGCCGCAGCGTAATGTGCATCGTCGCCTCTTAACTCAGTGAGTGCCTGACAAGGTAAATGATTAATGCCAGCCAGATCAGCCCAACCACGACCAGCCAGCCTGCAATCTTTTTGGCGCGCGAACGCTGGGACTGTGCGCGTTCGCTGCTGCTGATGCGCACCTCTCGTGGCAGCAGCCGCAGCAGAATCATGACGCCCGTGGGAATAATCACCGCGTCGTCCAGCAGACCAACAAACGGAATCACATCCGGGATAAGATCGATCGGGCTGACCCCATAAGCAACCAGCCCCAGCGTGCCCAGTTTGTTCCACAAGGGCGTGCGCGGATCGCGAAAGGCGAACCACAGCACTAATACATCTCTTTTGATTAGCGTCGCCCAGCGGCGCAGACGCGAAACTATCATGATTGCCGCCTTATCGTTTATTCTGGTCAATTATAAATATATTATCAATTTCACTTTTAAGCCAGTCACCCTCATGATCATGACTCAACCACGAGGAGTGACCACCATGACCGAACTGAGCATCCATAAAACGCATCATCCCGTTACGCTCTGGTTCCCCGGTCTGCTGCTGACTGCCGCGATTGCCGGGGCTGCCAGCTGGCTGGCGCAGCAACCAGCGATTGCCACGCTGGGGCTGGGTTCACTGACCCTGGCAATTATGCTGGGTATCCTGGCTGGCAATAGCATTTATACCCCGCTTGCCTCGCGTTGCGACAGTGGCGTGGCGCTGGCTAAACAGAAGCTGCTGCGACTGGGGATCATCCTGTTTGGCTTCCGCATTACCTTACAACAGATCGCTGACGTCGGGTTCAGCGGCATCCTGATTGATGCGCTGACGCTGAGCAGCACCTTTTTTGTTACCTGCCTGCTGGGTATCCGGCTGCTGAAGCTGGATCGTGATACCGTCTGGCTGATTGGCGCAGGCAGCAGTATCTGTGGGGCAGCGGCCGTGCTGGCGACTGAGCCGGTAGTGAAAGCCGCACCGTCGAAAGTCGCGGTGGCTATCGCGACTGTGGTGCTGTTCGGCACGCTGGCTATCTTTATCTATCCGCTGCTGTGGCCGCTGGCGCATCACCTGTTTCCGGGGCTGAGTGCCGCGCAGTTTGGGGTGTTCACCGGCTCAACCATCCATGAGGTGGCGCAGGTCGTGGCCGCCGGTCACAGTATCAGCCCGGAGGCTGAGAACAGCGCCGTGATTGCCAAAATGCTGCGGGTGATGATGCTGGCACCGTTCCTGCTCTGCCTGAGTGCGGTGTTACGCGGCAAACGCAACGCGAGCCAGGCGCGTCAGCCGGTGACCTTTCCCTGGTTCGCGCTGCTGTTTATCGCGGTTGCGCTGTTTAACTCGCTGCAGCTGTTGCCTGCGGCGTTGGTGGCCACGCTGAATGAGCTGGCGGGTCTGCTGCTGGCGATGGCGATGGCCGCGCTGGGCTTAACCACCCGTTTCGGGGCATTGCGTGAGGCAGGCGTTAAACCACTGCTGCTGGGCGCGCTGGTGTTTGGCTGGTTAATCGCGGGCGGCGGCACCCTCAATCTGCTGGTGCAACATTTCATGGGCTAGCGGCATCGGGTATCATGCCGTTTCACCCGTGCATAGCCCCAGGAGAAAGGCATGAAATATATTGGCGCACACGTGAGTGCGGCAGGTGGTGTGGATCAGGCCGTAATCCGCGCCCATGAAATAGAAGCCACCGCCTTCGCCCTCTTTACTAAAAATCAGCGTCAGTGGAAAGCCGCCCCGCTTTCCACCGAGGTGATTGATGCTTTTCGCGCCGCCTGCGAGATGTACAAATTCAGTCCGCAGCAAATCCTGCCGCACGACAGTTTTCTGATTAATCTCGGCCATCCGGTTGAAGAGGCGCTGGAGAAATCCCGCGCGGCCTTTATTGATGAACTGCAACGTTGTGATCAGCTCGGCCTGACACTGCTGAACTTCCATCCTGGCAGCCATCTGCATCAGATTGATGAAGAAGCGTGCCTGAAGCGGATTGCGGAGTCGATTAACATTGCTCTCGATCAGACGCAGAACGTCACCGCCGTCATTGAAAATACCGCCGGTCAGGGCAGTAACCTGGGTTTCCGCTTCGAGCATCTCGCCACCATTATTGAGCATGTCGAAGATAAGTCACGCGTCGGCGTCTGTATTGATACCTGCCATGCGTTTGCAGGCGGTTATGACCTGCGTACCGAAGCGGACTGCGAAGCGACCTTTGCCGGGTTTGAGCGCATTGTCGGCTTTAACTATCTGCGCGGCATGCACCTGAACGATGCCAAAAGCGCCTTCGACAGTCGCGTTGACCGCCATCACAGTCTGGGTGAAGGGAATATCGGCAAAACGGCGTTTAGCTGGCTGATGAAAGATCCCCGGTTTGATGGTATCCCGCTGATTCTGGAAACCATCAATCCCGATATCTGGAAAGATGAGATTGCCTGGCTGAAAGCCGAACAGCAGGGATAGAAAAAGGGAGCCAGTTGGCTCTTTCAAACGGCTGAGAAGTTTAAAGCGATGGGAGCATACGCCTGGAGTAAAGCATCGCGGGCCATGGACAAAAATGCCGGAAGCGTTTTTGAACAACGCAACGCGTTGGCCCGGCAACGGGCGCACCTCATGGATGAGTTGCGTAATCGCCCGCGCTGAGCCCGCCAAGGATGGCATCCTTTGCGTCTTTACGGAAGGCTTATGCTCCCTGAGCCTATACCTCACAAAAGCAAACAGGGAGCCATCCGGCTCCCTGTTATTTTTACTTCAGCAGATTATGCACTTCAGCACATCAGGCTTTCGCCAGCTGCTCTTCCGGACGTTTCAGAACCGCATAGCTCAGACCTGCAATCGCGGTACCGATGATAATCGCCATCAGATAACCGATAACCGGCGTAATTGCGCCAGGGATCAGCAGGACAAACAGTCCACCGTGCGGTGCCATCAGTTTTGCGCCAATCGCCATGGAGATCGCGCCGGTAACCGCGCCGCCCACGATGCAGCAAGGCAGTACGCGCATCGGGTCACGGGCAGCGAACGGAATCGCACCTTCAGAGATAAAGCAGAGACCCAGAACCAGTGCCGCTTTACCGCCTTCCTGCTGACCTTTGTTGAATTTACGACGGGCAACCAGCGTAGCCAGACCCATCGCCAGCGGTGGCACCATACCGGCGGCCATAATGGCGGCCATCGGTGCATACGTCTGCGAGCTCAGTAAGCCGACGCCAAATGCGTAAGCCACCTTGTTCACCGGCCCCCCCATATCGGTACACATCATGCCGCCCAGAATTGCACCCAGCAGGACCGCATTCGCCGTACCCATGTTGGCCAGCCAGTGCGTCAGGCCATTCATGATGCCCGCAACCGGTTTACCCACCACGTAGATCATCAGCAGGCCGGTGATCAGGCTGGCAAACAGCGGAATAATCAGTATCGGTTTCAGCGCTTCCATACTCTGCGGCAGTTTAACTTTGCCGCTGATCAGCTTCGCCGCATAACCGGCAATAAAGCCTGCGATGATACCTCCTAAGAAGCCCGCGTTGATGCTGGTGGCGATCATACCGCCAATCAGACCAGGCGTCAGACCCGGACGGTCAGCGATGGAGAAGGCGATAAAGCCCGCCAGTACCGGCACCATCAGGGCAAAGGCGCTGCCCCCACCGATTTGCATCAGCGCCGCAGCCAGTGTGCCCTGCTCTTTAAAGGCTGTGATACCAAAAGCGAACGACAGGGCGATGCTCAGACCACCCGCGACCACCATCGGCAGCATGTAAGAAACACCGGTCAACAGGTGACGATAAGCCCCTGCGCCGCCTTTCTTCTCTTCTTCACTGCTAGTGCTCTGTCCGGCAGCCGCCACTTTATACGGCTTCGCTTCTGCTACCGCTTTATCCAGTTCCTGGGCGGTTTTCTTCAGCGCCAGTCCGGTTGAGGTGCGGTACATCGGCTTACCGGCAAATTTCGCCAGATCGACTTCGATATCAGCAGCGACGATCACCAGATCGGCAGCCGCCACCTCTTCCGGGGTAATCGCATTACCGGCACCCACGGAACCGCGGGTTTCAACTTTCACCCACCAGCCGCGGCGGGTCGCTTCGGCCTGAATCGCCTCGGCAGCCATAAAGGTGTGCGCCACGCCGGTCGGACAGGCGGTGACAGCAACCACGCGTTTCGGCGCGCCAGCCTGAGCCACAGCAGGTGCGCCAGCCGGTGTGGCCACCGCAACGGTTGTCTGCCAGATTTTGGCTTCGGCTTTCGCCCGGTTCAGGAAAGTGTCCGGCTCGCGGACGGCCAGCTGGATATCGCCCAGCCAGACCGCTTTACCGTTCAGCGCCGCATCGTCCGGCACGTTTTTGCCCAGCACGATCGCCATTTCAGCGTCGGCAGGGTTATCAGTCAGAGTCAGGCCCGCAGCAGGTGCGGCCGCAGCCAGACGTTGTTGCGCCATATAAGCGGAAGCCAGTCCCAGTACAGGGTCTTTAATCAGCAGCGTTTTCATTATCGCTCTCCTGCTGTCAGTTAACGGGTTGTAAGTCGACGCGCGCCATCATTGCGGCCAACTGAGTACGATCGGAAACGCCGACATTGCTCTGGCTGACGGCCATCGCCGCCACGGCCGTCGCAAGACGCAACGTGTGTTCGCTGGATTCGCGCATCAGCAGGCCATAAATCAGGCCGCCAACCATGGAATCACCGGCACCCACGGTGCTGACGACTTCACACACCGGCGGTTTAGCAATCCATTCACCGGAGGCGTTGACCCACAGCGCGCCTTCTGCGCCCAGCGAAATCACCACATGGGCGATGCCCTGCTCGCGCAGTTCGTGCGCCGCGCCAATCACATCCTGCAGACCAGGCAGTTTGCGACCAGCCCAGATTTCCAGCTCACGGCGGTTAGGTTTAACCAGCCACGGTGCGGCTTTGAGTCCTGCCACCAGCGCCTCGCGGCTGCTGTCAAAAATGATGCAAGGGCAATGAGTGCGCAGTTCGGTCATCCAGCGGGTAAAGGCATCGTGATCGACACCTTCCGGCAGGCTACCGCTGACGCAGACCATATCGAACTGGCCCAGCCAGGTCAGCGAGTCGGTGGTAAAACGATCCCAGTCCTGAGCGGTGACCTGAAAACCGGAGAAATTCAGATCGGTCACGTCGCCGGTCTGTTCTGTGAGTTTAACGTTGATACGGGTACGGCCCGGCACCACCTGGAAACGGTTAGCAATGCCCAGCTCGCTGAACAGCTGCTGGAACCCATCCTGATTCTCTTTACCCAGGAAGCCACCCACAGTGACATCGATACCCAGATCTTTCAGGACCTTAGCGACGTTGATGCCCTTGCCCGCCGCATGCAGGCCGGTAGTTTTCACCAGATTGACTTCGCCGCGTTCAATTTCAGGGGTATAGCCCACCAGGTCATACGCCGGATTCAGCGTGATGGTGGCGACGCGTCTGCTCATGATGCCCCCTCACCCAGACCGCTGGTGATCGCTTCTTCAATGGCGTTCAGCGCCTGCTGTGCATCGTCACCGCTGGCGGTGAAGCGCAGGCGATGGCCTTTCTTCACGCCCAGCGCAACCACTTTCATCAGGCTGCGGCCATTGGCAGGTTTACCACTGCCGTCCAGGTTGGTCACGGTGATGTCACTGTTGAACTGCTTGATCACGCTGACCAGTGCGGTACCCGGACGGGCATGCAGACCATGTTCGTTACGGATGGTGTATTCGGCGGTCAGTACCTCAGCCTGCTCATCGACTTCGCTGGTCAGCAGCGCGTAGACGCCTGCCGCATCGGCTTTCAGCAGACGATCGGCTTTGCCCTGCTGCAGTAATGCGCTGAGGTAACCCAGCACTTCAAGCGGACGCTCATCGGTCGCCGACACGCTGATTAACAGTGAAGCTTGTTCGCCCTGATGGTCGAAGGCATGTTCAGCGCGGCTGATAGCCACGCCGCTGCGCAGGTTGCCGAGGCTGCTGTCGCTGAGCCAGATGCCCTGCCCCAGATTCAGCGGCGTCGTTGAGACCACGTCTGCGACATAGCTGGCATCCACCACGCCCGCGGACTGCAGCCGACCGGCGTTCATCGCCTGGAGGGTGATCAGATCGCTGGCGGCTACGTTCAGCGTAATTAATGAAGTGTCGAAGCTGAATTCAGCGGCTTGTTTCTCGCCCATCAGTAACGCACGAAGATCTTCAGCAGAGGCGGTTTTTAGCTGTTCGGCAATGGAGTCATCGCTCAGAACGTGCGTCAGCTGACGCAGCAGCGCCAGATGTTCATCTGATTTAGCAGCAATCCCGATCGCGACATAGGCGGTCTGATCGTCGCCCCAGGCAATGCCCTGCGGGAACTGAAACACCTGAACACCGGTTTTCAGCACCAGATCGCGGGTATCGGTGGTGCCATGAGGGATGGCGATGCCGTTGCCAAGAAAAGTGGATGTCTGCTGTTCGCGCGCCAGCATGCCGTTGACGTAGCCTTCCGTCACATTGCCTGCAGCGGTTAACGCGGCAGCGACCTGACGAATGGCCTCTTCTTTGTTCTGGGCGCTGGCTCCGGTATGGATGGCCTGCAATTCGAGCTGGAACATAATTCTCCTCGCTTGCTGAGATTGAATCGTTTCAGCCAGTGGGGATTTTTTTACGCCATGCTGTTGAAAACAGGTGGCGCAGTCACCGCTGAAACGTTTCAGGGATTGTGGTACAGCTACTTTCCGGAGGCAAGAAAATGCGCAAATGGCGTAACAGATTTTTGACGTTACGCACATTTCGGGGTGGTTAAGGGGAATAAAAAGTGAACAGGCTGACGCGGCTGCTGTAAACCAAAGATTACCGGGCCAGAAATTTCAGCAGCGTCAGCGTCTCAGGGCGCGGTATCCGCTTCAGGTTGCAGCAGATATGTCATCGCCTGATGGCGGGAGTTGCCGCATGGGCGGTGTGCCTAAGTATTTTTGTACCGGCCTGTGTGATGACATTCGCAGCAGCAACATATGCCTGACCTATACATTCACTGAGCGTTGGCATAAACTGAGTCACTACGTTCATCCAGGCTATTACTGACGCCTGTGTTCGGGCCAGATTTCTAAAGAGGAACGTCCAACATGAGAATCGTCTCTGTATTCAAAAATGGCAATAATCGCGCCATTCGCCTGCCTCGCGACATGGACTTTGAGGGAGTGAGCGAGCTGGAAATTATCAGGGAAGGAGATGCTATTATTCTGCGTCCTGTCAGACCCACATGGCGTTCATTTACCCAGCTTGAGAAAGCTGATTCTGACTTCATGACAGAGCGTGAAGACGTTATCAGCGATGAGGGACGTTTTGACCTGTGAACAACACTTACATGCTCGACACTAATATCTGCTCATTTATTATGCGTGAGCAGCCTGAAGAAGTCATCCGGCGACTGGAACAGGCAGTGCTACGTAACCACCGGATTGTGGTCTCTGCAATTACTTATGCTGAAATGCGTTTCGGTGCGATTGGAAAGAAAGCTTCACCGCGGCATATGCATTTGGTAGATGCATTCTGCGCACGGCTTGATACTGTACTTTCATGGGACCGTGCAGCGGTAGATGCAACCACTGAAATCAAAGCAGCGCTGGCTGCTGCCGGAACGCCGATTGGTCCTAACGACACTGCGATTGCCGGGCATGCCATTGCGGCCAGGGCTATTCTGGTGACCAATAACACACGCGAGTTTCAACGGGTACCCGGATTGCAGCTGGAAGACTGGGTCAAATAAGCGCCTGGATTCAGTCTAAGCCGTGGACCGGTTCTCAGGCGCTTGTGCTGGCTTCAAGCTCAATCAGGTAGGTCATGGCTGAGGCGCGGTCTGTAAGACACATGTCAGTAGAGGGTTGCAGACTTCCGCATACTTTCGGCCTTAAATCTGAACCAAAAATCATGCACAAATTTTCATCCGATAACTGAATACATCGGACATTAGCCGGTTTACCCTGTGGCATTCCAGGAATTGGGCTTGAGATTGAGGGCGCGATGCAGCATGCACCACAATCAATACGACACTGCATTAACACCTCTCACTCGACCTTGAGAATACAACAGACAGTAACAGAACCTTAGAGGGATCGACACTGCGCTCCTCACCTCATAACTTTCTGACTTAATCATTCACCGTCAGGCATGCCATGAATCGGTGAAGAGCTCGAAGGCGCTGTGCAACAGGCACCGTACGGGCTACGGCATTGCATGCTGTGCTCCGACAGAGAAAGTCGCGGCGACAATAGCAGTCCACCGCGCTTATTACCATGAAAGCTGCGGCCTGACACAAAATTTCGCACCCGCGATATTGCCAGTTTTCACCGGCGCGAGTAACGTTGCGCGCACTTCACTCTCTTGATAGCGAGAACAGCAATGCCAAAAGCCAATGAAATCAAAAAAGGGATGGCCGTCACACACAACGGTAAACTGCTGCTGGTTAAGGACATTGATGTCCAGAGCCCCAGCGCACGCGGTGCCGCCACCCTGTATAAAATGCGCTTTACCGATGTCCGCACCGGTTTAAAAGTTGAAGAGCGCTTTAAGGGCGACGAGATCATTGATGCCATTTCGCTCAGCCGCCGCAGCGTGACCTTCTCTTATATAGATGGTGACGAATACATCTTTATGGATGATGAGGATTACACCCCCTACTCCTTTAAACAGGAGCAGATTGAAGAAGAGCTGCTGTTTATCCCTGAAGGCGGCATCCCTGGCATTCATGTACTGACAATGGAAGGTCAGGTGCTGGCACTGGAACTGCCACAAACCGTAGACATGGAAATCGTGGATACCTCACCCGGCATTAAAGGTGCCTCTGCCAGCGCCCGAACTAAACCGGCCGGCATGAGCACGGGCCTCTCTATTCAGGTACCGGAATACCTTAGCAACGGCGATCGCATCCGTATCCATATCGCTGAACGCCGCTACATGGGTCGTGCAGACTAACCACTGACCTGCTGCTCATCGTGATAATGTTATAGTATTACATTATCACGCTATTCTCTGGCAGGAGTCCGCCCTATGACACGCGTTAATCTGATTACCGGTTTTCTGGGGAGCGGCAAAACCACGCTGCTCTGCCATCTGCTGGCAGCCAGGCCCGCCGGGGAAAAGTGGGCAGTGCTGGTAAACGAATTTGGTGAGATTGGGATCGACGGCGCCCTGCTGGCCGATCGCGGTGCCACGCTGAAAGAGATCCCCGGCGGCTGCCTGTGCTGCGTTAATGGCCTGCCGATGCAGGTCGGGCTGAATATGCTCCTCAGGAGCAAACCCGATCGGCTGCTGATCGAGCCAACCGGCCTGGGTCATCCGCGTCAGGTGTTGCAGATGTTAAGCGCGCCATTTTATCAGGCGTGGTTGCAACTCAATGCCACCCTGACGCTGCTGGATGCGCGTCAGCTGGCCGATCCTCGCATCGTTGCCAATGAAAACTTCCGCGATCAGCTTGCTGCTGCCGATATGATTATCGCCAACAAGCGTGATTGCTGGGATGAGGCGGACCGTCAGCGCCTGGCCGACTGGCAGCAGCAGATGCAGCCTCCGCGTCCATTAATACAGACAGAATTTGGTCAGGTCCCCCTTTCCCTGCTTGATATGCCGTATCAGCCCCGCGATCTCCCTCTGCCACATCATCATCATCCGGCTACCCCCACCAGCGGTCTGGCGGCGTTACGTCTGGATGGCGAAGCGCGCTGGCGTCGGGCACTAAATCACGGCCAGGGTTACAGCGCCTGCGGCTGGCTCTTTGATGCTGCTACGCTGTTCGACAGCGGTGCGCTGCTGGAATGGGTGCGGCAGGCAGCGGTCGATCGTATTAAAGGTGTGATGCGCACGCCAGAAGGCACAATGCGTATTAACTGCCAGGCAAAAGCGTTGCAGAGTGAAAGCCTCGCTACACCGCCACCCGATAGCCGTATTGAGATCATTCATTCTCAGCAGGCTGACTGGAATCGGCTACAATCGACGTTGTTGAAGTGCCGTTTACGCTAACACAGGTATTGTCGGCGGTTATTTTTTAAATGAGTTCTGATTATGCGCGCAACCCGCCTTATTACTATCCTGCTACTTAATGCACTGGGCGTAGTGCTTTTTCTTTCGTGGTACCTGCCGCCAGAACATGGTTTCTGGTTCGGCATCGATAAGGCTATTTTCTATGGCTTTAATAATCAGATGGTGAGCCATCCGCTGTTCGCACTGATCGTTGCTATCACCAATTTTCGCGGTTTTGATGCGGTGTCATTGCTGGCAATGGGCTTGCTTTATCTGTCGATCTGGCGACGTGAAACGCCACAGGCGCAGCGGCGGATGCTGGCTATTGGTATCACTATGCTGCTCACCGCCGTAGTGCTCAATCAGCTGGGTCATCTGTTGCCGGTGAAGCACTCTAGTCCGACGCTGTTCTTTGAGAACGTGCATCGCGTCAGCGAACTGACCGGTATCCCTGCTAAAGATGCCTCGAAAGACAGCTTCCCTGGCGACCACGGTATGATGCTGATTATTTTCGCCTGCTTTATCTGGCGGTATTTTGGTTTCAACCGCTTTTTAATTGCGGCCGCTATTGTGGTGATATTTTCACTGCCGCGCGTCATGGCGGGTGCACACTGGTTTACCGATATTGCTGTCGGTTCAATGTCAGTGATTTTAGTGGGGCTGAGCTGGTGGTTATTAACGCCGGCCAGTGACGTGCTGGTTAACTGGTTTTATCGCAAATTACCGGGTAAATATAAGCCCGTGACGTAAATGTTAAGCGCGGACGATTTAATCGCCCTGGTCTTAACCGTCCGCGCTTATAAAAAACAGCCCACCACTATTAGCCTGCTAATTAAAATCACGAAAAGAAAAGGTTATGACCCTGCTGGCAGGTTAAATAGCCATCGATATCCTCTGTCAATAAAGAAAACGCTAAAAACCGAGGCTATGCCCTGAATTGACGCCCCTTTCACTGCCTGTTCTCATCATCATTTCACCACAATTGTAGCTATTGTAGTCAGTGTGTTACGGTTTGATTTCACATCAAAAAAACCTATATAAAATTGATCAAAAGCACTCGCCACGGCGTCTGTAATCAGTTAACCTCAGTCGCAGTGAGGCTACAGCGGCAGAAAATTCGGATTTTTTACCGTTAAAATGTGTCCATTAACACATTTTAGTCATTAAGGATTTGTCTTAGGCTGTTTCGCTTATTAATCTCCCTGTTTTGTCATCTGGCTGGCGACAATTTTGTCGTAAGGAAATCGAAGGAAAACCCGAATAATGGTCAAGTCTCAACCAATACTGAGATATATATTGCGGATTGTGCCCGCACTGGCGCTGGCCACACTCCTCTCAGCTTGTAGCAGTACCCATAGCAGTCAAAACGCGAATAACGAGAATCATGAAGTTAACAACCACAATGGTTTTTTACTTCAGGCGTCTCAGGATGAGTTTGAAGAAATGGTGCGTAACGTCGACGTTAAGTCGCGCATCATGGAACAATACGCCGTCTGGAAAGGTGTGCGCTATCGCCTCGGTGGCGATACCAAACGCGGGATCGATTGTTCCGCCTTTGTACAACGCACCTTCCGCGATCAGTTTGGCTTAGAATTACCACGCTCGACCTCTGAGCAGCAGGACACCGGTAAAGAGATTACCCGCAGTAAACTGCGTCCTGGCGATCTGGTGATGTTCCGTGCCGGCTCAACAGGTCGTCATGTAGGTATTTATCTGGGTAACGACAATTTCGTTCATGCCTCCACCAGCAGTGGCGTCATGATCTCCAGTCTCAATGATGATTACTGGAAGAAGCGTTACCGTGAAGGACGCCGTGTATTAAGTCGTAACCCGACCTGATTATCACTTTCGATCTTCTCCCAGCCAGAGAACATGAAACGCTGCTTACGCAGCGTTTTTTTTCGTGCCTTATTCTTAGCACCACCCGCTTTATAAGATAAAAGCATTGTATTTCAGATTAATAACGAGACATTTCGGACACTGTCGTTATATTCTCGGTCGCTTAAACCGAAGCAGTCGTGTGCAATAACATAATAATAATTTGATCAGGGGAAGTTCCTCATGCCACTGTCGGGGGCGCTAAGACGCCATGCCACCTATCCTCGCCGAATCGCATGGAGTAGCGCGATGGCCGGTGGTGTATTCTTTCTTCTGTTTGCCGCACTGTCACTTCACCAGACCTGGCAGAAGCGCGAACGACAGCATCAGCAACTGCTGGAGAACAGCCGCACAGCATTACAGCAAACGCTTTCCAGCCTGCTCAACAGTACCCTCAGTCCCCTGCTTCCGTTCACCCACACTGCCTGTCATACCATTAATCGTGAACTGACCTCACGCGCCGCGTTTGCCGGTAACCTGCGCGCCATCCTGCTGGTTAACAATGGCAATGCCTTTTGCTCCTCGGCCACGGGCAGTTTTAGTCTGCCGATCAATGTGATTTCGCCTCAGAGTGATACCTCACGCGATTTTGATCTGCAGCTCATGTCAGGCACGCCGCTTCAGCCAAATAAACCCGCGCTGGGTCTGTGGATTAAAAATCCTGGCAGCCAGCCGTCAGGTGTCTTCGCGACGCTGAATATCAGCCTGACTTTCTACCAGTTACAGATCTCCGGGCATCCGGAAATTACCGGTATGGCACTGATGGCGCAGCAGAGTGCCTTAACCAGCTGGCAGTCTGGCGTGATGGCGAATAAAAACCTGCCGCCGCCGCTGTACCAGCAGGCGCTGACAGGCTATCCGCTGCAGTTTGTATTGTTCGGTTCTGTTCTGGCGTTCAGCGATTATCAGAATATCCTGCTGTGCAGCCTGCTGCTGTCACTGCTGGTTTCCGGCGGCTGCTGGCTGCTGTTGTCTGTTTATCAGCGTCCGGGGAAAGAGCTGATTCGGGGCATGAAGCGCGGCGAGTTTCACGTTGAATATCAGCCGCTGGTCACCTCCCATGATGGTCAGCCTTATGGCATGGAAGCGTTACTGCGCTGGACCCATCCGACTGAAGGCCCGATCCCGCCGGATGTGTTTATTCAGTATGCTGAGTCGCAGAACCTGATTATTCCTCTGACCCGACATCTGTTTCAGCTGGTTTCCCGCGACGCACACCAGCTCTGTCATACCATTCCCCGTCATGCCTGCCTCAGCCTCAACATCTCTCCGCTGCATCTGGCTGACAGCGGTTTCCGGCAGGATGTACTGCGCTGGCTTGATACCATGCCTTCGGCTCATTTTAATTACGTGTTCGAGATTACCGAGCGGGCCATGGTACGCGACGAAAACGTCGGAGAACTGTTTGACTGGCTGCATCAGCAGCATATCAACATTGCCATTGATGATTTTGGCACCGGCCACAGTGCGCTGATCTATCTGGAACGTTATGCGTTTGATTACCTGAAAATTGATCGCGGCTTTGTCCAGAGCATCGGCACAGAAACCCTGACCTCGCCGGTGCTGGACACCGTGCTGCAGCTGGCAAAGAAGCTGAATCTGAAAAGTGTGGCGGAAGGGGTAGAAACCGGTGAACAGGCCGCCTGGCTGATCCATCGAGGTGTGACCCATCTGCAGGGTTATATTTACAGCCGTCCGCTGCGACCGGAAACGCTGATAGACTATTTCCGGCGTCATAACGCCTGAGACGCTGTGACCCTAATCGCGCCGGACATCCAACAGGAGAGAACATGTTATTTCGCTTGGGATTTCTGCTGCTGTGCGGCCTGTTCAGCGCCCCGCTGCTGGCTGCCACAGTCCTGCAAACGTTCGCCTTCACACAGGCTGGCGAAGCGAAATATCCGCCCGGCTTCAGCCATTACGATTACGCTGATCCCCGCGCGCCGAAAGGCGGCAGCATTACGCTGGCGGTGGTGGGCACTTACGACAACTTCAACCGCTACGCCTCACGCGGCAATCCGGGCATCAACACCGGCACGCTTTATGACGGTCTTTACACCAGCTCAGACGATGAACCGGGCAGTTATTATCCACTGATTGCTGAATCAGCCCGCTACGCCAGCGATTTTACCTGGATTGAGATCCGCCTGAATCCGCACGCCCGATACCATGACGGCACGCCAGTCACCGCCCGCGACGTAGCGTTCACCTTTCAGAAGTTTATGACCGAAGGGGTGCCTCAGTTCCGCGTCGCCTATCGTGGCGTGACCGTCAGGGCGCTGGACGATATCACGGTCCGCATCGAGGCAAAGAAACCGGATAAAGATCTGCTGCTTGGGTTACTGACGTTTCCGATTATCCCCGAGTCGTTCTGGCGCGATAAGAAGTTCAACGAGCCGTTAAGCGCACCACCGTTGTCGAGCGGGCCTTATCGCATCACGCGCTGGAAGCTGGGCCAGTTTATTGAGTTTAGCCGCGTAAAAGATTACTGGGCTGCCGATCTGCCGGTGAATCGTGGACGCTTTAATTTTGATCGCATGCGCTATGACTACTATCTGGACGACAATGTGGCGTTCGAAGCCTTTAAAGCAGGTGCTTACGACTGGCGTGAAGAGACATCAGCGAAGAAATGGGCGACCCATTATCGTGGTCGCAATTTCGACAATGGCAGCATCGTAAAAGAAACCACGCCCAATGAAGCCGCTATCGATACCCGCTGGCTGGCATTCAACAATGAAAAACCGCTGTTCCACGATCGCCGGGTACGCCAGGCGTTGTCACTGATGTTCGATTTCGAGTGGATGAACAAAGCGCTCTATTACGGTGCCTGGCAGCGTGCCAGCAGCTATTTCCAGAATACAGAGTATGCTGCCCACGGGGTGCCGGATGCACAGCAACGGGCGCTGCTTGAACCCTGGCGCGCGCAGCTGCCACCTGCGCTGTTCAGCCAGCCTTACCTGCCACACAAAACCGATGGCAGCGGCTATGACCGCGCCAGTCTGTTAAGCGCGTTTGAGCTGCTAAAACAGGCGGGGTGGCAGATTAAACATCGCCGACTGGTTAACGATAAAACCGGTCAGCCATTTACGGTCGAACTGCTGCTGCGCGGTGGCACCAGTACCGAATGGGCGTTACCGTTGCAGCACAACCTTGCACGGCTCGGCATTACGCTTGATCTGCGGCAGATCGACAGCTCGCAGTATCTGCGACGCCTGCGTGAAGGCGACTATGACATGATCGCCACCGTTTATGGGGCGATGCCGATCCCCACCTCCAGTCTGCAGATTCTCTGGCATTCCGACTACATCACCTCGTCGTGGAATACCGCGCGGGTCAAAGATCCTATCGTCGATCACTTTGTGAAACAGATTGTGGCGCATCAGGGCGACCCTGCCGCACTGCGGCCGCTGGCACAGGCGCTGGATCGGGTACTGCTGTGGAATGCGTATATGATCCCGATGTGGTACAACGCTGAACAGCGGCTGGCGTACTGGGATAAGTTTTCTCACCCTGTCCGCAAGCCTGCCTACAGCAACGGGCTGGAAAACTGGTGGTACGACACAAACAAAGCCGGACGCCTGCCGGCCAGCAAACGCTAAGGAGATGACCGTTGGCCGCATACTTTCTGCGCAGATTGCTGCTGATTATCCCGACCTTATGGGCAATCATCACGCTCAACTTCTTTATCGTGCAAATCGCGCCCGGCGGACCGGTCGATCAGGCGCTGGCAAATATTGAGTTTGGTCAGACAACTGGCCTGCCCGGCAGCGGTGCGGAGAGCGCCAGTTCACGCGCCAGCGTCAGTCATATTAATCCTGCTGATAATCAGTACCGTGGCGCGCGCGGGTTGGATCCCGAAGTGATTGCGGAGATTAAAAAGCGTTACGGCTTCGATAAACCGCTGTGGCAGCGCTACGGCGAGATGCTGTGGAACTACCTGCGTTTTGACTTTGGCGACAGCCTGTTTCGCAGTGCCTCGGTAATCGGGCTGATTAAGGAGAGCCTGCCGGTCTCGATCAGTCTGGGATTATGGAGCACCCTGATCATCTATCTGGTGTCGATCCCGCTGGGGATCCGCAAAGCGGTGCGCAACGGCAGTGTCTTTGATGTCTGGAGCAGCGCGTTTATTATCATTGGCTACTCCATTCCGGCTTTTCTGTTCGGCATCATGCTGATCGTACTGTTTGCCGGTGGCAGCTATCTCGACTGGTTCCCGCTACGCGGACTCACCTCGGCACAGCACGACACCCTGCCCTGGTATGGCAAAGTGCTGGATTACTTCTGGCATATCGCCCTGCCGGTACTGGCAACGGTGATTGGCGGCTTTGCCACACTGACGATGCTGACGAAAAACGCCTTTCTGGATGAGATCCGCAAGCTCTATGTCGTCACCGCGCGCGCCAAAGGGGTGCCGGAGCGCCGTATCCTTTATCACCATGTGTTTCGCAATGCGATGCTGCTGGTGATTGCCAGCTTTCCCGCCACGTTTATCAGCATGTTCTTTACCAGTTCAGTACTGATCGAAGTGATGTTCTCACTCAACGGACTCGGCCTGCTCGGTTATGACGCGACGCTGCAACGTGACTATCCGGTGATGTTTGGCACGCTCTATATTTTCACGCTAATCGGTTTGCTGATGAATATCCTTAGCGATCTGACCTATACGCTGGTCGATCCGCGCATCGATTTCGGGAGCCGCTCATGACGCTCTCTCCACTGAATCACCAGCGCTGGCAGCGCTTTCGCCATAACCGGCGCGGCTACTGGTCGCTGTGGATTTTTCTGGTCATTTTCCTGCTGTCACTCTGTGCCGAACTGATCGCCAATGACAAGCCACTGGTGGTGCATTATCAGCAGCGCTGGACGGTGCCGCTGCTGTTTGACTACAGCGAAACCGACTATGGCGGCGTACTGGCGACAGCGGCGGATTATCAGGATCCCTGGCTGCGGCAGCGCATTGCACAGAACGGCTGGGCTTTATGGGCACCGATTCGCTTCAGCGACAGCACCATCAATTTTGCCACCCATGTGCCCTTCCCCTCTCCGCCCTCGGCACAGAACTGGCTCGGTACGGACGCCAACGGTGGCGACGTACTGGCACGGCTGCTCTATGGCACACGCATCTCCCTGCTGTTCGGCGTACTGCTGACGCTCCTGTCCAGCGTCATCGGAATTGTGGTTGGCGCGGTGCAGGGTTATTTCGGCGGCAGAATTGATCTGATTGGGCAGCGGATGATTGAAGTCTGGTCCGGCATGCCTGCGCTGTTTCTGCTGATCCTCCTCTCCAGCGTCATTCAGCCCGGTTTCTGGTGGCTGCTGCTGGTCACCGTCGCGTTCGGCTGGATGAGCCTGGTGAGCGTGGTCCGGGCTGAGTTTTTGCGCACCCGAAACTTTGATTACATCCGCGCAGCACAGGCGCTGGGCGTCAGCGATGGCCGGATTATGCTGCGTCACATGCTGCCTAACGCGATGGTGGCTACCCTGACCTTTCTGCCCTTTATTTTGTGCGGATCGATCACCACGCTCACCTCCCTCGACTTTCTCGGTTTTGGTCTGCCGCTGGGTTCGCCCTCGCTGGGTGAGTTGCTGCTGCAGGGCAAAAATAACCTGCAGGCACCCTGGTTAGGCCTGGCGGGCTTTTTCACCCTGGCGATCCTGCTGTCGCTGCTGATTTTTATCGGCGAAGCGGTGCGCGACGCCTTTGATCCGGGCAAAGGAGCCTGAATGACGACACCACTGCTTGCCATCAATCATCTCTCGGTCGCCTTTCGTCAGGGCGAGCAGCTTCGCCAGGTCGTGGATGACGTTTCACTACACATCGACCCGGGCGAAACGCTGGCGCTGGTGGGCGAGTCGGGTTCCGGCAAAAGCGTCACGGCGCTGTCGGTAATGCGACTGCTGCATGAAGCGGCGGTGGTTTATCCCCGCGGAGAGATTCTGTTTAACGGTGAAGATCTGCTGCGCGCCCGTGAGCAACGTCTGCGTGCGATTCGCGGTAACCAGATCGCAATGATTTTTCAGGAGCCGATGGTATCGCTGAATCCGCTGCACACCGTGGAAAAGCAGCTGTATGAAGTGCTGTCGCTGCATCGCGGGCTGCGTCGTCCGGCAGCACGCGGTGAGATTCTCAGCGTGCTTGATCGGGTCGGTATCCGTCAGCCTGTCACCCGGCTCAACGATTTCCCCCACCAGCTTTCCGGCGGGGAACGCCAGCGGGTAATGATCGCCATGGCGCTGCTGACCGAGCCGCAGTTGCTGATTGCCGATGAGCCGACCACTGCACTGGATGTGACGGTGCAGGCGCAGATTCTGGCGCTGCTTTGCGAACTGCAGCGGGAGCTGAATATGGGCATGCTGTTTATCACCCATAACCTGAATATCGTGCGTCAGCTGGCGGACAACGTCAGCGTGATGCGTCAGGGTCACATCGTGGAACAGAATCGCGGTCAGATTCTGCTGAACCAGCCGCAACACCCTTACAGCCAGCAGTTGCTGGCCGCCGAGCCGGAAGGAAAAGCGTTGCCGCTACCCGCAGACGCGCCGGTCATTCTTCGTGTCGAACAGCTTCAGGTCAGTTTTGCGC
The DNA here is from genome assembly GCF_008632075.1 of Candidatus Pantoea gossypiicola. Taxonomy (GTDB): domain Bacteria; phylum Pseudomonadota; class Gammaproteobacteria; order Enterobacterales; family Enterobacteriaceae; genus Pantoea; species Pantoea gossypiicola. The sequence goes on from NZ_VWVM01000001.1 coordinate 166,900, forward strand.
AGCGGCGCGGACTGTTCCGGCGGCAGACCGGTGAAAAGCAGGTGCTTTCCGGGCTGAGTTTCAGCCTGCGGCGCGGCGAAAGTCTGGGTCTGGTGGGCGAGTCCGGGTCGGGTAAAAGCACCACCGGCCTGGCACTGTTGCGGCTGATTGCCTCACGTGGCGAAGTCTGGTTTGACAGCCAGCCGCTGCATCAGCTGTCGCGCCGGCAACTTCTGCCGTTGCGTCAGCGCATTCAGGTGGTGTTTCAGGACCCGAATTCTTCTCTCAATCCGCGTATGACGGTGCAGCAGATTATTGCTGAAGGTCTGGCGGTGCATCAACCCGAACTGACCAGTGCGCAGCAGGCGCAGCGGGTGATTGCGGTGATGGAGGAAGTGGGACTGGAAGCCGAAAGTCGCCATCGTTATCCGGCCGAATTCTCTGGCGGTCAGCGACAGCGGATTGCTATCGCACGCGCACTGATTCTGGAGCCGGAGCTGCTGATACTGGATGAGCCCACCTCATCGCTGGATCGCACGGTGCAGAAACAGATTCTGACACTATTGCGCCGCTTACAGCAGCAGCGTCAGCTCAGCTATCTGTTTATCAGTCACGATCTCGATGTGGTTCGATCCCTGTGTCACCAGCTTATCGTGCTGCGTCAGGGGGAGGTAGTGGAACAGGGAGAGTGTGAAACGTTGTTTGCGTCACCGACGGCTGTTTATACCCGCGAGCTGCTGCAGTCGGCGCAACTCAACCCGCGATAAAGGTTTCCGCAATCGCCACGCCCTGATTTTTCAGGCAGCAGTTAGTGGCGCTTTCGTCGCGACGCTGAATAAACAGGCAGGGCTGCCCTTCACATTCGGCCACTTTACAGTCGACCTGAATCTCTGCCAGCACCTCTTTCAGCTGCTGCAGGATCTCCCACGCCGGAATGCCATCGTGGCTGATCAGACGCAACGCCACGAACTCCTGCTCATCCAGAGCTTCATCAGGCTCAATAGCACTGTGGCGATCGCTGGCCCAGCGGAAACGCTGCGGCAGGCGATGCACAATTGAAAGTTGCAGCATCGTTTACTCTCCCCGAATGAGTTATGTCGCAACACACAGCAACCGACGCTGAAAGCTGACCGACAACCGCTGAGTCCGGACGCGTGTTAATCGTCTGCCCGCGCGTATTTTTTGCGACTCGCATCGCACTTCTGGCTATATGTACCGCGTTCACACGCCGTTAACAATCATTTTAGACGCATTATGATTACTTTTTTAGCTAAAGATTTTCACAATAAAGAAACATAACCAGAAAGGCGGCTAACAGAGCCAGCTGTTACGGAGAAAAAAACCTGCGCCCGGCTAGCGGGACGCAGTATGGGAACGTGAAGCGTAGAAGAAGAGCAGCAGAGAGATTGTCGCGCAGAGCGCGATAGTGCCGACCATCGGCCAGGCGCTGTTAAAACTTATCAGTGACAGCAACGCCCCCACAAAAGCACCGACGCCAAAACGCAGCGTGCCCGCCAGGGATGAAGCCGTACCGGCCATGTGCGGAAACTCATCCAGAATTACCGCCATCGCATTTGATGAGACCATCGACACGCAACCGATAAACAGCGCAATCCCCATCACCAGCGGCAGGAAGCCGAGGCTGAAGGCGCTGACAATCAGCAGCCAGATCCCCATGCAGAATTGTATCAGCAGGCCCAGCCGGAACATCGCCACCGGACCAAAGCGGCGCACGGCGCGGCTGTTAACCAGCGTCAGAAGAAACAGAAACACCACGTTAAGGCCAAAGTAGTAGCCAAAGTTTTGCGGTGAAACGTGATTCAGCTCGATGTAAACAAAGGGGCCGGCATTGAGAAAGGTAAACAGCCCGGCAAAAGAGAAGCCGCTCGCCAGCATATAACTGAACGCTCGTTTGTGGCGAAACAGCGTCACGAAATTGCCCAGCGTGGTGCGCAGGTGAAACCGCTGCCGCTGCTCCGGCTTCAGGGTTTCACGGATCTGCGTGGTGACCAGCACGGTCGTCACCAGTGCCGCACCCGCGAGCGCCCAGAAGATAGCGTGCCAGCTCCAGAGCACCAGCAGCCAGCCGCCGATGATCGGGGCCAGCAGCGGCGCAATAGTGGTAATCAGCATGACAAAGGACATCATGCGGGAGAAGTCCTCTTTCGAGTAGCTGTCACGCATCAGAGCATTGATCACCACACTGGCTGCGGCAGCCGACAGCCCGTGCAGGAAGCGCATCAGAATCAGCTGGTCGATGCTCTGCGACAACGCACAGGCCGCGGCGGCACAGGCAAAGATCAGGGTGCCGAGTGCAATTACCGGCTTACGTCCATAGCTGTCTGCCAGTGGCCCATAAATAATCTGGCCGATCGCGAAGCCAAGAATGTAGAGGTTCAGCGACATCTGCACGCTACCGGCTGAAACGCCAAATTCCCGTGCTATCTGCGGCATCGCAGGCAGATACATGTCGATCGACAATGGCATCAGCATCGCTAACAGACCAAGGATAACCACCAATCCTGTTGGCGAATTCTTTTCCTTACGCACACACTCTCCTGCACGAATGAATCAGGTACGGGCCACCTGGCCCGCCCGGTTATTTTGCCTGCAGCTCTTTTGGCAGACCGATGCTGGCGATTTCGTCTTCCGTCAGCGCCCGGTATTCGCCCGGTTCCAGATCGTCGTCCAGCGCAATGTCACCGATACGCTCGCGATGCAGCTCAATGACCCGGTTACCGACGGCTGCAAACATCCGTTTCACCTGGTGATAACGGCCTTCGCTCAGGGTCAGCCGCACGTCTGTGGGGGTAATCACTTCCAGCTGTGCCGGTTTCGTCAGGCTCTTCTCATTGTGCAGCTGTACGCCCGCGATAAACTGCGCGGCCGTATCGTCACCGATCGGCGATTCCAGGGTGACGCGATAGGTTTTCTCGCAATGATGACGAGGCGAGGTAATGCGGTGTGACCACTGGCCATCATCTGTCAGCAGCACCAGCCCGGTGGTGTCAATATCAAGACGCCCTGCCGCGTGCAGTTTGAATGACATTGGCTCTTCGATGAAATAGAGAATAGTCGGATGATCGGGATCGTCGGTAGAGCAGACGTAGCCCTGCGGTTTGTTCAGCATAAAGTAGCGTGGGCCGGTGAGCATCTGCAGCACGTTGCCGTCGTAGGCGACTTCGTGATCGGGCAGCAGTTTAAACGCGGTGTCACGCACCACTTCACCGTTGACGGTGACACGCTGTCCACGGATCTCGCGATGAGCGATAGCGCGGCTGATTTCCAGTTGCTGAGAGATGAATTTGTCGAGTCGCATGAATTCGTTTTGCCTGTTACTGCGGAGGGAATCTGAAACGGCCTGGTTAACCGTTGAAAATGTGCGGGAAGTATAACGTGATCCGCGCCAGCCTGACAGCGCGTTTACCGCCCTTTCATGGCATAATTACCCCCAGTTTTATAAAAGTGAGCAACATGTCTTTTACCTTACGCCCCTATCAACAGGATGCGGTGAATGCCACCGTGGCGCATTTCCGTCGCCATCAGGAGCCTGCCGTTATTGTGCTGCCAACCGGTGCCGGAAAGAGTCTGGTGATTGCCGAGCTGGCACGGCTGGCGCGTGGCCGGGTGCTGGTGCTGGCGCACGTCAAAGAACTGGTGGCGCAAAACCACAGCAAATATCAGGCCTACGGGCTGGAGGCGGATATCTTTGCCGCCGGCCTGCAGCGCAAAGAGAGCCAGCGCAAAGTGGTGTTTGGCAGCGTACAGTCGGTGGCGCGCAACCTCGACCAGTTTGACAGCGCCTTTTCTTTGGTGATCGTCGACGAGTGTCACCGCATCGGCGATGACAAAGAGAGCCAGTATCAGCAGATCTTCAATCATCTGCGCCAGCACAATCCGCAGCTACGTTTACTCGGCCTGACCGCCACGCCCTTCCGACTGGGTAAAGGCTGGATTTATCAGTTCCACTATCACGGCATGGTGCGGGGCGACGAAAAGTCGCTGTTCCGCGACTGCATCTATGAACTGCCGCTGCGCTATATGATCAAGCATCAGTTCCTGGTGCCGCCGGAGCGGCTGGATATGCCGGTGGTACAGTATGATTTCAGCCGCCTGACGGCACAGTCTAACGGTCTGTTCAGCGAAGCCGATCTGAATCGCGAACTGAAGCAGCAGCAGCGCGTGACGCCCCATATCATCCGTCAGATTGTGGAGTTCGCTGAAGATCGGCTGGGGGTAATGATTTTCGCCTCAACGATAGAGCATGCGCGGGAAATTCTGCTGCTGCTGCCTGAAAACAGCGCACTGGTCTCCGCCGAAACCCCAGCCCGCGAGCGTGATGCCCTGATTCTGGCGTTTAAAGCGCAGCAGTTGAAATTCCTGGTGAACGTGGCGGTGCTGACCACCGGGTTTGATGCCCCGCACGTGGATCTGATTGCGATCCTGCGCCCGACCGAGTCGGTGAGCCTCTACCAGCAGATTGTCGGACGCGGGCTGCGGCTCTCGCCCGGTAAAACCGATTGTCTGATTCTGGATTATGCCGGTAATCCGCACGATCTCTTTACGCCCGAAGTCGGCGCGCCTAAAGGGGCCAGCGACAATCAGCCGGTTCAGGTTTTCTGCCCCGCCTGCGGTTTCGCCAATACCTTCTGGGGTAAGGCGACCGCCGATGGCATGGTGATTGAGCATTTTGGCCGACGCTGTCAGGGCGTGCTGGAAGATGATGAGGGCGGGCGCGAACAGTGTGACTTCCGCTTCCGCTTTAAAAGCTGTCCTGACTGTGGCGCAGAGAATGATATTGCCGCCCGGCGCTGTCATCAGTGCGACAAAATTCTGGTCGATCCGGACGATATGCTTAAAGCGGCGCTGAAACTGAAAGATGCACTGGTGCTGCGCTGTGGCGGTATGACGCTGGAACAGGGCCGCGACGCCAAAGGTGAATGGCTGAAGGCAACCTATTTTGATGAGGAAGGCACCAGCGTCAGCGAACGGTTTCGTCTGCAGACACCCGCCCAGCGTAAAGCGTTTGAACAGCTCTTTATGCGTCCGCATCAGCGCGCGCCCGGCGTACCGCTGGGCTGGCAGACCGCCGCTGACGTGCTGGCGTTGCAGCCCCTGCTGCGTCATCCCGACTTTGTCGTGGCGCGTGCCAAAGGCCAGTTCTGGCAAATCCGCGAGAAAATGTTCGATTACCAGGGTCGTTATCGCCGCGCCAATGAGCTGCGTTAATGGACGACACAGCCGATCCGGAACCCGGCGGGCGGGTATATCGTTTGCTACCACCCGGCATAACGGCTATACTGCCGCCCGCTTTTGCATGTGCATCAGCGGGATTGAATAACCTGCCTGTTACTGGGTCGCCTGTAGCAGGATTTAAATAAAGAGATATATTAATGTTCACTATCAATGCAGTAGAACGTAAAGAGCAGGGTAAGGGTGCGAGCCGCCGCCTGCGTACAGCAAACCGTTTCCCGGCCATCATCTACGGTGGTTCTGAAGCGGCTGTTGCCATCGATCTGGATCACGACTCCGTAATGAACCTGCAAGCTAAGCCAGGTTTCTACGACGAAGTGCTGACCCTGTCCGTTGACGGCAAAGAAACGAAAGTGAAAGTTCAGGCTGTTCAGCGTCACCCGTTCAAGCCAAAACTGTTCCATATCGACTTCGTTCGCGCTTAATCGCGAATTACGTTGAAAACAGAAGGGCCGGTTGAGAAACCGGCCCTTTTATTTTGTCGCTGCCAGGTGAAGATTATCGCCGAGGGCAGGAAATGAAAGCCAGGCTAAGCCCGGCTTTTTTATTTGCTGCTGGTGCGGCGCTGGAGCTGATCGCGCAGATTAGGCGGTGTGCCTTTAATCGTCAGGGTGTCCGTGGCCGGATCCCAGAAAATGCGTTCGCCCAGCAACATCGCATCGAAATTCAGGGTCAGTCCTCCGCCGCTCCCGGCAAACTTTGTCAGCTGGCGCAGCGTGCTGCGATCCGCCGGGAAGCTCTCTTCCAGTTCGTAGCCCTGCTCCTGGGTAAAGGCCTGGAAGGTTTTTTCGCCCAGCGGAGGCAGTTCGCTCGACAGATCTTCCAGCGCAATCTCCTCGCCCGCCTGTAACTGCTCGTTGCAGTAACTGTAGACCTGCTGGCGGTAATTCTGCCGCTCCTGCTTATCCAGTTCCGATTCATTGCAATAGTCGTCGACCGCCTGCAACAGACCGCGGTTCTGCGCCTTGGTGTCTAAACCCGCTTCGGCCCCGAGGAAGTCCATAAAGAAGTCAGCGACCTTACGGCCAACGCGACCGCGCAGGAAGGTCAGGTAACGGGTCGATTCCGGGTTGGTTTCCCATTCGGTTAAGTCGATACGCGCGACGATGTCCGCATGATTGATATCAAGATAATGCGTGCTGCTGATATCCAGCTGCTCATTGACGCGCATGCTGGACTGGCTGTTCAGCACCGCAATCAGCAGGTACTCCACCGCCAGATAGCGATAGTGAATAAACAGCACCACGCCGCCTTCTGCAAACGGGTATTTTGCCAGCTCATCGCGCAGACGACCGGTCGCGGCACGGCTAAAAGCGAGAAAATCATCGTTGCCCTTACGACAATTACGCAGCGCTTCTGCCAGTTCACTCTCAGCATTGAACAGGCCATAGGCTTTGCTTTTTGCGCTGTAAACCCGGTGTAACTCCTCCACCATCGCGTTAACCGTGTTGGTGGCAGGCAACAGCGAATCGCGCAGCGCCAGTTCAAGCTGGTTTTCATCGCGTTTAATTAACTGATGCAGGGCAATCTGGTCGATATCCAGACTCATGGTAGACTCTCCTTTTAGCACAGGCGCGTATTCAAACACCGCCAGCATCGGCTTTCAACTCCATGCTGAAAGCGAACGCGGTACTTTCGATAAAATTGCGGTAAAAAGTGCGCTGTTCCGGTAATATATCGCCTTTTGAAATGAGCTTAGACGACGATATGGCACAATCATCACGCTACAGTGACGAACGCGTGGAACAACTCCTCGCGGAAATGGCCCAAATCCTGCACAAGGACAAAGCCCCCACCGACCTCTCCCTGATGGTACTGGGAAATATGGTGACCAACTTAATTAACAGCGATGTCGCTCCGGCGCAACGTCGTTCTCTGGCACGCTCTTTCGCCGATGCCCTTCAGGCATCTGTGCGTGATGACAACGCTCATTAATTGGCTGATTTGACTTCATAATATGGTAACCAACCGGCAGCGCTACCGCGAAAAAGTCTCCCAGATGATCAGTTGGGGGCACTGGTTTGCTCTGTTTAATATCTTATTCGCGCTGATTTTAGGCAGTCGCTACCTGTTGGTCGCCGACTGGCCTTCTTCGCTGGCGGGGCGTATTTACGCCTATACCAGCTGGATTGGCCATTTCAGTTTTGTCGTGTTTGCCGCCTATCTGCTGATTATCTTCCCGCTGACCTTTGTGGTGATGTCGCAACGGCTGATGCGGGTGTTATCTGCGGTGGTCGCTACTGCCGGGTTAACGCTGGTGATGGTCGACAGTGCGGTATTCAGCCGCTTCCACCTGCACCTTAATCCGGTGGTGTGGGAGCTGGTCATTAACCCTGACCAGAGCGAGATGGCGCGTGACTGGCAGCTGATGTTTATCAGCGTGCCACTGATTTTCCTGGTCGAGATGCTGTTTGCGACCTGGAGCTGGCAGAAGCTCCGCAGCCTCAATCGCCGTTCATTTGGTAAACCTGTGGCTGCGCTGTTTATCAGCGCCTTCTTTGCCAGTCACCTGATGTATATCTGGGCTGATGCCAACTTCTATCGCCCGATTACCATGCAGCGTGCCAATCTGCCCCTCTCCTATCCGATGACCGCTCGCCGCTTCCTGGAACGTCACGGCTTGCTGGATGCGCAGGAATATCAACGCCGGCTGATTCAGCAAGGCGACCCGGAAGCGCTGGCGGTGGAGTATCCGCTGAGCGACATTACGTTCCGTGACGCCGGGACACGCAATAACCTGCTGGTGCTGACTGTCGATGGTCTGAACAATGCCACGCTGGCCAAAGCGCTACCGCAACTCAATCAGTTTGCCAGCGAGAACGTGCGTTTCACGCAGCACTACAGCGCGGGTGATACGCCGGAGAAAGGCTTATTCGGCCTGTTCTACGGTATCTCCTCCAGCTATATGAACGGAATTCTGGCCTCCCGGACGCCGTCTGCTCTGCTGGGTGCATTGAGTACCCAGGGTTATCAGTTTGGCCTGTTCTCCTCCGAAGGCTTTAATCCGCCGCTCTATCGACAGGCACTACTGACCGATTATTCACTGCCGGCAACCAACAGTCAGTCCAACGCCAGCACCGTGGCGCAATGGCAGAACTGGCTGGAGAAACAGAAGGATTCGCAGGCACCCTGGTTCTCATGGATTGCCCTGAACGGCCCTGATGTGACCGGCGACAGTGCTAAAGCCCGTCAGCGCAGCTATCTGCGTCAGGCTCCGGCTGTTGATGAACAGATTCAGGCGGTACTTAACAGCCTGCAGGCACGTGATTTACTGAAGAACACCGTCGTGGTGATCACCGCGCAGCGTGGTCTGGCGCTGGACGGCAATCCTGACAGTGCCGGAAACCGCCAGACATTGCAGGTGCCGTTAGTGATTCACTGGCCTGATACCCCCGCGCAGACTGTTGATCGCCTTTCTGATCACCAGGATGTGATGGCAACGCTGATGCAGCGCCTGCTGCATGTGCGCACCAATCCGGTGAATTACTCGCAGGGTGAAGATCTGTTTGCAGCGCGTCGCCGCCATGACTGGGTCGCCAGCAGTGAAGAGAATAAACTGGTTATTACCACGCCGCAGGTGACGCTGGTACTTAACAACAACGGCAGCTATCGCGCTTATGATGCCCAGGGCAACGCGCTGAAAGATCACAAGCCAGAGCTGGCATTGCTGTTGCAGGTACTCACCGAGGAGAAGCGGTTTATCGCTAACTGATTAATTATCAGGCAAATAGTTTGCAGGTATCTTGCATTCATGACGATAACCAGTAGACTTATCTTCCAGTGTTCGGCACGTAGCGCAGCCTGGTAGCGCACGGTCATGGGGTGTCCGGGGTCGGAGGTTCAAATCCTCTCGTGCCGACCAAATTCCCCGAAAAGCAGCCCAAAAGGCTGCTTTTTTCGTTTCTGTCATCAGACTTTAACTTTCCTCGCACGTCCAATAATCCGACCTATACTTAAAAGCATGTGGGTAACAAGAGGAGAGTTCATGACATTCATCGAAAAAGACGATCCAACAGAAGCACCCGAGTCCGGCGATAAGCAACCTTCTCCGCCAGACGAAAAGTAACCCACAGGGCCGCGATTAACGCGGCCTTTCTCTGTTACGACGTCTCATGGCTTCACATTCAGATTAATCCCGAACGGGGTTAGCATTCCTCATGAAATCAGCAGGTTATCTCTTGCAAAAAAGCCTGACCCGCTTCACAAAAGTCGTCGCCCGCTGCGCTTTTTCATCAAAGTGAAACAAAAATGTCACATAAAATAACTACTCTGAACTTCCCAGAAATTGACGGATAATTTTTATGGCGATCAAAGCGAAAAGCCTGAAAGATGCAGAAGCGTTACTTCATTCAGGCATTAGCAAAGTGGAACTGGCGTATGACATTGGCAGCGACGATTTCTTTCGTCTGGCGAGCCACTGGTGCGACCGGGGTGCACGCATCAGCAGGGGTCACCACCATTTCGTTGTTTCTCTCAAGGGTTTTGCCATTCCTCCCAACGACTGATTGCGGCGGACTGCTTGCCCTGGACCATCGCGCCTGATTAAATGCCTTTTTAGGTTCTGATGATGGTTTCGCATGCGCTATCCTGACCTGCCGCTGCCGCCTGTTGCAGGCGGCTTTATCCTTTCCTGTCATCTTAACCACAGCGATCCTTTGCTGGCAGTGAGTCACTTTGACCCACAAAAATATCATGACGCGCTGGCTGTCGAATGGCGTATTCCGCTGCCCGCCCGACTGCAGCAGGCGGTCAATAAAAGACGTGCGGAATATCTCGCCAGCCGATTGCTTGCCCGGTCAGTAATGGCAGAACTGGGCATTGATGATTTCATTCTGACCAACGCGCCTGACCGATCTCCCTGCTGGCCCGCTGGCATTCAGGCGTCACTGTCTCACAGCGCCGGTATCGTCGTGGTGGCGGCTACCCGTCAGCCCTGTGCTATCGGGGTCGACGTCGAGCAGCTCATGTCGGAGACCACCGCGCAGGAAACGGCAACGCTGTTGATGAATGAGCAGGAACAGCAGCTGTTGCAGACACTGCCCATCTCCTTCAGTGCGGCCGCTACCCTGCTCTTCTCGCTCAAAGAGAGCGTATATAAAGCGCTATGGCCACAACTGCATCAGCCGATGGACTTTCTGGATGCGGCACTGACGTCCGTAGATTTCGCGCAGCAAAGTGCCACGTTGCGCCTGACTCAGCACTTCAGTGAGCGTTTTGCGAGGGGGACGTTACTGGAAGCGGACTTTATGTGGCAGGAGACTCAGGTGATCACCCTGGTCTCGCATAGGCTTTAAAAAACCGGCTAAACAAGAATATTTAGCCGGGGTAAACACAGACGAAAGAAGACGTTTCAGGATGGCAGAAACCGACGTTTCTGCTGATTGCTAAAGTAGCCTGTCTGACGCGCAGCACGCCAGTGCGCTTTTCTGCTAAGTTTTGCCAGCTGCCGTCAAAGCCCGGTGTCGGTGCGCTTTACCGAGTCGAGCGTGGCGAGATCGCGCTCATTTCCGGTCAGCTCCGTTAACTGGCCTTCGCGCATCTCCAGCAGCCGATCGGCATGAATGAAGTAGTGATCGTCATGACTGATGGCAAACACCGTTTTACCGGCCTGCTGCAACCACGGCAGCAGCTCGCGATAGAAGATGCGGCGAAAATGGGGATCCTGATCTGCCGCCCATTCATCCAGTAACAGCACATCGCGCTCTTCCGCCACCGCCAGCAGCAGTGCCAGTCGCTTACTCTGCCCTTTAGATAGCCGCAGGTTCAGCACTTTGTTGCCTTCAATCTTCAGCTTATCCTGCATCTTCAGCCGCTCCAGCCACTGCTGCACCAGCGCCGGATTGGCCGCAACCCCGTCCCGCCCGATTAACCGGTCAAACAGATGTAAGTCGGTAAAGACCGCCGAAAACTGACTGCGCCACACATCCAGCTCGTCTGCCGTGATCGTTTTACCATCCAGCAGCAGCGTGCCGGACTGCGGCTGATACAGCCCGGTCAGCAGCATCGCCAGCGTCGATTTCCCGCTGCCGTTGCCGCCAATCAGAAACACCAGTTCCCCGCGGCGCAGCGTCAGGTTAATTGGTCCAACCTGGAAGCCATTATCACCATAGTGAAAAGAGACATCGCGCAGCTCCAGTGTCTGCCAGTCAGAGACAGCAGATGGCGCGTGAAAGCCGGGCTGATAAGGCGCAAGGTCAAAGGCGTTGAGCTTACGGAAAGCGACCTGGGCGCTGAGCAACGTCGGTAACGCACCCACCGCCGAGAGCAGCGGCGTGCGTAAGAACAACAGCGTCAGGGAAAAGGTGGCGGCGACGGCGGTATTAGCCCAGCCCAGGCTGTTGGCCATAAAAAAGACCATGCCGATAGCGCCTAAGGTCATGATATTTGACCAGTTAACCGCACTGAGATGGTATGTATCTGCGCGTACAATATGGTGACGCCAGGCGCGGGCATCCTCCTGATACACGGTGTCATAGACCTGCTGTGCACGGGAGCGGTTAAGCTGCAGCTCTTTGCGCCCTTCAATCACCGTCTGGTAATCGCGATAGAGGTTATCTTCGATTTCACGCAGCTTTGCCATGTGCTGATAGACGCGTGAAACCAGCATCCAGCCGCCCACCAGCGTGACAGCCAGCCAGAGACTGGTCACCAGCAACATTTTTGGCGACAGCCAGGCGAGATAAAGTGCCGAGCCAAGCGTAATGATGACGCCCTGAAACAGCTCCGGCAGGCGCACAAAGGCCAGTGTAATCGCCCGCACATCGCTGGTCAGTCCTGCCAGCAACTGCGCACTGCCAAGTTGCTCAATGCGTTCAACCCGGGAATCGAGGATACGCTTAATAAATTCGCCGCGCAGTCGCCAGACAAACTGATGGCCGAGCATCGTCAGCGCCAGCTGCGAGGCCAGCGTCACCGCCATCAGCACCACCAGCTGCAACAGAAACTGCGGCAATACCGCAAAGGAGGTGTTAATGGCAACAATCATTTCGCGGTTGATAAAGGCGATCATGCCGATACCCAGCACGGCGCTTAACAACGTCAGCGCAATCACCCCGATAAAAGGCCAGCGGAACTGGCGAAAAACAACGCTTAACAACGTCATGCAGGCAATCCATCAGCTAAAAACAGCCTGCAGTGTAAAGGGATGCCAAATGATAGCAATAGTTATTCTCACCACGCCATGACCGGCGTGACGGGTCAAAAGGCGCGGCGAAACGTCAGGTTATAACGCCATGGACCGGCCAGCGGATGAACGCCTGGCTTCAGCGGCAGAATGCCGTGGTAACGCAGGCGCGACGGCCCGCCCCATACCACAATATCACCATGTTCCAGCAGCACACGCTGAGTTGTGTCACCGCGCTCGAAGCCGCCAAACTGGAAAACCGCAGGCAAGCCCAGCGACACCGAAACGATAGGCTGGCGCAGATCTTTCTCATCTTTATCCTGATGCAGCGTCAGCTTCGCGCCCGGTTCATAGCGATTAAGCAGGCAGGCATCCGGATTAAAGTCAGAGAACCCTGCCTCTGATGCCGCCTGCTGTGCCAGAGTACGAAACAGGGGCGGCATGGGTGGCCATTGACGTCCGTTCAGGTTGTCCTGCTGCTGATAATTGTAGCCACGTGAATCCACCGACCAGCCAAAATCGCCGCAGTTGGTCATCGCCACCGACATGCGATGACCGCCGGGCGTAATGCGATGGGCAAACGGGTTCTGTTCCGCAATGGTCATGATCTGCTGATAAAGCGCTTCTGCATCTTCGCGCGCGCGACGCCGCAGGATCACGGCACCTTCAGCCAGCGGCTCCTGCCAGGGTTGCTCTTCACTAAAAAGATCTAACATCAGGGTTCTCCGGATTTGTCGGGGATCAGGAAGGCTGCAAACTGCGGCGACATCCAGCTGACAAATTTATCGCCCTGCTTACTGATCAGATAGACCGCCAGATGCTCTTTTATCGCCAGCGCTTTGGCTTTTTCAGTGCCGAGTACCATCAATCCGGTATCCCAGCCGTCGGCTTCCAGTGCCGTGGTAGCGATCACCGTGGCGGAAACCAGTTTATGCTCAATGGGCCGCCCGGTAACGGGATCGATCACATGAGAAATGCGCTTGCCGTCCAGTTCATAATAGTTGCGATAGCTGCCGGAGGTGCTGATACCGTGTCCCTGCAAATCAACGCGCGCCTGAACCGCATTTTCGCGATCGGTCGGTTTCTGAATCGCTACCCGCCACGGCTGCTGCTGCGCATTCAGACCACGGCTCAGCACTGCGCCCCCGACCGACACCAGATAGTTGTTGATGCCGAGCTGCTCCATCAGCCGCGCCAGATGATCGGTTGCGAAGCCCTCGCCCACGGTTGAGAGATCGACATAAAGGTCAGGCAGATCTTTCTGCAGCCACTGCCCGTCTGCACCCTGCACCACCCGCAGATGCTGTAACCCGGTCTGCGCCCGGGCAGCAGCGATCTGTGCCGCATCCGGCGTATGACCAGGCTGTTTGGCCGGGCCAAAACCCCATAAGTTAACCAGTGGCCCGACAGTGATATCCATCGCCCCACCGGTTTTACGGCCAATTCGCAGAGAGGTGGTAACAATATCCGCCATATTTTCACTCACCGGCTGTGGTGACAGATCCCGGCTCTGGTTGAAGCGCGATAGCACGGAATCGGCTTTCCAGGTTGAGAGTTCAGCATCGTCCGCGTCCAGCTGCTGTTGAATGCGCTGCTGCAGCTCCGCTTTACGTTCGATCGCCACACCCGCCAGGCTCACACGCCAGACGGTTCCCATCGTTTTTCCTTCCAGTACCTGTGCGGTAGTTGCCGCTGGCTTATCACAGGCTGCTAACATCAGTGCTGACATCGCTATAAGCAGCAGATTAATCTGATAACGCATCTTTCCTCACATGTAACACTTTATTAAGCTCTGCTACAAAGCATAAACTTCGGGTAAATTAGCTTAAATAGCGTTGAATATTTTTCTGAAGCACGAGAACATTCACCGGTCATCTATCCTGACCCCGCCTCCCGACAGGCGATAAACATTATTTCAAAGTAAGGAGCTACAGATGATTTATGCGATTCTCGTTATGGCCCTGGGCCTGTTTGTTTATGGAAGTTATAAAGTGGTCGAACAGCGTCGTCATCGTCATATGACACCCTCCCGACCGCGCCATTAACAGGCCTGGCTGCACCTGATTGGGGCAATGCCTCTCTGACGCGCGCGGCAAGTGTACCAAAACGGGCGCGCCGTCAGTGGCTATGAGAGCGGTAAAGCTGGCATGAATTCTGCACTGTTGAAACAGTGTTTATCTCTGAGAGGTGCAGAATGAAAAATTCACAGAAGTGGCCGTCGGCATGGCATCACTGGCTGAGCTTTTCAGCCTTTACGCTGGCAGGTGTCGCATTTGAAGGTGCGCGATTTGGCAGTGTTGTGTCGTCTGTAACGACAGCACCGGAACCCACGAAGTGGCAAAAGGCTGAAGCGCTCAGCCCGGAAGGCGATGCAGGAGCGCAGCGGTAACTGCGCTCCCGGACAACTTACGCTGATAACTCAGAACTGGTAAACCAGACCCAGTGCCACCACGTCGTCGGTATTGATACCGGCTGCGTCGGTGAACGCGTTGTCGTCCAGCAGGTTGATCTGGTAATCAACATAGGTAGACATGTTTTTGTTGAAGTAGTACGTCGCGCCAACATCGATATATTTTTTCAGATTCTGTTTGCCCCAGTTCTGAACATCGGTGCCGCGTGAGGTGACATAGGCCAGGGATGGACGCAGGCCGAAGTCGAACTGATACTGTGCAACCAGTTCCCAGTTATCCGCTTTATCCGCATAGCCATAGGCTTCAGAGTCGCTGCTGCCGAAGCGGGTTGCGTTAAATGAACGTGAGTACATTGCGGCCAGATAGACGTTGTTCGCGTCATATTTCAGACCGCCTGTGTACACTTCCGCTTTATCGCCGCGGCCAAGAATACCTGACGTTGCGCTGTTCTGATCGTTGGTACGGTCAGACTGGAAAGCCGCTGCACCAATGCCGAAGCCCTGACCCAGATCATAGGTGGTGCTCAGACCCCAGCCGTCGCCGTTCTGGCCCAGTACATCGCGGCCATTTGGTGATTCGCTGCTGTTGCCATTCTTGCCCTGATACTGGACAGCAAAGTTCCAGCCATCCACCAGACCAAAGAAGTTATTGTTGCGGTAGGTCGCCATGCCGTTACCGCGCTGATACATGAAGTTATCCGCGCCATAGGTATCGCCACCGAACTCAGGCAGCACGTCGGTCCATGCGCCGATGTCGTAGGCTACGCCGTAGTTACGACCATAGTCGAACGAACCCGCATCCCCAAATTTCACGCCGGCAAAGCCGACACGGGTGAAGCTGTCGGCAGTGCCCTGAGACTCGGCGTTGTTCAGCGCGGCCTGATATTCCCACTGGCCGTAACCGGTCAGCTGATCGCTGATTTCGGTTTCGCCTTTGAAGCCGAAGCGAACGTAGGATTGGTCACCGTCAGAGCTGTCGTTATCAGAGAAGTAGTGCAGACCGTCAACTTTACCGAAGAGGTCTAATTTGTTGCCATCTTTATTATAGATTTCAGCTGCGTTTGCTGATCCTGCTGCAACCAGCAATGCAGGGATCACCAGGGAGAGAACGCGACGTTTCATTTTATTACCCTCTGTTATGTGCCTTTATTATTTGCCACTGCTAACTGAATGATTAAAAATTCAGCCGGCAGGCCATTGTTGTTTTATAGCGGGCAATAATCCACCATGAAAATGCTACTAAATCTCCAAAAGTGTTTCACAGATCGAAACAGTTATTTCTTAATGTAAATATCGGGGAACTAATAACCAGCACGGATCGATAAAAATCGGCGCACGAATCGTTAATCTCAATTTGTATTGTTTGTTATCAAGAGGTTGCATCATATCCTTCTGAAGCACTGAATGATAAAACTTTTGCGGGATCTGGTAATAGAATAGTCCCCGCTATCATCATTTATTCCATTATTACCTTCATTCTCCCCGAATGAGATGTACAACTTATTATTTCCCGCCGGACACATTGTCCGGCTTTTTTTTGCCTGAAATTTACCGTTCCGTTATATCTGCGTAAACTTTCTTACGCGGGTTAAATTAACTCCGCCTCACTTCCGCACAGAGTGTTAAATTGCGCACGCTTTGCACCAAGAATGATGAAATATCCGCCATGTTAATTTATCACCGTAATTAAGCAGGCGGATAGTGGGGATGGTGCTGATTTTCAGCGCTCGCGCAGCGATTCTTTGACTTTATTCAGCGGCTTAATCAGATAGTCCATGACCGATTTCTGACCGGTTTTAATCTCTACGTTAGCCACCATACCCGGCACAATCGGAAATTTTCGTCCGGCACGGTTGGTCAGCTCTGCTTTCTGGGTACGAACGTAAACACGATAGTAATATTGATCGCGTTTTACCTCATCCTGCAGAGTATCGGGCGACACCGTTTCAACTTCGCCGGACAGGTCACCATAGATAGAAGAGTCATAGGCGGTCACTTTTACGGTGGCGGGCAGACCGGGACGGATATACGCGATATCACGTGGATTGATGCGCGTCTCAATCAGCAACTGATCCTCCAGCGGCACGATCTCCATCAGTTTACCGCCTGGCTCCAGTACGCCGCCGACCGTGGTGACCTGAATATCTTTGACGATGCCGCGTACCGGCGAGTAGAGCGTGGCACGCGTCAGCTGATCCTCTTTGCCCGCAGCAACCTGCAGTTGTGCATCCAGTTCGGCATTGTTTTTCACCTGCTCTTCATGGGCGCGCACCAGATAGTCGTTACGCGCTTCATCAATTTTACCGCGCAGATCGCTGACCTGACGGCGCAGACGAATCACCTCGACCTGCCCTGCCGCGCCCTTTGCCACCAGCGGTTCCGTCAGCCGCAGTTCATCCTGTACCAGTCTCAGCGACTGCTGCAGGTTACTGATGGTTTCGGTGAGATTACGACGACGCGACTCGTAGAGCTGCCGTTCGCGCGTGACCAGATTCGGCTCCTTCAGGGTTTCGGCGCTGAACGTCAGCGGCGTGCCTGACAATTCCGCCTCAAGCCTTTCGGATGAGGCACGCAGCGTGCGCACTTTGGCCTGCGCTTCGCCGAAGTTGGACTGGAAGCGCGTCGGATCAAGCGTCGCCAGCACCTGTCCTTTCTCAACAATATCGCCCTCATGCACATTCAGCTGTTTGACGATGCCGCCGTCCAGGCTGTCGATTACCTGCGCGCGACTGGAAGGTGTCACCTTGCCAGTGCCGACGGTCACCTCATCCAGAATAGCGAAGTGCGCCCAGATGAGAAAAATTGCCAGCGCGGCGGTGCAGAGCCAGATAATTGCCGATGTCCGGCGCTCATGACGGGCAAGATCTTTATCAACAATAACCAGACTCATGCGGCATCTCCTTTTCCAGGCGTCGCTGGCGTCGTCGCACGGCGCAGGATCTCGTCACGCGGACCATCGGCCACAATCCGGCCGTTATCCATCACCACAATGCGGTCAACCATTTTCAGCAGCGCCGGACGGTGCGTCACCAGCACCAGCGTCCGGCCACTGATCCAGCCCTGTAGCTGACGGATCACATGCTCTTCCAGCTGTTCATCCATGGCCGCCGTAGGTTCATCCAGCAGAACGACCTGCGGCTGTCGCAGGATCATCCGGCTTAGCATCACCATCTGACGCTGCCCGCCTGACAGTCCGCGTCCGCCTTCATTGATAATGCGATCCAGACTGGCGGCATCCTGCTGGACCAGCGACAGCGCGCCGCTGATGCGCAGCGCCTGCAGCATCTCCTGTTCGCTGGCGTGGGGATTACCCAGCATCAGGTTCTGCCGCAACGTGCCAAAGAAGAGACGGGAGTCATGCGACAGCCAGCCGAGCTGACGGCGTAAATCGACAGGATCAATACGCTCAATGTCGACGCCATCGACAATCACCTTGCCCTGAGTGGCCTGCGCCTGACCGGCGAGGATCTTCAGCAGCGTCGACTTCCCTGCCCCGACTTTGCCCAGAATGGCAATCTTCTCGCCGGGTTTAATCTGCATCTGCTGCACGTTGAGCACATTCTTTTCATTCTCTTCGTCATAGCTGTAATGGACATTGCGCAGATCGTACTGGCCGGTAAGCGTCGGACAGTGCGCCAGCGTGGCGGCTTCAGGCTGGTCGAGCGGCTTTTTCAGCAACTCATCCAGCCCTTTCATCGCCATTTTGGCGTGCTGCCAGCGTGAGAAAACCATCGTCAGCTGCATTAACGGGGCGATGGTACGGGATGAGAGCAGGCTACAGGCGACCAGCGTACCGGTGGTGATTTGCGAATCGAGCACCAGATAGACGCCAAACACCAGCATTCCGGCATAAGTGAGCTGCTGCACGGTTGACGCCCAGCCGGTAAGACGTGCGCCCCATAACCGCTGCTGATTGCTGATTGAAGCGCTGACTTCGTGGGTCTGTTCCCACTGACGCTGAAAATAGGGTTCCGCCTGCAGCGCCTTAATATCCTCAATCCCTTCGATCGTCTCCACCAGCACCGCATTGCGCAGCGCGCCCTCGCGCAGCCCCTCTTTGGCCAGCTTCGCCATCGGAATCTGGACCAGCAGGCCGGGAATGACGATCAGCGGGATCGCCGCCAGCGGAATCAGCACCAGCCAGCCCCCCACAAACGACATGATAAACAGGAACAGGATGACAAACGGCAGATCGGCTGCTGCACCTACCGTGGTTGAGGTCAGCAACTCGCGCACCTGGTCGATCTCACGCAGCTGCGAGATAAAGGATCCGGTCGATTTTGGCCGCGCCTCATTTCGGATGCTCATCGCCCGGGCAAACAGCATGGCCGAGACTTTGAGGTCGATGCGTTTGCCCATTAAGTCTGACACCTGAGTTCGCATCAGCCGAATCAGATACTCAATGGCTGCGGCGATCAGCACCCCGACAAACAGCACCCAGAGCGTGGACTGCGACTGTGCCGGAATGACCCGATCGTAGACCTGCATCGAAAAGAGAATACCGGCCAGCGCCAGCACATTGCTGATCACCGAGGCCAGCGAGATCTCGGTAATACGGCGACCCATGCCACGAAAGTTTTTCCAGAACCAGTGCGGCTCATAGGGCTGAACGAATTCGTCGATACGCGCATCCCGGCCACGCGCCGCCACGCCGATCACCCCGACATCGCCCTGAGCACGTGCCAGCAGTTCCGATAAGGCGCTTTCACGTACCACATCGCCGCCTTCACTGAGCCAGTAGCGCGCGCTGCCGTCGGCATCAATGCTCTCCAGCACCGCCACGCTGGCATTTTCCAGCACCAGCACTACCGGGGTGATCTCCTGACGCCAGCGCAGTTTATTCTGCGGCACCATGGTCAGATGCAGTCCCAGCAGCCCGGAGAGCCGCTCCAGCTGCTGCGACACCGGCAGATGTTCAAACCAGCGCATCTGCTGACGCAGGGTTTTGCCATCGGCAGGTTTACCGAATCGCGCGGCGACGCGCAGCATGGCGGCAATCCAGTTATCGGTGTTCAGGGTTGATGTACTCATTATTAATGCCTTATCGCTATTGCAGCGAAGGAAGGAGATCGCCGCTGCTTTGCTGGCGATCGATACCCATGATATCGAGCAGATTGTCTACCGCGGCGGCATAACGCACGGTGGCATCCCAGCCGTCATAAAGCGCGGTGATACGTGAGCTGTCCGCCTGAAACACATCCTGTTCCACGCTCAGCAGATCGTTCAGGCTGCGCTTACTCAGACGATATTCATCGGCGTAGACATTACGGGTATGGTCGGCGCTGGCCAGCTGTACTTCCCCGGCGGCCTGCCGCTGCTGCGCGCCAATCATGTCGGCATAAGCGGTGGAAGCATTCTGATTGATGGCGAGTTTGGCCTGCTGAACTGCAGCCTGTGCTGCTTCACGATCGCCCTCCGCTGACTCGGTTCTGGCATTCACCATGCCGCCCTGATAAAGCGGCGCTTCCACCTGCAGCTGCACTTCATCATCCCAGTAAGACGAACGATCGTTTTCATAGCGGGTCCGGCCTGCCTGCACTTTGATGGTCGGCCAGTGGCCGGACTGCGCCTGGCGCACCCGCTCACGGGCGGCCTCCTGTTTAGACTGCGCGCTGCGTACTGCAGCGCTGCTTTCATAGGCAATTTTGTCGAGGGTGATCTGCTGTTTCAGCAGCGCCTGGGGCAGTTCGGGCAGCGTGGCGGGCACGACACCGGTCAGCACGGTCAGTTGCGCGGTGGCGGAACGCAGCTGGGCGCGATATTGCTCCAGCGTGGCCTGCATCGCGGCGATGCGGGTTTCCGCCTGCAAAACATCTGACTGGGAATTGAGCCCGGCATCGGCGCGCAGTTTTGCGATATCCCGTACCCGCTGCAGCGAGGCGATATTGGTGTGCGCCGTTTCAGACAGCGCCTGGTAGCGTTTAACTTCGAGGTAGGCCTGCAGCGTATCTTCCGCCACGGTCGTCATCGAATCGAACAGGCCGAAACGATAAGCCTCTGACAGGGCATGCTGTTCATCGATGGCGCTGCCGGTGCGGCCAAAGTCATAAAGGAGCTGACTGAGCGTGATACCACCGGAGCCATTATTGTTCAGACTGCCAGCGGAGTCGGTCTGGTGAGAGCGTCCCGCGGCACCCTGCAGTGAGATCTGCGGATACCAGGCGCTGCGGGCGGCATCCAGATCACCCTCACCGACGTGGATCTGTGCCGCCGCTTCCGAGATTTTCGGATTGCGGGCAAAGGCCCGGAGAATAGCGTCGCGCAGTGTTAAGCTGGCAATCTGTTCTTCGGTTGGCGCGGCGCGCCAGTTAAATTCGGCTTTAGGTAACGGTGCGGCAAAAGCCGCGGGCACTGCCACGCCACTCAGGGCGCACAACAAAAAAGTTAATCGCGCTTTGTTCATTATCCATACCAGCAGGGGTTCTTATCATCATGGTGTTTTTCCTGGTGAACAAAGCGAGCAAAAAGGGTGTATCTCAGCGCCAGACAGCATTATTGCGTTATTTTATTTATGATTCGCAAGCGGGACGCTAAACGACCCTTAACATTATTAGATCATATCCCGCGCATATTCCTGCTAAAAACAGATGAATTCTTTAATATTTCTCCTGAACGGACGAAAAATAGCCATAAGATAAATCTGTGCCAATCCAGACAGGCTTAACAGACCTGTCCGGAAGGCGGTGCTTTTGCTAATGTGTCGGCGTCAGACTATCGGCTGTGCCGCAGGATGCTGCAGCAGATGATCGGCAAGGGTATAAGGAACGTCAGAGAAAAGATGACTCTCCTGCGGAGCGGCAGAAGCCGTAGAGGCGTGCGCCACGTGCGCGGCCTCGGCCTGCTGAGTCAGCGTGACGGTTTCGAGCAGATTATCCACCGTCTTGTCCGCCATCAGGCTGGCCGTTTCGGTATGCGATGCCACCTGTACCGTCTGGCTGGCCGTGGCCAGATTCCCGGCACTGTCTTTGCCACTGACCGTCATCTGGTATTCACCATCATCCAGCGGTGCCAGCTGTCCGGCCAGAATGGTCAGCGCCCAACCCCCATCTGCTTTTACGCTGGCGCTGTAGTGCTGATCGCCCAGCGTTAATTCTACCAGGCTGCCCGGTTGCAGATGGCTGGAGCTTCCCTGAATCAGATGCCAGCTGTTCACATCGGCAGCATCAATTTTGTTGTCATCAAAGGCAGTGTCCAGCGTCAGAGTTGGCCGCTGATGCACGGCCACGGTAAAGAGGGCGTCCCAGTTCTGCGTGTCGCTGTTGCCATACTGATCCCAGCGATGGAAGGTGGCGGCGACCGGCCCATCCGGCAGCGCCATCAGCTCGCCGGAGGTAAGCGTCACCATGCCCTGAGCATCAGGCTGATAGGTTTTGCCGTTGATCTCCAGGGAATTACACCCCTCAACGTAGAAGCTCAGATCGTGCTGCGCCTCCTGATAGTTAAGCGTCATGTCATCGCCCAGATCCATTTCGGTGTAAACCGGAATAAAGCCGGTGTGAATATTCAGCTCATGCGTGGCGTCGGTGTAATTATTGGCCCCGTCAATCGACCAGGCGCGGATCTCACCAACGTTGATAAACGCGTTCACCTCTGCTGCCGGAATCACCACCTGCCAGTGCCCGCCTTCGTCCAGGGTTGCTGCATAATCTTTCTGATTGGCACCGGTGATGACCAGCCGATGGCCCGGCATCACGGCAGAGAGTGTGCCGCTCAACAACAGATCCTGCTGAGTTTCCGCCAGATTAATGACGTCGTCCGACGTAACCTTATCAAAGGTAATTTTTGGCAGGCTGCTCAGGTGGGTAATCAGCGTCAGGTCGTGATAGTCGGTTACGGTTTTACCATTCGGATCGGTCGCCGTCACGTTGAGGCTGTAGACGCCATCCGGCAGCGCCTGCATATCGCTTTCCTGGAACGTGCCATACCACTTACCATCACTTCCCATGGTGGCGGTGGTCGTTTGCGTACCCAACGATAATTTCAGCACCGCCCCTGCAGGCAGATGCGTTGCACTGCCGCTGATTTCAACGCCGTAAATACTCTCAGCAATATTCACCGCGTTGTCGCCACTGATCGTGTCCACTGTCAGGGTCGGTTTGATGGTGCGATCAACATAGAGTCCAAAATCGACGTTGGTAGTGGTGCTATGGCCCGCTTTATCGGTAATGGTCAGCGTCAGAGTGTGATTACCATCCGGCACACCTTTTAGCGCCTCAGCCGGCATCGAAGCGTTCCAGTAGCCCCACTTATTCACCGTGCTGTGCCAGCTCTGATCGTTGAACGTCAGTGTGACCGTCGAGCCTGCTTCGCCTTCCGCCCGGCCGCGCAGATGTACCGGCTTTTGTGCTTCCCAGGCAGCAATGACGCCATCACCAGCAAGCGATTCATAGGGGCGTAGCGCAGCAGGAGGGGGGCTCTCAACCGCGCTGACCGCCAGGGCACTGTAGTTGAGCGGGCTGCTATCCGGTGACGCCGCAGAGAAAGGGGTAACGGGAAGAGTGAGACTCTGCGTTGAGACTGGCGCAATGGCGGGCAGCGCGCTGTCGGCGACGGCAAAGTCGCTCACCGCCGTCTGAAAAATGGATTCGAACCGGACGGAACGAAGCGTATCGCGTGTTGACATAGGTAACCTCAGTTCAGAACAGAAACGTAGGCCAAAAGGCCCGGATAAACCGGACGTTAAGGCTGTCGATAGAGAGTGGGTCAGCTGACGCTGCCCGTTTCCGCTGGTCGGAACTGATTACCCGCAGGTAACAGGGATAAAGAAAGAGGACGCTAATAAAAGCGACAAATGGAGCCAGAATGTTGATTTACGGCGTAACGCCGTTTGCTGCGCTTACCCTAATCTTTCATTCTGCTAATGAATAGTGGCGATAATCTGGAAAGTGAAATTATTACGTGACTAAAACAAAAAAAGCGGGTGCTTACGCACCCGCTTCTCAGACTGGCCAGGCAGAACTGTCGTCACTACACCACATGGACCTGCAGGTTTTGCTGCACCAGCACATCACCCAGGGTGTTTTCACTGGTTAGCGCCGAGTTGTGGTAGATCTCAAAGACTCTGCCCTCCACCGTGCGCTCGCCGGTCACTTCCCAGATACCGCCGTTGCTGTTCGCCAGTGTGACCTGACTGCCATCTGCGCCTTTGATCAGCAAATCATCACTCTGTTTGTCCGTAATAGTGAGTGCCTCATTGAGATCGAGTTTCACAGAGTTGGTGCCGGTTTTACCCAAATCGAGCACTTCAACGTGTTCAACTTTCAGGCCCAGCGCGGTGAGATCCAGATTGAGATACTCACCATTCAGCACCAGAGTATCGGTGCCTGCGCCGCCATCAATATGGGTAAAGTTAAGATCGCTGACCGTCACAGTGTCCGCACCGCTGCTGCCGGTCACCGAAGCACCTTCTGCCGTACTGCCATCGGCCAGCGTAATCACGACGCCGCCAATGGTGTAACCCACCTCCTCTGCCGGTGCCGCCGCTACAGCAGTGTCACTGGCCACCACGGTTTCACTGCTGCTGACCGGCGTCACCGCATCCGCTTCGGTAATCAGCGTCGAGGCCACGGCTACATGGGCGCTGTTATCGTCGCTGCTGATGCTGCTGTTATGCTGCGTTTCCACACTGGTACTGGCGACGGTAGCGCTGTCATCCACCACCGAGAAGAGCGCCACCGATTCGGTGGCCGCCAGCGTGACCGGCAGCAGCGAACCCAGCAACAGGGTATTGGTGGTGGTATAGCTGTTACCGGCCACGTCAGTGATGGAGACTTTTGCCAGCGTGTTCAGCGACAACAGCAGGCCGCCCACCGACAGCAGTGATGGTGAGAAGTTAACCGCGTAACGTCCCAGCGCATCGGTGGTGGTGTTCAGCGTCGGTCCGTTGCTGCCGTTGGAGAGCAGCAGCGTCACGCTGACTTTCGATCCCTGAGCGGCATTCAGCGATCCCCCCTGCACGACCAGGCCGGTAAGCAGAGAACCCACGATGCTGAGCACGGGATCAACCCCGACCACCGGCTGATTATGGGACAGCGCAGTAAAGCTGCTGCTGCTGGTCGCGGTATTGCCCCCAATGTCCGTCACCGTGACGGTCAGCGGATGACTGCCATCTGCGATCCCTTTCAGCGTCGCTGACGGCACGCTGATGCTCCATGCCCCATTCGCGCCGATGGTCGTGGTAAGGACATTGCCTGCCACGTTAACCGTAACCGTACCGCCCGCCGCGTTGGTGCTGGTTCCTCTGATGGTTTCAGCCGTATTGGCTTCCGCGATGTTGAGATAACCATCGCCACCGAAGAAACTGTTCACACTGACGGTCGGCGTGGTGTGACTCACAACACCCAGTGACGCCGAGGTAGAACCAGTGCTGCCCGCGCCGTTGATGACGCTGGCCGTCACGGTCTGCAGACCATCCGCAATCGCAGCGAGATTGGCCGCCGGTACAGAGAGGCTCCAGTTGCCGTTGCTGCTCACCGTGGTGCTGTAAGTCTGGCCACCCAGCGTAACGCGTATCACTGATCCTTCGGCGTTGCTGGCGGTACCTGAAATAGTCTGCGCGGTTTTGACATCGGCTGCACTCAGCGCATTGTCACCAAACAGTGAGGTAATGGCGACCACAGGCGTTGACTGACTGATAACGCTCAGTGTTCCACTGCTGTTTGCCACGTTACCGTAGGCATCGGTGCCGGTCACCGTCACGGTTTTACTGCCGTCAGTGATGGCGGCAAGATCCGCTTTCGGAACGCTGATGCTCCAGTTGCCGCCACTCACCACTTTGGTGGTGTAGGTCAGGCCGTTCAGCGTGGCGCTGACGGTGGAACCGGCCGACAGGCTGGAGGTTCCGCTCAGGGTCTGGTTCGAGGCCAGATCGGCGGCACTCAGAACCCCGTCGCCGAACACCGTATTCACCGTCAGGGTTGGCTGCACCAGTCCCAGTGATACGCCTGCGCTGGTGCTGCTGACGTTGCCGACCGGATCGGTGACCGCCGCGCTGACGGTAAAGTTACCGTTCAGCAGCGTCGAGAGCACAGCGGGCGAAACGGTAGTCGAGAACGTGCCATCGGCGTTGACCAGCGCGGTGGCCGTTGTGTTGCCAATGGCCAGCCTGACGCTGCTGCCCGCTGCCACGCCGGAGACCGTGCCGCTGATGGTCTGGGTAACCAGCGATTCCGCCAGGTTCAGCACGCCATCACCAAACAATGGATTGAGCGTAACCTTCGGCAGATTGTGAATGCCCACCAGCGCGCCGGCGGTGGTGCTGCTGGTGTTACCGGCGCTGTCGGTGACGCTGACGCCAACGGTAAGATTGCCATCCGCAATCCCCTGCAACAGCGCGGGCGTCAGTGAGACGTTAAAATTGCCGCTGGCATCGGTTGCCGTCACAAACTGCTGTGATCCCACCGATACGACAACCCGCGATCCCGCTTCTGCACCACCGACGACGCCGCCAATCACCTGCGTTACCAGCGCATCCGCCACGTTCAGCAGACCGTCACCAAACAGTGGATTAACCGTGATGGTTGGCAGCAGCGTATCGACGCGAATACCGGCGCTGGTGCTGGCGGTATTCCCCGCTGCATCCGTTACTGACGCGCCGACCGTCAGATTGCCCTGCGCCAGGGTGCCCAGGATATCCGGCGTCACCGTGGCGCTGAAGGCTCCGCCCGCACCCACGGTCACGGTCAGCTGGCTGTTGCCCACTGAAAGCGTCACCACACTGCCCTGCGCAACGTTGTTCACCACTCCGCTGATGACCTGGCCCGTGGCGATATCAGCCAGATTCAGTACGCCATCGTCAAACAGAGAGGTCAGGGAGATGGATGGTGTCTGAGTAAAGATGCCGATCGTCGCACTATTCGAGGCGACATTACCCGCCGCATCCCGGACGCTGACGCCCAGCGTCAGATTGCCATCCAGCAGTGAGGTAAGATCGCTGCCCGGCAGGCTAACACTCCACGCTCCGCCTGCCTGCACCGTTGTGCTGTAACTCTTGCTGCCAAAGGTCACCGTCACCTGTGAACCTGCCGCCGCATTTTGTATCACGCCACCTACCAGCTGCCCGGCTGCCGCTTCCGCAATGTTCAGCAGGTTATCGCCGCCAAACAGTCCGGTGAGTGCGCCCACCACCGGCACCGCATCGACAATCGCCGTGACGGTCTCACCCACGGTGCGGGTGTTTCCTGCCGCATCCGTCAGGGTAACGTCAACCGCAAGATTGCCGTCGGTGACCAGATCCAGCACCGCAGGGGGCACCACGATGGCCCATTTACCATCCTGTCCCACAGAAGCAGAGAGCGTGGTGCCGCCCAGTACCACGGATACCGTGGCCCCGACGCCCGCCGACGTCGCGGTTCCCGAGATGGTCTGCGCCACCGTGGTATCCAGCGCGCTGAGCGTGCCGTCGCCGAATACCGAATCAACCACCAGCGTCAGCGCACTGTTAACCACTTTGTTGACTGTCAGCGTGGCGTCAGTCTGGTTACCGGCTAAATCATTGACCCGCACGCCAAACACCAGCGCACCGTCAGTGAGTCCTGACAGGACATTCGGTTCAAGATTGATGCTCCAGCGGCCGTCGGCACCCACCGTTGCGGTGGCGATCGGCGCGGCATCGCCCAGATAGAGACCGATGGTCTGCCCTTCTGCGCCCTGCGCGCTGCCGGTCAGCACCTGACTGACGGCCAGATCAGCGGCGTTAAGCACGTTATCACCCGCCAGCGCGTCAACCTGCACCAGTGGCGCAGCAGTATCTACCGTCACCTGCTGTGTCACGGTCGTCACGTTACCGGCGACATCCGCCAACTGCGCGGTGATCACCGGCGTGCTGCCATCGGTCAGAGCCTGCATCGCGCTGGCAGGAACGGTGGTGGACCAGGTGCCGTCACTTTGCACTACGGCGCTGTAAGTCTGGTTGTTGAAGGTCACAACCACCGTACGGCCTGCTTCACCGACATCGGCGGTGCCGCTAATTGCCTGGCTGGTGGCGCTTTTATTACCATTGACCTGATTATCACCCGCAAAGGCATTAATCGTCAGAGCCGGTGGCGTCAGATCAACCAGCACATTACCGCTGACGGTGACAGGGGTCGTGCCATCAGTGGCATTTACCGTGATGGCGACGCTGCCGTCCGCATTGCCGAAGGCGGTGACCGGCAACGCAGCCGTTGACCAGTTGCCCGCTGCATCCAGCGTAGTGGCATAGGTCTGACCGTTGACCACCACCGTTACCACCCCACCTGCACCGAGGTTAGCCGAGGTGCCGCTCAGGACGACGCCACCCGCGACATCCTGGGTGCTGATGATGTTGTCGCCTGACACCGTGCCCAGCGTGACCAGCGGACCTGGCGGTGGCGTCAGATCCACCGTCAGCGGGACACTGCTGGTTGCGGTATTGCCTGCCAGATCGGTCACTGCCAGCGCGAGGGTGGTCGATGGCGTAAAGGTGGCCATCTGCTCTGGCGTCAGCGTCACGCTCCAGTTGCCGTTACCGTCAACGATTGCTGTGCCGAGGGTGGTGGTATTCAGCGACACCGTGACAACGGCACCGGTCTCAGCGCCTGTCGCGGTGCCGCTGAGGATCTGCGGCTGAATGCTCTCGGCGTAGTTCAGTGCGTTATCGCCAGTAAAGGCTGTGAAGCTAAGCACCGGCGGGGTTTTATCGAGCACCAGCGAACTGTTAATGGTCGTGCTGTTGCCCGCCGCATCCGTTGCCGTCACGGTGACCGGATAGGTGGCATCCGGCAGCGCTGAAAGCTGCGCCTGTGTCAGTGGCACTGTCCAGTTGCCATTGGCATCCACTGTTGCAGGGTAAGTCGTGCCGCCCAGCGTTAACTGCACCGTCTGATTCGCGCCCGCCTCACCGGTGGTGCCGCCGAGCGTAATACCTGTAGCAACATCATCGCTATTCACATAGCCGCCGAGGAATTCCGGATTAACCGCAGGCAGCGGCGCGCTGAGATCGGTGGTGAACGGCAGCTGTGCCGATGCGCTGTTACCCGCCGCATCCACGACGTTAACCGTCAGGATTTGCGTCCCGTTACCCAGAGAACTCAGCGCGTTGCCAGGAAGATCAACGGTCCAGTTGCCGTTGCCATCCACCGAGCCGGAATAAAGACTGCCATTGAGATCAACAGTGATGCTGACCGCCTGATTATCCCCCACGCTGCCGGTGCTGCCGGTCAGGGTGACGCCTGCCGCGGCTTCACTGATATTCAGTACGTTATCGCCGCCAAACGCGCCAGTATTGAAGGTTGGCACAGGCACAGCCACTTCGGTTACCACACTCAGGGCCGTCACGTCACTGTTACCCGCAATGTCGGTAGCGGTCACGGTAATGGTATGCGTGCCGCTGGTGAAGGTGGCTAACTGTGCCGGAGACAGAGCCAGCGACCAGCTGCCATCGTTCAGCACCGTGGCGGCCAGCGGCTGGTCGCCATTAAAGCCAGCGATCAGCACCGATACCGTCTGTCCTGCACCCGTAATGCCGGTCGTGCCGCTGAGGATCTGTTCGCTGCCTGCTTCCGCCGCGTTCAGCGCACCATCACCAAACGGCAGATTCAGCGTGACATCCGGCAGCGTGTTGACCGCCACCAGCAGCGTGCCGGTGGTGGAGCCGATGTTGCCGTTCTCGTCGGTAACGGTTACCGTCACCGGCAGGGTTCCATCCGGCAGTGACTGCAATACGGCAGGCGGCAGAGTCAGTGACCAGCCTGTACCGCCATCAGTGAGCGTCGCGGCATAGACGGTGCCATTGATGGTCACCGCCACCGAAGCCGGATCATCACTGTTGACCGTACCGGTCAGCGTCCCGTCCGTTGCCGCTTCCGCCGCGTTAAGACGGCCATCCGTAAATGGCGTATCGAGCGTTGGCGAGGCAATCGGGGTAATCGCTGAGACAAACGTCTGCGTCTCTGTGATGCTGTTACCGGCCCGATCCGTGGTGGTGAGGGTCAGCGTGTGTTCACCGGCCCCCAGGCTGGCGATCACCTCCGGCGTCAGGCTGGCCGTCCAGTTGCCACTGGCATCGACCGTTACCGACAGCGGGATGTTGTCATCGCCGACTGTGACGCTGAGGGTCTGGCCCGCAACAGGATTAGACGTGCCCGTGACCAGCTGAACGGAACCCGCTTCACTGATGTTAATCACGTTATCGCCGAACTGTGTTGCAGCGAAGTTTGCGGAAACTGGTGGGGTCTGGAGTATCTCAACGTCAGCTGTGGCCTGCGCCGGATTTCCGGCAGCATCTGCCGCGGTGACGACGACCTGCGTCACACCATTGTCGAGGGCATCCAGCGCAAGCGGAGCCAGATTCAGCGTCCAGGTACCGCTGGCATCGGTGGTGGTAGTGAAAGTCAGATCGCCGACAGTGATGTTCACGACGCTGCCTTCCGGCAGGTTGGTACTGTCACCACTCAGCGTTATCGCACCTTGAGTTTCTGCCAGATTGAGCAGCGAATCGCCAAACGGCGTATTCAGGGTCAGCGCTGGCAGCGTGTTAAACGCGACATCCAGTGAGGTAGTGGTATCCGTGGTGATATTGCCCGCCGCGTCGGTGACCGAAACAGTGATCGCATTAGGGCCGTCTGCCAGCTGCTGCACGTCGGCTGTGGGAATGGTGAGGGTCCAGTTCCCGTCCGCATCCGCCGTGGTGGTGTAGCTGACGTTATTCAGCGTCACCGTCACCGGCAGGCCGCCCGTGGTAGTGCCGTTGATGGTGAGATCCTGCAGCGACTCCGCCAGGTTAAGGGTGTCACCCGCGCTGACCGTAATATCCGCCAGCACAGGCGGTGTGGTGCTGAAACTGACCTCCTGCGTGGCGACCGCCGGGTTACCGGCGACATCAATGGCGGTGACGGTAAAGGTTTGCGTGCTGCCCGGCGCGACATTGATGAAGGCCGCAGACGGTACCGTCACCGTCCAGTTACCGTCAGCGTCAATCGTGGTGCTGTAGTCAGTACCGTTAAACGATACGGTCACCGGCGTTCCTGCCGCCAGCAGGGTGCTGCCGCCGCTGACCGCCACATCCGCGGTCGCCTCGGTGGCATTGATCACATCATCACCAGCCACCACGTTCATCGTCAGCGTTGGCTGAACCAGCGGGCTGGCCAGCACGACCAGGCTGGCGCTGGCGCTGGCCGGATTGCCAGACGTATCCGCTGAGACGACGACCAGCAGCTGATCGCCATCCGGCAGATTGCCCAGATCGGCGGCCGGAACGATCACGGTCCAGCTGCCATCCGCCGCCACCGTGCCGCTGTACTGAATGGCGTTCAGCGTTACCGTTACCAGCTGGCCTTCCACCAGATTAGTGCTGGTGCCGCCGATGCTTAGATCCTGCAACGACTCTGCCTGATTAAGGAAGTTATCGTCACTGATTGCCCCGATGGTCAGGGTCGGCAGATTCAGGCTGTCCGCATCACGCGTCAGCGTCTGGGTCGCCGTGGTCAGGTTACCCGCCGCATCTCTGATCGTCACATCGACCGGATAGCTGCCATCCGCCAGCCCCTGCACGACACCGGCAGGCAGGGTCACCTGCCACGTGCCATCAGAGAGTACCCGGGTGGTGTAATCGGTATTCTGGAAACTGACGGTGACCGTCTGTCCGGCATCCGCGACAGAGGCTGTTCCGCTGATAGCGACAGCTTCCAGCACCTCAACTGAATTGATGATGTTGTCGCCGCCGATAGGGTTAATGCTTAACGGAGGCGGTGTGAGATCGACCGTGACGGCGCTGGTCAGCGAACCGCTGTTACCGGCGGCATCGCTGGCGTTGACCACCAGGGTCGTCACACCCTCACCCAGTGCCTGCACCTGCGCTGGCGTTAAGGTCAGCGTCCAGTTGCCCTGCGCATCGACTGCGGCAGGGTAGTCATTATCGCCCAGCGTCACGCTGACGGTCTGACCCGCGCCCGCAACGCCGGTGCTGCCGCTCAGCGTCTGACTGACCGTCGTTTCAGCCTGGTTAAGATAGCCATCGCCAAAGGGTGTATTAATGCTGACCGACAGGGCACCGGTTGCGACGGTGATTTCACGCGTCTCCGTAACCGGATTGCCCGCCGCATCACTGACCGTCACGGTCAGGGTATACGCACCGGCCGGGATCCCTGCCAGGGCACCCGCGGGCAGCGTCAGGCTCCAGTCGCCATCCTGGGTCACGGTGGTGGTCCAGATCTGGTTGTTAAGGGTAAGAGTGACCTGCTGACCGGCTTCGGCATTACTGCTGCCGCTGAGCACAATCGGCGCGGTGCTTTCGGCGATATTGACGCTGTTATCGCCCGCAACCGGATCAAGCGACAGGGTCGGTGGCGTCAGATCGACCGTGACGCTGCCCTGGCTGCTGCCCGAGTTACCCGCCGCATCCTGTACGTTAACGGTGTAGTTAAGCGTCTCTTCCGGCAGATCGACCAGCGCAGAGGCAGGCACGCTGATCTGCCAGTTGCCATTGCTGTCGACGGTGCCGTTGTAGGTCACGCCGTTGAGAACCACGCTCACCGTCTGGCCGTCCCCTGTCACACCTGTGGTGCCGCTCAGAGTTTGTGACGTAGTGATGTCGCTGCTGTTAAGCAGACCATCGCCAAAAGCAGAGACGATCTGCGGTGCTGGCAGTGTCGCCAGCACGCTGAGCGCGGCTTCGCTGCTCAGGGTTGCCCCGCCGCTGTCTGTCGCGGTGACCGTGACGGTATAAGCCCCGTCGGCGAGTGCTGTCAGTGACTCAGCCGGAACAATCACACTCCAGCGACCACTGGCCGAGACCTGCGCGGTGTAGCTGATGTTGTTAAACAGCAGCGTGACCAGACTGCCTTCAGGCACATTCGCCGAGGTGCCTGTGACAATCAGCGGCTGACCCAGCTCCTGCGCATTCAGATAGTTGTCCTGACTGATGGCATCCATCGCCAGGCCAGACGCATTGCTGTTAATGTCAAAGGTGAGATTACTGGTGGTGGTGTTGCCCGCCACGTCGCTGACCGCCACGGTGAAACTGGCGCTGCCATCCGCAATCGCCGCCAGCGCACCGGCTGGCACGATCAGGCTCCATGCTCCGCTCGCCTGCACGGCGGCGCTGTAGACCGTGCCATCAATGGTCACGGTGACCAGCTGGCCCGCTTCGACGTTGGACGTGGAGCCAGTCAGACGTTGATCGGTAAGGCGTTCCGCACCATCAACCACATTATTACCGGCAAAGGCATCCAGCGTCAGAGTCGGCAGCGTGCCCGCCTCTACTTTCAGCGCCAGATCGCGGCTGGTGGTGGTGGCATTGCCTGCTGCGTCGCTGGCGGTCACGGTCAGAGGATAGGTGCCGTTGCCCAGCCCGGTATAAACCGTGGCGGGCAGATCCAGCGACCAGTTGCCGTTGACGTCTGCTGTGGTGCTCAGGCTGGTGCCGTTGAAGCTGGCCACAATCAGTGCATTGGCTTCACTGCTGCCGGTCAGCGTCAGCGGCTGCTGACTCTCAGCGGCGTTGATAATGCCATCGGATGGGGTGATGAAGTTCAGTACCGGTGGCAGGGTATCCACCACCAGGCTGCCGTCAGCCTGGCTGCTGTTGCCTGCCACATCACTGACCACTACGGTGTAAGGCGTGGTGCCCTGTGGCAGCGCAGAGAGCGCCGCTGGCGGAACCGCGACCTGCCAGTTACCCGCTGCGTCGACCGTGCCGCTGTAGTTAGTGCCGCCCAGCGTGACGATAACCGTCTGGCCGTCACCGGGCACGCCGGTGTTACCGGTGATCACGCCGCCGCTGACGGCTTCCTCGCCGTTGAGAATGCCGTCATTAAAGGCCACGCCTGGGGTGGCCACCGGCAGTGTGCTGGCCACCACCGTCAGGGTAGCATCGCTGGTGGCAAGCTGTTGTCCGCTGCCGTCGCTGGCTGTGGCGGTAATCGTCTGCGCGCCATCGGACGCGCCGTTAAAGGTGCCTGCCGGTAAGGTCAGGCTCCAGCTTCCATCGGCCGCCACGCTGGTGCTGGCTGTGGTGCCGTTGGCAAGCACGGTAATAATGCTGCCATCAGGCAGGCCGTTGGTGCTGCCGCTGACCACAACGGTACCGCCCAGCTCCTGGGCATTGAGGTAGTTGTCGTCGCTGATCGGTGCCAGCGCGATCGAGGGCAGCGTGTTGTCCACGCTGAAGTTAAGCGGACTGCTGGCACTGTTGCCGACGGCGTTGATCACGCTGACGTTCAGCGTCTGACTGCCCTCGCCCAGTTCCGCCAGTGCGCCCGCAGGCAGCGTAATGCTCCAGTTCCCGCTGGCCCCGACCACGCCACTGTAGTCGGTGCCATTCAGGGAGATGATCACCTGCTGCCCTGCCTCAACATTACTGCTGCTGCCCCGCACCGTAATCGGCTGTAACTGTTCGGCGGCCGTGACGATACCGTCACCGGCAAAGGTGCTGCTATCGACGGTCAGCACAGGCTGCACGTCCGGTGAAGTTGCCACATTCAGATCAACCACCTGGCTGCTCTGGTTGCCGTTAGCATTGATTTCAGTAACGGTGAGCGGATTCGTGCCCGGAGGCAGAGCCGCCAGATCATTAGCATCGATTTGCAGCGTCCACTGCCCATTCACGCCGACGGTGGTGCTGTAGAGCTGGTCATTAAGCTGGACCGTGACAATGTCGCCGTTCTGACCGCTGCCGCTGACAACCAGCGGCTCCGCCAGTTCAGCGGTGCTCAGCGCGTTGTCACCGCTGACCGGCGCGACCACCAGCGGAGGCGACGTGGTGGCAACCGTCAGCGCACTGTTCTGGCTGCTGCTGTTGCCCGCCGCGTCGGTGACGGTGACCACCACCGGATAGCTGCTGCCGTTGGTCAGACCGGCAAGCGCAGCAGGCGGTACGGCCAGCGCCCAGTTTCCGTCAGCATCAACCGTGCCGGTGTAGGTGACGCCATTCAGCGTCACACTGACGCGGTCGCCTTCACTGCCTGCGCCGCTGAAGCTGAAACCAGCAGCCTGCTCAGCGATGTTCAGCACGCCATCGCCAGCGGGCGCATTAATGCTGAAGTCGGGTGCGGTGGTATCCACGGTGACCGGCAATGGCGTGGTGGCAACGTTGCCACTGATGCTGGTCACGGTCACGTTAAGATCGTAACGGCCATCAGTCAGCTGCTGCAGATCGGCAGCGGGCACGGTGGCGGTCCAGCTGCCATCCGCGGCAACCGTGGCGCTGTAGGTCTCACCATTCAGCACAAGGCTGACGCTGTTGCCCGGGGCGACGGTGCCGCTGACGATCAGATCGGTCGCTGTTTCAGCCGCATTGATAATGCCGTCGGTGGCAATCGGGTTAACGGTCAGCACCGGTACCCCGGTATCCACCGTTAGCGGTTCACTGATGCTGGTGCTGTTACCCGCGACATCGCTCACCGTCACGGTAACGGGATTGCTGCCCTGCGCCAGTGCCTGTAGCGCATCTGGCGGCAGCGTGACGCTCCAGTCACCATTTCCCGCTACCGTTGCCGGATAGCTGATGCCGCCCAGGGTCACGCTGACGGCCTGGCCTGGCTGGACGGAGCCGGTCAGCGTCTGCGCTGTGCTGGCTTCCTCAGTGTTAAGAATGCCGTCAGTGAAAGGCGTGTTGATTTGGGGTTCTGCCAGCGGCGTCGTTGCCACCAGCAGCGTCTGGCTGGTCAGTACATCCCCTGAGGAGACGGTAACGGTAGTGTTACCCTGCGCCAGGTTCGCCAGGTCGGCGGCTGGCACGGTCAGGGTCCAGCTACCGGTTTCATCGGTTGTGGTGGTGTACAGCGTGCCGCCAGGCACCAGCGTCACGCTGATCGGGCTGTTCACCGGCAGGTTTGCAGAACCGCCGCTAAGGATCAGATCGCTCTGCGCATCCAGCACGTTGAGTGCGTTGTCGTCACTGATCGGGGCAATCGACAGCGACGGCACGTTGGTCGCGATCACGGTGAACTGCCCCTCGGCAGGCAGCGCCGGATTTCCGGCCACGTCGGTAATCGCCACGGTAAAGGTTTTATCGCCTGCGGCACCCAGCGATCCGGCGGGCAGCGTCACACTCCAGCTTCCGTTTGCCTGCACTACACCGTCGTAAGACTGACCGTTAATGGTCAGTAATACCGGCTGACCGGCCGGTACGCCAGTGACGCTACCGGTGACCAGAATGTCAGTGAGCTGTTCCGCACTGTCGACCAGATTGTCGCCGGTCACAGGATCAATGGTCAGCGCCGGTGACGTTGCCGCCAGCACCGTGACACTGGAGGCGACGGTGGAGCTGTTGCCGTAAGCGTCGCTGATTACCACGTCAACCGGGTAGAGAGCGTCTCCCAGCTGACTGATGATGGCGGCGGGTACCGTCACGCTCCATGCACCATTGGTGTCAACCGTGGCGGTGTAAGTCTCACCATTGAAAGTGACGGCCACCGTGTCGCCCTGTGTCCCCCCGCGCCCGTCGATGGTGAGATCCTGCGTGTGTTCAGCGATGTTGATATAACCATCACTGCCCGGCGTCGAGACCTCCAGCAGTGGCGGCGTGGTCGCGAAAATCAGTGAACTGCTGGCTGGCGTGGTATTGCCATCCGCGTCCGTCGCGACAACCGAGACCACCTGAGTACCATTGGGCACCCCCGCCAGGTCGGCAGCCGGAACGGTTACACTCCAGTTGCCACCCTGCGCCACTACGGCGCTGTAGGTCAGGTTATTCAGCGTGACGCGAATGATGTCACCTTCGTCGCCGGTTCCGCTGACAATCAGCGGCTGCTGCGCGTCACTGATGTTGATCACGCCGTCAGCGTCCAGAGGGTTCAGAGTCAGAGCTGGCGCTTCGGTAGCAACCCGCAGATCGGTATCCTGCGTGCTGCTGTTACCAGCCGGATCGGTCACAGTCACGGTGACCGGATAAGTCTGGTTGCTCAGCGTGGCAAGATCGGCAACCGGGACGGATGCACGCCAGTTACCGTTTTCGTCCACGATAGCCGCGTACGTTTTACCGTTTAACCCGACCGCTACACTGTCGCCCGCGGTGCCGGTACCGCTGATCAGCAGCGGCTCAGTG
The DNA here is from genome assembly GCF_008632075.1 of Candidatus Pantoea gossypiicola. Classification (GTDB taxonomy): domain Bacteria; phylum Pseudomonadota; class Gammaproteobacteria; order Enterobacterales; family Enterobacteriaceae; genus Pantoea; species Pantoea gossypiicola. Next base: position 203,668 of record NZ_VWVM01000001.1, read on the forward strand.
AGTTCATTATTGGTCAGAACGCCATCCCCGCCCGGTGCGGTAACGGTGGCAACCGGCGGCTGCGTGCTGACGGCCAGCGTCTGCGCCTGGGTCGCGATGTTGCCGCTGGCGTCGGTCAGGGTAACCACCAGCGTATAGCTGCTGCCATCTGACAGCGCCTGCAGCGCCGCTGGCGGCAGATCCACCGTCCAGTTGCCCTGCTCATCCACGGTTGCGCTGTAAATAACGTTGTTCAGCGAGACCGTTACCTGTTCGCCCGGCAGCGCACCTGAACCGCTGACCGGCACGCCTGCCGCCACTTCCGTGCTGTTAAGGATGCCATCGCCGCCTGCCACTTCCGCCACAATCAGGTTCGGTGGCAGCGTGTCGACGCTGAAGTTCAGCGTCTCATCCACGCGGTTGCCCGCCTCATCAATCGCAGTAATGGTCAGGCCGTTAGCGCCCTGCGGCAGTAAGGCGAGATCCGCGGCAGGCAGCGTCAGGTTCCAGCTGCCGTCGTCATTGACCGTAGTGCTGTAGGTTTTGCCGTTGAGCTGTACTTCGACCAACTGGCCCGCCACCGCTTTACCGGTGCTGCCACCGATCAGCAGATCGCTGTCCGCTTCGGTCTGATTAAGAATGCCATCGGTAAGCGCGCTTTCATTCAGCGTGATTTGCGGCAGTGTGGTGGTGACCACATTCAACTGAGCGGAGTCGGTCAGCAGCGCACCACTGGCGTCGGTTGCGGTGACGGAGATCAGTTTCACACCGTCGGTGATACCATTGAGATCGCCCGTCGGAACGGTGACGCTCCAGAAGCCGTTACTGCCCACCACCGCACTGTAATTGTTGCCGTTGAAGTTAAGCTGCACCGCCTGGCCCGGATTGACGCCCACCGCCGAGCCGCCGATGATCAGATCGCTGCTCAACTCCTGCAGGTTGAGGAAACCATCAACGCTGACAGGCTCGCTGATAGAGATCACACCCGGTTCACCGGCTGCCGGCGCGACGTTGATGTCACGGCTATCGGTGGCTAAGGCACCGGCTACCGACGTGACGCTGACCGTGATGGCCGTGGTGCCTGCCGCCAGGGCACTGAGCGCCGCAGACGGGATCTGCGCGCTCCAGCTGCCGTCCGGGTTGACCAGCGCACTGTAATTCTGACCGCCCAGGGTAATAGTGACCGTCTGGCCCGCCTCCACATTGCTGGTGCTGCCGGACAGCGTCTGATCGACGGCCTTCTCGCTGTTATCCACCAGATCATCACCGGCAAACAGGGCGATCGTGACTGTCGGCGTGCCCGGCTCCGCAGGCGCTTCCACCGCGATCACCCGATCTTCACTTACCGTTACACCCGCCTGACTGGTGACCGTGGCCGCGATAGTGGCACTGCCCGTCGCCAGGGCCGCCAGCGCGCTGGCAGGGACGCTCAGGCTCCAGCTGCCATCCGCACCAACCGTGGCGCTGTAGGTCTGATCGCCCAGCGTGACCGTGACAGTCTGACCCGCCTCAACGTTGGTAGTGGTACCGCTCAATAGCTGGTCGCTGGTTTTCTCATCGTTACTCAGGACATCATCACCGGCAAACTGATCGATCGTGATCACCGGCTGGCCCGGCTCAGTAACCGGTGGTTCCACGATAATTCCCAGCGTATCGCTGACGGTGGTGCCTGCCGCATTGCTGACCGTCACGACCAGCGAGGCCGCGCCCGCCGCCAGCGCACCGAGTGCATCGGCAGGGATAGCGATATTCCAGCTGCCATCGGCCCCGACCGTACCACTGTAGTTCTGGCCGCCCAGCGTCACCGTGACAATCTGTCCCGCTTCGACATTGGTCGTGCTGCCGGAGACCGCCTGAGCGTCCAGCTTCTCATCGTTGCTCAGGACGTTGTCATCAGCGAAGGCATTGATGGTTAATGTCGGCGTGCCTGGCGCGGTGCCCGATGCCTCTACGAGGAAGTCGCGGGTTTCGCTGACTGGCGTGCCGATCTGATCGTTAACGGTGACGTTCAGGGTCGCACTTCCTGCTGTCAGCGCGGCCAGCGAGCTGGCCGGAATCGTGACGCTCCAGCTGCCATCTGCGCCAACCGTGGCGGTAAAGGTCTCTCCGTTCAGCGTGACAGTAACCTGCTGCCCCTCAGCGATATTGGTGGTGGTGCCGCTCAGCAACTGGTCGCTGGCTTTCTCGCTGTTGCTGAGGATGTCATCCCCGGCAAAGGCGTCGATGGTCACAGTGGCCTGACCCGGCTGCGTTGCCGGAGCTTCGACGGTGATCGGCTGCGCGGCAGTTGCCGTATCGCCCGCCGCATTACTGACCGAAACGGTGAGTGTGGTCGTGCCGGCTGCCAGCGCGTTGAGCGCAGCTGACGGAACGGTGACGCTCCAGCTGCCATCACCCTGCACGCTGGCACTGTAAGTCTGGCCGCCCAGGGTAACTGTCACCAGCTGTCCGGCTTCAACATTACTGGTGGTGCCGCTGACCAGCTGATCAACCGCTTTTTCGTCGTTGCTCAAAGCGTTATCGACCGCGAAATCATTCAGGGTCAGGGCCGGTACGCCTGGCTCTGTTGTCGGCGCATCCACCGAAATATCGCGGGTTTCGCTGGTGGTTACGCCAGCGGCGTTACTGACGGTGACGCCAATGGCATTCGAGCCAGCGGGCAGATTGCCCAGCGCGGCTGCCGGAATAATCACACTCCAGTTTCCACTGCCATCGACAGTGCCCAGGTAAGTCTGCCCCCCCAGGGTGACGGTTACCGTCTGGCCCGCTTCGATATTGGTGGTCGTGCCGGAGAGTGTCTGGGCCGTCCCTTTTTCATCGTTGCTGAGAATGTCATCTCCGGCAAACTGACCGATGGTCACGGTCGGTTCACCCGGCTGCGTCACTGGCGCTTCCACGCTGATCGGCAGGCTGCCGGTCACGGTGTTGCCGGCAGCATTGCTGACCGAAACCGACAGGGTGGTTTCACCTGCCGCCAGTGCGCTCAGGGCTGCTGATGGCAATGTGACGCTCCAGTTGCCCTGCGCGTCCACGCTGCCGCTGTAAGTCTGACCGCCCAGCGTCACCGTCACCAGCTGGCCGGGTTCGATGTTACTGGTGCTGCCGGTCACCGTCTGGTCGGCGGCTTTCTCCGCGTTACTCAGTTGATTGTCACCGGTAAAGTCATCCACTGTGACCGCTGGCGGGCCCGTAACCACTGGCGTATCGACGCTGATGGCGCGGTTTTCGCTGGCCTCAGTGCCAGCCTGATTGGTGACGACCGCCGAAATGGCAACCGTCCCGGCGGCCAGCGCATTCAGCTGTGCAGGCAACAACGTGATGCTCCAGTTGCCCTGCGCATCAACCAGCGCGCTATAGGTCTGGTCGCCCAGCGTGATAGTGACAATCTGCCCGGTTTCGACGTTGGTGGTCGAGCCGCTCAGCAGCTGTTCACCGCTTTTCTCAGCATTGCTGAGGATGTCATCCCCGGCAAACTGGTCGATGGTGATGACCGGCGTACCCGGCTGCGTCAGCGGTGCCTCTACGGTAAGAGTCAGGCTGCCGCTGGCGGCCGTTCCCGCCTGATTAGTGACCGTTGCCGTGACGGTGGTAGTGCCGGAGGCCAGCGCGCTCAGTGCCTCGGCAGGCACGGTGATGCTCCAGCTGCCGTCGCCTGCTACGCTGCCGCTGTAGCTCTGACCGCCCAGCGTGACGGTAACAATCTGACCTGCCTCAACATTGCCGGTGGAGCCGGACAGCGTTTGTGGCGTGGTTTTTTCGCTGTTATCCAGCAGGTTATCGCCCGCAAACGGATTCAGGCTGATGACCGGCGTCGCAGGCGTGCCGGGATCGGCAGCGGCGACGGTTATCGGCAGGCTGCCGGTGGCCGCCGTGCCTGCGGCATTAGTGACGCTGACGCCGATGGTGGTGGTGCCTGCCGCGAGTCCTGCCAGCGCCGCAGCCGGAATCGCAACGCTCCAGCTGCCATCCGCACCCACGGTGCCATTGTAGGTCTGGCCACCCAGCGTGACGGTAACAATCTGGCCTGCCTCAACATTGCTGGTGGAGCCGGATACCGTTTGTGGCGTGGTTTTTTCGCTGTTATCCAGCAGGTTGTCGCCCGCAAACGGGTTCAGGCTGATAGCTGGCGTCGCAGGCGTGCCAGGATCGGCGGCGGTGACGGTTATCGGCAGGCTGCCGGTGGCCGCCGTGCCTGCTGTGTTAGTGACGCTGACATCGATGGTGGTGGTGCCAGCAGCAAGTCCCGCCAGCGCCGCTGCCGGGATCGTAACGCTCCAGCTGCCGTCCGCACCTACGGTGGCGTTGTAGGTCTGGCCGCCCAGCGTAACAGTGACAATCTGTCCCGCTTCAACATTGCTGGTGGTGCCGCTCAGCACCTGATCGGTGGCTTTTTCTGCGTTATCCAGTACATCATCGCCAGCGAATGTATTCAGAGTGATGGCAGGCGTCCCTGGCGTAACCGGTGTACCGGGATCGGTGCCGCCATCATTGCCGCCGCCGTTACCACCCCCCCCGCCGCCGCCGATGCCCACGGCCAGCCCGGCTAAGCCGAGCACACCCAGACCGCCCGCTGTAATCACGCCCATTGAGGTGTTGGTGTTATCCGCCAGGAGCAGCGGCTCTACGCTGTCGAGTGATTCATAGGTGGGCGTAACCGAACTGGAGGCGAGTTCAGCACCTTCGGCAGTCTGCGGGAAGAGCGCATGTTCCGGTGGATTGACCCCATCATCGAACACCAGTTCGCTGTGCTGACCATCGGCGTCGTCGAGGAAGAATTTCTGATAGCGTACCGTGCTGCCGTCACGCATTTTCAGCACCAGATCGTTACCCTGGCGCTCGAACTGCGTCACCATGTCGCGCGTGCCGCTGATGCGCACAACGCTGGGTTCGGTGAGGTTAATGGATTGTGACGAACCGCCAGCGGTCTGTGAGAGGAGTGTGCCGTTTTCGCGCGAGATAATGTCTACACGGCCTTGCGTGAGTTCTGCCATTTGTAACCTCTATTCCACCAGATTGGCTAATATACTGAATCTATAAACATAAAATTATTTTATGCTTTTAGCCTTCACACATAGTTTCACCCTCTGAACAACAGAAGGCGTCTCAACCTGGTGTATATAGAAACGGCAAAACAAAACTGCGTCACACGCCCCTGAAAAAGCGAAGCGTGGCGGTATTATTGTTAGATTTAGCTGTACAGACTGACGCGAAACGTAACGGTTCTGACAGAATGATTTTTAGCGTAACCGCGCTAAAAATCAACGTCAATGTACAGATTTCATTATGATTTAATCTTAATTACATTAGCCATGGCTGAATTTCAGTTTTCAAAAAATGTGCTTTGCCCTTGTTTTTTCATGCCAATTTATTGCTGACTGTTTCCATAAATGATGCAAAAAGGTTAAAAAACCACCCTTCAGAAAACATGAGACCATAAAAATAAATTTATTAATTATGCGATTCAGCCATCATTTATGGCTGGTCCTGCTGAGCAGCAAGTTGTTGAAAAACAGTATTGAAATTTGAGTTAAGTCACGCCACGAAGGGGGTGGTCATACCAGGAAAGTTCTGGAAAAAATTCGCGGCGCAGTAAAAGTCGGTAAACTCCCGGTTTTGCCATTTAAACGATGTTACTGCACCACTTTGATAAGAGGCGCAACGGCCACTGAACTCGCGGCCAGTGCTACACTTTTCCGCTTTATCTTTGATGAATCTGACCTATGACTGCACTGGACGCTGCACAACAACATAAGCATCAGAGCCGCCTGAACTGGGGCACGCGCACTATCTTTCTGATTAATGGCTTAGGGATGTCAGCCTGGGCACCGCTGGTGCCGTTTGCCCGCGATCGTCTGCAGCTCAGCGGTGCCTCCTTAGGCGCGTTACTGCTTTGCCTGGGAATTGGTTCGCTGGCCGCGATGCCGGTGACCGGCACGCTGGTGGCACGTTTTGGCTGCCGTCGGGTCATGGGCTTCTCCACGCTGTTAGTACTGCTTATGATGCCGCTGCTGGCCACGGCTGACTCTCATCTGGTGATGGCAGCAGCGCTGATGCTGTTTGGTGCTGGTCTGGGCATGCTGGATGTCGCGATGAATTATCAGGCCGTACAGGTTGAGCAGGCTGCTGATAAGCCGATGATGTCCGGCTTTCATGGCTTCTTCAGTCTGGGCGGGATTCTCGGTGCGGGTACGGTGAGCCTGTTGCTGAGTCGCTCATTTACGCCGCTGCACGCGACCCTGGTGGTGATGGCCGTGATGCTGTTACTGCTGTTATGGCGACTGCCGGTGTTAATGAGCCAGCGCCTGCATCAGCCCGATCAGCCCTGGCTGGTGATCCCACGCGGCTGGGTCGCATTTCTTGGCCTGCTCTGCTTTATCCTGTTCCTGGCGGAAGGGGCAGTACTGGACTGGGGCGCGCTGCTGTTGCTGCAGAATCCGGCGATGTCACCCGCTTACGCCGGTCTGGGCTATGCGGTCTTTTCGGTGGCGATGACGCTGGGCCGTTTTAGCGGCGATAAGATCATCCAGCGTTTTGGTCGCTATCCGGTTATGCTGACGGGCGCACTGACTGCCGCAGCGGGCATGACGCTGGCTGTCTGGTTACCGTGGCCGGAGATCGCCCTGCTGGCATTCCTGCTGGTGGGCTTTGGTTTATCCAATACGGTGCCGATGTTGTTCAATGCTGCCGGGAATCAACAGGATATGCCTGCGAACCTGGCGATTTCTGCCATGACAACGCTGGGATATGCAGGTATTCTCTCAGGTCCGGCTTTAATCGGATTCATTTCGCAATGGATCAGCCTCAGCGGCGCATTTTTAATGATCGCGCTGTTGCTGTTAGCGGTAGCCGCCAGTGCGCGAAAAGTTGCGCGATAATTCAGGTACCTGACACGCTATGTTGTATAAGTTTCCACTGACCTCCGGCAATGTCACCCGCTTTTTTGTGGTTTTCAATCTGGTGCTGCTGCTGGCGCTGGGCTTTATGGTGCACAACTCGGTCAATGCCTGGCTGACCAGCAAACGCTATGCGATGGACGATCTGGCGCGTGACGTGCAGAAGCGCATCGACGCCTACCGCTTTGCCACCTGGCAGATCTATGAAAATCTCTCCACCAGTGCGGCAGGCGCAACGCCCGGCAGCAATCTGCAGGAGACGCGGCTGCGTCCTGATGTCTATTACCTGGAAAAAACCCGGCGTAAAACCGAGGCGCTGATTTTCGGCTCACACGACAGCAGCACGCTGGATATGACCATGCGGATGTCGAACTATCTCGACACGCTGTGGGGCGCAGAAAATCCCACCTGGTCGATGTACTTTTTAAATGGTCAGGACAACAGCCTGATTATGATCTCGACCCTGCCGCTGAAAGATATGGCGACGCGCTATAAAGAGAGCGCTATCAGCTCAATGGTCGATAGCCGCCGCGCGGAGATGCTGCAACAGGCTAATGCGCTGGATGAACGCGAGAGCTTCTCGCCGCTGCGCCACCTCGCCTTCCAGAACGACCACTATTTCACGCTGCGCACCACCTTTAATCAGCCGGGCCATCTGGCCACGGTGGTCGCCTTTGATCTGCCGGTTAACGATATTGTTCCGCAGAACATGCCGCTGGAAAACTTCCAGCTGCGTCAGGACAGCTCAATGCCTGCCACGACAGCCGATCAGCAGGAGGTGGAAAACACCCGCATCACACTGGTTAATCCCAATATTGAGATTACGGCCACCCTGCCCAGTACGTCGCTGCAACTGGTCTATCAGGTGCCCATTAACCGCCTGATTATCGACAGCCTGCACAACCTGCTCTGGCCGCTGCTAATCAACCTGCTGCTGTTCCTGCTGTCGCTGGCGGGTATCGTGCTGCTGCGCCAGCAGTCGCTGCGTCCCAGCGAGAATCAGAGCGCTGAACTCGATTCGCTACGGGTACTGAATGAAGAGATTGTGGCCAGTCTGCCAGTGGGTCTGCTGGTGTATGACTTTGCCAGCAACCGCACCCTGCTGAGCAATAAGATTGCTGAACATCTTTTGCCTCATCTCAATCTGCAGAAGATTATTAATATGTCCGACCAGCATCAGGGCGTGCTGCAGGCCACTATCAATAACGAAGTGTATGAAATCCGCCACGCCCGTAGCGTGCTGTCGCCACATACTCAGCTGTTTATGATGCGTGATCAGGATCGTGAGCTGCTGGTGAACAAGAAACTGCAGAAAGCGCAGCAGGTGCTGGATCGCAACCATCAGATGCGTCAGCAACTGCTGCACAATCTGGGCCATGCGCTGAATCAGCCTCTGGAGAAGATGGTGACGCAACTGGTGCAACTCAGCCAGCGTGATGCCGATGAGACCGTGCTGGACCTGCTCGATGAGAGCCAGGGTCTGGCGCGACTGGTGGATGATATCGTGCTGCTCAACCGGCTTGAGGCACATGACTGGTCACCGGATGCGACCGTCTTTAACCTGCAGGAGCTGCTGGACGAAATTGCACTGGAAAGCCTGCCGCTGATGCGTCGCAAAGGGCTGTCGCTGGTGGTGAATAATCATCTGGCGAATGACGAGACGCGATTTGGCGACCGTCGCGCACTGCGCAAAGTGCTGACCACGCTGATGCACTATGCTCTGACCACTACCCGCTGGGGAAAAATCACCCTGGAAGTTAAGGCTGCGGACAAACAGGCCGATAGAGTGATCATCGAACTGGTGGACACCGGAGCGGGCCTGACAGTGGATGAGCTGGCGAATGTCGACTTCCCGTTCCTGGGCGATACCAGTCAGGATCGCTACGGACAGGCCTCCGGCATGGCGTTCTTCCTGTGTAAGCAGCTCTGCAAGCAGATGGGTGGCAGTCTCGATATCGTGGCAAAAGCGGATATCGGCACGCGCTATAACATGCAGCTGCCGCTGGTGCTGGAGCAGAAGCACCAAGAAGAAGAGGAAAAGATTCTGGATGGTGTGACCGCGCTGGTGGAGATCACCGTGGAGGACGTGCATAAAATCGTCTGCCGCCATCTGGAAAACTGGGGCGCGCGGTGTCTGACTCCCGATGAGCGCATTTCCGGTCAGGATCACGATGTGCTGGTGACCGACGACCCCACAAAGCTTAGCGGCTGGGCACTGCTGCTGGCGGAAGATGAACTGGGTCATCATGCACTGAACGACCAGCAGTATCGGGTCAATTTCAATCTCAGTAATGCGATGCTCGATGCCTTACTGGCCCTGATTGAGAAACAACTGTCGCATGATGTGATGGATAACGACATGGAAGACGACGCGGCCACGCCATTGATGAGCGGCGGCTATTTCCAGCTGTTTACGGAGACAGTACCGGTTGATGTGAAGAGACTGTATACTGAGTCGGCGGAAAAGGACTACGCCTCGCTTGCTCAGACAGCGCATCGCCTAAAGGGCGTGTTTGCCATGCTCAATCTGACTCCCGGCAAACAGCTTTGTGAAGAGTTAGAACACCACATTAAAGCGTGTGACGATTCAAACATTACAAATACCACCAGTGATATTGACGCTTACGTCAATCAACTGCTGCAGCAAGGTAACCAATAAGATGAATAACTTAAACGTAATTATTGCCGATGACCATCCAATTGTCCTTTTCGGTATCCGAAAGTCTCTGGAACAAATTGAATGGGTCAACGTTGTAGGTGAGTTCGAAGACTCAACAGCACTGATCAATAATCTGTCTAAGCTAGACGCTAACGTCCTGATCACCGATCTCTCTATGCCAGGTGAGAAGTATGGCGATGGCATTACGCTGATTAAATATATTAAACGCCACTATCCGGATCTCTCAATTATTGTTCTGACCATGAACAATAACCCGGCGATTCTGAGTTCTGTGCTGGATCTTGATATCGAAGGGATTGTCCTGAAACAGGGCGCGCCTACCGATTTACCAAAAGCACTGGCTGCACTGCAGAAAGGCAAGAAATATACGCCGGAAAGCGTTGCGAAGCTGCTGGAGAAGATCAGCGCAGGTGGCTATGGCGACAAACGCCTGTCACCGAAAGAGAGCGAAGTACTGCGTCTGTTCGCAGAAGGTTTCCTGGTGACCGAAATCGCCAAGAAACTGAACCGCAGTATCAAAACCATCAGTAGCCAGAAGAAATCAGCAATGATGAAACTGGGCGTGGATAACGATATCGCGCTGCTGAACTACCTGTCGTCTGTCAGCCAGAGTCAGGTCGAAAGAGACTAAGTTACGTCTGAGGCGGTGCAGGCTGCACCGCCTCTTCTCTGCCCTATCCTGCTTTATCCCGGCCGCGTTTTACGTACCCGATCAGCATAGATTGCCAGCGTCACTTTCAGCACATCCAGCGTCACCGGTTTCGACAGACAGTTATCCATACCCGCATCCATACAACGCTGCTTCTCTTCCGCCAGCGCATTTGCCGTCACGCCGACGACCGGGAAGAGATGGCCCAGCTGACGTAAACGCTGCGTCAGGCGATAACCATCCATGTTTGGCATGTTCACGTCAGTCAGCACGATGTCGATTTCATGACGACTCAGTACGTTAAGCGCATCCACGCCATCCTGCGCGGTTTTGACCTGATAGCCCAGCGTGCCAAGCTGTTCCGACAGCAGCATGCGGTTAATGGGATGGTCATCGACAATCAGCACCATGATGTCATCGTTATGCACTTTCTCTTCGACCGGTGCAGTCAGCAGCAATGCATCCGCCGCATCGTGGCCCAGCGAAATACGATAGATGCGCGCCAGCAGAGCCGGCACCTCGTGCAGCGTGGCTGTCGAGTGGATCCAGCGTCCCGGCTGACGTTCACGCGGCATATCCACATGCGAGCCGTCAAAGGTGATCAGCGCCCGCAGCGGTAAGTCAATTTCCAGTTCGTAATCGGTCATCACCACATCGTCGTAACCCGGCTTACCGTTATATTCCGCAACCTCAATGCCCTGCTGCTGAATCTGACGGGTGATAAATTGCGCCAGATAGTCGTTGCGCATCGCCAGCCAGATTTTCTTATCCTGTAAATCCTCAAGCAGCATCAGCAACGGCTTCTGCCCTTTGTAGATCGGAATACGCACAATGAACTGGCTGCCCATGCCTGGCTCTGAGTCGACCTCAATGTCACCATCCATCATGTTGATCAGCTTTTCACAGATGGCCAGTCCCAGCCCGGTGCCCTGGAAATTACGCTGCACGCCATTTCCCACCTGGAAGAAGGGATCAAACAGGCGCGGCAGCTCTTTCGCAGGGATGCCGACACCGGTATCGCGGACGCGGAAGGCCAGATAGCCCTCAGCAACCCAGGCATGCAGGATAATACAGCCGGTGTGCGTAAACTTAATCGCGTTATTCAGCAGGTTCGAGATCACCTGCTGCAGACGAAGCGGATCGCCGTCCAGCACCTGCGGCACGTCATGTTCGATGAAGCAGTAGAGCGTCAGCCGCTTCTTCACCACCAGCGACAGATAGTTGCCGACGATGTGGGTCACGATTTCGCGCGGGGCAAACGGACGCGGTTCGATTTTCAGCTGCTCAGACTCAATTTTCGAGAAGTCGAGAATATCGCTGATTATCTTCAGCAGCAGGCTGGAGGAGTTGTTCATCGCCGTCACCAGCGAGTCGATGCCGCTGGGCAGCTCTTTGGTCTGTAACAGATCAAGATTACCGATAATGCCATATAGCGGCGTGCGCAGTTCGTGACTGACGGTAGCCAGGAACATCGATTTAGACTGACTGGCCTGCTCTGCCGCGTGGGCCATCTCCTGCAGAGACTGCTCCATTCGTACGCGCGCCGAAACATCGACCAGTACGCAAATCGCCACGTTCTCATTACGATAGCGCGAATGCACAAAGCTGATCTGCAGGTTGGTATTACTGCCGGTCAGCACATCGACAAAATTGACCTGCTGCCCGCCAATTATCTCATTCAGCTTCAGACGATCTTCCTGCGTCAGCAATGTCAGATAGTTATGCGCCAGTTCGTTACTCAGAATATTGGTGCCGTCGCTGGTGCGTAAAATACAGATCCCGACCGGCGCAGAAGCAACAATCTTACGGTTGAACTGCTCATGCTCTTCCAGCCGGTGGGCATTCTCCTCCGCCGGCAGGAACATCCGTCGCTCAAACACCCATGCAAGGGTAAACAGGATCACGGCGCTGAAAATATTGAGCAGCAGCGCATTAATAATCATCAGCTTGAGCTGATCCACCATCACGTCGGTGGGTATCGACCACACCACGTTGAGATCGGATGGCGGCAGCGGTTTCTTGAGCACCAGCTGACGATACCCATTCAGATAACCAAACCAGGTTTTATCATCCGGCAGATTATCGAGCGAGAATCCCAGCCCGCCGCGCCGCGAGTTAAGCAGTGGACGATAATTTTCGTCGGTAATGGACGCAATAATCGGCAGGCTACCCGGCTGAATAAACTCATCCAGCCGGATATTCTGCTCAACACCCAGCAGCGCCTGTAGTTTGTTAGCGACGTAAACCGGCACCACCATATAGAAGGTGCCGACACCAGGCTGAGCACTGCTGTTGATCCAGTACATCGGATTGCGGCGATCTTCCTCACTGCTGTTGCGATAGCGCAGCACATTCTCACGCAGTGATTTCAGGCTGCGTTCCCGATCGGCATTACTGCTGCCAATGGTAAAGTCGGCCAGACACTGGCTCTCACCACCGATAAAGAACACCCGATTTAATTCATACGATGAGGCGAAGTTACTTTTCCAGTAATTGATGTAGTAGCTGAGTGAATCGAGCGAATTGCGCCAGGTATTGCTCATTGAGGTGCAGTCGCCATCCGAGAACAGCGGCGTAAACTGCGGTTGGGTAGTTTTGCCCGGCATCATGCCGGTCAGCACATCCAGACCACTGCTGGCGTTGGATAAGCGGTTTTCGGTGATATATTTCAGCTCACGCATCATGTCCGCCGAATGGCGCACATACCACTGTATCGTGCCGTAGTTGCTGGCGAACTCCTGCCGGACCTGCGTCTCTTTATTGTGCAGCACGCTGATGATGTAAAACGCCGTCAGAACGGCACCCAGCGTCCAGATTAGCAGCGCCAGCGCGCGAAAAAGATAGCGCGAGATGCGAAGCGTAGTGCGGAAAGAGACAGGATATTTCAAAGGTAACTCGCAGTTGGCAAGGTTAGTCGCATCATCGATTTTTAATGCCCATACACTAGCTTTATCAGGCGAAAAAAGCCAGCCAGCCGCAGGCTTAGCGGAAAGTTTGGGAAACTTTCAGGATAGCGAAAGCAGCTAGTATCAGTGAACAAGAAGGCTTGCGTACAGGCCTGCCCGTAAGAACTAAAAGCGACAATGCTGTTTAAACAAGAAAGACCTGCTATGCCCGAAGAGCAAAGCGTCCACGCCAGGGATGGCGTGGTCGATCCGCAGGGAGGCGGGAATCCTTTGCGATCGGGCATAGCAGGTCTTTCGGCGGCTTCTGACTCACAGCCTCCCCAACCCTGCCCCCACTTTAAGCGACGCAGTAATCCCAAAAAGAAAGATCCGCTAAGCCCGGAGAGCAAAGCGTCCACGCCACGGATGGCGTGGCCGATCCGCAGGGATGCGGGAATCCTTTGCGGTCGGGCATAGCGGGTCTTTCGGCGGCTCCCGGCTCACAGCAACCGGCTCCCGGCCCCCAACTCACAGCCACTGCAATCCAGCGCCGATGCGCCCCAAAAAAAACGGCAGGCCGGGTTTCCCCTGACCTGCCGTTTCTGCAACGAACCTCAGCTTACCTCAGACAAATTACTCTTCGTCTTCAGCCGCGTCGTCTTCGTCTTCCAGATCCGCTTCCGGTGCAACCTCTTCATCGTCAATCTCAGCTTCCGGCGCAATATCATCTTCGCCTTCCGCCACGCTGCCGTCGATTGAATCCAGCTCTTCTTCTTCAACCGGCTCGGCAACACGTTGCAGAGCGACTACGTTCTCATCCTCTGCGGTACGAATCAGGATCACACCCTGGGTATTACGACCCACGACGCTCACTTCTGAAACGCGAGTACGCACCAGCGTACCGGCATCGGTGATCATCATAATCTGGTCGCCATCGACAACCTGAACCGCGCCAATCACCGGACCATTACGTTCAGTCACTTTGATTGAAATAACACCCTGCGTCGCACGCGACTTGGTCGGGTATTCGCTGTTGGCAGTCCGCTTACCGTAACCATTCTGCGTCACGGTCATAATGGCACCCTCTTCACGCGGCACAATCAACGACACCACACGATCGCCTTCAGCAAGCCTGATGCCGCGCACGCCGGAAGCGGTACGACCCATGGCACGAACGGCGGTTTCTGCGAAGCGCACCACTTTACCGGCAGCGGAGAACAGCATCGCTTCGTCATTACCGTTGGTCAGCGCCACACCGATCAGCTCATCGTCATCACGCAGATTCACGGCAATAATGCCGGCGCTACGCGGACGGCTGAACTCTTTCAGCGCCGTCTTCTTCACAGTACCCAGCGCGGTCGCCATAAAGATATTGAAGCCTTCGGTATACTCACGTACCGGCAGAATCGCCGTAATACGCTCGTTGGCTTCCAGCGGCAGCAGGTTGACGATTGGACGTCCACGCGCGCCACGACTTGCTTCCGGCAGTTGATAAACCTTCATCCAGTAGAGACGACCACGGCTTGAGAAGCAAAGAATCGTGTCATGGGTATTCGCTACCAGCAGACGATCAATGAAGTCCTCTTCTTTGATACGTGCGGCTGACTTGCCTTTACCACCACGACGCTGCGCTTCATAGTCGGTCAGCGGCTGATACTTCACATAGCCCTGATGCGACAATGTCACCACAACATCTTCCTGATTGATCAGGTCTTCGATATTGATATCGGCGGTGTTGGCGGTGATCTCTGTACGACGATCGTCGCCAAACTGATCGCGCATCAGCTCCAGCTCTTCGCGAATCACTTCCATCAGACGCTCGGCGCTCGACAGAATGTGCAGCAACTCAGCGATCTGCTCCAGCAGTGCCTTATACTCATCCAGCAGCTTCTCGTGCTCGAGGCCAGTCAGTTTCTGCAGACGCAGATCCAGAATCGCCTGAGCTTGCTGCTCGGTCAGATAGTACTGACCATCACGGATGCCGTACTGCGGATCCAGCCACTCAGGGCGCGCGGCGTCATCACCTGCACGCTCCAGCATCGCTGACACGTTACCCAGATCCCACGCCTGTGCAATCAGACCCGCTTTCGCTTCTGCCGGATTTGGCGCACGACGAATCAGCTCAATAATCGGATCGATATTCGCCAGCGCAATCGCCAGACCTTCCAGGATATGCGCGCGGTCACGGGCCTTACGCAGTTCAAAGATGGTACGACGCGTGACGACTTCACGACGATGGCGAACGAAGGCATCCAGAATTTCCTTCAGCGCCATAATCTTCGGCTGGCCCTGATGCAGCGCCACCATATTGATGCCAAACGAGGTCTGCAGCTGGGTCAGTGAATAGAGATTATTCAGGACCACTTCGCCGACGGCATCACGCTTGATCTCAATCACGATGCGCATGCCGTCTTTATCAGACTCATCGCGCAGTGCGCTGATGCCTTCAACACGCTTCTCTTTCACCAGCTCCGCAATCTTCTCAATCAGGCGTGCTTTGTTCACCTGATACGGCAGCTCATGAATGATGATGGTCTCGCGGCCTGTTTTCGCATCGGCTTCCACTTCGCCACGTGCGCGAATGTAAATCTTGCCGCGTCCGGTGCGGTACGCTTCTTCGATGCCACGGCGACCATTGATAATGGCGGCGGTCGGGAAATCAGGCCCCGGAATGTGCTCCATCAGCGCTTCAATGCTGATGTTCTCATCTTCAATGTACGCCAGGCAGCCGTTAATCACTTCACGCAGGTTATGTGGCGGAATATTGGTTGCCATACCCACGGCGATACCGGATGAACCGTTCACCAGCAGGTTAGGGATTTTAGTCGGCAGAACTTCAGGGATCTGCTCAGTGCCGTCATAGTTCGGTACGAAATCGACGGTCTCTTTTTCCAGGTCAGCTAACAGGTCGTGGGCGATTTTCGACATGCGAATTTCGGTATAACGCATCGCTGCAGCGGAGTCGCCATCGATGGAACCGAAGTTGCCTTGTCCGTCCACCAGCATGTAACGCAGGGAGAAAGGCTGGGCCATACGTACAATGGTGTCGTAAACGGCGGAATCACCATGCGGGTGATATTTACCGATAACGTCACCGACGACGCGGGCAGATTTTTTATAGGGTTTGTTCCAGTCGTTACCCAGTACGCTCATCGCATAAAGTACGCGACGGTGAACCGGCTTCAGGCCATCACGCACATCGGGTAAAGCTCGGCCAACGATGACCGACATGGCGTAACCGAGGTAAGAATTCTTTAATTCTTCTTCGATATTGACCGGTGTAATTTCTCTCGCAAGGTCGCTCATGGAGCCGCTATCCCTCTACTTAATCCCGGATTTTAAAGGTGCGAAAGTATATCACACTGCAATGCTCTGGTGAACGTTAACCACCGATTTCCCCCGCTTTTCATTGCCCCTGAAAGGTGTGCCAACTGCGGTTAAGCGTTTATACTGTGGGCACATTTTGTCAGGAGTTACGATTCAATGAATGCACAACCGCAGAATCATCAGCAGAACGTCGATGCGCAGGAAATTGCCAAGTTTGAGGCGGTTGCCTCGCGCTGGTGGGATCTGGAGGGTGAGTTTAAACCCCTGCACCGCATCAACCCGCTGCGCCTGGGCTACATCGCGCAGCACAGCAACGGTTTGTTTGGTAAAACCGTGCTCGACGTGGGATGCGGCGGCGGCATTTTAGCTGAAAGTATGGCGCGTGAAGGCGCAGTGGTGACGGGCCTGGATATGGGCGCTGAACCGCTGGCCGTGGCGCGACTGCATGCTCTGGAGAGCGGCGTGACGCTGGACTACGTGCAGCAGACCGTAGAAGAGCATGCGGAGCAGCACGCCGGAAAATATGATGTGGTGACCTGCATGGAGATGCTGGAGCATGTGCCGGATCCGCGCTCGGTGGTTCACGCCTGTGCGAAGCTGGTCAAACCCGGCGGCGAAGTCTTTTTCTCGACGCTGAACCGCAATCCTAAAGCCTGGCTGCTGGCAGTATTCGGCGCGGAATATGTACTGCGCATGGTTCCGCGCGGCACCCATGACGTGAAGAAATTCATCCGCCCTTCCGAATTGCTGGGCTGGGTCGATGAAACGACGCTACGTGAACGTCACATCATTGGACTGCACTACAATCCGGTGACCAACCGCTTCAAACTGGCCCCGGGTACTGATGTCAATTATATGGTGCACACCCACCGCACCGTATAAGTAATCGGCCCGCCTGAATCAGGGCGGGCTTGTTCTTACCTTTCCACTTTTCATCGCCTGCTCCCCCCGAAATCGACCGCAACAGAGGCATAGTGTTATCTGCCAGTGGGTTACGTCACACCCACTCACTTCTGCTTTCGTTTTCAGCCCCCGCCATCTGGCAATGCGCCGGGGAGGTAGTCTCTTTTCGCTATTTTTCCTCCCCTAGAGGGCCGAAAAGAGAGGATTGAATAAGAAATACGCGTCCGATCAAAGTTAGAAAAAAAAGTGTGATCTGGTTGACATGTTGCCAGGCCTTACAAGGCATGGCCTAAGAATTTTCGCCAAAAATACAACCCCTCTATCCATCATTTTTTGCTCTTGTTAAGCGGCCGTAAAATACTAAAATAAGCCCCCATGTAGTTATGGTACTTCCCATCACCCCCAAGATGTAGTGTTTATCCACACATTATTCACAATGAATATGCTGTGCATAAATCGGGATTTCTTTTAATTTTTGTATACTCACGCAAAGGTAAAAACGCGACATGAACCAGAGTCTGCTCGTTACTAAACGCGATGGCCGCCAGGAGCGCATTGATCTCGACAAAATTCACCGTGTGCTGGACTGGGCAGCTGAAGGGCTGAACAACGTCTCAGTTTCACAGGTGGAGCTGCGTTCCCACATTCAGTTCTATGATGGCATCAGAACCTCTGACATTCATGAGACCATCATCAAGGCCGCAGCAGACCTCATCTCTCGCGATGCCCCTGACTATCAGTACCTGGCTGCCCGCCTGGCGATCTTCCACCTGCGTAAAAAAGCGTATGGTCAGTTTGAGCCGCCGAAGCTTTATGACCAGGTCGTTAAGATGGTCGACCTGGGCAAATATGATCGCCACCTGCTTGAAGATTACAGCCAGGAAGAGTTTGCTCAGATGGACGAGTTTCTCGACCACTGGCGTGACATGAACTTCTCCTATGCCGCAGTGAAGCAGCTGGAGGGAAAATATCTGGTCCAGAACCGCGTCTCAGGTGAAATCTATGAGAGCGCGCAGTTCCTCTACATTCTGGTCGCTGCCTGCCTCTTCTCTGGCTACCCGCGCGACACGCGTATGGATTACATCAAGCGTTTCTATGATGCGATCTCTACTTTTAAAATCTCGCTGCCGACGCCAATCATGTCGGGCGTACGTACCCCGACGCGTCAGTTCAGCTCCTGTGTACTGATCGAGTGCGGCGACAGCCTGGACTCCATCAACGCCACCTCCAGTGCGATTGTGAAATATGTCTCTCAGCGTGCCGGTATCGGCATCAACGCCGGTCGCATCCGTGCACTGGGCAGCCCGATCCGCGGCGGTGAAGCGTTCCACACCGGCTGTATCCCGTTCTATAAGCATTTCCAGACCGCAGTGAAGTCCTGTTCTCAGGGTGGCGTACGTGGCGGCGCGGCGACGCTGTTCTACCCGATGTGGCATCTGGAAATCGAAAGCCTGCTGGTGCTGAAAAACAACCGTGGTGTTGAAGGCAACCGCGTGCGTCACATGGACTATGGCGTTCAGCTTAACAAGCTGATGTACCAGCGCCTGCTGAAAGGCGAAGAGATCACCCTGTTCAGCCCGTCTGACGTGCCAGGCCTGTATGACGCGTTCTTCGCCGATCAGGATGAGTTTGAGCGCCTTTACACCAAATATGAGCAGGATAAGAGCATCCGCCAGCAGCGTGTTAAAGCGGTCGATCTCTTCTCATTGATGATGCAGGAACGTGCTTCAACTGGCCGTATCTACATCCAGAACGTCGATCACTGCAACACCCACAGCCCGTTTGATCCGCGCATCGCGCCGGTTCGCCAGTCTAACCTCTGCCTGGAAATTGCCCTGCCGACCAAACCGCTGGAAGATGTTAACGACGAAAACGGTGAGATCGCTCTCTGTACGCTCTCTGCGTTCAACCTTGGTGCCATCGAAAGCCTCGACGATCTGGAAGAGCTGGCTACTCTGGCGGTGCGTGCGCTGGATGCCCTGCTCGACTATCAGGACTACCCGATTCCGGCTGCACAGCGTGGTGCCATGGGTCGTCGTACCCTGGGCATTGGCGTCATCAACTACGCTTACTATCTGGCGAAGCACGGTGTGCGCTACTCCGATGGCAGCGCTAATGGCCTGACCCACAAAACCTTTGAAGCCATTCAGTACTACCTGCTGAAAGCGTCAAACGAGCTGGCGAAAGAGCAAGGTGCCTGCCCGTGGTTCAATGAAACCACCTATGCGCAGGGCATTCTGCCGATCGATACCTACAAGAAAGACCTGGACGCGATCAGCAACGAACCGCTGCATCTCGACTGGGAGAGCCTGCGTGAAGAGATCAAGACGCATGGCCTGCGCAACTCGACCCTGTCCGCGCTGATGCCGTCTGAAACCTCGTCACAGATCTCCAATGCCACCAATGGCATTGAGCCACCACGTGGCCACATCAGTATTAAAGCATCAAAAGATGGCATCCTGCGTCAGGTGGTGCCGGAGTATGAGCGTCTGAAAGATCAGTACGAACTGCTGTGGGAAATGCCGAACAACGATGGCTATCTGCAACTGGTGGGTCTGATGCAGAAATTCATCGACCAGGCGATTTCGTCCAACACCAACTACGATCCATCACGCTTTGCCAACGGCAAAGTGCCGATGAAACAGCTGCTGAAAGATCTGCTGACGGCGTACAAGTTCGGCGTGAAGACGCTCTACTATCAGAACACCCGTGACGGTGCGGAAGATGCGCAGGATGATCTGGCACCTTCTATCCAGGATGATGGCTGCGAGAGCGGCGCCTGTAAGATCTAATGGTCAGGCGGGAGACTCTCCCGCCTCATTCATTTCACGAGGCCTGGCTTCGTCTACTTTTGGACAACTTTTATGGCTTACTCTACTTTCTCACAGAACAAAAATGATCAGCTGAAAGAGCCGATGTTTTTCGGTCAGTCCGTCAACGTGGCACGCTTTGACCAGCAGAAATATGACATCTTTGAAAAGCTGATCGAAAAGCAGCTCTCCTTCTTCTGGCGTCCGGAAGAGGTGGATGTCTCACGCGACCGTATCGACTACCAGGCGCTGCCGGATCACGAAAAGCATATCTTCATCAGTAACCTGAAATACCAGACGCTGCTGGATTCGATTCAGGGTCGCAGCCCGAACGTTGCCCTGCTGCCGCTGATTTCAATTCCTGAGCTGGAAACCTGGATTGAAACCTGGGCGTTCTCTGAGACAATTCACTCCCGTTCATACACCCATATCATCCGTAACATCGTTAACGATCCGGCGGTAGTGTTTGACGATATCGTTACCAATGAGCAGATTCTGGCGCGTGCCCAGGATATCTCACGCTATTACGATGACCTGATCGAGATGACTAACTACTGGCATCTGCTGGGCGAAGGCACGCATCAGGTCAACGGTAAGCAGGTTGTGGTCAGCCTGCGTGCGCTGAAGAAGCAGCTCTACATCTGTCTGATGAGCGTCAATGCGCTGGAAGCAATCCGTTTCTATGTCAGCTTCGCCTGTTCCTTCGCTTTTGCCGAGCGAGAGCTGATGGAAGGTAACGCCAAAATCATCAAGCTGATCGCCCGCGATGAAGCGCTGCATCTGACCGGCACCCAGCATATGCTGAACCTGCTGCGTAGCGGTGAAGACGATCCAGAAATGAAAGAGATTGCAGCAGAGTGCCGTGAAGAGTGCTTCGAGCTGTTTAAGAAAGCTGCCGAGCAGGAGAAAGAGTGGGCAGACTATCTGTTCAGCGGCGGCTCAATGATTGGCCTGAACAAAGACATTCTCTGCCAGTACATTGAGTACATCACCAATATCCGTATGCAGGCGGTGGGTCTTGACCTGCCCTTCCAGACGCGCTCTAACCCGATTCCATGGATCAACTCCTGGCTGGTGTCTGACAACGTTCAGGTCGCGCCGCAGGAAGTGGAAGTGAGCTCTTATCTGGTGGGTCAGATTGACTCTGAAGTGGGCGCTAACGACTTCGATGACTTCCAGCTTTAATCATGAGCCGTGACGTTGTTATTCTGCGCAGTTCCGGCACCCGGCTGGAATGCACAGACGAGCACACCAGTCTGCTGACGCTGCTGGAAGCCAATAATCTCTGCGTGGAGTTTCAGTGCCGTGAAGGCTATTGCGGCTCCTGCCGGATGCGACTGCTGAAAGGCGAAGTGCATTACCCACAGCAGCCGCTGGCCTTTGTGCAGCAGGATGAGATCCTGCCCTGCTGCTGCAAGGCCAAAGGCGAGATTGAGCTTGAGTTGTAACTGAGGTAGCTATCTCTCTGACTGCGACGCTGCCTGAATGCGGGTGAAACTCACCGCAATGGCTAAGCAAAAGCGCAGGGAACCCGGTCAATAAAGGAAAGCGTCCCGCGCCATGGACGGCGCGGGCCGAGCTGTCAGGGATGACGCTGCTTGCGTCTTTCCGATCTGACAGGGTTCCCTGCGCAGGCTCGATCTGTCAGCCATCAGGGCTAATCTGGCCAGCAGTCAGAATAAAACGGGCACCTCAGGTGCCCGTTTTATTTTCCCTGTTCTCACTGTCTGACAGTTTCAACCACATCAATCCAGCCGTGACCGGTGCTGACTTCGCTGCCGTGCAACCAGCGGCGCAGCATGTTCATCCCCATCATCGCCACCACCTTCTGCCGCGTTTCAAGGTTATGGCGGCCGGTGCTGAACTTCACGCGCTGACCAAAACTGCCCTCCGGCGTATGCAGCGCTATCGAAATCTCTTCCTGCTCCAGACTGCCAACAGAGAGCGCAAGAGTCGCCTGCTGCTGCGCGGCAAAATCGCGGGTGCGCGTCACCTGCTGCTCCAGCGTCTCCTGCTGCGGTGGCAGAATATCAGCCCCCCGCAACGGCACGCTGGCGGTGGCCAGTTGCCAGTAAAGCAGACCGGCGGTGTATTGCTCGCTGACCGCCAGTTGTTCACCGCGCTGCTCCAGCTCGCGGGCCAGCAGGGCCGGCAGACCTTCGGTGCCTTCAAAAATAGTGCACTCTGCCAGCAGCAGACGCACCTGCTGCCATACCTGCTCCATCGCCACCCGCTGACTGGCCGGGCCGGTGAGTTTGATCTCAATAATCGGCATCGATGAGCGATACCCCATCACCACGCCTTCAGGCAACGCCAGCGGCTCCAGTTCAGCGGCAATATCACTTTCACCGCGACCAAAGGTCGTCAGCCGCAGGCAAACCGGCGGCTCGGGTGGCGAGAATTTTGCTTTCAGGCGGGGAATGATCTGCTGCTCCACCATCACTTTAAATTCGGACGGCACGCCAGGCGTGAAAAACATCCAGCAGCGATTAAGTTGCAGGGCAAAACCACAGGCGGTTCCGACCGGGTTATCAATCAGCTCCGCATTCGCCGGAATTTCAGCCTGTTTGCGATTGCTGGCCGCCATTATACGCCCGCGACTGGCGAACCAGGCTTCCATCTGTTCCAGCCACTCCTGCTGCATCGCCAGTTCAACCCCACAGGCACGGGCCGCAGCCAGCGCACTGAGATCGTCACTGGTTGGCCCCAGGCCGCCATTGACAATCAGCACATCGGCCTCATGACTGCGCGCCTGCAGTGTGGCGATTAGCGACGCCAGTGAATCCCCTACCGTGGTACGGCTGGTCATCGGTAAACCCTGCTGGAACAACGTATCTGCCAGCCAGGCTGCGTTGGTGTCGACGATTTGGCCATGCAGCACCTCATCCCCGGTCGATAGCATCTCTACTCTAATCACGTCGGGTTCTCCTTTTCACGTTTGCTTAACTGTAGGAAGTCCGCTCGCGAAACACAATCGGCATCACCAGTGATTATGACCATTGCACCAGAGGCAGCATATTGCCTATAAAGATAGTGAGGGCAAAGCAGGATTAAGGTGAGGTGGGTGCGTTAAAGACGTTAAAAACCAATAAAAACGGCGGGATTTTCCCCGCCGCTTTTTTACGGCTGTTGACAGCTAAACTCAAACAGCGCGTCGCGATTAACGACGCGCCAGCAGCAGACCGAGTACCAGACCAGCAGTTGCGCCAATACCCACGCCCTGCCACGGTTTTTCATGCACGTAGTCGTCAGCGCGGTAAGCCGCCTGTTTAGCGCGATAGTAGTAACTATCTGACGCCTGGCTGACACGGGATTTCACATCGTTCAGCGCCTGTTCGGCTTTGCTTTTAAGCTCAATGTACTTCTGATCGGCCGGATCGCCTGATGCCTTAAGTACTTCTTCCAGCGTTTCAGTCAGTAACGCAATATCGTCATCGAGGCCCGTTTCGAATTGATTTGTCTGATTTACCATCGTTTCCTCCGTGTGAATTGCAAAGCAGTTCATTAACTATAGTCATAATCTGGCGCTCTGCTGTTTTCCTGCTCCAGGAATCACCTGATTTTTCATCTGCTAAAGTTGCTCAGCTCAGGCGGTGCGCCGTTTCGCTGCGCAAAGAAGTGTAAGACACCACGGCAACCGCCGAATTTCGCTTCGCTTCTTTGATTAATCTGATAAATTTTGTCGGGACTGAATTTTCCAGTAACCCTACTGTCGTACCCCTCTGTTGCCTGTGATTATCGGGCCATAAAAGTGCATTTTGCACGACAGTCACGACACACTCGAACAGCTAAGGAATGATCTCTGGCATGAATCGAAGAATGTTTATGAAAGCGTCAATGGCCTTCTCCGCCGTCAGCGGCATGACCGGCCTGTCAACGCTGTTTGCGCAATCCGCATGGGCAGAAGATGGCATTGCTGACGGAACCGCCGTACGCTTCGATTTTGACGTACTGAAGAAAAACGCGGCTGCGCTGGCGAAAAAACCCTGGGGCGGTGCGCCAGGCGCGCTGCCGGAGACGCTGGCTACACTGACCCCACAGGCGTACAACGAAATTCAGTATGACGCTAACCACTCACTGTGGAATAACCTGCCCGACCGTCAGCTGGATGTGCAGTTCTTCCATGTCGGTATGGGCTTTAAGCGTCGCATCCGTATGTTCTCTGTTGACGGCGCAAGCCGCGAGGCGCGCGAAATTCATTTCCGCCCCGAGCTGTTCAACTACAATAACGCCCACGTGGATACAAAGCAGCTGGAGGGCAAAACTGACCTCGGCTTCGCCGGTTTTCGCGCCTTTAAAAAGCCGGAGCTGGCCCGCCGCGACATCGTCTCTTTTCTCGGCGCAAGCTACTTCCGTGCAGTTGACGATACCTACCAGTACGGTCTCTCGGCACGTGGCGTGGCGATAAACACCTTCAGCAACGGTCAGGAAGAGTTCCCGGACTTCACCGCCTTCTGGTTTGAAACGCCAAAAGCGGAAGATACCACCTTTACCTGTTACGCCCTGCTGGATGGTGCCAGCCTGACCGGTGCCTACAAGTTCATCATTCATTGCGAAGAGAAACGCGTGGTGATGGAAGTAGAAAATCACCTGTTTGCCCGTAAAGAGATCCGTCAGATCGGCATCTCACCGATGACCAGCATGTTCAGCTGCGGTACCAACGAACGTCGCATGTGCAATACCTACCATCCGCAGATCCACGACTCCGATCGTCTGGCGATGTGGACCGGTAAAGGCGAATGGATTGCGCGCCCGCTGAATAATCCGCAGCGTCTGCAGTTCAATGCTTATGAAGATGAGAATCCGCGTGGCTTTGGCCTGCTGCAGCTGAATCACGACTTCAAAGATTATCAGGATGTGATTGGCTGGTATGACAAACGTCCGAGCCTGTGGGTTGAGCCGGTCGGCAAGTGGGGCAAAGGCGCAATCAACCTGATGGAGATCCCAACCACGGGTGAAACGCTGGATAACATCGTCTGCTTCTGGCAACCGGCGGAACCGGTCAAAGCGGGCAGCGAGCTGAACTTCTCCTACAAACTCTACTGGAGTGGTCTGCCGCCGGTGCGAAGTGGTCTGGCACGCGTGGATGCCACCCGTACCGGTATCGGTGGCTTCCCGGAAGGCTGGGCGCCTGGCGAGCACTTCCCTGAAACCTGGTGCCGTCGCTTCGCCATCGATTTTATTGGTGGTGATCTGCAGGCTGCCGCGCCGAAAGGCATTGAGCCGGTTATTACTGTCTCATCCGGCAGCGTGAAGCAGGTTGAGATTCTGTATGTCGATCCGCTGAAGGGTTACCGCATCCTGTTTGACTGGTATCCGAACAGTGATTCCACCCAGCCGGTGGAGATGCGTCTGTTCCTGCGTACTAAAGAGGAGACACTGAGCGAAACCTGGCTCTATCAGTATTTCCCGCCTGCGCCGGATCAGCGCAAATATGTCGATGACCGTCAGATGACGGTGGGTTGATGGAAAAAGGCGAGGCTCAGGCCTCGCCTTTTTTATGGCGCGTTCTTCAGCATATCGACGTGCGGAATGCCATCTTCCAGGTAGCTCTCTCCCACCGCCACAAACCCATGCTGCCCGTAAAAATTTTCCAGATGTGCCTGAGCGGAGAGAAACAGATCGTGCCCTGGCCAGTGCAACTGACAACGGCTGATCGCCTTCTCCATCAGACGGCTGCCCAGCCGCGCACCACGCACCCGATCGAACACAATCACCCGTCCGATTTTTACCGGGCTGGTCTTATCCTCTGGCGAGAGAAGTCGCGCATAGGCCACTAACTGACCATCCGCTATGCCCAGCAGATGCCGGTTTCCCGCCTGCAAATCTTTGCCATCCACATCCTGATATACACACTGCTGTTCCACGACGAACACGGCATTGCGCAATGCCAGTAAGTTGTAAAGTTCCCGGGTGGTGAGTTCGCTATGATGTTTATCCTGCCAGTCAATGTTCATGGTCTCTCCTTACTAATTAAAACACGCTACATCAGAACGGTGTCGCCATCCAGCATCTGCGGGTCACCTCGTCTTCAGGGCAAAAAAAATCAGGCCCGGAGGCCTGATTAATCAGTTGCAGATACCTGCTTACATCAGCGGCTGTGCCATCTGCACCAGTCTGATCAGCGGCTGCGGGTAGACCCCTAACAGCAGCACCAGGATGGCGGAGATCAGCACGACCACACCACCGGCCGTAAACGCCCAGTTTGCCGGGGTGTCACGGGTGTGCAGTTCCGGCGGGCTGAGGTAGAGACTTACGGTCACGCGCAGATAGTAGTAGAGACCAATCGCACTGCCTGCGACCACGGCTCCAGTCAGCCACCACAGGTGAGCACTCACACCCGACGCGATAACGTAGAATTTACCGATGAAGCCCAGCGTCATCGGGATACCCGCCAGCGACAGCATCATCACCGTCATGACCGCTGACAGGATAGGACGATGCCAGAACAGACCACGATAGGAGTAGAGCGAGTCGGCATCCGGGCCACGATACGGGCTGGACATCAGGCTCACCACACCAAAGGCACCCAGGCTGCTGAACAGATAACCCGCCAGGTAAACACCCGAGGTTTCCAGCGACAGCTGATGATCTTTCACCGCAATCAGCGCGACCAGCAGATAACCGAGATGGGCGATAGAGGAGTAACCCAGCAGACGCTTAATGTTGCTCTGCGAAATCGCCATCAGGTTACCGAACAGAATCGACACGAAGGCGATCATGGCCAGCACCGTGCGCACCGCTTCGCTGTCGGTCACTGGCGCGTACATAAACAGACGCATGATGACACCGAAGATCGCAATCTTGCTGGCGGTCGCCAGGAAGGTTGAAACTGGCGCAGGCGCACCCTGATAAACATCGGGCGTCCAGAGGTGGAACGGAACCAGTGAGAGCTTGAAGCCCAGACCGATAATCAGCATACCCAGCCCCACCAGCAACAGAGGCTCGTGGATCATGCTGTCAGTCAGACTCTGACCCAGCGCCACAAAGCTCAGGTTACCGGAGTCGGCATAGATCAGCGCGATACCAAACAGCAGGAATGATGAGGCCGCTGCGGAAAGAATGGTGTATTTCAGCGCCGCTTCCAGCGAACGTTTCTGGCGGAAAGCGTAGCCAATCAGACCAAATAACGGCAGCGACAGCAGCTCAATGCCGATGAACAGCGAGGCCAGATGGTTAGCACTGGCCAGCACGATGCCACCGAGCGCCGCAATCAGCACCAGCAGATAGAACTCATCTTTGTTGTCCGGGTAGCCTGCCAGCCACGGATAGGCAAAGGTGCAGGTTGCCAGACTCGCCAGCATCACCAGCGCGGTATAGAACATCGAATAGCCATCGACGCGCAGCAGCGGCGTGACATCCATCGCCCCGACCTGACCGACAAAGTAGAGCGAGAGCAGCGCCAGGTTCAGGCCAACTACCGTTAGCGTGGCGTTAACGAAGTGGTTGCGTCGCCAGGCAATGGACAGCATCACAACCACCACCGTCAATCCGACGATTAACAGCGGTAGCAACGCAATCAATTGGTGAGGAGTTATTGTCATGGCGAATTACGGCCTTGTAGTTGAAATTGAAGCGGTAAACCACTGCTGAATATTGCTCATGGCAGCGTGCGAAGTATCCAGAATCGGCTGTGGATAGACGCCCAGCAGCACCAGCAGCACCACCAGAACACCGATGGTCATAAACTCACGCGGTGACATGCCTGGCAGCGGATCTTTCGATTTCGCTTCGCCGTAGTAAGCGCGCTGCATCATCACCAGCGAGTAGACGGAGGCCAACACCAGACCAAAGGTCGCGATGATAATAATCATCGGCACCACCTGGAAGCTGCCGGTCAGAATCATAAATTCGCCGACGAAGTTACCGGTGCCCGGCATACCGAGGTTGGCAACAGCAAAGAACAGCGACAGACCCGGAATCCATTTGATGCGCGACCACAGGCCACCCATCTGACGCATATCACGGGTATGCAGACGCTCATACAACTGACCACACAGAATGAAGAGTGCCGCAGCGGACAGACCGTGCGCAATCATCTGAATCACCGCACCCTGCAGCGCCAGCTGGCTGCCGGTGTAGATGGCAATCAGCACAAAGCCCATGTGCGAAATCGAGGTGTACGCAATCAGACGTTTGATATCGGTCTGCGAGAAGGCCATCCAGGCACCGTAGAAGATACCGATGATGCCTAACCACATGGCGATGGGCGCAAACTCGGCTGACGCGTTCGGGAACAGCGGCAGACTGAAACGCAGTAAGCCGTAAGCCGCAGTTTTCAGCAGGATACCCGCCAGGTCGACAGAACCGGCTGTTGGTGCCTGACTGTGTGCATCCGGCAGCCAGCCGTGCAAGGGCACCACGGGCATCTTGACCGCGAAAGCGATGAAGAAGCCCAGCATCAGCAGATATTCAACACCGCTCGACATTGGCGTCTGCAGCAGTTGTTCGTAGTTAAATGTCCAGACGCCGGTCGCGTTATAGTGAACAAATACCAGACCAAGAATCGCAATCAGCATCACCAGACCTGAAGCCTGGGTATAGATGAAGAATTTGGTCGCGGCAGAGATACGGGTTTTGCCGTCCGATGCTTTATGACCCCAGAGCGCGATGAGGAAGTACATCGGCACCAGCATCATTTCCCAGAAGAAGAAGAACAGGAACAGGTCGAT
The DNA here is from genome assembly GCF_008632075.1 of Candidatus Pantoea gossypiicola. Classification (GTDB taxonomy): domain Bacteria; phylum Pseudomonadota; class Gammaproteobacteria; order Enterobacterales; family Enterobacteriaceae; genus Pantoea; species Pantoea gossypiicola. The sequence continues at coordinate 232,466 of NZ_VWVM01000001.1, forward strand.
GGAGAGGAACACACCGATTACGCCGCCCAGGATCCACATCAGGTTCAGATGGAAGAAGCCCTGATACTTTGAGATCTCATTCCAGGAACAGAGCACCGCCATCAGACCGAGCAGGCCGGTCAGCACCACCATCAGCAGCGACAGCCCATCAATGGCTAAATGGAAGCTGATGCCGAAGCGCGGGATCCACGGAACGGAGAAACTTGACTGCCACTGCGGAATGCCCGCTGCCTGCGTCAGTGAATAGCCTCCCTGCAACCAGAGTTGCAGTGAAAGCGCCAACGTCAGCCCCATAGTGATCAGCGCGATCCAGCGTGGCACCTTCGCGCCAAGGCGCTCGGTCAGCCAGCAGATCAGACCGCCGACGAAGGGTATGATAATTAGCCAAGGTAATAACACGGCACACTTCCCTTTTATGACCTTTTCTGAGCTATCTTACTTGCCATTTTCATTCCCGGCAGTGCTCGCAATCCTCACATACTTCAGTATGCTCCGTTGCTGTGCGCTGGCGGTAATGAAACTGGCTGCGACGATAACGCTCATTACTCAGGTAATTTTTGACATTCTTAATTGGGGTGAGGTAACTCACCCCCGCTCATCAATCTTTACATCACCAGCAGCAGAGCCAGCACCAGCACGGCACCCACGCTCATTGACGCAACGTACCAGCGCAGGTAGCCATTCTCACTAACCACAAGGCCTTTGTTGGCAATACGTGACAGCAGTGCAGGCAGGTTCATCAGGCCATTCAGTGGATCGCGCTTCAGGAGCCACGCAATACCCAGATAAGGTTTGACGAACACTTTATCGTAGAGCCAGTCGAAGCCCCAGGCCGCAAACCACCATGTGCCGAAGAAACGGCCTGGAGCACTGTTTGCAATACGGGTAACCAGCTCACGTTTGCCCAGCCACAGCGCGGCAGCGATCAGAATGCCGACAATCGCGACCACGCCCGAGGTGATCTCCAGTCCCACTTTGCCCGCTTCACCGAACTCATTGGCTGGCAGGACACCCGCCAGCGGGGGCGTGATCAGCGCACCAATAAAGGTGGAGAGCAGCAGCAGCACAATCAGCGGCAGATGATGGGTAATGCCTTTACCGGCGTGTGCATGAATTTTTTCTTCGCCGTGGAACACAATAAAGATCATGCGGAAGGTATAGATAGAGGTCAGGAACGCTCCCACCAGACCCGCGACCATCAGATTGATGTGACCATTAGCCAGTGCACCAAACAGAATCTCATCTTTACTGTAGAAGCCCGCCGTAATCAGCGGCAGTGCCGCCAGCGCCGCGCCGCCTACCAGGAAGCAGGTGTAGACCAGCGGAATGCTTTTACGCAGACCACCCATTTTGAAGATGTTCTGTTCGTGATGGCAGGCCAGAATGACCGAACCCGAAGAGAGGAACAGTAACGCTTTAAAGAAGGCGTGCGTCATCAGATGGAAAATCGCCGCATCCCACGCCTGAACACCCAGCGCCAGAAACATATAGCCAATCTGGCTCATGGTGGAGTAAGCGAGAACACGTTTGATGTCGGTCTGCACCAGCGCGGCAAAGCCTGCCAGCACCAGGGTAATTGCCCCGATGATGCCGACCAGATGCAGCACTTCCGGCGTCAGCAGGAAAAGACCGTGGCTGCGGGCAATCAGGTAAACACCCGCCGTCACCATGGTCGCGGCGTGGATCAGAGCCGAAACCGGTGTCGGACCCGCCATCGCATCGGCCAGCCAGGTCTGCAACGGTAACTGCGCCGATTTACCGACCGCGCCACCCAGCAGCATCAGCGTAGCCCACTGCAGCATATGGTTGTCTGCGGCGAAGTGCGCCGGTGCCAGTTCCATCATCTCGCGGAAGTTCAGCGTGCCCAGTTCGTTGTAGAGGATGAACAGACCGAATGCCAGGAAGACGTCGCCGACGCGGGTGATGATGAAGGCTTTCATCGCCGCTTTGCCGTTTTCCGGATTGCTGTAGTAGAAACCGATCAGCAGATAAGAACAGAGCCCTACCCCTTCCCAGCCCAGATACATCAGCATCAGGTTATCGGCCAGCACCAGAACCACCATACTGGCGATAAACAGGTTGGTGTAGGCGAAGAAGCGGGAGTAGCCCTCTTCTCCACGCATGTACCAGGAGGCGAACATATGAATGAAGAAACCGACGCCGGTTACTACCGACAGCATGGTCAGCGACAGGCCATCCAGCGTCAGATTCACCTTCATGTCGAAGTTGCCGACATGCATCCACGTCCAGAGTGTCTGAGTGTAAGCCTGCTGACCATTGGCGAAGAAGTCGAAACCGATCATGGCCGTAGTCAGTGCTGCCAGACCCACCGAACCCATACCCACCGTGGCCGACAGGTTCTCAGACCAGCGACCGCGGGAAAACGCCAACAGCAGAAAGCCGATCAGCGGAAACAAGACAGTTAAATAGAGAAGATTCATCCGCGCATCTCGCTCACAGTATCAATGTTCAGCGTCTGACGACGACGATAGAGCTGAAGCAACAGGGCCAGACCAATACTGGCTTCCGCTGCCGCCAGGCTGATCGCCAGGATATACATCACCTGTCCATCGGCCTGACCCCAGTAGCTTCCGGCAACCACCAGAGCTAAAGCGGCGGCGTTGATCATGATTTCAAGGCCGATCAGCATAAACAGCAGATTGCGGCGTATCACCAGCGACGTCAGTCCAAGGACAAACAGCACGGCAGCAAGAATCAATCCATGTTGTAACGGGATCATGCGTTCTCCTTTTTCACCTGAGCGGCGTCAGCATTACGGTTACTCAGGACTTCGCCCTGACGCTCTTCACGACCGATATGGAACGCCACGACCAGACCCGCCAGCAGCAGCATAGAGGCCAGTTCGACCGCCAGTACGTAAGGACCAAACAGGCTGATGCCGACCGCTTTGGCGTCGATGATGGTGCCATCAATGCCCTGGTCATTCGCCGTCAGAATGGCGTAGATCATTACCACCAGCAGTAGTAACGAAACGATGCCCGGACCAATCCACAGCGACGGACTGAGCCACTCACGCTCCTGCTTTTCAGTCTGTTTGCCCAGGTTCAGCATCATGACCACGAAGACGAACAGCACCATGATGGCTCCGGCGTAAACGATGATCTCCAGCGCACCCGCAAAATAGGCCCCCATCGAGAAGAAGACGCCGGCGATCGATAACAGCGAAACGATCAGGTACAGCAACGCATGTACCGGATTAGTGTGGGTAATGACGCGCAACGTCGTCAGCACCGCCACCAGTCCGCAAAGATAAAACGCAAATTCCATGCCTTGCTCCTTAAGGTAATAAGCCTTTGACGTCGATTGGCTTCGCTTCGTTTTCCGCTTCGCCCTTATCTTTACCGTCAATCGCCATACCTGCCATACGGTAGAAGTTGTACTCCGGATATTTACCCGGTCCCGAAATCAGCAGATCGTCCTTTTCATACACCAGGTCCTGACGCTTAAACTCACCCAGTTCAAAATCCGGGGTCAGCTGAATCGCCGTGGTCGGACAGGCTTCCTCACACATGCCGCAGAAGATGCAGCGTGAGAAGTTGATGCGGAAGAACTCCGGATACCAGCGGCCATCTTTGGTTTCGGCTTTCTGCAGTGAAATACAGCCAACCGGGCAGGCAACCGCACACAGGTTACAGGCAACGCAACGCTCCTGACCGTCCGGATCGCGGGTTAACACGATACGGCCACGATAGCGGGGTGGCAGATAAACCGGCTCTTCCGGGTACATCTGTGTTTCACGTTTGGCGAAGGCGTGCAGCCCGATCAGCCAGATACTGCGAACTGTCGTGCCGAAACCTACGACAATATCTTTCAAAGTCATTTGTTAACCCCTTACGGCGCTGTGTAGAGAATCACTGCGGCAGTCGCCAGCAGGTTCAACAGCGTCAACGGCAGACACACTTTCCAGCCGAATGACAGCACCTGGTCGTAGCGTGGACGCGGAAGCGCGGCACGGATCAGGATGAACATCATCATAAAGAACGCCGTTTTCAGGGCGAACCAGATGAACGGCGGCAGGAAAGGTCCATGCCAGCCACCAAAGAACAGCGTTACGATCAGCGCTGAAACGGTGGTAATCGCCACATATTCGCCGACAAAGAACAGCCCGAACTTCATACCGGCATATTCAATGTGGTAGCCGTCCGCCAGTTCCTGCTCCGCTTCTGGCTGGTCAAACGGATGGCGGTGACATACAGCCACGCCCGCAATACAGAAGGTCACGAAGCCGAAGAACTGCGGAATGATGTTCCACAGATGCGTCTGGCTGTTGACGATATCGTTCATATTGAACGAGCCCGCCTGCGCGACCACACCCATCAGCGACAGGCCCAGAAACACTTCATAGCTCAGGGTCTGTGCCGAGGCGCGCATCGCACCCAGCAGCGAGTATTTGTTGTTACTCGACCAGCCGGCAAACAGCACTGCGTAGACCGCAAGGCCCGCCATCATCAGGAAGAACAGCAGACCGATATTCAGGTCTGTTACCATCCAGGTTGGCGAAACCGGCACGATAGCAAAGGCCAGCAGCAGGGAAACAAAGGCGATAACCGGCGCAAGGGTAAAGATAAAGCGGTCGGTGAACGGCGGAACCCAGTCCTCTTTGAAGAACATTTTGATCATGTCCGCCACCAGCTGGAGCGAGCCGCCCCAGCCTACGCGGTTTGGCCCATAACGGTTCTGGAACAGGCCGAGCAGACGACGCTCGGCAAAGCTCATGAACGCGCCGCAGGCCACCACCACCAGCAGAATTACGATGGCTTTAACAATGGCCAGCAGAATGTCGATAACGTCCGGTGTTAACCAGCTCATTGCGCCGCCTCCTGCAGAGTGTCGATTTTACCATTCGCCAGGAATGGCGGAACGCCTGGCATGCCAAGCGGCAGACCAATCTGTCCCGCCTGCAGTGACGCCGAGAAACGGACCGGCAGACGCACTGTCTCACCGGCACAGCTGAACTCCACTGCCGCGCCATTGTTGACGCCCAGCTTCGCCGCATCGTCCGGGTTAATCACCAGGGCAGGCTCAGCCATACGCTGCTGGAAGACCGGTGAACGCTGTGACATCTCTTCGCTGCCGAATAGCCGATGTAAAGGTGCCACACGCCACTGCCCATCACTGACAAAGGCTTTTGGTACGGTAGTGAACCACGGTAACGCACCCGCGCTGGCTTCAATCAGACGCACGCCCGGATCGCCATGACGCAGTTTGCCGCCCACTTCCGCCTGGAACTTGTTCCACGCCTGCGGTGAGTTCCAGCCTGGTGCCCAGGCAAACGGAATCTGTGAACGCGGTGCAGATGGCTGGTTGTTACCTTCCATTGAGAAGGCGAACATCGTGTCCTGGTCCTGCGGCTGACGCGGTTCATGAACGCTGATATTCGCGCGCGCTGCAGTTCGTCCACTGGCACGGATTGGAGAACGTGACAGCTTCTGACCACGAATGCGGAAGCTGGCGTCAGGTGCCGCATCTTTAATACCCGCGAGCTGTGGCAGACGGGTGACTACCGCATCAATCACATGATCAAGCTGCGTCCAGTCCACGTGACGGCTTTCCAGCGTGCTGTGCAGTGAGTGCAACCAGCGCCAGCTCTCCAGCATCACAATGTTGTTGTCGTAGTAAGCAGGATCGTAAACCTGGAAGAAGCGCTGAGCGCGGCCTTCATGGTTAATGGAGGTGCCGTCGCTTTCGGCGAAGCTGGCGGTTGAAAGCACCAGACCCGCTTTCTCAAGCGTTGCGGTACGCTGATGATCAACCACAATCACGTTGGTGGTCTGAGCCAGTGCCGCATCCACCAGCGCTTTCGGCGCATGGCGATAGAGGTCATTTTCCAGCACCACCAGCGCATCAGCTTCACCGTTGCTCAGCTGCTCCAGCGCCTGCTCCAGCGGATTGCCGCCAATCATGCCCAGACCGATGCTGTTCGCGTGACCCGCCAGCAGGGTAATGCCGACATCTGCACCCCGTGCCTTCAGGGCTTTCGCCACGTTAGCTGCGGCTTCAATGACTGCGCTGCTGCCTGAGTGAGTACCGGAGATAATTAATGGCTTTTTCGCACCGGCCAGCGCCTGAACGACAACATCCATTTTCCCGCTGAGTTTGCTGTCGAAATCGGTGACGGCAGGCGCAGATTCATCCAGCGCACTGGCGATAGCGAAGCCGAGGCGCGCCTGATCTTCAACCGGCGCACGATAGCTCCATGCCGCGATATCATCCAGACGGGTTTCATCAACGTGGGTAACAAATAGCGGATGTTTCGCGTTCTGACCGATGTTCATGATGGCGGCGATCTGCCAGTCTGCGACTTTCTGCGCAGCGGCCATATCACGCGCTTTGCCTTTCACTGCCTGGCGAACAGAGAGCGCCACACGAGCGCCAACCTGTGTCAGATCTTCACCCAACACCAGTACCGCATCGTAGCTTTCAATTTCACGCAGCGATGGCGTATAGATTCCGCCCTCACGCAGGACCTTCAGCATCAGTTCAAGACGGGCCTGCTCATCCGCTGGCATCCCGGTTGAGAAGTTCTCTGCACCCACCAGTTCACGAAGGGCAAAGTTACTTTCAATGCTGGCGCGCGGCGAGCCGATACCGATCACTTTATTCGCCTGACGCAGCAAATCTGCACCGGCATTGACCGCCTGCTCCGCGTTCAGCGTGACCCAGTCGTTGCCGCGCAGCAGCATCGGCTGACGTGGGCGATCTTTACGGTTCACGTAGCCATAGCCAAAGCGGCCACGGTCACACAGGAAGTAGTGGTTTACGGTGCCGTTATAACGGTTTTCGATACGGCGTAACTCACCATAACGCTCACCCGGGCTGGTGTTACAGCCGACACTGCACTGCTGACAGATGCTCGGCGCAAACTGCATATCCCATTTACGGTTATAGCGTTCGGAGTGAGTTTTGTCGGTGAAGACGCCGGTCGGACAGATTTCGACCAGGTTGCCGGAGAATTCGCTTTCCAGCGTGCCATCTTCCGGGCGACCGAAGTAGACGTTGTCGTGCGCGCCGTAGACACCCAGATCTTTGCCATCGGCATAGTCTTTGTAGTAGCGCACGCAGCGGTAACAGGCGATACAGCGGTTCATCTCATGGGAGATGAACGGGCCGAGATCCTGATTACGGTGGGTACGCTTAGTGAAGCGATAGCGGCGGAAACTGTGGCCGGTCATGACTGTCATATCCTGCAGGTGACAGTTACCGCCCTCTTCACACACCGGGCAGTCATGCGGGTGGTTGGTCATCAGCCACTCCACCACGCTTTCGCGGAACTCTTTCGCTTCGCCATCATCGATGGAGATGAATGTGCCGTCAGAAGCCGGCGTCATGCAGGACATGACAAGACGACCGCGGGTATCTTCGGCATTCTGGAATTGCTTTACCGCACACTGGCGGCAGGCCCCAACGCTTCCCAGCGCCGGATGCCAGCAAAAGTAAGGAATATCAAGGCCCAGAGAGAGACATGCCTGTAGCAGGTTGTCCGCTCCGTTCACATCATACTCTTTACCGTCTACATGAATTGTAGCCATAGTGACATGCTTCCGTAAGGCTCGTCAGAGACGAGCGTTAATCATATTCTTGCCCCGACGCACGACATTGTCGGGGCGGCGGCACCAGGCCTGTTCCGTGTGCTGCGGTGAATTACCAGCGCGCTTTCAGCAGGTTTGGCTGGATCCCGCCAATAGCGCGGGTATTGCCAAACACCTGCGGTGCCATGCCAGCTTCAAACTCTTCACGGAAATATTTAATCGCACTCTGCAGCGGCTCAACCGCACCCGGCGCATGCGCGCAGAAGGTTTTACCCGGGCCAAGCTGACGGCAGAGTTGCAGTAAGGTTTCGATATCCCCTGGCTGACCTTGCTTCTGTTCGAGCGCACGCAGAATTTTCACGCTCCACGGCAGACCGTCGCGACACGGTGTACACCAGCCACACGATTCACGGGCAAAGAACTCTTCCAGGTTGCGCACCAGCGAGACCATATTAATTTCGTGATCGACCGCCATCGCCAGCGCGGTGCCCAGACGGCTGCCAGCTTTGCCGATGCTGGCAAACTCCATCGGCAGATCCAGGTGCTGATCGGTCAGGAAGTCGGTTCCTGCGCCGCCCGGCTGCCATGCTTTGAACTTCAGTCCGTCACGCATGCCGCCCGCATAATCTTCAAGGATTTCACGTGCGGTGATACCGAAAGGCAACTCCCAGACGCCGGGATTTTTCACCCGTCCGGAGAAGCCCATCATTTTGGTTCCGGCATCTTCGCTTTTAGAGATGTTTTTGTACCACTCTACGCCGTTGGCCAGAATCGCCGGGACGTTAGAGAGGGTTTCAACGTTGTTGACGCAGGTCGGTTTGCCCCACGCGCCCGCACTCGCCGGGAATGGCGGCTTGGAACGCGGGTTAGCACGACGGCCTTCCAGTGAGTTAATCAGTGCTGTCTCTTCACCGCAGATATAACGCCCTGCGCCGGTGTGGACGATCAGCTCAAAGTCGAAGCCGGTGCCCAGAATGTTTTTACCGAGATAACCCGCTTCCGTCGCTTCAGCAATCGCACGGCGCAGATGCACCGCGGCTTCAATATATTCGCCACGTAAGAAGATATAGCCACGGTAAGCCTTCAGCGCAAAGGCGCTGATCAGCATCCCTTCCACCAGCTGGTGAGGCATCTGCTCCATCAGCAGGCGGTCTTTATAGGTGCCTGGCTCCATCTCATCGGCGTTACACAGCAGGTAACGGATGTTCATCGACTCATCTTTCGGCATCAGGCTCCACTTCAGCCCCGTAGAGAAGCCTGCACCGCCGCGCCCTTTCAGGCCGGAATCTTTCACTGCTGCGACGATTTCATCCTGCGACATGCTTTTCAGCGCTTTTTCCGCACCGGCATAGCCGTTTTTGCTGCGGTATTCATCAAGCCACACAGGTTGCTTGTCGTCACGCATCCGCCAGGTCAGCGGATGAGTTTCAGCAGTACGAATGATCTGTTTAATTGTCATTGATACTGCTCCAGTAAACCAGGGATGCCTTCCGGCGTCAGATGCACATGCGTGTCTTCATCCACCATCATCGTCGGACCCTTGTCGCAGTTGCCCAGACAGCAGGTTGGCAGCAGCGTGAAGCGGCCATCAGCCGTGGTCTGACCCGGTTTGATTTTCAGCTGCTGCTCCAGTGCAGACTGGATGCCCTGATAACCGGTGATATGACAGACCACGCTGTCACAGTAGCGGATCACATGACGTCCTACCGGCTGACGGAAGATCTGGCTATAGAATGTCGCCACACCCTCAACATCACTCGCCGGAATCCCGAGGACGTCGGCGATCGCGTTGATGGCACCATCCGGCACCCAGCCGCGCTGTTTCTGCACGATCTTCAGCGCTTCAATCGAGGCTGCACGCGCGTCTTCGTAATGGTGTTTTTCGTGCTCAATAGCGTGATGCTCTTCCGCGCTCAGCACGAAGACCTCGTTAGGGTCGATCGTTTTAATGGCAATGTGTTGATCGTGCATAATTAGCGGTCCACGTCTGACATAACAAAATCGATACTACCCAGATATACGATCAGGTCGGATACCAGGCTGCCACGGATCACGGAAGGAATCTGCTGCAGATGCGGGAAGCTCGGCGTACGCACGCGGGTGCGGTAGCTCATGGTGCTGCCATCGCTGGTCAGGTAGTAGCTGTTGATCCCTTTCGTCGCTTCAATCATCTGGAACGATTCATTGGCTGGCATCACCGGTCCCCACGACACCTGCAGGAAGTGGGTGATCAGCGTTTCAATGTGCTGCAGCGTACGCTCTTTCGGTGGCGGCGTGGTCAGCGGGTGATCCGCTTTAAACGGTCCCTCTGGCATATTGTTGAGACACTGCTCAAGAATGCGCAGCGACTGCCACATCTCTTCCATCTTCAGCTGAACGCGGCTGTAAGCATCGCTGACGCCGTCGCCGACCGGGATTTCGAAATCGAAGTTTTCATAGCCTGAATATGGACGCCATTTACGTACGTCAAAGTCGAGACCTGTCGCACGCAGACCGGCACCGGTGGTGCCCCACGCCAGCGCTTCTTCCATGTTGTACGCAGCCACGCCTTTGGAACGGCCAACGAGTACGGTGTTGCGCAGTGCGGCTTTGTCATACTCCTTCAGACGCTTCGGCATCCAGTCCAGGAAGTCACGCAGCAGGCGTTCCCAGCCACGCGGCAGATCATGCGCCACACCGCCGATGCGGAACCAGGCCGGATGCATACGGAAACCGGTAATGGCTTCAACCACGTCATAGATCTTCTGGCGATCGGTAAAGGCAAAGAACACCGGTGTCATGGCACCGACGTCCTGAATAAAGGTCGAGATATAGAGCAGATGGCTGTTGATGCGGAATAGCTCAGAGAGCATCACGCGGATCACGTTAACGCGATCGGGCACCACGATACCGGCCAGTTTTTCCACTGCCAGCACGTACGGCATTTCGTTTACGCAGCCGCCGAGGTATTCGATACGGTCAGTGTAAGGAATGTAGCTGTGCCACGACTGACGCTCGCCCATCTTTTCGGCACCACGATGGTGATAACCGATGTCAGGCACGCAGTCGACTATCTCTTCACCATCCAGCTGCAGAATGATGCGGAATGCACCGTGCGCCGACGGATGGTTAGGCCCAAGGTTGAGGAACATAAAATCTTCGTTGGTGGTGCTGCGCTTCATGCCCCAGTCTTCAGGCTTAAAGGTCAGCGCCTCCATCTCTAAATCTTCTTTCTGCTTCGTCAGCGTGAAAGGATCGAACTCCGTGGCGCGCGCCGGGTAATCTTTGCGCAGCGGATGGCCTTCCCACGTTGGTGGCATCATGATGCGGGTCAGGTGCGGGTGGCCATCAAAGGTAATACCAAACATCTCCCAGGTTTCACGCTCATACCAGTTGGCATTCGGGAAAAGACGGGTGATGGTCGGCAGATGCATATCGTTTTCAGAGAGTGCCACCTTGAGCATGATGTCGCGGTTGCGCTCAATCGACAGCAGGTGGTAGAAAACGGAAAAATCCGCCGCAGGCAGGCCTGCACGGTGGGTACGCAAACGCTCATCCACGCCATGCAGGTCATACAGCATGACGTAAGGCTTGGGTAATTTACGCAGAAACTCGGTGATTTCCAGTATCTGTTCACGCTTAACCCAGACCACCGGAATCCCGGTACGGGTTGGCTGAACAGTGAAGGCATCCGGCCCAAAACGGTTACGCAACTCGCCAATCACCGGGTCATCAAGGTGATCACGGGTTTGCCATAGAGGCTGAGCGAGATCTTGCGTGGTCAAATCTGTCATACGTTACTCACCATTCCGGCCTGGTCTCAGGCACTCAAATGAAGGCGTCAGGATGGGGCCATGCATTAAATTGTGATGTTCTGCTGCAGGCGCGGTTTTCCATCCATACGGTTTTAAACTTCGTCCGGGCTGCGCAGATTTGTGACTGCGATGCGCTCGCCGCGTTTTCTTTCACGCTCTGAAGGCATATTGGCGCGGTAAACGCCCTGGTCACCGACAACCCACGAAAGCGGACGGCGCTCTTTGCCGATCGACTCCTGCAACAGCAGCAGTGCCTGCATGTAGGCTTCAGGACGTGGCGGGCAGCCAGGAATGTAAACATCAACCGGCAGGAATTTATCGACGCCCTGCACCACCGAATAAATGTCATACATGCCGCCCGAGTTGGCGCAGGCCCCCATGGAGATGACCCATTTTGGTTCCAGCATCTGATCGTATAAACGCTGAATCACCGGGGCCATTTTAGTAAACGGCGTACCGGCAATAACCATGAAATCCGCCTGACGTGGCGAGGCGCGCATCACTTCAGCACCAAAACGCGCCACGTCGTGGACTGCGGTAAACGACGTGGTCATTTCTACGTAACAACAGGACAAGCCGAAGTTGTACGGCCAGAGGGAGTTTTTACGTCCCCAGTTCACCATGTCATGCAGGGCATTTTCGAGTTTGCCCATATAAACGCTGCGATGAACGTGCTGCTCCAGCGGATCGCTGACGATTTCCTGCTTTTGCAGAGGATAACGGTCGTTCTCACCACCGTTCGGGTCTATGCGGGTGAGCGTATAGTCCATCTTATTGCCTCTCTTTTACTGCTTATGAGGATTGGTGTGGCTGACCGTAGTGGTTTTCACCACCACGCGACGGCGAGCTGGCGCCCAGTCCAGTGCGCCAATGCGTACCAGATAGACCAGACCCGCCAGGAGCACCAAAATGAAAATTGCGGCTTCCACAAAGCCGATCCAACCGCTTTCACGGATTGAAGTCGCCCATGCGTATAAAAAGAGGGCTTCGACGTCGAAAATGACGAAAAACATCGCAACCAGATAAAATTTCGCCGACAGGCGGATATGGGTATCACCAACGGATTCGATGCCCGATTCGAATGGCGTGTCTTTGTAGCGGGCGCGCGCTCTGCCGCCAAGCAGCCATCCTCCGGTCAGCATGAAAGCACACAGGCCAAAGGCAATAACGATAAATACGATAAACGCCCAGTGCTGAGCGATGATTTCGGTGGTAGTTGACATACTCATTGCTTACTCATCAAAAGTGGCGCTGGCATCCTGCACGCGTTTCCCGCAGCAAACTGACCACATCGATTCAAGGGAAGGGTAAAAACCTTTCAAATGTTGCTGTTATCAGGTAATAAGCAGCCATTTTATGGGGTTTTTTACTCCTTTCTATAACCTTTTGTCAACTTTGACAAAAGTATCCAAACATTATTTCACACCTGCATCATATTATTAACAAATGATGCCCCGCTTTCCAGCTAAATCGCTTCAGTCTGTAGGGTTAATTTTAGTGTAGCGGGTATTCACATGCATGGATCGTGCATTTAACAAACATATTTTGACAGGTATGACTCTGTTTTCCTTCCCCTTATCAGGGGTATTTTCTTGATCCAGAACACAGTTTTATCCTTTTTGCGTTAAATTTCTTCACCTCAAACTGTAATCCGGAACAGATGGTTCATTAAATCGGTTGGCAGATTTCAGTTTCGTGGTAAGTGAAATACAGTGAGGGTTTTACATCAGGAAGAGTGGCAGCGGAAAAAGTATGAAGAGGGTCAGACATAAAAAAGCCTCTCGTTCTGTTCAGGGAATGAGGGGCCTATTTATAAGCGTTTGTTAAGGCAACCACGCCGGTGTTGAGGACAACACGTTAGCGAAATTACTCTTCGTCATCCAGCAGCAATGTACCTTCTGGATTGTTGCTCAGATTATACGGATCATTGGTGGACTGCATGGCGTTGAAGATAGCCAGTGCCAGCTCATTATCGCTGTCAGGATTGCGGCACAGCAGATATTGCGTATCTGGCAGAACCGGCAGGCCTTCCGCCGCTCCCATCACGCGCAGTTCCGGACTCATCATCTCTACCGGACGCGCAGTTACGCCCAGTCCCGCTTTCACTGCGGCTCGCACTGCAGCCAGTGTGGAAGCGACGTAGGAGATGCGCCACGGGATGCCCGCTTCATTAAGATGATCAATGGCCATATCGCGGTAAGGACTTGGCTCATCCAGCAGCACCAATGGAATGGCTTCGCCGCGCTGGAAGATATAATCCGCTGCGCAGTACCACAAGGTAGGTGAAGTACGCAGGACCTGATAGGTAAAGTTGCCCGGGCTAGAGGTCGTCACAACCAGGTCCACTTCACCCTGATTGAGCATTTCCATCATAAATGGATTACGTTTAACCCGAACATCGATTGCCAGTTTCGGATAAACCGAGGTTACCCGGTTTAACAGGAAAGGCAGAATAGTGTCAGAGGTGTCATCAGAGGCACCAATGGTCAGCACACCCTGAATATTACTGTACATCAGTGAGGTGCAGGCTTCGTCATTGAAACGAAGGATTTTTCTGGCATAGCCTAAAAGCTGGATCCCGTGCTCTGTTAACAGCTTATTACGTCCATGTCTGGCAAACAGCTCTTTACCTACCAATTGTTCCAGACGCTGCATCTGCTGACTGACTGCTGACTGGGTTCTGCAGACCGCTGCAGCGGCCGCTGCAAAGGTATTCAAATCCGCAACGGCAACGAAAGTTCTCAGCAGATCGAGGTCGAGATTGAGTATCGGACGATTTGCATTAGTCATGTTTTTTCTTCACTTATAAGATTTTTACGAACTACTACCCTGGTGTTATTACAAGCTTATCAAAGTGATAAGCGGTAATGGTGCTTAATGACAGCCCTGTGTGAAGACTGACATAAAAAAATTTCATCCGGAACCGGCACTGCTGACTCAACTAAACGGGTCACGGTGCTGCAAAGACAGATACAACTTCTGAACCGATGGCGCTGGGATGCGCAAATGCAGGAAGCTGCGTAGTTGTCTTATTCCCACCAGAAACATTGGGGCGGGATAAAAATCGCACTTTACAGGCCAGCAAGACGAAGCGGCTATGTGCATTAAATAATAAATTATACTTAATCATTTTTGACTTCAAAATGGAAATGATTTTGTGAAAAGCGCTGTAAATTTTGTGCTAAAGGCATTTCCGGACCCTTATGCCATATTATTGATCACTTTTTAAGCCTTCAGCGTTCCGAAATTTAGTGAAGAAGTGTTAAGTACTGCTCACAATGCTGATAAAAGCGCACCAGAAATACCTCTTCATTTGGTACTTTTCCGGCGATCACAAGACCTTAAACAGGCCACTCTTAAGCAGCGTTAAGGCGTAGACGTTGCACGAATTACAAAATTGTCCATAAAGTGAACATTTATAAAATATCATTTAACTATTTACCTAAGTGTATATTTCAGGGGCAAAGAAAAGCGCTCTTTCCATAACGTTCATATAGCATTTCACAATACCAGAGCCATATGTTGTCTCAGCACCCCCTTTGGGTAGATTAAAATATTTCCATATGCATTGTTTTTGGTTTTATCAACCACCTCAAGCCTCGGTAAATATTTTTTACGCTACTCACCGTCTGAAAAGTTGTCGAACCCGCCAAAACGGGGTGTCACCCTTCATTTGTGACCGGCAGGAGAGTACATTGTGCTGGTTCGATTTCAGTGGCAGCCAAAAAGGATTCTGCCCGTTAAGGCGGTAACAATGACTTTTCAAATAGATAAATCCGGAAAACTCGATAACGTCTGCTATGACATCCGTGGCCCGGTACTGAAAGAGGCGAAACGCCTCGAAGAAGAAGGCAATAAAGTTCTTAAGCTCAACATCGGCAATCCGGCGCCGTTCGGTTTCGAAGCACCAGACGAAATTCTGGTCGATGTTATTCGTAATCTTCCCAGTGCTCAGGGCTATTGCGACTCCAAGGGTCTCTATTCCGCCCGTAAAGCGATCATGCAGCACTATCAGGCGCGCGATATGCGTGATGTCACGGTAGAAGATATCTACATTGGCAACGGCGTTTCAGAACTCATCGTGCAGGCGATGCAGGCGTTACTGAACAGCGGCGACGAAATGCTGGTGCCAGCACCTGACTATCCATTGTGGACGGCTGCGGTTTCCCTCTCCAGCGGAAAAGCGGTGCACTATCTTTGTGATGAGTCAGCAGGCTGGTTCCCTGACCTGGATGATATCCGCAGCAAGATAACACCGCGTACCCGCGGTATCGTGATTATCAATCCAAATAACCCGACCGGCGCGGTCTACAGCAAAGAACTGCTGTTAGAGGTGGTTGAAATTGCGCGTCAGCACAACCTGATCATTTTTGCTGATGAGATCTACGACAAGATCCTTTATGACGAGGCGCAGCATCATTGTATCGCTGCCCTGGCCCCCGATCTGCTGACCGTGACTTTCAATGGCCTTTCCAAAACCTATCGTGTAGCCGGTTTCCGTCAGGGCTGGATGGTACTGAACGGCCCGAAGAAACATGCGAAAGGCTACATTGAAGGGCTGGAGATGCTGGCGTCGATGCGCCTGTGTGCCAACGTACCGGCCCAGCATGCTATTCAGACGGCGCTGGGCGGCTACCAGAGCATCAGCGAATTTATCATGCCTGGCGGTCGTCTTTATGAGCAGCGCCAGCGTGCCTGGGAATTGATCAACGATATTCCCGGTGTCAGCTGTGTAAAGCCGCAGGGCGCGCTCTACATGTTTCCGAAAATTGACGCCAAAAAATTCAATATTTTTGACGATCAAAAAATGGTGCTGGATTTTCTGCTTCAGGAGAAGGTACTGCTGGTACAAGGCAGCGCTTTCAACTGGCCGTGGCCCGATCACCTGCGCATTGTTACGCTGCCTCGTGTGGATGATCTGGAGATGGCGATTAATAAATTTGGACGCTTCCTGCAAGGCTATCGCCAGTAGTCACGCCCGCGTATACTGACGCTATTTGGGGAGAGCCTGTCTCTCCCCTGCCTGCTAACAGGAACGCGCATGACTCAAAGTCACTTCTTCGCCCATCTCTCCCGTCTCAAGCTGATCAATCGCTGGCCGCTGATGCGCAACGTGCGCACCGAAAACGTGTCTGAACACAGTCTGCAGGTCGCCATGGTGGCGCACGCGCTGGCCGTCATCAAAAATCTCAAATTCAGCGGCTCGCTTAACGCCGACCGCATCGCCATGCTGGCGCTTTATCATGACGCCAGCGAAGTGCTGACCGGCGACCTGCCAACGCCGGTCAAGTATTACAACGCACAAATTGCTCATGAATATAAAAAAATCGAGAAAATTGCGCAGCAGAAGCTGATTGAGATGTTGCCGGAAGAGTTTCAGACGATCTATCGCCCGTTGATCGACGAGCATCTGCATAGCGAAGAGGAGCAGGCCGTGGTGAAACAGGCGGATGCGCTCTGTGCCTATGTAAAATGTCTTGAGGAGCTGTCTGCCGGCAACAACGAATTCCTGCTGGCCAAAGCGCGGCTGGAAAAGACCTTAGCGCAGCGGCGCTCACCAGAGATGGATTACTTCGTTGAGGTGTTCATTCCGAGCTTCAGCCTGTCGCTGGATGAAATCTCGCAGGATACGCCACTGTAAGCCCGACGGTCTGGCCGCCGGGCTAATCTTTAAGCCTGCTGACTGAAGGTAAAGCTGCCATCAGACTCACGAGTGACCACCAGCGACGCCAGTGATTCGAGCCGAAGCGCCACGTCATCCAGTCGCGGCGTCTCCGCCGGAGGATTGATAGCAATTACCGTACAGCCCGCGTTCAGGCCAGACAAAATACCCGCGGGTGCATCTTCTGCCACCACACATGACGTCGCCGCTAACCCCAGCTTCTCCGCCCCCAGCAGATAAGGATCGGGCTCAGGTTTGCCTTTAGCAACCTGCTCGGCAGTAATAAACACCGCAGGTTTCGGCAAGCCTGCAGCTTTATGTCGGGCATGCGCAACCGGCACCGAACCGGAGGTGACAATGGCCCAGGGGATCTGCAGCGCGTTCAGCCGGTTCAGCAGCGCTCTGGCACCTGGCAGCGCCTGCACACCGTCGGTGTCTGCCGCTTCAGCCTGCTCAAGCGCGACAAACTCAGCCTGAATAGCCTCTTCCGACTGGCCTGCCATGAAATGACGCAGAGAGGTAATCGCCTGTTTGCCATGGATGAAATCCAGGATCTCGTCAGCGGCGATACCATGACGGGCTCCCCACTGGCTCCAGGCTCGTTCAACCGCTGGCAGTGAATCGACCAGCGTGCCGTCTAAATCAAATAGAAAACCTCTGTAGGTCACGCACTCCTCCTCATCAGGCATTAATCACTTGCGCAATTTCGTTTGCACTTAAATGGTACTGGCGCGGACAAGTCTGCCACAAAGCTAACATGCGTTGATACTTTTCCCACATTGGAGTCTGTGCGTTAAAACCATGGGTGCCGGAATCGAAGTGGGTATAACGCCCTTCGGTATTGACCATAAAACGGACGTAGCCCAGCAGGCGTGCTTCCGTTGCCGCATCAAAGCCCAGAAAGGCGAGACGGCGCTCTTCCAGCTGACCTTTATCTTTCAGGTTTGACCAGGAAACGTGGAGCGCATGATGCATCTCCATAATATCGATCACCGTCCGGCAGATCGCTTCGCTGAGTTCGCCAAACTCTTTATCCAGCTCGCGCATCTGCAGCGCATAACCGCGTTCGATAATGGTCTGGTAACGGCGAAAACGTTCAGCATTTTCCGGCTCAAGCATGGCCATGATTTTGTACTGGTTAGTAAGAATCAGACGCTGCGCATGGGTCATTTCCATCATTCACTCCCGGTCAGAGACCGCTCAGTTAATCGACAATGGAGAAATGATTGCACAGCGTTAGCGACACGGAAATCGCCGTATCGCCTTTCTTTGATTTAGCCGCAGGTTAGCGGTAACTATTTTACCGCCAGCCCGGGTATCGGTCAGAGATCGTCGAGGAAGGTGCGGTCGAGTTGTTTAAACGCCCGCTTAAGCAGGTCGGCCAGCGCCTGATAGGTCGGCTTGCCTTCTACCGGTGCTATCGCCTGCCCCGCTTCTTCCAGCCGGGCACGCACTTCATGAAACCAATTAAGCAGCGTCGGCGGCAACGGCGTCACTGAACGCTTACCCAGCCACCATAGTCCCTGCATCGGCAGGCTACAGGCAAACAGTGCCGTTGCTACGGCCGGACCTAACTGACCGCCCATCGCGATCTGCCATGTCAGCGTAAAAATCGCCAGAGGTGGCATAAAGCGAATGGCGAAACGCGTTGCCGATGAAACGCGGTTTTCCGGGAAAACCGGGGCCAGGCGCTTATCAGCGGGCCAGGTCTTCATATAGTGCTGGCCGCGCTGAAACAGCCGAAACCAATTGGTACTGCCGGATTCATTCGCCATGGCTCACCTCAACTAATACTGCAAAGATTAAAAAATAGTTATAACCACACAACTTTACGTAACATCCTTCAATTATTTTTGTCTTTAAAGATGACTCCAGCTATTCTGACGCCGTTTTAACACCTTTCCGCAAGCGGGATGCGCCGTTGGGAAGAGGCCTGAGCCAAGTTTCGACAAGGCAATCTTCAAATTTTCGCGTAAGATTGCTGAAATTTTTTGCGGAAATACAGTTTTCTGTCTACCGCATGATGTTTGTCATTAATCTACCAGCTTTCATGGGCTACGCTGTTAGTCTGATTGCGTTTTATTTAGCCACTCTCAAAAAATAGGTACTTCCATGTCGAGTAAGTTAGTTCTGGTTCTGAACTGTGGCAGCTCTTCCCTGAAGTTTGCCATTCTCAACCCTGCCAGCGGTGAAGAGTTCCTGTCAGGCCTGGCGGAATGTTTCCACCTTCCTGAGGCCCGCATCAAATGGAAGCTGGAAGGCGAAAAACAGGAAGCGCCTTTGGGTGCTGGCGCAGCGCATAGCGAAGCGCTGAACTTTATTGTTAAAACCATTCTGGCACAAAAACCTGAGCTTTCGGCACAAATTGCTGCAATCGGCCATCGTATCGTTCATGGCGGCGAGAAGCTGACTCAGTCAGTCATCATTACTGAAGACGTGATACAGGGCATCAAAGACGCCTCTTCTTTTGCACCGCTGCACAACCCGGCTCATCTGATCGGTATTGATGAAGCGATGAAAAACTTCCCCCACCTGTCAGACAAGAATGTCGCGGTATTCGACACGGCTTTCCATCAGACAATGCCGGAAGAGTCTTATCTCTATGCGCTGCCGTATAAATTATATAAAGAGCATGGCGTTCGTCGCTATGGCGCGCATGGCACCAGCCATTTCTATGTGACTCACGAAGCCGCCAAAATGCTTAATAAGCCGCTTGAGTCACTGAACATTATCACCTGTCACCTCGGTAATGGTGGTTCAGTTTCTGCCATTCGTAATGGCGAGTGCGTAGACACCTCAATGGGCCTGACTCCGCTGGAAGGTCTGGTGATGGGAACCCGCAGTGGCGACATCGATCCGGCGATCATCTTCTTCCTGCACGATACGCTGGGTATGAGCGTTGATGCCATCAATAAACTGCTGACCAAAGAGTCTGGCCTGTTAGGTCTGACCGAAGTCACCAGCGACTGTCGCTACGTAGAAGATAACTACACCACCAAAGAAGATGCGAAGCGCGCAATGGATGTCTTCTGTCATCGCCTGGCGAAATATATCGGCAGCTACAGCGCGCTGATGGAAGGTCGTCTTGACGCCGTCGTGTTCACTGGCGGCATCGGTGAAAACGCCGCGATGGTTCGTGAACTTTCACTGAAAAAACTGGCACTGCTGGGCTTTGACGTCGACCACGAGCGCAACCTGGCGGCCCGCTTCGGCAAGTCAGGCTACATCAATAAAGAAGGCACCCGCCCGGCGCTGGTGATTCCGACCAACGAAGAGCTGGTCATCGCCCAGGACGCCGCGCGTCTGACTGCGTAAAATCGTTTTCTCCGTCAGCTCAGGCTGACGGAGTTGTTTTTGACACCCTGCCACTACTGAGAGGTTCAAACGTGTCACGTACAATTATGCTCATTCCGACCGGCACCAGCGTCGGCCTGACCAGCGTCAGCCTGGGCGTTATCCGCGCCATGGAGCGCAAAGGTGTTCGCCTTAGCGTCTTTAAGCCGATTGCTCAGCCACGTGCTGGCGGCGACACTCCGGATCAAACCACCACCATCATCCGTAAGAACTCCTCGATTCCTGCCGCAGAGCCGCTGCAGATGTCGCGTGTTGAGTCACTGCTGGGCTCCAACCAGCAGGATGTGCTGATGGAAGAGATCATCTCCCGTTACCATGCCAACACCCAGGATGCGGAAGTGGTGTTGGTTGAAGGTCTGGTTCCAACCCGTAAGCATCAGTTCGCCAACGCACTGAACTATGAAATCGCCAAAACGCTGAATGCCGAGATCGTCTTTGTGATGGCGCTGGGTAACGACTCACCGGCCCAGTTGAAAGAGCGTATTGAGCTGACCCAGAGCAGCTTCGGCGGTCAGAAGAATAAAAACATTACGGGCGTGATCATCAACAAACTCAACGCGCCGGTTGACGATCAGGGACGTACCCGCCCTGACCTGTCAGAAATCTTTGATGACTCCTCAAAAGCCAGTATTGCCAATATCGATCCTAAGCAGCTTTTCTCAGACAGTCCGTTGCCGGTGCTGGGCTGCGTGCCGTGGAGCTTTGATCTGATTGCGACCCGCGCCATTGATATGTGCCGCCACCTGGATGCGCGCATCATCAACGAAGGTGAGATTCAGACCCGCCGGGTGAAATCTGTAACCTTCTGCGCCCGCAGTATCCCGCACATGCTGGAACATTTCCGTCCTGGCTCTCTGCTGGTCACCTCCGCAGACCGCCCGGATGTGCTGGTCGCCGCCTGTCTGGCCGCGATGAACGGCATTGAGATTGGCGCTATTCTGCTGACCGGTAACTACGAGATTGACGACCGCATTGCCCGTCTCTGCGACCGTGCCTTCCAGACCGGCCTGCCGGTATTTATGGTGAAAACCAATACCTGGCAGACCTCCCTGAGCCTGCAGAGCTTTAATCTTGAAGTGCCTGCTGATGACACGCAGCGCATCGAGAAAGTGCAGGAATATGTCGCCAGCTACATCAACGCTGACTGGATTGAGTCACTGACCGCCACATCTGAGCGCAGCCGTCGACTGTCACCACCTGCCTTCCGCTATCAGCTTACCGAGCTGGCGCGTAAAGCGGGCAAACGCGTGGTGCTGCCAGAGGGTGATGAGCCGCGTACGGTTAAAGCGGCCGCTATCTGTGCTGAACGCGGCATCGCCACCTGCGTACTGTTAGGCAACCCGGAGGAGATTCAGCGTGTCGCTGCGGCTCAGGGTGTTGAACTGGGCAAAGGCGTTGAGATTGTTGACCCGGAACAGGTTCGTGAAAACTACGTGCCGCGTCTGGTTGAGTTGCGTAAGAGCAAAGGCATGACCGAAGTGGTCGCGCAGGAGCAGCTGGAAGATAACGTGGTACTCGGCACCATGATGCTGGAGAGCGGCGAAGTGGATGGCCTGGTGTCAGGTGCGGTTCATACCACCGCCAACACCATTCGTCCGCCGCTGCAGTTGATCAAAACCGCGCCTAACAGCTCACTGGTATCCTCGGTGTTCTTTATGCTGCTGCCGGAGCAGGTGCTGGTTTACGGCGACTGTGCGATTAACCCGGACCCTACCGCTGAGCAGCTGGCCGAAATCGCGATTCAGTCCGCCGATTCAGCCAAAGCCTTTGGTATCGATCCGCGTGTGGCGATGATCTCCTACTCTACCGGTACATCAGGTGCGGGCAGCGACGTGGAAAAAGTGCGTGAAGCCACGCGTATTGCGCAGGAGAAACGGCCTGATCTGGTGATCGATGGTCCGTTACAGTATGACGCGGCGATCATGGAAGATGTGGCGAAATCCAAAGCGCCGAATTCTCAGGTTGCCGGGCGCGCTACTGTGTTTATCTTCCCGGATCTCAATACCGGTAACACCACCTACAAAGCAGTACAGCGTTCAGCCGATCTGATTTCCATCGGACCGATGCTGCAGGGGATGCGTAAGCCGGTCAATGACCTGTCTCGCGGTGCGCTGGTGGATGACATCGTCTATACCATCGCCCTGACGGCGATTCAGTCCCAGCAGGCTGAAGGCTAAACGGCTGGTCATAACGAAAAAGGCATGCCCCGGAGCATGCCTTTTTTTCGCCGGTAACAAAGCGGCCCGGTCTGATGCGGATGAATAACCTGAATTAAAGCGCCTGTTTTCAGGCCCGGTTATCGCCGTTGCGGCTCATCCACAGGGAGAGCGCTTTCAGCGAATCGTCGGTGAACTCATCACAACGTGCAGTGATCTCATCGGGCGTCATCCAGATAATCTCATCGACTTCCGATTCCTGCATGGCGAATGGCCCGTGTGATACACAACTGAACAGTCCGCCCCAGACACGACAGTGCTGATCTTCGAAGTAGAATTTGCCATGTTCAGCAAACGGCACCGCGGCGATCCCTAACTCCTCTTCTGCTTCACGTCGCGCAGATTCCAGCATATCTTCACCGCTCTGCACCACGCCGCCCGCGGTTGCGTCCAGTTTGCCCGGCATAAAATCTTTTATCTCGGTGCGACGCTGTACCAGAATCTTGCCCATACCGTCATGAACCACAATATAGGTGGCGCGGTGACGCAGGCACTGAGCACGCATCTGCGCACGTGTCGCCTGAGCAACGACTTCATTCTCTTCGTTTACGATATCGACCCACTCGATGCCGTCACCCGCAGTTTGATCCACCATCAGTAACCCTTTCCTGTTTGGCGTACAGTTAAGTACGCAGTTTGCCACGTCGTTATTTTTATGTGGCGTAAGGTAATCACTTCCGACAGCCTGAGCAAGCTCTGGCTGTTACCGATTTTTACCACTTTCTGCTAACCACAGTTGTACCGAGGCTCGCTGCCACTGAAACTCAGCATAATGCCGCAGACGGGTGGGCAAAGGATCGCCATGTAATACCAGCCGGTTAAGCATGACTGCCAGATCGGTATCCGCGATGGACCACTCACCAAACAGGTTCTGTTGCCCCTCAGGCAGCAGACGATCGACAGCGGTAACCAGTTTATCCACCGCCTGCTGCGCTGACGCAGTCAGTGGCGCAAAACGTTCACCGGCAAACAGCACTTCTGTCGGACGCTCCTGACGGATCCACAGGAAGTCGCTGCGCAGCCAGGCCTGAATCTCTCTGGCACGGGCGCGCTTCTCACGGTCACGTGGATAGAGGCGTTCAAATTCGGGTGCCGGAAAACGCTCTTCGAGATATTCCGTAATCGCCGAGGATTCGCTTAACAGGAAGTCATCAATCTGCAGAGTCGGCACGCGGCAGGTCAGCGACAGCTCGCGGTATGCTGCGGCGTGTTGCTGATTCTGCGACAGATCGACACGTTTCAGCTGGAATGGGATCCCTTTTTCGGTAAGAGCAACATAGGCAGACATAGCGTAAGGACTGAAAAATGATGAATCTGACCACAGGGTGATGGACGGATACTTCATCGGTTACCTCAATTGGCTGTCAGGGTTGCATCATGTTTACCGATTTTTTTTTGCGAAGGCAACGCTGAGCTGCTCCGATCTCTCACGCCGGAATAACAAAGCGCGACGCGACGCACTTCAGAGTGGCTCCGCTCTTCTATGCTGAAAGGAGCACATAACAAAAACACAAAGGGAGCCGCAACATGCACATTCTTATTACCGGTGGCACGGGACTGATTGGTCGTCACCTGATCCCGCGCCTGCAACAGCTGGGGCATCAGATAAGCGTGGTGACCCGTGACGTGGTCAGCGCGCGTGAAAAACTGGGCGAGAACGTCGCACTCTGGTCAGGTCTGGCGCAACAGACAAACCTGAATAACATCGATGCGGTGATTAATCTGGCGGGCGAACCCATCGCCGACAAGCGCTGGACGGAGCCGCATAAACAGCAGCTATGCGAAAGCCGCTGGCAGATCACCGAGCAGATTGCCTCACTGATTAATGCCAGTGCAACGCCACCCGCCGTCCTGATTTCTGGTTCGGCAACCGGCTTCTATGGCAATACCGGCGATCTGGTGCTGACTGAAGAGGATGAGGGCCATGATGAGTTTACCCATCAGCTCTGCGCCCGCTGGGAGCAGCTGGCGCTCAGCGCCGCGAGTGAACGTACCCGCGTCTGCCTGATACGCACCGGCGTGGTGCTGGCTCGTGAAGGCGGCGCACTCAGTAAAATGAAACTGCCGTTTAAGTTTGGCGCGGGCGGGCCGATCGGCAGTGGCAAACAGTATATGCCATGGATCCATATTGATGACATGGTCAACGCGATTCTCTGGCTGCTGGATCATGAGGATCTGCACGGCCCGTTCAACATGGTGGCCCCTTACGCGGTGCGCAATGAGCAGTTTGCCGCCACGCTGGGGCGGGTGATGCATCGCCCGGCCTTTATGCGTACGCCCACCAGCGCCATTAAGCTGATGATGGGGGAGTCGTCGGTACTGGTGCTGGGAGGACAGCATGTGCTGCCAAAGCGGCTGGAAGCCTCTGGTTTCGGCTTCCGCTGGTACGATTTGCAGGAAGCCTTGCAGGATGTCGCAGGATAACCCTGCAGCGGCCCGGGGCCGCCGCAGGGGTAATTAGCTACGCTGTCCGGCGACCCGCGACTGCATCGCCTTCTCTTCCCGCGTGTGCCCCGGTTGTGGCACGCGGATAATGAAGGTCAATACGTCAGCGAATACATACAGCGCGGTGTAGGCCCATACCACTCCGACGATGTCGAAGAATGGCAGCATGACGGAGGCGATAGCCGGTGCCACAAAGTTACTGAGTCCCGCGGAGAGATTGTAAATCGAGACCGCTGCCCCTTTGTGATGCGGCTCCAGCGTCGGAAAGACGGCGGTCATCGGCACAAACGCGGCGACAAAGATCCCCAGCATGACCGCAGGAATTAATGCCACCCAGAAATTATGCCCCGCATACAGCGGCAGGTAATAGAAGGTCAGGCTGGAGATAGCCATTCCCAGGCAACCAAACCAGCGTACCTGACGGATCCAGCCCAGCTTCTCACCGGTGAGGCCCCAGAAGATATTCGTAAAGATGGTAACAAAGAAGAACACCGCCCAGATCTGTAGCCACTCAGAGAGGGTAAAGCCGAGACGGTCGACAAACAGCAGTGGCATGATAATGGCGAAACCAAACAGCGACAGCGTGTTGATGATGCGAATCAGGCAGGCATAAAAGACATGCTGATTGGTGAACAGGATGGTCACGGCACGCGACATCTCTGTCATCTTGTCGCGCATCGGCAGATTCACGCGGGAACGATCTACCGGCACGTTGCGCAGGCTGAACCAGGCAAGAATCCCACCACAGGCTACCCAGATGATGGCCAGCCACAGCGTTCCGGTCTCCCCCAGCATCGGAATGGTCAGACTGGGCAGATAGCTGCCCACCACGCCAATGCCGATTGAATACATCGCCCAGAACCAGCCGGTCGCCGCCGCCAGTTTCTCGCGCGGTAAGACCTGCACCAGCATCATCATGAAAGAGTAGATAAACAGCGGATAAGCCAGCCCGCGAATGCCGTAAAACAGCACCATGAGGGGATAGTTACGCAGTCCAAGCCCAAGTGACATAAACAGGGCATGCATGACGATCCACAGCACAAAGCCAATCATCATCGCGCGCTGCGGCGTGATCAGCTCGGCGACCACGCCCGATGCCCAGGCTGCCAGCGCGGCTGCCAGACCATAGAAGGTGAACACGACGGCAGACTGCGCGGGCGAAAAGCCCATGTCAGTGATATGGCGCGACAGAAACGCCATTTCAAAGCCATCACCCGCCATAAAGATGGCGATAGCGAGGAAGCCCCAGAACATCTTTTTCGGTAAGCCAAACCAGTATTCGTTCGATTGCATCACAATCACCTTCTGTTTGGTTAGTCGTCAGGCAGGCAGCAGGTTACGCACCTGTTGCTGCTGGATGTAGAGTTCCCGGAACAGACGCAGCCGCTGTTGCAGCACGGCTCCGCGAGCGTCGTCCGGTTGATAGCGCGCCTGGACTGGCGGCTTCAGACACACCTCATGCTCAGCACCGCCATCAGCCAGCCACGCCAGACGTGCCGCCCCCAGCGCGCCAGAGGCGCTGGCCGGGTGGGTAACAACCGGCAGTTGCAGCACATCGGCAATCAATTGCGCCCACAGCGTGCTGCGTGCTCCCCCACCAGTGAGGCTGTATTGCTGAATGGGGTGCCGGGCCTCGCCAAGCACCTCTGCCCCATCAGCCAGTCCGAATGCCACGCCTTCAATCACCGCATAGCCCAGCAGGGCGCGCGGCGTTTCATGGCGAGATTGAAGAAAGCGCCAGAGGCGTCAGGATCGTTGTGAGGGGTGCGCTCCCCGGAGAGATAGGGCAGAAAAATCGGGGCACTGCGCAGCTGTTCGTCACTGAGCTGAGCCATCTCCTCCATCAGCTGGCTTTCACTCACTGACAGCAGATTGCACAGCCAGCGCAGACAACTGGCGGCGCTGAGCATCACACTCATCTGATGCCAGCGGCCCGGTAGCGCATGGCAAAAGGCGTGCACCCCGGATTGCGGGTCCGCCTGCAAGCGGTCATTGACGACAAAAATCACCCCGGACGTCCCCAGTGAGATAAAAGCATCCCCGGCGTTCACCGCGCCTACCCCGACAGCCGACGCGGCATTGTCCCCGCCGCCGCCTGCAACCGTGACTGAGGTGGACAAGCCCCACTCGCTCGCCAGTGTCGGCTGCAGATGTCCACTTACAGCACTGCCTTCCACCAGCTCAGGCATGGCGGCACGCGTCAGTCCGGTGATGGCCAGCAGTTCATCCGACCAGTCACGCCGGGACACGTCGAGCCACAGCGTTCCGGCAGCATCCGAAGGCTCAGTGACAAAGCGCCCGGTCAGACGCCAGCGCAGGTAATCTTTCGGCAGCAACACCTTATCGATACGGCTGAAGATCTCTGGCTCATGTTCCGCAACCCAGCAGAGCTTCGGTGCAGTGAAGCCAGGCATAATCATATTGCCGCTGATCGCTATCATCCGGGGATGGTGCTTTGCCAGCCTTTCACACTGTGGTGCGCTGCGCGTGTCGTTCCACAGGAGACATGGACGCAGCACCCTGCCCCCGGCATCCAGCAGCACGGCCCCGTGCATCTGACCGGACAATCCTATCGCGCGAATCTCAGCCCAGGCCTGAGGAGACTGATGACGCAATTCCGCCAGAACCTCACAGCAGGCTTGCCACCAGCGTTCAGGATCCTGTTCTGCCCAGTGAGGATATGGACGCTGCACGCTGAGCGTGGCGTGCTGAGACGCCACAATCTCACCCTGCGTGTTCACGATCAGCGCTTTAAGCTCTGAGGTGCCGATATCAATACCGAGATACATGATTACACCGCCGCCAGTTCAGGCTGCTTCAGCCACTGCTGCAGACTCGCCACCTGGCGCGTCACCAGCTCAAGAAACGCCTTATCGGACGCCAGTTCCGCAAACAGCGCACGATCGCTCAGGAACGCACGGAGCGGATCGGCGCTGGCAAACTGTTTATGCAGCGTTTCGGCCTGGAGCGCACCATCCTGATAGGGATAGGGTAAGTCGTCACTGGCCCAGCGCTGCATAAACAGGAAGAAGAGTGCCGGAATCACCGCCGTTGCGGCCGGCTGCACGCCGCGCTGATAACATGCCTGCAGGGTTGGCGTCACCATGCCGGGAATTTTGGACAAGCCATCGGCACCGACGCGCTGATTGGTGTCCTGAATATAGGGATTACTGAAGCGGGCCAGCACCACATCGCGATAATCCGCCAGATCGAGCGGGCTGGGTGAAAGTGAGGGAATGACATCCTGGGTCACGTAGTCGTGCGCCAGTTGATAAATGGCCGGATGACGGGTGCTCTCATCGATATAGTTCAGCCCAATCAGCGTGCCCGCCCAGGCAATCGCAGCATGGGTCGCATTGAGGATGCGAATTTTCGCCTCTTCCCACGGCAGCACCGATTCCACCAGCTCGACGCCCACCTTTTCCAGTGCCGGGCGTCCGGCAATGAAATCATCCTCAATGACCCACTGAATAAAAGATTCGGCCATCACTGCCGCACCATCCTCTCTGCCGGTCGCCGCCTGCACGCGTTCGGCCACCTGCGGGGTGGGTCGCGGTGTTATGCGATCAACCATGGTATTCGGTGAGCGGGTCTGTGCACGCACCCAGTCGGCCAGCGCGGTATCGCCTTTGGCCGTCAGAAACGCCAGGAAGGCGTCACGAAAACGCTCGCCATTGTGACGCAAATTGTCGCAGTTCAGCAGCGTGACCGGTGCCCCGCCCTCGGCAACTCGCTGTGTCAGAATGCGGCTGAGTGCGCCGTAGAGGGTGCGGATATCGCCACCCAGATCGGCCTTCACGTCCGCCTGAGTGAGATCCAGCGTAAACGCGGGCGTCAGGTAGTAGCCTGCTTCAGTCACGGTGAAGCTAATCACACGCGTTTCCGCACGCGCGCCCTGCTCAATCAGCGCGCTGATGTCGCTATCCCAGGGCAAAATTTTGCGCAGCGACGTGATGGTCTCATAGTCGCGCTCACCTTCGGGCGTCACGGTTTCCAGCACATATTCGCCCTGCTGCCGCGCGAGCTGATCAAGCAGCGGCGCGGCGTCCTGACGGATATTGCCCAGCGCGATGCCCCAGCTTTCGTCTCCCTGCTTACGCAGCTGATGCAGATACCACGCCTGATGTGCCCGATGAAAAGATCCTGCGCCGATATGCATCCACACGGATTGATTGGTCATAATCGCCTCGATTAAACATTTGCCACGATAAGGGGCATTTGCCCGGTAGCCGTTAGCATAGTGTTCATCACGCGGATCCTTCTGCGAGCCCTGTCACAAATAATACTTTTGCTCTTTTATTGGGCTATTGCCCGGTTAGCGCTTTTTGCCCGGCTCGCGTTAAGATGTCTCTCTGAATTCGACGGAACAGCGTGATGAGCAGAGAAGAGAAAAAGCAGGAGCTGGCCGCGCGTGCCGCGTGGATGTATTACGTTGCGGGCGTGACACAGCAGGAGATTGCGCAGGCACTGGGATTATCGCGCCAGGTGGCGCAGCGTCTGGTATCCAGTGCTCGTGAAATGGGCATGGTGAACGTAAAAATCGATCATCCCGTCACGCACTGTCTGCAGCTGGCGCGTGAGGTCCAGGAGAAGTTTGGTCTGGATCTCTGTCGCGTCGTGCCCTCGGCCAGTCTGAACGAGGATGCCATTCAGCAAATGCTGGCCGTCGAAGGGGCGGCGGTGATGGCACAGTTCATCAGTGAGGAAGCGCCACAGGTCTTTGGTATTGGTTCCGGTAAAACCTTACGCTCTATTATCGACGCGTTACCCTGGGTGGATCGCCCGCAGCATCATTGCGTTTCGATGATTGGTGCCATCGCGCGGGATGATTCCGGGACACGCTATGATGTCCCGCTGAAGATGGCCGAAAAGATGCAGGGCAAATATTTCTTTATCCCGGCCCCTCTCTACGCCGACACGCCTGAGGATAAAGCGATGTGGGTGCAGCATAAGGTCTACCAGCGCGTCACCGAACGCGCCTTACGGGCAGACGTAGCCTTTGTCGGGATTGGCGAAGTGATGCCAGGCTGTCCGCTGAACGCTGAGGGATTTATTACCGATGCGCAGGTTGAGGCGCTGAACGCGCGTGGCGTCGCAGGTGAGATGCTCGGTCACTTTTTCAATCAGCAGGGTGAACGTGTGTGGGGGGAAACGGATGAACTCCTGACCAGCGTGCATCTGGAAAGTCAGACACAGCGCAAAATCATTGGCTTTGCCGGTAGCGAACGCAAGTATTCGGCGATCCGGGCCGCCTTACAGGGCGGCTGGGTATCGGGTCTGGTGACCGATGAGGACACGGCGCTGAAGTTACTGCAGACGTGACGCAGCGGGCAGGCAGCGTACCGGCGCAGGGCACGTAACGCCGGTGCCCTGCTTCCGGCACCTGTCCGCCCCGCTATCCGTTACTTCAGCGATCCCTTGAGGAACTGCTGTAAACGCGGGCTTTTCGGGCTGCCGAACAGCTCCGCAGGCGGTCCCTGCTCTTCGATTTTGCCCTGATGCAGGAAAATGACGTGATTTGAGACGTGACGGGCGAACTCCATCTCATGGGTCACTACAACCATAGTTTTGCCTTCTTCCGCCAGCTTTTGCATGATGCGCAGCACTTCACCGACCAGCTCCGGATCGAGCGCTGAGGTCGGCTCATCAAACAGTAACACTTCCGGCTCCATGGCCAGCGCACGCGCAATCGACACACGCTGCTGCTGACCACCCGAGAGATGAACCGGATACTTCGCCTGTGCCCGTGCGTCAATACCCACTTTATCGAGATAGCGGATCGCCCGTTCACGCGCTTCCGTCTTGCTCAGTCCCAGCACCTGAATCGGCGCTTCCATCACGTTTTCCAGCACCGTCATGTGGCTCCAGAGATTGAAGTGCTGGAACACCATGGTCAGACTGGTGCGCAACGCGCGCAACTGCTCTTTGTCAGCGACTTTCAACTGACCATCTTTGTCACGGACCAGCGTAATGTGTTGATTATTGACTACGATAGTGCCTTCACTCGGTTTTTCGAGGAAGTTAATGCAGCGTAAAAAGGTACTTTTCCCTGAACCGGACGATCCAATAATACTGATCACATCGCCCGCTTTAGCAGTTAACGAGACCCCTTTCAGCACTTCATGTTCACCGTAACGTTTATGCAATTCGGTGACGCTTAATTTATTGTCAGCCATAGTTCTACTCAATGCGATGAAGAGGGTTTCACGTGGGCCAGCCAGCGGCGCTCCGCCAGGCGGAACAGGCTGATCAACACGTAAGAGATAATCAGGTATAACACCGCCGCCAGGCCGAAGGCGGTGAACGGCTGATAGGTCGCGGAGTTAATATCCCGCGCGATTTTCAGCAGATCCGGCACCGTCGCGGTGAAGGCCAGCGCCGTGGAGTGCAACATCAGAATCACTTCGTTGCTGTAGGCTGGCAGCGCCGTACGCAGCGCCGACGGCAGAATGATGCAGCGATAGAGTTTAAAGGTGGAGAAACCGTAAGCCCGCGCAGCCTCAATCTCACCGTGTGGTACTGAGCGAATAGCCCCGGCAAAGATCTCCGTGGTGTAAGCGCAGGTATTCAGGGTAAACGCGAGCAACGTACAGTTCAGGCCGCTGCGGAAAAAGGCGTTCAGCAGTTCTGTGCCTTTAACAATTTCCAGCGTGTACATGCCGGAGTAGAAGACCAGCAACTGTACATAGAGCGGCGTGCCGCGAAATACGTAGGTAAAGAGCCAGACCGGAAAGCTGATAAACCGGTTTGGCGAAACGCGGGCTATCGCCAGCAGAATGGCCAGACAACCGCCAATGGTGACTGAGAGAATCAACAGCCACAGGGTGATAGCAACACCGGTAAAACGATAACCGTCTGTCCAGAGCAGCGATTTCCAGTATTCCTGAATAATCTCAATCATAACTCGCCCTCTTCACACCGACCGTATAGCGGCGGTTCAGCCACCACAGCACGCCATTCGACAACGTGGTGAACACCAGATAGATCGCACCCGCGACAATGGCGAAGTAGAACGGCTGCCAGGTACTTTTTCCGGCCAGCTGCGTCGCCTTCACCACATCTTCCAGTCCCAGCAGCGAGACCAGCGCGGTAGCTTTCAGGATCACCTGCCAGTTATTGCCGATGCCCGGCAGCGCGTAGCGCATCATGGCCGGAAACAGAATGCGGCGGAATACCTGCGCACCGGTAAAGCCAAACGCAGTAGCCGCTTCAATCTGCCCTTTTGGCACCGCCATAAAGGCACCCCGGAACGTTTCGGTGAAATAGGCACCATAAATAAAGCCGAGCGTGATGATACCAGCAACCATCGGGTCGATATCAAACTGCGCCATGCCCAGTGCGTCGGTGACCTGGTTGAGGACAATCTGCAGACCGTAGAAAATCAGCAGCATGAGTACAAGGTCGGGCACGCCACGGATCAGCGTGGTGTAGCCTTCAAAAATCAATGCCAGTGGCCGGCTGCGAGACAGTTTCGCGCCTGCGCCAATCAGGCCCAGCAGCACTGCCAGCACGACGGAGGTGAGCGCCAGCTCAAGCGTCACCAGCGTGCCCCGAAGAATTACATCAGAATAGCCATACAGCATCGAGAGGGTCCTGTCGTGGGGTGAAAACAAAACGCTGCCCGCCAGATATCGACGGGCAGTTTAGCTTTATCACTCTGGCGTCTCTGCCATCCGCCCGCCAGGGCGCAGCGGTATTAAGCCGTCCGTTCCGGCGGGCTTCAGCATACAGAGGATAAAGCGACAGGATGGTTAGTCGCCGTACACATTGAAATCGAAGTATTTCTTCGCAATCTTGTCGTAGGTGCCATCTTTGCGCATATCAGCAAAGGCTTTGTCGATGGCGGCTTTCAGTTCGCTGTCATCTTTACGCAGTCCCATCCCGGTTCCGACGCCAAAGATCTTGTCATCTTTCACGGCCGGACCGGCGAAGGCGTAGTTTTTACCCACCGGCTGCTTCAGAAAACCTTCGCTTGCCTGCACTTCATCCTGGAAGGCCGCATCAATACGACCGGCGTTCAGATCCTGATAGACGAGATCCTGGTTAGCATAAGGCGTAACATTCACCCCTTTTGGCCGCCAGTTCTGATTGGCGTAGGTTTCCTGGGTGGTGCCCTGCAACAGACCGATGTTTTTGCCTTTCAGCGACTCAATGGTCGGCTCAATTTTCGATCCCTTCGGTGCCACTAAGCGCGCGTTCGCCGCATAGAGTTTTTCCGAGAAGGCGATCTCTTCCTGACGTTTTGCTGTGATGGAAAGTGAGGAGATGATGGCATCAATTTTCTTCGCTTTCAGCGAGGGGATCAGCGCATCAAAGTCGCTTTCAACATAGGTACATTGGGTATGAATACGTTTACAGATTTCGTTAGCGAGGTCGATATCGAAGCCCACTAACTTGCCTTGCGCGTCTTTCGACTCAAACGGTGGGTAAGTTGGATCTGTGCCGATACGGATTGGACCCGGAACCGCCGCGAAGACGCTGGCAGCACTGGTTAAGCCCAGCATCAGGGAAAGAGCCAGAACACGCTTTTTCATAGATTACCCTCAAGTGAAGTGCTTTTTGTTATGTGGTTCGTGATATGTTTGCGCAAAGTAATTTGCATGTTTCATGCCAGTTCTGCAAGTTATCCACGCCGTTAACGTGATGACAGACAGGCGAAAACGCTGTGTTTGTGAGGGGAATATAGCAGTGAAGTAAAAGAGAAAAAGCGACGTTGTTAACTTTTGGTGCGTCAAATGCACGAAGAGTGATCCGAGGCGCGCTTATGCACTAAATAAGTGCGCCTGCGGAACTTTATGCACCCTGCCAGCGCATAAAGAGATCTTCCGGTAACTCGATATCAAACTGATCGATTACCCGGTTAACAGTCTGGTCGATGAGCTGATCGATGGTTTCAGGCCGATGATAAAACGCTGGCACGGGCGGCATGATAATGGCACCCAGTTCAGCCGCGGTAGTCATCATCCGCAGGTGGCCGACATGCAGCGGGGTTTCGCGTACGCACAACACCAGCTTACGCTGCTCTTTTAACACCACATCAGCCGCACGGGTCAGCAACGAATCACTGTAGCTGTGCACGATGCCTGAAAGCGTTTTCATCGAGCACGGCAGAATCGCCATGCCCAACGTTTTAAACGAGCCCGACGAGATATTTGCTGCAATATCGCGCACGTCATGCACCACATCGGCCAGCGCCTGCACGTCACGCAGCGAATAGTCGCTCTCCAGCCCCAGCGTCTGACGTGCCGCCTGACTCATGACCAGATGCGTTTCTACCTCTTCCACCTGCTGCAATACCTGCAGCATGCGCACGCCATAGATCACCCCGCTTGCGCCGGAGATGCCAATGATGAGTCGTTTCATATTCCAA
The DNA here is from genome assembly GCF_008632075.1 of Candidatus Pantoea gossypiicola. GTDB lineage: Bacteria > Pseudomonadota > Gammaproteobacteria > Enterobacterales > Enterobacteriaceae > Pantoea > Pantoea gossypiicola. The sequence goes on from NZ_VWVM01000001.1 coordinate 266,857, forward strand.
CCTTATGTCAGCTAATGCGCCATCATACGCGGCCAGCGGGTTTCTGAAAACAAACAGGGCGGGATTGCTCCCGCCCTGTTTTATGCTGCCCGACTATAGATGGATGTCAGCCTTCGTTGTGCAGCTCAAGGTTTTCAACTTCGTTCTGGCGCTGAAGCGCTTTGGCATCATCATTACGCAACGACTCCAGATACTCCAGATACTGCTGGTCGACATCTTTCGTCACGTAAACGCCGTTGAACACCGAGCACTCAAATTGAGCAATGTCCGGATTCTCTTCACGCACCGCTTCGATCAGATCGTCGAGATCCTGGAAAATCAGTGCATCGGCTTTAATCAGCTGGCGAATCTCTTCAACTTCACGACCGTGCGCAATGAGTTCCGTGGCGCTCGGCATATCGATGCCGTAGACGTTCGGGAAACGAATTTCCGGTGCCGCTGAGGCCAGGTAAACCCGTTTCGCGCCCGCTTCACGCGCCATCTCAATGATCTGCTCGGAAGTGGTGCCACGCACGATGGAGTCATCCACCAGCAGCACGTTTTTATCACGGAATTCCGCGCGGTTCGCGTTGAGCTTGCGGCGTACTGCGCTGCGACGTAACTGCTGGCCCGGCATGATAAAGGTGCGGCCGACGTAGCGGTTCTTCACGAAGCCCTGGCGATAGGGTTTATCGAGAATACGCGCAATCTCCAGCGCGATATCGGTTGAAGTTTCCGGGATTGGAATCACGACATCGATATCGAGATCTTCCCACTCGCGGGCAATTTTCTCGCCCAGCTTGGTGCCCATGCGGACACGGGCGCTGTAGACCGAAATCTTGTCGAGGAACGAGTCGGGACGTGCAAAATAGACATACTCGAACAGGCACGGATTGCTTTTCGGGTTTTCAGCACACTGACGGGTCGACAGCTGGCCCTCTTCAGTGACATAAACCGCTTCACCCGGCGCCACGTCACGGATGAACTCAAAGCCCAGCGTATCAAGCGCCACGCTCTCTGAGGCAACCATATATTCGGTACGGCCGTCAGCGATAACGCGCTTGCCGAGGACCAGCGGACGAATACCGTTAGGATCGCGGAAGGCGACCATGCCGTGTCCGATAATCATCGCCACCACGGCGTAAGCGCCGCGCACCTGCTGATGCAGGGCCGCAACCGCAGAAAAAATGTTGTCAGCTGCCAGCGGATCGTTCTGGAAGCGATCCAGTTCCTGCGCAAAGATGTTCAGCAGGATTTCAGAATCTGACGTGGTGTTAACGTGACGGCGACCCTTTTCGAACAGGTGCTTACGCAGCACATGGGCGTTGGTCAGATTACCGTTGTGCGCCAGGGTGATGCCATACGGGGAGTTTACATAGAATGGCTGCGCTTCAGAGGCACTCGAGCTGCCCGCGGTCGGGTAACGCGCGTGACCGATTCCCATATTGCCCTGCAGTCGCTGCATGTGGCGTGCTTCGAAAACGTCGCTGACCAGGCCGTTTGCCTTTCGCAGGCGAAAACATTTCAGCGCATCGATAGTACAAATGCCTGCGGCATCCTGCCCGCGGTGCTGGAGCACCGTTAACGCGTCATAGATCGACTGGTTGACCGGCATGAAACCGGTGATACCGACAATACCGCACATGTTGTCATTTCCTCATTTAGCCGCACACCCGGTCACATCACCGGGGTAAAAAACTCGACGTGCTTTTCAGGTAATCAAAGAACCACCTGATGATATAACTGAACTCGGGAATGAGTTGAGACTGTTGCCAGTCCGGACTTTTGGAAAAGCCAGTGAATGTATCAAGGAAGAACAGCAAAGCGGCTACGATCAGCACACCACGCAACGCCCCGAAACAGACGCCCAATACCCGGTCGGTTCCCGACAGGCCGGTTTTTTCCACCAGCGTGCCGATAACGTAGTTCACAATGGCACCCACAATCAGCGTCGCCACAAACAGCACACCGATGGCAATACCGTTACGAACCAGTTCGTCGTCAAAACCTGTAAACCAGACTGCAAGGTAGGCGTAGTAATGACTGGCGACAAAAAACGCGCATCCCCAGGTAACAAGAGATAAGGCTTCCCGGACAAACCCACGAACCAGGCTGACCAGAGCCGAAAAACCAACTACCGCAATAATGACGTAATCAATCCAGATCATGAACTCTTCCAGCGCCAGTGCAATTGCACCCCTGCATCCAGTTCGGGGCGCATTCTAACAGAAAAAGAAAACGTTTGCGTAGCGGTTTTCTTTTTCTGCATCCATAAATGCGGCGATGAAAAAAAACGCAATCGCCAGGGTGATTATCAACCAGACAGGCCGTTGAAAATCGTCACTATTCTTCGTGGCAGCGCGCGTTAAGCGCGCTGCCTGCCCGGTAAAAGACGCAGCCTGTTACTGCTATCGGCAGCGCCAATCGCCGGTTTAACGGGCGCTGTACGGTTTTACAACACCGCCCAGTCCTGAGATGTTTTTCAGTTCACCAACTGCGCCTTGCATTTTAGTTTTCGAGGCATCAGGGCCAACGTAGATACGGGTAATCTGACCCTGAACCGGCGTTGACGGCACGGTAAAGGCGCGATAGCCCGACAGCCGCAACTGCGCGACAATCTCATTCACTTTGCTGGCGTTCTTCAGCGCACCTAACTGCACCACATAAGCCTGTCCCGCCGGAGCCGTGGTCTCTGCCGCTTTTGGCGCTTCCTGCTTCGGCTGCTCAACCGCTTTGGGTTGCTCAACCAGCTTTGGTTTAGGCTGCTCCACGGCTTTTGGCTTCTGCTGTTCAACCAGCTTCTGCTTTGGCTGCTCGATGACTTTAGGTTTACGCGGCTCTTCGGCTTTCGGCTTCGTCACCGTCTGTGCAGGCACAGACTGATGAACCGGCGGCTGCGAGACAACAACAGGATCGCTCTCCTCATCCGGCTGCGTCCGTCCCTGCTCCGCCGTGGCGTTGGTTTTACCGTTGCCACTGCTGCTGTTGACGGCACTGCCTGCGCCTTCCGGCGGCTGAGCAGGAAGCGACTGAGTTACCGGCGGCACCATTTCGCTGTCCTGCTGATCGTCAGGTTTCGGCACCAGCGGGATGGCAGCGAACTCCTCTTTGTAATGCTTTTTCTGACCATCCAGCAGCCCTGGCAGCACAATCACGCCAACAGCAACCAGAATAACGGTGCCGACTAAACGGTTCTGAAACTTACTTGCCACGTCCTTTCTCCGTTTCAATCGATTCCATGACCTGTGCCACAGTATGGAAGGAACCACACACCAGCACAGTGTCCTGCGGCGCAGCCCGCTCGCGCGCCTGCTGCCAGGCGAGTTCAACCGAACCAAAGGCCTCGCCCTGCGGCAGCGCGTCCAGCAGCTGCTCTGCACTGGCACCGCGCGGACCGTCAAGCGGTGCACAGTACCAGGCATCAACCATTGGAGCCAATGCCGCGAGCGTTCCGGCGATATCTTTATCATGCAGCATGCCCACGACGGCATGCACTTTGCCGCGTTTCGGCAGCGCCGACAGCCGCGACGCCAGATAGCCTGCCGCGTGCGGATTATGAGCGACATCCAGAATCACGCGCGGTGATTCACTTATTGTCTGAAACCGCCCTGGCAGCATCGCCAGCGGCAGGCTGGCGCGAATCTGCGTCTCACTGACCGCAAGCCCTGAGACCCGCAGCGCTATCAATGCAGTCGCCGCGTTAGGCAGCGGTACCTGAGGCAACGGCAGATCGTTCAGCTCGCCCTGCGCATCACGCAGCGACCAGCTTTCGGCCTGCGCATGCCAGGACCAGTCGCGGTTGCGCTGTAACAGTTGAGCGCCTTTTTCCTGCGCGACCACAGCGATGCTGTGTGGCATATCGGGTTCACCGACTACCGCCGGTTTCCCCGCGCGAAAGACGCCCGCTTTCTCACGTCCGATGTTTTCGCGATCCGGTCCCAGCCAGTCGGTGTGATCCAGCGCGATGCTGGTGACTACGGCGACATCGGCATCCACGATGTTGGTGGCATCCAGTCGTCCGCCGAGGCCGACCTCGAGGATCACGACATCCAGTTGCGCCTGGCGGAATAGATTCAGCGCGGAGAGCGTACCGAATTCAAAGTAGGTCAGCGAAATATCAGCCCGTCCGGCTTCAATCTCCGCAAAGCTGGCACAGTGCTGCGCTTCACCAAGCTCCTCGCCCTGAATCCGGACGCGTTCGGTATAGCGCACCAGATGCGGCGAGCTGTAGACGCCTACGCGATAGCCCGCAGCGATCAGCAGCGTTTCCAGGGTGCGGCAGGTGGTGCCTTTACCATTGGTACCGGCTACGGTAAAGACAAACGGAGCGGGTTTCAGCAGGTCGAGACGAAGTGCTACCTGACGAATACGGTCCAGGCCCAGTTCAATGGCCTGCGTATGCAGATGCTCAAGATAATAAAGCCACGTGGCCAAAGGCGACGTGGCTTGAGGAAGGTGAAGATTGTCCATATGTCCCGTTTTGCTAATTTATACCTGGCAGACTGGTGCTGCGGTATACGGTGCATTGGTAAGAGGCGCGAAAGTCGCGCCTCTCTATCTCCTGTCAGGCCTCGTTGCTTTCCGATTCAGTCGTCGCGGGAGCGGACGGTTCACCGTCATGCAGCGGTGCCGGCAGGTTCATCATTTTGGCCAGCAGGCTTGCCAGTTTGTAGCGCATTTCCGGGCGGCGGATGATCATATCAATCGCGCCCTTCTCAATCAGAAACTCACTGCGCTGGAAGCCCGGCGGCAGTTTTTCACGCACGGTCTGCTCGATGACGCGTGGGCCGGCAAAGCCAATCAGCGCTTTAGGCTCCGCAACGTTGAGGTCACCCAGCATGGCGAAACTGGCAGAAACACCACCCATAGTCGGGTCAGTCAGCACAGAAATATACGGAAGACCACGCTCCTGCATTTTTGCCAGTGCCGCACTGGTTTTCGCCATCTGCATCAGCGACTGCAGCGCTTCCTGCATACGGGCACCGCCACTGGCGGAGAAGCAGATCAGCGGACAGTTATCTTCCAGTGCCTGCTCAACTGCCCGTACAAAGCGTGCACCGACTACAGAGCCCATTGAACCGCCCATAAAGGCAAATTCAAACGCTGCCGCAACAACGGGCATACTGTGCAACTGACCTTTCATTACGATCAGCGCATCTTTCTCGCCGGTATCTTTCTGTGCTGCTACCAGACGATCTTTGTACTTCTTGGAATCGCGAAACTTCAGCAGATCTTTGGGTTCAAGCTCACTGCCAAGCTCAACCATCGTGCCCTGATCGAGGAAACTGCCGAGGCGCTCACGCGCGTGCATACGCATGTGGTGGTCGCACTTCGGGCAAACCTCCAGATTACGCTCCAGCTCGGCGCGGTAGAGAACCTGGCCACAGCTGTCGCACTTGGTCCACACCCCTTCCGGGATGCTGGCTTTGCGCGTTGGCGTCGTGGTGCTTTTATTAAGAATGCGTTCAATCCAGCTCATTGATGACCTTTCTGTTTAAAACTGACCTGGTCCAGTCGTCTTGATACTGCTGAAAACCGCTTCAGCAGACGGTAAATGTCGCTCATTAAACCACAACCTGTTCAGACTGTGGATAAAAATCTGGTCTTACCCCTGAGCGAAGTCTTACGGCAGCTTCTGCTGCTTCGCCTGACGGCGATGACGCCAGACTTCAATCACACCCGGCAGAATCGAGACCAGGATAATGCCCACAATCAGCAGCTTCAGGTTTTCCTGCACCACGGGCAGATCGCCAAACAGGTAGCCGGCATAGGAGAACAGCAGCACCCATAACAGCGCACCCGTTACGTTGAACAGCGCAAAGTGGCGATAGGACATATGGCCCATACCGGCAACAAACGGCGCAAACGTGCGGACAATCGGCACAAAGCGCGCCAGGATAATGGTTTTTCCGCCGTGACGGGCATAAAACGCGTGGGTTTTATCCAGATGGCTGCGACGGAAAATCTTCGAGTTCGGGTTACTGAACAGCCGCTCGCCAAACAGGCGGCCAATGGTGTAGTTCACCGCATCGCCCAGCACCGCGGCCACCACTAACAACGCCACCATCACATGCACATTGAGATCGTTACCCGGCAGTGCAGCCAGTGCACCCGCCACAAACAGCAGCGAATCGCCTGGCAGGAAAGGCGTCACAACCAGCCCGGTTTCGCAGAACAGAATCAGGAACAAAATAGCGTAAATCCAGATACCGTACTGTGCAACCAGCTCGGCCAGATGCACATCGATGTGCAGAATAAAATCGACCAGAAAATGGAGAAACTCCATAGCACGCCCTTTTAAGTCCTGAAAGTGAATTAATCCGCGAGGAACAACGGTCCCATCGACGGCTGTGGTAACGCAAAGTGGGATGGGTAATCCACCGCCACCAGATACAACCCTTCTGCCCGGGCTGTGGCTGCGGCTAATGTCCGATCCTTCGCCGCCAGCAGCGTTGCCATCCATGACTCCGGCTTATTGCCGCAGCCTATCTCCATCAGGCTGCCCACGATATTGCGCACCATGTGATGCACAAACGCGTTGGCTTTAATATCCACAATCACGTAGGGCCCCTGACGCGTCACGTTGAGGTGAATCACGTTGCGCCAGGGAGTACGTGACTGGCACTGCACCGCGCGGAATGAGGTGAAATCATTCTCGCCTAACAAACATTGCCCGGCTCGCTGCATCTTCTCCGCATCCAGTGGATGGTAAAAGTGCGTCACGCCCTGCGCCAGCACCGCCGGACGCAGGCGCTGATTGTAGATCAGGTAGCGATAGCGTCGGGCCGTGGCGCTGAAGCGGGCATGAAATTCATCCGGCACCGCTTTCACCCAACGCACCGCAATATCTGCCGGCAGATTGGCGTTGACGCCCAGCGTCCAGGCACCATCAGGCCGCTGCGACGTGGTTTCGAAATGGACCACCTGCCCTGTGCCGTGCACGCCCGCATCGGTGCGGCCAGCACAAAAAATGCTGACCGGATGATCGGCGACTTTCGACAGCGCGCGCTCTACCTTCTCCTGCACGCTGCGGACTTCATTCTGGCGCTGCCAGCCGTAGTAACGGCTGCCGTCATACTCGATACCGAGCGCCAGTTTTTGCGTCTGACCATCGGACATGCTTACAGATACTCCTGAACCAGTTTCTCAGCGGTTTTCACCGCCATCAGCGCGCCGCCAAAACGAATGTTGTCCGCCACTGACCAGAACTGCAGCAACTCCGGAATACCATAGTCGTTGCGCACAGCACCGATGCTCAGTTCGCCGTTGCCAGAAGCATCCGTCACTGGCGTTGGCACATCATCTTCTTCGCTCAGACGAATATCTGACGCCATCGCCAGCTCGGCACGCGCTTCTTCCGCAGAGAGCGGGCGCAGGTTTTCGATATGCACAATCTGCGCGTTACCGTAGAACACCGGAGCCTGTACGCTGCTGACCGCAATGGGCAAGCCTTCGTCCTGCAGGACTTTGCGCACCTGATCAATCAGGCGACGTTCACTCTCCACGCTGCCTTCTGCGTCGGCCTGTTGTGGCATCAGGTTAAACGCCAGCTGACGACCAAAGTGATGTTCATCAGCTGGGATACCATTCAGCAGGCGGGCACTTTCACCCGCCAGCGCATCGACTGCCACTTTGCCGTAGCTGGAAACCGAGATCAGATTGGTCACCTGTAAACGGCTCAGCCCGGCCGCATCTACCAGCGGTTTAATCGCCGTCAGCAGCTGGCTCACCAGGTTGTCCGCCACGCTGATGATGTTGCGATTGCGATAATCTGCCAGCACCTGCGGGTTGACATCTGGCACCACCAGCGGCACATCGGGTTCCAGCGCAAACAGCTCACTGCTGTCGATCACCAGACAACCCGCATTGGCCGCTTCGTCGGCAAAACGTGCCGAGGCGTCACGACCCGCCACGAAAAAGGCCAGCTGTGCCTGTGACCAGTCGAACGTCTCTGCATTGTCGACCCGCACCGAGCGGCCCTCGAAACGTTTAACTTCACCCGCGCTGTTTTCGCTGGCCAGCAAATATAATTCACCAACCGGGAACTGGCGTTCCGCCAGCAGTTCCAGTACAGCGTTCCCTACTGCGCCTGTTGCGCCCAGTAGCGCAATATTCCAGCCGTCAGACATGTTGGTTTACTCCAGACAATGACATAAAAACAGAAGGCGGTGATATTCACCGCCCAGGGATTCAGATTTATTCCCATCGTCTTTCACGTTGCAGCGTTGCTGGCAGCGTTCACTCACCCGAATCACTTATCGGAGTAAGCTCATCGGGATTCGTTCTCCTGCCGCCTTAATGCAACCCGAAATCCATTGGGTCTATCTCCCCTGAACTGGCCGTCATACAGGCACGCCAGCATTGCGCACCTTCCGTCAACTGTTCAGTACAGTACGGAAAAGCGCGCCAGGGCGCTGGCCTGCAGCGCCCGTTACTTCGGGGAGTAGATTGCGTTAAAGCCCAGCTGATTCAGCATCTCAGCCGTTGAGGCGTCATCACAGTTTACCTGCAGCGAAGACCACTCGCGGCGCTCCAGATACTGCTTGCGCAGACGATCAAACTCGCCGGGTTTCGCCGCCACTTTACGTAGCGGGGCATCATCGCGGCGCACATCATACACCAGATGCGCCAGGCGTTTCAGTGTTGGCTGATCCAGCGGGCCATTCAGGGTCATTTCACTGAATTCCGGCTCCGGCAGTAATGAGCTGAGCGGCACCTGCTGCGGCTGACCGATAAAGTTGCACCAGGCTTCAAAGACCTGGGTGGTGCCGCGTGCTTTGCCTTCCAGCGTGTAGCCCGCGATGTGCGGCGTGGCGACGTCGACCTTATCCAGCAGCGCCAGCGAGAGATCCGGCTCCGGCTCCCAGACGTCCAGCACTACGCTGAGATCATGGCGCATTTTCAGCACCTCCAGCAGCGCGCCGTTGTCCACGACCGGGCCGCGACAGGCGTTGATCAGGATGGTGTTGGGCTTCAGCGCCATCAGCAGCGCGGCATCCGCCAGATGCCAGCTTTTGTAAGGGCCGTCTTTAAACAGCGGTGTGTGGAAGGTCAGAATATCCGCCTGCTCTGTCACCGCCTCCAGTGACAGGAAATCGCCTACGTCACCGCGATCGGCGCGTGGTGGATCGCACAGCAGGGTTGTGATGCCCCAGGCTTCCAGCCGCTTCTGCAGCCGCCCGCCAACGTTACCGACGCCCACAATGCCGACTGTGCGGTCACGCAGCTCAAAACCATCGCGCTCCGCCAGCAGCAGCAGCGCAGAGAAAACATATTCCACCACCGCAATAGCGTTACAGCCGGGAGCGGCAGAGAACGCAATGCCCGCCTGCTGCAGCCAGTTCTCGTCGATATGATCGGTGCCCGCCGTCGCGGTGCCGACAAACTTCACCGGTTTTCCAGCCAGCAGCGATTCATTCACCTGGGTGACAGAGCGCACCATCAGGCCATCGGCATCGGCCAGCTCAGCCACCGGCAGCGGACGCCCCGGCACCGCGACCACGTCGCCGGTACGACTGAATAACTCACGGGCATAAGGCATATTTTCATCGACCAGAATTTTCACTACGGCTTTCCTGTCTGTTACATGTGAGGCAATTATTCTGGCACAAAGCGACGCGTTAGCCTAACCGCGCACGGTAGCGATCGGGCGTGGTGCCTGCCTGTTGCTGGAACATCACAATCAGCGCCGAGGCGGAACTGTATCCCAGCTCATGGGCGATGCTCTGCACACTTTCTCCCTGCTCGAGCAGTACGATGGCGCGCAGAAACCGCAGGCGCTGTCGCCACTCACCAAACGTCATATGCAGATGCTGCTGGCAGCGCCGCGCCAGCGTCCGTTCAGTCGTAAAGACCCGCGCTGCCCAGCCCGCCAGTGTCGTGTTATCGCCCGGATGCGCTTCCAGCGCATGTAACACCGGTGCCAGAAACTTATCGTCCGAAGTCGGCAGATAACTCTCCTGCACCTGCGCCAGCTTCAGACGATCGCGCAGCACCTCGCACAGTCGCCACTGGGCATCCGTTGCGGGTTGCTCGATTTGCTGCTCAGCGAAATCGTCCATGATGGCGTGTGCAATGGGATCCACCAGCATCAGACAGGCGCGCCGGGGTAAGTCGGCGCAGAGCGGTGCCGCCAGATTAAAGGTGCGGAACTGCGCCTGACGATGGTTATAGCTGCTGTGAAGCTGACCCGGCGGGATCCAGACCGGAATATCGGCCGGTGTCAGCAGGCGTTCACCCTCTACCTGCATCTCCAGGACGTGGCTCTTCACCATGATCAGCTGGCCCCAGACATGAGAATGTGGCAGATATTCGGTGCGGGCATTGGCCTGTTCATAGCGCATAAAGTAGCGTAGCTGCGGTGCATTGACCGGCGGCTGGTAGGTCACTTTCAGGCTCATTCTGTCCGCTCACTCGCTCATTTTGTCCGATATTAACTATCTGGATAAATCCGGACAAGCGTACACTGCGCCTCATTAATGGCGTGTGATGATATATGGAGAGTCAGCATGTTTTTCCTGTACCCGCTCTTCGCGGTGATGATCTGGTCGATCAACTCAATTGTCAGCAAACTGTCGGCCAGTGCGATCGATCCGGCAGCGATCTCATTCTATCGCTGGTTGCTGGCGCTACTGGTGCTGACCCCCTTTGTGCTGCCTGGCGTGTGGCGCACGCGTCAGATCATCAAACCGCATCTCTGGCGGCTGGCGATTCTTGGGCTGCTCGGCATGGTGCTCTACCAGAGCCTCGCCTATTACGCGGCGCACAGTGTCAGCGCCCTCTTTATGGGGATCATCGGCGCGCTGATCCCACTGCTTACCGTACTGCTGAGCGTGGTTATCCTGCGGATTGCGCCAACGCTCGGTATCCTGCTCGGCAGTATCATCTCTTTTTGCGGGCTGGTGTGGCTGGTTAGTGAAGGTGACGTGATGCAACTGCTGAATCACGGCATGGGCAACGGTGAACTGATGATGCTGGCTGCTTCCACCGCCTATGCGCTGTATGGCGTCCTGACGAAACGCTGGGCGCTGCCACTGCCAATCTGGCAGAGTCTCTATGTGCAGATCGTATTCGGCGTACTGCTGTTGCTGCCCGGCTTTTTACTGGCACCTGACGTATCGCTTAACTGGCATAACCTCCAACTGGTGGCGTTCGCCGGACTGTTCGCCTCCCTCATCGCGCCCTTTTTATGGATTCACGGCGTGCAGCACCTCGGTGCCAGCACCACCAGCATCTTTATGAATCTGACGCCGCTGTTTACCGCATTGATCGCCGTGCTGTTTCTGCATGAGCAGCTGCACAGTTACCACTGGATAGGCGGTGGTCTGACGCTGGGCGGTGTCATACTGGCGCAGCGGCTGCGCACACCTTTAACCCGGCATAAACCGGTAACTCAGCCACCATCCTGAACCGCACCCGCTGCGGATTAAGGTGCAGGGCTGCGGTGAGTAAAGATGCAACTGAAGGCAGTGATAAACCAGGTCGGCTGGGGTTCACAACTGAAGCGTAAATCTCGCACCGAAACGCGAGTCCCCCGTGGGATTTCCCGGGGGCTTTTGCTATCATGGCCTATTCGTTTTCCGGCGCACCCCACGCTGTTCTGTTTTCCCAAGGAATCCGCCATGCAACCTCTCAGCGGCCCCGGTGCGCCGGTCGATCGTTCATCTGTCAATCCGCAAACCGGCGTAACCCGTCACGGTTCTGTGGCGGGCGAACAGCCTCTCTCCCCTGCCCAGCGAACGACGTTAGAACGCCTGATCGTGCGTATCTTATCGCTCAGCAATCTTAAAGCGCCTGAACTCTGGGCGGGCGTCCGTCATGAAGTAGGTGTAAAGAGTGAAGCCGAGTTACAGTCGCGTCATTTTCCGGCTGCGGAACAGTATCTGAATAGTCGCCTGACGCAGGCGCAGAACGGACATGGCACCCGCCAGCTGATGACTCAGCTCACCGAGCTACTGCCGAAAGGTAATAACCGTCAGGCCGTCAGTGATTTTATCCGTCAGCAGTTTGGTCAGACCGTCCTGAGCGCGCTGAGTCAGGATCAGCTGCGCCAGGTGCTGACGATGCTGCAGAACGGGCAGATGACGATTCCCCAGCCGCAGCAGATCCGCGTCAGCGATCGCACGCTGCTGCCTGCCGAGCACCATACTCTGAATCAGCAGGTGGTGCGCCTGGCCGCCGCCACCGGCGAATCCACCGGTAAGCTGTGGTCGGCGGCGCTGAAGCTGGTGAATCTGACCAGCGGCGATCCGATCCCCTCGCGCCACTTCCCGCTGCTGACACAGTATCTGCAGGTGCGCCAGACGCTGAGTCAGCACAGCGCGCCAACGCTGCAACTGCTGGAGGCGTCCCTGAAGCAGCCGCTCGATCAGCAGGAACGGCAGCAGCTGGAGGATTACAGCCAGCAGCGTTTTCAGACGACGCCGCAGATGGTTCTGACCACGGCACAGACGCAGGATTTGCTGAACTTCCTGTTCAGCCGTCGCGCTGACCGGGCTGAAAAACTTCTCGAGCAGCCGCTGGCTGCCAGTGAGATTAAACCTCAGCCGATCTGGTCACCGTTTGTTGCATCGCTGCCGCCCGCGATACAGCCGCTGGCGCAGCGTCCCCTGCTGGGATTTTTTGTCGCACTGGTGGTCATCACCCTTTTACTCTGGCTGGTACTTTGAGTCAGCAGCCGCAGGATGCCAGGGGCGCGGCGGCAGGCCATTCGCCCGCTGAATCACCCCAGATCAGCGGATGACCGTCACGTTTCCAGAAATCCAATCCGCCAATTAACTCCTTCACCTGAAATCCCAGCGATGCCAGTTTCCAGGCCGCTTTCGTCGACCCGTTACAACCAATGCCGTCACAATAGGTGACATAGACTTTGCTGCGGTCAAGCCGCGCCGTCGTGGTGGCATCCATCCCGCGATGTGGAAAGTTAATTGCGCCGCAGATATGACCGGCGCGATAAGCTTCAGGGGCGCGGGCATCGATCACTACAATTTCTGGCGTCTGACGGGCCAGATCTTCCGCCAGATCCCAGGCGTCGGTGTAATAGGCGAGTTTTGTCTGCAGATAATCGAGGCTTTGCTGCGGCGTAGCGGCCGGAAACTGTAAAACCAATGACATAGCGATTCTCCTGTTGTGGTGAAGTCGCAGTTTACGGCAAAGTGGACTGCTTACTGATACCCATTATCCCGCAGGGTTAAGACCCATATGCCTTCACCGTTATTACAACTTTTCCAGCATCAGGCCAGTGGCGGCGTGCGTGAGCGGCTCTGCTCTACCCTGCGGATGGCGATCAACCGGCATCATTTGCACGCTGGTCAGAAGTTACCCTCCAGCCGGCAGCTGGCGCAGGATCTGCAGGTGTCTCGTGTGACGGTGGAAGCCGCCTACGGACAGCTGGAAAGTGAAGGTTACCTGCGACGTGAAACCGGTCGCGGCACCTTTGTCGCGATAATCATCCCTGCCAGTCCCCTGTCAGCACCGATACGGCCTCAGTCTGCCCGTTTTTCGGCGCGAGGTCAGCAGGTGCTGGCAACCGGAGGCTGTCAGGATCCCCCGTTTCCTCACGCCTTTGCCGCCGGTTCCCCGGAGTTACGCGCTTTTCCCCATGACAGCTGGCGACGCCTGAGCAGCAGCGTGCAGCGTTCGCTGGGCAGCGCCGCCATGGGATATGGCGATCCCTGCGGCTACCTGCCGTTACGCAGCGCACTCGCTGATTATCTGGCGCTCTCACGAGGCGTAGCGTGCCAGCCGGAGCAGGTGATCATTCTGACCAGTTCACAACAGGCGCTGCAGTTACTGGCGATGATGTTCGTCGATCCCGGTGATGCGGTATGGATGGAGGAGCCTGGCTATCCTGGCGCACGCAACGCCTTCATGGCCGCAGGCGCACAGGTGCGCGGCATTGAGGTTGACGCTGAAGGTGCTATCCCCGCCAGCGGCAGTGCGAAGCTGATGTATCTGACGCCCTCGCATCATTATCCAACCGGCGTCACGCTCAGCCTGCCGCGGCGTCTGGCGTGGCTCGGCTGGGCGCAGCGCAACCAGGGCTGGTTAATCGAAGATGACTACGACAGTGAATTTCATTACGACGAACGGCCTGTTCCTGCGCTGCAGGGGCTGGATCGCCATCAGCGGGTGATCACGCTGGGCACCTTCTCGAAGTCGCTGTTTCCCTCTCTGCGTCTGGCATGGATGGTGGTGCCGCCTGCGCTGATTACGCCCATCGGTCAGGCACGCAGCGTGCTTGATGGGCACAGCGCCCTGCTGCCACAGGCTGTCACGGCCGCCTTCCTGCAACAGGGACATTTCGCCAGCCATCTGCGGCTGATGCGTCAGCTCTATCGCAGCCGTCGCGATCGGTTGCTTGAGCAGATTGAGCAGCGGCTCTCGCCCTGGATGACACCGATTGCCAGCGGCGGTGGGTTACAGATCACAGTGAAAATCAACAAAGATGAGGCGCGCTTAACCGCGCTGGCGGCACAACAGGGTTTGCTGCTGCCACGTCTCAGCCCGCTCTATGCCGGACCTGAGTCTCAGCAAGGCTGGCTGTTGGGCTTTGCTGCGCTGACGCCTGACGAGATTGTGGCAGGATGCGATAAGTTGTTAAGGCTACTGCAGCGGGAGGATTAAACGAGGTCACGCAGAGGGGCTGAAAAACAAAAAGGGCCGGCAAGCCGGCCCTTCAGCGTACTGACGTAATGATTATGCCTGATATTTACGCATGGTCAGGGTGGCGTTGGTGCCGCCAAAACCAAAGCTGTTAGACATCACGGTGGTCAGCTCTTTTTTCATCGGCGCAGTGACGATGTTCATACCGGTTGCGGCAGCATCCAGCGAGGTGATGTTGATGCTTGGCGCAATAAAACCATGCTCCAGCATCAGCAGCGAGTAAATCGCTTCCTGCACGCCAGCGGCACCCAGCGAGTGGCCGGTCATCGCTTTGGTGGCTGAGATGTAAGGCGTGTTATCGCCAAACACTTCACGAATCGCACCCAGCTCTTTCACATCACCGACCGGGGTTGAGGTTCCGTGGCTGTTCAGATAGTCGATTGGCGTATCGACACCGTTCATCGCCATCTTCATGCAGCGCACTGCGCCTTCACCTGATGGTGCAACCATGTCTGCACCGTCAGAGGTCGCACCATAGCCGACGATTTCGGCATAGATGTGTGCACCGCGAGCCAGCGCATGTTCCAGTTCTTCGACAACCACCATGCCACCGCCACCGGCGATAACAAAACCGTCGCGCTCGTTGTCGTACGTGCGTGACGCTTTTTCAGGCGTGTCGTTGTAGCGGGTAGAGAGCGCGCCCATGGCGTCGAACTCACAGGCCATTTCCCAGCACAGCTCTTCGCCGCCACCGGCGAAAACAATATCCTGTTTGCCGAGCTGAATCTGCTCAACGGCATTACCGATACAGTGCGCAGAGGTGGCACAGGCGGAGCTGATCGAGTAGTTTACGCCATGAATTTTAAATGGCGTGGCGAGACAGGCAGAGACACCAGAAGCCATCGCCTTAGTGACCACATAAGGGCCAACCGCTTTCAGGCCGCGTGGGCTGCGCATTGCATCAGCACCAAAGACCTGGAAGCGCGGGGAACCGCCGCCTGAACCTGCAATCAGACCCACACGCGGGTTGCTCTGATACATTTCAGTGGTGAGGCCAGAATCTTTAATCGCTTCTTCCATGGAAAGATAAGCATAGATGGACGCATCACTCATAAAACGCACAACTTTGCGATCGATGAGGCCGGTGGTATCTAATTTAACGTTACCCCAGACGTGACTACGCATGCCGGAATCTTTCATCTCTTCAGAAAAGGTGATGCCAGAGCGTCCTTCACGCAGAGATGACAGCACCTCTTGCTGGTTATTACCAATACTGGAAACGATCCCTAAGCCAGTAATCACAGCACGTTTCATTCAATCTTCCTCATCCACTTCTTCTTAATTGGCATGCACTCTAGCGTACACTTGTACGCCGAACAAGTCCGATCAGCTATTTCCTTTTGTAAATTTGCGTCATGTCACGTGGGTCGCTAGAATCGCGCCACTGCCTGAAAAACGAGCCTTTACCGTGAAAATAACCCCGGTTGAACATGCACAGCTAAACTGGAATGAACAGGGTACACCTGTTTCCCGAGCGTTTGGCGACGTTTATTTCTCTAATGACAATGGTCTGGAAGAGACACGCTATGTCTTCCTTGGCGGCAACGGTTTTCCCGGGCGTTTTGCAGAGCATCCACGTGATTTGCTGATTGTGGCGGAAAGTGGTTTTGGCACCGGCCTCAACTTTCTGACGCTGTGGCAGGCATTCGATGCGTTTCAGCGCGAACAGCCCGATGCCACGTTAAAACGTCTGCATTTCATCAGCTTTGAGAAATTTCCGTTAACCCGTGAAGACCTGGCTGCTGCTCTGCAGCACTGGCCGGAACTGGCACCCTGGGCCGAAGCGCTGCAGGAACAGTGGCCTGCAGCCCTGCCCGGCTGTCAGCGTTTGCTGTTTGACGGAGGACGAATCACGCTCGACCTCTGGCTGGGCGATATCAACCAGCTGATGGGAGATCTGGATGAAAGCCTGCATCGTCAGGTGGATGCCTGGTTCCTGGATGGTTTCGCGCCGTCGAAGAACCCCGATATGTGGACGCCGGCGCTGTTCAGCATGATGGCAAAACTGGCGCGTCCACAAGGGACCTTCGCGACCTTTACCGCCGCAGGTATTGTCCGGCGCGGCCTGCAGCAGGCGGGCTTTGACGTTATTCGCCGCAAAGGATTTGGTCCCAAGCGCGAAATGCTGTGCGGGCCGTTGCAGGATGCGCCTCCGTTACCCAGCCCGCAGCCCTGGTATCATCGCCAATCTGCGCAGCAGCATGATGTTGCCCTGATTGGCGGCGGCGTCGCCAGTGCCACCTTAGCGCTGGCGCTGCTGCGTCGCGGCTGGCGGGTCACCCTTTACTGTGCCGACGAAGCCCCCGCGCTGGGCGCATCCGGTAATCGTCAGGGCGCGCTCTATCCGCTGCTCAACCAGCACGACCCGGCGCTCGCCACCTTTTTCCCGGCGGCCTTCAGCTTCGCCCGGCGGCTCTACGATCAGTTAACCGTCACCTATGAGCATCACTGGAGTGGTGTGCTGCAACTCGGCTGGGATGAGAAAAGCCGTAAGAAGATTGATCAGATGCTGGCGATGGGCCTGCCTGAATCCATCGCCCGTGGCGTGGATGTCGCAGAGGCGGAGAAACTGGCGAATGTTGACCATGGCTGTAGCGGCATTTTCTACCCGGAAGGTGGCTGGCTCTCACCGGCCGAACTGACCACCGTGCTGCTGGCTTATGGCGAAGCCCAGGGATTACGCATTCACTGGCTGCACCGGGTAAACAGCCTTTCACGGGATGATGATCACTGGACGCTGACGTTCAGCGATCGCCCGGCGGTCCGTCATCCGACGGTGGTGCTGGCTAACGGCCATGCGATTGCCGACGTTGCGCAGAGCGCCCCGCTGCCGACCTATCCGGTGGCCGGTCAGGTGAGCCATGTTCCTTCAACCCCGGGCCTCGACGCGCTGCAGACCGTGCTCTGTTACGATGGCTACCTGACGCCCGTCAGCCCGCAGTTTGGCACCCACTGTATCGGTGCCAGCTATCATCGTGGCGAAACCGCAACGGATTACCGGGAAGAGGATCAGCAGGAGAACCGCAGCCGACTACTGGATTGCCTGCCTGACCGTCGCTGGGCAGAAAACGTGGATGTCAGTGACAGAGAGGCGAGAATGGGTGTGCGCTGCGCCACGCGGGATCACCTGCCGATGGTGGGCGGCGTACCGGATTATGACGCTACGCTGGTGCAGTACGCTGATTTACCGGCTCAGCTGGCCGCAAGTCACGATATCGCTGATGCGCCCGATCTGGCGGGCCTGTATCTGTTTGGAGCGCTGGGATCGCGCGGCCTGTGCAGTGCGCCGCTGGCAGCCGAAGTGCTGGCAGCTCAGCTGACGGGCGAACCGCAGCCGCTGGACGTGAGTACGCTGGCAGCGCTTAATCCGAATCGTTACTGGGTGAGGAAATTACTGAAGGGAAAAGCAGTTTAGTCGATGCTGAGGGCGGCACGCCGCCCTGCAACGTTATGCGGAGAGCTGGCGTGCCTGAACAAACAGGTTGTCCCACATTCCGACCACTAATGCCTGGTCGCGCGGTGAGAGTTCTCCGGCAGCGATAGCATTTTGCAGACTGCGTGAGACCTGGATCTGCAGCGCTTCTGGCGTATGTTCGCCCAGTTGTTCCACTTCGGCCACAGCCAGTGTCAGATGCCCGCGCAGATAACCGCTGGCGAACAGCTCATCGTCACTGGCATGCTCGACCATGTCGTCAATCAGGGCCAGAATACGCGCTTCAAATTCTGCGATCATCTCAATTCCTCTATTAATAATGCCTTCCTGCATCACAGATCGTCCGGCCAGGGAAACTGCGACGCGGTGAGTGAAGGCCTGCCATAAAATTCCGCCAGAGCGGTAATAAAACGCGCGGGACGATCGGGAATGCCCGACGTCAGATAGCTCATGACCTGAGCATGCACTTTACGCTGGAAGGCAATGCGATCCGGCTCACAATCTCCGTCGAGATTGTCACAACTCACGTTGAAGGGAAAGCCTGCCGCCATACAAAACATCCACTCCAGCGCCTGCGGCTTGACTTCGACCGTTTCAAACTGACTCTGGGTCAGCGCGTCGCGGCCATCCGGGCAGTACCAGTAGCCAAAATCGACCAGTTTGCGGCGTGCTTCACCGGCAATGCACCAGTGAGAGATCTCATGCAGGGCGCTGGCGTAGAAGCCGTGGGCAAACACTACGCGGTTCCACGGCGACTCTGCATCAGCAGGAAGATAGATCGGTTCATCGTCGCCTTTAATCAGGCGTGTCTGAAATTCATCGCTGAAGCAGCGATCAAACAGCATAATCAGCTGTTCATAATGATGGGTCGGGTTCATGACAGTATCGCGTTTCAGGTTACGAATGCAGCGTGGCAAGCCAGGCCATAACGTCGCTGCCATGGCTGTCCCACAGTAATTTAATGCTCATGACGGCAGAGACAATCACCACCATCGGGCGGATCAGTTTCTGTCCGCGACTCAGCACCAGTCGTGCGCCCAGACGCGCGCCGCAGAAGGCACCAAGCATCATGATCAGACCGGTTCCCCACACCACTTTGCCGCCGAACATAAAGAACAGCAGGCTGCCCATGTTTGAGGTGAAGTTGAGCACCTTGGCATGCGCGGTCGCTTTGGCCAGGTTGTAGCCGCAGAGGGTAACGAAAGCCAGCGCATAAAACGAGCCTGCGCCCGGCCCGAAAAATCCATCGTAGAATCCCACTGCCCCGCCGCCCACCAGCGCATAAGGCAGACCGTGCAGCCGGCGCGCCTGATCGACTTCGCCCAGCTTAGGCATCAGCAGGAACCACAGGCCAATCGCGATCAAAAACAGCGGCAGCATCTGGCGCAGAAAATCAGCCTGCAGGCGCTGAATCAGTATCGCGCCCAGAATGGATCCCATCAGCGTCATGGCGATATTCAGCCACTGCTCATTCAGATTGACCGCACCGCGCCGGACAAAATAGAGACTGGCGGAAAACGATCCGCCGACCGATTGCAGTTTATTGGTTGCCAGCGCCTGAGCCGGAGAGAGGCCCGCCGCCAGCAGTGAAGGTACCGTAAGTAATCCTCCGCCACCCGCGATTGAATCAATAAAACCGGCGAGCATGGCGATTAAAAACAGCAGCCCGACCAGCAGCGGGCTGACCACAAACCACTCCATGGAATCCCTTACAGTAGATGTTTATCCAGCAGGGCCTGACAGGCAGGCGGTAACGGTGGCGGCTCACGCTTCACGGGCGCGCCAGAACCCGGCTTTTTCGGCAGGAACCAGCTCTGCAGCTCTGCGCCGCACCCATCGCCCGGAGGCGGTGCGGGCTGATCTTCACAGCCGATACTGCCCGCAGGGCAGCGCAGTCGCACATGCATATGAGCACGATGCGCGAACCACGGTCGCACTTTTCGCAGCCAGTCGCGATCGTTACCCGCATCCGCACAAAGCTGCTTTTTAATCGCCGGATTGACGAAGATGCGTGTAACATCATCGTCTTTTGCGGCCAGTTTAATCAGGCTGTCGATTTCCGGCTGCCAGTGGCGCGCAATGACATTTTTATCGCCCGGCCCAACCAGATCCAGCGGCTGCGGCTTCAGCAGTTGCTGCGCGCTCCAGCGTGTTTTTGGCAGTTGCAGCCAGATATCCACATCCAGCCCGGTCTGGTGACTGGCGTGACCGCTGCTGAAGCGCCCGCCGGCCGCCATGCCCATGTCGCCAATCAGCACGTTACCCAGTTGCAGGTTATGCACCTGGGTGCTGAGCCGCTGAATAAACTGAATCAGATCGGGATGGCCAAAATAGCGCCGCTGATCCTGACGCATCACCTGATAGTGCGGTGAATTGAGCGGCAGTGCCTGCGCGCCGACAATACAGCCGTTGGCAAAGCCACCAATTGACTGCGGTGCGCCGCTGATCGGCTCCTGAATCTGTTGCCACGGTGTGGCGGCCAGGCTGGAGGCGCTGATCAGCAGCGCACTCAGCGTAAGCAGAATAGCTTTCATGCCATCACCAGCGCGGTACAGAGCTGTTGACGTCACCGTTCTGCGCCCGCTGGCGCAGCAGATGATCCATCAGGACGATCGCCATCATCGCCTCGGCGATCGGCACAGCACGGATCCCGACGCAGGGATCGTGACGGCCTTTGGTGATCATCTCCACCTCTTCGCCGTCGCGGGTAATGGTTTTACCAGGCACGGTGATGCTGGAGGTCGGTTTCATCGCCAGATTGGCGCTGATGGTCTGCCCGCTGCTAATGCCGCCCAGAATGCCGCCGGCGTGGTTGCTCTGAAAACCGTCGTGGCGGATCTCATCACGATGCTGACTGCCGCGCTGGTTAACCACCGCGAAGCCGTCGCCAATTTCGACCCCTTTCACCGCGTTAATGCTCATCAGTGCGTGCGCCAGATCGGCATCCAGACGGTCAAAGACCGGCTCGCCCAGGCCTGGGGGCACGTTATCTGCCATAACCGTGACTTTAGCCCCGATGGAGTCACCCTCTTTTTTCAGGCCGCGCATCAGTTCATCCAGCGCCTCGAGCTTATCGGCATCCGGGCAGAAGAACGGGTTCTGCTCCACGATGCTCCAGTCTTTCAGCTCACAGGCGACATCACCAATCTGTGACAGATAGCCACGTACCACGACACCGTGTTTCATCTGCAGATATTTCTTGGCAATCGCCCCGGCCGCTACGCGCATCGCGGTTTCACGCGCCGATGAGCGGCCGCCGCCACGATAGTCGCGCTGGCCATACTTCTGCTCATAGGTGTAATCAGCATGGCCCGGACGGAAGAGATCTTTGATGGCACCGTAATCCTGCGAGCGCTGATCGGTGTTCTCAATCAGCAGGCCGATCGAGGTGCCGGTGGTCACACCCTCAAAAACACCGGACAAAATTTTCACCTGATCCGGCTCGCGGCGCTGCGTGGTATAGCGCGAAGTACCAGGACGGCGGCGATCGAGGTCATGCTGAATATCTGCTTCAGTCAGCGGGATGCCTGGCGGCACGCCGTCAACGATACAGCCCAGTGCCAGACCGTGGGACTCGCCAAAGGTCGTTACTCGAAAAAATTGCCCGATACTGTTTCCGGCCATGCTGTTTCCTTGTCAGAGTTCGGCGGGCGAGGCTTCGCCCCACTTTTAGTCTTTATAAAAAGAGAAATGGTGTTGTGCGTCGACAATCTGCTGGCGCGTCAGCGTGAAGACGCCGTCACCGCCGTTGTCGAATTCCAGCCAGGTAAAGGGCACATCGGGATATTGCTCGATCATGTGCACCATGCTGTTGCCCACTTCGCAGACCAGTACGCCCTGCTCGCTAAGATAGTCGGGCGCGCAGGCCAGAATGCGGCGAACCAGCTTCAGGCCGTCGCTACCTGCCGCCAGACCAAGCTCCGGTTCGTGGCGATATTCGTTCGGCAGATCGTCCATATCTTCCGCATCAACGTACGGCGGATTGGTGACGATCAGATCATATTTGAGCTGTGGTAGTTCGCGGAACAGGTCAGCACGAATCGGCGTCACCTGGTGGATGAGTCCATGTTCTTCAATGTTCTGTTCGGCTACCGCCAGCGCGCCAGTGGAGATATCCACGGCGTCCACTTCGGCTTCCGGGAAGGCATAGGCGCAGGCAATCGCGATACAGCCGCTGCCGGTACACATATCCAGAATATGACGCGGCGGTGTGCTGACCAGACCGGCAAAGCGGTTTTCAATCAGCTCGCCAATCGGTGAACGCGGCACCAGCACGCGCTCATCGACAAAGAATTCGTGCCCACAGAACCAGGCCTTATTGGTCAGATAGGCAACCGGAATGCGCTCGTTAACGCGACGGATAACGCGCTCAACGATCAAAAGACGTTCACTGGCGGTGAGGCGTGCACTGCGCATATCTTCAGGAATATCCAGCGGCAGCCAGAGTGACGGCAGGACCAGTTGAACGGCTTCGTCCCAGGGATTGTCTGTGCCATGTCCGTACCAGATTCCGGCAGCGGAAAAGCGGCTTACCGCCCAGCGCAGCATGTCCTGAATGGTGTGCAGTTCGTTCACTGCCTCATCGACGAAAATTTTGTCCACGTAGCCCTCCGCAGGCCTTTTGCTAAATCGGCCAGTAGTGTGCCATGAAGCCGGGGAGAATTCAGCGCAGCAAGATGAAAAAGCTGACATTTAATAACATTAATCGGTAAGGTATAGCCTATGCTGTGTAGCAGACTTTTCGTAGATAACTGACCCGTCATGAGTAAAAAAACACCCTTAAGCCCGGATGATCAGGCGCTGTTTCGACAGTTAATGACTGGCACACGTCAGTTAAAACAAGATACTTTCGTGCATAAATTACCGGTTAAAACCCGCGAACTGCCGGTAAAACGTCTGCTTTCGGAGCAGGCAGATAACAGCCATTACTTTTCGGATGAGTTTCAGCCGCTGCTCTCCACCGAAGGGGCAACCCGTTACGTACGCGCCGATGTCAGCCACTTTGAGCTGAAGAAACTGCGTCGTGGCGACTATACGCCGGAGATTTTCCTCGATCTGCATGGCTTAACGCAGCAGCAGGCCAAGCAGGAACTGGGCGCACTGATTGCCGCCTGCCGCCGTGAACATCTGTTCTGCGCCAGCGTTATGACCGGTCATGGAAAACATATTCTGAAGCAGCAGACGCCGCTGTGGCTGGCCCAGCATCCATGGGTGATGGCTTTTCATCAGGCACCGAAGCTGTTTGGCGGCGACGCCGCGCTGCTGGTTTTAATTGAGATTGAGGAGTGGCAACCGCCTGAGTTGCCCTGAAAGGGGCCGGGATGATCGGCCCACAGGCGTCAGATCGCTTTCGCCAGCTTTTTGGGACTGACCTGCCACAGGAGTTTACCGGCATGCTGCGCGGGATCAAATTCCACACAGGCAATAGCGGAAGTGGCAAACATGGGTGGGGCTTCCTGCGGGCACAGTTCAGAGACTAAATACCCCACCAGCGGTAAGTGAGAGATCACCAGCGCCGATTTCACGCCTTCGTTTGCCAGGGTCTGCAGATAGCACCCGACCATTTCCGGATCGCCGCCCGGCGTTAACTCCGGCAGAACATCCTGATTTTCCGGCAGGGGAAAAGCTTCACGCACGGTTGCGAGGGTTTGCTGCGCGCGTAAATAGGGACTCACCAGGACACGCTCAATGTCCGGCGTCTGGCTGTTGAGCCAGCTGGCCATCTGGCGTGATTCATTGCAGCCACATAAGGTTAAAGGCCTGACTGAATCACTGGCTGCTTCCAGAGCCGCATCGCCGTGACGCATGATAAAAACTTGCATAAAGCACCGCTGTTGTTTGTCGACATCGCCCGACGCCTGGCGCCTGACTCTTCACTCTGCGAATGAACGCTGTGTTTTACCCTAATGGCTTCAGTATAGTCAACCGGTTGTTTATTAAATAAGCGCTTCTCAGAATCATGCTGCGCCGCACACTCTGGCGGCGCTTTTCTAAGCCGCTGAATCGGATTGGTTATTCCATTCTCAGCAGAAATGTAAAATTTCGTCTATTCTCTGGCCGCTTCAACCAGCGCTTCGCAGGGCGTAAATCGATCGCCATACTGCTGCGTAAGGCGGGTTAAGCGGTTGACCACCTCCGCCGAACCCAGTTTGTCCATGTAGTGGAACGGTCCCCCCAGGAAAGGCGGAAAGCCGATACCAAACACAGCACCGATATCGCCATCGCGGGCACAGCGAATCACCTGCTCATCAAGGCAGCGGGCGGCCTCATTCAGCATCATCATCATGCAGCGTTCTGCAATCTGCGCTTCACTCTGTCTGGCCTGCGGCGTGACGTTCAGCAACGTATACAGCGAGGTGTCGGGCTTTTTACGCTGCCAGCGCGGCTGGTCATAACGATAAAAGCCTTTGCTGTTTTTACGTCCCTTGCGGCCATCTTTCAGCACCGCGTCAAAAGCGGCAGGCGCGGCAAAGCGTTCACCATAAGCCTGATGCAGGATGGGGCTGATTTTGCTGCCGACATCGATGCCTACCTCATCAAGCAGTTGAATCGGACCGACGGGAAAACCAGCCTTGACCAGCGCCCGATCGATATGATCAATCGGCTCGCCCTCCAGCAGGCAACGCATCGCTTCATTTATATAGGGCGTCAGGATGCGGTTAACATAGAAACCCGGCTTGTCCGCCACTACTATCGGCGTTTTACCCTGACTGCGCGCCAGCGCCACAATCGTTACCACCGTTGCGGTGGAGGTGTTCAGATGGGGAATCACTTCCACCAGCGGCATTTTATCGACCGGGCTGAAGTAGTGCAGCCCGATGACATTCTCCGGACGCTGTGCTTTGGCGGCGATCGCCTCAATCGGCAATGAAGAGGTGTTTGAGGCAAACAGCGTATGCGGCTGACAGTGGGCTTCCACTTCGCTGACCATCTGCTGCTTGAGAGCTAAATCTTCGAATACGGCTTCGATCACCACATCACGCTGCGAGAACCCCTTGTAATCAATGCCGCCCGTGATACGGGCCATCTGCTGCTGACGCTGTGCCGGAGTGATCTGGCGTCGTTTGACCTTTTTGCTCAGCAGATCCCAGCTGGTTTTCAGCGCATGGTTAACCCCTTCCAGGCTGATATCTTTGATGCGCACCGGCAACCCGGCGTTGATGGCGGTGACGCTGGCGATGCCACCCCCCATCAGACCGCCACCGAGAATCGCGACACGCTTCACCGCAGCGGGCTCCGCCTCACCGCCCCGCTCCTTCTTCATGGCCGTGGTCGCGAAGAAGATTCCGCGCAGCGCCGCAGATTCCGGCGTCATTGCCAGCTCACCGAATGCACGCGCTTCGGCGTCATGTCCGGCCAGGCTGCCCCTCTCCAGCCCGATGCGTACCACTTCAATAATGCGGTTTGCCGCCGGATAGTTACCCTGGGTTTTGGCTGCAGTCTGCCGGGTTGCGAGTGCAAATAGTGCCTGACGGCCCACCGGACCGTGCAGAAAACGGTCACGCAGCGGCAACGTCCGTCGGCTGACTTTGCCCTTTTTCACCCGTGCGATAGCGGTCTCCAGCAGAATCGCCTGGGGCACCACGTCATCGACCACCCCCAGCCTGCGTGCCTGTTTCGCCCGCAGCGTTTTGCCGGTCAGAATCAGCGGCAGCGCCTGCTGCACGCCAATTAACCGAGGCAGTCGCTGAGTGCCACCGGAGCCGGGCAGTAAGCCGAGTTGCACTTCCGGTAATCCCAGGCGGGTTTTTTCATCCAGCGAGCAGATGCGCGCATCGCAGGCCAGCGCCAGTTCCAGCCCGCCGCCCAGACAGGCACCATGGATAGCGGCCACTACCGGGAATGGCAGCGCATCAAGCGCAGCCATCACTTCCTGCCCCTGTTTTGCCAGCGCTTCGGCTTCCTGCGCGCTCTGACAGCGATCAATCATGCTGATGTCTGCGCCCGCGATAAAGTTGTCCGCTTTGCCAGAAATCAGCACCAGGCCTGCCAGCTGCGGATCGCGTCGCGCCTCTGCAATGATGGCGGTGATCTGCCCGGCAAACTCCGCTTTCAGGGTGTTCATCTTCTCGCCAGGGACATCGATTGTGATGATGCCAACGTGATCCAGTCGCATCTTCAGGTGAAACGCATTCTGCTCCATTATTCGGCCTCCAGAACCATTGCCGCACCCAGACCGCCCGCCGCACACGCTGTGACCAGTCCTAACCCGCCACCGCGACGGCGTAATTCATTCAGCGTCTGGGTGATCATACGCGCGCCCGTGGCAGCAAAAGGATGACCATAGGCGATTGAACCACCCAGCACGTTAAAGCGCTCTTCATTCACTTCGCCCAGCGCATGAGGACGATTGAGCACCTCACGGGCAAAGCGCTCGTCGCGAAACAGTTGCAGATTGCTCAGCGTCTGGGCCGCAAACGCTTCGTGCATATCGATTAGCGTCAGATCGGCCAGCGTGATCCCGGCGCGATCCAGCGCCAGCGGGGAGGAGTACGCCGGGCCCAGCAGCATATCCTGCTGTACACCAATCGCGGTAAACGCGTAGCTGCGCAGATAGCCCAGCGGCGTGACACCGAGTTCACGGGCGCGGCCTTCGCGCATCAGAATCACGGCGGCCGCACCGTCGGTGAGTGGCGTGCTGTTGGCCGCCGTGACGCTGCCGTGCTGACGATCAAACGCCGGACGCAAGCGGGCGTAATCCTCTGCTCTGGCGTTCATGCGGACGTTATTGTCCTGGTCGATAGCGGTTTTCCACGGCGGCACAAAGGCTGCCATCACTTCCTGATTGAGTACCCCGGATTGCCAGGCGCGGGCGGCATGCTGATGAGATCGCAGCGCCAGCGCATCCTGTGCCTCACGGGTGATGCCATGACTCTTTGCCATCTGCTCGGCGGTGTCACCCATGCGCAGGCCGGTTGAATACTCGGCCACCGCGGGCGGCACCGGCAGCAGATCGCGCGGACGCAGACGCTTAAGGATGTGCAGTTTTTGCCCAAGGCTGCGGGCTTTATTGAGATCCACCAGCGCGCTGGCCAGTGTTTTACTGACGCCGATTGGCAGCACTGAAGAGGAGTCTGCGCCTCCGGCAATGCCCGCAGAAATCGTGCCAGCCAGCAGACTTTCTGCCACATTCGCCACTGCCTGGAAACTGGTGGCGCAGGCACGGCTGACGCTATAGGCATCGGTGTGCACATCAAGGCCGCTGCTCAGTACAATTTCACGCGCAATGTTCGGTGCTTCCGGCATCTGCACCACCTGACCAAAGACCAGTTGCTCGATCACCTCAGCTGGCAGTTCACTGCGCGCCATTAATTCGCTGACCACCATCCGCCCAAGTTCAATGGCGGGAATGCCATGAAAGCCGGTCGCCTGGCGCAAAAAAGGGGTGCGTAACCCGTGGGTTATTGCGATGCGTTCACCATCACGCGTCAGCAGCGGCTGCGCTTTGCTCATTATTCTCACCTGTGGCTGGGACTGTGGCATCATTGCCTGAAGAGGTCTGACCTGATCAGTGTTAACCACAAGCGGGTGAGCCGCCAATACCGGAAAGGAAAAAGTGCGAAGGAAAACACGAAAATGTAAAACGCCGCATTAACGCGGCGTTATGAGACTTAACGCAAACCGAGCTGAAAAATCATCGTTTCAGCCTGGCAACTGAAAGTAAAATCGATATCCAGCTGCACACCCTGATCCACTTCACTAAAGCGCGACTCAATCACACAGGGTTCCGATTCAACTTCGCGTGCACGTTCGGTGAGGAGCGCTAATTTAGCTTCAGCATCGTCACGCTGAGCAAACCATTCTGACCAGCTGGCGGTGCAATCGGTGTTATCCATTACCGTGCCCACATCAACACAACAGCAGGCTGCTGTTTCGGTCGCACTGCATTTTTTAATGGCATCAGTCATTTCATTCTCCTGACCAGCGATCTGGTGGGTTGAGCGATTTTATGGCCGAAATTTTACCTGCTCGCGTAAAGATGTGCCACGCGCATGGCCCTAAGTGACGAATATCACAATAAAAATTGATCCAGAACAAACTGGAATCGGTATGCTGTGCAGAATCGGGGCAGTTTTGTTATGCAGATCGAATTTTAAGCGATCAATCCTGAAATATTTTAAAAACAATATTGCAACATACACACAGGTCAGACCTATACTCTCCGCACTGGTCTGATATGTGCGTTTTACGTCAGTCCCTACAATCCGCCGTCCTTTGTTACGCGACGTTATAGCGTTAAATAATAATTCACATGAGGTTGTGGTCATGAACCATAAAAACCTGTTTGCAAAGTCAGCCGTGGCGGCTGCAGTGGCGCTTGTCTCTTCACACGTTTACGCAGCTGGATTTCAGTTAAATGAATTCTCTACGATTGGTTTAGGTCGCGCATATTCAGGCGAAGGAGCAATGGGCGATACAGCGGCATCAGCCAGCCGTAACCCGGCGACGATGGCGTTAATGGATCGTCCGGAATTTTCACTCGGTGCGGTTTATATTGCGCCAGACGTCAATATCAGTGGTCGCAGCCCCAGCGGACGCAGCCTGGATGCCAATAATATTGCCCCGAATCAGTGGGTCCCCAATATTCATTATGTTCAGCCCATCAACGATCAGTGGTGGATCGGCGCGTCTGCAACCTCTAATTATGGCTTAGCAACAGAGTTTAATAATGGCTACACCGCGGGGGGTTACGGCGGTAAAACCGATCTGGTAACCGGCAATTTCAATCTCAGCACCGCGTACCGCTTAAATGAGCATTTTAGTTTTGGCGTCGGTTTTGATGCGGTTTATGCCAAAGCCAAAATTGAACGCTATGCCGGTGAGTCAGGCGCAAGACTGGGCGTTCCGGCTGATACGCAGGTTGCCCATCTGAAAGGCGATGAGTGGGGATATGGCTGGAACGCCGGTATCCTGTACGAAGTGGATGAAAATAACCGTTTCGGCTTTACCTATCGTTCAGAAGTGAAAGTCGACTTTGATGGCGATTACAAAAGCAGCCTCTCTTCCCGACTGAATGCAGTGAATAACCCGGAAGTATCAGGTGTACCTTTTGGCACCAATGGCACCACTGTTCCTGGCGCGTTAACCCTGAATCTGCCAGAGATGTGGGAAGTATCGGGCTGGCATAAAGTGGCACCGCAGTGGGCGGTTCACTACAGCATGGCCTACACCAGCTGGAGCCAGTTCCAGGAGCTGAAAGCCACCGGTTCTAATGGCCAGACGCTTTTCTATAAAGATGAAGGCTTCCGTGATGCTTACCGCATTGCACTGGGCACAACCTATTCCTACGACAAAAACTGGATTTTCCGTACCGGTATTGCGTTTGATGACAGCCCGGTACCGGCTGATAAGCGTTCTATCTCTATTCCGGACCAGGATCGTTTATGGCTGAGTGCGGGTACGTCTTACGCCTTTAACGATGATGCCTCAGTCGATTTGGGTATCTCTTATATGCATGGGCAGAAAGTAACGGTGAAAGAAGGTCCTTATACCTTTACCTCTGAAGGCAAGGCCTGGCTCTATGGTGCGAGCTTTAACTACAAGTTCTGATCGAGGGACGGGTTTAAAAAAGGCGACTCTGATGAGTCGCCTTCAGACAGCTGACCAACCTCGACTTTTTCCCGGCAGGTACGGGAGTTCCAGAAATTCTCACTCTTCGACGTCTTTCTTCACCATGGTTAATCAACGCTCGCATAGCGAAGATTTACCCTCACCTTTCCCGGACTCTTTCATTACAGGTTTATCGCGGCGGTTTATCCCCGCTCGCGTGCGGAACACTCGTTCTGTGTCAATTTCTATTAGCTCTGCGCCGGTTTATCCCCGCTCACGCGGGGAACACAGCGTCAGCGTAATGGCACTGCCCACATACTCCGGTTTATCCCCGCTCACGCGGGGAACACTCCGGCGTTACCCGGGCATGGGTAGCGCCACGCGGTTTATCCCCGCTCACGCGGGGAACACTTCTTCTCCGCTGACAAGGCGCAGGCTGAATCCGGTTTATCCCCGCTCACGCGGGGAACACTGCATCCCGCGTCAGCCGGACACGGGCTCAACCGGTTTATCCCCGCTCACGCGGGGAACACCGGGTATCGTCACTCTAGCCTCTCGAATTGTTCGGTTTATCCCCGCTCACGCGGGGAACACCAGCCAGTACCTGACCGGCCTGACTGTTAAGCCGGTTTATCCCCGCTCACGCGGGGAACACCCGACGGATATCGCGTCAAAGGCACCAGCGCACGGTTTATCCCCGCTCACGCGGGGAACACAGCCTCCCAATCTGCGATCCAGTCGCCGCCAACGGTTTATCCCCGCTCACGCGGGGAACACCATCGCTGTGAATGATGGGCGAAAGAAGTACTCGGTTTATCCCCGCTCACGCGGGGAACACGCCCTTAATATCCCGCTCAAAATCAGACAGGTCGGTTTATCCCCGCTCACGCGGGGAACACGCTTCATGAATCAGCCAGCCATGAAGAGTCAGCGGTTTATCCCCGCTCACGCGGGGAACACTATACAGTCTGTGTATTTGCTCATTGCGAGACCGGTTTATCCCCGCTCACGCGGGGAACACTTAAAGCCCGCACGCGGCGGGCTTACATGTGCCGGTTTATCCCCGCTCACGCGGGGAACACTCTAAAATTATCCGACTGATTACAAAGCGTTTTTTCGCACCAGAAAATTCTACCGAATTTTACATCCGGATCTGCCCCTATGAGCCGTTATTCTCAGACACCAAATCTGTCGAAAAAATACTGTTATTCAGGAAGGCAGAAGGTTAATAACAGCCCCAAACAGGAAAGGTCGTTACGAATTAAGTCAGAAGTAAAAGCAGAAGAGAAAAGTTTTCCATAGCATGAACGACGAGAATCGGGCGATCAGGAAGAGCCTGAACCTGAACTCTGTTCTTACCCGGTCTTACAGCAGACCGGGTAAGACGTCAGCAATAAAATCAAAACGACGTATGTGACGCGCCCTTTTAAGGACCGTAACATTACTGCGAATCGATATCCTTCAGGTCATCCTGAATCGCGGCTGCGTTAGGATTATCTTCCGGCTTGAGTTTACCGCCACGCGCCAGGAAGTCGTGCCGCTGGAAGTAGGCGTTACGGATAAAGGCGTACGGATCGCTCTGCTGTTTCAGGATGGCATCAGAATCCAGCAACTGAGCGCGGGTCTCAATACCTTCCAGCGTCCATTTACCAATCGACATTGGCCAGGTCAGCCAGCCGAGGATCGGATAGAGCGTATCAACATAGTCACCGCCATCCTGACGAACCGTGAAGCTGCCGTAAGCAGGCAGTTCAACATAAGGCCCGTAGCCGACGCCATAGTGACCCAGCGTGGTACCGAAACGGTGCGGCTCTTCGCGCGCCAGCTCCGGGTTGGCTTTACCGGCAACGTCAATGAAACCGCCCAGTCCCAGCACGCTGTTCAGGAAGAAACGGGTAAAGTGAATGCCCGCATCACGTCCGTTACCGACCAGAATAGCGTTGACCATACTGGCTGGCTCTTCCAGGTTGCCGAGAAAATTGCTCAGGCCGGTACGCGCCGGGACCGGCACATAATCACGCCATGCCACAGCGACCGGACGAAGCACGTACGGATCCAGCACGTTGTAGTTAAAGTTAAACATCGTGCGGTTAAAGCCTTCAAATGGATCGCTGCGCTGCGCAGGATCGCTATTTGCCGGCTTTGAACTGGCACAACCCACCAGAAGGACGCTGGCGACAGCCAGGCTGGTCAGGCGATAATTCATTCCAATCTCCCTGTGCGGATGAAAAAGGTCAGCCCATCGTTCAGGTCACAGCCCTGTCGTATCGGCTTATCCGATGAGCATAGCTGACTTTGTGCCAGAGGCAGCAGGCAATAGCACGCATCATTTTTAACGTTATCATTTTGACGTTCAGGGTAGCTGCTTATTGATCTCCACCGCGATCGGCTGATGCCCATCCCAGGGTGTCACCGCGCTCAGACCCAGCCAGTCACCTGGCTGCGGATTGGCGCTGCCATCGCGGGAAATCCGCACCCGAACCTCAACCTGATGCTGCGCCGAAAGCAGGCGATCCGGCATCATGGCATTGCTGTCATCCAGCGTCAGCGACAGTGGGAAGTGGCTGAGCGGCATACGCTTAACCGCCACCGGTACCGGTGAATCCCCGTCAGAAACCGAAATATACAACACTCCGTCCTGCGGTAACATTTTTTCTGCCTCTGGGGTCAGCGTCACTGTCAGCGCCAGCTGACGACTCTGCTGCCCGGCATCGCTTCGGGCCTTTTCAATACTGCGGGCGATCATCGCGTGTCGCGAATCACCGGCAGGCAACAGACCCAGCAGAGTCTGCCATGCATCGATAGCCTGATCATACTGTTGCTGACCGTAAGCGTTATACGCCAGCAGGCTCAGCGTCCGCAGATTTTGCGGATCAGCTTTAAGCAAGGATTGCAGCAGCAGTGATGCCTGACGGTTATCCTGCGGATCGGCGGATCTTGTCAGCACCTCTGCATAATCCTGCTTCAGCGCCAGATCGTTGGGGGCCAGCTGTAGTGCATGCTCAAAAGCCTGGCTGGCAATTTCCGCATTATTCAGCACCATGCCGAGCCGTCCCAGCATTGTCCAGTCGGCCAGATTATCCGGTTCGGTTTGCAACGCGGTACGTAATCCGAGCTGTAAACGCGCCAGCTCCTCCATGCTCAGCGGTTTTGCGCCGGGGTCCATCAGACGGGCACGCAGCTCAGGATACGCCTGCTGCACCTGCATCCAGCCGGTGAATTGTGCCAGGCCGCTGGTTTTCAGATAAGTGCCCAGCGAAACCGCAACCAGCACAATCAGGCCTGGCAGCAGAATCCAGCGGCGGCTGCTGTGTGACTGCAGCGTCTGTGCCGGCGGGATATCCGCCAGCAGCGTCTGCTGTAGCTCCCGTTCCATCAGCGGACGCTCAGCAACGACGCCCTGCGCTTCATCCTGCGCCAGCTCCTCTATCCGCTGATGATAGAAACGCTGATTCAGGCGATCGCGATCGCCTGCGCTGGCCTGACGCTGCCGCCAGCCTGCGGCCAGAAACAGCGTGCAGGCCGCCAGCAGTAACAGAAAAAGGGTAATCCAGAATGCACTCATTACGGCTTCCTGTCAGACTTCAGTAGCGCATTAAGACGCTGTTGCTCATCTTCATCCAGCTCACTGCGGGTTTTGCGCTGACGGCTGCGCAGGATGATCACCACACCACCCAGCAGCGCAAACAGCGCCGGACCCGCCCACAGAATCAGGGTTGAAGGCGTGACCGGTGGCGAATAGCTGACGAAGTTGCCGTAGCGCGCCACCATGTAGTCGATAATCTGCTGGCGACTCTGCCCCTGCTTCATCAGCTCATAAACTTTCAGCCGCATGTCGGCGGCAATCATGGCATTCGAGTCGGCGATGCTGTTGTTCTGACATTTCGGACAGCGCAGTGACGCGGTCAGATCGCGGTATTGCTCTTCCTGGGCCTCCGAGTCAAATTGCAGCGTGTCGATGCCTGCCCACAGGTTGATGCTGAACAGCAGGCCGCAGAGCAGTAACAGCATTTTCATGATCCCGCCTCCGCACTGTATTTCATCCACAAGGGTTTCACTTCCTGCTCCCAGACGCGCGCATTGAGATCGCCCGCGTGGCGATAACGGATAATCCCTTTACCATCGATCAGGAAAGTCTCCGGCGCACCATAGACGCCGAGATCCAGCCCCAGCATGCCGTTGCCGTCGTAGAGACTTAGCGCATAGGGATTGCCCAGCGTATTCAGCCAGTTAACCGCCTTCTGACGATCGTCTTTATAGTTCAATCCGACGACACGAATGCCCTGCTCCGCCAGCGTATTCAGATAGTGATGCTCAGCGCGGCAGGTCGGACACCAGGTCGCCCAGACGTTGAGCAATATCGGTTGGCCATCTGTCAGCACGCGCTGATCATACGTTTTGCCCGGCTGATCCAGGGCTTCCAGCCGGAACAGCGGCACCGGTTTGCCAATCAGAGCCGATTCAAGACGGGTCGGATCGTCACCATCGGCATTACGCGTTAGCTGCCACAGCAGCGCGGCCGCCAGCAGCAGAAACAGCATCAGGGGAATAAACAAGATTTTCTTGTTCATGTCCGTGCCTCCGCTTCTGCTTTTTTGCGCGAACGGTAACGGGGATCAAACAGGCAGAACAGCCCGCCCAGCGCCATCAGCGCACCACCGAACCAGATCCAGCGGACAAAGGGTTTGTAGTAGATGCGCACAGCCCAGCCGCCATCCTCCAGCTCTTCGCCCAGCGCCGCGTAGAGATCGCGGCTGAAACCGCCATCAATCGCCGCTTCGGTCATCATGGTACGGGCGGCGGTGTAAAAGCGTTTTTCCGCCTGCAGCGTCGCTTCATGTTTGCCGTTGCGGGTGACGTCAATGATGCCCATGCCGCCGCTGTAGTTAGGTCCCTGCAGATTCTGCACGCCGCGGAAGACAAAGTGATAGTGATGAATATCGACGCTATCACCCGCTCTCATCCGCACGTCGCGTTCCACGCTGTACTGCGTACTGAAGGCAATGCCAATCACCGTCATACCCACACCAAGATGGCCCAGCACCATGCCCCAGTGGCTGCGTGACAGGTGACGTAAACCCACAAAGAACGGATGACGATGGGTGGCGCGCTCATGCAGTTCCAGCAGCGTCAGCACGATAATCCAGAGCGACATCAGCAGACCAACCACAGTCATCGCCGCAATGCGATCCTGCAGCCACCAGGGAACGATCATGGAACAGGCCAGAGTGACAATCAGCGCCAGCCCCAGCCGTTTTGCGAGCTTCTGGGGTTCATCGCGACGCCAGCGCACCAGCGGGCCGATCCCCATCAGCAAAGCAAACGGTGCCATCAGCCAGCTGAACATCGTGTTGAAGAAGGGTTCACCGACCGAGATGCTGCCCAGCCCCAGTTGCTTATGCACCAGCGGCAATAGGGTGCCGAGCAGCACCACCAGCATTGCAGCAATCAGCAGCACGTTATTACCCAGGAGGAACGATTCCCGTGACCAGGTTTCATTCTGAACCCGGCCACGCACCTGCCCGCCTTTAATGGCGTAGAGCAGCAACGAACTGCCGATAACGATGACCAGAAACGCAAGGATGAACATCCCGCGCGCCGGATCGGAGGCAAAAGAATGCACTGACACCAGCACGCCGGATCGTACCAGGAATGTCCCCAGCAGACTCAGCGAAAACGCGGTAATCGCCAGCAGCACGGTCCAGGCTTTAAAGGTGCCGCGCTTTTCGGTGACTGCCAGCGAGTGCATCAGGGCCGTGCCCGCCAGCCACGGCATAAATGAGGCATTTTCAACCGGATCCCAGAACCACCAGCCGCCCCAGCCGAGCTCGTAATAGGCCCACGCAGAACCGAGGACGATACCGATGGTCAGAAAGACCCAGGCCGCGGTGGTCCAGGGACGTGACCACCGCGCCCACGCGGTATCGAGCCGTCCGGCCATCAGTGAGGCGATGGCAAAGGCAAACGCCACCGAAAAGCCGACGTAGCCCATATAGAGCAGCGGCGGATGGAAAATGAGACCGATATCCTGCAGCATCGGATTCAGGTCATGCCCGTCTATCGGAAAGTCCGGCAGCGTGCGGCTAAACGGATTAGAGGTCAGCAGGATAAACAGAAGAAAGCCGAGGTTAATCATTCCCATGACGGCAAGCACGCGGGCCAGTGCATCCTGCGGCATCCCGCGGCTGAAGATCGCCACCGCCAGTGTCCAGGTGCTGAGCAGCAGCACCCACAGCAGCAGTGAACCTTCGTGTGCGCCCCAGGTGGCGGCGATGCGGTAGTAGACCGGCAGCAGGCTGTTGGAGTTCGTGACGACATAGGCAACGGTAAAGTCGTTGCTGATAAAGGCCCAGACCAGCAGCGCAAACGCCGCTGCGATGCAGACAAACAGCCCGCTGGCCAACGGACGCGCCATTGCCATCAGACGGGCATCCTGGCGCACTGCACCCCACAGCGGATAACTGCTCAGCAGCAGCGAAAGCCCCAGCGCCAGGCAGAGCAGAAAGGTACCAATCTCGGGCATCATGGTGATTTATTTCCCGCCTGATAGAGCGATTGCGGGCCGGTGTGATTTTGCTTCATCGCGTCTTCAATCTCCGGCGGCGTGTATTTCTCATCATGTTTCGCCAGCACTTCTTTGGCGATAATCTGGTTGCCCGTCGTCAGCACGCCCTGTGCGACAACGCCCTGCCCTTCCCGGAACAGATCCGGCAGGATGCCTTCAAAACTGACGCTGACCACGCCGCGTGCATCATAAAGTTTGAACGATACCGCCAGCGTATTGGGATCGCGCCGGACGCTGCCGGGCATCACCATGCCACCGACGCGCAGTCGCTGGCCCGCTTCAGGCTTCTCGTGCGCCTCGCCTTTGCCGTAGAGAATTTCACCCGGGGTATAGAACAGATCGATGTTTGAGCGCAGCGCATACATGACCAACGCGGTGGCCAGGCCAAGGCCGAGCAGGATCGCCACTGCCGCATAGAGGCGGTTGCGTCGACGGATATTCACAGTGTCTCTCCTGCCGCATCAGCTACGGCTTTTTTCGTTTTCGCCACCCGGATGCGGCGTTCCCGTGCATCACGCTGGCGGATCTCAGCCAGCAGGCGTCGGCGCAGCAACAGCGTATGCAGCGTCAGGCCGATAAGCGGTAGCAGCGTGCAGGCAACCGCCAGCCAGACGTAAAAGGCGTAACCGCCCATCGCAAAGAAGGCGTGCAAGGAGGTAAATGCCGGGGTCATGCCTGCTCTCCCTGCTTCGCCACATCTAACGCCCAGGGACGATGACGTTCAGTTAACAGGATCAGGTTGCGTAACCGCATCAGGGTCAGCGTGATAAACAGCAGCAGATAACCCAGGATTGCCCAGCGCAGGGGGGTTCGCATCACGGGCGCAATCGCCTGCTGAAGAAGGCCTGACGAGCCCTGATGCAGGGTATTCCACCACTGCACCGAGAAGTGAATGATGGGCAGATTGACCACGCCAACCAGAATCAGAATGCCGGCGGCCCGGCCTGCGGTGCGGCGATCATCAAAAGCATGATAAAGCGCGATAACGCCCATATAGAGGAACA
Organism: Candidatus Pantoea gossypiicola; assembly: GCF_008632075.1. Taxonomy (GTDB): domain Bacteria; phylum Pseudomonadota; class Gammaproteobacteria; order Enterobacterales; family Enterobacteriaceae; genus Pantoea; species Pantoea gossypiicola. The sequence goes on from NZ_VWVM01000001.1 coordinate 304,052, forward strand.
GCAGCACCAGCTCCGACGTCAGACGCGCATCCCAGATCCACCAGGTGCCCCACATCGGCTTGCCCCAGGCAGAACCGGTGACCAGCGCAATAAAGGTAAAAACCGCCCCCACGGGTGCCATGGCGGCAGAGAGCAGATCGGCCATCTTCATCTGCCACACCAGACCAATAAAGGCGGCGATAGCCATTGAGGCATAGATGCCCATCGACCACATCGCGGCGGGTACATGGATATACATGATGCGAAAACTGTCGCCCTGCTGATAGTCGGCAGGAGCAAAACCGAATCCCCAGCCCCAGCCCAGCAGCAATGACGCCAGCCCTGCAACGGCAAACCAGGGCACCAGTCGACCCGAAAATTGATAAAGCCGTTCGGGTCTGGCCAGCTGATGTAACGCTTTCCACATATCAGATGCTCACATTAACGATAAAAGAGTATTGCCGCGTCTTTCACGTGCGGCTGGTACAAGCCGGTTACTGCAAAGTAATGCGTAGCGCCGCCGCCGTAGCAAACGGCGCGAGCGTAGCGCTGCCCAGCAGCATCGCGCCAAGAATGGCCAGATAGCCCCCCGTCGGCAATCCCTGACTGGCCGCCTCCATCGCCGCACTGGCAAAGATCAGGACAGGAATAGCCAGCGGCAGCACCAGCAGGCTTAACAGTACGCCGCCGCGTCGTAAACCTACCGTGAGACCCACGCCAATGGCACCGAGAAAACTCAGGGTTGGCGTGCCTAGCAACAGCGTCAGCGCCATCGCCCGCCAGCCATTAAAATCCAGCGACAGCAGCAGCGCAGCCAGCGGCGACAGAATAATCAGTGGCACGCCGGTAACCAGCCAGTGCGCCACCACTTTGCCGATAACCGTTAGCGGAAGAGGCGTTGGCAGCAGCACCAGTTGCTCCAGCGAACCATCGCTGAAGTCATCGCGGAATAGCCGTTCCAGCGCCAGCAGCGACGCCAGCAGTGCGGCAACCCAGGCAACGCCCGGCGCAATACGCGCCAGCTGTTGCGGATCCGGTCCGATGCCCAGCGGAAACAGGGTAATGACAATCAGGAAAAACCAGAGCGGATTAACCACATCCGCACCGCTGCGAAAGGCAATGCGCAATTCACGCTGGATGAGGCGAAACAGCATCACTCTGCCTCCTCGTCGCCGAGGCGAATTTTACGCACCCGTGCTGCATCCGCAGGCAAATCCTGATGGGTTGTCAGGATCACTGCACCGCCGTTATCGGCATGCCGGACGAATTGCGCCATTAATTTTTCAATTCCCGCTTTGTCGATGGCGGTCAAGGGCTCATCGAGGATCCACAGGCTGGCATGGCTTAGCCACAAGCGCGCGAGCGCCACCCGACGCTGCTGGCCCGCCGACAACCGGCTGACCGGCACCTCTTCATCGCCCGTAAGATCGACACACTCAAGCGCAGCAAAGATCTGCGCATCACTGCAATCGGGATGGTAAAAACGCAGATTTTCCAGCGGCGTAAGCACGCCTTTGACACCGGTATGGTGGCCCAGATAAAGCATTGCCTGGTGCCAGGTTTCACGCTGCCGCAGGATTGGCTGCTGTTGCCAGCGTATTTCACCCTCTTCAGGACGGCTGAGGCCAGCCATCAGGCGCAATAACGAAGTCTTACCGGCACCATTCGGGCCTTCAATCTGCACAATGTCACCAGCAGAGACGCAAAAAGAGAGCCGTCGGAACAGCGCGCGTTCATCGTATGCACAAGTGAGCGTAATGATTTCCAACATCGAGGGGAGAATCGCACCAGCTAAAAGTGGCCGGGATATTACCACAATGTTGCTGTGGGCCGAAGTGTGAGCCACCGCTCAGTTTCGCTGCCAGTAGCTTATTCGTGCGGTATCGTCAGAAGTCTGAATAAAAATGCAGTTCCGAAAAACGTTGTTACGCTTATTCGCACTGATTGTTACATTCTCAGCAAATAAAAAACGACTACGCTTATTACGCTACAGCACTATCACCAGGAGAAAATATGAAGCCTTCATCAGGTAACGAACAGGGTCCTAACGACGTAGAAAGCGAAGAGAAGGACAAGGGCACTGACATCGAAGTCGATGAGGAGGCTTTACCCTCCCGCGCAGCGGCGATCCATGAGGAAATTCGCCAGGATGGAGAAAAGGAGCTGGAGCGCGACGGTATGGCGCTGCTCTGGTCAGCTATCGCGGCGGGCCTGTCTATGGGCGCCTCGCTGATGGCTAAAGGGATATTCCAGGTGCATCTGGATGGCGTACCGGGCGCATTCCTGCTTGAAAACCTCGGTTATACCTTTGGTTTTGTTATTGTCATTATGGCGCGCCAGCAACTGTTTACTGAAAATACCGTTACCGCCGTGTTACCAGTGATGCACAAACCGACCTGGAGTAATGCGGGTCTGCTGTTGCGGTTATGGAGCATTGTTTTATTCGGAAATTTAATCGGTACGGCACTCGGTGCGCTGGCATTCAATGAGATGCCGATATTTGATGAGGCTACCCGCCAGGCGTTTACCGATATCAGTATGAAGGTGATGGAAAACACTCCCGGTGAGATGTTTGCCAATGCGGTGATTTCAGGCTGGATTATCGCCACTATGGTCTGGATGTTTCCCTCTGCGGGGGGCGCTAAGCTGCTGGTTGTTGTCATGATGACCTGGCTGGTTGCGCTGGGTGATCTGGCGCATATCGTAGTAGGCTCGGTAGAAGTGCTTTATCTGGTTTTCAATGGCAGCATCAGCTGGCATGAGTTTTTGTGGCCGTTTGCCCTGCCAACGCTGCTCGGCAACATTACCGGTGGTACCCTGATTTTTGCCCTGATAAGCCATGCGCAAATCCGCAATGATATGAGTGAAGCCGCCGTGGCTAAAGCCAAGGCCGAAAAGAGGAAGCAGGAGAAGCGCCGCCAGCGTGAAGCGCAGGAAAACACCGAGTAATAGCGGTCGGATCAACGCCATGCTGTGCTTTTTTGCACTGCATGGCGATTTGAAAGCCTGCGGCTGAATATAAAGCATAGCGTCGCCAGCTGAGAATAGACAAATACCCAATAGTAGACATTATCATTTGCGCTTAGCGCGAACGTATCGTAAATTAAATTCACTTCATGTCAATTTAGTTTTGATTATTCGTGGGCAATTCTCATTCTGGAAAGCATGTTAATAAAACCAGATTCCACCCAACATTACCCTCCCACAAAATTAAAGTTTATTAGCTTTTGAATAAATATATATAACGCCAGACATATATTCCCCCACCCGATTTTTTGTTACCTTTACCGCTAACAGGAAAGGCCGATTCCTGATGCGACACAGTATACGCCAGACTGGAAAATCACTTAATTTATTCACTTTAATTTATTAAGGAGGAATTAATTAAGTTGACTTCTGAAAATAGAGCTTATTGCCGCATCAACTTATTTCCTGTTAATTGCACACAACAAGGACCAGGTAATAAACCCTGCGTCACCACTTGAAGAGACTTTTTATTGTGTCAATACACGTCACGTTAATCTGACTCAACAAAAGGATTATAAAAATGAAAAAATTAGCGCTTAATAAAATCACTGCAGGAATTGCCCTGTTAATGACCTGCCAGGTCGCTTTCGCCACCTCTACTACTGCTGATGTCGGGGGTGGCACCATCACCTTTTATGGTGCAGTAACAGATGCAACCTGTAACGTAACAACCAACAGCGGAAGTGACTTTGCGGTTGATTTAAATCCGGTCACCAGCACCGATATGGGCACTACCGTTGGCGTAGTCAGCACTAATGCAAAACAGTTCACGCTGAACGTAGATGGCTGTTCAGGTTTTGACAGCACCAGCGCTACAGCGCAGACGCTGAAAATCACTTTTTCAGGCGGGAATGTCTCTGATGACAACACCTACCTGAAAAACACGACTGGCACCTCAAGCGGCGTGGGCATCGGTATTACTAAAGATGGCAGCCAGTTGGTTGCGCTGAACTCCGCGCTGGACAGTGGCCTGAAAACCACCTCTTCAGACGGCACAAACTTTGATACTGCACCAGGCGGTGCCATTAACTACTACGCCAACTATTACAACTATGGCGGCGCAGCAGTAAAAGCCGGTTCAGTGGTGACCACTGCAACTTACACCTTCACTTACGAATAATTGTAAAAACAGGATATTTCGCTGAGACAAGGATGTCTAAAAAATGAGGACTGAAAATGAAACTCGTTTCTTTAGGCACACTGCTATGCATTTTTTCATTAAGCGCAAACGCCAGCGTCGTGATGAATAATACGCGTGTTATCTATAGTGGTGACAAGAAAAGCGTCAACGTACAGCTCGTCAATAAATCAGCAGAAGCTCATCTTGTTCAGTCATGGATAGACAACGGAAATCCTGATGAGAAACCTGAAAACCTCAGGCTGGCATTGGCCGTTGTGCCTTCCGTAGTTCGCATCGGTGCCAATGATGGTCAGATTCTGACTGTAGTCAAAAATGATCTGGCTGCCTCACTGCCAAAAGATCGTGAAAGCCTATTCTGGCTGAATTTCATCGATATCCCACCGAATCCAAAAGATAAAAGCGGTAGCTACCTCCAGTTTGCTATCAGAAACCGCGTCAAAGTTTTTTATCGTCCAACTAATCTGAGCATCAATCAAAATAAACTGCAGGATCACCTGAAGCTGACGCGTGATAACAATGGCACCTGTATTAAAAACAGCTCACCCTATTACGTCACCGTTGCCGGATTAAGCAAAGTCAAAAATGGCAGTAAAAAAGATAATCTGCTGCAGGAATCCGTACTGGCAAAACCCTTTAGTTGCGCCTCTGTTGGTAAGTCTGCAGGTTTCTCAACCCAGGGAAAATTTTATCTGACATACATTGATGATTTCGGAACTTTAAGAACAGTTGATATCAGCCGCTAATGAATACCAGACTGACTCTTCTAAAAACAACGTTACTTTTCATCAGCGTCGCTGTATGCATTCGCAGCTATGCTGAGGAAGAATTCAATCAGGGCTTTATGCTCGGTAGCGCCTCGAATGAAGCCTGGTCCAGCGAGAGAAACCCTATCTCTCCTGGCATCTACAGCGTGGATATTTATGTTAATAAAGAGTGGAAAGGTAATCATCAGCTAAGAGTGGAAGGGAATGGCGTCTTTCTTATTCCCAGAGAAGATATCAGTGCTTTAGATATCAAAACCGACCCTGACGCACATGATAAGAAACTGACGCCGCTGAACCAGGATTGGGTTGACCTGCAGGATATTGTCACTGACGACGCGCTTAAGTTTCGTCAGGATATTTTCCAGCTGGATATTACCGTCCCGCAGGCACGTATTATTGCGCACGACCGCAACTGGATGCCGCCAGAATTGTGGGATAAGGGAATCACAGGGTTATTCACGAACTACAGTGCCATCTTTTCTGGCGGTAAATACCGTGACAGTAATAACCAGTCCAATCTTTATCTGACCCTGAATAGCGGCTTTAACGTGGCTGACTGGCATCTGCGCGACAATAGCTATTACTATCGCAATCAGACCACTTCCCGCTGGATGAACCGTTCTCGCTATCTTGAGAAATCGATTCCGGCGATCAACTCGGCAGTTAAAGTGGGTGACGATTACACCCGCTCATCCTGGTTCGACAGTGTTAAGTTTCGCGGATTCAGTCTGACTAAAGATCTCGCCATGTTGCCTGACAGCTACCGAACCTATATGCCCGTCATCAGCGGTGTGGCACAAACCAATGCGATTGTTAAGGTGCTACAGGATAACCGGGTTGTTTTTCAGCAGAGCGTTCCCCCAGGTCCTTTTGAATTTGCTGACCTTATGCCAACCGGCTCACGTTCTGACCTCTCACTCGTTATTGAAAACGCAGATGGCAGTAAAACCACGACCATCATCCCATACTCGGCTGCAGGCAGCCTGCTAAGAAGCGGCTCCACCGACTGGGAGATATATGCCGGTAAATTTAAAAGTGACGCCCTGTTCAGGCAGAATGATTTTGTTCAGGCAGAGTATAGTCGGGGCATTAACAATTATTTAACAATGGTTACCGGTGTCATTGCTGCCGAAAAATACCAGTCAGGACTGATCGGTACCGGTCTGCTTGTTCCGTGGCTCGGTACGCTGACTACCAGCTATCAATATACCCAGGCAAATTTGACAGAAGAAAAGCAGCAAGGTGAGAAAGTCAGGGTGGCGCTGAATAAACATTTTCCAACCCGAACATCAGTCACTGTTGCGGCCTCTTACAGCGACAAAAACTTCATTACTCTGAGTCAGGCGGACACCGCTGCTGAATATATCAGCGACCGTATAGGCTACCGAGCTCAGGAAAAGAACAGTCTTAATCTGGCTATTGATCAACGCCTGCCCGCAGGTTATGGCAGTTTAAACGCCAGCCTTTATGCTGTGGGTTACTGGAATACTGACAAGGTCTCTCGCCAGTTCAGTGTGGGATGGAGCAACACTTATAATCAGATTTCCTGGTCACTGAATGCAGGCAAAAGAATTTACACTAATGCAGAAACATACGAAGAGAATCGCAGTAATGCGGTTTATCGCCAGGAAGAGTATGCCAGTTTAACACTCAGCATTCCCTGGAGCATATTTGGGCACGATGGCACAGTCAGTGCCTCATCCAGTGTTGAAGGAAGCCAGTCAAGCGCCTCTCTGGGCTGGAATGAGAAAGTTTCAGACGCGTTCAGGTATAACCTGTTAGTGAATAATCGAAGCCGTGACGGTGTCTCTTCTGGCGGTTATTTCTCTTATGCATCTCCGTGGTCGACCTTTACCGGGAATCTGACACAGGGTGAGAAATATACCCAATATGGCGCGACGGCTTCGGGTACTATACTGCTCTCTCAGCACGGTTTGCTAACGTCGCCACAGACCGGTAATCACTTCGTGATTATTGATGCGCCGGGCATTGCTGGTGCGAAAGTTAATGGTAACGCGACAATTTATACAAATAGTCAGGGTAAGGCGCTGGTGCCCTTCGCGACGCCGTGGCGCAAAAATACATTTCATCTTAATTCTGAATCCGCCAGTGATATTCAGGGGAATATTAAAAAAATCGCACCCTGGAAAGGCAGTATTTCTTATGTGAAATACATGACCGATACGCGAAAAACATTTTCATTACTGGCCCGTCACCCTGATGGAACACCGCTGGCGTTTGGTGCCTCGCTCTTTGACCGAAAAGGAGCAGAGTTAGGTTTTGTAGCTCAGGGCGGCCTGATTTACGTCAAAGCTGATGCCCTGCCTGACTATATTCTTGCGCGGTTCGATAAACAGCAGTCCTGCGTGATTAAAAACGCGGTTCTTACCGGAGATAATCTATGTACACGTTTATAAAGAATCTGTTAATCGCCTCGGGAATATTTTTTGGGCTCGCGATCGCTTCGATTAATCAGGCGCTAGCTTTTTGCAACCCATACAGTCTGGCAACTGGCAGTTCTATCGTGGCGACTTCCACGTCAAGTGATATCGATCTGGCAAACATGCTTTCACTGACAAGTAATTATTCAGTGACCATAAGCTCAAATTTTACCGGTTTTAAACTGGGATGCCAGACCAGCGGTGAAACCCTCTATTACCGTAATGGGATTGAAGATGGCTATACGGTTAAGTTTTCATCTGGCGATGAAGATTATTATATTAAGTTTACAGCGTCTATTCCCGTTACAAGTAAGCTATTCAGTGTAGGTTTCATCAGCCAGGATTATCCCGCCTCAGATTTTGATACTGATATCACTGTCAATGCTGAAATCGCTGACGGCACTACTTACGATACAGCTACAACCACCGGCAACGCTGAAATTCCGTTGTTATATTTGATCTCATCGAACGGCAGCACTCTTTATCCCACCGCCAGCGCACTGCGAGGATTTGTAGCAACTAAAGACTCAGCAACATCCGCCTCATATAATGAACTTAAGGCATTTGCATCGGTGAATGTGGCGTTTGTTCCGGTTAGCACCACCTGTAGCATTCAGAGCCAATCGTTCACTTTACCTTCAACAACGCTGTTTACTCTGAAATCCGGTGATTATTCAGATACGCAGTTCTCTATCCCTCTCTCTTGTAGCGGAAGCATAAACAGTCAGGCCACGAAAACTTTCAATCTGAGAGCCTACAGTAACGATATCGTTGATAGCGCCAACTACATCGTCAGGAATGCATCGTCAACCTCTTCAGGCATTGGATTTCAACTGTTTAACACCCTTTCTGATCCATTAAAATTCACGACCGGTTATGACTCTGCATCCACCTCACTGGCAGCGATGACCAAAGGCAAGGATCTCGTTTCATCGCTGACGGCGATCGATATTGGTGCACGCTATAAAATTTTTGATGCAGCAAACGCGTCGCCTGGCACCGTGGTCGGCACCATCATTATCTACATGGAATATGAGTAAGCTTACTGGCGGCGATGCGCTTATTTTGGGTTTAGCACCTTCGCCGTCACGACCTGAATAGCAACAAAAGGAAGAGATAAAAGCAGTGTTGCTGGAGGAATGAGCAAACGCACGGCAACCTGGTGAATCTTCAGACCTCTTTCGCTATACTGCACGCCGCAGTCCTCTTAGTTAAATGGGTAAAGCAAATAAAATAAAAAATAACATATAAATCAATGCATTGACTTGGACTATTTATTTTTTAGGTACCCATATATGTACACAGAATTCCCCTCCGCAGCGGTTCAGCCTTCCAAAATATGCTTAATAACCCCCTTGCCTCAGGCTCTATCAGTGAATAAGCGCCAACAGTCTAGCGCTGGCGTTTGTACTTGAGACTTATTTGGTCAAGCTATAAATAAACTGAGATTCATCTTAATCCCCGTCAAGACTTTATCTCTGGAAGAGCTAAATCTTTTAGACCCTCATGCCTTGCATCAACCTTTCGGATGTAAGCCTTAACACGAATGCGGTATTGTTCATAGACGAAACTAAATGCTGCACTCTCAGTGTCAAACTGCACATCTGTTATCTCCTGCCACTGCCCTGAGATGAACTCACGAACATCCCAGTAACCATTTTTTCGCGGCCAGATCAGATAAGCCCCACAAAATCCGGTATCAGCCAGCGGGTCAGGTGCCCGCTCGCCTCGTTGCAGTATGTAGAACGTATAGCCACCAGTTGAAAATCTGCGCATAGACCAATCTCGAAAACTGTATAGATAAACAGTAATATTGATCGGTAGATTTGATCAAGACGAAAAGGCAGGCAAAATTGTAAAGCTGAGGTTGTCCCAAAATTTCAGGCTGCCGGGGCTGGACTTGTGTTTAATTCATGCGGCATTCAGCGATTCATTTATAGACAATCTAACTTCCGGAGTTTTCTAAAACTGACAACCGCTGCTGAAGCTCTTTTATCATTATCTGCTGGGCCTGTATTGCCTGTGTCAGTTTGGCAATCATTGGAACCTGATTAAGAAAATATGCGTCGGAATTATTAGGATCAGCTTCGATATCGTAATCCTCCGGTAATCCCTTGCCGCCAACGCATTCAGGTGAAACTTTCACAAGGTCATTTGCAATAAACCCGAGCTGGTCTGCTGTTTCTGGAATGATACCGCGTGCCTTCATTTTGAAATCAGCGGGCTGCCACTTACACACTTCATCAAGCGCCTTATGAGCATCGTGCCGATACACAATATCCTTTTTTAGTTGCCGGTCTGACATTGGTGTTAGTTGCAGGGTACCGACTCCACTGGCATCAACCCAGCATTCCATTAACGTTCCGGTCCAGTAGAACTGATATTTGTTAGCGCCATAAACTCCTGACGCACCTCGTTTTGTGTAAATCCCCTTAACTTTGTCGAGATACGCATCACCCATGACCACATTCAGACCGGCACTGGGGCCTCTGGCGATGTTAAAATTACCATCGCTGGCATTTACTCCCCACAGGCTTGATGCATCACCGTTGCCCCGGTATAAATTAATTCCACCGGGATTATTCGCGCCCCCTGCGCGAATTCCTCCGTTAACGTGCAGTGAAACATTTCCGCTGGCTGCGGTCAGCTCCAGTGCGCTCTGCTCCGTGCAAATCATCCTGACGCTATAGTCAGCCTCAGATTTATTATAATGAAAGTCTATGTAGGGCGTTTGAGACATCAACTCCAGTCCTGAAAACTGAGCATTGCTGCCTGTTATTGCACGTTCTGCGAGAGCAGACGTCAGCTTGCTCAGACTGCTGATGGTCACACTAGTGCCATCCGGTGCCACCAGCGTGACGTCGCCGGTTCCCGTCATAATTTCCTGCCAGCCGTCCATCTGGGACTGATAGTATTTCAACTGCGCGGCCAGCTGGCGGGCAAAGTCCGGATAGGAGTTACCGTAAAATGCCAGGATAGCGTAGGCGCTGCCGCTGATTTCGCTGGCAACTGCTTCCGTCACGGTCAGCTCAGTATCACTCCTAACCGACGCAATCTCATAAGCCTGTACGCTGCCGCTGCCCGGTACCAGCAGCATCTGCCCGGCTCCAATCCCCTGTTTGTTGTCCGCCCACTTTGTCCCGGTGCCGGTAACGGTTTTACTGTCTTTTGCTGCGGCAATCGTGCCGGTTCTGTACCATGCCATCAAATATTCCTCGCATAAAAAAAGCCACCGTCTCCGGTGGCCCTGAATTTTCCTGAGTTCTGTCAGAAGTAGTCTGCCGCGTCCAGGCAGGGCAGCGAACATGCGGCCTGCATCGCCTTAACGAACATCGGCACGGCAGCTTCTGAACCCGCTGAACGTGCTCTGGCGACAGAAACCGAATTCCCGCTCATTTTAAATCCCGAATAGAGCACAATACGGTACTGCCAGCCCCCCTGCGACCGGCTGTAATCACCGCGCTGTAACCCGATACTGCACAGCGGGATCATGGGCTGCGAAACGTCACCGGTTGGACTGGTCCAGCTCAGGACTTCGCCCCCGCTGGTATCGAAGTTCTGCCAGTATGAAAAATTGTATGATGCGCCCCGGTACATGACCGGCGGGAATTTGCTGGAAAACGTAATCTGCCCGGCGGCGTTCCGGATCACCAGCCCGTAGCCGGATGCAGGCAGGGCCGGGGAATACCCGCAGGAGACGATGACGATCTGAACATTGCTGACCGTGCCGCCTACCTTTGAACCTTCCGTAGCGGCAAACGCGCTGTAAACCTCAATGCTGTTATTATCGCGGTTGAGGAACAGCGGATTATCCGTATTATTCCACCGTGCAAAGACCACGTAAGAACTGCCCAGCGCCAGCACCGCTGCGGGGATGGGCCAGCGATCGGTAATGCTGATGGTCGCTCTGTAAGTCACATACCCCAGATAACTGGTGTCGTTCACCTCCATAAAATCCGCGCCATTTGTGATCCTGATGCCGTACCCACCGACCCCGGCCCCGCCAGCCACCGAAAAGATATCAACATCGGCAATATCAAGCGTTGAGCGTTGCACGTCATCACCGCCCCCGACGCTGTACGTAAACGTTCCATTAGCAGCCAGACTCCAGCCAGTGAGGTAGTACATCACCGGCTGGTTCACCGTGGGAAATACTGACACCAGTTTTCGTGGCACCACCAGCGCGGCAGAACCTGACGGCGGAGCTTTCACCTGTCGTGTTTTGTCGCCACTTTTGAGGGATAATGAAGCCAGGTATGAGATATAACGAGTGCTGCCGTCCAGGACCAAGGATTTACCCCCGTCATCCGGCGTGATGCGTAATCCGTAAGTCATTACAACCTCCCCAGCTTACAGCGTTCAGTACCGGCACCGTCCATGACCGCAAGGCCGGTTTCGTCCAGCCGGATCGAACCTGCCCCGGCAGAATCAACGGCACCAAAGAAGAAGCCGGCACCTTTATCAATGCGCCATCCGGTTTTACCGTCATACCCCACAGACTGGATGTAGTTACCGATCTTCTCATTCGTGATCGAGGCATCTTCAATGAATGCCTGATTCATGAAGACCTGCTGATTTTTTACCGCGAATGGTGACAGCCAGCCGCTGCCGCTGGGCTGCATCAGCGCAAACTGCTCTGCCTTAATGAGAACGCCGGCCGTAATGCTGCCGCCATCCACTTCGGCATAGATGGAGAGACCGGCAGAAACCGTCTGACCGTTATAAGTCACCTGTGCGCCAGTATCCCAGGAGGCGAAACCCTGCCCTGTGGCGTCAAACTTAGCCGTGGCTTTGGTGTCCACAGCTGCCGACATGTCATTAAACTGCACGCCCACGTCACGCTCGAACTGCGCGAAGGCTTTATCCTGGTCAGCAACAGTCGTGCGGATTTCCACAATCTGGGCCACCACCTTGCCGTTTTCTTTCCGCCAGCGCTGAATATCTGCATCGTTGGCCAGCGCATTTTCAATAGCCGCCTCTGCCAGCGGATCGATATTCTGGTTCATCTGCTGCCATGCCTGCGAATTCTCTATGGCTTCGGTGATGTCGCCGAGAATATCTGAGGCATCCGACGAAGATGCCCCCTGAACCCAGCTTGTCCAGTCCGACTGATTACCCAGTTTGTCCACCAGCCGGGCTCGGTAATAAAACGTCACCCCGGCCGCCAGACCACTCTGCAGATAGTTATGTGTGGGATATGCCACATCTGAAAGTAGCGTGGCGTCACTGTAATCCGCGCGCGTGGCATACTGAATTTCGGTATAGCTGGTATCGCCGGAATCCTCACCGAATCCCCAGGTCAGTTCGACGGCAAACACCCGGTCTGTTGTCGCCCTCAGCCCAACCGGTACCGGCGGGTTACCCTGCTTGCCCGTGAGCGTGGTTTCATCTGAGTACACCCAGGTGCTTGAGACATCCGCAACGTTAACAGCGCACACGCGCACCAGGTATTGACCTGCGTAAATACCTGAAATGTCAAATCCTGTGACCGATGAGCGGGGAACGGATATCCAGTTACTGCTGTTCCGACGCCACTGTGCCTCATATGCAATAGCGCCTGCTGCTTTGTCCCAGGTGACGTGCATTGTGGCCACACTCAGTCCCTGCGAAACAGCGGAGGTTTCACTGATGACGATGTTAGTCGGTGCTGGCTGGGTGGTAATCGGCAATACACTGTCGGGGCGGTTGGGTATGGTTGCGCCATCATCGATGCGGGCAAACTTATCCGGATCGTAATGGATGCCACTTATAGTAAATGTCCCGTCATTGTTGTCCGTAACGCTGATAACACGGTACTGCTGAACGTACAGATCGTCGGCTTCAACGACCCAAACTGCCTCCGCTTCCGGCGTTTCGCTCCAGACTGTGCTGACTGTTACTGTACGGTCGCTGACGGACTCTATCGTGCGGCTCTGGGCCACCCCTGAAGGCAGGTTGAGAATAAGCCGATCACCGGCAGCAGCACCCGGCACCCGATCCAGGGTGACGCTTCGCCCGTTCACGGCACTGATCCGCCCTCCCGTAACCCTGCCGGAAAACATCTCATCAGCCACGCCAATTATGTAACCCGGAAGCGGAATGTTTCCGTCCAGGCCCACCTTAAACTCAACGGTCCTGTCGCCATTATTGGTCAGTACGGCCCATCGTCCACGACGATTAGCTTCCGAGCGTCGCGAGCAACCCACCGCGCTGAGCTCAAGCTGATTCACATTAAACCGTGTGACAAGATCACTTTCAAAGACAGCCTCGACAGCATCCTGCCAGGCATTATCCGGATCACTGTAGGTCACCAGACAGGTAGTGTAGCGGCTTTTCACTGAGCTGCCGGCGTAGGTAAACAGCCCGTCCACCACGTTTGCCCGCGTGAACGTCCAGTCCATATCGCGTGGCATGTCGGCCAGCGCTACCAGCTGGTTGTTGTACCAGCAGGTCAGCCCGCGAAACATGGATGCAAAATCACGCAGAACAGTAAATGCGTCTTCACGGGTCTGAATGTAGACATCACACTTATACCGGACCTCGGTACCGCTTCCGCCCAGCCCATCCGGCACGAGCGCATCGCAGTACTGCGCGACGCGGTAAAGTTCATAACGATCGGTATTTGCCGCACTCAGCCGTGGCCCAAGGCCGAACCGCTCACTTACCACGATGTCATAAAATATCCATGCAGGGTTGTCCGTCCAGGCCTGCTTGAATGTGCCGTCCCAGGTGCCGGCGTACGTGCGCGTTTCCGGTGTATAGTTGGAGGGGACGCTGATAATACGACCCGCCGGTTCACAGGTAATCGTGGGTATCTGTCCGCTGAAGGTTGAGGCGTCAAATTCGATATAAAGGAGTGCGGTGTGCGGATAGCGGAATTTAGCATCAATGATTTCGGTATAGCTCTCCAGCGTCATTTTGCTGCCGATCTTTTCATCGGTTGTGTCTGCTGACAGACGTCTGACCCTCACCGTCCACGTTTTAGCCCCGGACGGCAAAGCAACACGATGAGTACGCTCATATCCGGACATGGCCCGTCCATCTGCTGCATCCGTCAGGACGGTCTGCCAGCTTCCACCATCAACCTGTAAATCGATAGCGTACTCAACCCGATAACCACCAACACCACCGTCATCTTTCTGATGAAACAATGACGGCCACTTCAGGCGCAGCCGGACGGCCGACAGCTGGGTATTCGTCAGAGTATGAACCCAGCTTTTCGCAGTGGTGACCTCCACGCTGCCGGCCGATATTTCATTCTCGACTGAGGGAATGCCCGGAATATATTCCTGATCCTGTGTTCCCGGGCGAAATACCCATGAAACACCTGAGCCAAAGTTGCTGGTACCGTCGCTGCCTGCCAGCGCTGTGCCATTCAGAAAGATACTCTGATCTGTTAAACCGCCGGCGAATTCCCCCTCCCCCAGCGCCACCAGTACACGCGCAACGGCGATGGACTGCAGATCACCCTTTTCTGCACCACGGGCGTCTGGAGTTATCGTCCCGGATGCTCTCTGAGCCTGGTACGCATCAAGATCGTCGACATAGATTCCGGCTGAAATAATGGCCCCGCCAATACGTCGCTTTCCGTAAAGCAGGGGGACAGGGTAACCCTGAGAAGAAGTATTTGTCGGACTACCAAAGGCATAACTGGCCTTTTCATCGCTGCTCTTCGCCAGACCGGTCATCTGCGGTGACAGCATCTGTACTACGCCACCTGCCGCCATAGACACGCCACTGGCTATCATCGCCATACCAATTGATGAAGTAGTGCCAAAGGTGAAATATCCGGCTACTACCAGCACAGCACCAATAATCACCTGCAGCATGCCGCCCCGCTTGCTGCCGATAATGACAGGCACGATCCGGATATCACTGTCACTGCCGTCCAGATTCAGTTCGTCTGCGCTAAGATTTCGCCGTCCGCTGAACACGGCATACACCAGCCCGCGCCGCCGGCTGCTGTTGAGGTAATGCTCAAACCCGGGTATCAGCACACATAAAGCTCTGATGGCCTGCGCCGGCGTCGCGACAACGAGCTCATGATCCCGCCCAAATGTACTCCCGAGCACGCCATAAAGACGCACCCTGCGTTTTGTCATATCTGACATAGGAATGTCCTGCTGAAAATTATCTGAGAGTGACGCGGAAGAGGATTTGTGAAGAAAAGCAGGGGGTCAGAAGTTACCCTGATACCGGACAATCATTTCCGTGCGGCTGCGCCAGTTGTCGTCAAAGACAACGCGCTGACTCAGGTGGCCATACAGGTGATGAAGCAGCATGCCGTCTTCAAGCAGAACGCCGGCATGATTGACCACCCGAGCGCCAACCTTCATGAGTACAACGTCGCCCGTCCGCGCCGGACCGCTGAATTTCCTGAACCCGGTGCTGTGCCAGTTATCCATATAGCGGTCTTCGCCCTGCTCCCACCAGGGATAGTTCACCCGGTGATCAGGCAGTTCGATACCCAGCGACTGCCGGTACCAGCTCATGATAAGTCCCCAGCAGTCATAAACACCCAGTACAAACGGCCTGCCCACCAGAGGTAGCTCTTCGCGCGGCAGCAGCACCCGAAAATCACCCTCCGGCCAGCTGACGATATACCATGTCAGGCCAGACAGATCGCAAAGCGCCCGGTCTGTCTCACCGGGTCGGGTTGATGCGTCCGGGTGACTGTGTGCTACCGCGATGACCTGACCCATTTCCTCCGCTGCGGCGTAATCTTCAGGATGGATAGCAAAATCGTTTTCCGGATCTGGTGCGATGTTCCTGCAGGGCAGATACAGGCCATGCCCGTCGGATTGAATAACCACCACACCGCAGCATTCATGCGGGTAAGCTGCTGCAGCATGATGCAAAATGGCCCCTTTAAGGTCTTCTGTAATCATTTTCCCCTCAGCTTTTGATCAAAGACGTACCACTGAACCCGCCGAAGTCCAGGGGATTATTGTCGCCAAAACGGACCTTACAGGCTGAGACCAGCCCGGAGCAGACGTCTTTTGACGGATCGTCTACCGGATTATTGAAGCGGTCATAGTACGTGCTGCCATTCCAGCCACAACCGTTGCCTGTCCGGTACCATCCCCGGATGCACCAGGTGCAGACCGAATGCAGCTGACGGTTCGGAAGCTGTAATCCCTGCAGGTCTACCGGTGAACTGAGCGTGAATTCAACGCTGGCGTTCGTCTCACCGCTTTTACTGTCGATATAAAATACCTGCAGCACCTCCTGAGACGGATCGGCGCGATCGTTACCGTTCTCAAAATTTCTGGCGTCAAGATAATGGGCCAGTGTGTGCCGTATGGTGACTTTTGCCTGCAGCATGTCGTCATAGGCTGAGCAGATGGCTGTCACTGAACCGTCCAGGTTCGCAACAGTGAGTTTTGGAGAGGAAGCCTTGCCATCCGTGGATGCATCCACACCCTCAATCTCGCACGGCCACGCCCGGTACTCATTGCCCTGCCACCATACTGATTTCGCCGGCAGTTTCGACTCATCTCCACCTGCAGCGGCAATTTCTGCGGCGGTATGTGCAATACCATGTCCATGAAAACGCAAAACGTCTGCGCCGAACGCGCTGCCGTCGATTTCGATCAGCTGAATGCGGCTGCCGGGTTCCAGTTTCTGAAAATCACTGGTCAGTGCCATAGGTTGTCTCCTGCTGCTCAGGGTGCGTAAGTGCGGATGAAGGTGGCTGAAAGAGAATAGTTACCGGCCCCCAGGGCGGTGGGCTTATATTCTGCACACCGGAAAAGCCCGGCGTCGCTCAGAGGTGGCGTCCAGATAAATGACCGGTATCCGCTATGGTTGCGGATAAAATCCAGCGCTTCGCGGACCAGTGCCTCTTTGCCGACGAGCGTGACCGACCACTGCGACACCTCACTGTTAAGTCCATCGCCTGCAGTCTGGGCATAGCCATCGCCAAATGAAGCGGTCCTGACCTTCAGGCTGTTTTCGCCCGCAGCATTTACGCGCACGGGCCAGGTAAAGGTTTCAAGTGCCATCAGCGCTGCCCCCTGATTGCCGTAGTTATTGCTCCTGCCTGCCCCAGATTACGATTTACCACTTTCTGCGCCTCACGCTGTATCATGGGCGTAATCTGCCTGGCGAACTGTTCCCAGCCCGCGCTGGAAGAACTGTCTGCCGAGCTCTGGCCATTTCCGTTGTTTGTAATTGTGACATTGACAATGGGTGATGTGGTCGCAGACGCGGAACCCGTGCTACGCACGCCCAGAGCACCTCCCGATGTGCGCGTGAGCGGCAGGATTGCCTCCGGACCGGCTTCACCCATAACGCCCGCGCCTTTTGCAAAGGCGAAGAAGGTAGGCTGACTGACGATGCTGTTACTGTGGCTGCTCAGATTCGGAGAGTTGTAAACTCCACCTTTTGCATTTTTGGTTGCGCTGGCGTAAGCCTGCCAGCCAGTGGGCATTCCCATCCCCCCCGTTGACCCGCCTGAACCGGATGGTGCCGAAATGTCAGCATTTGCAGCACTGGAGAAAGCGGTGCCAAGAATGCTTTGTAGAGCATTACTGAGCGCTACACGGGCTGCTATTTTGGCAAGGTCTGACAGCACCGATGTGGTAAAGGATTTGAAGTTGAGCTTGCCCGTTGTGGCGAAAGTAGCCACAGAGTCAGTCATGCTGTCAAACAGACTTCCGGCATAACTCGCCATCTGGCTGTTTGCATAGCGGGCGCTGTCTATCCAGTTCAGCGTACCGCGCCGGAATCCCTTCCCATAATCGTTTTCAAGAGCCAGACGGTCACTCACGCTTTTCTCGGTGATCTGCAGTTCCTGTTGCTTGGCGCTTTCCAGATCAGCCAGACGGGCCTGATACTCTGCAGATGTCTTATCAGTAAAATCTTTATCAAGCGCGATGCGGCGCTGGCTGAAGCGGTTCTCAATGGCAAGTTTTGCTTCAGCCTGAGCGGATTCCTGATCGGACTGACTGTACTTATCCAGGCTGGCCGCTGCTTCACGCTTCATCGCTGCAGCTTCTTCAGCCCATTTTTTGGCCTCACCCTGATATTTTTCAGAGACTTTACGAAGTGCAGCTTCACGTTCCAGCAGCACATTAGCCTGAAGCTGTGCGCGAATTTGTCCCTGCATGTTCACCAGACTCTGCTGGCTGGCATTGAGTGCCGTGCCTTTAAGCCCGGCAATTTTCTGATCAAATGCAACAAGCTGACTCTGCGAGCTAGTCATTTTGTCGTTTGTCAGCGCCTGCTCCTTCAGTACTGCGCTGCGCTGCTGGGCCTGCTCCAGCATTCGCTGGCCTTCAGTTTCACCAGTGGCCGCTTTGTGCTTGGGCTTTTTGGTGGATTTATCGTATTCGTCGTTAATCCCTTTCAGAATGCGCTTGTAATCTGCAGAGTCAGGAGAATAAATACTGTTATTAAGTTTTTTAAGTGCCGCAGCGCGTTTTTCAACAGCGCTGGTTCCTTCAGTCATATAACTTTTGAGGTCCGCAGCATTTTTTAAGCGCTCATTTTGAGCAGCGGCATAGCCCGCTTTACTGGCTGCAATATATCTTGCCGAAGATTCGTCGTAATCTTTTTGCAGTTTCTGAAGATAACGAGTGTTATCAATCGCTGTACCGAGTGCTTCTGCAGCCTGGTTGCCTGCCATCCCCCAAGTCTGACCAAGGTTGTTAACCTGAGTTGAAGTTTTATCAACTTCAACGCCCAACTCTTTTAATCTTCCCTTCTCTGCTTCTATTGCGGCCTCAATCAGTAGCTGACTAGCCTGTGCAGTCTGTCCGCGTTGGCTGAGTGCCATGACTTGATGGATAATAGAATCACCGAGCGCCACTCCTGAAGCGGTAAGTTTCTCCATGGCAGTGACAGGATCGCCCCGAAGTGCAGAAAGGCTTTTCACCAGGTCATCGGCATTTCCACCCGCTTCTGCGTAAGCAGTGGCAAGTGTGGCGACCTGTGTCAACATCTGGCCGGAAAATCCCGCTTTTGCAGCAGCAGACACGGCAGTAACTGAATTCTCCGTGTCTCCTAACTCTCCATTCAGTCGTTTTAGATCGGTAGCAGAAATTAGGGAGGATGTACTCAGGTCCAGCGCGGCCGCATTAAGCTTTTTAGTCTGCTCTTCAGCTTTCTTAAACTCGTTGTAGATTAACGTTCCGCCAGCAGCAAGCACACTCAGGCCAATGCCAACAGGGCCACCCAGCAAGCTCATTGCGGAACTCAAGGCTCTGCTGCTGGTCGCCGCTATTCTCTGCGAAACCGTCAGTTGTGTGTTGGCCGCAGCTGCCGCCTCGGTCGCGGCAGTTAGCGCTGCTTTCCCCTCAGTTTCAGCCAACTCGGCTGCAATAATCGCTGCTTTTGCCGCCTCCAGCTTTTCCACACCAGACTCTTCTAGGCGCTCAGCTTCAATGATCGCGCGTTCATTTTTAAGGTGCTCTTCCTGATAGCTGAGACTTATCCCGTATTGTTTGTTAACCTCAGTTCGTTTGGCATAATAATCATCCAGGGCGATAGCTTCTTCACGCTGTGCAGCCGCAGCCACAATTGTTTCTTCAGCTATCGCAGCTTTACTGATTGCTGCCTGCTTTTCTGCCTGCGCCACGCTGATCTGCTGCTGGGCAGCTGATGCCAGTTCCTGCGCAGCCTTACGGGCGGCTTCCTGCTGGGCCTGCCAGCCGTCTGCGCTGCCGTCCAGCTGACCTTTGAGCGAATGAACAGCGGGGATTAGCGCATTAATGATTGTGCTGCTGGCAACGTTACTGCCCGCAGCCACTTCATGCAGTACAAAGTTAAGCTGGCCTGCACCCTGAGTTACTCCAGAAAACTGATCTGCTCCAATACTCTGCCCGCCAATTTTCTTTGCCGCCTCTACCGTTTTGGCAATAGCAGCTGATAGCTCATTGGCCTGAGCTTTAGCCTGGCTGTTAAAATTTTTGCTGGCCTGCCCCGCTTTCTGATATGCATCTGCGATCTGCGATTTGAACGTCGCAGAATTAAGATGCAGGGCAACCGACAAAGACGCTACGTCACTCATTATCCGAGTATCCTCATAATGTCAGCGCATTGTTTGTCGACCGGTGTACGAGATGGCGGTGCGGATGGTGCCGCAGGGGTGATGTCACAGGTCGGGTCTGTTAAGGAAAACCATGCCTCCCAGTAGCGAAGAATTTCAGCGGGAAGGCAGGCTATTTTGCGCGGGTCAGACTCCCCGAAGCGGTCAGCGAGTGAAAAGATCAGCTGAAGCCACGGGGAATCCATCAGTTTTTTTTTGCTTCCTCTAGCGTGCCGTAACTGTGGCGCTGAACCACTGTAAGCGCCTCAATCAGCGAGGCATAGGAGTGTGCTTTCATGAGCTCATCCGGTGCTGGCAAATCAGCAATCGGCTGTCCGTCTTCACTCACCAGCGCATTTAGTACCAGGGATGCGCCAGCCATTGCCAGCCCGCGTGTATTATCTTCACTGCGCAGTTTCGCTGCCTTATCTTCAAATTCAGCCAGTTCGTAAGCTGAAAGTCGACGGATAAAAAACTCACTGCCTAAAATAGTGACCGTCAAAGCATCATGAACGGGGCATAAAAGGCGTGACTTAAAGTCTTTCATTTAATTTCTCCATAAAAAAACCACCCCACTAGGGAGTGGTTATGTATAAAAAGGTTTCTATATAAAACTACTGATTTAAGTAATCCAATCACTGGCAAAACTCTTGCAGGCCTTTATAGAGAGCCCTTGTTCGCATTATCTAATTCATTTTGGCACTGAGTTCCATTTTCAAAGGTATACTGTAGGAAAATATACCCTTTAGAATCACTATCTGCTCGTGATTCAATATTTACATCACTTAATCTATTCTTTTTCATAGCATCATTTTTTGAAGTCCACTCTGCTGCAAGCGTTCGCTCTTTTTTTGCAACTCCCATCATCCAATACTCAGGTTCTTTCCATATTGAACCCGGAAGCACAATGTCAATTTTCTTACCATTACCATAAATAGAATCCAAGGATTTTTTTAATTCATTAAACTTTATTTGTAATGCTATACCGTAACTATCAGAGTCAATATCCTTACCCACGGCTCTAATTTGACATAAGCCAACTTGAGGTGAGATAAGTAGAGCGAAGGTCGAAAAATCATTATTACTCTTAGGTAAAGCTTCCGCCAGATAGAGGTTTGTTGAACCTTCAATAGGAGATAAATTAACCCCTGTCATATCTTCTATATTTTTCTTGGTTAACCCCTCCTGCAAACCAAATGGCCCATCTGCTGGCGGCAACAAATTATCCTTACTGTTCTTATCACTCACAACGGGAGAAGAAGATGGTGAATGACTTTTACCGCTGGTTTCGGATATCTGAATCGTCATCATGCCATATTTTGCAGCTAGATATTTTTGTTGTAGCATTGCTAAAGTTTGTTCTTCAGATGCAATGGTCGCCAATTTTATTGTCTGAACAAGCCCAGTATAATTTCCAGAGTCAGCCTTGTCAGAGTCAATTTTAGTTATCAAAGAACCCATCTCATTACTGATCTTATCGGCTAAAGCTGGGTCCGTCTTGGTCCCTTTGGTTTCAAAATCTATTTTTGCACCAGCTTCTAATGCATTTATTCTTTGCTGCAAAAGAGCTTTGTTTATTTCAAGGATTTCTTTTTTTGAAGTGATTAAATTTCTTATTAAACCCTGAGAATACTGCTGGCTTTCTGACAAAGACAACTCAATATCTTTTTCAGTCTTCGATAACTCAACCTTTAAGTTATCAACCAGTTTCTTCTCGCTATCATTTAATTTTGCTGGCCCACAACCTGACATCAAAATGGTTGACAGCATAACGACAAGTAATAGTTTTTTTCTCACTTTTTTATCTCCTTTAAAAAGTTAGCTAAAATCATAAGGCTAGCTGAACTCAAAGGAAAGCAAGAAACAGGCTCAACAATGAGCCTGATCAATGATCTGCTTATGTGGCTGGACCGAGGTCCAAATTGCTGATTAAGCTACCCTGGCCCCGCAAATCAAATGCCGAAGCGCCCTGATGCCTTCAGCGTTGTAGCGAAAGGCTTCAACCTGTTTGTTGCTGTGTGCTGACTTGTCCATTACCGTGATGCCGAACTGATCTGTCTTCAGGTTATTAGCGTTGGCAACTCGCCCAATTTTTTGCGCGGATACGCCTAGCATCTCCCCTACCTCTCGGGCGCTGTAGTAATGCTCTTCTACCTGAGGTAGCGGAAGCAACTCCATGCCAGCGGCATCATTAACAGCACGCGCCATCGCCGTCTGCTTTGCGATATCGCTCAGTTTTGGCATGAAAGATAGTGCGAGGTTCAATGCTTCAACTTCCATTTTTATTGCGCGAGCGCGACGATATTCTGGGAGGTATGACGCGGATTTTTGTGGCGAAACTTCGCCGGACTCAAGCTGACGCCAGCGTTTTGCCACCTTATGACGCAGCGGTATGCTGTAGCCGGTCATGAGAGTAAGTGTCAAATCCTGGTCGAGCCAGAATTCCTGATACGTGCGCCCGCGCTCGTCTTGGTAATCGGCCGAAAAGTCGGCCGATTGAATACTGAGCGCCTCGAACATTTTGCGACAGTCGTCCAGAACGTGTTTGTGCTGCTTGCCGGTCAATTTCGCAATCTCACGGCTCGACATCTTAGTGACAGATGATCTAGCATTTGATACAGTTAACTCAGTCATACGAACCTCGTAGTTGATTTGACGCCTGATAACCAGCAGCTAGACCCTGCTGGTTTTTCTTTTTCAGTAAAGCCTTGCAACTTCCCCCCTCTTCAATTGCTTTTCTGAACCTTCTTTTATTAGTTGCATGAACACACCTCCATCCTGAAAACGATCATGTAAGCGATCTGCTAGCGGCGATTCGATAGCCCTCAATGCTGGTTCTATCTGCCTCTCCCATGCTTCGTACATAAACTTGTAGTGGTCGGCCAGTGCATGAACGTTGTATGCATGGATCTCGCGCTCACTTGGACCTGACTGAACCGGCATGTTAACGGCAACTTCTCGATCCAAAATATCCAGCACCCAGCGGCGGAATTTTTTGGCAGCCGGAGTTGTTGAAAACATGGCTATCAGATGACAACCACGGAGTGAGAAAACACGTACACTTTTTTCACGTAAGTTATTGTTTATTCCATTGGTTATCATTTTGATGACCATTGACATGCTATTGGAAAACTCATCAATGTTGCGTGAGTAAATCGTTGATACGCTTTTGCTTGAGGCATAACCTAGAGCATTTGCTATATCTGCTGAAGTTAGCCAAATTCCAGAAACATTTTCTACAGGGTTAAGCATTACTCCGTGGAAGTCGAGATGTGACTTAGCTACAATGCTCATGTTGGTTTTCTCCAAGATTACTGACATCAGAGGCCCCGTTAGTGTTGACGCACTGCGGGGTTTCGCTTTTTACTGAATGACAAATTCACCTTTTTTTTCCATCTGCATAATCTTATCCATCAGGTAATCCATCATTCCCTGCGCAGAACGGTAAGTTCGCTTAGCGTTACCTTCAACGAACTCTTTTACTTCGGGACGCATCCGATAAGCCATCGGCTTGATCTCTGACTTTTTCTGCTCCATTATTCACCTCATGCACTTTTCATCTTCACACCAACACGGTGTGAGAAGATTATCATCAGGCAGACACAGTGTGTCAATATGAGTTTTAAAGATTCACATATGAAAATAGATGATTCATTTTGTAAACGCATTGCTATAGCCAGAACAGCACTAGGGCTGACTCAATCTCAACTTGCCGACATCGTAGGGATCGTACGCAGGCAAATTGCCGCATATGAAGCTGGAGATTCAAAACCAAGAGATAAGGTGCTGCGAAATTTAGCGGCAGCACTAGGCACATCCACGGAGTGGCTCTCCACTGGAAATGGACGAGGACCTGACGTAAATCACATAAAACGTACCGTAACAGTTCGAGAAATACCGGTTTTGTCATGGGGCATGGCTATGACTCTCTTAGATAATGATACGTCGCCAGCGCATGGCACTCCTTCAATAAAGGACTACATTCCCGCACCAAGTATCTCGATTTCTGAAAATGCTTTCGCGATAGAAATTTCAGGTGATTCTATGGCATCTTCTGGTTCAGTCTCATTTCCTGACGGAACAGTAGTTATATTCGAGCCATATGAGGAAGCTTTTAGCGGAGATTTCGTCTTTTGTAAATTTGACGACGATTTCGCGACATTTAAACAATTGGTACAAGATCAGGGGCAGAAATTTCTGCGTTCCTTGAATCCAGCATACCCACTAATACCAATTAAAGATGTTGAGATAAAAGGCATAGCTATTCACTCTCAAACATCTCTAAGCAGGGCGTATCCTATTGACGCAGGTGACCCTGAACTATCAACATGCAAATCATCAACACTTCTGGCGAGTAAAGATTATGATTCACGGCTTAGTTCACTTGAAGATAAAATTGACCAGATACTAAAGACCATTAACAATAAAAAGCCCGCCTGAATCCAGATAGCAAAAACCCGGCTCAGTGGCCGGGTCTACTCCGCTAGCATTTGCAATTCCGCCGCTACATCCTGCAGATCATGAATTCCCTGTGCCGCCTCCACTATGAAGTCAGCGAACCCCTCATCTGGCGCGATCGACGAGCCATTCATGCCCAGAAAAATCATCGCAGCTGCTACCGAGGTGCGTTTGTTTGCATCGTTGAATCCATGCCCGCGAGCGATGGAAAGCAGTAAGGCTGCAGCCAGAACAAACAGGTCGTCTTCACTCTCATAGACATGGAGGTTTTCAACCCTTGCCACCATGCCCTCAATAAGACCAATATCCCGGAATCCCGGCAATCCGCCGTAAGCTTCTAACTGACTGTCATGGATCGCTATGACCTGGTCGACAGTTAAAAAGAAAATCATTTATCGGCTAGTTCCCTGAAAAGATCCTGATTCTTTGGCTTACCCATAACGCGAGCAAGTGAAGCCTCAAACTTCGCCTGTTGGAATTCTGCAAATTGCTCAGCGGAGATCACCACAACATCCGGTGCAGAGCGGCGAGTGATAGTTACCGGCTGTTTCGTCGCAGTCTCAAAGACACTTGCAAGCTTCTGGCGAGCATCGGAGAACGGTATAGTCATCATGGGGATTACCTCTGGCAAGTGAAAATTATAGTTTGGATTGTACAATCCAAATCTTAAACGGGAGTTTATCACTTGCCAGGTTGCGTGAATACTGTACAGGTAGATCAACCAGCTTAAAGCATCCGAAGATCGCATTTTCCCTACGCATCAGGACGGGCCTCGTAGCCGAGTCGAAAAACCTGATCATTTGTCAGGATTCTCATTCTAAAACTTAAGCGTATATTGCCAATGGGTTTTTCCCTTACAGCAAATTTTGAAAAGGATAATCATGAAAAAAATTATGGTAGCTTTGATGGCGATCGCGCTGCTTTCACCTTCCCTCAGTTTTGCTCGCGGTGGTCACTACTCTGGCGGGCATGGCTCTTCCCACAAGTATGGGAAATACAAAAATGCACGTACGGGCGATCACTACGAAAAACGCCATTGATGTTGTTAAAAACCCGGAGATTAAATTCCGGGTTTATTTTTCATTTGATGAGATGTCGGAACGCTCGTCATGGAGCACTATACGAGCAGGGAAAGCCTGCCTGTTTTGACCTGCAAAGATTCGGAGATTGCCATTTGGCCAGTAACCGGCTGACTGACCATCTAGCGTCTGAAGTGAGATGCCGTCATCTTTGAGAAAGATAATCAGCGTTTCGCTTAAGTTCATCATACAAACCTCACGGAGAAAAAATGGACGCACGTGTATTTATGGAATATTACACTGCCATTGATGTTAATGACCTGCTTTTAAAAGCAGCAACTATTGATGATGATGTAGGAACCACTCTAAGACTACACCTTATTAGCGAGCGCCTCATCGAGTCATGGATTTGTGCATGCTGCAATAACGCCGGATTATTCGGGCAGGATAAGAATCGCGTTCTGGTTGAATGCAGTGCAAAAATTGAGATGGCTATAAATCTTGGGCTTCCTGAGCACTTAGGGAAGGCTTTCAAGGTTCTTAATTCTTTACGAAACGACATTGCTCACAACCCCATTAAGAATTCGATTCCAGACTCTCGCATACAAAGCTTTGCTGAAAAGACTGATAATCACATCAGGCTTTCATCAGATGTGACGCTTTCAAAGCGATATGTGACCGTTAACAGCCCAGATGGCAATGAGGTCGCAACGGTTACTATGGCCTCTGATAGCTCACAAAACAGGCTAAAACTCTGTCTTATTTTTAGCGTGCTAATGCAAGAGATGATGAAATTCGTTGCAAGCAAGCACGATAAGCAGTGGGATAATGATTTCTCCCAACATCAATATTCATTCACTACAAATACAACTGACAGTACTAAGCCCACCTGAGTGGGCCAGTAATAAGCACTGATCATCTGTGAGGATTCCGCAGATTGATTGTCAGGCAGAGCTGGTCACGTTGAAATTTGCATTTGTCCGACCAGGAACTATCGGCCTCAGCTACCCGGATCATCCACTCCCCAGGTCAGGTTGTTCTGCTTACCCTTCACGGTAATCTGAATCACCTCACTGGCTGGTGCCGTGATTTCATTCATCTGCCAGCCAGAAAGCGCCATAATCATTGTGGCGGTTCGCCCGTTCGGCAGCTTGACATAGAATTGTACGGTCTGACGCTGCTGAGCAGCATTCAGAAATGCCGTAAAACTCTGGTTGGTCGGATCGTCGATAAAACCCAGTGACTTTTCCGGGCCTTCAGGCAGGTCGGACAGAAACTGTTTCTGGGTGTCGATCAGGGTGGTGCAGTCTACGAATGAACCTGTAGCACCGGTAGCACCCAGCGCTTTACAGTTAATCAGCGCCTGCATTTCATCGACGGTATCGCCTGATTTACCCCACTTAACCACCGTTCCTGCCGGAAGCATGGCGTATTCGGGTGAAGTTTTGTCTGTCATAGGTTATTACCTCAGTTAACGATTGTTCTGTATGCCCTCGCGGATTTGTACCGTAAGGATTCGCAAAATTTTTGCAGTGTTATATTCCAGCGCCGGACGCATAAAGGGCCGGGCAACCTGTTTAGAGGTGCCATATTCCTGCGCAAGCGCTTTCTGGGTGTGTTCTCGGGAGGGGCCAACACGGATAGTAACGACGGTGTTCCAGCGCTTATTTTTCATCCGGTTGCGGGAAGATACTTTTATGCTGTCGCGCATGTGCGGGCCGGAGCTTTCCTTGTCGTAACCTGCATGCCGGCGCATATCCTCACTGACTATCTGCATAGCCTCTTTACCGGCTTCAGCCAGCACTTTAACCGCTACTTTTTCGCCGAGCGCTTCAAGCTGCTTTTCCAGCTCAGTAAGACCTTTCACTTCCATACGGATCATGTTGTGTCCTCGAAAAAATACAGCGTGAAGTCCCTGACCAGGCGGTACTGAATGCTTTTGCTGGTCAGTGTCGCTCTGTCCTGAACAATATTTCCTCTTTCCACATACTGAACCGGGTAACCGCCGATATAGCCATGCCGGATATCACGCCAGGCCGACCAGATTTTCCTTTCCAGAAGCACCAGATCGGTGTACTGGTCGATTCGATACATGGATATCTGGAAGCGCCCGGCGATTAAGCCGGTGCGTACCAGGCCGTCTTCTACCTCTGGATCAGATATGCGCTGGAAAGTAATGCCCTCCTGCAGCTCATCCGGTAATAGCAGCGGATAAACCGGCATGCCGCTGATGGCTTCCAGTTCAGATTTGATAGCGGCTTCAATCATGGCGCACGTCCCTTTCTGCTTTGATCTCAACGCGATCAGGTTGAGTGCGGTCTACAGCAACAACCGTGAACGTGGCGTCTTTCCAGCAAATTTTCCAGTCGATCTGGACGTCGGCACGTGGGCGCAGCGTAAACAGCCATGTCTCAACGACCTGGGCCTGATCCAGCGTGCGAATTTTTCTGTTAGATTTGACGTCAGCCTTTGCCCAGACAGTGGCCACATCGATGAGCTTTTCGCTCAGGACCTCACCAAGGGGACCGCGTGTAGTATCACGACGCTGCAGCGTTACACGCTTGCTGAGTTCACCTGCGAGAATGGAAGACATAAATCACCTCAGATAATGGTTGGTCGCCGCAGATCATAAATCAGCATCGTCACTGACAATGGCAACTCCCCCTGCATCAGCTTATCGGCATCTTCGCCGTTCCGGTTGCGATCGAGATAACCGAGCAGGACCAGTAACGCGGTCTGAACTCTCACCAGTGGCTCACCATCAACGAGAGCACCCTTGTCATTCACAACCAATTCACGACTGCCCTGTATATAAGAAAGCAGCGCCGCACTACCTGCCTGTATTTTCAGAGTCAGATCGGTGTCGCCCGCATCTTCATCGATCCTCAGATGCTCTTTTGCCTGATCCAGGGTGACAAGCTCAATCATGTTTTATCTCTCCCGTCCCGTCCCCGCTTAGCGGCCAGCGTCCAACCTGTCGAGCCGGTTTCTCCGGGCTTATCCTGAGTTTTAGTGTCGCAGTGCCACAACGATCCACCCCAGGTGACCGTATCGCCCGGCAGGTATTCGGTATCGGCTTTGAAAACCCCGCGATAGAGCATGACTGGCACGTTGAAAGTCTTATTCTCATACTGACCGCTGGCACGATTGACGATGACGTTAAAACAACGCCGCTCATTGAGTGAAACATCTACATCGGACACACCGTCAACCACGCACTCCCATCCACGCATACCAAACGTTTTTTCATACGCTCGCCACAGACCACCATTGTGGGTAGCCCATGTCCCACGCGGATAGCTTTTGCTTTCATCAATGCCAGGTAGCAGCTCCAGCGACAGCGCATCACGACCGTCCTGGGGTACCGGCAGGCTCGCCACCGCTTCACTAACCGCCTGCTTCAGCGCATCAGGATCGTAGTCTTTACCGTCGCGGGGTGCCGGAATGTCAGCAACAGCTATGCTTACCAGCTCTTCAAGCATGGGCCGCACGTCATCAACGGTGACGCTGGTGCCGTCCCTGGGTGCCGGCAGGCTTGCCACCGCTTCACTGACCGCCTGCTTCAGCACGTCCGGATCGTAGTCTTTACCGTCGCGGGGTGCCGGAATGTCAGCAACAGCTATGCTTACCAGCTCTTCAAGCATGGGCCGCACGTCATCAACGGTGACGCTGGTGCCGTCCCTGGGTGCCGGCAGGCTTGCCACCGCTTCACTGACCGCCTGCTTCAGCACGTCCGGATCGTAGTCTTTACCGTCGCGGGGTGCCGGAATGTCAGCAACAGCTATGCTTACCAGCTCTTCAAGCATGGGCCGCACGTCATCAATGGTGACGCTGGTACCATCCTGCGGCCGGGGTAGCGCCGCAATAGCCTCGCCAACCATTGCTGCGACATCAGGCAAAGGTGGAGGCTCGGGTGGGGTGATCGCCGATAAAGCAGATGCTACGAGCGGCGCGAAGTCCGGTTCAGGCGCGTCTTTGAGTGACTGAATATCATTTGCCAGTTGACGAAGGCACTGTTCAGTCGCGCCTTTGTGCTCCTGTAGTCGCTCTTCAAAATCATTGCGCATTTCGCGGAGTACCAGGCCAAATTCCTCTCCCAGCGCTTTTATCAGAGAAAGTTCCCGTTCGTTCATTTTTTGAGTAGCCCCCTGAGCATTGACCGGGTAGCAGCAGTTTCGACGGCTGACAGGGCTTTATCCTGGCTGGCCTCCGGTGCTGGCGGTGAGTCTGCATTCTTACTGCCGAAGGGATTGTCCGACGCGTCGCGCCGTGCCAGCGCCTCGAGGCTGTAGTTTTGCTGCTGAAGATAGAGTGAGTCGCCACCGGGCACCGCAGGAAGATTCTCACTGCGCCGGGCCTCGTTGGGCGTAAGAATAGTGTTTTTAACACCTTCACCCAGCGTTTTAAGGCGGCGTTCGCTATCCATACGCAGCAGCGCGTTAACGTCAAATTCCGTGCTGCTATTACCTTCAAGCTCAAAAGCCTCATCCAGGAGTATTTCAATTGACTCAATCAGCGTCTGAAGACACTGTGAGTAATACTGCTGTTCCTGAGCCTCGATGTTGTCGCCAGAAGGCATGGCACCGATCCCAATCTTGTAGGCCGGGACATGAAACGTGGAGCAGACGATCTGCGCCGTCATGCTGAGTTGTTCAACGGTCTGGGAATCCACAGCCGACACTGCAGCCGGATTATATTTTGCACCGTTACTCAGTACGGCGGTTTTGCCAGCATTCTCACCTGAATAGCCACTATCCCAGCTGGCTTTAATTAGCTTCGCGTTTTCTTCACTCAGCGATCCCGGCACCTCAATAACACCACCCGGCCGGCTGCCATTGCGAAAGAAATGAGCGGAATTCTCCTGAATATGGTGCCCCTGCGTTGCAGCAAGTCCCGCTGCATATATCGGGGATAGTCCGATGAGCGGATGAAACAGACAGTTAAACCGGTCGTGAATGATTTCTCTGGCCGGTACGGTTATCGTCGTTTCAACGCCGGTCATATTGTCCGGGCTGATTTGGTAAAAGACCGATCCATCATCGGCGACCAGCGGCGTAACTTTGTGCCAGTCCAGCAGCCGCAGTTCGGTAATGTCGCCGCGGCTGTTACGGATTTTCAGGGCGATAGTATTGCCATGACAGAGCTTGGAATTGATCCAGTGTTCAAAAAACTGTATGCGGTTCTGAAAAGCATTAGGCCTTTTGCAGAGAGCAGCCGTTTTGCCTGTGGTGAGCTCTTTTTTAACGCCCTGTGAATCGCTCTGCATTAAACGAAGGGGCATTTTGGATATATCGCTGGCTATAAGAGAAATGCAGGAAAATACCGCGTAAAACGACAGTACGGTGTCCTGATTAATCTCAAGGTTTCGCTGCCATGCACCGGCAAAGGGCTCATGAACGAAGCCAAACAACGGTGTCCACCCACGGCTAACTGGCTGTTGCATCGCCTGCTTTTTTCTGAAGGGATTCCACATCAGCTCCCCTCCGAATCAGTCTTTTTTTTCCTGATGCCGGGTCGTTTTCCGGTCACATACTCGGCCTTACCGAGCAGAACAAGTACCCTGGCGCACTGGTCATCCACAAATTTCACCTCCCCTGAACGGGAATCATGGGTATGCTGCAGATATCTGATCCTGACCATGAGTTACGGCGGGGTTTTGCCCCGCCCTCCTTTACCTGATTAGCTACCCTGACCGGTGCTGTAGTTGACGCCGGAGATAACCGCTACCGCAGCAGTGCGGCGACGCTTCCAGTTGATCCAGCGTTCGGCACGGATAGCCACGCTGTTTGTCTGGAACATGGAGACCATTTCAGTGGCGGTGGGCGTTCCGCTATCGCCAGCAGGCTCGCTTTCCATCTCCAGCGATGCTTCACGGGACATATCCACAGCAACGCCACCGTCATCCGCCAGATAAATATCCGGCGCGTTGACCAGCACCAGCAGATTTCCCACGTACTGAGAAACGATCACAGGAAGTCCCTGGAAGGTGCCGCCCAGCAGTGTCATATCCGGGTACTCCTTCTGCCCCAGCGCATTTTTACGCATGGACAGCGCCAGGGCAGTTGTACTCGACATAAGCCAGACCGCGCCATTCGGCTGAAGGTTTGCAGCCACAAAAACACCGAATGCAGCAGCAGCATCTTCATCCGGAATACCGGTAGAAGGAATCGCCGTGATGCCGTTTGTCACCGAAGCCGGGGAAACACCCGCAACCTCAGCTTTTGAAGGGTTGATAAAATCGGTGTCCAGCCGCGCAATCACAGCTTCTGCCAGCGCATTTCGCACCAGCGCATCAGCTGCAGGATTTGAGAAGCGGATCAGCTCGTCTGTCAGGACAGCAATCGCCGCAACCTTCGCAAAACTGAATGTAATGGACTCAAAGTCAAACTTCGTCAGCGGCTTGGCTTTACCCTGTCCAACCCAGCCTGCCGAGCCGCCGGAAGTCTGTGCAGGAATGCGGATGTTAAACGGAACCTGACGCAGCGAAGGAATATTTCCCTGCCCAAACCGGCCGATGATCGTCTGCGGACGCAGAAACTCAATGAAGTCCTTTGCATAATCCTGATATTCAACCAGTGCGCCCGCCCAGACAGGATCGGTCGTGGTACCCGCGCCAACGGCAGACTTGAGTACATGATGAAGCTTTGAGTCATCCGGATACTGCTTGCGTGCAATCTCCAGCGCTTCAGAGCGACTACCATTTGCCGCAGCCAGCGACTTGGCGAAGCGGGCAAAGGCAATCCCTTTTTCCAGCGTCTGTTCCACGCGGATAATTGAAGGTGCCCCCGTTTTGATGGAGCTGACCGCTCCGTTTGCAGCCTTATCGACCGGCTTGGCATTAGCGGCCAGGCTGGTTTCCATGTCACGCAGGCGCTTCAGATGAGCATCAACGGATTTGATTTCTGCGGACGTATTGTCGTAGCTCTCTTCTTCCTCAGCATCCAGAGTACGCCCTTCTTCAGCCGCTTTGGACATCACTTCATCAAGTGATGCTGCCAGCGCTGCACGCTTCGCTTCAAAGCTCTTAATTTGTTCTGCTACGTTCATCAGATTGTTTCCTGTTTTGGTTTTGGGTGCTGTAGCGCCAGCGGTTTTAGCGTTTTTTACCACCGGTTTCTTATTGCCTGACGCGGCGAGAAACTGTCGATCAAAAGATTTAACGGTATCGATAGAGCATTCGGCGTTTGCCGGTATGGTCACTGCCGATACTTCAAGCAGGTCCCAGGACAGAAAGCGGATGCCACCTTCATCCAGGAATGAGTATTCAATGGGCCGGAAACCGATGGAGAGTCCCCGCACCAAACCCGCCTTGATTGAAGTCCAGGCCTCATCAAGCCGCGAGGCCAGTTGTGAGGGCATATCTGGTGTGGGCTTGACCAGCTTTGCGGTAATTTGTAGCCCTTCTTTTACCCTCGCAGGCGTGCATATGCCTATGGGTTGGGTGCTGTCATGCTGCCAGAGAAACGGCGTATCGTTGCGGAACTTTGCCCCCTCTGACTCCAGGATGTCACCGTCACGGTCCGGTGACGGTGTGGAGGCGATGCCGGTAATAATCCGATCATCCTCGTTTACCGATTTCACCGTCATGAGAGTGCAGGCGTGCTTGAGCGCCATTAATTGCCTCCTTAAATGAAAAAACCCGCCGAAGCGGGTTGTCTGCAAATCATCTGGTCAGATGAAAAATACCTGATAATCTTTCTTTTTTGCCTCCGGGTTCAGCGCCATCAGCGACACGGCATTAAACAGCGCCATGAGGGGATCGATTTTGCCCTTACCACTCGCCTGCTTGGTGATCAGAATGGCGTTGCCTTTGGGTTCAACTCTGGCGTTACCCACG
The DNA here is from genome assembly GCF_008632075.1 of Candidatus Pantoea gossypiicola. GTDB lineage: Bacteria > Pseudomonadota > Gammaproteobacteria > Enterobacterales > Enterobacteriaceae > Pantoea > Pantoea gossypiicola. The sequence goes on from NZ_VWVM01000001.1 coordinate 337,727, forward strand.
CACCAGGCCATAAGCGGCTGGCCTCCATGAACAAGCACGCCTTCAGCCAGTTTGCGCTCAGTGGTTTTTATCGCGCCACCCAGCCGCCAGCCCTGACTGACTCCGACGATATCATCGGCCGGGATTCCGGCCTCAACCAGTGCGTCCAGAATCTGTCCTACACCTGACGGGTCAATCCCTATTTTGTCGAGCAGTTCGGCCTCGTAAATTTGTGCAACATACGCCGCCACTTCTTCGGTATCCTGCCCGACGTTCTTAACGATGGTCATATCCCCGGCACCGCAAAAGTCGATAAAGCGGGATTGCTCACTCTTTCGTCGTGAAACCGCGATCTGATGCCCCCAGGCATGACACCAGCAGAGCCACTGGCGGCTCTCTTTATCCCGCCCGATCACACTCAGTCCCAGCAAATCATCAAGGCCGCCACCGTCAATGCCGACAGTGACCACTTCCGCCCGCCTGAGTATTTCATCAAACGTCACCCGCTGAGCCTGCTGTTCCCATACGTCAACGCCCGCCCAGCGATCGCTGCGCAGGTTTAAACCAATTTCGATATTAAGATGCTTGGCAAGAAACTGCTGCAGCGTACCGTCTGAACTGTTGCCGTATTTAAGATATTCGCTCTCAAGCCAGTCCTTACTGACCGAACGCCCCATATTCGGGTTGGTGACATAGAAATTTTCAGGATGCTGCCAGGCTTTGGCCTCAAGCATGGCTTCCGGAAATTCGTACAGAATGCCAAGCGTTTTAGGATCGCTAATTTTGCCATCGCGCACATCACGCCAGTAGTTCAGCTTTTGCTTAAAAATACCGGCCGGCGGCTCATCACTTTGCGTGGTCAGGTAGATTACCCAGCCCTCATTTCGTGAAACCTGCCCGCCCAGTGCCTCCATGAACATGGATTCGGCCTTACTCTGCTTGCCGAACAGCCAAAGTTCATCAACCAGAATGCGGCCCGACTTTTTACCGGATACCGTCTCTGCATCAGCAGCAACCACTTTCAGGCTGTTTCGTGTAACGCGGTGGGTAATGGTACGAATGTGATCCTGTACGTGAAATATGTCTGAAAGCTCTTCGTCAGCACGGATCATGCTGGCGGCGGGCTTGAAACTGTTATCAGCGACCTCTTTAGTGGGTGCCAGAATCAGGTGTTCTTCATCTTCCCGCCAGCACAGAATCAGGGCCGTCAGCATAATCCCGGCCGCGATAGTACTTTTGGTGTTCTTCTTGCTGATAAGCAATCCATACTCACGGATCAGCTGATTACCCGTTTCGGCATCATAACCACCGAAAATGACAGAAACGAAATCGAAAACCCATTGCTCCGAGCACTCACCAAATGTTGGCTTGCCCGGCAGGTCTGATACACGCAACTCTTTAAATATTGACAAGGCATGCTGGGCCACATCAGGAAATATTGGCGGCGGGATGATGGATTGCCGATTGATCAGTTTGTCTTCCCACCCCGGGCAGGCCGTTGACCATTGTGGCATTTTTTACCCTCTATTACTGACCACCAGTTTCGGCGGTGTCAGGCCTGAGAACTTACTGGCGACGGATTTAGCTGCTGCCAGTTTTGCATCCTTTTTGCCCCCTTCCCCCTTTTTGCTATGAATGTAGGGAAGCATGGCTTTTGCAGCATCCTTGCGGGTATCAATATCCTCGTGCTGGTCGTTCATCACCGCCTTCAGGAACTCAAGCGGGTCATCATATTCACCGACCGCAATAATGGTTTTCGCAGCGGATCCGGGGGGCGGGTTTACCGCTGGGGTATTAACTTTTTTCCCCAGTGACGGCACATCATCAACGTCAATTTTTTCTTTCTTTTTGCGTGCAATAAAGGCGATGACTTCCGGGTCCTTAGCAAGCTGCGACCCCTTAGATCGAGCGGAGTTTGCAGAATACCCAGCCTTTATAGCCGCATCTTTTTTCGACATACCGGAAATCAGCGCCAGCGCGAATTTTCGCTTCTGGGCTGTTAACATGTTTACACCCTCCAAACGGGGATATTTTCTGTGCGTGAGGGGGAGCGCGGTGTCGAAGGCGAAAGGGGGTGAGGTTCAGAGGTACCCCCCCCCACCCTGACCAGCCACCAGCCAGGCCCGTCACGGACGTCTGGACGGCGGCGTGGCTCGTCTGCTACCTCCACCCTGCCGCGATGGTGGATCGCCACCACCGCAGCGACATCCCTCATAGCGCGACGCGGCTTTTCACCCTGCTGATATCAATAATTGCAAGTTCATGCTTGCTTCACACAATCGTTACTGATGCACCGATATCTTCCGCTGGCACATGATGCTTCAGTGCTTCGCTGTCGGGCTGTCCGGATGCGACCTCTCGCAAGGACTTATCCCTGTGACACTCAATGCAAAGGGTCCAGAGATTATCTTCATTGTTGCTGCCACCGAACTGCAGAGCGATACGGTGATCCAGTTCGCTGCTATGCAGATCCACAACGCGCTGGCACATGCAGCAGTGACCACTGTCACGCACATAGATTCGGCGCTTCAGGTTCATCCTGGTACTGCCGCTAATGCGCCGCGCTTCACCGTACACTGGCTTGATGCGCCTTGTATCGATGGCTTTAAGCCTCGGCTGCAGGGTCTTCAGCTTAGCCATAAAACCTCCAGGCTCTGCGCCGTTCTGTCCGGAGAGCAGCATCAGGATGACGCTCGACCGAATCTCCGTCTGCATGATCCACCAGCGACCAGCAGGGGTAAATGACCACACCTCCATAGGCATCGCCCACAGCAAAGTCGGCGGGCTTTGTGACGTCCCATCGTGCAAGAATCCGTGGGATGCTGGCAGGCGGGGGGCTGTAGCAGACGCCATGAATTAGCCGTTTCATGGTGATGTAGTCTGTCTGCCGTTTATCGCTCTCGATAAGCTTCATCGCTATATCAAGCTGGTATTGAGGCGGCCTTCCGGTACCCAGATAGAAAGAGCACAGATCATCAGGAAATCTTGCCAGCCAGCCAGCAACCTTGTCTTTGAAACCCTCCACCAGCACTGCGTCATCTTCAATGATGACTACTCTGCAGACCTGCTTATTTGCCCACTCAAGCGCTCGACGGTGATTCCAGTTTGCTCCATGCTGATACTCATCAATAATCAGATGTGCCTTGAGCGACTTCGCCAGCTTTTCTGCCGGGTGCCTGCGTGAATGGTGACCGACGATTACATACGTTATGGCTTCGATCATTCATTAGCCCTGGTTACTATAGGGGTTCAGCCCGCCTGCGTTTGGGGCGCAGGCGCACACAGCAATAATGAGGGATGGCTGATTACCTCTGAAAAGGAAATGGTATGCATTATCTACACAAAAGAATGCAACTCAATGAGGGCGATACTGTTGTCGTTAACTGCTCTCATCAATGCAATATCCTTATGACGACTGACAGTAATTTTAATAGCTACAGAAGCGGCCGTAGATTTCAGCATCATGGAGGTGGCGGTTTTTTTAAGCGACTTCCGGCACACCTTCATGTTCCTTATTCTGGCTACTGGAACATAACGCTGGATCTCGGGGGCGGTTCAGCCAACATCGAATACGGTATTAACGTTATTCCAGCTTAAGGCCTCCCCTTTGGCCTGAGCTAATGCATCCTCAAGGGCGGCAATGATTTTTTGCTGAGTGCCGTCCTTTAAATAACCTTTTGATGCAATGCCCAACTTATTTGCAGTATCACGCATCCAGATGACGTTATCGTTTTCTGAGATTTCAATCTTCATCACTCTCTCCCGCCTTTCGGCTTATTTATGTTGCCACCAGGCATAATCTTTTCCTATGCCGTTTGACTTGAACACAGTATGAACGCGGGGTCCGGTCACCAGCCTGTCGCTGTAGCGGTGTGCAACTATGGCAAACGCGATCATGTCCCCGATAGCGGACGCTGCACCTTCCTTTTTCCAGCAGCGCAGTGATTCGATGTGGTAATACAGTCGGACGATGCCGTGAGCAACAGCCATCACTTCAGCGCGACTGCCGCCAAGCAATCCGGCATTAAGCATCAAATCCTTTCGGTGTTGAGTCAGGAACTGCTGATAACACGCTTCTGGGTGATTGGCTGCTGCCCAGGCGTCAGCATAGGTTTTCGGCTCCGAACCAACGTAAATTTTACCTGGCTCCATTTCCTGCCAGGGTTCATGAAGCATTTCTACGTCTGTGCCATCGGTACACCAGACCCAGCGGTATTCCGGGTGATCACGCAGATGCTGGTAAATGTGCAGCCAGCGCCGGAAATAGACGTTCATAGCCACATCCGGTACGCGATGAAGCGTTGCGCCTGCAGGTGCTGTTTCAAGTTCATCCACCAGCACAACAGCATCAGCGCTTTTTACAGATGCGGCCCATTTGCTTAGCAGGTCTGGGGTTGCCGCCATTTTGCTGCCGCGCTGCGGGTCTGGCTGACTGGTCAGTAGCGTGGTGATAACAACGTTACGCTGCTGACGATACTCAACATAGCCGGTGTAAAAACTGTCCCGGCGGTGACTATAGATAACTGAGTTTTTTGCCACCAGTGCCTGCCGCTCTGCTCCCGGTAGCGACCGGTCAACGGTTTCATGCTCATCGCATGAATGAATCAGCCTTTCAGAACCGACTACGTCAGCAAATGCCCAGCTTGTCAGCCCGGCGTTATGAATGCGCAGAGCCAAATCAGGATGCTCATACATGCCTCGCCCATAAACAGGATCGAAGCCGCCAACTTTATTTACTGCGCTGCGATGGTAATACAGCATCACGCCGCGCTGGCCTGTGTAAGCAATATGCTGTGCATCCTGAAAGAGGATGTTCATGTCTCTGAGCTTGCGCGGGCCGGCAAGGTCTAGGAACTGATAGGCCAGATGCGGCTCAGGAGAATCGATGTAAGGCTGATGCCAGTTTTCTGCGACTGGCCAGGCGTCATCGTCCCATAAAAATAATTGTTCGCACCCAGCGTCCATTAATGCTTCAAGACTCGCGTTCTTTGACGCTACAATCCCCTGTGACATGTCATGTCGAATAAGTCGGACCCCATCAGGGACCGTCACTGGCTTTTTGGACCCGTCATCTATAACTACCACCAGCGCACCGTATGGCAGATACTTAAGATGGTGTTCCAGGGCGCGGGATAGTACTTCGTGTCGATTGTGGGTGGAGATTGCTATGCCGATATTGGAAGTGGGATTGTTTGCTGGCGCGTATTTTACCCCATCAATAACAACGTTCATGTCAGCCTCACCGCTCCACGTCCCGGACAACCACTTCTTTTTTGAAACAGATAACAGTTAGCCAACTCCATTTGGTTAATGCTGCAATCAAAAGTAGTGGCTTCGTGTAAGGGCGAAGCGTCCACTTAATCGAGTATTTAAACGTAGCCATTTAGAATGTCCTGCTAAAAGTAAGGGTGTCAGCGGGCAAGCAATTTTAAATTAATTCTGCATTATCGAGCATTCCCGGAGGAATGCTCTGTAACACGAACTATCAGACCAGCTTTTTAGCCAGCGCGACGACATCTTCAAACACCGATTCCACGTCGTGACCTGCTACTTTCAGCAGTTCTTTCACTTTCGCCAGCACAGCATCAGTGTTGCTGCTGTTATCGACTGTGTCGTTTGTATCAGTGTTCTGTTGATCGTTTACATCATTCAGCGGTTCGGACATTTTCAGTTCTCCAGTAGTGACTTTTTTGACGCGTCGTTTCGCGCCTCTTCGGAATGCTGAATGAATTTCTCATCCAGCTTTGCTTTCAGCTCATCAATCTGAGCCTGAAAATGGGCTTCAGCCTGTTTCCATGCATCTCGGATGGCTAATAGCTCAGTAGCGGCCTTAGCCGGCGCGTTCTTCCATCGAAACAGGCCAACCATATAACCTGCTATGAAACCCAGGGCGAGCGCAGCCAGCGCCCATATAATCGGGACGTTAGCACTGAACATTCATATTTCCTTATGAGGAATTTATTGGGGGGATAATGCTGGTGCGAATCTTGAAAACTTTATTTTGATGAGGGCTATTGTTCGCTTAATTTCTGCTTCAACAAATAGCCTTCCAGCGGCCAGATTTTCTGGATAGCGTTCTCGCGCGCAATCTGACGACCGATTTCAGCGTCGAAGTTCTCCGGACTGGCGCAGGCACTTTCACCGGTGACGCTGAACCCGTTTTTCAAAGTCAGTACGCAAAATGTCAGACATGATAGTGATGCAGGGGCATCGCGCGGAGTTCCGTACGCCCCATTAACACCATCCTGCGCAGTAAAATAGTGCTCACTGGAAATGACACTACCGATGTGTTCGGGAGTCACTCGCGGTGCGGTTTTGCCTTTGGCCTGAATTGCCTGTTCGATATCTTTGTCTGACATTTTACCACCTGTTAGTTACCGGCATTGCTGCCTGATTTATGGCTTAACCTTAATAACGCAGGTTGAGGACTGGCCCAGCATGATTTCCACCAGCTGGTGCGTGCCCGCATCCTCAAACGAAATCGTATCGCTGCTGCCTTCTTTGTCGTGACTTACCCGGCCAGTTGATATGCCGTGATAAATTTCCTGATGATAATTCCAGCACTGGACTTCATGAGGTGAGCCAAACGCCGTGAATTTTGAACGGGACGCATCGGTGCAGCCGGCAGCAACCGCACACAGCGCTATAACAAACAGTATTTTTTTCACAGTCTGACCTTTTGGTTATCTGAGACACTCGGTCTGCACATACCCCTGCAGATATTTCAGCTTTTCCCGGTCACGGATGATGCCGGCGCGGATGTCGAGAACGTTTCGTCGAGAATCTGCAGCGAGTTCGACGGCGGCTCCATCGCCCAGGCTGCCGGCCCCTGTCGCTGTGCCGGTACCGGACACGGGGCATTTTGCGTGGACGTACATGCGGCGAGTACCAGCGGCAAGCTGGCGGCGAAGAGCATCATTTTCAGATTCGGCAGCACTGAGCGCCTCCGTGTGGGTTTTATCGAGCACGGCCAGACGCTGCTGGCGCTGATTAATATCGGTGATGGTGGCTGCCTGCTGTCTGGCTACTTTCTGGAATTGATACGCGGTGGTGCGCCACTCGGTAGCTTTAAGCCGGTAGTGCGCAGCGACAGAAGCAGACAGGAGAGCAACAGCAAGAAGCGCGGCTATAAAATATTCTTTCATGCCTTAAGTGCCACCAGCGCCATCTGATAACGAGCTCTGCGGTCATCAAGGCCATTGGTACCGCCATTAATAATCTTCGTGACAGCCTCAATATCGCCGCTGTGCCTCATGCAACCTTTAGAGGAAAAAAACCAGGCAGCCGAACGTGCGGCATATTTTTCCTGCTCTAGCAGTTGCGGTACCAGCAATAAATCGGCAACAAGTCCGGCTGCGCAGTCGCGGTAATTATTGTGGCCGGTTATCTGGATCAACCCACGACCACGATATTTCCAGCCATCATCCTGACCGTTATTTCCCATGCGGGTCCCGTACACGATGTTCGCAATAGCCTGCTGCTCTGCCGGATGGTCTGCGGTGCGCCCGTACTGTTGTGCAGTGTCGGGAGTAAAGTATTTACCAAAGGTTGCAAGTAGTCCTTCCGGCGAATAATTCAGGCTTTCGGCGATGCGAGTAAATCCTGAGGATTCATGCCCCACCTGGGCGATAAACATCGCCTGGTCGTCAGCAGAAGTGATAGCAAATTCTTTCATCGCGGCGTCAATGTGCGGAAACCATCGCACGGCCAGTTCGTCGCTGATATTCGCCGCCTGCTGAAACTGTGTTTTATTCAATTTCTTTTTCCTTTTGTTCATCCATACCGGCACGGCGATAAACCAGCGCCAGGGCAATGTCGCGAAGGCGGTCAGCACCCACGAATCCAACCAGGCCACCGACAAACGCACCCGCATTGGGGGGCAGGCCGAAATATTCCAGCATGGCGGAAAGTGACAGCGCGAAGAGACCGCAGATCAGCGCACCGGTAATGGTGTAAAGACGCGGCTTCCCCGCACGAATGTCGTTCAGGGCCGATATAGTCAGTGCAGCGCCAGCCGCATATACCGAAGGCAGATAGGTCGCAATCCATTTCAAGGTCTGATTCGCTATATCGGGCAGGTGGTTGTCATTCATATTGCCTCCGCCCGTATGGCGGCAGATGAAAAGAAGAAAGCCACACGCCAGCCGTGCGCAGGTGCGCGATAAGATGCTGGTCGTGGCTTTCGTTATGGGTAAACAGATATTTCTATGACTTAAGTCACCAGCCATTACTTCATACTAAATAAAATCCAATCTCAGCCCGCCCGTGTTTGGGGCACGGACGAAAGTCACTTTAGAGAGATGGCTGATAACTCTCTGACAAAGGAGAATCATTATGGAAGGACTTGATTTTTTTAAGCCCTTAAGCTCACAGCTTGATAAAGTGTTGCCTCACCTTATCGGTCAAAAAGAAGTGCTGGATAATGTGTTACCTTATTATCTTGCTGTAATTGCAAAAATTTCGGGCAAAAGCCCGGATGAAATATTCGGATATAACGCCAAAGCACTTGAGGCTGTGTTTGGCACATCAAAAGCCGGCAAGAGTCATAAGGAACGTGCCGAATCAGAATATGCGTATCTGGTCCATGCTAAGGTACGGGAGATTTTTGATAAATTGCCAGGCAATGATGAGTCGTAACAAAGCAGGATAGGCACTGCTTAAAGTTGAGAGGCAATATCCTTAAGCGCCCGGGTTGCTTTGGTAATTGCCTCTTTTTCGTAATATGAAAGTGATTCACCGTCCACTTTTTCAATACGGCAATTCAATGTCAGTATTTCACCAAACACGAAGCCCCGTTGGCGCAGAGTAACTGTTGCATTAACCGACTCCCCTTCAGTACCTAAACTGGTTACAGCAAATTCATAATCTGTACTCATTTTAATTGTTCTCCATTTAGCTGGCCCGCCAGAAGGCGAGCCTGTTAATAGTGCGGGCGCTACCCCGCTGCGTTAGCGTGTTATATGGTGCCGGTTGCAGGCTTCGAACCCGCGACATCCTGATTACAGGTCAGGCGCTCTGCCATCTGAGCTAAACCGGCGAATTTAGATACAAAAAAGGCCCGCCGAAGCGAGCTCTCAAATAGTTTAGTGATGTTACCTATCCGCTAGAGGGTATGTGGAAGGTTTTATCCCTCCGCAGGGATAGGAATAAAAAACCTCGCTGGGTAGCGAGGTTTCAAATGCTATGTGCCAGTACGTTGTGACCAGTCATAACAGACTATCTTCTTTTTTACGTACGTAAATATCTTTATGCGGTCTTTACGATATTTTCTTTCTCGACATACCGATCCATTTCAAGCGGTATATCAAGCATCATCAGCATCCCATCAACTACGCCTTCCGCTTTCTGTAGCTTTTTACCAATATGCCCGTCAGAACAATTATGTTTGCGGGCAAGTGCCATAAAGGTCATGCCGAAGATGTAATAATCAAAAAGCAAATCATGCAGGTCCGAATTGTTTTTGTTAAGTTTTGCAATGCAACTGGAAATAATCATTGCGTCATCGTCGCAGCAGGCTGTTCGCGATTTAACTCTTGATGGTATGAGTCCTTTGAAGCCACCAGCAATACCGCTCCACTGTACATGTTCATTGTTGTTTGCCGCCCAGGCACCCCAGCGCTCAAGCACCATCTGAATATCACGCATTATTTCGCACCTCGCTAAACGTACCCGGAAACACTTCAACCACGCTTTCACACTGATTACCCCAGCAATCCCACCCATCAACGCTGGCGCGGGCAAATAATTCTATGCGCTGAACATCACCGTAAAGTTGCTCCAGACGATAGCGAGCCTCTGCGGGTTTCTCGCTATGCTCTCCCAGACAGGAAAAAATAACCTGTTTCACTGCGGCGCTGGCGCGGGGTAAGCCCGTTCCGCAGGTGGCAATCAGTAAGTCTTCTGTATTGGCGCGTGTATGGTTGCCGCCGTTCATGCGAGTCTCAGCATTGAGCATGTCCAGCAGATCGTTAAAATCAAACAGCGTTTGCTCTGCCAGCGCTTTATTGAATCGCTGTTCAGCCAGCTGGTTCAGTTTCACCCACGTCAGGCCCTTCATGGTTCTGACAGTGAAACCCCACGCCTCTGCCAGCTCACGTGCTTCCTGATTGTGTGTGCCGGTGTACCACATCGCCAGCACAGCATTATCTGCTGCAAGTTCCCAAACGGGCAGTCGCTTAAGTTCAGTCAGCGTCATAGTGCTGTAGTGATTTTTGGCTGCTCCATTACTGACTGTATTACCGTAAGACCACGGTGGATCGGCATAAATCAGTTGATAACTCATGCGGCTCTCTCTTTTTTCAGGGCTCTCACTTTATGGCGATAAAGTCGGGCTATTTCTTCGTAATCATTACGCCCGTAATGCTTCAGCTCATGTGGGCCAACAAGACGGTCAAAACGTGCCTGGCCGATTTTGGTTATCAGATTGGGCCTGTACTGGCTCAGATTTCCCGACTTGTGATTGTTACAGGCTGAACATTGCTTATGGCAATTGTCCTCGTCGAACCTCAGCTCAGGATTGCTGCCAACAGTCCGGTAATGCCCAGCGTGGTACTGCCCATCATGAAACCGACCACAACTGATGCATGGTTCCGCAGCGTCTCGTTCCCTGATGTAAGCGTTGAAGGCTTCCTGCGCTTTCGCCCGGAAATAACTTAACGGTTTAACCTCCAGTTTTCTGATTTTCAGCTTGTCTTTTTTATCCCGTTCGGCTAAACGCACTCTGGCGGCACGCTGATAGCTGACGGCACACACCGGACCACAGACTTTTTGCAGGTAGCGATCAGGTGTGAATACCGTCAGGCACTGTGGGCAGGTTTTGGGCTTGTAAACCCGCTTTTTGCTTTTAGTTTTCAATGGCGGCTCCCCCTGGGTGGGAATGTCAGCTCGTAGACGTCCATGCCATTCAGCAGAACATCATTAAAATCCCCTCTCTCAGGCCAGCGGATAGATACCATCTCCAGATCGTTCTTAGCGTGAAGGTTGGCAGACGCACATTCAAAAGCAGCTGCATGACCCGCAGCGTTATCGTCAGCATCAGCAAAGATAATCAGGTGCGTAACACCTTTCGGGACACGAAACTTTTTCATGAACGTGGTATTTAGGGTCGCCCAGGTGTGGCAACCAGTTATCTGATGACAAGCCAGCGCAGTCTCTATCCCTTCTGCAATACCGAGTGTGCTGGCAGATGGAAACATGCGGATCGCCACTGACCTGGCGTGATCCAGGTAACTGTCTTCCTGTAACTTCATCAGCTTTTTGGCTGCACCACCTGTGTGTGCCTTACGATCACCGTCCAGGAGAGTGCGGTGCAGATAACAAAGCTCACCCTTATCATCCGTTGCCAGCGCATACATCGACTGAAACTCTCTGCCAGCAGCACGCTGTTTATTGCAATAGCGAACCTGTTCGGCGGGTAATGCGTTAATCCCGCGATTCTTCAGATAACCCTCTGCACTGGTGCCTCGAAGAGGAACAAGACTCGCAAACTTACGACTGACAGTTAGCCGCTGTGTGGCAATGGGTGATCTGGCTTTTGGTATGCTGTCATGGCCCGGTGTGAACGTGTTGCCAATAAGCTGATCCACCTCATGTGCCAGTACCTTGAATTCTTTACCCGTGAAACCAGCAAGTAACGCCCAGCCATCACCCGATCCGCATGTGCAGATGTAAGAGCCAGAACCACCTTTATCGTCACAGCGGTATTTGCCCTTTTTGCCACATAGCGGACACTCACCCCTGAAATGATTTTTTCCGGTAACCGGTGGTAAACCGTAATATTCGAAAATCTCCGGCCAGCGGCCCATCGCCGCCTGTTTGGTGTTCATCAATGCCTCCCTACGCGATCAATGTCAGATTTGACGAATGAGGCGAGTGTTGCGGCATCGCTGATTCTGTCATTCAGCATTCTTGCAAGAGGGGAGTCAGCGGCTACCAGCATTGGGTACAACTTTTTACACCAGGCACGGTGAATGATATTCAGGTATTCAGCGACAACTTCGGCGTTATGAGATGCAGAACGCAGATCAGGTAAGGCAGGTTGAGTCAGCGCTGCTTCCATCTGGTTAAAAGCGTTGATGTAAGCCTCTTTGAACTGCGCAGCACGTTTGCCAGTGAAGCCCATAGCGAGGAACGCGAAGCCGTCACGGGTGATGCGGTAATACTTGGAGTCCCGACTTACCGCGCCAGCTCGGATGTTTTCTGTGTGAACGCAAAAATGCGTTGACATAAACTTCTCCGAACATTCAAGGGATTCAATTTTCCGAAGAACATCGGCATGACGTTTATGAAAATACTCTGCGATTGCAAAGGAGGTGGTAACGGCCTGGCCGTTGGTGACAGTAATTTTAGGTTGAGCAATAGCGGGGATCGTAGCCATGATGGCAGCCTCTGTGGAATGATTGTTACTACCACCCACAGATGCGAAGCCATGATTGGTGGTAGCCCAGACGGAGTTCGCATTACCGGCTTCCACAGATACCGGCGCTTCCAAAGAAGCCCCCGCCTGAGCCACCATTGACAGGTGCACAAAGGCTGCGCGCATAAAAAAACCGCTTAAAGCATGGTTATGCGCTGTGGAAAGTTCCGGGATGCGAAGCCCGGCAGCGGATTTTGCCGCTGCAACGGGACTATAACGCCCGGAACTCGAATTATCAATGCTGAGTAAGGTTGTGATCATGCTGCTTTACCTTCCTGCTTTTGTTTGCCCTTCACGTAGGCGATTTGCTTGGATTTGATGAAGTTGCTCACTTCAGGTGTGATTTCCATTGGGGTACGGTGTAATCCCTGTGGCCATACCTGAAATTTCTGTCGATAGGTGTGAGCGCACCAGCCATCACTGACAGGCTTTCCCTGGGCGCTGCGGATACGCTGGTAATAGAGAATTTGTGACCACCAGCTCTGTTTCTGCTCTTTGGTGTGGGTGACTTTCTCTTTCTTAACGCGGCTGAGTCCACGCGAACGATCAGTCTCTACATCTTCACCCGCCAGCGGTTTGAAGCCGCATTTCGGGCAGATGTAAATACCAACCGGTTTCACGTAATGGCAGGATGGACACTCTTTAGGAAGCTGCTCAGGTTCTTCAACCCGGCTGACGCGGACAGGCGCGGTTTCCATCCCGTCTGAGTCGGCGGGAAGATAGTCGTATTCGATGTCATCGGGGTAACCCAGCTTGCTGACGGTGCCGGTGTGATCGAATATCAGGCACTGTTCTTTGCCAGGAGCAGGACGCAGCCCACGACCCAGCGTCTGAATCCAGCGTATTTCCGATTTTGTTGGCCGGGCGAAGATGATGCAGCGAACATCACTGTCGAACCCGGCCACCAGCACACCAACGTTCACAATGATTTTTGTTATGCCCTGCTCAAAGCGACGGATGGTCAGCTGGCGCTGGTCATGTGGCGTGTGTGCCGTCATAACTTCCACCGCGACACCTGCCCTGCTAAATTCCATCGTGACGAAGTTCGCATGCGCTACGTTGACGCAGAAGCAGATCGTCGGCCGGTTCTGACCGTTCTCGAGCCAGTTCCTGACGATATCGCCGACAAGTGGCGCTGCGCTCATGATTTTGCCGATCTGTTCTTCGTTGTAGTCACTACCGTAGCCAGCCTGAACAGAAGTTTTGACACCTGTAAGGTCCGGGTGGGACGGCGCATAAAACTCATAAGGACTTAAAGCCCCGATTTCTATCAGTTCTTTCATCGTCGTCGGCTTAATCAGCTTCTGGTAGTAATTGCCCAGGAACTTCGCAAACGGCGTGCCGGACAAGCCAACCACTTTTACGTTTGTTTCCTGCGTCAGGTACTCAATTACTTTCAGAAGCTGTTTGCGACGCAGGTGCGCTTCATCAACGATCAGCAGGTCGATGTTGTCCGGGAATTTGCGACGAATGAGCGTGTCAGCAGACGCTATCTGGATCAGGTTCTGTGGGAAATATGACGGGTGATCACGCCACACATAGCTAATCTCGTCCTCTGGCAGGCCGTACTCAACAAACCGACTGGCAGTCTGATCCAGCAGCACTGTATAAGGAGCGACAAACATCACCCGTAGACCGCGAGAAACGAAACCATGAGTGATTAGCGCGGCGATGGCCGTCTTTCCAAAACCAACTGGCGCGTAAAGCATGAATGAGCCGTGTTGCTTCCAGGCTGCACGCAGCATGTTTAATGCCACTACCTGTTTTTCGCGGGGCTGGATGCTCAGCATGTCGCCTCCTGCATAACTTCAGCCTCAGTTCCCCATGCCAGATTTACTGCACGGTTATCTGACAAATCATTGTTTAAATGGCGCGGTGTTACATATCCGTGCGGGTTTGCGATAAATGCCGAAGCAACGAGCCAGTCAACGCAAAATTTGGCGCGTTTGCGATTGACGCTCAGGCTGACCGTTTTTGACCCATCACTGCATATGCGGCCTTTCATGATTACGCCGCGAATACGACGGATAAAAAAATCAGATGAACCAATGCGATCAATCCCCCTGACCCGTCCCAGGGTGCTGACTTCATATGCACGGGAGTAGTCTTCTACCGGTACAGGTTTCCATTGTTCTTCGGTTGCTGAAATAATCATTGTGGCCTCTACATTTGGATGGCTAAACGTCCATACGGCTGTGGACGATTTCAACCCCATACAGTGATCTTCTTTAACTACTGCTTTGTCTGGTAAAGCTTTTCCAAGGCGCTTCGCGCTTAAACCCAACACCGCCCCCTTTCCCCCAAATCAGATTCAGCCATTTAGACGTCCATACATCCAAACAAAAAACTAAACTGTCTTCGGTGGATTAACCGTGTATCCCCGCACTGACGGCGAATACCGGGTACAAAACTCGCGCAGACGCTTATTGGCGGCTTTCCTTCCCGCGTTTTCCTGCCTGAATGAAACAGGCTCGGCGTCAAATGCCGCTTGGTAGACTCTGGCGTACTCTCCTGCGATCCTTTCCCGAATGTGCGGGGGTAGTGTTGAAAGCTGCGCATCAATCCATGACCGGTCATCACGCACGTATGCAGCAGGCATGGCTGATCCAGCTAATTCATCCGGGTGCATAAACTCCCCCGTTTGGCGCTATTGCAACGGGTTCAATCCCACCCCAAAGGACCTGGCCTCATTCGCTCGGCTTTCAAACCGATATCTGCCAGTGTTTCAACAGATTCCAGATAAGTGCGGGATACGATCATTGCTTCCGGAGGTGCCAGCTGAATGCCGAGGAACGCCAACAGCTCAGCGATGTCTCGAAAATAGCCGTCGTTTTTCCACCTGCTGACTGCAGATTCACTGACGCCTCGATGTTCGGCAACGGCCTTCTGCCCTACTGAAGCAAGCCGGTTGAGCAAAATCCCCTCCATCTCAACCGGGTTGAAAATCGGAGGATCTAACTTTCGTGCGATTGCGTTGTTTTTCATCAATAATTAGCCTGTAATTTTGGTGAGTCCTTAAGCAGCACCATTCGTTTTGAGATAGCGATGGGGGTACAAAATTTGCATTTCTGTTATCTGACCCTCGAAAAAAGTTGATAGTCGCTCAGCCACTTCCAGTGATGGGATTTGCATACCTCTCTCAATGCGACTGAGGTTTCCCACATCAAGATTGATTGCTGTTGCGACATGCTGAAGGGTTAACCCTCGATGTTTTCGTATGTCCCGTAATGGGGTTTGCACAATTTGCATTTAGCTGCCCTCTGATTGCGTATTCCGCATAATATTTCACTAAAGGAAATTGCGCAAGTTGATTTGTACATATCGCAAATCTGACTTGTAATAACCGCATGAATATTGGAAATAAGATAAGAGCGCTACGTATCTCGCGTGGCCTGAAAATAAGTGACCTTGCTGTCGCCGTAGGGGTGGACAGCGCAAACATATCTCGACTGGAGACAGGGAAGCAGAAATCATTTACTGAACAATCACTTAATAAGATTGCAAAAGCTCTTTCTATTGACGTCAGTGAATTATTTACTGGCACTCCTGATGAAAATACTGTTTATAATAACAGTACTGAACCATCTAGGAGGGAGGGAGCAATGATGTATCGTGTTGATGTCCTCGACGTCTCAGCAAGTGCGGGGCCGGGATCATTTAATGTCAGCGATGTTGTCGATGTTATACATTCCATAGAGTACGACAATACTCACGCCAGTACGCTTTTTGGAGGTCGCCCAGCCTCTTCAGTAAGAATGATCAATGTTCGTGGGGATAGCATGTCTGGCACTATCGAGCCCGGCGACTTAATCTTTGTAGACATATCCATCCATAACTTTGATGGGGATGGTATATATGTCTTTGGTTTTGATGAAAAAATTCATGTCAAACGATTACAGATGGTTCCCGATAAGATTTTAGTACTTTCTGACAACGTTAATTACAAAGAATGGTGCATTGATAAAAGCAATGAATCTCGCTTTTACGTCTATGGCAAGGTAATGATCAGCCAATCACAAGCTTTCAAACGACACGGTTAACTCTCATCCTCTGCAGTAAATGAACCGCCATGCCTGGCGGTTTTTTTTCGCCCGCCCTCACTAGTTGCAATTTACGCAAATATTTTGTTTGCGCATTTCGCATTTTAATTTTATATTCCTCACATCGACAACATAACCGTCATCGGCACGAACACCGCCGACGCTCTTTAACATTATGGAACGCACTGCAGGCTTACCCCCGCGCCCTGGCTGAGTATCAGCGTCGGACATGGAAGGATGGCAGGCTCTTATTCTTCTGCGGGAGATCGAGAGTCAAGAGTTAACAAAGGGGTTGGCTGATAAGCAGTGGTTGAAGCGTCACGATGATGTGACGAGCAGCGTTTTTACACTGTCGCTTTCAGTAAGGCGGCAGCAATAAAACCACTCAGGGACCACGTTCGTGAAATGGTCACCTCCTTGAAAATAAGAAGGATATGCAATGTTCGACTTAATTAAGCACTTGGTTAAAAAAAATATTCATCATGCTGTTTCAGATAATGGAAATATTACCGTCACTCACGATCTGGACCTGGAAGATGTTAGCGAGGTCGACGCTTTGCCGGACAATCTGAACGTGGGCGGCTGGCTCGACCTGCGCGGCACCAGGGTGAACGCTGGCCCGGCGTAATGGGCAATCATCTTTGATTATGTAGGTTTGGCGGTTATCCGGTCTTCAATCTAATCCAATGGAGGAGCGGAGATAATGTTCTGACGGGTAACCGCCCTTTTTATTACGGGCACAGCAGAAGGACATCAAATGTTTCAACCAAATGCAGTACCAACTTTTATAGACCTGATGCGCGTCACTCGTGGTGTGCAGGCTGTCAGGAAACCCAAAATCCTTTTGGTTTTGCGTAAGAGCTGGATTGGAAAGCTTCTGACGCAGAAAGGCAATCCACTCTGAAAAAAAGGAAACTTTATGTCTGAAAATAAATGTACACCATTCAGCCAGCAACTGGCCTATATCAACCGTGGCACACTTGATAGTGAATTAACTGAAACTTTAGCTGAAGTGATCAAAGCTGTGCGTGAAACAGGTAAAAAAGGGGCGGTAACATTAACCCTTAACTGTTCAATGCTAAATACTCGTGACGAAAACACGATGAAATTAACGCCTAAGGTCACACGTTCTGTTCCGGAACTGGACCGTGCAGACACTATCATGTTTTCAACCGCTGACGGCGACCTGCTTCGCGATGATCCAAGCCAGACGCAACTCGATTTGCGTGTAATTGATAAACCAGAACAATCTGCAGCTCCTATCAAACTGCAATCCAACCAGTAAACTTTCCCATCAATTAAAAGGAATATTCAATGAAAAATATTGAAGGCTCTGTTGTTTCAGAAATTCGTGACCTGGCGGCAATCAGCCTTGTACCAGCCACAGAAATTCCGGCGATTGCTTTACCAGATAATTATTCTCTGGAATCGCTGGAAAGCCATCAGCTCTCACCATCACGTATCCGTCAGCGCGTGCGCCTTATCTCTCCATCCTCACTGATTGCATATATCAGTAAATTTAAGGATGAGCGCTCAGTTGTTTTCGCTGACAAAGAGAATACAAAAATTGTAGCTGTACTTGATTATCACGAGTCAGCCGCTGCAGCTAACTGGGGCGAACATAAAGCTGTTTATGATTGCCCGTTCTCTGAGGATTGGAAAGAGTGGGCAAGCCGCGACAAAAAGGCAATGGGTCAGACCGACTTTGCAGAGTTTCTTGAAAACCATATCCAAAATATTGCACCCATCAGTGATGACTACAAAGGTCCGTCAGGCACTGACCTGCTGGAAATGGTTTTGGCATTCCAGGAAACGCGTAAAGCTGAGTTTAAGTCGGTTCGTCGTTTGCAGGATGGCACTTTCCAGATGTCTTACAGCGACGAAAAATCTGGCTCTGGTAACACCTCTATGCCGGAAAAAATCAGCCTAGCTATTTCCCCTTTTCATAATGGAGCTCCATATCAGGTTGATGCGCGAATTCGTTACCGTCTTCGCGAAGGTCAGCTGGTCCTCTGGTTTGAGCTAATTGAACCGGCAAAAATAGTTGAACATGCCTTTCAGGAAATAGTGACCGATCTGGAAACACAGTTGACTGATGTTCCAGTATTTGAAGGTTCTGTCTGATTAATGATCTAAGTGTTGTTTTATGCGCCACATAATGTGGCGCATAGCAAAGCATTTGTTCTTAATGGAGGTTTACGATGGCAAGTTTAGGCCAGCTTTATAACAACAAAGATTCAGGACTCACTACAAAGAAAACGTTTATGGTTCCGTTGGCTGAAATATACGCCGAAGAAGGCTATAACGTTCGTGAGTTGAATATACCGCACGTTGAAGAATTTCGGGACGCTTTTATTTCCGGTGAATATCTCCCGCCTTTAGCCGTAGAAGTAACTGAACGCGGTGTAAAAGTCATCGACGGCCACCACCGTTATTATGGTGCTCTAGCGGCTGTTGAGATGGGGCATGAAATTGTTCGCCTTGAGTGCAAAGATTTTGTAGGTACTGAAGCAGACAAGATTGCCTTCATGATCACCAGTTCCCAGGGCCTTGCATTAACACCGCTTGAACGCGGTATCGCTTATATGCGCCTGCAGAATCAAGGATTCAGTAATGCGGAGATTGCCAAAAAGGTTAAACGATCAGAATCCGATGTGCTTCAACACATCCAGCTAAACGAGTGCTCTCCATATCTTAAAAGCCTGGTGCGTTCCGGTTCACTGAATTATGCACTGGCAATTAATATCTCACGTGAACACGGCGTTTATGCTGACCGCGAAGCGGCGCGGTTAATGAAAAAGGCCGAAGACGCCGGTAAAACAAAAATCACAAAGAGCATCGCCAAGCCCCAGTTCAACGCAGCCAAAGCGCGGCGCGTTCTGGAGTTACTATGTGACGCAGAGTTCAGTAACACCAACGGTGAATGCCTGATCCTCACTGATGGCACCTCAGAAGAGATTAATCGTATCCTTACTGAGTACCGTCAGGGCATACAGACTGATCCAGCACTCACCAGCGGCGAACAACAGCCTTGTCAGACCACAGATGAATCATCTGAAGAGTGTTTACCAGTGCTTAAAATGGACCTCATCAATAAAAGCGTCCAGCTATGGGCGTGTGCTGCAGCCGCGTTCGGTGACAAAGAAGAGTTCACTTTCTTTGAGTCAAAGTTTGCCCACTCTTGGTTAGCCGACTCTTTTGAACATCCGACAATTGTAGTTGTAATGCCGGAGATCATCCTTAAGGCCAAACATCTGATGGAGAAATATCTGGATTCTAAAGAGCTTAGATCATGGCTCGAAAGCAGTGTATGTGCCGCTGAGGAAATTGATCATGTTCACGAACGTATGATTGATGTCGCCAATGAGGCTATGGGGGATGACAAAAGCCCCATAAAAAATATGGCTGACTTTATTTCATTAATGAAGGGTACGCCAACAGACACCTGGTTCAATATCAGAAAGCTCCGCGCTGCCGTTTTTGCTTCCATAGATACTGAGGTCAAATAAATGAGCTGGATTACTACTCTCTCGGGGAAACATTTCAATTTCCACGACATTTCTCCCGATGCGATCTGCATTGAGGATATAGCCGGAGCACTGTCAAAAATTTGCCGTTTCACGGGCCATATTCCTGAGTTTTACAGCGTGGCGCAGCACTCAGTTCACGTAAGTTATCTGGTACCACCAGAGTTCGCACTGGAAGCGCTGCTACATGACGCTGCAGAGGCTTACTGCAACGATCTGGCGGCACCACTTAAACAACTACTGCCCGATTATCAACGACAGATTGAAGAAGTGGAGGTTGTTATTGCCGCTAAATTCGGAGTCCCTTTTCCCATGAGCTCAGCTGTTAAGCATGCAGATTTGGTCATGCTGGCTACAGAACGCCGGGACCTTGATTTAGATGACGGAACACCATGGCCGATACTGGAAGGTATTGAGCCTGCTTATTTTATCCTGTCCCCTCTAAACCCTCGCCAATCATTTGTGCTTTTTCTTCAGCGCTTTGCCGATCTTAACAGGAGTAGATGATGGAAGAAATCCAGTATACCCGCTCCGGCGAAATCCGTTGTTGGTCATGCATGGAGTGGATGAGCAACAACGAGTTCTCCAACGCCGATGGATACTGTATCCACTGTGATGCAGAAATTGACGCCACCGACATGCCTTACACACGCGCAGTAGAACCATCATGAATAAGTCATTTGAGGCCTGGATGCGGCGTCGTTATGGGAACCGCTACGACCTCACCCGCGATATGCATGGTTATTACTGTCGAGAAATCGTGAAACGCATGTTTGAGGTGTGGTGTGAGTGTAAGGGGGAAACATCGTGCAACCGCTGACAGATAAACAGCAGGCAACGCTGGAATTTATCCGGGCATACATCCATGAAAACGGTATGGCACCGACCAACAAAGAGATCACTGCCGGCATGGGATGGGCTTCAGCCAATAATGCACAGTCTCATTTGCAGGCACTGCAGCGCAAAGGCTGGCTCAAGATACGGCGTGGCGCAAGCCGGGGCATTGTAATCACCGGCAGCGCCATCGTGGATATTCCCGACGTTAACAGCGGTGAATACTGGTTTGACGGGGTATTTCAGCATCTGCGTTACGAGCGGGATGTGTATAAGGTTATCGAAGCGGCGGGACTGAAGGGGAGGAGCAAATCATGCTCACTGACGAATGCGTAAAAATGAAGACCACTATCTGCATTGACCAGATCAAGCTCGTTGCTGCGATTAGTTTTGAACTCTCACGCCAGTATCCCGGTGTGACTGTAGACGCTGATCAGTTCAACACCATCATTGCTGCGTCGAATAGCATTAAGTCTGCTTACGATGGTACAGAAGTTGAAGTCAACGAAGAGGATGGTGAGTTATGAGCTGGTCTGAGGCTTTTTTCGGAGCGGTGTGTGTAATCTGCCTGGCACGTATCTTCATCGCTCTTTTTAAATAAATTTTATCGGGAGGTTTTGAATCCAATGAACCATTTAATGATTGACCTCGAAACAATGGGAAATAAGCCTGCTGCGCCAATTGTCGCGATCGGCGCTGTATTCTTTGATCCACAAAGCGGCGAGCTGGGCGCAGAGTTCTATGTTGCCGTTAACCTCGCCAGCGCCATGGCTCAGGGTGCTGCCCCAGACGGTGACACAATACTGTGGTGGCTGAGGCAATCAGCAGAGGCTCGCGCCGCGATTTGTACCGACGATACCAGGCACATCGCCGAAGCTCTGTCCGAACTGAGTTCGTTCATCAGCCGTAACTCTGACAAGCCGCGTTACCTGAAAGTCTGGGGCAATGGTGCCAACTTTGACAACGTGATTATGCGTTCAGCCTACGAACGTTCCGGCCAAACCTGCCCATGGCAATTCTGGAACGACAGCGACGTGCGCACCATGGTGCTGCTCGGCAAACAGCTTGGTTTCGATCCTAAGCGCGATATGCCATTTGATGGTGTAACCCATAACGCACTTGCTGATGCAAGACATCAGGCTAAATACGTTTCTGCAATCTGGCAGCGACTGATTCCGGCTAAATTAATGGATGGAGTGACTTATGACCAAAAGTGATTTTATGGAAGAGCAGGAAGTTTTTGACCTGCTCAAAAAGAAAAAAACGGCTGTCTGGCGTTTACGGAAAGAATGTGGTTTTCCTGATCCTGTTCTAACCTATCCGTCACGATACAGCCGAAAAGCAGTAATGAAATGGATAGACGAAGGCGGCGTCAACCGAGTTGTTTAACATGCCAGAATATCTTGTCGGCATAAAGTTCATACGCTTCCTTTTGTTCCACCAGCCAATCGTGTTTGTTGTACACCGCCATAACCCCTCCAAGCTCATGCCCCAGCATCTTTTCGGTGACGTGGGGCATGACCCCCTCCCCAGATAAATTCGTTACCAGTGAGCGTCTGAAATCATGCGTTCGCCACCCTGGTATATCAATTACATCCCTAAGCTTTTTCATGTACAGATTTGCAGATGAACGATCAATTGATTTGTCCAGCTCCTGACCGGGGAAGAGAACGTCATTATCTGAACTAAGTAACCTTTCGATATAAGGCTTAACCTGGTCGAATACAGGTCTACGAATAAGGTTTCCCATCTTCGAATGCTCTGCTGGAACAGTCCAGATAAGGTCATCCATGTTGAATTCGCCAGCGGTAGCCAGGCGGAGTTCTGACAGCCTGGCCCCCCAGAGTAACAGCAGCTGATGCAGGACCTTGTTTGAAGAAACGATCTTGTTGTTTTCCAGGGCCAGCCATATTTTTGCCAACTCGGTATAGGTGAGCACCCGACTTCCTACATCTGGTTTCTTTCCAATGGTCTTCACGCTGAGCTTAAGAACCTCACAGGAAGGGATCAACTGCCGACTGATACACCAGTTCATCACAGATCGTAGCTGCAGAAGCAATACCCTGGCCTTTTTACCGTTTTTCTTCTCCTGCTTATCGAAGAACCTCACCCATGCAGAAACAGGTATGTTAACAACTGGCGCGTCTGGAAATTCTGTGTACATGGTGTTGTACACAACTGACTTGTACAACGTCTGTGTATTAGGCTTCAGGGTCTCAACATACTTGCCCCACCACTGATCCAGACACTCTTTAAGAGTGAGCTCACCATCTTGTTTAGCAAAATAATTTTTTGGGTTCAGCCCCTTGAGATACAATTCGCGCATCTCGCCGACCACAACACGCGCCTCTTTCAGAGATGTGGCAGGATAACGACCAATAGAAAGACGAACGGGTTTACCGTTCCAGCGAAAACGAAACTGAAATGTAATCGTTCCGTTTGGGGTAATACGCACGCTGAGGCCGTCACCATCTGTGACTTCGGGTGCACCACTGTAAGGTTTGTCATTGATGCTGCGAAGTTTGGTATCACTGAGGGCCACGGCTCTGTATCCTGTACACAATGATTTTATGCATTCTGTACTCAATCTGTACGCAATGGCAAGTGAACTAAATGGTTTTCTTTGCGGAAACACATGAAAGAACAGGAACTAAAAGAAACAAAAGGCTTGATGGTGTGCGGACTCTTGGGATAACATGCAATACGAGACGAACACTTGAAAATCTGTTAGCTCTACGTCCTCTTAGTTAAATGGATATAACGAGCCCCTCCTAAGGGCTAGTTGCAGGTTCGATTCCTGCAGGGGACACCATATGTTAGCCCACCTAAGTATCTTAAAGTCTAGTCAACTCTTCAATTTCAAACGCTTACCTTCTTTTCGTAGCCCACTAACGTACACCGTCATATTTCAAAATCCACGCTGTTTTGTTGGTACATATGTTGGTATTTTAAGTTCGATAATGCAGATACCATCAGAAGAGGGTTTTTAGTATGGCACTCACTGAGTTAACAGTAAGAAATACAAAGCCTTCTGATAAACCTGTCAAATTGACAGACGGTAATGGTATGCATCTTTTGATCACCACAAGTGGTTCCAAATACTGGCGTTTCCAGTATCGCTTCGCTGGCAAACAGAAAATACTCGCACTGGGTGTCTATCCTGAGGTTTCATTGTCCGAAGCCAGACGACGAAGAGATGAAGCTCGTCAGCTCGTTGCAAACCATGTAGACCCAAGTGAGAAGCGAAAAGCGCAAAAGATTGAGAGCAAGGGCTTGCTAACATTTGAGCAAGTTGCACGACAATGGCATACCAGTAACAGAACCTGGTCAGAAAGTCATAGAACAACTGTTTTGAACAGCCTTGTTTCCCATGTGTTCCCTGTCATCGGCAAACGTAATATCAGCGATCTAAAAACTCGTGATTTGTTGGTTCCTCTGAAGAAAGCAGAAGCTTCTGGACACCATGAACTGGCTTCCCGCTTACAACAGCGCATTACGGCGGTAATGAGGTATGCCGTTCACAATGCTTTGATTGAACAGAATCCTGCAAACGACCTCGCTGGTGCTGTTGTTTCCACTAAAAGTGTTCATCGCCCTGCCCTTTCTCTGGAGCGATTGCCAGAGCTTATGAATCGTTTGGAAGCATATAAAGGAAGAGGCATTACCCAAATTGCAGTGCAGTTAACACTCCTGACCTTTGTCCGTTCGAGTGAACTGCGATTTGCTCGCTGGTCAGAAGTCGATCTCAAAAATTCACTGTGGACTATCCCCGGAAAGCGACAACCTATGGAAGGGGTAAAATATTCTGCAAGAGGGGCAAAAATGAAAACGCCTCATTTGGTTCCATTAAGCTCACAAGCTAAAGCACTTATGGAAGAGCTTCATACGAACAGTGGTAACAAAGAACTTATGTTCATTGGTTTTACCGGGGACGACAAACCTATCAGTGAAAACACAGTCAACAAAGCACTTAGGGCGATGGGCTACGATACGAAAGCTGAAGTCTGCGGGCATGGTTTCAGGACTATGGCATGTAGTGCCTTAATCGAATCGGGATTATGGTCGAGAGATGCTGTGGAAAGACAAATGAGCCACCAGGAACGCAACAGTGTCCGGGCTGCTTACATACACAAAGCGGAGCATTTGGAAGAACGAAGACTCATGTTGCAATGGTGGGCTGACTATCTGGATGCTTGTAAAGAAGAAGCACAGACACCTTTTTCCTACTCTGTTCAACAATCAGAAAAATGAGTAGCAAACGATACGTATTTAATATTTATAATCGATAACTCAATGGGGATGCGAATATCTATCAAGAATTCAAATCTCCCCTTTGTAAAATAAATAATTACTTTAATACATACATCCATTCAGCATAATCGTGGCAAAAACGATGATGGTTATTAATGACATACTTCAAAATCGATGTTTATAAATCATCCAAATAACACTGCAAATCAATAAGTTAAACCATCCTCATGTTACAAGATTTTCATTTCATTCTTATCACTCAACCATCCTCTCCCCCTAGTTCATAACAATGAATCTTCAAAAGCGGTTTTGTTTTGTAGCTAAAAAACAAACTTAATAAATTAATGCCAAAAAAGGTTGCAACCAGAACGAAATTGATCAATTTTTATACAGATTGGCTTTCCACAGTTGCACTAAGGCACTGCAATGGATAATAAAAATGAGAAAAAACAGAAGGTTAAAGTAGCCCAATATCTACGGATGTCTACAAATCTTCAGGAATTTTCGTTAGATAACCAAGCTCAGTTCATAAAAAAGTATGCTGACGACAACAATATGGAAATCTTGCATACTTATGATGATGCAGGAAAAAGCGGTGTATCCACGTCAGGAAGGCATGATTTTAATAAGTTAATCAACGATATACTCACTAAGGAAATCAATATTGATGCTGTGCTTGTATATGATGTAAGTCGTTTTGGTCGCTTTAAAGATCCACAAGAAGGAATCTACTATAAATATCTATTAAAAATGAATAAGGTAGATGTCATCTACTGTGCTGAAAATCTTCCTGCGAATAGTGATACTGAGACGTTCATACTTTCATCACTTATGTATGCTGCGGGAGCCTTTAGTAAAAACCTTTCAATCAAAGTATTTGCCGGACATGTAAATCTTGTTAAGCGAGGATACTATCAAGGTGGAGTGCCTGGATACGGACTTAAAAGAAAGTTACTTGATAATAATAACAAAGCAAAAATGATACTCAACAATGGTGAGAGAAAGAGTCTGCAAACAGATAGGATAGTATTAGTGCCAGGAAGTAAAAAGGAAACGGAGTTAGTTAAGAAAATATTTAACATGTTTATTTTTGAAGGATTAAATGAGTATCTCATTGCTTCTAAACTAAACCAAGAAGGATATAAATACAGCGACAAATCGGATTGGACACGAAGCCGGATACATTCTGTGCTTATAAATAATCGCTATACTGGTAGGTATACATATAATCGAACATCTCAGAAACTAAAAACCAAAAGAGTTCAAAATCCTGAAGAGGATTGGGTTGAGTATAATTCATTTTTTAAACCCATAATTTCAGAAGAAAAATTCAGGTTAGCGAAAGAGATTATTGATAACCGCTCAATAAAAATGAGCAATGAAGAGATTCTTGAGTTTTTAAAAAAGATCCTTTCGACTCATGGAAAAATATCAGGTTTTATCATAGATGAAGAGGATAATGGTCCATCAAGCAGTGTAGTAGCAAGCCGCTTTGGAGGGCTTCTACCAGCATATAAGCTGATAAATTACACCCCCGAACGAGATTACCGTTATTTAGAAATAAACTCATCTCTACGTATTAAACATGACCATATTATAAATAAAATCCACCAAGAAATTAACAATAGCGAAATATCTATATTAGATAATAAACTAATTACCATAAACAAAAGCTTAACCTTTACCATAATACTTTCTCGATGTAGAAAAATGGGATCTGGAAAATATAGATGGATTGTTAGATTAGACAGGGGGCTAAATCCTGAAGTTAGTGTGATTGCAAGAATGAACAGTCTTAATACCGAACCTGTAGATTATTACATCCTGCCTTCGCTTGAAAGTTTTGAAAATGAACTGAGTCTAAAAGAGAATAATAACCTTCTATTTGAGATGTATAGATTTGATAACATCAGGACCTTCTTTGATATGCTTTCAACTACGGAAATGGAGGTGGCATAAATGAACGACGACCAAATTCACATGCTCGAAATATCAAAAATAAAAGTTGTAATTCCACGTTCCCGGAACAAGTTCAAACATGCTGAGATAACAGATAGTATTGATACAAGTGGATTAAGAAAACCAATAACAGTAAGAAGAATTACGGATAGAAAATACGAATTTGCCTTAATTTGTGGTCAGGGTAGACTTGAATCACTCTCAGCTTTGGGAGAAGAGCTAATACCTGCTTTCATACTGGACATTGATGAAAACAAAGCATACATAATGAGTTTGGTTGAAAATATGGCTCGTGTAATACCAAGAGCGGGCGAGCAGTTCCAACGAATAAAAGAAATGAATGACCAAGGTTTATCTAACAAAGAAATATCCTACTCTACTGGCCTATCATTACACTGGATTACCAGCTTGACTATGCTAATTAGCAAAGGAGAAAACAAACTATTATCTGCTGTAGAATCAGGAAGCATTCCAATTTCACTTGCAGTTGAAATTGCCAGAGTAGACTTCGAAGGTGGGCAAGAATTACTAATTAAAGCTTTTGATGAAGGTTTAATAAAGCATAAAGATGTTGGTAAAATAAGAGATATACTGGATTCCCGAGATGAAGGTTTAAAAGGTTTTCTGAACAATAGTTTCGGAGTTGCAAAGAAAAAGAAAAAACTCACTACTGATGAACTTAAACAGATATACCAAGATAACATTTCACAGCACAGAAAAATAAAAAACAAAGCTGAATATGTCGAGAGAAACTTACTCATAGCCAGTCAAATATTTAAAGAGTTATCTGAAAGCGAAGAGTTTAGTAAAATTTTAAACGAAGAGAATTTAAATGGAGTAGTAAAGGTTATAATGAAAAATACTTCTTGCTGAGGTTAAAATGATTAAATATTGCTTTAATGAAAAAACAGTCAGCTTTAAATTATCTGATCTTATTTATACAAAAAAACCTCCTACCAACTACAAAAGTAGCCAAAAATACATTCAAATAAAGAGCACGATATCTGCACTTGGATTAGTCGAACCTATACTGATTTACATTGATGGGGCTGATGGCACTGCAAAAATCCTTGATGGTCATCTGAGAGTTGAGGCATTAAAAGATATTGGAGAAGAAAGAGTTGCTTGTCTCGTTTCAACTGTTTACGACACTTATACGCCTAACAAAAAAGTTAATAGAATAACAATCATTCAAATTCAAAGAATGTTAAAAGAGGCTGTTAGAGTAGGTGTTCCTGAAGACATGCTTTGTTCAGCTTTGAATATAAGTTCCGATTCATTAAAAAGTAATCTATCTGTTCTTAAAGGCATATGCCCTGAGGTTATAGAATTATTTAATGATAGAGATATACCTAAAAACACATTTATGATCTTAAAAAGAATGATCCCTTTTAGGCAAATAGAATGTGCAAACTTAATGATAAAATTTGATAATTATTCAAAGATTTTTGCTCAATCGCTTTATCACAGTTCATCACCTGAGCTTTTAAACGATAAAGGTAAACCTAACATTGATGAAAGATCTGGTAATAGAAAAGCAATTGAAAGGCTTGAGAAAGAGATGGCTCAGGTCCATTTCGATACGCAAAAGATAAAAGAAAATTACGGTTCCAATAGTTTGAAACTAACGATTGTTATTTCTCACATAAAAAAAATACTCGAAAACCCTAAGGTTTTCCATTGGCTTCTTAGGAATAAAAAAGATTATCTTAGTGAACTGACTAAGATATCTGATATTGATAAACTAACCTAGCCTCTAAACCTCTAAAAATTTATTAAAATGAGTTTAATGGTGTTATATTCAAATAACACCACCTTTTAAGGTTGTTAAGTTAACCAGCATTCGGTAAGAATAGCCTTAATTTAGAAATCAATCCTCCGCCCCTCAAAATCCTGATAAATAAATTTGAATTTCTATAATTTTCAAACGACTTTTTTCTTTGGTTTTTTGGGTATATCATGATGAGAATAGTAGATTTTTGGCTTCAAATTAAACCCTTCAACCACCTCCTTCCAAGTTTGTATAGCTAATAAGAATTGTATGGAATTAATATCTATTAATTCTTTAACCTTTTTTGTAGTGGCAATCCATAAAACAACATCGGTAACGGACCTTTTAAACTCCATTGATCCTCTCTTTATTTTTTGGATGGTTGTTATAGACTGTTGGATATTATAAATGAGATCATGTGGTTTATCTGATATCTTTACGGCTATTAATGCCCCGTGTTTATAGAGATCTGCAACTTCAACATTATAATCTTTCCCGCCCTTACGTAGTGAAGGTATTTTTTTAAGCTGTCGATCTAAAAGCGTATAACCTTCTTCATTTGCCATTTTTTCATTGAAGTAATATTCTCTGTAGTCCAATTTATCTTTAGAAGTACCTTTGGCAATTTGTTGTGCTTTAATAACTTGCCATGCTTTGAACTCATCTTCCTTAAGATCATTTTTAATCTCAAAAACTATATTCCCTAAGGAATTATAAAGATATTTCATAAAAGCAGTGTTAAATCTATTCCAAACCCCTCTTTTAAGAAAGTAGTGCTCGCTTACTTCAGTGTAAGTAATGCTAAGTATTTCTTTCAAGGATACTGTGTGACCATTATTAGCCTCATTGGTTATTTTAACGTAAACCTTATTAATATCCTTTATAGCATTGTTATTGATAAATTCTTTTATATCTGTTATTTTTATATCATTGATTTTACTTGCCGATTGATGATACTTACTGCTTCCCTCAGTTTTTGTGTGTAACTTAAAATATGTCAAAGCGTTGTTTATTATAATTGAGGCACCAAAAGATTGAATCTCATCTATAATAACATTTGCGTTTTCTGTGAGAATTGAATTAAGTAGACGCTCATCAAGCTCTTCTATTTTTAACTCGTCCGTTATCTTTTCTGATTTAGGAAATTCAATTATTTCCTTAGTTGCCAATGAAGAATCTATATCGTTGAAGACATCAACCAATGCAGTAGGATCACCATCTAAAGTTAGCTGGATAGAGTCTGAAAATGTAATATTATTTGCTCCCCACTTATCTGTCTCTTTAGCCTTTGTTTTAAGATGTTCAATTGATTCGCCAGGGAAATATGAGCCTTGCACAAACTGTGAATATGATGATGCCTCCTGACTCTTACCTCCGCAAAAAAATCTACTTTTCTTAAGCAAGATGTTCTCATCATTAGCTATACGCATTGCTACATTTAATCCAAAGTCTGTCTCTATAAACTTGCTTAGATAAAAATGCGACTTACCAAGACTAATAAGATAGCAATTTTCGGGGTCTTTTTCTTTAAATCCTATCAAAAGGCCAAAATAGAAAATATTATGCGGCTTTTCAATTCCATCTTTAAAGAAATCACTAAACACATCCCACCACCAAACTTCGTTTCCTTTTAGCTTATCAGAAAAATAAAACTTAAGTTGATAAGTTTTATGCAAGATAGTCTTTTGCTCAATAAGCCCTTCCTTAATGATTTTCTTGGTTAAATCTGGTAATAGCTTGCATGGCATTCTATATATGTTATAACTCACTGACATTATAGATCCTTTTGTTACTTTTATTGAGGAACACTAAAAATTGCAAATGTGCAGGTTCATAAAAAATATACCCTAACGAGCTAAGATACTCAGTGAATTTAACAACTGCGTATCCAAGGTTTCCCTTGCCGGTGTGGGTAGTCCATTAGCAACTCTATAATCCTTGATAGCTGTTCGTGTCGCAGGTCCCATGCTCCCGTCAATATTGCCGTTGTAGAACCCCTTATCGAGTAATGCGAACTGCACTCTCATGATCAACCGCTTACGTTTTTCTGTATCCGAAGTCAGCCCACTACTTGCACGGTTGGCACCTGTCGTTCCTGATGAGTTTGTAGTGGCGGAGGTGTCAGTATCATTGGAGCGAAGTGAGCGAACAGAGGAAGATGACGACGAACGAGTTCCTGAGCTGGATGAATCTGAGGTGCTAGGGGAGCTGTATGTTTTGGGATAGTAGGGAGTGCTTCCTCCATAGTAACCACCGCCTGATGAAGAACGGTGGGAGCTGTGGCTACGGTGAGAACTGTGACTTCTGTGTCCTGCAATGTAGAACGGCACTTCGGTGTTGAGTGGGGCTATCACCAAATCATGCTCATTCAGGGTCATACCAGGTAAGTCACTGGCACCAGTAGATGAATCACTTGCCCAAACAGAGTTATTGAGAGCCAAAAAACCAGGAAGCAGAGCCGCGAAATTAAACTTTTTCATATTATTGGTCTCGGAGGTTGATGAAAACGGCCTTTTGATGAACTGAAATAACCAGCACAGGAAGACTTCTGAGTGCATTCATCACATTCTTTGGGATAGTAATTTTTCCAGTCAGAGATGGACTGTGTAGCAAAATCCCATGCCCTTTCAGGAAGGTGACACAATGGGTAATTGAAGATGGTAAGAGGGATACCTGACCTGTGTGCAGTGTCTACAGCCGAAAGGATTTGTTCGCTGTAGTTGTCGTGCTCTATGAAGATCGATGACCAGTTCTTACGGGCCCATCCAATCGACTCTAACCCCATCAGGGAGATTTGGTTAATGTTCGAGAACACACGACCAGCAAACTCAACGATGTCATCAAGCTCTGTATAGTTAGCCTGAGTAGGGATGACTCTCAGTTCTATGTTGATCCCTGAGTTACCGGCATTGATCATTCCCCTGACTGTTTCATCAAATGCTCCCTCGCTTCCGACAAGGTAGTCGTGAACTGATGCTCTTGAGGAATAAAGCGGTATCCCAAACGTGATTTTGATCTTCTCGCTTCTTTCTTTCATCTGCTGGGTAAAGCTGACATCCGCAAACTTCCGTCCGTTGGTAAGAACATGCAGTGCTGTGTCAGGGGAATTTTCGATTATGAAGTCCAGAAAATGCAGGAAGTCTTCGCCATAGAGCAAAGGCTCTCCCCCGCTCACTCCCACTACTCCATTCAGAGAGAAAGAAGCTATAGCCAAAGCTGACTGGTTAAGAAGCCAGTCATCATTACCTGTCTTGGGAGGCTGAGAACAAAACAGGCAACTGTTGTTGCACCTTTCAGTGACAAGGACAGTGTTATGGTTTGCTCTACGGGACAGTATCACCCGGAGCATGTTGCCGTTGTTGACGATCCCAATGTCACCATCTTCTATGGAATCGAAAAGTTCCTGGCTCACAATCGAGTCTGCAAAATATGCAGGCAGTCTGGAATTAAGTTGTGTCGCAGTGACAAGCAAATTTGGCAGATAGAATTGAGGATTCTTGGGCTTTGTTTTACACAGGCAATAGAAGCCTTGCTGAACTGGCAAGTCTGATGAAAACCGGAAAATATCGTTTCTCAACACCTCAGACATAAGCCCACCTTTTGAGCATCTCAGCCATTGGTCCATCCTGAGAGATTTCATTCAGTAGGAAGCGGAACATCCCTTTGTGATACTGGCAGAAGGTTGACCGACTCTTGTCACCAACAGGTTCGCCATGAACACTGATGTTCTGACACGGATCTGATCCACAGAAAGGCTGATATGCACAGGTGTCACAACCTGGCATGGCAAAGTTGAATGATGATGAGAGAGCGGAACGGTAGTATTCGTTGCTACTGAATGAGAGTGAAGCAAACTCTCCGGCACTGAAATTTGCTTCGGGATTTACTTTCTGGAGCATACGGCTTTCGTCGCTACCGTAGATCTTGCCGTCATAGTTAAACAGAATGCAGTTCAGCACGACTCCACTTGGTGATTTCAGATCTGCATAACCACTGAATCCCGGATTGAAAATCCGCTTTAGATGGATTGAAGCCGAATGCTCAACGACAGGTATACCCTTCTGGTTCTGAAGCAACACTTCCTGCATTAACTTCTTATAGAACTCAAAATATTCAGGCATCGAAAAAGTGAAGCTCTGCTTCTGAGCAAACCCATAAGGACTTACTGGCCTGATAAACATGTCGGTTAGGCCAAGGGACAGATGAGCATCCACTATAGAGGCTGGCTCTTTTGTCAGCTCCTTAGTAACTGTGGTTACCGTAGCTACCCGGTTTGCTCCCAGCTCTTCTGAGATTTTTCTAATGCCCGTGACGGCTTTGTTGTGAGCCTGAGAGTCGGTGAGGATACGGTTTTTATTATGGACGGCTTCATTACCATCAAGAGAGACAGAAAAGGTGATATTCCGTTCTTTAACCCAAGAGAGGATGCTTTCATCGAGTATTGAAAGACTCGTAGCAATAACCATTTCGAAAGCACCACTACCTAATGAACTATCGCACTCTTCATAAATTGCCTGGACGAGATCGAATCTGAGAAGCGGTTCTCCGCCCTGCACTTCAATCTTGTAAGGTGGAGTGCCCAGCTTCTTAATGGTGCTGACGATTTGCGGTATCAGTTCTGGATTCAGGTCATAACCGTCAGCGGTAACCGATGCTCTGCTGACCTGGCAATACTTACAGGTGTGATCGCACCTGAGAGTCGGCACAATCATGAAAATTGGTCTTACGGCCAGTTCGTTCATAAGTCGCTTAGCGAAGGCAGAACTCAGAGAGGCTTTTGAAACTGCCTGAGTAACATCGTCTGAAATGAACAATCTGCTTTCAAGTTGGCGTGAGATGGTTTGTTCTGGAGGAAAAATGTTATTGGCAAGGAGGTTGAGTTCTTCGTTATCGACAAAGCTGTGAAAGCCAGCAAGGTTGCTGATGAAGACTTTGCCATTGCGAAGGCGGTCAAAGTTGAATGGCATCGTATTCATTGAGAGAGTCTCGAATCGATGCTCCTCAGAACATTGTCGATGATAGAAGCCCTAACCTGACCAGTATGAGCCTGAAGCTTCTCCCTGAGCTTGTAATCATTCAGCAGTCGTTCGAACTCGAACTCAATCTCGTCATTGAAAGGTTCGAACGAAATGAGCCAGTGCTCGTTGTCTTCATCAAGCTTCCAGCGGGTAACTGCACTCATCCAGTAGAGGCTGTTTCTGATTACCCACTCCGAATACATTGTTTTATCTAATTTTTTCAGCATGACATTACCATATTGAAAGAAAATAGCTTAAAAAAAGAAACATTCCTTAACTATCAGCCCCGTCTAAACCCACCTTAAAGCGCACCACAAACCCAACAACTTAAGTAAACCATTGATTTAAATTGCTTTTCATAGAAATAATTACAGATTATTCTTATTGAGCATTCTAACCCCATAGAACTAATGTGTAAATTTGTTTTGATAAACTTCACTAATCATGTACTAAAGAAATTGGACAGATTTAAGTGTGAATGCATGAAAAACATGCAAATAATTAATTAACTTATTGTTATTTATAGAAGTTACCCAAAAAAGTTTAGCAGATGCACATCTGATGAAAATGAATGGAGGTTTGATGATATTTAACTTCATATGGATATACTACTGTAGTCTTAGCTTGGATAAACTGTAGCATTTATCTTAGTCACTGCCTTTAGCTCTATATTTTATAAAGGCTTTAACATTAAATTTTATAATAAATTTTCATAGAGTAATGGAGTAAAATCTGTGAGTGATAATAAAAGCAACAATAGAAATAAAAACATAATTGAGAAAATACGCAATTATGACTTTAAGAAGGCAAAAGAAAAAACTGTAACTTTCTTAAAACTGAAGAAAACAATTTTTATTTTATTTTTTGTTTATTTAATATCTCTTTTGCTTATGGCAGGATTCTGGCCTGTTTTTTATATATTTTGCTTTATACCATCTTTAATTGCTTTATTTACTTATAAAAAATGGCAAAAATAAATGCTAAGTTTTTAAAAAACATCAATGACACAACTTTATATCTTTTTGCTTCATGTAAAGCATTTACATTTGCCGCTAACGATGTAGGTTCAGAGAAAGTTAAGTCAATTGCTAACTTTTTTGAAACCGGAAATATTGCAATAATAATTTGGATAATAATACTCTCCTGCACTTTTCTAAAAACAATAATTCATGGTATAGAAAGCTATCGTTCTATTTCTGATACAGAACAACCTAAACAGTAGGCCATCTAAATTCGCATCAAATAATTAATTGAGGAAAAAAATCAATAGTATTGTGGATAAGTAAATCAATGACATTAATATTGCTATGCAGTGTGACATATTAAACCTCCAGATTTTAAAAGAATTAGTTTTTATTTTTATAATTCATTAAATTATTAAGTCAACTGTTAAATAATAAGCAAGGGCTAACTCATAGATGCTCCGCATCTTTGAGTTGCCTTGCTTTTTCCGCCCTTCGGTTGAAAAAGAAAGATAAAAGCAAAAAAAATACCAAACCCAACCCATTGACGCGATTGATGTTTGTGGTATTTATTATAGTTAGCATATGGATATGCTTTTAATGAAATAATATCAAAAGGAGTTGATATGAAAGAACACAATATCATTTTTGACGATGAGTTCCCTTCTACATTTACCAATGACCCTGCCGTTAAAAAATCACCCCCTAATCGTCTTCGCAAACACTCAGTGACTGTCAGATTAAATGAGGTTGAGCTGAGCAAAGTAAACCAGTTCAGAGGACAGCTAAGCAGGAGCTGTTGGCTTAGATCCTCAGCTCTTCTGCAACTACCCCCTTCTGTTCCCGAAATCAACAAAGA
This sequence comes from Candidatus Pantoea gossypiicola, assembly GCF_008632075.1. Taxonomy (GTDB): domain Bacteria; phylum Pseudomonadota; class Gammaproteobacteria; order Enterobacterales; family Enterobacteriaceae; genus Pantoea; species Pantoea gossypiicola. The sequence goes on from NZ_VWVM01000001.1 coordinate 373,342, forward strand.
AGCCTGGCAGGAGCTTACTGGTTCCTTACAGAAACTGAATGATCTTACTTCGTTCCTGCTTCGCAGAGGCGAAGATGCTCAGCCACTATCGCAGGAAGTAAGTGCTTTAAAAGTGAAGCTGTTGCATGTAAGAGATGCTTTGCTGACCCTTGAAAAGTGATCATCGCTGATGAAGGGTATGAATAAAATAAAAAGGGGTAAGAACTTTCGAGGAGTAATCTCGTATGCGCTTGCCCCTGCTCCTCATCATATGACTACACCAATGGTGATTGGTGGCAATCTTGTCGGCATCACTATAGACGAGCTGACCGCTGAGTTCGCAAAGACTCAGAAGCTAAGAGAGAATGTTACGAAACCAGTTTGGCATAACTCCCTTCGTCTACCAGTAGGTGAATCACTCACTAAAGAGCAATGGAGGAAAATTGCTGACGATTACATGAAGCGAATGGGATTCTGTGACACTCACCTCCGTTGCTATGTTCTGCATGACGACGAGGCAGGACAGCACATTCACATCATTGCTTCGCGGATAAACGTTTTAGCAGATGGCCAGCTTTACCTGGGCAGGAACGAGAACCTTAAGAGCACTCGTGTCATTCAGGAGCTTGAAAGAGATCATCAGCTCACCAGAACGAAAGGTCCTTCTCCTACTAAACAGCCCAAAGAGCAAAGGAAGCTCACTCGTAATGAAAAGATGATGCAGGACAGGACCGGAGAGAAACCTTCTAAAAAAGTGATACAGGAAGCTATAGATGCGATCCTTATCTTCTTCGATACCATCACAATCGAAGACTTCATAAATGAGTTACAAAAGCAAAACATATCAGCGACAGCAAACATCGCATCAACTGGCAAGATGAACGGTTTTTCATTTGAGCATCAGGGAGTCGCTTTTAAGGCATCACAGCTCGGTAAGGCATACAGTTGGTCAAACATGAGTAAACGAATCACCGTCACTCAACCAATAGAGGCTGTTGCTCCTGAATCGATTGCCGACAATGAAAACGTTTCGAATCCCATTGAAGTTCCTCCCACAGCTATACCAACACCCCTTACGGCAAATTCCAGAGAACATATCCGATCTCGCTGGTTGCAATGGATACCTTACCTTGAGGAGCTTGTTGCCAGTTTAAAAGCTGTTGGCTCAACGATTCTCAACCCTCTCAAAAGAAACTTCATCTTGACCGTAATACGAACCAGCAACTCTGAAGCACCAGAGATTTCTGAGGTAAATTCTCAAGACTCGGCAAGAAAACCGCAATTTAAACCTCTTTAAACGGCTAGTTTTCAGATAGTTAAAATCATTCCCTAAGGCAAACACAACAAATATTTTCATTTCAAATCAGATTGATAGATAAAAACGATCGATCGTTATTACTGATCAATTACCCATTCATGATAGTCATTGACTATCGAAAGAAAGCGATCGATCGGTATAAATGATTTGCTAGACCCTGTTTCCTAGCCGTAATGTAACTTCAAACGAAACCACATAGCACACTGATTTATCAGCAGAATAAGCTGATGCATACGTGCGCCTTTGATTCAGAGAAACTAACCTTGGACGAACCTATGACAGCAACAACTGAAGTAAAACAGCCCAACTTCCTTATGATGAAACGGGTATGGATTGCTATTGCACTTCCAATTGTCATTTTCTATTTCTCTGGAATTCAGGGGTTGGTCCAACTCGCTCTCGTATGGATTTTCGCAAGCATCATGCTCTTGATGTTTGCCTACAAAAAATTCCGCATTAAGAAGTGGAATGCCAGCACCAGAGACCATTTTGGCGAGCAAGACGGTATGTGGAGTCATGAATTTGGTTCCACTTTTATGAAGCTCGACCAGCAAAGAGGACTTATCCATCTCAAGGAAGAGAACAAACAAAAAACCTATCCGTTCTCAGCAATCAAAGAGTGGCGATACAATTTGTCTACTACGAGAGAACGGGCTGGTATCAACAAAGAACTCGACCGCACTCATGATTTTAGAGAATCGGGCTTTTACATCGCAGTGGACGATGTTCAGTATCCAGAATGGAGAGTAATGTTCTTTCCTCAAAAGGGTGACTTCAACTCGCAGGAAGGTATCCGTGATACGGAACTGCAACTTAAGCGCTGGATGCATATCTTTAATAATGTAATTAATAGATAAATTAAAAAATCATATTTATCAGAAACTTAAAAAACCAATCGCCAGATTGGTTTTTTTTTACCTCTTAACTGTAAAGATAAACTTAACCATTCCGATAAGTTCTATGTTTTCACAAAATTTTAATAGGGACTTAGAATGGCTGAAGCATTAAATGAAGGCAAAATCATGCAGGCTCTTAACTGGGCTTACGATAAGGCGCTGGATGGAAGCATACCAGGAACAGACTCTGCTTATGAAATGGCCGAGAGCTATCTAAAAGGCGATGACACTTTAGTTGAAAAAGTAAACTCTCTCATTCGCTGGCAAAATACCAAATCCGCCACAACAGGGTTTGTCTCTGGACTTGGGGGAATCATAACCCTCCCTGTAGCAATCCCCGCAAGCATAGCTACAGTCATTTACGTTCAAATCCGCATGATTACAGCCATCGCTCTGATGGGCGGATATGATGTAAGAGATGATCGCGTAAAAACCATTGTCTATAGCTGCCTTGCTGGAAATGCCGCAAAAGACATACTCAAAAGCACTGGCATTATCATTGGTTCCAAAATGTCTACTCAGTTGATCAAAAGTATTTCTAAAGAAACCATTTTTGCCATCAATAAGCAGGTCGGCTTTAGGCTGCTGACGAAGTTTGGTGAAAAAGGAGCTATAAATTTAGGCAAGATGATACCTGTTGTAGGTGGGATCATCGGTGGAACTTTTGATGGTATATCTACAAATATTGTTGGAAATGTCGCCCGCAAAACATTTATTGAAAAAAGCATATTGTCATGAAGTAACTCGATAAAGGACGTAAGTCTTAAAGATAAAATGACGAATTTAAGAAAAATTGCTTTTACATTGAATATGCGAGAAAAACATGAGATTAGATAAACTTACAATTAAAAACTTCAGGAAGCTTAAAAACTGCACTGTGAATTTTAGGGATACGACTTTCTTAATTGGCTCGAATAACGCGGGTAAATCGAGTGTTTTTAAGGCATTAGATTATCTCCATAAGAACACAAATGTTTCATCTGAAGACTATGCAAAACATTATAATGAAGAACGAGATGACTTCATAAAGGCCAACGAAATAGAGATAATTGGTGAATATCATAACCTACCTGATATTGCTAAAGAGTGGGTAGGATTCAAAGGTCGTGTTATCAAGAACAGCGCTCCTGCTGAAGGTGAGACAGATAACATGATAGTTTATAGGAAAGTATGGAAGCTCGATGCAGCAAAGCCTGAGGTTTATTTAAAGGAGTATACTAAAACCAGAGCAGGAAAATATGCTCATGCTTCTAAGCCAATGGATCTTATCAGCGAAAATTTTGATATTGATAGATTAACTGAACATTTCGGGATCGAAAATTTAGAATTACCATTCACACATAAGAACAACAAAGAAAACTTTAATGACTTACCTGAGCTATGGGATGTTAATACGGATAGCGCTATAACGTGGGTAAAAAACCCAGGCGGAATACCTGGGAATGTATTATCTAAACTCCCCAAGGTTATTATTATTCCTGCTGAATCATGCATAGCTGAACTAACAAGTCAAAATGGAGCTTTGCTAAGTTTGTTAGTAGACCTATTCAGTGATGTGAGAAAGAATTCACAAAATTATGCTCTGGCGCAAACATACCTCTCTGCTCTTGCGAGAGAAATGAATCCTCAAGATGAGAATACTCAATTTGGTCAGTTGATGGAAAATCTTAATTCGATGTCGCACAATATTTTCCCAAATACATTTATACATGTATCTGCAAACCTTGATGACGCTGATAAAAGTATTAAACCACTTTTTAGCATAGAGATGGAAAGCAATGTTAAAACGGCTGTAAATTATCAAGGACATGGGATGATAAGGACAACGGTATTTCAGTTATTAAGATTCATTCAGGACTTCCTGAACAGAGCATCCGAATGTCCAAGAAGAACTATTCTCTGCTTTGAAGAACCAGAACTATTTTTACACCCTGCCGCATCTAATCAACTCAGAGATGCTCTTTACGATTTTTCCGGTAATAACCATCAAATTGTAGCTACCACCCACTCACCATATATGATTAACTTAGGATCTGATAAAAAAATAAGCCTTACAAAATTTTCAATTAGCGAAAATGGATTCTCAGCCACCAAAACGTTTAATATTGAAAAAGCTTTTAAAGAATTAAAAGCCGATGAAAAGCAAAATTTAAAGATGCTTTTAAAATTAGATGATTATATATCAAGATTATTTTTCACAAATAAATGCATATTTGTTGAAGGTGATACAGAGGAAATAATTGTTCGAGAAACAATAAAAAGATTATCGCCGAGAGATAAATCGATAGTAATAGGAAACTGCGAACTTTTAAGAGCGAGAGGGAAAGCTGTTCTAATTTCCCTGGCAAAATACTTAAATGCTTTGGATGTGAATTACATTATTATGCATGACAGGGATGGAGGAACTGAAAAGGCTGAAGCAATGAACCCTTTGATACTATCAGTGACTGGTGCAGAACGCAGAATAATGGTTGAAGAATGCATTGAAGATATACTGGGCTATAAGGCTCCAAGCAGCGAAAAGCCATACAAAGCGCATAAACACATAGAAGATAATTGGTCAGAGGCATTTGAAGACTTACCAACAAACTGGCAAGAAATATTTATTAATCTTCACTCACCTCATCTCGATCATTTAGCTCTCTAAGCTTAAATACAAAAAGCTAAAATCCAGTGCGGGATTTTAGCTTTCCATTTTTCATGCACATGAAAATATAGTTTAGCCTTATCATTTTAATTTATCTTCACTTTATTTAAATGTGTCATGAATTGTATTGTTCAAAAACAGCAGAACAAAAGTGTGCAATCCATGATTCATAACTTGCTATATGTGAGCATAGTGAATGAATATCATTGATATCAAAAACAACATAAGAAATTGAACCATGCGGCATTTTATCGCCAAAAATTTTCTTATAATCATTAGAGTCACCAGTAAGGAATATAATACCGTTTTCATCAGGAATTTTTTTTGCTGCCCAATGAGCAAAGATATTTCGATAGTCTCTTCGAAATTTTATTTCATTAAGATTATCAATAACATCTTTTATGTCTGAAAGAGAATGAACATAATCATGGACTGAAAATATAAGTTTCTTAATAATAAATGGGATATTGACTCTATCATTGGAACTTACCTTTATCACTCCAGCATTCTTAAGAGTATTAAATAGTCTATTGATATTTAACTCAATATAACTATATGTTTGTATGTATTTACCTAAAACTATAAAATCATCGTCTGCCAAGCTTTCAAAATTATCTGGAAAACAAATTTCAGCTTTTCTTTTCAAATATTCTAATCGTTTAGTTTTAAATTCAGTTGGTAATCCCATACCTCACCCCCTAATTTGCAGAAAGATTTAAAATAAAACTATAAACCTTAATTATTAATTTAAAAAATTACAATAAATATTTTCTATGCATTAATTGTAATTAAGATATGTCGATGAAAAGTAAGATGCCACATAATCTATTTGCAGAACACTAATCATCCAGTTTAAGTTTAAAGTTCGTGTGGCAAACACATTATATATCATTTTGACAAGGAATATAAAACCCTCATACTTTTTTCTTAACCTTAAAGTCATCTGATTTAAGCTCTGGTGAATGCGTAAGGCTCTGTTTTTGAGTAGCAAATATTCTTTCTACTTCATACTCATTCCAGATAATGTATTCGATAATAAACTTGTAGAAATACAGCACTCGTTCAAGGCTGACAGTTGAAGGTATTGTATAGAAATTTGGACTGAGCAAAGCCGAACTCAAAACTGCAATAATGTTGCTTGGTCCCTTCAGATAAGGATTCTGATAGTCTTGCTGATACTTCAAAAAGTATCCTACACAGAATAGGTAGGCATCTTTTACGATTTTTTCTTTATTGCAGTCTGATTCATCGTATCTAAGAATGAAGCGATTGAGGAGTATCAAAAATTTCTGATCTGGCAAATATCTGTTTAATTTATTCATAGTAGCATCCTTGCTGTTGTGAATGTCATCCTGACAATTAAAGAAATATCATAATATCCAATCATGTCAATAGTTAAAACCTATCAAATTTCTATTTGAATATCTTTTTTAGGTAAAGGACGATTAAGCTCATCGACTGTTATTTGCTTTAAGTGAGAGTTATACAGCCATATCTTAAACTGCTCTAAATATTTGTTATTCAATGCTATCAAAGCTTCGTTTTCAGTTTCGAGCCTTTTTATTCTCTGACAAGCAATCTTTAAATTAGCAGGTTTAACCGCACATGTTTCTTTCACACCAGACTTGAGAAGCATCTTTTTTGAATTAAAACAATCTACAACTTTAACATGACTACTCAAAGATTGTCTTGAAGGTCTTTTCCCAATGACCTTTATCAACTCGTCACATAAAGCCTCCCAGGTCAGCTTCTCATCGTCATTCCAGGTATTAATAACTTTCATTATCAATTTTTCATCGTAACCAGTAATATGTTTAGCCATTTATTCTCCTTTTATTATTTTTGTTTGGAATTTATACCATTTATCAGCATTAACATTCCCATCATTTTTATCATAATTGGTTTTTTCAAGAATTTTAGTGTGTATCATCATTAGTTGGCCATCATCCGTTCCAGAGTCTTGTAAGGGATAATAACTACAAGGCTCAAAAACATATGAGTGCTTGCAGTAGCCATGCTTAGTGACGAGCACAGCTCCATCATTCAATAAATCGAATTCAGTTATGTCCATAACAGCTATTTCTTTTTTCCTATGGCTATTACCGGCTCCGATTGAAGTTTTATCTTTCATGAGATTGATCATTTGTAAGTGTGATCGGTGATCGTAGGAAACATTTTGTGAGACCAGCTTCCTTCCAGACCATCTGGCGATGCTAAACTCGTCCATACCATTGATTTGAGAAAACGTATTAAGTAGATGTCTTAATTGATGGGTCCTAAGCGAATACGGGCTACCATCTTCGTTAATATAACCGTGTCTTTTAAACAAGCTTGTAGTGCCTTTGATACTTGCAAAGGCATCAATATCCGATCTAAAAAACTGAGCAGTGGGTCTGAACAAAGGTGCCAAATGATTGCTCGTTTTCTTACATAATTGTCCCTCAAATAACAGACACAAAGCATTTGAATATTTGATTTTTTTCTCTTCATCATACCAAGGAAAATTTTGAGGTTTTTTACTAAAGAGTCCATATCTATATGACTCAGGAACCTTCCCTTCCATCGTTTTTGCAACAAACCTTGGATGGGTGGACAACTTTCTCAACCGGGCTATGGCCTTTTTAGCTACAGGGACCATTACTGAAGGAATCCATTTGATGTCTCCAGCATACCCCTTCGCTGAAAAAAACCTTAGACCATATCGTTCAATGCCGTTCTCATCATGCTCTGTAATCTCACAATCCGCAGGAAGGCTTAATATTTCCGAGATTCGTCCTGGTGCACACATCAGCAGTGCAAGAACAGACGTTGTGAAAATATCCCTCACAGACAGTTGGCTTTCATCTTTTGAGAAAATCTCCGCAATGGCTATGACGGACTTTATATCTGGTAATTTTGAGTGCCCTTCCAGAGAAGGTTCATAACCTTGCCAACTTTGAGTTATTTTATGCCTTAACGGATTTACCCAAAAAAAGTATGATGAGCTTGTCATTCTGTTTTCACTCAAAAATAAACATAGTTTCTCAAGTTCCTTACCAATTCCAACTGCTGTTAATTTCGTATATTTAGCCGTTGCTACTCTTACACACTCATCAAAAATGTTATTATTACACTTGACTACATTAGCTTCACCGTATGATTTCAATAGCACAAACTCAACGATCTTCAACATTGCCAAAGCATTCTGGTTTGATTTTGACTTGTTAAACGAGTGAATATGAAACATATAAGCCTTAGCAAAATCAATGAAGCTATCATCTAATCTATCTTTGCTGTTTCGATTATTTTTCATGTCAAACTTGTTGAATCTGTAACATCCCTTCCATATATTGCTTTCCCATGCAATGGCTAACTTAGAGTTGAAAACATTACCTTTGCAAAATTTAATAAAATCTACAACATTTAAATTTGGGTTGTTAGCATTGATTGGCTCGAATAAAATCACATTGGTCATTCAGAACTCCAGGCTCTAAAGTTTTTGCAGGTAAAACACTCTACGTGTTCGTGTTTACAATCAGTGAATCCAAAAGAATTTAAAACATATTCTGTAAAGAGCTTCTTGTTCTGTGTGCTATCGCTACCCTGAAATATCTTCGATAGAGGTTCAAAAAATGAATGAAGTTTCATATCAATATAGTGAACATTATCTGGGCTATTTTTTACGTATATCCCTGATGAGTTAATAGATTTATGGTCTAATGCTTTAGCGATCACTTCAACTGAGGCTCCTTCCTTTGCTAAACGAGAACCAAGGGTATACCTGAATCGTCTGGCATTCAGCCTTATAGGATTATGGGTTCTTGATGACTGGATATTAAATTTAGTGGTGATTTTATCTAATTCTTTAGAGATAAATGAATTCTTCATATGTAAAAAATCAGTTGCGATAATGGTATCTAAACTTTGACCAGACTGAATTGATACGGTTTTTTTGTAGTCCATGAATATAGGTAATTTATTTTTTATATGATTAATCTTCTGATTAATACTATCTTCGATATATTTTTGATTCATATCAATCAAGGTTGTTAGTTTCTCATAAAGGCAGTCATCGATACTTACCAAGCTAAACTCACTTCTAAAGTCCTTCCTTTGTTTAACTTTCGGTATATTTAGAAAGCAACCTTCTCCCGTTCTGATGAGATCTTTTGCTTTTAATGAGGTTAACTGTAAAGGCCTCCTTCCCGTTGTTGCTAAAAGAATGACATAGCAATAAAGACACATGGGAATTTTATCTTCTTTTAACAAATTGCTGATACTCTTAAGAACGACTTCCAGCTCTTCTCCAGTTAACGGTCCAGTATTTGGGTCTCTTCGTTTGACGGCTTCTCCTGTCAAATTATTTTTAACCTTTATTTTTTCCAGCATTGTTAAAGCTGAGGTTTCAACTCCTACATAACCGAGCTTTTTCCACTTCGTTAGAAACTTCTTTATAGAATTTAGTTTGTAGTTTTTCTCAGGGCCTAAACTAACATTAAATTGATAAACCGCATTAGCATCTATCGTCTTAATGTCTATCATTCCTAACCATTGACTAAAAATCTGGTTTATGTTTTTTGTGTAACCTGCACTGTATTCAGCCGAAAAGTAAGCCAAGGTAGTAAGGTAACCAATACGCATCGACTCTGGCATTTTGTCGGCAATTTTATATGGAAAAATACAAGTCTCTTTATCTAATTGCCATCTGATATCAGAAAGCTTGAAGCTATACCCCTGCATTGTTGCAAAAACCAGATTCTCTTTTCTTAAATTACACGTTGCCATTATATTGACCCTCAGTTATCTTTTTCAAAGATTCATATACTCTTCCAATAACTTCTTTTTCTTTTTCTGATATATGTTTGAAATTATAGTTTTCAGACATTTTTGAGTCTTTTGACCACCCCATGAGATAGCATCTCAATCCTGTTTTACGACTGATTTCCAAATTTGAACCATCAATTTCATTTGAATAGAAATAGTTCCATGAATGCCTCAATCTATGCCCCGATAAATTCTTTAATTCCGGGCTTGCTTTTTTAATGGTTGAAATTATTTTCTCATATGCTGAAACAGATAATGGTTCTCCTGCCGTTTTTCCTGCGCTGTGAGTTACAAACAGGAAGTCATGTTTTTTCTTTTTAGTGGTTTTACTTCTACAAGTTTGTATGTAATCGAAAATTTCCATCGCTAACTCATCTGATAATGGGATTATCCTTTCGCCAGTTTTAACTAATGGCTGATTCAGCCTCCGGTCTTCAATGCAGTCATGTCTTCTGAAGATACTCAGTGTGTTTTTTCTAAGATTTAGATCATTTACTTTAAGGTTTAGTAATTCACCTGCTCTCAACCCACAATTCAGTAGCAAGGTAAAAATGAGCCGGTTCCTGACTTGAACCTCCTTCTGAAAAGGGTTTTGACTCCCTCCGACTTCCAACAGCTTAAACAGAGTTTTTATTTGTTCTTCACTTATCGATTTGTCAGTTCTGTCATTGATGCTGAGTGAGCGATTTCGCGGGATGTGCGCCTTTATGCTTTCAATAAAACTTTCGACTTCATATCTGGCATGGATTCCCTTCATAGAATGGATCAATCCGCACAACCAATTTAGATAGCTTGAAAAAACGTGTATCCTGTAACTAAAAGTTCTTGTAGCAATCTGCTTTCCTTTTAGTAATCTTACATTCGTAATTTTTTGTTGATCGAATCTTTGCTTTGCATACCGTATCAGGTCATCGACTTCGGCTACACTTAGGAAACGCTTGGTTTCAATCCTATCAATGATGTTGATTTTCCTACTTTCCATAAAATTGCTAAGGATAAGTAGATTCGTTGCGACTATCTCCATCGTAGATGCAGTCGCACTTCTGTTCCTGACATTAGTTGTGAGATATAGGTTCTGATAGTAAACTGGTAGCAGTGTTTCTTTGTTGAGAATTAAGCAATCGCGTTCTCCATTGCTCATAACAAATTTTTTTATTTTGAATGACATTATAATAACCCTCCGAAAATTTTACATTTAGTAATCACTACGGCTTATCATTATTTTATCGATTTAAACTTTGCAATTTTATTTTGTTATTTTTGGATTTATTTATAATCCATTTAGATACTTAAAAAAATTTCTTTCACGTGAAAGAAACCAGTACGGCTAGTTTATTGTAGTCATACCCGATTCAAGAAGAAAAACTAATAAAGCCTTATTGCATGAGTAATACAGCGGCGCCAAAAAATAATTTGGAAAGTATTCTGTTAAATTTTACTATTTTTTAATCTTAAAACTTTACATTTTTAAAATGATGATATTTTTAAATAGTGATTTGTATTGTTGTTCGTCCATTGTAAATACTTTCTACTTCGTTCCAGTATTTCTCTTTAATAACTTTAACTTTACTGCGGAGTTCATCTCCCATATGAATTATCAATGCTCCTCTTTCCAACATGTCACACAGCAAAATTTTTGTTATATCTTCAGTGCTTAGCTTAAGAAGGTCAATGTCATCTGTCATAAATGAATCTTCATCTGGCAGAAGATCCGGCATTGTGTCAACATAATGGTTAAGCATACTTCTTTTAATACTTAAGCCACATAGCAACACATAGTCTTCGCCCTTTTCAGTCTTTTTTAATGCGATATTAATTTCATTCTGTGTGATTTTCCTCGATAATTTTTTGAGTAGCTTATTACACTTGATTACAGACAGTATGGTTTCATAGATATAGTTTCGATTATCTTCATTTAACTCAGGTAAAAATTGGAATGGATTGTATTCGCTATCTTCGAGGTAATAGCTTAAACAGGCCACGGATTTTTTACTCAATGTATTAACAGGTAATAACCTGATAGCTTCAGCATCAAAAATCTTATCAAAGCTTTTTTGACTAACAAGCAGCGAAAGGTTGCCAATATCTAAGAATTCTTTGATTTCCACATTGTCCTCACTTTGTCGATGTTGTTCGTCTAGAGCCTAACTATGAAGCTGTTCTCGAATTGCTAATGGTGTCAGAAATCCAATCATCGACTTCAATCTCAATGAAAGCTACAGACCTTGCTCCCAGTTTGATAGGTTTAGGGAATTTATTTTCAGAAATCAATCGGTAAATCCATGCTTTCTTGTAACCTGTTTTATGCATGACTTCTGGTAAGCGGATAAGTCGTGTGGTTTGTTTAGTAGATGTGTTCATGATTGTATCTCCTCGCCTTGTCGATGAGTTGATACTAAATAGACGGGAACAGGCTTTGAAGGGATGTAGTGGACATTGTTTCATAAGAGATGAACTACTTGCGATATGCTTGATGAGAAAATTTATTTTGTTTTGTGCATTGACTTTTCAATGATAAAATGGCATTGGATTTTTTTTATACATGAATGTCGAATTTTACTAAGCGAAATGATATGAACATTCTTTCCAAGCTATTACACAAACTATGGGATTTTTAATAAAAACCTGCGGCCAAAAATTCAAGAAATCGCTGGCACCTTCTAAAAACTTCATTTATAAATATTTATGCATTAATTTTTCTTTTAATTCTTAGATTTGGAATGATGTATATGGTTCTCAACAATAAAAGTATGCCAGCAACTGGTCCCGCAGGTGAAGGTGACTATAACTTGCCATATGACAGATTACCTGTCCCTGAAGTTTTCGAATCTTTTTGCCGCTCCTTAATTCAACTTAAGGAACAAAATCATCATAACGTATTGTCTGTAAGTGTTAAATCTACTGGTGGTAGAGGCTGTGTTCAATTAGGTGGAGATATTATAGTTAAAATTACTGACAACAATAATGAGTCAGTTAATGACTTATATGATTGCAAAGGTGGAGCAACATTATCTGTATCCAAATACATAAAAGCAGTTGATAAATTCATTGGTAGCGTAAAAGAATGGGATTTTAAATTAAGATCTTTTAATATAATTTCAGCAAGTTTCATTTCAGCCAAAGTGCTCAATACTATATCGGAACAACAAGAGCGACTGCGTAAATTCGGTATCCTCCATGAAGTTTATGGCCGTGAAGATATTGAGTCTTGGATGAAGTCAGTTCATTCTGATAATTTGATAGTTGAGTTTTTTAGTAAGGGATATATTGAAAGACTTCGTGGTGAAGAAGGACTTTGGCAAATAAAGAATCAGGGTATCTGGGGAAAACTAAAGCAAAACTCTTGGAATAATTACCGTGGGGAGAAAGAAAATAAAGAGTCAGAACCCTATAGTTATATTAATGAGTATGTAAATATTGTTGCCTATTTACCCACACCAGACAGGCAATCAATTTCATGCTTTATTGATCTTAGACATCATGATTACAATCATTTGTCAGTTACTTTAAGCCAAGATTTTCTTTTAAGTTATGCTTTCGAAGGTTCAGCAACACCACCTGAGTCCGAGTGCCGTCCGTGGCTTTTCAAATCCAACGATAATGAATTTGTATGTGACCTTGGAAATCTACGGATATCTTTACCCTACAATAGCGTTAAAGGTATATGTAACGCTTTTGATAAACTGTGGTTTGCTTATAAAGAAAAAATCCAACAAATTGGAAATTTATTTTGCAGTTATAACTTTGATGATGATGGCTATTGCAAAAATAGTGTTCCCATCATGAAGATTCCTCTATGGATGTGGTATAGATTGCATAAGTTCTGTACAGATTTCGATTATGTAGAAAACGAAGGCGAATGGGCAATATTTAACGCATTGCATAATAGAATCGTGGTCTTTAATACTTTAAATTATAATACATTCCCCTCTCGTTATGTTTCTTTTAGAATAGTGCCCCCAAAATGCATCGATGAATTCCATATTCGCGAAGCTATTATTCTATGGGAACCACCTAAATCATTTAGTCTGATTATCCAAAAACCATCTGATTTAGCTATCAGGGAAAACGTATATGCTGATGCTTTGACCACTCACGATTGGCTAAACGAATTTTTACTCCCGACAGCTCTCGATTGGTATTTGAATACAAAAAAAGTATCCTTTCTTACTAAAATTAAACCTTCATATTTATTTAGAGACAGGAATGAAGAAAGGTTTGACATTAACCTTATTTCTTCACTTTATAAAAAACCTTCTCCAACTCTTCTTTCAACCGATTATGAGATGACGGTTTTTTCTAAATTGGTAGCTGACTTGCAAAGTTTTTATCACTGCGGTTCAGATAGCATTGCATTTCCAAGAGACGAAATGCTTTCTCTCTTCAATGCACTTTTGATATTAATAAATAATACTGAATTCAGATATTTAGGATACATCTGTGGATGCTTAAACGCATATCCATCAACTTATGAAAATTTACTATCATCGATAAATAATTTGAAAAAAAGAATTAACGATTACGATAAAAGAACAATGTTAATTGATATGATTTTTCGCTGCTTTATTGCTTGTGAAAGAGATGGAAAGCTCGTTCTTAATAAGCATAAAATCTCACAAATTAATAACCTACTCTCCCCATTTATTGATAAAATGCACGACAGAAATCTATTAATGAAACAAAAATTGAAAAATGGTTCCTACTGAAGATTCAACCTTTTAGTTGAATAATCATTTGCTAACTATAATTTCTTTAACATTGCGAGAGTGACATCCATAAGATGACGATTCTTATTTATGAAACTCTCAACGTTCTTACAGGTCTCACCTGACATAGCTCTCTCAGCTATTGGTCGATCTGTGTCCTTGAGTTGCTCATCTCCTCGAACCTCATCTGTGAGCTTAGGATAAAGAACTCTGGAAAGGATGGTGTTTGAAAGAGAGACATCATTTAACTTAGCCCACAAGAGCAGATCAATCATTGGAAGGATACGGTAGTCAACCAACTTTAGAATCTTTCCCAGCCCGAAAGCCTCTTGCTTCCTGCCCTTGATTCCATACTCTTTCCTCCACATAGGAAGTAGCGCACGAAGCGAGCCTATGATTTCGTCATCCGAAGAGCTTTCGAGGTCAAAGTAGGTATACACACGGCTTTCGTTTGTTCCCATAACAACGGCTCTCATACTTTGAGTAAGTGCCTTCTCCCTGACCTCTTTCTTAAGTTGATTACTACCTTTGACAAATGATTCTTGCGAGAACATTTCAAGAGATCTTCTGAGGCTTTCAATATGACCAAAAGTGACTTGTCGTATGTGCGTTTGGCTTTCTGCCAGATGAGTGTCGAGGTCAATTGTTTTACTTATTAGAGGGTTACCCGCGAGGATTTGGTTAAAATAATCATTTCCTTCCCCAAAAAACTCAATTGAGTCGAGGATGTTCTTTCTTACCTGTAACTCCTTATGTAAGCCTTTTAAAGTGCAAGACTCAACATCAACATAGTTGTCGTAGTCAAACCAAGCCTGTAGCTCTTTGTAGATCTGAACCGTATCCATACTGAGGCCTTACATTTGTGTTTTTATAGCTCAATGTAGAAGTCAGCACATCATCACCTTGAACCAGCTCTTCAATCAACAAGCTGTGAAACAGTAACAACGGCTGATAAAATTGAGTATAATTAAGACGCTTTTTTCAGTGTCTCACAACAGTTTTTAAGGTTATTTTTGAGTGTTGGTATCTATGATGGTATAAAAACCTTAACTCCAACAAAAATCCTTCAAATCAGCAAGTTAACCACCAGTTCGATTTCTGCAGGGGACACCAGACTTCTTCTCTTTAGAAAACGCCCCCATCATTTAAACCCCTTAAAAATCAACATCAGGTCATTAATGACGGCTACCCCCCTTTGCCTTTTCTCTGCTCAATTACCATTGATTGTTTAACGGCTATGGCTATGCTCTTCAGACAAATGAATGAACACCTGCGAATGCGTTGTAATCATGACCGGCCGGGTATGGGTAATTGGCTGCATCGAATGCTTCAGATATTTTTTATTTAGATGCATTCTGTTTTATTTCTGCATAACGGGCAGTCAGTTGCTTCAGATGCATCTCCAGCTGAGCTTTGGCAGCAGCAGGCAGAGGTTCGCCCGCGGGATTTTGTGACAATGCCCTTAGCTGCTCTTCAGCCGGTATCGATTGGCTGAAAGACTGCATGGCTGAAAAAACGACTGACTTCAGCTCACTGACCGTTATGTATTTACCTTTCTGCTCATCAAGCCCGTTAAGTCTGTCGCTGAGTGTTTGTAGCGTTGTCATTCCCTGATACCAGTCAGCAAGATGTTCTGTCGGTAATGCAATCGCATTGAGTTGCTGCTGCCAGTTTTGTGCCAGAGGTTTAGCCTGCTCTGGCGAAAGCACCTGCGCCTGTTTTACAAGCTGTCGACTGAAGTCAATATTCCAGTCAGGCGGCAACTTATCCAGCCGGGCAAGCTGCCGCTGTGTCTGTGCGATAAGATCCTGCGGTAACGGAGTCTGCTGACGCAACATCCCCAACTGTTCAGACGTAAGAGGTGCAGGGAACGGAGCCAGTGAAGCAGCAAGCTGATTCTGTAGAGGGTCTGGACGGTGTAGAAAATGCCAGCTCCACACTGAAACTATGCTTATTACCAGCATGGTACACATCCCGGCGGAGAAGGATTTCCCTTTTTTTATCGGAGTGGACATAGCAGCCAGCACTTCCACGTTCGGCTGCTGTTCCGGCTGCGCAACGTAAGCCCTCTTCACTGCACTCTCTGACATATCTTCATCCGGACCACCAGCAAAGTCTCTGGTGGATGCTGTCGCATCATTCATCACGGTGGCTGGCAGCACAATACCTGGCTGAATGTTCGACCCGGTACTATCGCTGTTTTCCAGCCGGACAGCACTGTTGTGCATCAGGGTACGCAACGTATCGAGCTGACTCAGATGCTTAAGTTCCAGACGCTGCAGTACCTCTCCGAGTCCGGTAAGCAGTTGCTCCGCCCGATACAGCTGGCTGAGGTCGCTGTAATTCAGCGGCAGCGAGCGCATCCGTTGCTGCAGGCGCTGACTCAGGCTGCTGAGGATTTCCATGCGCGCGTGGACTGGCTGCGGCCATAGCGCCCCCCACTGATGGCTTATCAGGGCCTCAAGTATCGCCAGCCCTTCATTGAGCCCGAGTAAACCGGTCAGTTGTGTACGCGCAAGCGTATACCAGGCTGCTGTTTGCAATTCCACACCGTTCTGCTCAAACAGTGAGAGACAGAGTTTTTCGACATAATGCCAGTTCACATCCGGGCGAGCCGGATGCGTCAGCTTACTCAGTTCATGACGCAGGGTGGCATAGTCCGGTAGCGTGCGCGGGTCGCCGCCGGTTTTAATTTTTCGCGGGTTGATGTCATTCATGACCAGTTGTCCATTTGACATATAAGGAGCTATTGAAAGTTATTGCTTATGCGGCTTGGCTTTCTGCATATTCGAGACTCTGCAGATACTGTAGCGCCACCGGGTCAGCAATATATTCAACCTGCCCATGATGACGCTCAACCTCATCGATTATCCGGCTGAGCTCGACCCGGAAAACGCCTTACGCTGCTTAAATCGCCCATTAATATTGATTAATGCTCTTACCGCGACATAAATACCCCAGGCAATGACGCCAGGAATAACCAGGATAATACCTGCTGCATTGTCATCTTTTTTTCTTCGCGCCATGTTTTATCTCTTTCCTTTTTTCTTTCAATCCTGATTATTTAATCTGAATAACGGGCAAGGGACCTTTGCCATAACAGATTAATACTGATTCCCTGAGCAAATCGGTAAATGAGTATATCCGGGCTTACTGGCCATATAGAGGGGAGCGCATGTGGGCTGTCGTTGCGCTGTTCTGGCACGATCTGCGCAGCACGCAGGCCTCTGCCGGGCTGATGTGGGGCATTGGTTTGAGTGCGCTGGGCACGCTGGGATTTTCATTCGGCAATATGATCAGTCAGAGGCATCAGCGTCTGCAACGCGACGTGCTGACAACGAACAGTTACGGCATGTTATACGGTGCGCTGATAATGGGACTGGTCTCACTGCTACAGGGTGTATCACTACAGCCAACATGGAATGTCCAGTGGATTAGCGCATTAACCTATCTGGCTATCGTCGGATCAGTAATGGGTTTCGGGGCCTACTTTACGCTGGTGGGACGTATCGGAGCCAGTCGGGCTGCCTACACAACGGTTCTGTTTCCGCTGGTTGCGCTGGCACTCTCGACCCGTTTTGAGGGTTATGAGTGGCATGTCAGCGCCATCCCTGGCCTTGTCATGATTCTACTGGGCAATATTGTGATGTTTGCCCGCTGGCCGACAAGCCGTCGCCAGGTAATCATCTGACGCGGAGGCGGGCTCAGGCCCGCGTCCGGATGAGCATTAAGCCCACTGCTGCTGAAGGAGTTTCTGTGGTTGATTAATCGCTTTACGCGCAATCCAGTAGAGCAGAACACGCTCATCGTCACTATCACGATCGGCCATCGACAAAAGCTTCAATGCCAGCGTCGATTTGGTCACAGGCTGTTGTTCTGTACTGAGTTCAATCACCGCCTGACCGATGATGCAGCAAACTTCGTCCTCACTGGTGGTGGATTCATATGTCCGGTCTTTCATATTTCCTCCTGATAAGTGAACTATCAGCCTGGCAAAAGATCCCCAAGCCTGCTCACATAACCGGCTCGCTGAAACATTCTATTACGGGTGGTTACGCTTATTTATTAAGCTGCCGCTTTGGTTACTTTTAACGCAATGTTGCATTATCGCTGCACACTTGCGTTGTGTCATTCATACCGTCTGAATGGCATTTCATTCCCTGATACGTTCCGTTCATACCTTTGCTGCTCACGCGCGCGAATCACTGCTTTATTCTGACCGCAGTTTCCAGATTCCCGGACGGGAGAGATAAATTATGAACCAGACTCAACAGGCTTCTTACCAGCGTTCCCGCTGGCTTACATTGTTCGGAACGGTAATCACTCAGTTTGCGCTGGGGTCAGTTTATACATGGAGTTTGTTCAACGGTCAGCTATCACAGAAGCTGGATGCACCGATCAGTCAGGTCGCATTTTCCTTTGGCCTGCTGAGCTTAGGGCTGGCTATCGCCTCTTCACTGGCTGGAAAATTACAGGAACGTTTTGGCGTACGCCGCGTCACTATCGGCGCGGGTGTACTGATGGCGCTGGGCTTCTGGCTCACCGCACACGCGAATAACCTGATGATGCTCTACTTCAGTGCCGGGCTGCTGGTCGGTCTGGCCGATGGTGCCGGTTACCTGATGACGCTGTCAAACTGCGTGAAATGGTTCCCGGAGCGTAAAGGGATGATCTCTGCCTGTGCGATTGGCGCTTACGGCCTTGGCAGTCTGGGATTCAAGTTTATCTGCGGAGCACTGCTGGCTACGGTCGGTCTGGAGCAGACCTTTATGATCTGGGGCGTGCTTGCCATGTCGATGATTATTACTGGTGCGCTGCTGATGCGTGAAGCGCCACTGCAGCAGACCCGGACCATCACCCCAGGTCAGCAACATGCGCGGGATTACACGCTGGCACAGTCAGTGCGTCTGCCGCAGTACTGGATGCTGGCGCTGATGTTCCTGACCGCCTGTATGAGTGGACTCTATGTGATAGGGGTTGCCAAAGATATCGGCGAAGGTCTGGTGCATCTCTCCACGCAGACTGCTGCCAGCGCAGTTACGGTGATAGCGATTGCTAATCTGAGTGGTCGTCTGGTGCTGGGCGTGCTTTCTGACAAAATGCTGCGTATCCGGGTCATTTCGCTGGCGCAAATTGTGTCACTGATCGGGATGAGCGTGCTGCTGTTCACCCGAATGAATGAGATGACCTTCTTCCTGTCACTCGCCTGTGTGGCCTTTAGCTTTGGCGGGACCATCACGGTGTTCCCATCACTGGTCAGTGATTTTTTCGGCCTCAACAACCTGACAAAAAACTATGGCCTGCTCTATCTGGGCTTTGGTATCGGAAGCGTGCTGGGCTCGCTGGTCGCCTCGCTGTTTGGTGGTTTCACCGTTACCTTCAGCCTGATTATGACGCTGCTGGTCATCTCCCTGTTCCTGTCGCTCACCATCCGACTGCCGCAGAGTTCCGTAACAGCAGAACCGGTGTTACAACGCCACTAACTTTACGGGCAACGTTAACGGGCCGCCATTGCGCGGCCCGCTAACCTTTAGCCGCGGAATCGCGGCTCTGCTATTCCCGCCACCGCGACGTCCACGGCAAAGATATCGCCTGACTGCGGATAGCGTGCCAGTTCCTCTTCAGTGCGATCTTCCCGTGAACTGGTGATAAACAGCGTTTTAAGATCGGCACCGCCAAAGGCCACCATAGTTGGCCACTTCACCGGCAGCAGGATCTCATCAACGATTTCGCTGCTCTGGGGATCGATACGCACCACGCGTCCGCCATCAAACTGTGCAGACCAGTAGAAACCTTCGCTATCCACCGCGGCACCATCCGGTAATCCCCCTTTCGCGTCAAAACGACGGAACAGCGTGCGTTCACCCGGTTCGCCCTGCTCGTTTAACGGATAGCGATAGAGCGACTCATTCGGTGTATCGCTGTGATACATCCATTGCCGGTCCGGAGAAAATGCCAGCCCGTTGGAAATTTTAATGTCCTGCGCCTTCACTTCCAGTTTCAGGTCAGGCGTTACGCGGCACAGCAGCCCGCCGTTTTTGTCCTGCGGTTCCCACAGGCTGCCGCACCAGAAGTTACCCCATGGATCCACACGGCCATCATTAAAGCGACTTTGTGCCGCCACACCGGGATTCTCTGCAATCTTTTTCTCTGGTTTACCCTGCGCATCCAGCAGCCAGACACCATTGCGCAATGCGGCTATCAGCCCGCCCTGTTCACGCAGACCGATGCATCCTACCTCTTCCGCCTGCGGGAAGGTCTGCAATTCACTGCTGACCGGATCAAAACGGTGAATGGCCGGAGCCAGAATATCGACGCAATAGAGTACCTGTTCTTCTACTGACCAGAGCGGGCATTCCCCCAGTTCAGCCTGTAACGCCAGAATATTTTTTACGTTATGCGCCATGTTTCTCTCCCATTAAAATGACATGCTAATAATGTAGTGGTAAAAACTTTCAAATGAGAATTATTTTCTCTTGATTTTAAGACT
This sequence comes from Candidatus Pantoea gossypiicola, assembly GCF_008632075.1. Classification (GTDB taxonomy): domain Bacteria; phylum Pseudomonadota; class Gammaproteobacteria; order Enterobacterales; family Enterobacteriaceae; genus Pantoea; species Pantoea gossypiicola. The sequence continues at coordinate 394,181 of NZ_VWVM01000001.1, forward strand.
ATTCTCTTTGATAGTATTTAATATTCAGCTCATTCCGATTTTCTTATTTACCGCCGCGGAAAAATAGATCACTCTGAAATATTCCGTCATATCTTCTTAAATAACTCTACAAAGCCTGCATCTTCACTCCACTTTTCCAGCGTAGTGTCGTAGTCATTGGAAAAGAGGAGAGGCTTCCGATGAAAAGATCAATTAAAGTCGCTTCGGTGATTGTGCTGATGACATTATTAAGCGGTTGTATCATCAGCCCCAGACACGACAATGGCTGGCACCGCGGGGGTGGCGGCGGATATCATGGAGGCTACTATGGAGGTTATCACGGTGGGTATCACGGCGGTCACCATCGCCACTAACGGGCAAAGATGTCACACAGCATAAAATAAAAGCATTAAACTTTAAGGGCGGGATAATTATCCCGCCCGTTTTATTCAGCTTTTCAGCGCATAATTACACTGAAACCAGACTTTCTTCAGCCCCGGAATATGACTTTCCTGGGCAGGCAGCGCCTCAACTTTATCAAATCCTTTATTGCTGCAGTAATTCGCCAGATCGATATCCATCGCATCACGATTAACCTTTACCGGGTCATAACGGTATTGCACGGTATTCGAGCTGGGATCTTCATCAACGCGTTCAAATGCCCCGGGTTTGCTGGCAGTACATCCACTCAGCAGAATCAGCGCCAGTGCGCCGGTAATTAATTTTTTCATTTAGTTATCCTCACGTTGCCACGCAGTGTATGACGCAGCATGCCGCGCATCCATAGGATTAATGCGCGAAAAATCAAAACTTGATAAGATTTTACCGATTAATGTAATACGATTAAACGGCTATCACTATCATTCTAAACGTGACAGGATGTAATCAGACCAAACGAAGACTGCACCACACCAGGAAATGTCAAAAATAAGAAATCTGTTCCTCTCTCTTCCCTGCCCGCGCTTAGCGGGCTTTTTTTCGCCCGCTGTACGCTGATTTACTGGCCTGTCATAGCAACCATTCTACGTAACAGATTAGCGGCGCGCTTGTCAGGTAATGCCAGAATGGCACTGTAGAGATCAATCGACATGGCACACAGCGAAGAGCGATCCACCGCCGTGTCGGCAGGCATATTCAGCTGCTGCAGCTTGTCGCCCCACTTCAGATAAAGCCGACCGACAATCTTTTGCAGATCATCCTGCGCCTGGATCTTTTCAAGGGGCTGTTCGGGTGGCGGGCTATTGAGCAGCAACAGCTCCATGGCATCAGCCTCTTTCTGATTCAGCGACGCTGAGAGTGTGGTCTGCAAATTGATGCCACCACTCACCTGCGGATAGAGATAACGGAAGCAGAGGCCCGGATCGATTTGGTTCAGTGCCCGCATCTCTTCAACCGAGACGCTGATATAGTTAACGACCGCCGCATCTGTTCCGCGCATCAGTCGCTGATTAATCACCTCAATCAGCCAGCCACGCAGTTCACCCGTCGCCCTGTCAGGCTGCTCGCCCGCACGGATCCGTCTGGTGAGTTCCTGAGTCAGTAACAGCCATAATGCCGGTTCCTGCGTCTGCAATACCCGATAGCCAGGCATCTTTGCCAGTTGATTCACCGCCTGCTCATGCTGAGCAGTCTGCTGCTGATGCGGCGCGACCCAGCTGAACCAGAGCAGATTTGCCACTATCAGTGGCAGCAGAAAGAGGATCAGCCCCTGCCACAAACGCAGCCGGGTGGTTCTGATGAGCACAATGACAATCAGCGCCAGCAGCGCAAACGCGGCCAGCGTAATAAAAAGCAGAGAATTCATACTGCGGGATTAATCCTTACGCACATCGATCAGCACAGGACAGTGAGCACGCTCAATAACTGATGCGCTGACCGAGCCTTTTAACAGCCGATTAAAAGAAGAGAGATGGCGACGTCCCATGATAATCATGCTGGCTTTAAGCTGTTGCGACTGGGCAACGATGGTGTCTGCTGCGTCACCTGCCAGAATCATGCCACGCGCATTAATGCCCGCGCGCAATAACGGTGCCAGCGCATGGCGCACCACCATTTCTGCTGTATTCTGCTCATCCTGCGCCGCCACAAAATCGGCGGGATCTTCACCAGCATCGATTTCCATTGGCTGATTGCAGGAGGAGTAAGCAGGATCAACACAGCACAGCACCACCACATCGGCGCGATGCGCCAGCGCTTCTTCAATGGTTAAGGCAACCACTTTCTCCGCGACCGGAGAGTGATCAATAGCCATCAGCAGGGTTTTCATCAGATGCTTATCCTTCTATCGCGGCGACTTTGCCGATTTCACGCACCAGCGCCTCTTTGCACTTCAGCATCTCGTCACGAAAACGGGCTTCGTGACGCAGAAAACGTGCAGAGGGCACCAGCAAAGAGACAGAAAAGCGACCAAACAGTGTATCCAGTGCAAACGCCATGGTAGAGATACCTTCCAGCGTTTCACCGCGATCCACAGCGATACCGGTTTCGCGCACTTCCCTGATAAGTTGCAGTAACTGCGGCAGTGTTTTCACCGTCATATCGGTTAACTCCTGCCAGGCGTCACCGACGATCGTCCGCACATCTTTTTCACACTCCAGCGCCAGCAGTGCCCGTCCACCGGAGGTGCTGTAGAGCGGCAGATTGAGTCCCATATGCGGAACGACCCGCAGCTCCCGCGACGCGACCACGTGGTGAATAATTGCCAGCTGGCTGCCGCTGGCGCGCGCCAGCGAGACGGTTTCATTGGTATCGGAAGAGAGTTTTTCCAGCAGCGGACTGACCAGGTCGACCACATCGGTGTGGACGCTGGAGATCAGTTTTAACAGTGCCGGCCCCAGCCGCAATCCGCCTGCCCCGCTGCTGCGCACCAGCTCGGCGCTGTCGAGCGCGGCAACGATACGCTGCACCGTTGAACGGGGCAGTTCTACTGCCTGAGCAATCTCGCCGAGGCTCATGCCGCCCGGCTGTTCGCCCAGCGCATTAAGAATTTTTGCCGCACGGGCGATGACCTGAATACCGCCCGTTTTTTCATCCTCACGGCTGGAGGGTTGATGTGCCATAGCGTCGTCCTGTTTGAGCTGCCTTACTGTAGCGCGAATGCCGCACTTTTTACAGCCTGTACCACATTGCAATACAGCATACCGGGATGTAATATCACGCCCTGTATCACATCGCAGTACACTGCATCATAATAACGAGATCGCCTGCAATGAACGCTAAGCCTGCCACCGCGCCGGCCCCTCATCCTTTTACACTGCGACTGGCGCTTGGCCTGGTCGGCGTACTCATTGCTGCCCTGACCTCCGGGCTGAATGATCGCGTCAGTGATATCGCACTGGCCGATATCCGGGCTGCCATTGGCATCGGTTACGATCAGGGTAGCTGGATCATTTCTGGTTATCAGGCCGCCGAAGTCGCTGCCATGATGATCGCGCCCTGGTTTGCCGTCACGCTGTCGCTGCGGCGTTTCACCCTTGGCGTATCGGCAGGATTTATGCTGACCGGCATTCTGCTGCCGCTGGTGCCTGACCCAACGCTGTTTATCAGCCTGCGCGTACTGCAGGGCCTGTTTGGTGGCGCACTGCCGCCGATGCTGATGACCGTCGCCCTGCGCTTTCTGCCGCCGCCCTTTAAGCTGTTTGGCCTGGCGGGCTATGCCCTGACCGCGACATTTGGCCCCAATATGGCGGCCTCACTGGCGTCGTTATGGACCGATCATGTCAGCTGGATGATGGTGTTCTGGCAGGTCGTGCCATTAATGCTCATTGCCATGGTGCTGATTAGCTGGGGGATACCGCAGGACCCGCTGCGTCCGGAACGCTTTCAGCAGATCGATCTGTCTGGCATGGTGACCGGCTGCAGCGCGGTTGCGCTGCTGGTTCTGGTGCTGACTCAGGGTGAGCGTCTCGACTGGCTGAACTCGCCATTGATCGCCGGTATGCTGCTGACGGCGCTGCCGCTGCTGCTGGTTTTCCTGATTAATGAGTGGTTTCACCCGCTGCCCCTGTTTAAATTGCAGATGCTGCGGCGGCCCAATCTGGCGCACGGCTTGCTGGGACTGGCCTGCGTGCTCATCCTTGGTCTGTCTGGCTCCGCTCTGCCTTCGGCCTATTTTGCGCAGGTCAGCGGTTTTCCCACCCTGGAGTTTGCCCCGCTGGCGCTGGCGGTCGGCCTGCCGCAACTGCTGATCGCACCGCTAATTGCGGCACTGCTGAATATTCGGTGGATTGATTGCCGCTGGATGCTGACGGCGGGCGTCGGCCTGCTGGTAACGTCCTGTCTGCTGGGCTCGCAAATTACCAGTGACTGGGCGCGCCAGAATTTCTGGCTGCTGCAGATTCTGCAGGCGTTCGGCCAACCGATGATAATTCTGCCGATACTGATGAGCGCCACCAGCGTGGTGGCTCCCCCTGAAGGCCCGTTTGCCTCGGCGATGTTTAATACAGTACGCGGCTTCTCCAGCATCGCCGCCTCCACGCTGGTTGAGGTGTTCCTCTCCCATCGTGAGCAGTTTCACTCCAGTGTTCTGATTGATCAGGCCGCCAGTCGCAGCTGGCTGATGACCGCGCCGACGGCCGATCAGGCCAGCGGCAGTTTGCCATTGTTGCCGGATGGCAGCATCAGCGCCAGCGATAATCTCAGCGGATTCGCCACGCTGGTCCGGCATCAGGCCACGGTGCTGAGCCTGAGCGACAGCTGGCTGATGCTCACCGGTTTTGCCGCCTGCCTGTTACTGCTTACCGCCATCCTGCCAAAACGGGTCTGGCCGCCTCAAACTTTGCTTCAAAACCCCTCCCGGAATAACTGAATATGCGTGCTTTCGAAATGAAAAGAACTCTGGTGCTCACACTGCTGCTGCTGGTGTTACTGGCCATCGCTTTTGGAGTCTGGTCACTGATGAGCGGCAACGATCACCGCACCAACGACGCCTACGTCAATGCGGATTACACTCTGGTGGCACCAAAAGTCTCCGGCTACATCAGCAATGTGCAGGTGCAGGATAATCAGCAGGTCAAAGCCGGTCAGCTGCTGGCAACACTGGACGACCGTGACTATCGTGTGGCGCTGGAGAGTGCCGAGGCTGACCTGCAGGTGAGTCAGGCGAAACTGCTAAGCAGCCAGGCCCAGCTTGAACAGCAGCAGTCGGTGATTGATCAGCAGAAAGCCAGCGTTGCGGCCAGCCAGGCGTCCGCGCAGTATGCCGGTCAGAGTGCCGATCGCTACAACCGACTCTATAAAAGCGGTACCGTAGCCGCCGACGATCAGCAGAAAGCCAGCTCGAACCAACGTTCAGCCCTGGCAGCCGTGCATCAGAGTCAGGCTGCGTTAGTGTCGGCAGTGAAACAGGTCGGCGTATTACAGGCTGCGGTGCGTTCAGCGGAAGCGGATGTCGCAGCGGCTAAAGCCAGCGTCGATCAGGCCAGACTGAACCTCTCCTACACGCGTATTACGGCACCTGTTGACGGGATGGTGGGTCAGCGCTCGGTGCGGACTGGCGCTTACGTGTCAGCCGGAACCCGTCTGCTGGCGGTGGTACCCCTGCAGCAAACCTACATTACCGCTAACTACCTTGAAACGCAGTTAAGCGATGTACGTCCGGGTCAGCGGGTTCAGATTCGTATCGATGCCCTGCCAGGCAAGACCTTCACCGGTCACGTGGATAGCATCGCGCCGGCCACCGGCGCAACTTTTTCCGCGATCGCCCCCGATAACGCCACCGGCAACTACACTAAAGTCGTTCAACGTCTGCCGGTTAAAATTGTGCTGGATAGTGACCAACAGCATCTGGCTCAGTTACGTGTCGGCATGTCGGCGATCCCGGAAATTCAGGTGCCGTAAAATTGTGAGCAATATCTCAGAACGGACCTATTTCATTTAGGCGGGATTACGCGTAAATTAGCGCCTGATCCTGTTCTGAGTTATTCAGATCGACCCGGAAATGAGCAGACCATTATTGAAATGGCGATCTCTTTTCCACAGCTGTTCGCGTTGCACTGGTTTGGGATCGCCATCATCGTAACCGCTCAGAGGAGTTGCTTTGTGAAATATGCCTTGATGGGAATATCTTTTTTCGCATTACTTTGGTTCGGAACCTTTGTTCTGCTGCTGAAGTAATGGCGTGACAGTGCCGCCACGGGGCGACCATTGCGTCGCCCCTGCTGGCTGTCAGTGCTCTTCTTCCGTTTTCATGCTGCCAGGCAAAACGCCATCGGCACGAAACATCGCTTTAATTCCCCGTACCGCCTGACGAATGCGATCGCTGTTTTCAATCAGTGCAAAACGCACGTGCGTATCACCATAGTCGCCAAACCCGATACCGGGCGAAACACAGACTTTCGCCTCCTGCAGCATATGTTTGGCAAACTCCAGGGAGCCCAGATGCGCATAGTGGTCCGGAATTTTTGCCCAGACATACATCGAGGCTTTCGGGTTATCGACCATCCAGCCCGCTTCATGCAATCCCTTGACCAGCACATCACGACGCCGTTTGTACTGCTCTGCGATGTCGCGAACACACTGTTGGTCCCCTTCCAGCGCCGCAATCGCCGCCACCTGCAGCGGCGTAAAGGTGCCGTAGTCATGGTAACTTTTAATGCGTGCCAGCGCGGCGACCAGCTCTTTGTTGCCCACCATGAAACCGATGCGCCAGCCCGCCATGTTGTAGCTTTTTGACAGGGTGAAAAACTCGACGGCAACGTCACGTGCGCCCGGCACCTGCATAATGGACGGCGCTTTCCAGCCATCGTAGACGATGTCGGCATAAGCCAGATCGTGGATCACCAGCACGTTGTATTGTTTTGCCAGCGCAATCACCCGCTCGAAAAAGTCGAGCTCTACACACTGTGAGGTGGGGTTTGACGGGAAGCCAAGGATCATCATTTTTGGCTTGGGATAGCTCTCACGAATGGCGCGTTCCAGCTCATTGAAGAAGTCGACACCTGCCACCAGCGGCACCGAGCGCACCTGCGCTCCGGCAATCACTGCACCGTAAATATGAATCGGATAGCTGGGATTGGGCACCAGCACGGTATCCCCATGATCCAGCGTCGCCAGCATCAGATGCGCCAGTCCCTCTTTGGAACCGATGGTAACAATCGCCTCAGATTCAGGATCGATCTCCACCTGATATCGCTCGGCGTACCAGCGCGAGATCGCCCGCCGCAGGCGCGGAATGCCGCGTGAGGTGGAATAACCGTGGGTGTCGTCGCGCTGCGCTACCTGGCATAACTTTTCGACGATGTGCGGCGGGGTCGGGCCATCAGGGTTGCCCATTGAAAAGTCGATGATATCTTCGCCGCGCCGGCGCGCAGCCATCTTCAGTTCAGCGGTGATGTTGAAAACGTAAGGGGGTAAACGTTCAATACGTGAGAAACGACGGGGTGTGCTGTTATCAGCCATGATGTCCTCTGGATTACGTAAGCGCCCGGACCGTCCGAGCGACGCGGGTCACTGCGGTGACCCGTTACGAACATAACGCGGTGAAGATCATTTTGTCGAGGGGGCAGAAAATATTTTTATTTTTGCGGATTCAGTCGTCCCAGCAGCCAATCGTTCACCCAGCAGCCGTTCAGCAGATAATTATCCCGTAGCGTGCCCTCCAGCTGGAAGCCGTTTTTCTCCAGAATCCGGCGCGACGCCCAGTTACCTTCAACCACCATTGCCTTGAGTTTGTGGAAATCGGCTTCAAGCAGAAACTGACACAGCGCCGCCAGTGCCTCACTGCCATAGCCCTGGCCGCAGTGGCGATGAAGCAGCATATAGCCTACTTCAGCCTGACGATGTGGCTCCCATTCGGGGCTGCAGCCAAACAGGCCAATCGGCTCACCGCTGTCGCGGCGTCGTGCCACCAGGCAGAGCATATGAAAACTGCCCGGCTGCCAGGGTGCCAGACGCGTGTTGAAGCGCTGACGGATATCCGCTTCATCGGGGATTTCGCTCACCCACGTCATGGTGTCGCGATCTTCATGGACGGCACGAAACAGTTGCCAGTCTTCTGGCTGTAATTTATTCAGGGTTAATCTGGCGGTGACAAGTTGCATCTGCTGCTCCCGATGGGCGTGGTTTTCCAGCAGTCGCTGGCGCGCGTCATCGCGCAACATAGCAAAACGGCATCACAGCGACCAGCGCTGACAGGATGAAAAACCGTTCCCCTTTATTGCACTCAACCTTTCCCCTTTTTATGCACAGGCCTTAAAAATTGATCTGAAACACGAAGTCCCGGCGTGATTGTGCGGGGCGCTAGCGGTTCGCGATCACATTTTTTATCATAGAGACACTTTCCCTTGCCGACGAGCCGCCTGTGTCCTCCCACTTCACGATGTTACTGGCAGTATTTGACCGCGCCGCCCTGATGTTGATCTGCCTGTTCTTCCTGACGCGCACCCGCCCTTTTCGTCAGCTGCTGCAAAAAGATGAACACACGCGCGCAGAAAAAATAGCGGTAACCGCCATCTTTTCCCTGTTTGCGCTGTTCAGTACCTGGTCTGGGGTCAATGTCGACGGTTCGCTGCTGAATGTGCGGGTGATTGCCGTGATGGCAGGCGGCATTCTGTTTGGTCCCTGGGTCGGCATCGCCACCGGGGTGATTGCGGGCCTGCACCGTTTTCTGATCGATATTCACGGCGTAACCTCCGTACCCTGCCTGATCACCAGCATCATTGCCGGTGTCGTCTCGGGCGGCATTAATCGCCGGGTGCTGAAAGAGCATCGCTGGCGCGCCGGTATCGTCGGCGGCATGCTGTGTGAAGCCCTGACGATGTTGCTGATCGTGCTGTGGGCGCGCCCAACCTCACTCGGGCTGGCGATTGTGTCAGAGATTGCCCTGCCGATGATCCTCGGTGCCTCCAGTATCGGTATCATTGTGTTGCTGGTGCAGAGCGTCGAAGGAGAGAAAGAGGCGATTGCCGCCCGTCAGGCCAAACTGGCACTGGAGATCGCCAACAAAACCCTGCCGCTGTTTCGTCAGGTGAACAGCGACTCGCTGCGCAACATCTGTGACATTATCCGACGGGAGATCAAAGCCGATGCGGTGGCGATGACCGATAAAAAGCAGATACTGGCCTACGTCGGCTATGGCGAACACAACTATCAACATGGGGATGATGGCATCAGTCCCACCACGGCGCAGTCGATTGCCAGTGGCAAAATTATTATTAAAAACAACGATGAAGCGCACCGCACTAAAGATATCCATTCGATGATCGTCATTCCTCTATGGGAAAAAGGCAAAGTCACCGGCACGCTGAAAATCTACTATCGCCGTGCGCACCGTATTACCGGCTCGCTGAAAGAGATGGCCATCGGCCTGTCACAAATCATCTCTACCCAGCTTGAAGTGTCACGTGCCGAGCAGCTACGTGAGATGGCCAATAAAGCGGAACTACGGGCGCTGCAAAGTAAAATAAATCCCCATTTCCTGTTCAACGCCCTTAATGCCATCTCCTCTTCTATCCGTCTCAATCCCGATACCGCCCGCCAGCTGGTGATTAACCTGTCACGCTACCTGCGCTACAACCTGGAGCTGAATGATGATGAGCTGATTGATATTCGTAAGGAGCTGTGGCAGGTCAAAGATTACATCGCCATTGAGCAGGCGCGGTTTGGCGACAAGCTGACGATGATCTATGACGTCGACGAAGATCTTCATTTTCTGCTGCCCAGTCTGCTGATCCAGCCGCTGGTGGAGAATGCGATTGTCCACGGTATCCAGCCCTGTAAAGGTAAAGGCGTGGTGACACTGAGCGTCCGGGATCGGGGCGATAGCGTGCGCATCTCGGTGCGGGACACCGGCCAGGGCATCAGTGACGAAGTCGTGGCAAGAGTGGCGCGCAATGAGATGCCCGGAAATAAAATCGGCCTGCTCAATGTGCATCATCGGGTAAAACTTCTTTCAGGTCAGGGACTGAACATCGTACGGCACCAGCCGGGAACCGAGATTTCCTTTACGCTGAGTAAGAATGGCCAGCGCCTGGCGGAGAATCTGTTATGAAAGCCATTATTGTGGAAGATGAATTCCTGGCGCAGCAGGAGCTGAGCTGGATGATTCAGCATCACAGCAAAATCGAGATTGAAGCCTGCTTCGACGATGGCCTCGATGTGCTGAAGTATTTGCAACAGCATCGGGTTGATGTGATTTTTCTCGACATCAACATTCCTTCGCTGGATGGCATGCTGCTGGCACAGAATATCCATCAGTTTGCGCATAAGCCGCTGATTGTCTTTATCACCGCGTGGAAAGAGCACGCGGTGGAGGCGTTTGAGCTGGAGGCGTTTGACTACATTCTCAAGCCTTATCAGGAGTCGCGGATTGTCACCATGCTGAACAAGCTGGAAGCCACTGCACAGGCGCAGCAGGCGGTCAGCCATCTCAGCGCCACGCCAGCGCCGCAGACAGTCAACCTGATCAAAGATGAGCGCATTATCGTCACGGACGTGAACGACATTTACTACGTAGAGGCCCATGAAAAGCTGACGTTTGTGTACACGCGGCGCGAGTCTTATGTGATGTCGATGAATATTACCGAATTCTGTTCACGTCTGCCGGAACAGCAGTTCTTCCGCTGCCACCGCTCTTACTGCGTCAGCCTTAGCAAGATCCGAGAAATTGAGCCGTGGTTTAACAACACCTATCTGCTGAAGCTGCGCGATCTGGAGTTTCAGGTGCCGGTGAGCCGCAGCAAGGTGAAGCAGTTTCGGCAGCTGATGCGCCTGTAGCGCTGGAGTGGTGAATATTTCAGGAGAACGTGTGGTGAAGCAGAGGATGATTTCCCGAACCTGCCCTGCTGAAGCAGGCAGGCCAGGAAAATCGAACGCGCGCAAAGTGGCCGTGCGCGCGAGGTGTCACTGAATCAGATAATGCGACCCAGCGTCTGACGCAGATGCGCGCCCGCGCCCAGAAGCCCAGGCTGATCGTGCGTGATCATATAGACAGGGATGCTGGCAACATAGTCGCGGAAGCGGCCTTTATCTTCGAAAGCGGCACGGAAACCTGACGCCTTAAAGAACTCCAGGAAACGTGGCACGATGCCACCCGCAATATAGACGCCACCAAAGGTGCCGAGGTTCAATGCCAGATTGCCACCGAAACGGCCCATGATGACGCAGAACATCGACAGCGCCCGACGGCAGTCGATGCAGCTGTCATCCAGCGCACGCTGGCTGACATCTTTAGGCTTCAGGTTTTCCGGCACACGATTATCGACTTTAACGATCGCACGATAGAGGTTAACCAGACCGGCACCCGACAGGATACGTTCTGCTGAAACATGGCCCAGCTCTTCACGCAGCACTTCCAGAATCTGATCTTCTTCTTCGCTGTTGGCGGCAAAATCGACATGACCGCCCTCGCCAGGCAGGCTGACCCAACGTTTGTCCACGTGCACCAGATGGCTGACACCTAATCCGGTTCCGGCACCATAAATCGCGATAGGCTTGTCTTTAACCGGGGCTGTGCCGCCAAACTGAATCACGTTGTCGGCGGTCAGCATCGGAATCGCCATGGATACCGCAGTAAAGTCGTTAATGATTTCCAGGTGTTCAAAACCGATGTTCTCTTTGAGCTTGCGTGTCGAAAACGCCCAGTCATGGTTGGTCATTTCAACCCAGTCATCGGTAATCGGGCAGGCGATAGCGATACAGCCATCTTTAACATCCTGCTGTTGTTCATCAAGATAGTGGCGGATGACGGCTTCGAGGCTGTCGTATTCTGATGTTGAGAATGTTTTGGCCTGGGTGATGCTGCCGCTTTCCACCTCACACAGGGCGAGGCGTGCGTTAGTACCGCCGACATCGCCGACCAAGGCATAGGTTGTCATTCTTCTGTTGCTCCGCTTGGGGTCTTAAGAGTTGGAGGACACTATAAATTTCTGCCCATAAAACAACAACGCTCACCGGTGCGATTGGTGAGCGTCTTACTCAGGTGCGCTACAGCCTAACCGCGATAGTCCACCCTGCACAGCGGCAACTATCTGAATCTTAGCCGCCGTTGCGTTGATTCAGGCAGGCGGTGACTTTTCGTAGCAGTGGCGGCAAATCCTCTTTCTGCATGACCACCTCAACCAGCGACAGCCATTGAGGCGCGGAAAGTCGCGCCATCACCTCGTCTAACTGCACCGTTTCACTGATGCGCCAGCTCTGCGCCTGGCCCTGCAGACTCAGTGCGTGCGGTAAAGCTGTCCAGTTCCACTGAGCAATATCATTATAACGCTGTGTTGCGCCATGAATGGCCCGTTCGACGGTATAGCCTTCATTATTCAGCAAAAAGAGTGTCAGTCGCTGCTCATCCCGCAGCATTGAACCCAGTTCCTGAATCGTCAGCTGCGCCGAACCGTCGCCGATAATCAGGATAACCCGGCGATCAGGATCAGCGGTCTGCGCGCCAAACGCTGCCGGAAGAGTATAGCCGATTGATCCCCATAATGGCTGAACCACCAGCTGTGCCTGCGAGGGCAGTCGCAACGCAGCGGCACCAAAAGCGGCTGTCCCCTGCTCCGCCAGAATCAGGTCGCCGGGTTGCAGAAATTTCTGCATCGCCTGCCAGAAAGCCTGCTGACTGATCATGGCGGCCGGTTCCGCCGGCTGCACGGCAGACGGTGCTATGGCGGGCTGCCACTGCTGGCCGTAGTGTTCAAACAGTGGTTGCAGCTCGCTAAGCGCATCCGCCATCGACAACGGTGCAAAATGTTCCCTGCCCACGCTGGCACTGAAGGGTTGCAGATCGATCAGTCGCTCAGGCGCAAACTGTTGCGTGAAGCCTGCAGTAATGGTGTCGGTGAAACGTACCCCGACGCAGACAGCCACATCCACCTGCTCAATCTGCCCGCACACCTGCCCTGCGCTGGCTTCACCGGCATAAGTCCCCACATACCCCGGCTGCTGCTCATCCAGTACGCCTTTGCCCATCAGCAGGCTGGCGCAGGGAATCGCACTCTGTTCACGCAGCGCGGCCAGGGCGGACTGCTGCTGCCAGCGCAGTGCGAGAAAATCGGCCAGCAGTGAAACGCGCTCTGCCGGTGCCAGCAACCGTTCCGCCGCCTCGCGGAAAGCGCGGCGCGCATCGGGCGAAGAGGATTGATGAGGGTTCAGGGGCTGAACAGGTGGCTGCACCTCGATGGCTGCCACGTCAACGGCCAGCGACAGATAGCCGGGACGACGGGCCTGTAACGCGTGCTCTATTACCCTGTCAATCTCAGCAGTGGCATTATCGGCCGTAAGCTGGGCCGTTGCCGCACTGACTTCGGCGGCCATGCGTATGAAATGCCGGAAATCGCCATCGCCCAGAGAATGGTGAACACAGTCACCCTGTAATTGTGCTGAAGTCGCTGGCGCGCCAACGATATGGATCACCGGCAGATACTCAGCATAACTGCCTGCAATGCCGTTAATCGCGCTGAGTTCGCCAACACCAAAGGTGGTTAACAGCGCCCCAGCCCCCTTACAGCGTGCATAGCCGTCCGCCGCATAGGCGGCATTAAGCTCATTGGCACAGCCCACCCAGCTGATTTCCGGATGGTCGATAACGCAGTCAAGAAACTGCAGGTTATAGTCGCCCGGCACGCCAAACAGATGCTTAATACCTATCTCCTGCAGACGGGTCAGCAGGTAGTCTCCAACAGTGAATGTGCACATTGCGCAATCCTTTCAGGGAAGAGTTGGGTTAAGTATCTGACAGCCGATGAAATTAGCGAGGAGTGCCACGCTTTTCGCCAGCCACAATGGCTGGAAAGGCGGCGTTACGCTGGCAGAATATTCTGTAAAAACGCGAACTGCTGCGCGCTGTCACTGAGTGTAACCGTATACACTGATAGACTTTTGGCACATATCCCCGTTTTTACTCAGGAGCGCTGAATGTCCTCTTTCCCCCGTCCCGAACGCTATCAACAGATGGAATACCGTCGCAGCGGCCGCAGCGGCATTAAACTGCCCGCCATTTCGCTGGGACTGTGGCACAACTTTGGTGACAGTACCCGGGTCGATAACAGCCGTGAGCTGCTGCGCCATGCGTTTGACCTCGGCATCACCCACTTCGACTTAGCGAATAACTACGGTCCGCCGCCGGGCTCAGCAGAAGAGAATTTTGGTCGTATTCTGCGGGAAGATTTTCGCGCCCATCGTGATGAGCTGATTATCTCTACCAAAGCGGGCTATACCATGTGGCAGGGACCGTATGGCGACTGGGGTTCGCGTAAGTATCTTGTCGCCAGCCTGGATCAGAGCCTGAAGCGCATGGGACTGGAGTATGTAGATATTTTTTATCATCACCGCCCCGATCCGGAAACGCCGCTGGAAGAGACCATGCGTGCGCTGGATCATGTGGTGCGCCAGGGTAAAGCGCTTTATGCTGCCCTGTCTAACTATCCGGCCAATCTTGCTGCCGAGGCGATCGCTATCCTGCGCGATCTCGGCACCCCTTGTCTGATCCACCAGCCGCGCTATTCGATGTTTGAACGTACGCCTGAACAGGGATTGATTCAGACGCTGGATGATGCGGGTGTCGGCTGTATCGCCTTCTCGCCGCTGGCAGGCGGCGTGCTCACCGATCGCTACCTGCAGGGCATCCCGGAAGATTCGCGTGCGGCCAGCGGCAGCAAGTTCCTGAGTGAAAGCCAACTGACCGAAGAGAAGATGGAGAGGGTCCGCAGGCTGAATGTGATTGCGCAGCAACGTGAACAGAAGCTGGCGCAGATGGCGCTGGCGTGGGTGTTGCGCGACGATCGCGTCACCTCGGTGCTGATTGGTGCCAGTAAAACGGCTCAGATTGATGACGCGATGGCAATGCTCGCCCGACGTCAGTTCAGCGACGCGGAGTTAACGGCGATTGACACGGCCCTGCTGTAATTTTTCCCCGCCCGGTGCAGGCCGGGTGTTTTCTCACCAGAATAGTCTCAATCCCCTTTCTCTCCCCAATTTCCTCACAATCTTCCGACACAATGATGCGGTAACGACAGCATTACGCAGGCATAATCACTGCGCCGCAACAGCATCAGACTGTTGATGAGGAGAATATAATGAAAAGAGCACTTATTTTTGCTGCCCTGCTGGCGGTGTTGTCGCCGCTGGCAAACCACACAGCTGAGGCCTCCAGTGCCTCTATTACTCTGGCCCCCGGCGTTACGCTGAATCTGGGCGATCGCGACAATCGTGGTTATTACTGGGATGGCGGTCGCTGGCGTGAACCACGCTGGTGGAATGATCGTTATACCTATAACGAACGCCGCTGGTGGCGACACGAAGAGTGGCGTCGTCAGAAGCAATGGGAGCGTGAACGCCGCTGGCATGAGCGCGACCGTGAGCGCCGCTGGGAACATCAGCATCGCCGCGATCGTGACTGGGATCGTCATGACCGTGGTGGTCCTGGCCCGCGTGGTTTTGGCCCTCATGGACCCGGTGGACCCGGCCCGCATGGCCACGATCGTCACTAATAAAAACGCCCGACAGGATGAATCTGACCGCAACGGATAAACTCAACGCGCAGGTACTGTCTTAAAGCGATGCAGGCCAGACCGCCTGAACAAAAAACGCCCGGCTATGCCGGGCGTTTTTTCCCCCGCCCCTTATAGCCCCAGCGCTTCGCCCACCAGCAGATAAAGATTCAGCGCAATGACCAGCAGCACGATCAGTCGTCCGGTGTTCTGCATCAGGCGCGAGTTCACCATATCTTCGCCCATCAGCTCGCGGTTGCCGGTAAAGGAGAGCAGCGGAATCAGCGCCAGCGCGATACCGAAGCTCAGCAGCACCTGACTCATCACCAGAACACGTGTCGGATCCCATCCTGCCCAGATAACAATAAAGGAAGGCAGCATGGTGACAGTTCGCCTCACCCAGAGCGGAATATGGAAACGGATAAAGCCCTGCATGACTACCTGTCCCGCCAGCGTGCCGACCACCGTTGAGGAGAGGCCAGCAGCCACCAGGCTCAGACCAAATACTGTTGCCGCCGCCTGACCTAACAACGGTTGCAGCGTCAGATAGGCCTGGTCAAGCTCAGCGATTTTGCTGTGGCCGCTGAAGTGGAAGGCCGCTGCCGCGGTCGCCATCATCGCCAGATTAACAAATCCGGCGATGGTCATCGCAATCGCAACGTCCAGCTTGGTTGAAGAGTAACGCTGGCTTTTGCTGTCCTCGCTTTTGCCCTGCGTCAGTGCGGAGTGCAGATAGATTACGTGCGGCATAATGGTCGCACCCAGCACACCGGCTGCCAGGAAGACGGCATCCGACGTCGGTAGCGCGGGCAGCGCCATGCCGACTACCAGCTCTTTGACGTTGGGCTGAGAAAAGAAGAGTTCGACGATATAGGCCGCCGCCACAAACAGCAGCAGTCCGCCAATCACCCTCTCCAGCGGTTTCTGACCGCGGCTCTGTAACATCAATATCAGGAACGTGGCGATGCCGGTCAGCACCGCGCCCTGCATCATCGAGATGCCGAGCAAGAGTTTGAAGCCCAGCGCCGCGCCGATAAACTCCGCGAGGTCGGTGGCCATCGCAATAATTTCTGCCTGCACCCAGTAAAACCAGACGGCTGGACGTGGAAAGCGATCGCGGATGTGTTCAGCGAGATTTTTGCCGGTGGCGATACCCAGCTTGGCGGACATCAGCTGGATAAGCATGGCCATGATGTTGGCCCATACCACTACCCACAGCAATTTGTAGCCGTAAGCAGCGCCCGCCTGAATGTTGGTCGCAAAGTTGCCCGGATCGATATAGCCGATAGCGGCAATAAAGGCGGGGCCCAGCAGTGCGAGTTTGACTTTTCTGACTCCGCGAGCGGCGCGCTCGGCGGTACGACTTTCAAACATATCCGGTACCCTGTCTGAACATTTGCCTGCCCCGGCAGCTTAGGGGTTAGCATGTGCAAGTGAAATTCGTTTATTGTAATCGGTGTAATAGATGCTGCTATAAAGTATAGCCATTGCTATACATTACAGTAAAGGAGGTGATTGCTAAAAATGTGAGCAATAGTGTCACTCTACGCCTCGTGTAAAATATAGACAATAAATATGTGGTTATCTGGAGTGAATGATTTGTAAACAGGACGTGATCTCTGGAACTTTTCTGGAAAATATAGCGATAGCGAATACTTATATTGTGGTTCAGATCTCGTTTTTAAGTAACGCGTTACATAGAATACGCAACAAAATACAACCCTCCTCAAATTTGGAGCAACCATGTCCCATATTTTGCAATTTCTTTTAGCACTGGTGGTGGTCGGAATACTCTCCTTGCTGGTCAGTCACGATCGTAAAAGCATTCGCATTCGCTACATTATACAGCTACTGGTGATTGAAATTGTGCTCGCCTGGTTCTTCCTGAACTCAGAAGCGGGGCTGGGTTTCGTCAAAGGCTTCGCGGGCTTCTTTGACCATCTGCTGAAGTATGCGGCTCAGGGAACCAACTTTGTCTTCGGCAACATGAGTGATAAAGGCCTGGCCTTCTTCTTCCTTAACGTACTGTGCCCAATCGTCTTTATCTCTGCACTGATCGGTATTCTGCAGCATTTCCGTATCCTGCCATGGGTTATCCGCGGTATTGGTACCGTGCTGTCGAAAGTCAATGGCATGGGAAAACTGGAATCTTTCAACGCCGTGAGTTCTCTGATACTGGGACAGTCAGAAAACTTCATCGCCTATAAAGATATTCTCGGCAAGATGTCACAGCGCCGCATGTACACCATGGCTGCGACCGCAATGTCGACGGTATCAATGTCTATCGTCGGAGCCTATATGACGATGCTGCAGCCAAAATATGTGGTCGCTGCACTGGTACTCAACATGTTCAGTACCTTTATCGTGCTGTCGCTGATCAACCCGTACCGCGTTGAGAACGAAGAAGATCTGCAACTGCAGGATCTGCATAAAGGTCAAAGCTTCTTCGAGATGCTGGGCGAATATATCCTGGCTGGCTTCCGCGTCGCGATTATCGTAGCCGCCATGCTGATTGGCTTTATCGCGCTGATTTCAGGCCTGAATGCGCTGTTTGATCTGATCTTCGGCATCAGCTTCCAGGGCGTTCTCGGCTTTGTCTTCTATCCCTTTGCCTGGATGATGGGTGTGCCTTCTGGCGAAGCGTTGCAGGTCGGCAGCATTATGGCGACCAAGCTGGTATCGAATGAGTTTGTCGCCATGATGGATCTGCAGAAAATCGCGGGTCAGCTGTCGCCAAATTCAGAAGGTATTCTGTCCGTGTTCCTGGTGTCGTTCGCCAACTTCTCTTCAATCGGCATCGTAGCGGGTGCGATTAAAGGTCTGAACGAAGAACAGGGTAACGTGGTTTCCCGCTTCGGCCTGAAGCTGCTGTACGGCTCTACGCTGGTCAGCGTGCTCTCCGCCGCTATCGCCGGTCTGGTTCTGGCGTTCTGATACGGTTCTAAGCAATAAAGGGCGAGCGGGTCTCGCCCTTCTCTTTCCGCGGCATTCCTGCTCTGCTTCCCGTTGATTCGCCCATAAAGCGTCGCTTCTCACATTACACAACAAATTCACATCTGCAGTTAACCCGTGCGCGTGAGGCAGCACCGCGTTCCGAAGGTCATGCCGGCTAAAACGTCTCAGCGTGACGTGCATAATAAAGCAATAAGGTTTTTATCCGCACGAAAAGGCGAATGAAGGGGATAGCAGGAAGGATGTTGACAGCGACGTGTCAGAAAATGGTGGAGATAAGCGGGATCGAACCGCTGACCTCTTGCATGCCATGCAAGCGCTCTCCCAGCTGAGCTATACCCCCACATCTGGAATCGTTTTTCAGTGCCAAACTTTTGAGACGAAGTTTGGTGGAGCTAAGCGGGATCGAACCGCTGACCTCCTGCATGCCATGCAGGCGCTCTCCCAGCTGAGCTATAGCCCCGAACCGAAAAACTGTCGCGTTAAGCGACGGACGGCATAATATGAAACCGCCTCCAGGGTGTCAACGGCAAAATGACATTCTCTGTTTGATCGCTGAAAAAGGCGGCAACCTGCGAAGTTTCAGCAGCATGCCGCAGCTGAAAATCGTGTCTGTTCCGGCAGGGCCGTTTTTTAACTGTTATTCAGTCTGCCGTCAGGTTAATTCCCGGTTAAATATGTTATAGGAATTTTCTTGTCTTCGTCTTTTTCGCGTGCAAAACTTAGCCCGCTAACTTAGTGGTCACCGGGATCCTCTCCCGCACACCACGCGTCCACCAGGCGTTATCGTCCCATTAATCATAAAAAAACTATTGAGATACTATGTCGCTGCATACACCTAAAGAAATCGCACAACTGGCGATCCAGTCAGGCGTGGCCAAAAGCCGTGCGCCTGTCAGCATCCTCCTTATTCTCGGCTTTATGGCGGGCGCATTTATTGCGACCGGCTTCCTGCTGGATCTTCACGTGATTAACACTCTGCCGGCTGAGTGGGGCTCATTTGGTGGCCTGTTAGGTGCAGCTGTCTTCCCTGTGGGTATCATCATGACCGTGCTGGCAGGGGGTGAGCTGCTGACCGGTAATATGATGACCCTGCCGGTAGCCTGGTTCGCCCGCCGCATCAGCTTTATGAGCGTAGCGCGGAACTGGTTCTGGGTGACCCTGGCGAATTTCCTCGGCAGCGTGGCTGTCGCCTGGTTCTTTGGCCATATGCTGGGCATGACCGAAGGCGATTACCTGAAAAAGACCGTTGCGATTGCCTCTGCAAAAGTCCATGCCGATTTCCTGCACGCCTTTATTTCAGGCATTGGCTGTAACTGGCTGGTGTGTCTGGCGGTGTGGCTGGCGTTTGCCAGTAAAGATGTGGTCGGCAAGATCTTCGGCATGTGGTTCCCGGTTATGGCGTTTGTTGCTATTGGTTTCCAGCACGTTGTCGCCAACATGTTTATCATTCCGGCCGCCATTTTTGCCGGTCAGATGACCTGGGCAGAGTATCTCCCTAACTTTGTTGCCGTCTTCCTGGGCAATGCCGTGGGCGGTGCCGTCTTCGTTGGCCTGGCCTACTTCCTTGCCTTCCGCCCTGCCGCAGAACCTGCCAGCAACCCGCAGTAATCCTGTTTTGCCTTTTGTCAAAAGACAAAAGGCAATTTCAGCTTCAGTTACTTTCCCCCGTTACATTTTGCTGTAATATGTACCGCTAATGTATTTAACAGGGATAGCATCGTGAAAAAGGAATGGCTTACTCCCGAAGAGCTGGCTGCAGAAACGGGTTACAGTCGGCAAACGGTGAATAAATGGATTAAACGAGAGAACTGGACAACCACGCCAAAGCCCGGTGTACAAGGCGGCAAGGCACGTCTGATTCATATTGATGAACGCGTAAAAAGTTTTATTCAGTCGACACGCAATCTTAACGAGCCCGCAGCGACCTATGGTGCAGTGGCTAACTCTTTACCTGCGTTATTGATAAGTTCCATCCAGCAAATGAGTCAGGATGAACAGGATCAGTTCACCGCGTTAATCTTACGTGAAGGGATAAAAGGCGTTTTGCAACGACTGGGCATCAGCCAGGAGTAAAGAAACCGGAAGCGTGATGCTTCCGGCTGTGTTGATTAAGCCTGTGCTTCACGCTCACTGATAAAGGCCAGAGCCTGCTCAATACGTGCCACACTGCGGCTGCGGCCAATCGCTTCAACAGTGACATCCAGACCCGGTGACTGACCGGCACCGGTCACCGCCACACGCAGCGGCATGCCGACTTTACCCATCCCCACTTCCAGCTCATCTGCAGTGCTCTGAATCGCCTGATGGATGTTTTCAGCGTTCCACTCGGTGATTGCGGCCAGCTTATCACGCACGACTTCCAGCGGCTGACGCGCCACCGGACGAAGATGTTTCTTCGCGGCATCGGCATCAAACTCTGCAAAGTCTTCATAGAAGTAGCGACAGGACGCCGCCATCTCTTTCAGCGTTTTGCAGCGCTCACCCAGCAGGCTAACCAGTTTCGCCAGTTCCGGCCCGGTACGGGTATCAATTTTCTGCTCTTCAATATGCCACTGCAAATGCGTCGCCACATATTCTGGCGGCAGCGTATTGATGTAGTGATGGTTCAGCCACTGCAGTTTCTCTGTGTTGAACGCACTGGCAGACTTACTGACGGCGTCCAGCGTAAACAGCTCAGTCATTTCAGGCACGCTGAAAATTTCCTGATCGCCATGTGACCAGCCCAGACGAACCAGGTAGTTGAGCAGCGCTTCCGGCAGGTAGCCATCATCCCGATACTGCATCACCCCTACTGCGCCATGACGCTTAGAGAGCTTTTTGCCATCGTCGCCCAGGATCATTGAAACGTGGGCATAGACCGGAACCTGCGCGCCAATCGCTTTAAGGATGTTGATCTGACGTGGTGTGTTGTTGATGTGGTCTTCACCGCGAATAACGTGCGTGATGCCCATATCCCAGTCATCCACAACGACGCAGAAGTTATAGGTGGGGGAACCATCGGTGCGGCGGATAATCAGATCGTCGAGTTCCTGGTTGCTGAACTCGATCGGGCCGCGGATCTGATCGTCAAAGATGACCGAACCATCCTGTGGATTGCGGAAACGTACCACGCACGGCTCATCATCGGCATGATGTTCATGGCTGTCACGGCAGCGGCCGTCGTAACGCGGCTTTTCGTTGTTAGCCATCTGCTCTTCACGCAGGGCTTCCAGACGCTCTTTGGAGCAGTAGCATTTGTATGCCGTGCCCGCTTCCAGCATTTCATCAATGACCGCGTTGTAGCGATCAAAACGCTTAGTCTGGTAGTAAGGGCCTTCATTCCAGTCCAGACTGAGCCAGTTCATGCCATCCATGATGGCTTCGATAGCTTCCGGCGTGGAGCGCTCCAGATCGGTATCTTCAATGCGCAGCACAAACTCGCCCTGGTTATGACGCGCAAAGAGCCAGGAGTAAAGTGCGGTACGGGCGCCACCAACATGCAGGTAGCCGGTTGGGCTGGGCGCGAAGCGTGTTTTGATTTTCATTGAGTATTGCCTTAGATGCGCGGGTTCTCTGTCTGGATGACAAAAAACAGGTTAGACGCGAAAAAACAGTGGGCACATTCTAGCATCTGACGGTGAATCCTCAATGCATGCCCGCGGGTTGCCCTCAGGGAAAAGGCGCTTTTCTGCCAGTAAAACCAGCACATTGACTAAAAGCGCAACAGGATGTTTAAAAATAAACCGAACGCACATTTATGTTTTAAAAAGCGTTGACTCAAAATCAACTATCCCTATAATGCGACTCCACACAGCGGGGGTGATTAGCTCAGTTGGTAGAGCATCTCCCTTACAAGGAGGGGGTCGGCGGTTCGAACCCGTCATCACCCACCACTCTTAACAGGGTGCCCGCAGTGAACAGGTATGAAGATATGGGTGATTAGCTCAGTTGGTAGAGCATCTCCCTTACAAGGAGGGGGTCGGCGGTTCGAACCCGTCATCACCCACCATATCTTGCCTGTTAGTAGTATCGAAGTACGAAGTGGGTGATTAGCTCAGTTGGTAGAGCATCTCCCTTACAAGGAGGGGGTCGGCGGTTCGAACCCGTCATCACCCACCACTTCGGGTCGTTAGCTCAGTTGGTAGAGCAGTTGACTTTTAATCAATTGGTCGCAGGTTCGAATCCTGCACGACCCACCAATTCAGAAAAAAGCGCCTTTTGGGCGCTTTTTTCGTTTCCGGAGCACGGACTATGCCGTGCAGGATGAGAACCTGCTGCAGGTTCGACTGAATCGCCCGGCGATTCAGGCTGATGCGACAGCATCACCCGCAGGGCGAGGCCCGGAATGGGCCGAGGCTATCCTGCACGACCCACCAATTCAGAAAAAAGCGCCTTTAAGGCGCTTTTTTCGTTTCCGAGGTACGGACTTTACCGTGCAGGATGAGAACCTGCTGCAGGTTCGACTGAATCGCCCGGCGATTCAGGCTGATGCGACAGCATCACCCGCAGGGCGAGGCCCGGATGGGCCGAGGCTATCCTGCACGACCCACCAATTCAGAAAAAAGCGCCTTTAAGGCGCTTTTTTCGTTTCTGCCGCACAGTCATTCCCGTGCAGGATGAGAACCTGCTGCAGGTTCGACTGAATCGCCTGGCGATTCAGGCTGATGCGACAGCATCACCCGGATGGGCCGAGGCTATCCTGCACGACCCTCCCATTCCGAGAAAAGCGCCTTTTGGGCGCTTTTTTCGTTTCTGCGCTTTAGCCGCTTACGCGTTCAGAATCCCACTCCATTTATGCTGCCTGAGTGCCACGTTTATTTTACTGCGCCAGGCTAAGCCTGAATGACGAGTCCCCTCAGAAAGGACATTCAGGAGAAGAATCTGCTTTTTTACTCCCCTGCTCTTTTTGACACTTTAGTTATTTTCGCCTGCGCCGATAACTTTATAGACGAACTACAGGGAGAAAATGATGTCCTCAATAGCCGGAGTTTTGAAAGTTATGCCGGGGGGTGGTGACAGCGGCAGTATCGCCTCGCAGATCGCCGCACTGAATAAACAGATTCAGAGCGTGATGAAAAAAATCAAAGAGCTGGCCGACAACCACGATCTCGACGAAGAACAGAAATTTAAAATAGCGCAGATGTACCAGTCGCAACTCACCATGCTATGGGCGCAGATTGCTCATCTGCAAAAGAAACAGGCTGAGCAGGCCGAGAAGGCGCAGCACAAAAACGACAGTGTTAATCCGGTCAGTGAAAGCCAGGCGAACGGTATTAACCGCCCAACTGACAAAAATAATGTCGATGTCTATATCTAAAACGCCGGTTTAAGCGTGCGTTGTTGCGCCAGCAGCGCCGCCTGCTGGCGCACTTCCTGCCATATCGCTTCTGCGGCAGGCGTCAGCGAGCGGTTTTTCCGTTTGATTAGCGTCAGGCTGCGATTGATTTCCGGATAGAGACGCCGCACCTTGAGGGCGCGATCCGCCGGTAGCGGTAAGGCCAGCGCGGGCAGAATACTGATACCAATCCCTACCTGCACCATCGGAAACAGCGTGGCGGGATGACCAATCTCCTGCACCACTTCTGCCCTGATATTCTGCTGCTGCATTGCCGCATCAATCAAAACCCGACTGCCGGACGCGTAATCCTGCAAGACCATGGTTCGGCCCTCCAGCATCGCCCATTCAGCTCTTTCCACCATCGCCAGCGGATCATCCTCGCGACATAACAGCAGGAAAGGCTCATCCAGAATCGCGATGCTGTCGAAATCGCTGTCGCTGAGTGGCCCAATCACGATCCCGAAATCGACTTCGGCATTACGCACACTTTGCAGCACCCATTGCTGGGCGCGATCGTGCAGGATGACTTTAATATCGGGAAAATGGTGCTGACTGGCGGCAAGACATTGCGGCATCAGATGCGCGGAAATAGTCTGGCTGGCGGCGACTCTGACGGTGCCACTGCGCTGCTCGCCAAAACTGCGGATATCCAGCAAGGTGGTATGAATCTCCTCCAGCAGGCGCTCCATGCGTGATGCCAGCTGTTTGCCTGCCTCGGTCAGCATCACCTCACGCGTAGTACGATCCAGCAACCGCACGCCGGTTTCCGCTTCAAGCTCTTTGATACTGTGGCTCACCGCCGACTGACTCAGACCTATCGCCTGCCCCGCCTGACTGAAGCCGCCATAGTGGGCCACCGCAATAAACGTCCGTAGCTGACGCAGCGTATAATTCATCGATTTTTCTCATAGATTGATTCAATAAATCAATTTTATTTCTAAAACTACTTGTCGCACAATCGTGCTATTGAAAAATTTACCGGATTTTAACAATGGGCTTTTTAAAACTCGATCCGATGATGGTTAAACTCATCATCACCGTGCTGCTGGCCTCTTTCCTGCCAGCGAAAGGGATCTATGTCGATATCTTCAGCTACCTTGCGACAGCAGCAATAGCACTGCTGTTCTTTATGCACGGTGCCAAGCTCTCGCGTGAAAAGATCATCGCAGGCAGCAGTCACTGGCAGCTGCATCTTTGGATTATGTTCAGCACCTTTGTGCTGTTTCCGGCGCTGGGTCTGCTGCTGGTCTGGTGGCATCCGGTTGATGTCGGCCCGGAGATTTATACCGGCTTTATCTACCTTTGCATCCTGCCTGCGACGGTGCAGTCTGCTATCGCCTTTACCTCAATGGCAGGCGGTAACGTTGCCGCAGCGGTGTGCAGCGCCTCGGCATCAAGCCTGCTGGGTGTCTTCATTTCACCGTTGCTGGTGAATCTGGTGATGGATATCCACAGCAGTGCGCCCAGCGATGGTCTGGAGCAGATCGGCAAGATTATGTTGCAACTGATGGTGCCTTTCATTCTGGGTCACCTTTCACGTCGCTGGATCGGTGGCTGGGTTGAGAAACACCGTAGCCTGATTGGCAAAACTGACCAGACTTCAATTCTGCTGGTGGTCTATTCCGCTTTCAGTGAAGCCGTGGTGAACGGTATCTGGCATCGTGTTGGCCTGATTACGCTGCTGTGGATTGTGGCGGGTTCTGTCATCCTGCTGACCGCCGTGCTGATTATCAACCTGCTGGCTTCGCGTCTGTTCCGCTTTAAACGCGCCGATGAGATTGTGGTGCTGTTTTGTGGCTCAAAGAAGAGCCTGGCGAATGGCGTGCCGATGGCGAACATTCTGTTTCCGGCCAGTACCGTGGGAATCATTGTGCTGCCGCTGATGATTTTCCATCAGGTACAGCTGATGGTCTGCTCGTTTATCGCCGGACGTTACAAAAGGACCAATGAGAAACAGCAGGCTCTGCAGGTGAAAGATTCGGTAATGGAGTCACAGAAGTAAAACAGCTGCCCGCCTGCGCGGGCACTTTTACTTGCGGGTCTGGAGCGGTTTAACTAATCCCTCCAGACCTTCTATTTTTATCGTCAGGGTCAGCTGCATCAAATCCCCCAGCAACCCGGACGGGAAGTCGCCGCTACGGGCAAACCACAGCAGATAAGGCTCAGGCAGATCGATCAGCATCCGCCCCTTATATTTGCCAAACGGCATAGGCGTATTGGCAATCGCCACCAGCTGATGTTCATCCATCTCAGGCACCCAGCAGACGAATCATTTCAGCTTCATCGATCACCTCAATGCCCAGCTCCTGCGCTTTCGCCAGCTTGGAACCCGCCGCTTCACCGGCAATCAGCAGATCGGTTTTCTTCGATACGCTGCCGCTGACTTTTGCGCCCAGCGCGATTAGCTGCGCTTTGGCATCATCGCGGTTCATCTGCGACAGCGAGCCGGTCAGAACCACGGTTTTACCGGCGAACGGACTGTCGATCTCTTCGGCTTTCACCACCACAACGGCCGGCCAGTGAATGCCGATGTCGTCCGTCAGCTGGCGGATGACCTCGCGGTTGCTCTCCTCTTCCATAAAGTTGCGCACGTGCGCGGCAACGACTTTGCCGACATCCGGCACGGCAATCAGCGCCTCAAGGTCGGCATCCATCACTTTCTGCAGCTCACCAAAGTGGTTTGCCAGATTGGCGGCGGTAGCTTCACCCACTTCGCGGATCCCCAGCGCATAGAGGAAACGTGCCAGCGTGGTCGACTTTGCTTTTTCCAGCGCATCGACAACGTTTTGCGCCGATTTTGGCCCCATGCGATCCAGCCCTGTCAGCTTGCCCGCCGTGAGACGAAAGAGATCGGCTGGGGTCGAGACATACTCTTTCTCCACCAGCTGGTCGATAATCTTATCGCCCATACCGTCGACATCGAGCGCCCGGCGCGAGACAAAATGCTTCAGCGCCTCTTTTCGCTGCGCGCCGCAAATCAGACCGCCGGTGCAGCGCGTGACCGATTCGCCTTCGACCCGTTCCACCTCAGAACCACAGACCGGGCAGTGAGCGGGAAACACCACTTCACGCGTCTCTTCAGGACGTTCAGCGGTGACCACATTCACAACCTGCGGGATCACATCGCCTGCACGGCGAATCACGACCCGGTCGCCAATGCGCAGTCCCAGCCGCGCGATTTCATCGGCGTTGTGAAGCGTGGCGTTGCTGACAATCACGCCCGCCACCTGAACCGGCTCAAGACGAGCCACCGGCGTGATAGCACCCGTACGACCCACCTGAAATTCGACATCCCGTACCCAGGTCAGCTGTTCCTGAGCCGGGAATTTGAAGGCAATCGCCCAGCGTGGCGCGCGCGCCACAAAGCCCAGTTGTTCCTGCAGTGCCTGTGAATCGACTTTGATTACGACACCATCAATATCAAAACCCAGGTTCGGACGCTGTTGCTCAATATCCCGATAGAAAGCCAGGGCCTCTTCCGCATTATGTACCAGCTTAATGCGGTCACTGACCGGCAGGCCCCAGGCTTTGAACTGTTGCAGACGCCCCATGTGACTGTGCGGCATCTCCCCGCCTTCCAGCAGGCCAAAACCGTAGCAGAAGAAAGTTAATGGACGTTTAGCGGTAATGCGCGGATCAAGCTGACGCAGAGAGCCTGCTGCTGCGTTGCGCGGGTTAGCAAAGACTTTACCGTCAGTGCGTCGCGCTTCCTCATTCAGCTTTTCGAAGCCGCGCTGCGTCATAAATATTTCGCCGCGTACTTCCAGCCGGGCCGGAATGTTGTCGCCTTTTAGCCGCAGCGGGATAGCGCGAATGGTACGAACGTTGGCAGTAATGTTCTCGCCAGTCGTGCCGTCACCGCGCGTTGCGGCCCGCACAAGCAGGCCATTTTCATACATCAGGCTGACCGCAGCGCCATCGAGCTTGAGTTCACAGCAGTAGGTAATGTCGTCACTGCTTTTCAGCCGATCCTGCACCCGCTTGTTGAAAGCCATGAACGTGGCTTCATCAAAGGCGTTATCCAGCGACAGCATCGGGACTTCATGGCGAACCTGCTCGAATACCGTCAGCGGTGCAGCACCTACACGCTGCGTCGGCGAGTCCGGCGTAATGAGATCGGGGTGTTCCTCTTCCAGCTGACGCAGTTCGCCCATCAGACGATCGTATTCGGCATCCGGCACTTCCGGTGCATCCATGACGTGATAAAGATATTCGTGATGGCGCAGCGTGGTGCGCAGTTCAGTGATGTGATCCTGGACGGATTTCATATAGCCCCATCAGATAAAAAACCCCCGACAGGCGGGGGTTTATTTAACAATTAAGATAGCGGTCAGCGCAGGTCTCAGACGCCAACCACATCGCGAATACGCGCTTTGTAGGTTTCCAGCTTCTGCGGCGTCATCATACGACGCTCATCATCGAGCACGACACCGCCAACGTCATCAGCGATACGCTGTGCAGACTGCAGCATCAGCTTGAAGTTCTGATTCGCATCACCATAAGAAGGCACCATCATAAAGATAGAGATGCCTGGCGTGCTGAAATCAGTCATCAGATCAGGGTTGAACGAACCCGGCTTAACCATGTTAGCCAGACTGAACAGAACCGGGCCGCTGCCTGCCGGACTCAGATGACGATGGAAAATGTTCATTTCACCAAACTGGAAGCCCGCCTGCAGTATACCCTGCAGTAATGCCTCACCGTTCAGCTCACCGCCCGAATGGGCTGCAACATGTAGTACCAGTACCGCTTCTTTCGGTTTTTCCACTGGCGCTTTCGCTGCAGGCTGTGCAGGCGCGGGAGCCGGTGTTACTTCAGGCTGAGGCTCAGGTTCTGCCTGGTACTGCGGAGCGGGCTGGACAGATTCCAGCGGATCGAGATCCAGCAGCGGGTCAGCCTGGACTGGCGGCGCGACAAAAGTCGGCGCGGGCTGCTGACGAGCCGGTTCAGGGCGCGGCTGCGGAGCAGGCTTCGGTGCCGTATTGAAAAGCGGATCGTTTTCTGGTTCGGCTTGCGGAGCAGGTCGTGGCGCAGGCTGACGCACAGGCTCAGCAGGCGCTTGCTTACGCGGCGCTTCTGACTGTGGCTCACGAATCTCATCGAAACGCGGTTCCTGGTGTGTGCTGCGTTCAGAACGAATGCGAACCTCGCCGACGCCGTCATCTTCGTCGTCAATCAGATCCTGCTCATCATGTTCTTTACGTTGTTTCAGACGTTTATGCGGGCGATCACGGAACACTGACGAACGCTCTTTACGGCTGGTCCACAGCCCGTGAAGAAGGAGCGCTATAATGGCGATCGCGCCAACAACGATTAATATCAGACGCAAATCCTGCATCATTGTATTCTCTGTTGTTCCAATACCTTGCCACCGCGGCAAACTTTATCCTCTAACTGTATTTGCCCTGCTACACAAGTGCAAGTCTGTGCACTATTTTCTGACAAATAAGATAGGCACCCACGCTTTTTCGCTGTTTTTTTACCCAAACGGCACCTGGCCTGGAGAAAAAGCCAGGTTATAGTGGGCGCGCCTTAACACTTCCAGGAGAAATGGCTTTATGGCCTTTGAGAATTCGGTCTCAGATTTTAACGGCATGCACTACTTTAGCCAGGGCTGGAAACTGGTCCGTCTGCCTGGCATTCGCCGCTTTGTGGTGATGCCACTGCTGATTAACATTATCATGCTCGGTGGCGCATTCGTCTGGCTGTTCTATCGTCTCGGTGACTGGATCCCGCGCCTGATGACCCATATTCCGGACTGGCTGCAATGGCTGAGCTATCTGTTGTGGCCGTTGTCTGTGATTGCGATTGTGCTGGTGTTTAGCTACTTTTTCTCGACGCTGGCAAATCTGATAGCGGCCCCTTTCTGCGGCCTGCTGGCCGAGCAGCTCGAAGGACGCCTGACCGGTAAGCCTCTGCCCGATAGCGGCTGGGCAGGAATGATTAAAGATGTGCCGCGTATTATGAAGCGCGAGATGCAAAAACTGGGCTATTACCTGCCCCGCGCGCTGGGACTGTTGCTGCTCTACTTTATTCCTGGTTTTGGTCAGACGGTTGCCCCGGTGCTGTGGTTCCTGTTCAGTGCCTGGATGTTATCCATCCAGTATTGCGACTATCCGTTCGACAACCACAAAGTGCCGTTTCAGCAGATGCGAAACGCCCTGCGTCGGCACAAAACAGCCAATATGCAGTTTGGCGCACTCACCAGCCTGTTCACTATGATTCCAGTTCTGAATCTGGTGATTATGCCCGTTGCTGTTTGCGGTGCCACCGCCATGTGGGTCGATCGCTACCGACCGCAGCTGGCACGTAATGAGGTGCGCTAGACTCATCAGCGCGCCTTATGCTCTTTTTCGCAGGGCTTATTGCCGGGGGACATATAGATATACGATTTCTTTCCTTCCGCCCCCAGGCAGAACAGGTATGCTCATAGGGTTCCCAATAATTCATACAGTTAAGGGCAGGCTATGAGTAAGATCTATGAAGACAACTCTTTGACAATTGGTCATACGCCACTGGTTCGACTGAACCGCATCGGTAACGGCCGCATTCTTGCGAAAGTTGAATCCCGTAACCCGAGCTTCAGCATTAAATGCCGTATCGGTGCCAACATGATTTGGGACGCAGAGAAACGCGGTATTCTGAAACCCGGTATTGAGTTGGTTGAACCGACCAGTGGTAACACCGGCATCGCGCTGGCCTACGTTGCCGCTGCGCGCGGTTATAAGCTTACGCTGACCATGCCGGAAACCATGTCGGTGGAACGTCGTAAGCTGCTGAAAGCGCTGGGTGCGAAGCTGGTTCTGACCGAAGGTGCCAAAGGCATGAAAGGTGCCATCGGCAAAGCAGAAGAGATTGTCGCCAGCGACCCGGACAAATATGTGCTGCTGCAGCAGTTCAGCAACCCGGCTAACCCGGAAATCCATGAAAAGACCACCGGCCCGGAAATCTGGGAAGATACCGATGGCGAAGTGGATGTCTTTATTGCGGGTGTCGGCACAGGCGGGACGCTGACCGGCGTCAGTCGCTACATCAAAAACACCAAAGGCAAAAAAGATCTGATTACCGTCGCGGTTGAGCCGACCGATTCGCCAGTGATTGCACAGGCGCTGGCGGGTGAAGAGATCAAACCCGGCCCGCACAAAATTCAGGGTATTGGTGCAGGCTTTATTCCGGGCAATCTGGAACTGAACCTGGTTGACCGCGTGGTGGCCATTACCAATGAAGAAGCGATCAGCACGGCGCGCAGGCTGATGGAAGAAGAAGGTATCCTGGCCGGTATCTCATCCGGTGCTGCTGTCGCCGCCGCGCTGAAGCTGCAGGAAGACGAAACCTTCGCGAACAAAAACATCGTGGTGATTCTGCCCTCCTCTGGCGAACGCTATCTGAGTACCGCGCTGTTCGCCGATCTCTTTACGGAAAAAGAGCTGCAGTAGCTGGAGCCGATAGTCTGAAAATGTCGAAAAAAGCACCCATCCGGGTGCTTTTTTGTGGTGCAGATCTCACTTTCATCACCCGGCAGATTGATTTCAGTGATGCCGATCTGGTATTCAGACTGCCAATTATTTCGATGCCTGAAATTAATCCGCGCTTGAAGTGGATCAAGCTGAATCGATTTACGGATTCAGTGAAACGGCGAATCACGGCATAATTAACCGGTGACGTGTAGAATCGGTTTTGAGACGCAACGGATTGCAGATTTGACGCATGCGCGTCTTTGGTCAGCATGAAGCTATACCCGCGCACCTACACAGGCTAAAGTGAAGGCTCCAGGCTAGACTTTAGATCCATAATACTCATCCTGATAACGTTGGGGAAATAGAATGTTCCAGCAAGAAGTTACCATTACTGCACCAAACGGTCTGCATACTCGCCCAGCTGCGCAATTCGTTAAAGAAGCCAAAGCTTTCCAGTCAGAAATCACCGTGACCTCTAACGGCAAATCAGCGAGCGCGAAAAGCCTGTTCAAACTGCAGACGCTGGGTTTAACCCAGGGAACGGTTGTCACCCTTTCCGCGGAAGGTGAAGATGAGCAGAAAGCAGTTGAGCATCTGGTCAAACTGATGGCTGAACTGGAGTAATCTCCGCTCAGCTCTCCAGCCAATCGACTCCTCTGCGCCATTGAGTGCAAACATCTTGATCGCGGACAACCTGTCCGCGTTATTGCTTTCGTAAAGTACGTGTCCCGCGACAATGGCACCGCAAAGAGTCCCATCAGCCATCGTGATTAAAAGGTAGCGTTATGATTTCAGGCATTTTAGCATCACCAGGTATCGCTTTCGGCAAAGCACTGCTGCTGAAAGAAGACGAGATCGTCATCAACCGCAAGAAAATTTCTGATGACCAGGTTGAGCAGGAAGTTCAGCGCTTCCTCGATGGCCGCAGCAAAGCGGCATTACAACTGGAAGCGATTCGCGTCAAAGCGGGTGAAACCCTCGGTGAAGAGAAAGCAGCCATCTTCGAAGGCCACATCATGTTGCTGGAAGATGAAGAGCTGGAGCAGGAAATCATCGACCTGATCAAAAAAGATCACGCGACTGCCGATGCTGCTGCTTACTCGGTCATTGATGGCCAGGCGAAAGCACTGGAAGAATTAGATGACGAATATCTGAAAGAGCGTGCGGCTGACGTGCGTGACATCGGTAAACGTCTGCTGCAAAACATCCTTGGTCTGCACATCGTTGACCTGAGCGCTATTCAGGACGAATCCATTCTGGTGGCCAAAGATTTAACGCCGTCAGAAACCGCACAGCTAAACCTGAAAAAGGTGCTGGGCTTTATCACCGATCTGGGTGGCCGTACCTCACATACCTCAATCATGGCGCGCTCGCTGGAGATCCCGGCCATTGTCGGCACCGGCAATGTGACCGTCACGATTAAAAATGGCGATTTCCTGATTCTGGATGGCGTTAACAATGCCATTCACGTCAATCCTTCAGAAGCAGTTCAGGAAGAGCTTAAAGCCGTACAGAACCAGTATCTGTCGGAAAAACATGAATTAGCCAAGCTGAAAGATCTGCCAGCCGTGACGCTGGATGGTCATCAGGTTGAAGTCTGTGCCAACATCGGTACTGTACGCGATATCGCCGGTGCTGAGCGCAACGGCGCGGAAGGCGTCGGTCTCTACCGCACCGAATTCCTGTTCATGGACCGTGATGCGCTGCCGACCGAAGAAGAGCAGTTCCAGGCGTACAAAGCGGTCGCTGAAGCGATGGGTTCCCAGGCGGTTATCGTACGTACCATGGATATCGGCGGTGACAAAGATCTGCCTTACATGAATCTGCCAAAAGAAGAGAACCCGTTCCTCGGCTGGCGTGCTATCCGTATCGCGATGGATCGCAAAGAGATTCTTCATGCACAGCTGCGTGCCATCCTGCGCGCCTCCTCCTTCGGTAAACTGCGCATCATGTTCCCGATGATCATTTCGGTTGAAGAAGTACGCAGCCTGAAAGCGGAACTGGAACTGCTGAAAGCGCAGTTGCGTGAAGAAGGTAAAGCCTTTGATGAAAGCATCGAAGTCGGCATCATGGTCGAGACCCCGGCTTCAGCCGTCATTGCCCATCATCTGGCGAAAGAGGTCGACTTCTTCAGTATTGGGACAAACGATCTGACGCAGTATACTCTGGCGGTCGATCGTGGTAATGATTTGATCTCGCACCTGTACAACCCAATGACGCCGTCTGTGCTTAACTTAATCAAGCAAGTCATTGATGCATCTCACGCTGAAGGTAAATGGACCGGCATGTGTGGTGAGCTGGCAGGTGATGAACGTGCTACACTACTGTTACTGGGAATGGGGCTGGACGAGTTCAGTATGAGTGCCATTTCTATCCCTGGCATCAAGAAAATCATTCGTAATACTAATTTTGAAGATGCGAAGGCATTGGCAGAGCAGGCACTGGCTCAACCGACAGCGGAAGACTTAATGAACCTTGTTAACAAGTTCATTAAAGAAAAAACGCTCTGCTAACCTGCATGATGCTGGCCCCAAATTACTGCTTAGGAGAAGATCATGGGTTTGTTTTCTAAACTTTTTGGCGAAAAAACGGATAGCGCTGGGACAATCGACATCGTAGCGCCTCTGTCAGGCGAAATCGTGAACATTGAAGACGTACCAGATGTAGTGTTTGCAGAAAAAATCGTGGGCGACGGTATTGCGATCAAACCCAGCGGCAACAAAATGGTTGCGCCGGTTGATGGCACTATCGGCAAGATTTTTGAAACCAATCACGCTTTTTCGATCGAATCAGACAACGGCATCGAGCTGTTCGTCCACTTTGGTATCGATACGGTTGAACTGAAAGGTGAAGGCTTCAAACGCATCGCTGAAGAAGGCCAGAAGGTCAAAAAAGGCGACGTGGTTATTGAGTTCGATCTGCCGTTGCTGGAAGAGAAAGCAAAATCAACCCTGACACCGGTTGTCATCTCCAACATGGATGAAATCAAGGAATTGATTAAGCTGTCTGGTCAGGTCACCGTCGGCGAAACGCCGGTGATTCGCATCAAAAAGTAAGCATTCGGATATAACATAACGGCACCTGCGGGTGCCGTTATCGTTTCTGCCGGATGACGTTTTAACCCTGCCAGTGTGGCAGGCGCAGCGTCAGTTCAAGTCCGCCCTCTGGCCGATTCCGCGCCTCAACTTCACCATGATGCGCCAGCACAACTTTACGCACGATAGCCAGTCCCAGACCATAACCTTTGCCCATCAGCGGCGAATTTACCCGCACAAACGGATCGAAAATGCTGGAGATTTTCTCCTCATCGACACCCGGCCCCTGATCGCGCACCTGAATCGCCAGCCACTGCTGCTCAACGCGTAAGTCGACCTCAATCCGCTGCCCTGGCAAAGAGAAGCGTAGCGCGTTGCGTAAGACGTTCTCGACCCCGCGCCGTATCAGCTCCGCATTACCCCGCACGGTGTAATCACCCCGCTCGTCAACCTGAAAATCGACCTGCACACCGGGGATCTGTGCTTCATAGCGGACATCGGTAATGACCGCCTCCAGCAAACCGGTCAGGTCAAAATATTGCTCATCCGGGATGCTTTCATGTTCAGCCCGCGACAGCGTCAGCAGTTCACCAATCATTTTGTCCAGGCGATGCGCCTCTTCGTCAATGCGATCAAGCGAACTGTTTACGCTTTCTGGCGTCTGTCTGGCGAGTCCGGTCGCCAGCTGCAGTCGGGCCAGCGGTGAACGAAGCTCATGTGAGATATCGTGCAGCAGCTCTTCACGAGCGCGCACCAGGGTATCAAGCCGCTCAACCATGGCATCAAACGCTTCAGCGACATTTGAAATCTCGTCGTGCCGCTTACGCATAATCGGGAACAGACGCACGCTTAAATCACCCTCGGCGACGCGGGAAAATCCCTCCCGCAACTGACGCATGGGCCGCGTCAGATTCCAGGCCAGCAGCAGACTGAACAGCAACCCCACCGACCCGGCGAAGACAAACATCGGCTCGGGGATATTCAGAAATTTTCGCGGCATCATGTTCTGTTTGCTGTTGATGCGCATGCCATTCAGGTCGTAGCGCAGCTGATATTCTTTGCCATCCGCACCCTGTACCCAGCGCACCACCTCTTCAGGGAGAGGGCCCCTGAAATCCAGGTTGCCGCTGTCCTGTGATTGTGGCGATTTAATCTGCTGCGTGACGTGAAAGAACTGACGGTCAGTTTCATCCCAGTCCGACAGCATCGCATTCAGCTCATCAGGCCCGCCCCGCTCCAGCACCGACGCAGCAGAAGTCATCTGCAGATCAATAATGCGACGGATAGCCATAATTTCAGGCGGTTCATGCCGTTTACCGGAGAGCGAAAAACCGAGCCAGATAAGCTGGCTCATGATGACAAAAACGACCCAGAAGCCGATAAAGATCTTCCAGAACATGCGTCCACGGTAACTCTGTTTCATCGAATGCGGTAACCGATGCTGCGTACGGTTTCGATAATGATGCTGTCAGCGGTCAGTGCGCTGAGTTTCTGGCGGATGTTGCTGATGTGCACATCAACGCTGCGATCATAGGCTTCACGCGGACGTCCCAGCCCCTTTTCAGAGAGTTCATCTTTTGACACGACCCTGTCCGGCGCGCGCAGCAGCAAATCCAGCAGATTAAATTCTGATGCAGTCAGATCGAACGTTTTACCCTGCCATTCACTCATTCGGGTGGCAGGATTAAGCGTCAGGTCTCCCCAGCGCAGCGGCTCTTTAGCATCCGGCTGCGGTACCTGCTCCTCGAAACGGCGCAGTACCGCGCGCAGACGGGCGACCAGTTCACGGGGATAACAGGGTTTAGGCATATAGTCATCCGCCCCCATCTCCAGGCCGATCACGCGATCAATATTATCGCCTTTGGCAGTCAGCATGATCACCGGTATCCGGCTGTTCTGACGCACCTGACGTAACACATCGATGCCACTCATGTCGGGCAGCATAATATCCAGAATCATGGCAGTGAAATCGCCGGAGAGCGCGCCCTGAATCCCGGCGCTGCCGGTCAGCACCAGCTGGGCATCAAATCCTTCGGCAATGAGGTACTGGCTTAACATCGTGCCTAATTCGACATCATCATCAACAAGCAAAATTTTCATGGTTATCTCTCGACAGAATTGGCGCTATTTTGTCCTGTGCCGGGCATTCGCGCAGCCTGATTTACGCGATCCTTACAGATTCAGTCTATCCGATGGGGATGCTGGCTAAAAAAAAGACCTGTGGGCGGTAAACGCGCGCACAGGTCTGATTTCCCATCAGCAGAGATTACTAATGATAGAGTCCGGTCGAGAGATAACGATCGCCACGATCGCAGGCGATCGCCACCACCACGCTTCCCGGATTTGCCTGGGCGATGCGCAGTGCACCCGCAACCGCGCCGCCTGAACTGACGCCACAGAAAATACCTTCACGGCGAGCCAGCGACCGCATGGTCTCTTCCGCTTCTTTCTGCGTCATATCCAACACATCATCCACTAAGTCGGGGCGGTAGATCCCCGGCAGATAGGCCAGCGGCCAGCGGCGAATGCCCGGAATGCTGCTGCCCTCGCTGGGCTGTAAGCCAATGACCTGCACGCCGGTGTTGTGCTCTTTCAGGTAACGTCCCACGCCGGTGATCGTGCCGGTGGTGCCCATGCTGGAGACAAAATGGGTCATCCGCTGGTTTGACTGCTGCCACAGCTCCGGGCCAGTGGTCTGATAATGGCCCAGCGGGTTATCGGGATTATTAAACTGATCCAGCACCCGGCCTTCACCACGCGCCGCCATCGCCAGTGCCAGATCGCGTGCGCCTTCCATGCCCTGCTCGCGCGGCACCAGAATCAGCTCTGCGCCATAAGCACGCATCGCATCCTGCCGCTCCTGACTCATGTTGTCCGGCATCAGCAGGCGAAGTCGGTAGCCTTTCATCGCCGCAATCATCGCCAGCGCAATACCGGTATTCCCACTGGTCGCTTCAATCAGCTGATCGCCGGGTGAAATTTCACCGCGCAGCTCCGCCTGATTGATCATTGACCAGGCCGCACGATCTTTTACCGAGCCTGCCGGATTATTGCCTTCCAGCTTGAGCCAGACCTCACTGCCGTTAGCGGGCGTCAGGCGCTGCAGCTTAATCAGCGGGGTATTGCCGATGGTATGTTCAAGAGTCGTCACGGTGCAGTTCCTGGCATCTTACAAACGAGAGGCGAAAAAAAGGCGGGAGTGACACTCCCGCCCGGGTGTTGATGAGAAAATATCAGGCGCTTTGTGCAAAGGCAACTGCGCGCAGCGGCGTGTCGCCCTTATAGAGCCGCGCCTGCTGCAAGCCAACAAACAGACGCTCGCCGCGAATCGGGGCTGTCTGCTCACCTTCAAACACCAGCGAGAACGGCTCGCTCTGCCAGCCAGCAGGCTGAACCACCAGCTGCCAGAAGTGTCCACGCGGGCTGACTTCCAGCACCTGCACCGGCAGCGGCGTTTCTAAACTGCTGCGGCGTGACACGTCGACTTCCCACGGACGCAGGAACAGCTCAACCGCGCCCTGATGAGCTGAGGTATAACCCAGCGGCCAGTGGTGCGCGCCGACATGGAACTGCGATCCCTGAATTTCGCCATCAAAGCGATTCACTTCACCCAGGAACTCCAGCACAAAGCGGGTCGCCGGATCGCGCCATACATCATCTGGCGTGCCAACCTGCTCAATGTTGCCCTGGCTCATCACCACCACGCGATCTGCGACTTCCATCGCCTCTTCCTGGTCGTGGGTCACGAACACGCTGGTGAATTTAATCTCTTCATGCAGCTGACGCAGCCAGCGGCGCAGCTCTTTACGCACCTGAGCATCCAGCGCACCAAAAGGTTCATCCAGCAGCAGAATCTGCGGTTCAACCGCTAATGCACGCGCCAGCGCCACACGCTGCTTCTGGCCGCCTGACAGCTGTGCCGGGAAGCGGTTCGCCAGATGCGCCAGCTGCACCATCTCCAGCAGACGGGTTACACGCTGTTTGATCTCCGCCGCTGAAGGACGTTCACGGCGTGGTAGTACGGTCAGGCCAAAGGCGATGTTGTCGAACACCGTCATGTGACGGAACAGCGCATAGTGCTGGAAGACAAAGCCGACCTGACGATCGCGCGCATGCAGGCGGCTGACATCGTTGCCGTGAAAACGGATCTGACCGCTGTTCTGATGCTCCAGCCCGGCAATAATGCGCAGCAGCGTGGTTTTACCCGAGCCTGATGGGCCAAGCAGCGCCACCATTTCACCTGAGGCAATATCCAGAGAGATATCGTTCAGCACCGAGGTGCGACCAAAGGACTTGTTGATCTTGTTAATCTCAATGCTCATGATTTCCCTCCTGTTGCAGGCGTTTGTGCTGTTGCTCTAAACGCCACTGCACAATACTTTTCAGAAACAGCGTCACAATTGCCATCAGGGTTAACAGGGCGGCGGCGGTAAACGCGCCAACGGTGTTGTAGTCCTGATGCAATAATTCAACCTGAAGCGGGAGCGTATAGGTCTCACCGCGAATCGATCCCGATACCACCGAGACCGCACCAAATTCACCAATCGCACGGGCATTGGTCAGGACGATGCCATACAGCAGCGCCCAGCGAATGTTCGGCAGCGTCACACGACGGAACATCTGCCAGCCGGACGCGCCTAGCAGCACCGCCGCTTCATCTTCATGACTGCCCTGGCTCAGCATCACCGGCACCAGTTCGCGCACGACAAACGGGCAGGTCACAAACACCGTCGCCAGCACCATGCCAGGCCAGGCAAACATAATCTGAATATTATGCGCATCCAGCCAGCCGCCTGCCGGGCCATTCACGCCCCAGAACAGCAGATACATCAGACCGGCTACGACGGGCGACACGGCAAAAGGAATATCAAACAGGGTCAGCAGCAACTGACGGCCCGGAAAGGTAAAGCGTGTTACCAGCCACGCGAGCAGCGTGCCGAACACCAGGTTCACCGGAACGGTAATCAGCGCCACCAGCACAGTCAGCCAGATAGCGTGCAGCATGTCCGGATCGGCCAGATTGCTGAGCGCAACAATCAGCCCCTGATTCAGCGCTTCCCAGAAAATGGAGGCCATCGGAACGACCAGCAGCAGAATCGAGATCAGCGCGCCGATACCGATCAGCAGCCATTTGCCCCAGTTCACAGGCTGATGAGCCGTGTGATTAAGTTGTGAAACCTCGGCCATTAGTGACCTCCCAGACGACGGCCAAAGCGGCTCTGCAATGTATTAATCGCGAATAACAGAATCAGCGATGCCGCCAGGATCACCGAGGCGATAGCGCTGGCTGCCGGATAGTCGAACTCCTGCAGCCGGACAAAAATCATCAGCGAGGTGACTTCCGTCTTCCAGGCGATGTTACCGGCAATAAAGATTACCGCACCAAACTCACCCAGGCTGCGGGTAAAGGAGAGCGCCGTACCGGCCAGCAGCGCAGGCGCGACTTCCGGCAGCACGACGCGGCGGAAGCTCTGCCACGGCGTGGCACCCAGCGTTTCGGCGGCTTCTTCATACTCCGGGCCTAACTCTTCCAGCACTGGCTGCACGGTACGCACAACAAACGGAATGCTGGTAAAGGCCATGGCAATGGCGATACCAATCCAGGTGTAAGAAATTTTGATGTCGAACTGGGCGAACCACTGTCCGTACCAGCCGTTAACCGAAAAGAGTCCGGCCAGGGTCAGGCCGGCTACCGCAGTCGGCAGTGCAAACGGCAGATCCATCAGGCCATCCAGCAGTGTCCGGCCTGGAAAACGATAACGGGTCAGGATCCATGCCATCAGCATGCCGAACACCGCGTTAAAAAGAGAGGCGACACCGGCAGAGAGCAGTGTCACCTTGTAGGCGGCAACCAGCTGAGGGTTGGTCACGACATCCCAGTACTGCTGCAGCGTCATCTGCGACAGCTGCATGATCACCGCGCTAATCGGCAGCAGCAGGATCAGACAGGTAAAGAGCAGGCTGGTGCCAAGGCTGAGACTGAAGCCGGGCAACACGCGTTTATGGCTGGCTGCAAACATTATCCGCGCCCCGCCGCTAACAATTTATCCAGCTCACCGCCGCTGACAAAATGCGTCTGCATCACCTTATCCCAGCCGCCAAAGGCATCTTCGACCCGGAACAGGCTGGTCTGCGGGAAGCGATCTTTCTGCTCTGCCATCAGCTGTGGGTTGTTCACACGATAATAGTAGTGAGTAATAATATTCTGCGCTTCTGGC
Organism: Candidatus Pantoea gossypiicola; assembly: GCF_008632075.1. GTDB lineage: Bacteria > Pseudomonadota > Gammaproteobacteria > Enterobacterales > Enterobacteriaceae > Pantoea > Pantoea gossypiicola. Next base: position 434,561 of record NZ_VWVM01000001.1, read on the forward strand.
GTGTAGAGATAGTTCAGATAGGCGCTGGCCGCATCAGCGGTTTTATTCGTCGCGACGTTCTTATCCACCCATGCCACCGGAAACTCCGCCAGAATGTTGGTTTTCGGCACCACTACTTCGTATTCATCTTTACCGTACTGATTACGGATGTTATTCACTTCCGACTCAAAGCTAATCAGTACGTCGCCCAGGCCGCGTTCAGCAAATGTGGTGGTCGCGCCGCGACCGCCGGTGTCGAACACTTCCACGTTTTTCAGGAACTGCGTCATAAAGGCACGGGTTTTAGCCTGATCGCCGCCGTCCGCTTTATCTGCTGCGCCCCAGGCGGCCAGGTAAGTGTAGCGACCATTACCCGAGGTTTTCGGGTTCGGAAAAATCAGCTTCACATCACTGCGGGTCAAATCTGACCAGTCATGAATCTGCTTTGGATTCCCTTTGCGCACCAGAAACGCCATGGTGGAGTAGAAAGGCGAGCTGTTGTTCGGCAGACGGCTTTTCCAGTCAGCCGCAATGAGATTGCCTTTATCATGCAGCACCTGTACATCTGTTACCTGGTTGTACGTGACCACATCTGCGCGCAGTCCCTGCAGGATAGCCAGCGCCTGCTTCGATGAACCGGCGTGCGACATCTTAATGGTCAGGGGATCAGCGGGGTGACTGGCATCCCACTGTTTAACAAACGGAGCATTCAGGGCGACAAACAGCTCCCGCGACACATCGTATGAGCTATTAAGAAGTTCAGTGGCATTGGCTGCGCCGGCCAGGCTCAGCGACAACGCGATACCGCTCACGATTTTTTTCATCGCTTGTAATGTCATTTGGCACCCTGAAAAAGTTTGATGCGGATCTTACCCGCTGAGGCATCAGTTTATTTATAACTCAGTGAAAACCAGTAACGGTTTTATATATCGTTTGATGATTTCAAAGTCGAAAAAAGCATAAGACGACGGCAGAGTTTATGCAGAAATCAGCAAAAGCCGATGGAAGAGAGGACCCGCGTGCAGCCCGTTCTGGCGGGGGTTTTAAGAGGCGTCAGCGGCCGCCTGGGGAGCGGCGCGCTGAAGAAAAAGATTAACGCTGCCAGACAATCTTGCTGATTTTCCAGTTTTTCAGGGTATCGTCTGACGGCATTAATCCCTCCGGCCCGTGCCAGTCACCCTGATAGACATAGGTCAGATGCTGACTGCCTGGCGCACGGCACGCTACATCACGCGCATCGGTGCCACTGGCGAGTGTGCAGTTGTCGAAGGCTTTGCTGAACTTATTACTGAAGGCGTCGCCCACTTTGCTGCCGTCACTGCTGGCAATCGCGCTGTCCATAACCTCAATACGCTCGACCTGCGACTGCCCGTAAATCACCAGCTTAACTTTGCCGTCATCCAGCGCCTGCCAGAAAGAGACTACCTGGCCGTTCTGGCTGCGCATGCCCTGACGCAGGGTATAGTCACCGTTCAGTCCGTCCTTAATTGCGTCCTCTTTCATGGCGGTCGAGGCGGTTAACCCACCCACACCCTGTTCAGTCGCGGTCAGCGTGGAACCGAACCAGTTCCACGGCAGCGCCGAAGACCAGTGATAAGTCAGTGGATTCCACCAGCTTGCCTGCTGGCTGCTGTCAGCGCCGGAACCCGAACTGGCACAGCCGCTCAGTACAACGGCGGCGATCAGTAGCGTGGAACGAACAGCTTTCATGAGAACTCCTGTAAATGCGATGCCGGAAGGCGGAACTGATTGGAGTCGCAAAGCGACAAAAAGTTTAGTTGAGATGATGTTCAGGCAGAAAGCAGTCGCGGCAACGGCGGCTGGATTGCAGCCAGATGAGTGCCAGCAGGTCAAACAGCACCAGCAGCAACGGCAGCGGCGAACTGAGCAGATCGCCCTGCATAAACTGCATGCCCTGCCAGACCAGGTTCACCAGCAGCGACAGTGCCAGCACGCTGCGCCAGGATTGCCACAGTCGCGGCAGGCGTGTGCGATAGCCGGTCAGCAGCAGCCCCGCCAGTGCCGGTAATCCCAGCGTCAGACCGACCCAGAACGCCTGACGATCCGGATAGAACAGTGCCAGCAGGTCGTTGCCCTGCTGCCGTGACGCCCCGGCCATCAACAGCAGCAGCCAGGTCCGCGCCTGAAGTAACAGGATCAGCCAAAAAAGAAACGGCAGCCGCAGCTGCCCTCTGGCGTCATACTCGTCCGGCGAATAGTCAGGCAATGGATTAGTATTCACGATCTTCGATCAGACGTTTACCAAACAGTAACGCGTCTACCGGTTCATAATCGAGCTTCTCATAGAACGCCACCACCTGATCGTTTTCTTCGCGGATCATCAGATGCAGTTTCGGACAGCCGCGCGCGATAAGCTTCTTCTCCAGACGATTCATCAGGGCATTCGCAAAGCCGCGTCCCTGATAGTCTGGATGAACCGCGAGATAGTAAGCCGCGCCGCGATGACCATCGTAACCGCCCATCAGCGTGCCAACGACCACGCCGCCCACTTCAGCGACCAGAAAGAGATCGGGGTCGTGATTCATTTTGCGTTCGATATCCAGCTCAGGATCGTTCCATGGCCGTAACAAATCGCAACGTTCCCATAAGGTGATCACTTCTTCAAAATCTTCCTGGCGAAAGGCGCGGATTTCCATCTTAATTACCTGCAGATAAGCACAATTTGCTGATTATCACGCATTCTCTGCTGCACGCAACCCTCGATGGCCGGCGGAAAATAAAAAAGCGCGAATTTTCTGTTCGCGACCTGCAATACAAAGTAATGCCCTGAAATGGTTCTGTGATCGCAGGCAGCAGAGCCTTAGGCTATAACACCGGCAAGATTCCTGTTACCGGACCCGTACATGCACCTGCTTAAACGTTTGATCCATCGTCGCCAGTTACTGCTTTCCGGGCTGGCTCTGGCCATTTTATCGCCGCGTGCGGTTCAGGCTAAAGAGTCGTCTGCCCTTACCGGGGCAAATCGTCTTGCACGCCCTGCCCCGCCCGCGAAAAACGGCAAACGTATTGTGATGATCGATCCCGGCCACGGTGGTATTGACTCGGGTGCCGTTGGCGAAGAGGGTTCCGAAGAGAAACACATCGTGCTGGAGATTGCCGGTAACGTGCAGCGCCAGCTGCAGAGCCATCCACGCATTGAAGTGCGACTGACCCGCGACAGTGATCACTTCATTCCGCTTTATCAGCGGGTAGAAATCGCCCACCAGCACGGTGCCGATCTCTTTATGTCAATCCATGCCGACGGCTTTACCAGCCCCGATGCCAGTGGCGCCTCGGTGTTTGCGCTCTCTAACCGTGGAGCCAGCAGCTCGATGGCACGTTATCTCTCACAGCGGGAGAACGATGCGGACAAACTGGGCGGCGTAAAGGCACAGCAGCAGGATCACTATCTGCAGCAGATTCTGTTCGACCTGGTGCAGACCGACACCATCAAGAACAGCCTGACACTGGGCAAGCATGTGCTGGATCAGATCCGTCCGGTGCACCATCTGCACAGCCAACACACCGAGCAGGCGGCCTTCGCGGTGCTCAAGTCACCGTCGATTCCCTCGGTGCTGGTCGAAACCTCTTTTATTACCAATCCACGTGAAGAGCAGTTGCTCGGCACCACCGCATTTCGCCAGAAAATTGCTTCGGCTATTGCCAGCGGCATCATCAACTACTTCGATGAGTTTGACCGCCGCAATGCCTGATTCGTCTGGCCGGTTTGCGCCGCGCTCATGCAAGCGGCGCGCTTTTGCGTATAATCGCGTCAGACTTTGATAAACGATAAGCGAAAAGATGGCTGATATTTCCCGCGTAAAAGCGTTCCTGCTCGCATTGCAGGATGAGATTTGTAACCAGCTGGCGGCTGAAGATGGCGGCGCACGGTTCGCTGAAGATAGCTGGCAGCGCCCTGGCGGCGGCGGCGGTCAGAGCCGCGTCCTGCGCAACGGCACCGTGTTTGAGCAGGCGGGCGTTAACTTTTCGCATGTGCATGGCGATCAGATGCCGGCATCGGCGACCGCGCACCGGCCTGAGCTGGCCGGTCGCAGCTTTGAAGCGATGGGCGTGTCGCTGGTGATCCACCCGAATAACCCTTATGTGCCGACCAGCCACGCCAACGTGCGCTTTTTTATCGCAGAGAAACCAGGGGCCGATCCGGTCTGGTGGTTTGGCGGCGGTTTTGACCTGACGCCATTTTATGGCTTTGAAGAAGATGCGCTTCACTGGCATCAGACCGCAGCCAATCTCTGTCAGCCTTTTGGCGACGACGTTTATCCGCGCTATAAAAAGTGGTGCGACGACTATTTCTATCTGAAACACCGCGATGAGCAACGCGGCATTGGCGGCCTCTTTTTTGACGATCTCAACACGCCCGACTTTGAGCAGAGCTTCAGCTTTATGCAGGCGGTAGGCCGTGGCTTTATTGATGCCTATCGGCCGATTGTCGCGCGCCGTAAAGATCACCCGTGGGGCGACCGTGAGCGCCAGTTCCAGCTCTACCGCCGTGGTCGCTATGTGGAATTCAATCTGGTTTGGGACCGCGGCACGCTGTTTGGTTTGCAGACCGGTGGCCGTACGGAATCGATTCTGATGTCGATGCCACCGCTGGTGCGCTGGGAATATGATTATCAGCCTGACCCCGACTCCCCTGAAGCTGCCCTCTATCGCGATTTCCTGCCGGTAAAAAACTGGCTTAACCTCCCCGTCTGATCGCTTATCCCGTTGCAGCGCGGCCCGCAACCCGCGCTGCGCTTACCTTTCTCCCGATCGGCCCGTTCCGTTTCACAGGGCACAGATTGCTACAGTGTTACCTGCGTCATTCGTCCTGACTGCTATGCTTAAGGATGGAATATGGCGCACCCCTCGGGTTACACCGCATGACGGCTCCTTCGCACCGCCTCGCAGCGCAACAATCAGAGAAACCGCATTTTCATCAGAAAGTCTCTGTTGCAGTGTTATGGGTTCGCGTTACCGGTAGCAGAACATGACCCAGACCGGCTGCGAGGCCTGAGGTGCACCCTGTTCGCTTTTATTTTTTCTTTTCAAGGAGTTTAGAGATGAACCAGCTAGAAGCCCTAAAACAGTTCACCACCGTGGTGGCGGACAGTGGTGATATCGAATCGATTCGTCATTACCACCCGGAAGACGCCACTACCAACCCTTCACTCATTCTGAAAGCGTCCGGTCTTGAAGGGTATAAGCACCTGATGGATGACGCGATTGAGTACGCGAAAAAACAGGGCGGCAGCAAAGAGACGCAGATTATCAATGCCAGCGACAAAGTGGCGATTAACCTCGGTATGGAAATCCTGAAAAGCATACCGGGCCGTGTTTCGACCGAAGTGGATGCGCGCCTCTCCTTCGATCGTGGCATGTGTGTCACCAAAGCAGAAAAACTGATTCGGATGTATGAAGAGCACGGCATCGATCGCTCACGCGTGCTGATCAAGCTGGCCTCGACCTGGGAAGGCATCCGTGCCGCGGAAGAGCTGGAGAAGAACGGCATCCACTGTAACCTGACGCTGCTGTTCTCCTTTGCACAGGCGCGTGCCTGTGCCGAAGCGGGCGTGTTTTTGATCTCCCCGTTCGTTGGCCGTATCTACGACTGGTATAACTCACGCAAGCCACTGGAACCCTACGTGGCGGATGAAGATCCAGGCGTAAAATCTGTGCGTCGTATTTATGACTACTACAAAAAGCACCGTTACAGCACCATCATCATGGGTGCCAGCTTCCGTAAAGTGGAGCAGATTATCGCGCTGGCCGGCTGCGATCGCCTGACGCTGTCGCCGAACCTGCTGGAAGAGCTGCAGAACAGCGACGCGCCGCTGGAGCGCAAGCTGGAACCCTCTACCGAAGGCTTCCATCAGCCATCACCGCTCTCCGAAGCGGAGTTCCGCTGGGAACATAACCAGGATCCAATGGCAGTCGAAAAACTCTCTGACGGCATCCGCCAGTTCGCGGTTGACCAGCAGAAGCTGGAAGATGTGCTCGCCGCACGCCTGTAGTCTTTATTTTAGTCGGGCGGGACTTTCCCGCCCTGATGCATAACAAGGGAGAACTTTATGTCCTCACGCAGAGAGTTGGCAAACGCGATTCGTGCACTGAGCATGGATGCGGTTCAGAAGGCAAATTCAGGCCACCCCGGTGCGCCGATGGGTATGGCCGATATCGCCGAAGTGTTGTGGCGCGACTTCCTCCAGCATAATCCGACCAATCCCGCCTGGCTTGATCGTGACCGCTTCATCCTCTCCAACGGTCACGGCTCCATGCTGCTTTATAGCCTGCTGCACCTCAGTGGTTATGACCTGCCGATTGAAGAGTTAAAAAATTTCCGTCAGCTGCACTCTAAAACCCCAGGCCACCCGGAGATTGGTTATACGCCAGGCGTTGAAACCACCACCGGCCCACTGGGTCAGGGTCTGGCTAATGCCGTAGGCCTGGCGATTGCTGAGCGCACGCTGGCTGCACAGTTTAACCGTCCGGACCATGAAATTGTCGACCACCATACCTATGTATTCATGGGCGACGGCTGTCTGATGGAAGGGATCTCGCACGAAGTGTGTTCTCTGGCGGGCACCCTGGGTCTGGGTAAACTGATCGGCTTCTATGACCACAACGGCATCTCGATTGATGGCGAAACCAGTGGCTGGTTTACCGACGATACGCATAAACGCTTTGAGTCCTACAACTGGCATGTGATCGGCGACATCGACGGCCATGACGCTGATGCTATCCGCGAGGCGATTAAAGAAGCGCAGAGCGTCACGGATAAGCCTTCACTGATTATCTGCCGCACCATTATCGGTTTCGGTTCGCCGAACAAAGCCGGTAAAGAGGAGTCGCATGGCGCAGCGCTGGGCGAGGCCGAAGTGGCGCTGACCCGCAAACAGCTTGGCTGGAACTATCCGGCATTTGAAATCCCGGCTGAAATCTACCAGCAGTGGGATGCCAAAGCGGCGGGTGCTGAACGCGAAAAAGCCTGGGATGCGAAGTTTGCAGCTTATAAAGAGGCCCACCCTGAGCTGGCGAAAGAGTATGAGCGCCGGATGAATGGCGAGATGCCCGCCACATGGGAAACAGAAGCGACTCGCTTCATCCAGGAGCTGCAGGCTAATCCGCAGAAAATTGCGAGCCGTAAAGCGTCTCAGAACTCACTGGAAGCCTACGGCAAAATGCTGCCGGAATTCCTTGGCGGTTCCGCTGACCTGGCACCGAGTAATCTCACGATCTGGTCAGGCTCCAAATCGATCAAAGAGGATCCGGCGGGTAACTACATCCACTACGGCGTGCGTGAATTTGGTATGACGGCAATTGGTAACGGTATCGCACATCACGGCGGCTTCGTGCCTTACACCGCAACCTTCCTGATGTTTGTCGAATATGCGCGTAATGCCGCGCGTATGGCAGCGCTGATGAAGGCACGCCAGATTCTGGTCTACACCCATGACTCCATCGGTCTGGGCGAAGATGGCCCGACGCACCAGCCAGTTGAGCAGATCGCCAGCCTGCGTCTGACGCCAAACATGAGCGTATGGCGTCCATGCGATCAGGTAGAAACCGCGGTGGCGTGGAAAGCCGCTGTCGAGCGACATCATGGGCCGACTGCACTGATCCTGTCACGTCAGAACCTGATGCAGCCGGAACGCACACCGGAGCAGATTGAAAACATCAAACGCGGCGGCTACGTGCTGAAGGATTGTGACGGCACGCCAGAGGTGATTCTTATCGCAACCGGTTCAGAGATTGAGATCACCCTGGGTGCAGCCGATAAGCTCACGTCAGGCGGTCACAAGGTGCGGGTGGTTTCACTGCCCTCTACGGACCTGTTTGATGCACAGGATGCCGCTTACCGCGAATCCGTATTGCCGAGCGGCGTGAAAGCGCGTGTGGCGGTTGAAGCCGGTATTGCGGATTACTGGTTTAAGTATGTCGGTCTGGACGGCGCGATTGTGGGCATGACCACCTTTGGTGAATCCGCGCCAGCCAGTCAGCTGTTCCCGGAGTTTGGCTTCACGGTAGAGAACATCGTCAGCCACGCTGAAGCATTACTCAAGCCGGTTTAATGCATTTGCCCTTCCCGGCTTCATCGGGAAGGGCCATTTTATTTTGCAGCCCCACCGTTAAAAAAATATCCATTCCCCTCTTCCCGCTCCGCGCAAACTGATTACTATAGAGCCGTCATACTTAATGCTGCCTGTGTACGGGCTGACCGTCTTTTCCTGCTGTCATAATGCCGGGATAACGCGGCTGCGACCTGATGCATCCTGATGAGTGAAGGCAGATTTTCTCCGATTTTTATAGCGAAGCCACTTCCGTTGAACATGCGTACACCCTATTTACTGGCCCTGATGGTTTCACTGCTTCCATTAAAAAGCATGGCGCAGGTTGCGCCCGATCCGCTGCTGGCCTCACAGATTGTTGATCGCTATGCGGAACATATCTTTTATGGCAGCGGCGCAACCGGTATGGCGCTGGTGGCGATTGATGGCAATCAGCGGGTGTTCGCCAGCTTCGGTGAAACCCGTCCCGGCAACAATGTTCGTCCGCAGAAAGATTCGCTGATTCGGATCGCCTCGCTGAGTAAGCTGATGACCAGTGAAGTGATGGTAAAAATGGCTGAGCGCGGACAGATTCGCCTTGACGACCCCTTGAGTAAATATGCGCCTCCGGGTGCACGAGTACCCACTTACAATGGCCAGCCGATTCGCCTGATTAATCTCTCGACCCATACCAGCGGACTGCCGCGCGAGCAGCCCGGCGGCAAAGCGCAACGTCCGGTATTTGTCTGGCCAACGAAGAGCGAACGCTGGGCATGGCTGTCACGGGCGAACCTCAAAGCGGCACCTGGCAGCAGTGCCGCCTACTCTAACCTGGGCTACGATCTGCTGGGCGATGCACTGTCACGTGCCAGCGGAACACCCTATCCGGCGCTGTTTCAGCAGCTGATTACCCGCCCGCTCGGCATGAAGGACACCACGTTTACGCCATCGCCTGAACAGTGCGGACGCCTGATGGTGGCTGAAAAAGGGGCCAGTCCGTGTAATAACACGCTGGCCGCGATTGGCAGCGGAGGGGTTTACTCAACGCCGGATGATATGGGCCGCTGGATGCAGCAGTTCCTTAACTCGTCGGTTAACCATCGTACACCACAGATCGATCGCCTGCAGACGCTGATCTATCGCCGCGACCAGCTCAATAAAGTTGAAGGTATGGATGTGCCAGGGAAAGCGGATGCGCTGGGCATGGGCTGGGTTTACATGGGACCGAAAAATGGTCGTCCCGGCATCATTCAGAAAACCGGCGGCGGCGGCGGATTCATCACCTATATGGCGATGGTGCCGCAGCATAATGTGGGGGTTTTTGTGGTGGTGACGCGCTCGCCGCTGACCCGCTTTACGCCGATGAGTGACGGTGTGAATGATATGCTGGCCGAGCTGGTCGGCAACCAGCTTGGCTCACCGATGATGGTGCAGGTCATTCGTTAACGCTGCTGTACACCACCGTCAGACTGGCTGACCCACAGGGTTGGCCAGTCATCACTGCTGTGCCAGGCGTCACAGGTCGACTCTTCCGCATATTCCGCTAACACAAAACGCGTGCCATCAAACTGCCAGCGTGTCGCCCTGCCGCAGTCGCCCAATCCACGGCCCTTACCAAACGTGTAGAGCTGGCCGCTGGCCGCGTCATATTCGGCGTTAATCAGCTCAAGCTGGCGATCGCTGGCGCCTGGCGGGGTAAACGGCAGAGTCAGGGTGATGCCACGCGCCACATAGGGCGGACTGCGCGTCACTTCAAACGCCAGATCGATCACGTTATACGCCCCCATTTCACAACTCACCAGCAGCAGCGCACGCTGGTCGGTGAGTGGAGCCACGCTGACTTCGCGGCGCAGCGGATCGAGTGAGCAGGAGTCGGTATTAACCCGCCAGGTGCCGTAGTCAATTAATCCGCTGGTCTCATCGCGCGTCAGTGCAGCGGGTGACCTGACCGCAGGCGGCAGCGGCGGCAGTGCTGGTGGTAACGGAACATCCCAGCTGGCCCTGTCGCCACGTTTGATCCACGCGCTCATGCTGTTGACCCGTCCCTGAGTGTCATCCATCAGCAACAGCGCGGCCTTCATGCCGCGCAGGGAGATCAGCGCATTGGGGTCGTAGGTGAGCTGCAGGTTTTTGGCCTCCATCACCAGATTAAAAAATTCATCAATGGCGATAGCATTGCTGGTGGCGAGATGATGCGGCTCTACCGTCCAGTGTTTGAGGTCGGGTTTAAGCCGGCGTTGATCGAGCAGCAGATTATCCTGTAGCGGGCCACCCGGCAGCGCACCACTGTAGGCGCTGCCGTAGTCGATGCGCAGCAAAGGGCGATCGTTGACGCCCGCATGGCGCGAAATCGTCATCACCAGCCCTTTGTCCCCCGGAATATTCCGCGCCACGCAAAAGGCTTCATTGTTGCAGGTGATTTGCCAGTCGTTGAATGACTTTTGCAACGGTTCCGCCTGAACAGAGGCAACCCACAGAGACGGCAACAGCCAAAACGATTTCATCCAATACGACATTAAGAAGATCGATCCCCGAATAGCCAGAGTGGAGAGAATAGCGCATCAACGGGCCTGCCAGGGTTCGCAATCTGTGAACCTGTGCAAAAAGCGCAGTTAACTGCTTAAAAAGCGTGCATAAAGTGGATTAACTCTCACCACTCTCTCTCAACGCTGTCACGCGGCAACAGGCTTATTAACACGGTTTTATGGCGTCAGCCAGCCCGCAATCTGTGCATGCTGAAGCAGCATGATGGTTTTGCCGTCACGAATTCGACCCTCAGCGACCATCGCCAGCGCATCCGGAAAGCTTAATTCCAGCACGTCGATTGACTCATCTTCGACGCCACCGCCAGCATTGTCGCGCAACGATTCATTATAAACTGCTGCGAAAAAGTGGATAAGCTCAGTCACGCCGCCCGGCGACATATAGCAGGCATAAAGTTTTTCCACCTCGCCCACCGCATAACCGGTCTCTTCAATCGCCTCCTTGCGGATGCAATCTTCCGGGGAGTCGTCGTCCAGCAAGCCCGCACAGGCTTCGATTAACATGCCGTCGTCGTTACCGTTGACGTAAGTCGCAATACGGAACTGGCGCGTCAGGACCACGCTGTTCTTTTCACGGTTGTAGAGCAGGATGGTTGCCCCGTTTCCGCGATCGTAGACTTCACGCTTATGGCGGATAACCTCGCCACGGCGATCGGTGATTTCATAGGTATAGTTACGAAGCACAAACCAGTTTTCAGACAGGAGTTTATCTTTGATGATGTTGATCTTGAACGACATGATGGCTCCGCTACCGCATAAAGGGAGCCTTTCATCATAGAGGGGTGCTTGCGGGAAAACTATCCTAATTCGCGTCGTAACGTATCGATTTGCGGGCAAAAAAAAGCCAGCCCGGAGGCTGGCCTGATTGCTGCAGAACTTATCAGCGAGAGGTGTCGTCAGCCAGTCGGGTCGGCTGAGGCTCTTCTTCGTGATGATCCTGTTCGGTCTGAGCGACGGCGTGAACGCGCTTACGCACGCCAAACCATCCCAGCACCAGCAATACCGCAATCAGCGGAATGGAGGCGATGGTGTACGTCCCGTTCGGGTAGTCAAACGCCATCAGCACCAGCACGCTGAACAGGAACAGCAGCGTCAGCCACGAGGTGAACGGTGCGCCTGGCAGCTTGAAGCTGACATCATCCGCCTTGCCCTCTTTGATCGCTTTGCGCAGACGCAGCTGGCAAACCACGATAAAGGCCCAGGAGGAGATGATGCCCAGCGAAGCAACGTTCAGGACGATCTCAAACACCTGAGAAGGCACATAGTAGTTAAGCACCACACCAATCACATAGACGGCGATGGTCACCAGAATACCAGCATAAGGAACCTGCTGACTGCTCATTTTCGACATGAATTTCGGTGCAGAGCCCCCCATCGACATGGAGCGCAGGATACGCCCGGTCGAGTAGAGGCCGGAGTTCAGGCTGGAAAGCGCCGCACTCAGTACGACGATATTCATGATGCTGCCAACGTAAGGCACGCCCAGCTTCGAGAAGAAGGTCACGAACGGACTCTGGCCCGCCTGGTAAGCGTTCCATGGCAGCAGCAGCACCAGCAGTACCACAGAGCCAACATAGAAGAGACCGATACGCCAGATCACGCTGTTGATCGCTTTCGGCAGCATGGTTTTCGGGTCTTTACATTCGCCGGCCGCCGTACCCACCAGTTCGATAGAGGCAAAGGCGAACACCACGCCCTGAATCAGCACCAGCGCAGGCAGTAAACCGTGCGGGAACAGGCCACCGTTATCGGTGATCAGATGGAAGCCTGTGCTGTTGCCATCCAGCGGTTTGCCGGTGCCAAGGAATACCACGCCCACCACCAGGAAGATGACAATCGCCAGCACTTTTACCAGCGCGAACCAGAACTCCATCTCGGCAAACCACTTAACGCCGATCATGTTCATGGTGCCGACAATCGCCAGCGCGCCCAGGGCGAAGACCCACTGTGGCACATCACCAAACGCGCCCCAGTAGTGCATGTAGAGCGCGACGGCAGTGATATCAACGATGCCGGTCATCGCCCAGTTGACGAAGTACATCCAGCCCGCCACATAGGAGGCTTTTTCGCCCAGGAATTCACGGGCGTAGGAGACGAAGCTGCCGCTGCTGGGACGGTGTAATACCAGTTCGCCCAGCGCACGCAGAATAAAGAAGGAGAAGATGCCACACACCAGATAGATGATGGCTAACGCGGGGCCAGCAGCCTGCAAACGGCCACCTGCGCCCAGGAACAAACCGGTACCGATAGCACCGCCGATCGCAATCATCTGTACGTGACGATTACCCATCGCCTTCTGGTAACCAGCATCGTGAGAATTCAGCCAGCGGCGCTTCGCAGCGCGCATCTCACCTGGGGTTTTCTTTTTAGATTTCATAGCATTCCTGTTTGTCCTGACCATAAATCGTCGTCTCCCCAATGCGGACGTAACGTCCTGCAAAATGGGGGATTTTCCTCTGTGCCTTTGCCCGTGAGTGAGTGCCGGGCAACGCGGGAATTTACGGCGATGAATCCTACCCGTTCTGCAGGAACGAAGCAAAATATACCGGGCAGATGCACAGGCTGATTTGTAAGAATCCATCCTGATGCACAAAAACAAAAAAACCGGCCATTTTCAGGCCGGTAAAAGCTACAGGGATGGAAACAGGAGGGTTGGGTTAGCGATAAATCTCTGCGGTGCCGCTCCACAGGCTGGAGTCGCCTGGGTTATCAACGCCGATAACGCGGTAATGGCTGGCACCCATCTCTTCGGCTTTTTGCGACAACTGGCGATTAGCATCGTCCAGTGAGCCGCGAACGCCGGAGACCGACACGCTGCCGATGCTCTGCATATTCTGAGCCTGTGACCGGTCGACCGGCGCAGCAGCAAAAGTGGCAAAGGAAGCGGTAGCCAGTAGTGCGCCCGCCAGTACAGCATTCAGCTTTTTCATTGGATGCTCCTTAATCTGCGATCGGGGTTGAGCTGATGACTGGATGAATTATTAGCGTTGCAATGAAAAGCAACATCGGGACGATGTAAACCTGTTCCTTTTTTAACCACAAACCGGTAGCCCATCCTGGGAACTGTCAGTTGAGGTCATTTTATGTGCGATGTGTAACCGTCTGTGCGATAAACAGGGAAGGGATCATTTGCGTTACGCTATTGCGCTCTTATAATTCCCGCACTTTCAACAGGGCCATCCATGTGATTGTTAAACGTTCCGTTACTCAAAGTATCGCTAAGGCGCTCAGCGCTATTGTCCTGCTGTCGCTGCTTACCACCGGTCTCGCCTTAGTCACGCTGCTCAGCAGTCAGCGCGATGCAGAGGCGATCAATCTGGCGGGATCCCTGCGCATGCAGAGCTATCGCATGGCATGGGATGCCAGCCGTCAGCCACAAAATCTTGCGCATCACCTGACGCTCTATCAGCAAACGCTTGATGCCCCGGTGCTGCAAAAGCTGGATCGGCCCTGGGTGCCACGCGAAGTCAGCGCTCGCTATCAGCGACTGCGCGCTGCATGGCCATCCCTGCAGCAGCAGTTGCAGCAGGGTGATACCGTGGCATACCAGCAGCAGGTGCCGAACTACGTCGGTGAAATCGATCGCTTTGTACTGGGTTTGCAGCGCTATACCGAGCTGAAAATGCGTCTTGTGGCGGCCAGCAGTCTGGCAGGTGTTATTGCAATCGTCGTGCTGGCACTGATGACGATTCGCTTTACCCGGCTACAGGTGGTGCGGCCACTCAATGCGCTGGTCACGGCCAGTCGCTACGTCGAAAGCGGCAACTTTGCTTTTCCGCCGCTGCACGTTGAGCACCAGAATGAACTGCGGGTACTATCACACGCCTTTAGCGGCATGGCGGCGCGTCTGCACTCGCACTATCAACTGCTGGAAAGTACGGTACGCGCGAAAACGGAAGACTTAACCCAGGCGAATCGCACGCTGTCACTGCTTTACGACAGTTCGCAGATGCTGACGGCCAGCCCGTTGCACCCGGCACTGTTTGAGGCAGTGTTGACCACTGTGCTGACGCGCGAAAAACTGACAGCGATCCGGCTGGACAGCGACCAGTTTCAGTTCTGCGCGGGCGATGCTCAGGCTGACGGTGAGTGGCAGCGTCTGCCGTTACAGCAGGACGACCAGCAGATTGGCGAACTGCGCTGGCAGTCGGCTGGCGTTACGTATCCCAATGAGCTGATGCGCAGCCTGGCGGCGATGCTGGGACGGGCCATCTGGATCTGGCAGGCACAGCAGCAGTATCAGCAGATGCTGCTGATTGAAGAGCGCGCCACCATTGCCCGGGAACTACATGACTCGCTGGCCCAGTCGCTCTCGTTTTTACGTATTCAGCTGACCCTGCTGCGCCGCACTGTAGATAAGGATGACAGCGCCGCCCACGCGATTATCGCTGACTTCGATCAGGCGCTGGCCGATGCCTACCGTCAGCTGCGTGAGCTGCTGACCACCTTCCGCCTGACCATTGAGCAGGCGGATCTGGTGGCGGCGATGCAGGCGATGATCGCCTCGTTGCAGGAAAAAAGCGGCGCAGAGATACACTTTAACTATCAGACCGGCCTGCAGAGTCTGGAGGCACAACAGCAGGTGCATGTGTTGCAGATTGCCCGTGAGGCGCTGCTGAATGCCATTCGTCACGCCAGCGCGCAGGTGATTCGGGTGGATTATCAGCACAGCGAACATGGTGAGCACTTACTGACAATTACCGATGACGGGGTGGGAATGAGCAGCACTGACGAGCCTGCGGGCCATTACGGCCTGACGATTATGACCGAGCGTGCCCAGCGTCTGAGTGGCAATCTGACGATTCACACTCAGCAACGGGGCACCCGGGTCGAACTGCGCTTTCCACCGCAGCCGGCGCGCTCACTGACATAGATCGCCCGGTGTGATGTTAACTTATTCAGATAATCTATCGGTCTCAGCATGCAGGCCAGCGGGTACGGAGCCATTGGGTACCAGCCCTGCTCTTCTGCTGCCGTCTGAAGCCGATGAAATGGAGAACCTATGCAACAGCCCGCATTAACATTGATGATTGTGGATGACCATCCGCTGATGCGCCGCGGTGTTCGTCAGCTGCTGGCGCTGGATCCCCGACTTGAGGTCATCGCAGAAGCCAACAACGGCACGGAAGCGCTGGCTGAGGCCCGCCGTCAGGAACCCGATATCATTCTGCTCGACCTGAATATGAAAGGTATGTCCGGACTGGATACGCTGAAGGCGTTGCGCCATGAAGGGATCAGTTCACGCATTCTGGTCCTGACTGTCTCTGACGCCCGCAGTGATATCTTCGCCATGGTGGATGCAGGTGCCGATGGCTATCTGCTTAAGGACAGCGAGCCGGAAATCCTGCTGGGGCATATTCTGCAGGCATCGCAGGGTGAAAAGGTCTTCAGTGAAGGCGTGGCCCGTTATCTGGCTAACCGCCAGCACAGTGCCGATCCCCTGCGTCAGCTCACCGGGCGCGAGTGCGACGTGCTGCAGGAGGTAGCGCGCGGCCTGTCGAATAAAGAGATCGCGTCTAATCTGCATATCTCTGAAGAGACCGTAAAAGTGCATATCCGCAACCTGCTGCGTAAGCTGGATGTCCGCTCACGCGTCGCCGCCACGGTGATGTGGCTTGAAAGCCGCAAATAGCCAACGAATTTACATTTTCTCCTCAATTTCTCCACGATTTCCCCCGCTGCCGCACGTAGAGTAAATGGCGGCGGAAAATCGTGGCATAGATCATCCGGTTTGCCCGCCAGTGCGCCCGTTGCCGGTGGGCCTGAACGCTTATGAAAGTTTCTGAGGAGTGTCGATTTAATGTCGAATTTCTTTATCGACCGTCCCATCTTTGCCTGGGTTCTGGCGATTCTGCTGTGCCTGTGTGGCACGCTTTCGATTATTTCGCTGCCTGTTGAACAGTATCCCGATCTGGCCCCCCCCAACGTGCGCATTACCGCCAACTACCCCGGCGCATCCGCCCAGACCCTGGAGAATACCGTTACCCAGGTCATCGAGCAGAACATGACCGGCATCGATAATCTGATGTACATGTCCTCGAACAGCAGCAATACCGGTCAGGCACAGATCACCCTCACCTTTACCGCCGGGACCAATCCCGATGAAGCCCGCCAGCAGGTTCAGAACCAGTTGCAGTCAGCGCTGCGCAAATTGCCGCAGGCGGTACAGTCGCAGGGCGTGACGGTCAATAAAACCGGTGACAGTAATATTCTGATGGTCGCCTTCGTCTCAACCGACGGCAGTATGGATAAGCAGGATATTTCAGACTATGTCGCCAGTAATATTCAGGACCCGCTGAGCCGTATTGACGGCGTCGGCCAGGTAGACGCTTACGGCTCGCAATATGCGATGCGCATCTGGCTCGATCCTAACAAACTGATCGCCTACGCGCTGACCACCGACGATGTGGTCAGTGCAATTCAGTCGCAGAACAGCCAGGTTG
The DNA here is from genome assembly GCF_008632075.1 of Candidatus Pantoea gossypiicola. GTDB lineage: Bacteria > Pseudomonadota > Gammaproteobacteria > Enterobacterales > Enterobacteriaceae > Pantoea > Pantoea gossypiicola. Next base: position 451,574 of record NZ_VWVM01000001.1, read on the forward strand.
CCGTGGGTCAGGTCGGTGGTCTGCCATCTGTAGAGAAGCAGGCGCTGAACGCCACGGTGAATGCCCAGTCGATGCTGCAGACCCCCGAGCAGTTCCGGGCCATTACCCTGAAGAACAACCCCGACGGTTCCGTGGTGACGCTGGGTGATGTCGCCAGCGTGGCGCTGGGCGCAGAAAAGTATGATTATCTGAGCCGCTACAACGGCCAGCCCGCCTCCGGTCTGGGGGTGAAGCTCGCATCCGGTGCCAACGAGATGAACACCGATAAGCTGGTGCGCGCACGCATAGAGGAGCTGTCGCACTACTTCCCGCACGGGCTGGAAGCAAAAATTGCCTACGAAACCTCGCCGTTCGTTAAAGCATCGATCACCGATGTGGTGAAAACACTGCTGGAGGCGATCGTGCTGGTGTTTGGCGTAATGTACCTGTTTATGCAGAACTTCCGCGCCACGTTAATCCCGACTATTGCGGTGCCGGTGGTGCTGTTCGGTACTTTCAGCGTGCTCTATGCCTGCGGGTTCAGCATCAATACCCTGACCATGTTTGCCATGGTGCTGGCGATAGGACTGCTGGTGGACGATGCCATCGTGGTGGTGGAAAACGTTGAGCGCATCATGCACGAAGAGGGACTCTCGCCGCGTGCCGCCACGCGAAAATCGATGGGACAGATTCAGGGCGCGCTGGTCGGGATCGCGCTGGTGCTCTCAGCAGTGTTTGTGCCGATGGCGTTTTTCGGCGGTACCGTCGGCGCTATTTACCGTCAATTCTCCATCACCATTGTTTCGGCGATGGTGCTGTCGGTGCTGGTCGCGATGATCCTGACACCGGCGCTGTGTGCCACCTTGCTGAAACCCGTGGCGAAAGGTGAGCAGCCTGAACGTCGCGGCTTCTTCGGCTGGTTCAATCGTCACTTTAATCGCAATGCTGACCGCTATGAGCGCGGCGTTGCAGGCATTCTGCGCCGGGGGGGCCGCTGGCTGCTGCTGTATCTCGGCATTATCGGCCTGATGGCGTTTCTGTTTCTGCGTCTGCCCACCTCGTTTCTGCCGCTGGAGGATCGCGGCGTCTTCCTGACTCAGGTCCAGCTTCCGGCAGGCGCAACGCTTGAGCAAACCGCCAGCGTGGTCGCGAAAGTCGAACACTATTACCTCACCGAGGAAAAGGCCAACGTGCTGTCGGTTTTCTCCACCATCGGCGCTGGCCCGGGCGGCAATGGGCAGAACGTGGCGCGTCTGTTTGTGCGGCTGAAAGACTGGGAAGATCGGCCCGGTGCCGATCGCACCTCATTCGCCATTATCGATCGTGCAACTCAGGCGTTTCAGAAGATTAAAGAGGGGCGTGTGATTGCCAGCAGTCCGCCCGCCATTACCGGCATGGGCAGCAGCTCTGGCTTTGACATGCAGTTGCAGGATCACGCGGGTATCGGTCATACGCAACTGATGGCGATGCGTGACAAACTGCTGGAGATGGCGGGCAACGATAAGTCGCTATCGCGGGTGCGGCACAATGGACTGGATGACAGCCCGCAGCTGCGGATCGATGTGGATGCCCGTAAAGCGCAGGCGCTGGGCGTGTCGCTGGACACCATTAACGACACCCTGACTACCGCATGGGGCTCCAGCTATGTGAATGACTTCCTGGATCGTGGCCGGGTGAAAAAGGTCTATGTGCAGGCCGCCGCCGAATTCCGCATGCTGCCGGACGACATCAACAAGTGGTACGTGCGCAACAGCAGCGGCAAAATGGTGCCCTTCTCTGCGTTTGCCAGCAGCCGCTGGGAGACCGGTTCACCACGTCTTGAACGTTACAACGGCTATTCGTCGCTGGAGATTGTCGGCGAAGCGGCGAATGGCGTCAGCAGCGGTACGGCGATGGATGAGATGGAAAAGCTGGTGAATGCCCTGCCGCTGGGCGTCGGGTTCCAGTGGACCGGTGCTTCATATCAGGAACGGCTCTCGGGCTCGCAGGCTCCAGCGCTTTATGCGATTTCGCTGCTGGTGGTGTTCCTCTGTCTCGCGGCGCTGTATGAGAGCTGGTCGATCCCGTTCTCGGTGATGCTGGTGGTGCCGCTGGGTGTGGTGGGCGCGCTTATCGCCACCTGGATGCGCGGGCTGGAGAATGATGTCTACTTCCAGGTTGGCCTGCTGACGGTGGTAGGACTATCCGCCAAAAACGCCATCCTGATTGTTGAGTTTGCTAATGAGATTAACAGCAGAGGCCGTGAACTGGTGGAGTCCACGCTGGAGGCGTCGCGTCAGCGTCTGCGGCCGATTCTGATGACCTCCCTGGCCTTTATTTTTGGGGTGCTGCCGATGGCAATCAGTAGCGGTGCAGGTTCCGGCAGCCAGCACGCCGTGGGAACCGGCGTAATGGGCGGGATGATCTCCGCCACGCTGCTGGCGATCTTTTTTGTGCCGCTGTTCTTTGTGCTGGTCCGCCGTCGCTTCCCGCTGAAAGAGAAACCGCACGACTAACGCTAAATAAAAAGCGGCCCCTGAGATCAGCGGCCGCCTTATTTCTGTGTGTGGTAAGAATGTCAGCAAGCGGGAATGTCCTGCTTTAATCTCCACGTGTTACTTGTTGCGTAACATCGCTTCGATGAATTCTTTCCAGGTTCCCATTTCAGTGTCAATCATAATGCCCTCTCTTATTGTGCTGGCAATATTACGCGCTTTTTTTAAGCAGGTGAATACGTTTACACCTGTTATACCTATCGGCAAGCCTCACAAAAACATGAATGTTACTGATTCTGGAAGCTGACGCACATTTCAGCAACTCCTTAACCTCATTGAAAATAATTTATTTTAAGCCCAGCGGTAGACTATTTTATCAACATGGCGAAATTCTTAAACACGCATTGATAAGCAGGGTAATAATTGCCTGCGAAATTGATAGCGTTTACCCGCGGGGACATAACGACTGGGTGTGCAGGCTATCCGGACCGATTCCCGCGCCAGCGCGGATGCCGCAACCGATCACACTATGCTAAACTCGCGCTTTGGCTGCTTTTTCAGCTTTCTCTTCTCACAGGACAAAAAGGATCGGGCAATGAGCACGCAGTGGGTGATGTTCGGGATTAAAAATTGCGACACCATAAAAAAAGCCCGGCGCTTTTTGACAGATGCAGGCGTTGATTATCATTTTCACGACTACCGTGCCGATGGGCTGAGCGATGCCCTGCTACAGGAATTTATCGATGCGCTGGGCTATGAAGCCCTGCTTAACACACGCGGCACGACCTGGCGTAAACTGCCCGAGGCTGATCGTGAAGCGGTTAACGATGCCAGTAGCGCCAAAGCGCTGATGCTGGCGCATCCCGCCATGATTAAGCGTCCGCTGTTGCGCACCCGGGATGGCTCCCTGCTCGCCGGTTTCAGCGAAGCCACCTATCAGAATGCTATTCAGGAGAAGCCATAATATGTTTTGCCCGGTCATTGAGTTGACGCAGCAGCTTATTCGTCGCCCCTCTCTCAGCCCCGATGATGCCGGTTGTCAGGCTCTGCTGATCGCCCGTCTTGAAGCCATTGGCTTTAAGATTGAAACGATGAACATCGACGATACCCTGAATTTCTGGGCCACCCGTGGCGAAGGTGAAACGCTGGCGTTTGCCGGTCACACCGATGTGGTGCCGCCTGGCGATGCCAGCCGCTGGATTAACCCGCCATTTGAACCCACCATCCGCGATGGCATGCTGTTTGGCCGTGGCGCGGCTGACATGAAAGGCTCACTGGCGTCCATGGTGGTGGCCGCCGAACGCTTTGTGGCGGTGCGTCCCAATCACCGGGGCCGCCTCGCCTTTATGATTACCTCTGATGAAGAGGCCAGCGGGACCAACGGCACGGTTAAAGTGGTTGAGCGGCTGATGGCGCGTCGTGAACGCCTGGACTACTGTCTGGTCGGCGAGCCTTCCAGTACGGAAGTTGTCGGTGACGTGGTGAAAAATGGTCGACGCGGCTCAATTACCGCCAACCTGACGGTACACGGTGTGCAGGGCCACGTCGCCTATCCGCATCTGGCGGATAATCCGGTTCACCGGGCGATGCCCGCGCTGACTGAGCTGGTCGCGACGGAGTGGGATCAGGGAAATGAGTTCTTTCCGGCCACCAGCATGCAGATTGCTAATGTCCAGGCGGGCACCGGCAGCAACAATGTGATTCCCGGCGAGCTGTTTGTGCAGTTTAACTTCCGCTTCAGCACTGAACTTACCGATGAAATGATCCGCCAGCGGGTCGCTGAGTTGCTGGATCGTCATCAGCTGCGTTACACCATCGAGTGGAAACTCTCGGGTCAGCCCTTCCTGACCTCACGCGGTAAGCTGGTGGATGCCGTCGTGAAAGCTGTAGCGCACTATAATGAAATTAAGCCGCAGTTGCTGACCACGGGCGGCACCTCCGATGGCCGGTTTATCGCCCGGATGGGCGCGCAGGTGGTGGAGCTGGGGCCGGTGAATGCCACCATTCACAAAATCAATGAGTGTGTGAAAGCCTCCGACCTGCAGATGCTGAGCCGGATGTACCAGCGCATCATGGAACAACTGATCGCCTGACGGCGACGTTAAGGAGCAGCAAATGGAATTTATTAAAGATTACTGGTGGATCCTGGTGATCCTGCTGATGGTTGGCGTGCTGATGAACGTTTATAAAGATCTGAAACGCATCGATCACAAAAAATTTATGGATAACAAACCTGACCTGCCGCCGCATCGTGATTTCAACGATAAGTGGGATGACGACGACAACTGGCCGAAGAAGAAGTAAACGAAAAAGCCCCTGCAATGCAGGGGCTTTTTTACATCATTGCGATAACGTCATCGTCACCCGGTTTTGCGCCGCTTAACGCCTCATCAAAGTAGCGTTTTGGCACCGTATAGCGCAGATGATTCAGCGCCAGCTCCATGCTGCGGTTATCAATGGCGTGCGCCAGATCGTCAACGATATCCAGCGTGACGTCGCCACCGCAGGCAGTCAGCCGCTGTTCTGCCTGCCGGGCGTGGTGCATCGGGATCTGCTCGTCATAATCACCGTGGATCAGGTGAATCGTGGTGCGGGTGCTCGCTTTCTCTGGCAGGGTAATAAACCGGCCGTTAAACACCACTGCGCGACCTGCCAGGTCCGGATGGGCTTTAACCCCTTCCAGTACCATACTGCCGCCCTGCGAAAAACCAACTAAGGCTGTCGCTTCCGGCCGCACGCCACTCTTTTTTTGCCAGTGACGCACCGACGCAACAAACTGCGGCATTGCCGCATCAACCCGCTGCTGAATAGTCTGATCGTGCAGGTCAGTCTCGCCAAACCACTGACGACCCACGCCGGGTGAACCGACAGAAACCACCAGCGCGTCGGGAAAGGTTTTCGCAAACCAGTTGCCAATCTCACCCATTGAATCCGGGTTATCGCCAACGCCGTGATAGAGCAGAAACAGCTGTGCGGTAGTGGCAGGCTGTTGAACGATTACATATTTCAGTGTCATGTTGACCTCCGGTGTTCACTCTACGCCGCCTGGCACAAAATGATATGAGGATAATTTGAACCAGCTGGTCGAATTATTTCAACGGCCGGTGCAGCGCGTCAGCAGTAACGCCCAGGCTTTCGAGGGCTGAAGCCGCCTGCTGACGTAGCTTAGCTATCAACGCTTTGCGGCCGCTTAAGCCCGCCTGCCGGGCCAGGTCGCTTAGCGCATCAGGTGCAGCAACCGCGGAGGCCAGCAGCGGTACGGAGACGGCACTGGACTCTACCAGGCGCTGCAATACCGGCAGACTCGACTCAAGTGGCCGCTGCGACCAGGCGAAACCGACGGCCAGATAGCTATCCTGAGCAGTTAATTCGTCGTCCGTGGTCTTATCAAACTGCAGTTCCAGCGCGATATGCTGCCGCAACCGCGGCCAGTCACGCGCCAGCTGTTCTGCTGCCCGGCGCGTCAGTGCATCACCCGCAGCAGAACAGGGCAATAGTGCCATCGCCGCGTAGCAGCCGCTGCTGGCTTCCCGCTGACTGCCGATCCTTACCAGAGTAAAGCCGCAGGCGCGCCAGAACGCCCAGAGTGATTCAGTGTAGCCGAAGCTGACAGAGAGGTAGTCGTGATCGGCAGCCGCATTAGCCGCCGCAGCAACAAGCTGCTGTCCGGTTCCCCGACGACGGCTCTCCGCCGCCACAGCAATCCGGCTGATGCGTTGCGATCGCAGGGTTGCCGCCTCAACCAGACCGGCGTGAGCGGCCAGCGACTGTGCAACCAGATTGCCGCGCGGTCGCCGGGTGCCCGCCCAGACCGCCTGCGCCAGCTCAGGTTCCAGCCCCCCCTCCTCCACCAGCCAGAGCGCGCCCTGTAACGCGGGTGCATCGCCCGCCCGCCACAGCTGCATACCGGGTGCATCCAGCAGGCGGCGCAGATCAAGCGGCGACGTGCGATAGTGCGCGCTGGTGAGCAGACGATAAGCGGCATCCAGCGCGCTGAAATCATGCCGTTCAACACGATGCGGTGTTAACGGAGAATCGGGCACAGTGGCGCTGGCATCCTCAAACAGCAGCGCCTGATTCAGCCACTGCTCCAGCGGATCAAAACGCGACCAGCGTAGCGGCTCGTCCAGTGTGAAATAGTGAACGCCGGTAAGCCCGGCGCAGAATTTAAGGATAAAGCCGCGCCCGCTGCCTTCATAGCCCTGAACGGTGGTGGTGAGCAATACGCGGGGATAGCGGCTGACCAGCTCCTGCAACAACGGTGCCGGGATCGCCGCTGCTTCATCCACAATCAGCCACTCCACCTGGAGCGGCGTCTCCAGCGCCAGCAGTGCATCGGGTGCCATAAAGTGAAAATGGTCAGCGGCAAAAGCAGCCAGCACCTCTGTTGAGGCTTTGGCCGGTGCCGTCACCAGGCAATGTCTGTTCTGCCGGGCCAGCATTCCCGCCAGCGCCGATTTACCTCGTCCACGGGCAGCGGTCAGTACGGCGACCCCCGAGGGCAGCGCCATCAGCTGCTCGAGGATCGCCTGCTGTTGCTGTGGTGCCTGACAGTGCCACTGCGGCCAGTCCGGCTGCGCCGGAAAACGGCAGGGCTGATGCTGTCGATCCAGCAGCACCTGGTCATCCGCCAGGATTAGCTGTTGCAGGTGGTGAACAAAATGAGGGGTTGCGATGGGTTCAGCGACGTCCGCCCAGCGCAGGCTGTCGCTGTCAGGCTGTTGCGACCACGCTTGCCAGGGGGGTACCAGCAGCAGCAGCCAGCTTCCGGCGGTGAGCGTACCCGCCAGCGCCGCGAAAGCCTCGGCATGAAAGCCCTGGCGGGCATCGAATATCGCATGATGGAATTCGCGTCCCAGCAACGTGCGTACTGCGCCAGGTGTTTTATGCAGGTGTGACTCTTCAGATGAAGCAAAGAATAGCGGTGCCGGGCTTAGCTCCAGCCAGTCGCCAGGCAACGCATCACGCCACGCCGCAGCCCGACCTAAGCACCAGGCCGGGTCGCCGCTGATGACTGCCAGACGACGCACACCGGCCTGTTGCATAAGCTGCGTTGAGATCATCAGTTGCTGGCGAAGGTGTTGCACTGTCCTGGATCGCCACCATCAAACCCGCGCTTAAACCAGGTGTAGCGCTGCTCAGAGGTGCCGTGGGTGAAGCTGTCCGGCACGACGCGGCCCTGACCTTTCTGCTGCAGACGGTCATCGCCAATCGCCTCAGCGGCATTCAGCGCTTCCTGCAGATCGCCTGCTTCAAGGATGTTTTCCTTCTGCATATAGTGTCCCCAGACACCGGCAAAACAGTCCGCCTGCAGTTCCATTTTGACGGAGAGCTGATTCACCTGCTTTTCGCTGGCACCCTGCTGCATTTCACGCACTTTCGGCTCAATGCCCAGCAGTTTCTGGACATGGTGGCCCACTTCATGCGCGACGACGTAGCCCTGGGCGAAGTCACCGCCTGCGCCCAGCTTGGTTTTCATCTCGTCATAGAAAGAGAGGTCGATGTAGACAGTCTGATCGGCAGGACAGTAGAACGGTCCCATCACCGACTGCCCGGTTCCGCAGCCGGTGCGGGTTGCACCGCGATACATCACCAGCTTCGGCGCTACATACTGTTTGTTCATCTGCTGGAACAGCTTGCCCCAGGTGTCTTCCGTGGTGGCCAGGATCACTTTCGTGAATTTCGCCGCCTCGTCATCATTGGCACTGACGCTGCGCTGTTGCTGCTGGCTGGTCGGTGCAACGTCACCCCCCGTCAGCAGTCCGGTCAGGTCATATCCGTAATAACCGGCGACTGCCACCACGATCAGTAACACGATACCGCCTTTGCCACGCGGCAGACGAATCTGGCGGCCTCCGCCACCTGAACCGAACGATTGATCGCGACGGTCCTCTACATTGTCGCTTTCGCGACGCCCTTGCCAGCGCATGCTGTATTCCCTCAGTCATTTTTCAGATGGCATGATTTTAGTTGTGTGACGGTGCAATCACCAGCTTTACCCTGAAATGAAACAAGGAGAGCCGGGGCTCTCCTTATTCTGTGTGCTTTCTTTCTGCGCTGCAGGCAAACTCAGTCGAGTTTCACGCCAAGCCGCTGTGCCACCGCTTCATAGGCTTCAACCACACCGCCCAGGCTCTGACGGAAACGGTCTTTGTCCATTTTATCCAGCGTCTCTTTGTCCCACAGGCGCGCACCGTCTGGCGAAAACTCATCGCCCAGCGTCACTTCGCCGTTAAACAGACCAAATTCCAGTTTGAAGTCGACCAGAATCAGGCCCGCATCGTCGAACAGTTTGCTCAGCACGTCGTTGGCTTTAAAGGTCAGCTCCTGCATCCGCGCCAGGTTCTGTTTGCTCACCCAGCCGAAGGTCTCACAGTAAGATTCGTTGACCATCGGGTCGTGCTTTGCATCATCTTTCAGGAAAAGATCAAACAGCGGCGGATTGAGCACAATGCCCTCTTCCACGCCCAGACGCTTTACCAGCGAGCCTGCGGCACGGTTACGCACCACGCACTCGACCGGCACCATCTCCAGCTTCTTTACCAGCGCTTCGGTATCGGACAGCAGCGCTTCCATCTGGGTCGGGATACCTGCTTCCTGCAATTTGGTCATGATGAAGTGGTTAAACTTGTTGTTAACCATTCCTTTGCGATCAAATTGCTCGATTCGGGCACCATCACCTGCTGACGTATCGTTGCGGAATTCGAGTATCAGCAGATCCGGGTTATCGGTGCTATATACGGTTTTCGCTTTACCGCGATACAACTCAGCTCGCTTTTGCATCTTGTTCACTCCAGACTTGAAATAACGGGTGTTCAGCGACCAGTGCCGCTGCGGCGATTGCCTTGACGCAATCGTTTACTTCGCCGCGCGCTATTATGCCAAAAACAAAATAAAAAGGCCGGAGAATCTCCGGCCTGAGGCAACTTTATTTGTTCAGCGCCGCCTGGAACACGGCCACCAGCGCATCGTTCTGCGACTGGGTCAGCACATGCCCTTTCGGGTCGATGAATTGCAGACTGGTACGGTTGTCGAGATCGCCGACCTGCACTTTGTAATCACCGTTTGGTAATTCCGGATCTTTTGCACCGACTGAATCCCAGTCGCTGCTGCCTGGTGACTTGTAGGTCACCTTCATGCTGCCGGTTGAGCGGGTGGTATCGGTCACTTCCATCCCGACGCGTTTCATCGCATCTGGCAGACGCTGCCATGCCACGTTGTATGGCGTACGCAGGATCAGCATGGGCAGACCGGTGTCATCTGCGCCGCTCTGGACATCAATAGCGCCACTTACCCGGCCTGATGCCGCGTTTTCACTGGCGGTATCAATCTTATCCAGACCGCTGCTGATTTCATTCAGCATCTGCGCGGTGTAACGCTGGATCTGCACAGGTGACGTAATGGTTTTACCATCCTGCTGCAGCTCCAGCAGACGCACGGTAAGCTGCTGCTGATAGCTCTGCGACTGCACGCTGATCTGATAGCGGCCACGATACTGCTGATCTTCATCAGCACGGTTCCACTGCACCCAGTCGGTCGTCAGCTGCTGACCGGCATCGTTACGTGAAGCAATCGGGAATTTGTTTGACTCAACGACGTTAACGACCCGTGACCAGACTGAACCGCGGCTGTTATCGATCATCAGCGCACCGGTATTATTGCTGAACTGCGCGCGCGTCCCGTTCATCAGCGCCAGCGGCTGGGCTGGCGGACGGATATCGAGCTGCTTGCCGGTTGGTGCCTGGCTGCTGGTGCGCGGCACATCATAGTCACCACGCTGAACCGGCAGGATCATACCGGCTGGCGCTTTCAGTTCACTTAACTGGCTGGCTTCAAGATAAGATTCGTCACCGCTGACCTGGCGCTTATAACGCTGATCGCTTGAACAGGCCGACAACAGCATCAGAGTAGAAAGCCCGACTACTGTGGCTACTGTTGACCGCTTTACTGAGTAATTCATTCAAACTCCCTAAATTATCGCAAACCCGCTTTCACCAGCGCCTGCTCCACTTTCGGCTGGCCGGCTGCAGTCAGTGGCGTCATTGGCAGACGCAGCGTGTCGTTAGCGATTAATCCTAGCTGTTTCGCAGCCCATTTCACCGGGATAGGATTGGGTTCACAGAAAAGCGTCTGGTGCAGGTGCATCAGACGCTGATTCAGGCGGCGTGCTTCAACGAAATTGCCCTGCTGTGCGAGTTGACACAGCTCGACCATTTCACGTGCAGCCACATTTGCGGTCACCGAAATGACGCCTTTGCCGCCCAGTTGCATAAAGTCCAGCGCAGTCGCGTCATCGCCACTCACCAGAATAAAGTCTTCATTGACCAGCTCTTGGATCTGACTAACCCGCGATAAGTTCCCGGTTGCCTCTTTGATTCCGATAATATTTTTAATTTCGGCCAGACGGGCAACGGTTTCCGGCAGCATGTCACACCCGGTACGCGAGGGAACGTTATACAGCATCTGCGGCAGGCTGGTGCTATTCGCAATCGCTTTAAAGTGCTGGAACAGCCCTTCCTGCGTCGGACGATTGTAATAAGGCGTCACGGTCAGGCAACCCACGACGCCGGAATTTTCAAAACGCTTCGTCAGAGAGATGCCTTCAGCGGTGGCATTTGCACCGGTTCCTGCAATCACCGGAATACGGCCATCGGCCAGTTCCAGGGTCAGCATCACCACATCACCATGTTCTTCATGGCTCAGGGTCGCAGATTCGCCTGTGGTGCCGACGGAAACGATCGCCGCGGTGCCGCTGGCGACGTGATAATCAATCAGTTTTTTCAGACTCGACCGGCAGACATTACCGCTGTCATCCATTGGCGTAACGAGTGCAACAATACTTCCCGTAAACATTGGCGATCCCCTCGACAAACAAGTGCTTCATGGTACGTTTTACACTTAGGGAAAAGCAAGCAAGCCACGCCATTCCCGCGCTTGTCAGCAGTTTTTTTTATGTTTACCTTATGGTTATTAGCGAAAGCAGAGGAAAAGCCATTTTGCCGCAATCTCAGCCTCATCATCTGGTGATCACCGCGCTCGGTGTTGACCGGCCGGGTATCGTCAATACGATTACCCGACACGTCAGCAGCTGCGGTTGCAATATTGAAGATAGCCGTCTTGCCATGCTTGGGGATGAATTCACCTTTATTATGCTGCTGTCGGGCAGCTGGAACGCGATTACGCTGATTGAATCGACACTGCCGCTGAAAGGCGCAGAACTGGAGCTGCTTATCGTCATGAAGCGCACCAACGCCGGGGTTCGTCCGCCGATGCCCGATACCGCGTTCATTCAGGTTGAAGTAGCCGACTCGCCGCATATTATTGAACGCTTTACCGATCTTATTGATAAGCATCAGATGAATGTGGCCGAACTGGTGTCGCGCATCACACCCGCGCAACACAATTTGCCACCAACGCTCTATATTCAAATGACCGCCCACAGTCCGACACGAACCAGCGGCACCACTTTTGAGCAGGCTTTTAATACCCTGTGTCAGGAGCTGAATGCGCAGGGAACGCTGCGTCTCTACAGTGTGTCTGATGCCGACAGCAGCGAATCTGTCAGCGCGGTACGCTAAGCTTTAGTTTATAAACCGGAGTGATTTCTCCACATGCCTGACGCGTGATCGGCTATGTGGTGAAATACCCCCTGATGGTAATGTTCCCTCTGGTCGTTTCGGTCCGGATGGTGTATTACCCACAGCCTGAATAAAAAAATGGAGAGATGTGATGAATCCACTGAAAGCCGGAGATACTGCACCTGCATTTAGCCTGCCCGATCAGGACGGCGAACACGTGAATCTGACCGACTTCCAGGGACAGCGCGTTCTGGTGTACTTCTACCCGAAAGCGATGACGCCAGGCTGTACCGTGCAGGCGTGCGGTCTGCGTGACAACATGGATGAGTTGAAAAAAGCGGGCGTGGAAGTCCTGGGTATCAGCACCGACAAACCGGAAAAACTGTCAAAGTTTGTCGAAAAAGAGCTGCTGAACTTCACGCTGCTGTCAGATGAAAATCATGAAGTCTGCCAGGCGTTTGGCGTCTGGGGTGAAAAAACCTTTATGGGGAAAACCTATGATGGCATTCATCGCATCAGCTTCCTGATCGATGCTGAGGGCAGGATTGAGAAAGTGTTTGATAACTTTAAGACCTCGAATCACCACGACATGGTGCTGGATTACGTTAAGTCAGCCTGATGTTAAGGGGCGCGGTAGCCTGACCGCCGCGCCCTGCTTATCTTCTTTCCCTTCACGCTTCCCTGCCGTAAAAAAGAGCCGCTATTTGTGCGATTAAGTCGTGCGATTAAGCTGCGGCAGCGATAACGCAGTTTCGCCCGGCATTTTTCGCCGCGTAGAGCGCCGCATCCGCCTGTTTCAGACTCGTTTCCAGCCCGGCATCCTGGGTGCCATTCCATGCCGCAACGCCAATAGACAAGGTAATTCGTCCTACATCTGTGAGCCAGGCTTCAGCAATACCCAGCCGTACGCGCTCCGCGATGATCTGTGCCTCATCCAGGGCCGTGCCCGGCAGCAGCATCAGAAACTCCTCTCCGCCGTTGCGACACACCACATCAGACTGACGGGCGCTGGCACGCAGCGTGCTCGCCACCTGCTGAATCACTCGGTCACCGACATCATGACCCCAGCTGTCATTGACGTTTTTGAAGTGGTCGATATCCAGAGCCAGCACCGAGAAAGGCTGGCGCAGCGTGCGGTAATACTCCAGCACCGCGTTCAGACCACGGCGATTAAGCAACTGGGTCAGCGGGTCGGTCTGCGCTTCCGAGCTAAGACGGCCAATCTTGTCCTGCAACAGACCAATACCGGTGAGCAGTGCACGTTTAACCTGAGCCGCCTCAAAATACCAGGCGGTGATGCCACCAATCTCTTTTGATACCCCCTGCGCATCCATCCGGCTGGCTTTGCGGGCCAGCTGGAAGAGTGGCCGGGCGATCAACCGCGCCAGCACCACGCCCACCAGCAGAGTCAGCAGCGCAAACGGCACCGAGTTTTTCAGGACGTTCATTAACAGACCAGAAAGCGGATCCAGCGTAACGTTAATCGGCTTCAGGGCCACCACTGTCCAGCCGGTGGTCGGCACGACAGCAAAGCCCGCCAGCTGGGCTGACTCACCCGGACCGGCAAGCATCAGCGAGCCATTGGTCTGCTCGTCGCGCGGACTGACGATGGCAGGCAGCGTTTTACCCACCAGCTGCCGGTTCTGGTGATACAACACCTCATTATTGCTGTCGAGCACATAGACCGTGGTGCCATCCCGGTAAAATTGCTCACCCAGCAGCGCATTCAGAATGCTTTTTTTCTTCAGATAAATGGTGCCGCCGATATAGCCCAGGTAGTCGCCATCGGCACTCCAGACGGGCCAGGAGACAAACACCAGCAGATTGTTGGCGGCAGAAAGAGTGGGTTTACTGATGATCGGCTGGCGGAGAGTCAGCGCTTCCCGTGAGGCGTCGCTGGTCAGGTGCATACCTTTCAGGGTCAACGACTCAGGCGAAATCGCTTTGATCACGCCCTGCGCATCCACTATCGCCACTGAGTTGAAACTGCTGGTCTGCTCGCGCAGGCGGCTGACTTCGCTTTCCAGCAATGCACCATTATTAAAGTCGCGACTGAGCTGGTTGGCGCTGTAATGTAGCTGTGACTGCGCGAGCTGAAAGAAAATCTCACTGGTAGAGGCCAGTTTGGCGGCGTAGGCCCGGTTGGCCTCAAGCGTGGTGTCAATCAGCACCTGGCGCTGAACCCGCCAGGTGGCGTAAAGCGTATTCGCGAGCGTGATAACAATGCTGACAATCACCAGCAGGGCGATCAGATTGCGCAAATCGGCCTTGGGCCGAAAGAGCTTTAACATGGCGTCGCCGCCCCGGAGATAAATGTCATGTCGTCAATGCCTGATTATTTTTTTAATGTGTGCCAGAAGCCCGGATATCCGGGCTTAAGTCTACACGGTGTCGGCATTTTTGAGCAGCATTAAGACAAATTTCACGCCTGAGAATCCAGATTTTACTGGCACTAATCGATTAATCCCTGACTATCGTAAAAAGGCCAGGGTCCCGAAAAGTGGCCAATCGCACACTGATGCGTGACCATTCCCTGCCCGGGTTGCCAGCAGTGCAGCAAAAAGCCGGGCGGTTCCAGAATAAAGTGAGCCGGCCCGTCGGGATGCAGATCCAGCACCACCTGATGCGATACACCCGGCGCGACACAGGCGATCGTGCCGGCAAAGCGGGTCTGCAGACTGCGATGCAGATGACCACACAATACCCTTTCAACCTGCCCATGGCGGGCGATAATCGCTTCCAGAGCCTGCGGATAACGTAATCGTTGCCGGTCCAGCCAGTGCAGCTGTAGCTCGTCCAGCTCACCCCAGGGCTGTTGCGGTACGCTGGAGTCCAGCGCCAGCAGCCTGACGCCGCCAACGCTGAGCTGTCAGTTCAGGGTGGGTCCCGCCTGCAGATAGGCGTGATCCGGGAAAGCGGCACGTTGTGGGTCAGCACGAATGGCATCTTTGCTGCCGCCAGCGTCGGCAGCAGCGCACTGCGGTCGGCGTCTGCCACCGTAAGAACCAGACCGGCGACACGCTGGTGCAGCATATGTTCGACAATGGCCGCTTCCCGCTCCGCCTGATAATCACTGGTTGCCACCAGCAGCGCATACCCAGCCTGACGGGCCTGCTGCTCCATCGCCTGCAGTTGCAGGGCAAAAACCGGATTAAGCAGTGAAGGCAGCAGTACGCCAAGCGTGGTGGAGTGTTGGGTACGGAGTTGACGGGCAATATGATTCGGACGAAAACCGATCTGTTCCTAGGCGGCAAGCACCTTTTGCAGCGTGCCCGGTTTCAGCAGATGAGGAGCAGAGAAGGCGCGCGCGGCGGTTGCGCGGGAGACCCTGCCAGTCGGGCTACGCTGATTAAATCTGTCATTACAGCCTCGTCGATCGCATTGCGACGTAAACTAGCGGCGTTATATGACAGACGCATCACGTTAACATGACCGGCAGGTGACAGCGGCAGTGACGCCGCTGCAGGGAATTAAAGCATCAGGAAGGCGTAACCGCTGTTTTCCAGCGTGGCAACGGTGGTGCCGCTGGAGATGGTATGGGTGACCATCGGGTCGATCCAGTTGCGATCGAGCTGATGAAACGCTACGGACTGGTCGCAGATAGTGACCTGAACGCCCGCTTTTTTCAGTTCGCTGATCAGCTTCAGGTTCGGGTTATCCACGCCGTAGGCTTTGCTGAACTGGTCATTATTCAGCGCTGACGACACCGCGTCGCCGTTTATCGACACCACAAATTTGAGCTGGTCGAGTGGCACACCCGCCGCATAATAGAGGTTGGTGACACGCGCTACACGCTCCAGGCCCAGATTCGGCTTACGAATATCGCCGTCATTGTGGTTAATCTGAAAAACAATTTTATTACTCAGACCCGCTGTGGTGCCGGGTTTAAATGCCGGCGTATCGACATAATGTATTTTGCCGTAACCTTCAATCGCTGGCGTACTCCAGAAATCAGCGGGCTCAGATTTATTATCTGCCATTTTGCCGCTGACCTTATCGAATAATTCTGGCAACTGTAAAACATTGCCGCCAATAAATCCTGCTACGGCTGCCATTACTACTAACGCTGCTGGACGCATTAACTCTTCTCCCGGTCGTTTAAAAACATCAATTACATTGCCAGCCACGCGTACCCCTGGTTTTGCAGGGTTGATACGGTGGTCGGACTGGAAAGCGCATGGATAACTGATTTATCAATCCAGTTATTCGGATAGTGATGGAATGCCACGGACTGATCGCAGACCGAGACTTTCACTCCCGCCTGATTCAGCTCATTAATCAGCTTCAGGTTTGGATTTTCGATGCCATAAAACTGTTTGAAATGGGCGTTATCCAGCATGGCGGGCGTTGCGTCACCCGTAACCGAAACCACAAACTTCAGCTGGTCCGCTGGAATGCCGGAGGCGATATAGAGATTCACTACGCGCGCCACGCGTTCCAGTCCCAGATTCGGTGCGGTCATCGCGCCGTCGCTGCGGGTAATCTGGAAAACAATTTTGTTGCTCAGGCCCGCTACCGGTTTAAACGCGGCGTCAGACTCGTAATGAATTTTGCCGTAGCCTTCAATCGCCGGGGTGCTCCAGAATCCAGCAGCTTCCTGTGGCTCGGTTGCAAAATGACGTGTCACTTTGTCGTAAATATTGCCACTCTGTGTGACAGCCGCGCCAACGACGCCGCCAATAATGGCGATTAACGCGTATGAAACAACTGAACGCATAACACTTCTCTCCGGCAAATAATGTTTGTCAGATTCAGGGCAGAATCAGGTCGGCTATCTATACCACAGCGCAGGATTAATTCTCGCTTCTGTAAATTCAGGTCAACGCGCTATTGATAACTGCTGAAATTATTCACTGAGAGAATTAATCGAAGATTTTTATCATGCAGAAAAAAGAGTCTTAGCAGGAGTGGATCTGACTATCGGGAATTTAATCTCTGCCTCCTGAGTTGATGCGAAAAAATAACAGCCATGCTTAGCTGGAATCAGGGAGATGGGCGCAGGAAAATCGATTTAATTTATCAATGACGCAGAGACATTTTGCGGCTCAGCGTGGGCTATTTTTTCAGAGTAGACCTGGAAAAAGACGTGCCATATTCAGTTTTTCTGATTGAATTTACATAACTTTAAAAAAAGAACATTTACCGTTGCGGATGTCTGTCAGCAGATTCTGCTCTATTCTGGCGAAGCGCGGCGGGAATGAACAGATAAGTGGCAACTTAGCTGCTCAGGATCCCGGTAATACCTCCCCGGATTTATCTCGTTTAACTGCGGTTTAAGTTGGCAGGATGTTCAGTTTTTTTCGTCAAAATCTGCGATCTTGCACAAATTACACCAGGCACCGGTCAGAAAACGACATTTCTTTCTTTTGATGCTCTGGTTAAGATAGTCGCGAACCGCCGTTATCTGCGAAAAATGGAACATTCCCGCTGCGCACCTGTCCATTTTCAGGGCCTCTCTACAGGATTAAGGCATGTTGAACCGGTTAAAGAAAACGCTAATCGCCGCGCTCCTCCCGACGCTCATTTTCACCACTTTGACACCGGCCCACGCTGATGTCAGTGATTCGCTTCCCGATATTGGCACCACGGCCGGTTCGACGCTGTCGATTAATCAGGAACTGCAGATGGGCGACTTCTATGTGCGCCAGCTGCGTGCCAGTGCGCCGCTGATCAACGATCCGCTGCTTAATCAGTACATTAATCAGCTGGGACAGCGGCTGGTCTCGCACGCCGACGCCGTAAAAACCCCGTTCCACTTCTTTCTGATTCAGAACGATGAGCTTAACGCCTTTGCCTTCTTCGGTGGCAACGTAGTGCTGCATTCGGCGCTATTTCGTTTTACCGAAAATGAAAGTCAACTGGCGTCAGTGATGGCGCATGAAATTTCACACGTCACCCAGCGCCATCTGGCGCGAGCCATGGAAGATCAGAAGCGCAATGCCCCGCTCACCTGGGTCGGTGCCCTGGGCTCGATACTGCTGGCGATGGCGAGTCCGCAGGCGGGCATGGCGGCGCTGACCGGCACCCTGGCGGGTACGCAGCAGGGGATCATTAGCTTTACGCAGGGCAATGAGCAGGAGGCGGACCGCATTGGCATTCAGGTGCTGCAGCGCGCCGGATTCGACCCTCAGGCGATGCCGAACTTTCTGCAGAAGCTGGCCGATCAGAGCCGCTTCTCCTCTAAGCCACCTGAAATTCTGCTGACGCACCCCCTGCCCGACAGCCGACTGGCGGATGCCCGCAACCGTGCTAACCAGATGCGCCCGGTCGTCGTGCAGTCTACTGAAGATTTTTACCTGGCGAAGGTGCGTGCGCTGGGGATGTACGCCACCGGACGTAATCAGCTTACTGACGAACTGCTGAGTCAGTATGCCAGCGGTAATGCCCGTGAGCAGCTGGCGTCACAATATGGCAAGGCCATACAGTTTTTACAGGCGAAGAGCTATGCCGATGCGAAGCGGATCATGACGCCACTGCTGGCGAAACAGCCCAATAACGTCTGGTTCCTCGACATCATGTCAGACATCGATATCGGCCTGAATCAGCCACAACAGGCGATCGCCCTGCTCACCGCCGCAACCGGTGCCAAAAACAGTCCGGTGGTGCAGCTCAACCTGGCGAATGCCTATGTTGAAGCGAAGCAGTATGCCAGTGCCAGTCGTATTCTGAACCGCTATACCTGGGCCAATAAAGATGATCCCAACGGCTGGGACTTACTGGCACAGGCTTCTGCACAGCAGGGACTGAATGATGAAGAGTTGTCGGCACGGGCAGAGAGCCTGGCGCTGAATGGTCAGCTTGATCAGGCCATTACCGCGTTAGGCAGCGCCAGCGCACAGGTGCCGCTCGGCAGCCTGAAACAGGCGCGCTACGATGCCCGTATCGATCAGCTGCGTCAGTTACAACAGCGCTTTAAGCAGTATCAGAAAGGCTAAGCCCTCGCGCTGCCAGCGCGTTGCGAATAAAAGGAGAATCCCAGATGGTGACGATTTACCATAACCCGCGCTGCAGTAAGAGCCGCGAAACGCTGGCGCTGCTGAACGCGCGCGGCATTGAGCCCGAAGTGGTGCTCTATCTGCAGACGCCGCCCGATCGCGAGACGCTGCAAATTCTGCTACAGAAACTGGGAATGCAGAGCGCACGAGAGTTGATGCGTACCAAAGAGGCGATCTACAGCGAGCTGGCACTCGGCGACAAAAACGAAAGTGCGCTACTGGATGCCCTGGTAGAAAATCCGGTGCTGATTGAAAGGCCGATTGTGATCAATGGCGATAAGGCGCGGATCGGACGTCCGCCAGAAGCCGTGCTCGACATTCTTTAAAGGCCGAGCGTCTCTTTAACAAAGGGAATGGTGAGTTTACGCTGCGCGCTGATCGAGGCGCGATCAAGCCGATCCAGCGTATCAAACAGCGTGCGCATTTCCCGATCCAGTCGTTTCAGCAGGAAGCGCCCCACATCTTCCGGCAGCTCAAAACCACGTAATCCGGCACGGAGTTGCAGCGCCTGCAGTTTGTCTTCGTCGGAGAGCGGCTGCAGGCGATAGATCTGTCCCCAGTCCAGCCGCGAGGCGAGATCGGGCAGTTGCAGATTCAGCTGGCGTGGCGGACGATCGCCGGTAATAAACAGGCGCGTATTGCCGGTTTCCAGAATGCGGTTATAGAGATCGAAGATCGCCATCTCCCACTCCGGTTCGCCTGCAATGCACTCAATGTTATCGATACAGACCAGTGACAGCTGCTCCATCCCTTCCAGTACGTCCGGAACAAACCAGGTGCGTTTATCCAGCGGAACGTAACCGACCGCTTCGCTGCGCGCGGACATTTCGGCGCACGCGGCGTGCAGCAGATGGCTCCGCCCGCCGCCTTCGCGTGACCAGAAGTAGAGATAGCTGCCATGTTGTTGATTGAGAGCGCCTTTGAGTGCGGCAATCAGCGACGGGTTTTCCCCCGGCCAGAAGCTGGAGAAGGTTTCATCGTCGGGTAAATAGAGTGGCAATGACAATTGTGCCGGCGTGTTCAGAAGCACCTCAGCAAGAGAACAAGCAAAAAATCGGGGGAAGTCTAACACAGTTTTCAGAAAGAGATGAATGGAGCGTCCCTGCCCCGATCCTGTCAGGCGCGCTGCGATCAATGCTCGCGCGTTTCCTCAGCCTCCAGCACCACTTCTTCCGGTCGCAACAGCGTGATCACACGGAAGATCAGCGCCAGGCCGACACCCACGATCGTCGCCAGCGCCATCCCTTTCAGCTCTGCCGCGCCGATGTGTACCTTCGCGCCACTGACGCCGATGATCAGGATCACCGAGGTCAGAATCAGATTCTGCGCTTTGTTGTAATCGACTTTCGATTCGATCAATACGCGGATACCGGATGCGCCAATGACGCCATAGAGCAGCAGCGACACGCCGCCCATGACCGGCACCGGGATCGCCTGGATCACCGCCGCCAGTTTGCCGACGCAGGAGAGCAGAATCGCCAGAATCGCCGCACCGCCAATCACCCACGTGCTATAGACGCGGGTAATCGCCATCACCCCGATGTTTTCACCGTAGGTGGTATTTGGCGTCGAACCAAAGAAGCCAGAAATAACGGTGGATAAGCCGTTGGCGAACATCGAACGATGCAGGCCAGGGTCGCGAATCAGATCTTTCTTCACGATGTTAGCGGTGACCACCAGATGACCGATGTGCTCAGCAATCACCACCAGCGCCGCAGGCAGAATCGTCAGCATCGCCACCCACTCAAAGCGCGGCGTATAGAAGGTTGGCAGGGCAAACCACGGGGCTTTCACCACGCCACTCCAGTCAACGATGCCCATAAAGGCAGAGAGCATATAGCCTGCCACCACACCGACCAGAATCGGGATAATCGCCAGGAAGCCACGGAACAGTACCGAACCGAATACCGTTACCGCCAGCGTGACCAGCGAAATCAGCACGGTTTTGCTGTCGGGCGAACTGCCTTCCGCGGGCAGCAGGCCGGCCATATTGGCGGCGACACCCGCCAGCTCAAGACCAATGACGGCGACAATCGCGCCCATTGCCGCCGGGGGGAACATCACGTCGAGCCAGCCGGTGCCCGCGCGTTTCACAATCAGCGCCACGATACAGAACAGCACGCCGCACAGGATAAATCCGCCCAGCGCGACCTCATAACCCAGTGGCAACAGCAGCAGCACCGGCGAGATAAAGGCAAAACTGGAACCAAGATAGGCGGGAATTTTGCCTTTACAGATAAAGAGATAAATCAGTGTGCCGACGCCGTTGAACAACAGCACCGTCGCCGGGTTGATGTGGAACAGAATCGGCACCAGTACCGTAGCGCCAAACATGGCGAACAGGTGTTGCAGGCTGAGTGGAATGGTTTGCAGTAACGGCGGCCGTTCACTGACGCCAATGGCGCGACGAGTCATCATTTATCCCCTTATGTTTTTTATCCCCGTGGGTTCGCGTCTCTGCACAGCAGCAGGCACGCCGGTGCGCCTTGCGGCAGACCGAATCCGTTCGGGGCACTATTTTTGCCAAAAAAAAGCCGACTCTTTGGTCGGCTGTGCGATTTATTTGGTTCCGAAAATCTTGTCCCCGGCATCGCCGAGACCGGGAATGATGTAACCCTTTTCGTTCAGTCCCTGATCCACTGACGCGGTGTAAAGCTCAACATCAGGATGCGCTTTCTCCAGTGCAGCAATCCCTTCTGGTGCGGCAACCAGAACCAGCACTTTGATGCTGGTGCAGCCCGCTTTCTTCAGCAGGTCGATGGTAGCAATCATGGAACCGCCGGTCGCCAGCATCGGGTCGACCACCAGCGCCAGGCGCTCTTCGATATTAGAGACCAGCTTCTGGAAATAGGGAACCGGCTCCAGCGTCTCTTCATCACGGTAAACACCCACCACGCTGATACGGGCGCTGGGAACGTGTTCCAGCACCCCTTCCATCATGCCCAGGCCGGCACGCAGAATCGGCACCACCGTGATTTTTTTACCTTTGATCTGATCGATCTCTACCGGGCCGTTCCAGCCCTCAATGGTGACGCGCTCTGTTTCCAGATCGGCGGTCGCTTCGTAGGTCAGCAGGCTGCCCACTTCAGAGGCCAGCTCGCGAAAACGCTTTGTACTGATATCATGCTCACGCATCAGGCCCAGTTTATGTTTGACCAGCGGGTGTCTGACTTCCACGATCTTCATTGGTGTTCTCCCGGAATGAGTTGAGCTAAAAAAAATCGCGGGATTATACCGCCTTTTGCGCCCTGCGCCACCTGCTCTTGCGCAAAGCCGCGGGTTTACCGGGAAAAATAGAGGATTAATGAAAATCGCCTGAGGCGCAATCCCGCACTCGCAAACGTTTGCCTGCACTGATAGAATTGCCGCGCTTTATTTTAAACCACCAACCGCAACTCGCGTGGGGACCTCGCAGTGACCGACAAAACCTCTCTCAGTTACAAAGACGCCGGTGTTGATATTGATGCTGGTAACGCTCTGGTTGACCGTATTAAAGGCGTAGTGAAAAAGACGCGTCGCCCGGAAGTGATGGGTGGACTGGGCGGTTTTGGTGCGCTTTGCGCGCTGCCGCAAAAATACCGTGAACCCGTGCTGGTCTCCGGCACCGATGGCGTGGGCACCAAGCTGCGTCTGGCGATGGATCTCAAACGTCACGATGCCATTGGTGTTGACCTGGTCGCGATGTGCGTCAACGACCTGGTGGTTCAGGGCGCTGAGCCGCTCTTCTTCCTGGACTACTACGCCACCGGCAAACTGGATGTGGATACTGCCTCTGCGGTGATCACCGGCATCGCCGAAGGGTGTCTGCAGTCAGGTTGTGCGCTGGTGGGCGGTGAAACCGCTGAGATGCCAGGCATGTATCACGGCGAAGATTACGACGTGGCCGGTTTCTGTGTCGGCGTGGTGGAAAAGTCAGAAATTATCGACGGCAGTAAGGTGCAGGATGGCGACGTACTGATCGCCCTCGGCTCCAGCGGCCCGCACTCCAACGGCTATTCGCTGGTGCGCAAGATTCTGGAAGTCAGCAACACCGATCCGCTGGCTGAACAGCTGGAAGGCAAACCGCTGGCCGATCATCTGCTGGAACCGACCCGCATCTACGTGAAAAATATCCTGAGCCTGATTGAACAGGTCGATGTGCATGCTATCGCACACCTGACCGGCGGCGGCTTCTGGGAAAATATCCCGCGCGTCCTGCCCGACAACACCCAGGCCGTGATCGACGAGAAGAGCTGGCAGTGGCCAGCAGTCTTCAGTTGGTTACAGCAGGCGGGCAACGTCAGCCGTTTCGAGATGTACCGTACCTTTAACTGCGGTGTCGGCATGATCATCGCACTGAGCCCGGCAGACGCGGACAAGGCGATTGCG
The DNA here is from genome assembly GCF_008632075.1 of Candidatus Pantoea gossypiicola. Lineage (GTDB taxonomy): Bacteria > Pseudomonadota > Gammaproteobacteria > Enterobacterales > Enterobacteriaceae > Pantoea > Pantoea gossypiicola. The sequence continues at coordinate 474,968 of NZ_VWVM01000001.1, forward strand.
CTGATGGAAGCGGCCGGCGAGAAAGCCTGGAAGCTCGGCGTGATTAAAGCGTCGGATGCCGAAGAGCGTGTGGTCATCAACGGATGAAAAAGCTGGTTGTACTGATTTCCGGCAACGGAAGTAACCTTCAGTCCATCCTTGACGCCTGTGAAAGCGGGCGGATTCACGGCAGCGTCGCTGCCGTGTTCAGCAACCGTGCCGCCGCTTATGGCCTGACGCGGGCGCAGGAGGCGGGGATCCCCGCCCACGCGCTTGCCGCCAGCGACTTCGCTGACCGCGAAGCCTTTGATCGCCAGCTGATCGCTGAGATTGAAGCGTACTCGCCCGACCTTGTCGTCCTGGCTGGGTATATGCGTATTCTCAGCAGCGCATTCGTGGCGCATTTTCACGATCGCCTGCTGAATATTCACCCTTCCCTGCTGCCGAAATATCCGGGCCTGCATACGCACCGTCAGGCGCTGGAGAACGGCGACAGCGAACATGGCACTTCCGTGCATTTCGTGACGGACGAGCTGGATGGGGGGCCGGTGATCCTGCAGGCTAAAGTCCCGGTCTTTCCTGACGATAGCGAAGCGGAGATTACCGAGCGGGTGCAGCATCAGGAGCACGCCATCTATCCGCTGGTCATCGACTGGTTTGTTGAGGGACGGCTATTGATGCGTGATGGTAAGGCCTGGCTGGATGGCGAACCACTGCCACCGCAGGGCTATGCTAACGACTGATGCACCGGAAGCCAGGGCTTCTTATGAAGTACTGGCAGAGTAAAGGCTCAGGGAGCCTATGCCCTTCGTAAAGACGCAAAAAATGCCATCCATGGCAGCTCAGCGCGGGCCATCCATGGCCCGCGCTGCTTTACTACGGGCATAGGCTCCCATCGCTTTAAGCATATGAGCCGTCTGACACAAAAACCTGTTCTGCTCCCGATGCTGTCTCAGCCGTAACGCCCCGTAATGTAATCTTCGGTACGTCGCTGCTTCGGTGCGGTAAAAATCCGGTCGGTCTCATCAAACTCCACTAACGCGCCCTGATGCATAAACGCGGTGAAATCGGACACGCGCGACGCCTGCTGCATGTTATGCGTTACCAGCACCAGCGTGAAATGCTGCTTCAGCGTGGTCATCAGCTCTTCAATCACCAGCGTGGAGATGGGATCCAGCGCCGAGGTCGGCTCATCCAGCAGCAGCACTTCCGGCTCAATCGCAATGGCGCGGGCAATCACCAGCCGCTGCTGCTGTCCGGTCGAGAGCGTCAGCGCATTCTGTGACAGCTGGTCTTTCACCTCACTCCACAGCGCGGCCGCACGAAGCGCACGCTCACAGGCTTCGTTCAGTACCCGCCGATCGCGCACACCCTGTAAACGCAGTCCGTAGACCACATTTTCATAAATCGATTTTGGAAAAGGATTCGGCCGCTGAAACACCATGCCGACCCGACGGCGCAGCGCGGAGAGATCCTGTTCGGGGCGCAGGATCGCCTGCGATCCCAGCAACACTTCACCCTCTACCCGGCAGTGGTCAATCACGTCGTTCATGCGATTAAAGCAGCGCAGCAGCGTCGACTTGCCACAGCCCGAAGGGCCAATCAGCGCAGTAATCCTGTTTTTCGGCACCTGCAGCGAAATATCCTGCAGCGCCTGGCGCTCGCCATACCACAGCGACAGATGGTTAACGGTCAGCGCGATATCCGTGTCGGACGTCATAGTCATAGCCTGTTATTGAGTCATAAGGCGATAGCGTTCACGCAGACGGTGACGCAGGCCCATCGCCAGCAGATTAAGCGACAGAATAATCAGCACCAGCAGTAGCGCGGTGGCGAACACCAGCGGCCGGTCAGCTTCAATATTCGGACTCTGAAACGCCAGATCGTAAATCTGAAAGCCCAGATGCATAAACTTGCGATCCAGATGCAGATAAGGAAATACCGCGTCGACCGGCAGTTCCGGTACCATTTTCACCGCGCCCACCAGCATCAGCGGCGCGGTTTCACCTGCTGCTCGCGCCACCGCCAGGATCAGGCCGGTGAGCATGGCTGGCACCGCCATCGGCAGCACCACGTTCCACAGCGTTTCCGCCTGGGTCGCGCCCAGCGCCAGCGAACCCTGCCGCAGGCTGTTGGGAATACGGGATAAGCCCTCTTCGGTCGCCACGATGACTACCGGCAGCGTTAGTAACGCCAGGGTCAGCGATGCCCAGAGTAAGCCTGGCGTGCCGAAGGTGGGGTTGGGCAACGCGCTGGCAAAGAAGAGCTGATCAATCGTGCCGCCTGCCAGCCAGACAAAGAAGCCCAGACCAAATACCCCATAAACAATGGAAGGGACGCCGGCCAGGTTAACAACCGCAATGCGCACCAGCCTGGTCAACGCATTGCGTCCGGCATATTCATGCAGCCAGATAGCGGCGATAACGCCCAGCGGCATCACCACCACCGACATCAGCAGCACCATCAGCACAGTGCCAAAGATCGCCGGAAATGCGCCTGATTCACTTTCGCCCCCGGCGGGTGAATCACTGACGAAACGCCATAGCTGATGCAGAAAATGCCTGGTTTTGCCGGTCAGCGTCATCGCGTTCGGCTTCCAGCTGTCGACGATTTCGGTCAGCGGAATGGCATGTTCATTGCCCTGCACATCCCGCAGGATTAACAGATCGCGCTGACTCTGTTGTTGCAGAGAAGCCAGTGTTTCACTCAGCTGATTAAAGCGCCGCTGTAAAGCCGCCTGATTGGCCTGGTATTCTGACTCTGCCTGCAGATCAAAGCGTCCGGCCGCCCGATTTGTGGCCGCCTGCTCATCAAGCTCTTCACGCTGGCTGTTGAGACGCGCCATATCCACCCGGCGAATCGCGTTAGCCTGCCGCACCAGCATCTGCACCTGTCCAAGCCGCTGATGCAGTAGCGCATCGGGATCCTGCGCCGTCAGCTCTTCGTTATCTTCACGCAGGCCGACAAACCAGCCATAGGCCTGACCGTGGCTGCGCCGCTGCAGCACCATGACGTCCGGCGGCTGACTGATTTTTGCCGCTGCACGGCTGTAGACCACGCGGAAATCGGGGGCGTCCCAGTCACGGTTACCGGTTTTAATCAGATAGCGATGCACCTGCCCGTCGCTGTTACCCTGCTCATCGGCAGGAGCCGGGAAACGACGCTGATGCTCCAGGGTTTCGCCCAGCAGGCGCGTTTCGCCGCCTTCAGGCTGGCTGAAGGTATAGAGGTCCACGCGCTGCGGCCAGAAAGCGCGAACGCCCTGCCACGCCAGCAGCCCGATCAGCAGCGTAAAGGCCAGCAGGCAGACGGCGACGGCACCAGCGGTTAACCAGCGCCAGCGGTCATTCTGTCGCATCGCCTTCATGCCTGCTCCTCCTGCTGGCTGTAACGCTGACGCAGCCGCTGGCGGATCAGTTCGGCAACCGTGTTAATTACCAGCGTAAACAGCAGCAGCATCAGGGCGCTGAGAAACAGCACGCGATAGTGCGCACTACCCGCTGCGGCTTCCGGCATCTCAATGGCGATGTTGGCGGACAATGCGCGAAGACCACTGAACAAGCCACCTTCACTTTGCGGTGTGTTACCGGTCGCCATCAGCAAAATCATGGTTTCTCCTACGGCACGTCCCAGACCGATCATCAGCGCGGCAAAAATCCCCGCGGAGGCACCCGGCAGTACGACGCGGGTCAGGGTTTGCCATGGCGTAGCCCCCAGTGCCAGTGAACCCTGGCCCAGCGCCGCAGGTACACTGAAAAGTGCATCTTCAGAGAGGGTGAAGATCAGCGGCACCAGCGCAAAGCCCATCGCCAGCGCAGCCACCAGCAGGTTGCGCTGCTCATAGTGCGACAGCCAGTCGCCCGCATCCGGTATAAATAACGTCGGCAGCCACAGCGTCAATAGCGTGACCAGCAGCAAAAACGGCAGCAAAATCAGTACCTCCCGCCCCGGCTGACGCCAGCGCGGCGGTAAACGCGCGCTGAATACGCCACACAGCAGCAGCGCGCCTGCCAGCGTTACGGGCAGCAGCAGTACACCCACCAGCGCCTGACCAATATGCGGCGCGAGCCAGATTCCGGCAATCAGCCCCACTACAACGCTTGGCAGCGCGCCCATCATCTCGATGGCCGGTTTAACCCAGCGCCGCAGCCCCGGTGCCATGAACCACGCGGTGTACATCGCTGCGGCCAGCGCCAGCGGCGTGGCAAACAGCAGCGCTAAACTGGCCGCTTTCAGCGTTCCCGTGACCATTGGCATCAGACTGAACTTGGCCTGATAGCTGTCACCGGCGGCGGTAGATTGCCAGACCCAGTCGGGTCCGGGGTAGTTTTCATACCAGATTTTCTGCCAGAAATTACGCCAGGTCACATCCGGCCACGGATTATCGAGCCGCAGGGTTTGCCAGCTTCCCGCCCGCTCAATCAGCAGGCTGTCGCCATGGGGTGAAAACTGCGCGTGCACAATGCCAGGTTCCAGCTGACGCTGCAGTATCGGACCGTTTTGCTTGCTGGCGAACAGCCGCAGCATGCCCTGCTGACTGAGTGTGGCAAACACCCGGCGTTGCGATTCCGTCACCAGAATCGTCTCGCCGTCGCTGTCGGCAAAGGTCCGGATGCGCTGCAGGCGCGGCCCCTGATCGCTGGCGATAGCAAACCATTGGGTGACGCCACTGTGATCCTGAATCAGCAGGCTTTTGCCGCCCACCAGCAGATGCAGACTTTGTGGAGGCTGCGACAGAGTATGCGTTTCGCGCAGCAGGGCATGATCATCCTCAAGCTGCCAGACCCGCAACAGATTGCCTTCGGTGGTGTAGAGCAGATCGCCGGACGGCGAGAGTGCCAGCAGATCCAGCTGGCGTTGCGGCAGCGGGATAACCGACGCCTGACGATCGGTGCCCAGCGTCAGCACCCGCAGTCCGGCCTCAGTGAGGGCAGCGATGCGCCACTGACCCGCATGACGCGTCGCCAGCGCCATCTTTGTCACTGCGCCATCAGGCAGATGAAAGGGTTTGTCGCCCAGCGGGAAGCGCCACTGCCGGTCGGTCGCAGGCTGCATCAGCGTCAGCGCGCCCTGCATATTCAGTAGCAGCGTCTGCCCATCAGCACTCTGCACCACCTCATCGGGCACCGGGGTCAGCGCCAGCGCCGGTTCCGCAGGCTGACCATCCAGTGGAATAAAACGTGCTGCACCGTGCGCGCTGATACGCCAGCCAATATTGCCCTGATTGCCTATCGCTAAAGCGGGCGTACGATCCCAGAGTTGCTGGCTGGCCGCGATTTGCAGGCCCGGCGCATTAAACAGCGGTAATACCACGCCAATCAGCCAGCAGAACAGCAGCAGCATCAGCAGCAGGATCGCGACACCACAGCAGGTGATCAGCCGCCGCGTCAGACGATCGACGGCACGACGCTTGCGATCGCTGAATTGGACAGGAATGTGGTTTGCGCTCATGCGGTTCCGGTAGCAGGCCAAAATAAGCCGCTATGTTGCCCGTAGCCGATTGATAAGACAACTCCTGCCGTTGGACAACGCTGCCATACTCTCGCCATAATGTTGGTGGATACTGGATCTTCAGTCCTGCAACCGCTAAATGGAGTGAGAATGGGTCAGGTAAAGCTTTATATAGAAAAAGAATTAAGCTGGTTATCCTTTAATGAACGGGTTTTGCAGGAAGCAGCAGACAAAAGCAATCCACTGATTGAGCGCATGCGCTTTCTGGGCATCTACTCCAACAATCTCGACGAATTCTATAAAGTGCGTTTCGCCGATCTCAAACGCCGCATTCTGATTGGTGAAGAGCAGGGTTATGCCAGTACGCCACGCCATCTGTTTAAGAAAATTCAGCAGCGGGTGATGAAGTCCGATCAGGAGTTCGATGCACTTTATAACGATCTGCTGCTGGAGATGGCACGGAATCAGATCTTCCTGATCAATGAACGCCAGCTGTCGCCCAATCAGCAGGCGTGGCTGCGCCACTACTTTAAACATGAACTGCGTCAGCATATCTCTCCGATTCTGATCACCCATGAAACCGACCTGACCGAATTCCTTAAAGATGATTACACCTACCTGGCGGTAGAGATTATCCGTGGTGACGATATTCGTTATGCGCTGCTGGAGATCCCGTCCGATAAAGTGCCACGCTTCATCAATTTACCGGCAGAGCCCCCGCGGCGTCGCAAGCCGATGATCCTGCTGGATAACATTCTGCGTTACTGCCTGGATGACATTTTTAAAGGCTTCTATGACTACGACGCGCTCAACGCCTATTCAATGAAAATGACGCGTGACGCCGAGTACGATCTGGTCACAGAGATGGAGTCGAGCCTGCTGGAGCTGATGTCTTCCAGTCTGAAGCAGCGACTGACGGCAGAGCCGGTGCGGTTTGTCTATCAGCGCGACATGCCTGAGGCGATGGTTGAGCTATTGTGCCACAAACTCTCGATTTCCAACTTTGACTCCATACTGCCTGGCGGCCGCTATCACAACTTCAAAGACTTTATCGGCTTCCCGAACGTCGGTAAAAACAACCTGGTTAACCGCCCGCTGCCGCAGATTCGCCACATCGGTTTTGATGGCTTCCGCAACGGCTTTGATGCGATTCGCGACCGCGACGTACTGCTCTACTATCCCTACCACACCTTTGAGCACGTGCTGGAACTGCTGCGTCAGGCGTCGTTTGACCCCAGCGTGCTGGCGATCAAAATCAACATCTACCGCGTCGCGAAACACTCGCGCATCATGGATGCGATGATTCATGCCGCCTATAACGGTAAAAAAGTCACGGTGGTGGTAGAACTGCAGGCACGCTTCGATGAAGAAGCCAATATTTACTGGGCGAAACGCCTGACCGAAGCGGGCGTACATGTGATTTTCTCTGCTCCTGGCCTGAAGATCCACGCCAAGCTGTTCCTGATCTCCCGTCGCGAAGGGGAAGAGATTGTGCGCTACGCGCATATCGGTACCGGCAACTTTAACGAGAAAACCGCGCGGCTTTATACCGACTACTCGTTGCTGACCGCGGATGCGCGCATCACCAACGAAGTACGCCGGGTGTTCAACTTTATTGAGAATCCTTATCGGCCCGTGACGTTCGATCACCTGATGGTGTCGCCTCAGAACTCGCGCCGGATGCTGTATGAACTGATCGATACTGAAATTGCCAATGCACAGCAGAATAAGCCCTGCGGTATTACTCTGAAAATCAACAATCTGGTAGACAAAGGTCTGGTAGATCGGCTTTATACAGCCTCCAGCGTAGGGGTGAAGGTCAATCTTCTGGTGCGCGGAATGTGCTCATTAATCCCGGACCTGCCGGGGATCAGTGAAAACATTCGTGTCATCAGTATTGTTGACCGTTATCTGGAACACGATCGCGTCTATATTTTTGAAAATGGCGGCGATAAGAAGGTGTTCCTCTCCTCCGCTGACTGGATGACACGTAACATTGATTACCGCATCGAAGTGGCTGTGGCGATTCTCGATCCCCACATCCGGCAGCGCATACTCGACATTATTGCTATTCAGTTAAGTGATACGGTGAAAGCCCGCATCGTCGATAAAGAGTTGAGTAACCATTACGTCCAGCGTGGCAATCGCCGTAAAGTGCGCTCGCAGCTGGCCATCTATGATTACATCAAGAAACTGGAACAACCTGAATAAATCCTATGCCAATTTCTCATAAAAGTACGCCAAAACCCCAGGAGTTTGCGGCGATTGACCTGGGCTCGAACAGTTTCCATATGGTGATTGCGCGGGTCGTCGATGGTGCGATGCAGGTACTGGGCCGCCTTAAACAGCGCGTCCATCTGGCTGACGGGCTGGATGCTCAACACAACCTCAGCGAAGAGGCGATGGAGCGCGGTTTAGCCTGTCTGGCACTTTTCGCCGAGCGCCTGCAGGGCTTCAGTCCCAGCAACGTGACGATTGTCGGCACCCATACGCTGCGCGAGGCGGTCAACGCCGAAACCTTCCTGCAGCGGGCGGCTGAGGTGATCCCCTATCCGATCGAAGTGATTTCAGGCCATGAAGAGGCGCGTCTGATCTTTATGGGTGTTGAGCACACGCAGCCGGAGAAAGGTCGCAAGCTGGTGATCGACATCGGCGGCGGCTCCACCGAGCTGGTGATTGGCGAGGATTTTGAACCGCAACTGGTTGAGAGTCGGCGCATGGGTTGCGTCAGTTTCGCCCAGCTCTATTTCCCGAAAGGCGAAATCAGTCGTGAAAACTTCCGTCGCGCTCGCTTAGCAGCTGCGCAAAAGCTGGAAACGCTGGCGTGGCAATACCGTCTGCATGGCTGGCAATATGCGCTGGGTGCGTCCGGCACCATCAAAGCCGCCTGCGAAGTGCTGCAGGCGATGGATGAGAAAGAGAAGCTGATTACACCTGAGCGCCTCGACAAGCTCTATGACGAGGTGATGAAACATAAATCCTTTGCGGCACTGAGCCTGCCGGGCCTGTCAGAAGAGCGCAAAGGCGTTTTTGTGCCAGGACTGGCGATTCTGTGTGGCGTCTTTGATGCGCTGGCGATTCGCGAGCTGCGCCTCTCCGACGGTGCGCTGCGTGAAGGCGTGCTCTATGAGATGGAAGGACGTTTCCGCCATCAGGATATTCGCAGCCGTACAGCACAAAGTCTGGCAAATCATTACGCCATCGACAGCGATCAGGCGCGCCGCGTGCTGGATACCACCGAGCAGCTTTATCTGCAGTGGCGCGAGCAGAACCCGAAACTGGCGAATCCGCAGCTGGCAGCCCTGCTGAAGTGGGCGGCGATGCTGCACGAAGTGGGCCTGACGATTAATCACAGCGCGCTGCAGCGCCATTCCGCCTACATTCTGCAAAACACCAACCTGCCCGGTTTCAATCAGGATCAGCAGATGCTGCTGGCGGCGCTGGTCCGATTCCACCGCAAAGCAGTGAAGCTTGACGAGTTGCCGCGCGTCACGCTATTCAAGAAAAAGCAGTTTGTGCCGCTGATTTTCCTGCTGCGCCTGGGTACCCTGCTGAATAATCAGCGTCAGGCCACGACGCGTCCGGATGCGTTAACCCTGAAATGCGATGACGGCCACTGGACGCTGATTTTCCCGGCGGGCTACTTCGCCCAGAACAATCTGGTTCAGCTCGATCTGGAACGTGAGCAGGTTTACTGGAATGACGTGACGGGATGGAAACTGATCCTCGAAGAAGAAGCCTGATAACCCGGGCGCCTGACGCCCGTTTAACTGAATTGATGAATATGACACAACCAACTGCACCACTTTCAGGCGAAAACTATTTTGCCGAAACCTATGGTTTAACGCCGCCCCACTCCGAAGTGGTTGCGGCTCTGCCTCAGCTCAACGTCGGTAAGGCGCTGGATCTGGGCTGTGGCGTGGGACGCAATACGCTGTTTCTGAACCAGCACGGCTTTGACGTCACAGCATGGGACCATAATCCGCAAAGCCTGGCGCGCCTGCAGGAAATTATTGCCCGGGAAAACCTCAGCGGGATTCACACCGAGCAGCGCGACCTGAACAACACGCGCTTCAATGGCGGCTTTAACTTTGTGCTGTCGACCGTGGTGATGATGTTTCTGCAGCCGCAGACTATTCCACAGCTGATTGCCGACATGCAGGCCTGTACGGTCAGGGATGGTTTCAACCTGATTGTGGCGGCGATGAACACGGAAGATATGCCCTGCCCGACTGATTTCTCCTTTGCTTTTAAGTCGGGCGAGTTGAGCCACTATTACCGCAACTGGCACATCGTGAAGTACAACGAACATCCCGGTCAGCTGCATCGCAAAGATGAAAATGGCAACCGCATTACCTGCCGCTTTGCTACGCTGCTGGCGCAAAAAGCGAGTTACTGATCTTTATCTGCTGTTTTTTTCAACAGCGATTGATTTCATCAGGCGACTGTGACTAAATATTGCAGTCGCCCCTGATGGGGTCATTACAGGAACCACCCCGCGTGAACAGCGCTATTTCTCCCCGAAGACGTCAAAAAACCGGCACCATGACCCGTATTGTGTTGCTGATCAGTTTTATCATTCTCTTTAGTCGCCTGATTTTTATCCTGCCCGCTGCCTTCGAGCATCACCAGCAACAGAAAGCGATTCCTGAACCGGTTACTGTCACGTCAGGTGATACGCGTTAACGAACCGTGATTTTTCGCCTGAACGCTAAACGTTATCCAGACAACTGGACTCTTTTTTGCATCCCTTTTTCAGGCGAAACGCTACACTTCGTGCTGGTGCTTTCAGACTAAAGGGAACTCATTGTGTCTGCCTCTCACTCTCAATGTTTAAGTGAAATACGTCATCGCATTCTGACGCTGCTGCTCAACGAGCACGATCTGGTTGATGCTCTGCTGGAGAAATCCGGCGATCTCAATCCTGAACAGCAACGTGAAAATGCGGCCCAGCGTGATGCGCTGGAACAGGACATTCTGCAACTGCATGCCGCTGACCTCGCGGATATTCTCGAAGCCCTGCCCGAAGAGGAGCGTCAGGCACTGTGGCGGCTGGTGCCAAATGAGCGGCGCGGCCACGTACTGGTTGAAGCCTCTGAAACGGTCTGGGCCAGCCTCACCGAGGAGATGAGCGATCGCGATATTCTGCGTGCTATTCAGCCGCTGGATATCGACGACCAGGTCTGGCTGGCGCGTTATCTGCCGCGTGACCTGACCGGACGCCTGCTGGCTACCGTGGAGCCTGCTCTGCGCGCCCGTATGCTCGATATGGTGCAGCTCGACCGCGATCGCGTGGGCCGGGTGATGGATTTCAATATCCTGACGGTGCGCGACGATGTCACGCTGGCAACGGTACAGCGTTTTCTGCGTAAGCGTAAAGACATGCCCGGCGGTACGGATAAGCTGTTTATCACCAATAAAGACAATCAGCTGCTGGGCGAGCTGATGCTGACGGATATCCTGCTTAACAAACCTAAAACTCTGGTAAGCGACGTCATGAACGCACGCCCGACCACCTTCCAGCTCAACGATAAGGCCGAAGACGCCGCCAGCGCCTTTGAGCGTTATAACCTGATTTCTGCCGCTGTCACTGACGCAAAAGGCAAACTGATTGGCCGCGTAACCATTGAAGACATCATCGACCTGGTGAATGCCGAAAACGAAAGCAACATCCGTAAAATGGGCGGTATCAGTCAGGAAGAGGATGTTTTCGCGCCGGTGCGTAAATCGGTGCGTAAACGCTGGGCCTGGCTGGCGATTAATCTCTGTACCGCCTTTGTTGCCTCGCGCGTCATCGGGCTGTTTGAAGGAACCATTTCACAGATCGTCGCCCTCGCTACCCTGATGCCGATTGTCGCGGGTATCGGCGGCAACACCGGTAACCAGACCATCACCATGATTGTACGGGCGCTGGCCTTGCATCAGGTTGAACCGGGTAACTTCTCGTTTCTGATTGTCCGTGAACTTGGTGTTGCGCTGATCAACGGCCTGTTCTGGGGTGGTATTATGGGCGGCATTACCTGGCTGATGTATGACAATATGGCACTGGGCGGCGTCATGATGCTGGCCATGGCGCTGAACCTGCTACTGGCCGCGCTGATGGGGGTGCTGGTGCCGCTGGTAATGACCAAAATGAAGCGCGATCCGGCAGTCGGCTCCAGCGTGTTGATCACCGCCCTTACCGATACCGGCGGCTTCTTTATCTTCCTGGGACTGGCAACGATCTTCCTGCTGCCGCACTGATCAGGTGTGAAGGCCGTAACGTTGCAGCGATCCATTAAGATTACGCTGGCGCGTCACCTGCGCCAGCTCACGGGTAGCCGCAGGCAGCGTATAATTGCCGCGCTGGCTCAGCCACTCCAGTACATCCGACAGGTGCCAGATGGCGGTTTTACCGTCATGCACCGGCAGGGGAAACGGCGGGCGATGGCTAAGCATCAGTTTGCGCATATTCTGACGCGTCATGCCGATGATCTCCGCCACATCTGTCAGGCCCACAAAATCGGGTGCCGCTTCCACCAGTGTGGCACCCGGTATTGCGCGCAGTACATCCTCTTCCGCCTGCTTTAATACGTCCGTTGCAGAGTCAGACTCCCGGGTGAACTCAAATGCTATTCGCCCTGGCATCCCCAGGCCGATCAGCGCATCATCACAGCCTGCTGCTGCCAGCGTTTCCAGCATCTCATCCACCGGCGCATGCCCGTCCGGCAGGCTGAACCGTAATGTAAAAGAATATTCCATATGCCTCTCCTTGTGCTGTGTCAGGACTTCAGATACTGACAGTTATCGACCACGCGCCGCAGCGCACGGGCATGGTGATGAACGTTTTTTGGTGTGCTCCAGATACAGGTCAGACAGAACTCCCCGCATCGGCACATCAACAGATTTTTCGGGCAGTACATTTTGCCCCAGGCATGATGGCCTCCGGTAACCACCAGCCAGCCGTGGGATTCGGCGTAACGTAACGCCATCTCAATCTCTTTACTGGGATGCCGCTTCCTTGCCATATGTGCCCCTATGCTGACGCCGAATGAGCGAGTTGTCAACTGACAACTCAACGAATGTTTCTTAATGCGGTTCAGCATGCGGAGACTTTTTCTCGCAGTAAAACAGTCAGGGTATAAACTGGAAAACGTCACTCAAAAAACGATCGGCAGCAGTAACGATAATTAATGGAGGCAATATGTTTAAAGCAGAGGATTTTGTTCAGTCGAAAACCGGCGGCCCTAAAATGCAGGTGCTGCGCGTGGAAGGCGACACACTGTGGTGCGCGCGCGTTGATGATGCGGCGAAGAAAGAGATTGAAGTGAAGGCAGAGAGCGTCAACCTCTATCACGAAGAGGGTGACTTTGGCGTGTGCTGAGGCAAAACGGCCCCTGATGGGGCCATATTGTCAGGGCTTGTCCTGCTGAAGATTGTCGTTGCCGAGACCGCCAACAAACGGCAACCGCAGCCGGAACGGCGAAAAATCGAGTCCCATGTTCAGACCCAGCAGGTTCATTTCAAATCCCTCTTCTGCACCCAGTGTCACGCCCGCCACGCCCAGAATCGACACCTGCACACCGCGCCCGGATGGCGGCAGCCCGACAGGACGCCACAGTGGCCGGTAATCTTTGCCCAGCGCATTGGCGGGGAGATCAAGCCTCAGGGCGGGCACTTCTCGGCCAATGTGCGCCAGGAAGGTGTTGCTGTTCGGTCCTGGCCAGGCACGGTAGGTTGTCGGCCACGGATACGATTTAATGGCGGCTTCTATCTGCGGGATCATCGCTTCGGCTTCCGGTCCGCGATGTTCCACCAGCAGCCGCGGTTTTGCGCCATACCAGTAGCCATCCGGCAGGTTGGTGTTACGGCGAACTTTATCGCCACTGCCCCAGCTAATCACTTCATAACGCGTGTAGCGCGTTTCACCCGCACGTTTAAAAATGATCCAGGGATGCACCGCCACCCGCCCTTTCCAGCCATAGGTCGGCGCAGCATAGACCTGGACGATAGCCAGGCTATATAACGCGCGCGGATCGGGCGCTATGCCAGCCGAATCGCGCCGGGCGGTCGCCCAGCCGCCTGGCTGTGCGGTTTCGCCGTGACGCGTTGCCTGCGCGATGCTGGCTCCGAGTGATAACAGCAGTACGGCAACAAAAAACAGGCTGAACACTTTCAGTGAGAGCATGACAACATTCCTGGTGACGTAAAAATCACGAAACGCCTGATCAGCGGGCGGTTTCAGTAAGCGGTGGCGTTGGGATAAATCGGTGAAAGCGGGACACAGCTGACGTGTAGTGCAGCTTTGACTGCATGGAGAATAGCGTAATTTCCGGCAAAGTGAACAGAAAACCGCCAGATGGTAACCCGGATGTGGTGAAAGGTTAAAGCGGGGAATCTGCGTGTGGTTCAGGCAATAAAAAACCCGCTGGAAGCGGGCTTTTTAAGCATCAGCGTTTAATCGGCTGAGGCCGGTTTATTCCCACTCGATCGTCGCCGGTGGCTTACCGCTGATGTCATACACCACGCGGGAAATGCCGTCGACTTCATTGATGATGCGGTTAGAGACGCGGCCCAGGAAATCATACGGCAGGTGCGCCCAGTGTGCAGTCATAAAGTCGATGGTTTCTACCGCGCGCAGTGAGACAACCCAGTCATACTTACGGCCATCACCCATCACGCCGACCGAACGAACCGGCAGGAAGACGGTGAACGCCTGACTGACTTTGTTGTAGAGATCCGCTTTGTGCAGCTCTTCGATGAAAATAGCATCGGCACGACGCAGCAGGTCGCAATACTCTTTCTTCACTTCGCCCAGCACGCGCACGCCCAGACCCGGACCCGGGAACGGATGGCGATACAGCATGTCGTACGGCAGGCCCAGCTCCAGACCAATCTTGCGCACTTCGTCTTTGAACAGCTCTTTCAGCGGTTCAACCAGGCCCATCTTCATCTCTTTCGGCAGGCCACCGACGTTGTGGTGCGATTTGATGACGTGTGCTTTACCGGTGGCAGAGGCCGCCGACTCAATCACGTCCGGATAGATAGTGCCCTGCGCCAGCCACTTCACATCCTGCAGCTTAAGTGCTTCTTCGTCGAACACTTCTACAAAGACGCGACCAATGGTTTTACGCTTGGCTTCAGGCTCATCAATACCCGCCAGCGCGTCCAGGAAACGCATCTCAGCCGGTACATGAATGATGTTGAGACCGAAGTGGTCACCAAACATATCCATCACCTGCTGTGCTTCATTCAGACGCAGCAAACCGTTATCCACGAATACGCAGGTAAGACGATCACCAATAGCGCGATGCAGCAGCATTGCGGTCACAGAGGAGTCCACGCCGCCTGACAGGCCGAGGATCACTTTATCGTTACCCACCTGCTCACGCAGGCGCTCAACGGCATCTTCGATAATTTTGGCTGGCGTCCACAGGGCCTCACATTCACAGATGTCAATAATGAAGCGCTCAAGCATCCGCAAACCCTGGCGGGTGTGGGTCACTTCCGGGTGGAATTGCACGCCGTAGAAACGCTTCTCTTCGTTGGCCATGATGGCAAACGGACAGGTTTCGGTGCTGGCAACGGTCACGAAGTCAGCCGGAATTGACGTAACTTTGTCGCCGTGGCTCATCCAGACATCCAGCAGCGGTTTACCGGCGGCGCTGATCGCATCTTCGATGTCACGAACCAGTGCGCTTGGCGTGGTGACTTCGACCTGCGCATACCCGAACTCGCGCTCGTTTGAGCCAGCAACGGTGCCGCCCAACTGCATCGCCATGGTCTGCATACCGTAGCAGACACCCAGCACCGGCACGCCCGCGCTGAAGACATATTCTGGTGCACGCGGACTGTTCAGTTCGGTGGTACTCTCCGGGCCGCCGGAAAGGATGATGCCGCTTGGGTTGAACTGGCGGATCTGCTCTTCGGTGACATCCCATGCCCAGAGTTCACAGTAAACGCCGAGTTCGCGTACGCGGCGGGCAACCAGCTGAGTATATTGAGAGCCGAAATCGAGAATCAGAATGCGGTGCTTATGGATATTTTCCGTCGTCATTGAGGGGTTTCCAGAACGGTGACTTGATCAATAAAAGCGCCCGGCTTAAGCCGGGCGGGAAATCGGGATTATGAACCCATGCGGTAGTTCGGTGACTCTTTGGTGATGGTCACGTCATGCACGTGGCTCTCATTGATGCCCGCGCCGCTGATGCGGACAAATTCCGCTTTGGTGCGCAGATCGTCAATGGTCGGGCAACCGGTCAGGCCCATGCACGAACGCAGGCCGCCCATCTGCTGATGTACGATCTCTTTCAGACGGCCTTTATAGGCTACACGGCCTTCGATGCCTTCCGGCACCAGTTTGTCAGCGGCGTTATCAGTCTGGAAGTAACGGTCAGAAGAGCCTTTGGACATCGCGCCCAGTGAGCCCATACCGCGATAGGATTTGAATGAACGGCCCTGATAGAGTTCGATCTCGCCCGGTGACTCTTCGGTCCCCGCCAGTATCGAACCGACCATTACACAGGAGGCACCCGCGGCGATCGCTTTGGCGATGTCACCGGAGAAACGGATACCGCCATCGGCGATAACCGGAATACCGGTGCCTTCCAGCGCGGTCACGGCATCAGAGACAGCAGTAATCTGCGGAACGCCCACGCCGGTCACGATACGGGTCGTACAGATAGAGCCAGGACCGATACCGACTTTAACAGCGCTGACGCCTGCCGCGACCAGCGCCAGAGCGCCTGCGCCGGTAGCGACGTTGCCGCCGACGATTTCAAGGTCAGGATATTTGGCACGGGTTTCACGGATACGTGACAGCACGCCTTCAGAGTGACCGTGTGAAGAGTCAATCAGCAGTACGTCAACGCCCGCAGCAACCAGCGCATCGATACGCTCTTCATTACCAGCCCCCGCGCCTACTGCCGCACCGACACGCAGACGACCCTGCGCATCTTTACAGGCGTTAGGTTTACGTTCGGCTTTCTGGAAGTCTTTAACGGTGATCATGCCCAGCAGATGGAAGCTGTCATCCACCACCAGCGCTTTCTCAACGCGCTTTTCGTGCATTTTATGCAGCACCACATCGCGCGCTTCACCCTCTTTCACCGTCACCAGACGATCTTTCGGGGTCATGACGGCAGAAACAGGCTGGGAGAGATCGGTCACAAAGCGCACGTCACGACCGGTAATGATACCGACCAGTTCGTTGTCACGGTTAACCACCGGATAGCCTGCAAAGCCGTTGCGCTCGGTCAGCGCTTTGACTTCAGCCAGTGGCGTGGTCGGCAGTACGGTCTGCGGTTCAGTGACGACGCCGCTCTCATGTTTCTTCACCTTGCGCACTTCGTCCGCCTGGCGTTCAATCGACATATTTTTATGGATGAAGCCAAGGCCGCCTTCCTGTGCCAGCGCAATTGCCAGACCCGCTTCGGTCACGGTGTCCATGGCAGCGGAGAGCATAGGAATGTTTAAACGGATATTTTTGGTCAGCTGAGTGCTGAGATCGGCCGTATTAGGCAGGACGGTGGAGTGAGCAGGAACGAGCAGAACGTCGTCAAAAGTGAGTGCTTCTTTAGCGATTCTTAACATGGCAATACTCCACCTCGGGTGATTGAGATTAGATAAAATATTGCCGCGGCATTATACAGGCCGTAATCGATTGCCTCCACTATTATTTACGAAAAACTCTTGATCCGCACCGGCAGCCCTGTAGTATCGGTGAATTAACCTGCTGATTTGGAATTTGATCTTCGTCACATGTCGCTGCCATCCAACGCCAATATTTTTACCGTCAGCCGTCTCAATACGACAGTGCGTCAGCTGCTGGAGAAAGAGATGGGCCTGGTCTGGATCAGCGCCGAAATCTCCAACTTTAGTCAGCCGGCTTCCGGTCACTGGTACTTCACGCTGAAAGATGATGGCGCTCAGGTTCGCTGTGCCATGTTCCGCAACAGCAATCGTCGCGTCACTTTTCGTCCACAGCACGGGCAGCAGGTGCTGGTGCGCGCCAGTATCACTCTCTACGAACCTCGTGGCGACTATCAGCTGATTGTCGAGAGTATGCATCCGGCGGGCGAAGGGCTGTTGCAGCAGCAGTTTGAACTGCTGAAGGCAAAACTGTCGACCGAAGGACTGTTCGATCCGCAGCATAAGCAACCGCTGCCCGAACCGGCGCGTCAGGTCGGGGTTATTACCTCCTCCACCGGCGCGGCGCTGCATGATGTGTTACGTGTGCTGCATCGCCGTGACCCCTCCCTGCCTGTGGTCATCTACCCTACCGTCGTGCAGGGTGTCGATGCGCCTGCGGCTATCGTCCGGGCGATTGAAATTGCCAACCTGCGCAATGAATGCGATGTGTTAATTGTCGGGCGCGGCGGCGGTTCGCTGGAAGATTTATGGAGCTTTAACGACGAACGCGTGGCGCGCGCTATTTTTGCCAGCCGCATTCCTATCGTCAGCGCGGTCGGACACGAAACCGACGTCACCATTGCTGACTTCGTCGCCGATTTACGCGCCCCTACCCCTTCAGCAGCCGCAGAAATTGTCAGCCGGAACCAGCTTGAATTGCTGCGCCAGCTGCAGTCGCAGCAGCAGCGGCTGGAGATGGCGATGGATTACTATCTGGCGCGCCAGCAGCGGCTTTACAGCCGTCTTGAGCATCGCCTGCAGCAGCAGCATCCACAACTGCGTCTGGCCCGTCAGCAGACTGCCCTGTTCCGCCTGCAGCAGCGTCTGGCTGAAGCGATGGAAACCCGCCTTCGTCAGGCCACACGTCAGCAGGATCGCCTGGCGCATCGGCTCAACGCTCAACAGCCGCAGCAGCGTCTGTTCCAGGCGCAAAAACAGCTGCAAAGCTGGCACTATCGCCTGCAGCAGAGCATGGCAACGCAGCTGAGCAGTAATAAACAGCAGTTTGGTCAGCTGGTCGCACAGCTCGAAGGTGTCAGCCCGCTGGCGACGCTGGCGCGTGGTTTTAGCGTGACCACCGACACCGCCGGTCAGGTGGTGAAAAAAACGGCGCAGCTGCAGAGCGGCGACCTGCTGCGCACCCGTCTGGATGATGGCTGGGTCGAAAGCCAGGTCACGCAGTTACTGCCCGAGAAAAAGCGTCGCCGTAAAACCGCTTCCTGACGCTGTCCGCCAGCCCCAATTCTCTATTTACAAATGGCCTCATTAACCAGGACTACCCGGCATGACCGGCTGTGTTTATGGCTAATTTTTGCTGCCAGGCATTCTCATATAACCCGTCAGATGGGTTGTCTGAAAAATAAGCGCCGTCGCAAATCTGCTCCCTGACACTGACTTTGCGCGCCACCTCACATTTTTCCATTTACCGCTGGCCTTACTCATGAGGTCTAACCAGCCAGACGGGTCTATACTTTTGGCTCATTCCTTTTTGCCAAGGAGTCTCACATGGCTTACTGCGTTATTCCTCCCTATATCCTTCGTAAAATCATTGCCCACGGTTCCGGTCACCAACAGGCGCAGGCGCGTCGCACCCTGACACACGTTCAGCACCTGATGGCGGAACACTGGCAAAAACCGACCGGCGTGAAAACGGCGGCGGGCGGTCACGTTGACCGCGAAATTTATGATGCCCAGAGCCAGGAAACCCTGCCGGGTAAGCTGGTTCGTCAGGAAGGCCAGCCAGGTAATGATGACGTCGCGGCAGAAGAAGCCTGGGACTACCTTGGCGTTACCTATGATTTCTTCTGGCAGGCGTATCAGCGTAATTCGCTGGATAGTCAGGGACTGAAGTTGCTGGGTACCGTTCACTACGGTGAGAAATACCAGAACGCCTTCTGGAACGGCCAACAGATGGTATTTGGCGATGGTGACGGCGAAATTTTTAATCGCTTCACCATTGCGATTGACGTTGTGGCGCATGAACTGGCGCATGGCGTGACGGAAAACGAAGCCGGATTGATCTACTTTGAGCAGGCGGGCGCACTGAATGAGTCCCTGTCTGACGTCTTTGGCTCGCTGGTCAAACAGTACAGTAAGAAACAGCGCGCCGAAGAGGCGGACTGGATTATCGGTGAAGGCCTGCTGGCAAGCGGCATCAATGGGCGCGGTTTACGTTCAATGTCTGAACCCGGCACCGCCTACGATGACCCGATGCTCGGTAAAGATCCGCAACCGGCGCACATGGATAACTATGTGAAAACCCGTGAAGATAATGGCGGGGTTCACATCAACTCCGGCATTCCAAACCGGGCATTTTATCTGGCGGCTACCGCGCTGGGCGGTCATGCATGGGAGCAGGCAGGCTATGCCTGGTATGACACCGTGTGTGACGACGAACTGCCACAGGATGCAGATTTTAAAACCTTTGCCCGCTTCACCATTAAACATGGCGAAAAGCGGTTTAACCCGTCAGTTAGCAGCGCCATTGAACAGGCGTGGAAGGAGGTTGGCGTGCTATGAGTGACCTGCCCGAACTCACCGATGATGCCACCATTGTCGTCGCGCGTGAAGGCGGCATGGCCTTTATTCCGGGGCTGCGTGCCGAACGTCGTTTTATGCTGGGCGAGCTGCCGCCCCCAGAAAAACAGCGCGTCTGCCATGTGCTTGAGCAGGCGATGCCGCTGGGCGAACCCGAGGAGAAAGCCGCGCAGGTAGGCAGTGGCGACCAGCGTTATTTTCGCATCCAGATTCAGTATGCCACCCGCCGTGAGGCGGGCACCATTGTGCTGCTGATCCCGGAACAGGTGGCCCCGCCTGAGCTAAAGGCGCTGTGGCACGACGGAAAATAAGCAAAAAAGGGCCGACAATGTCGACCCGGAGACAGCTGATAATCTGATGTGAATCTGGCAGCAACGAATGAGCCTTTAGCGAAGGTAACACAGTCAGAAGAGGAAAGCGTCCCGCGCCAGGGACAAAAATGCCGGGAGCGTTTTTGAACAACGCAACGCGTTGGCCCGGTTACGGGCACACCTCAGGGATGAGGTGTGTAATCGCGCGGGCCGAGCCGTCATGGATGACGATTTTGCGACTTTCCGATCTGACCGTGTTTCCTGAGCATGCACGCTCTTACAGCGAACCGGCCAGTCCTTTTCAAAAAAAAGGGCCGACAATGTCGGCCCTTTTCCTTATGCATGGTTACTTGCTGTCTGGCAGCGCGTAAGCAATCACGTAATCACCACGGTCCGGTGACTGACGTGCGCCACCTGCTGAGATGAGGATGTACTGCTTACCATCTTTCGGTGAAACGTAGCTCATCGGGCCGCCCTGACTGCCGACCGGCAGGCGTGCTTTCCACACCTCTTTACCGGTTGAAGAGTCAAAGGCGCGCAGATAGTAATCCTGCGTACCGGCGATGAACACCAGGCCACCCTGTGTTGCCAGCGTACCGCCCAGCGTTGGCATACCAACCGGCATTTTCACACGCATTTTGATGCCAAACGGACCGGTATCCTGCACGGTGCCGACCGGCACCTGCCAGACGATTTTCTGGGTTTTCAGGTCAATTGCCGACAGCGTACCAAATGGCGGCTTCTGACAAGGAATGCCCAGCGGCGACATAAAGCGGTTTTTATTCACAGCATATGGCGTGCCTTTCAGCGGTACCGCCCCCATACCGGTATTGATCGCTTCGCCGCCATTGCTGCCACGGGCAATGTTGTTGGTGTCAGCCGGGATCATCTGAACCCACAGGCCCAGACGCATGTCATTGACGAACAGCAGATGGTTGTTCGGATCGATCGACATGCTGCCCCAGTTCATCCCGCCCAGCGAACCCGGGAAGCTCAGCGACTTGTCAGTGTCCGGCACGGTGAACAGGCCGTCGTAGCGCATCGATTTGAAGGCAATACGGCAGGCCAGCTGATCGAACGGCGTTGCACCCCACATGTCAGACTCTTTCAGCGTCTGGTTGCCAATCTGCGGCATACCGGTCGAGTGTGGCTGTGTTTTCGTGTACTGCTCGTTCGGGATATGACCCTGCGGCATCGGCAGTTCTTCGACTTTGGTCAGCGGCTTGCCGGTCATACGGTCAAGCACGAAGATCATGCCGGTTTTACCACCAATCACCACCGCTGGCGTGGTGCTGCCATCTTTCTGCGGGAAGTCGATCAGGCTTGGCTGCATCGGCAGGTCGAAGTCCCACAGATCGTTATGTACGGTCTGATAGACCCACTTCTCTTTACCGGTGGTGGCATCCAGCGCCAGCACTGAAGCACCATATTTGTGATCCAGTTCGGTACGGTTCGCGCCCCAAAGGTCAACCGATGAACTGCCCATCGGAATGAATACGGTGTTCATTGCCGGATCGTACGACATCGGTGCCCAGGAGTTCGGCGTACTGCGGGTGTAATCTTTACCCGGCATCAGAATTGCATTTGGATCAACATTGCCTGGGTCAAACGCCCAGCGCATTTTACCGGTGATAACGTCAAAGCCACGCAGCACGCCGCCTGGCATATCAGTCTGCACGTTATCTGCGACACGACCACCCACCACGACGGTGGTGCCTGCCAGCGTTGGCGCTGACGTCAGCTGATACTGTGGATCCGGTGCCTGGCCCAGTCCCGCTTTAAGATCAACGATGCCGTGATCGCCAAAGTTTTCACAGAACTCGCCGTTGTCAGCGTTGATCGCAATCAGACGTGCGTCGATGGTGTTCATCAAAATACGACGCTGACAGGTGTCACCGGCTGGCAGCACAGCGGCAGGTACAGGTGAAGAGCCCGGCTTATCCGGCTGTTGCAGTGGTTTAGTTGCGTCAAAGTAAGCCAGACCACGGCAGCGCGGCCAGACTTCTGCTTTGGCATTGATTTCACGTTTCCAGATCTGCTTACCGCTGTTAGCCTCAACCGCAATAACGTTGTTGTGTGGCGTACAGAGGTAAAGGGTGTTGCCAATCTGCAACGGCGTCTGCTGATCTTCTGCACCGTTACCGGTCGGGCTGACAGGCGTATCACCGGTGTGGAAGGTCCAGGCAACTTTCAAATCCTTCACGTTATCGCGGGTAATCTGGTCCAGCGCCACAAAGCGGCTGCCCTGCGGAGTGTTACCGTAGTTATCCCAGTCTTTCTGCTGTCTGGCTTTATCAACCGGGACCAGCGGCAACTCTTCACCGGTGCCGGCAACGGTAGGATGGGGCTGGAACATCTGTACCAGCGTAATCACCATGCCTGCCGCCAGCAGCGCAGAGAAGGCGTAAGAGGGTTTTGCCAGTGAGTGCTTACCTTCGTGCTTACGCAGTGAAGGCCAGATCAGGAAAGCCAGCAGCATCAGTCCGGCAGGCAACATCAGGCGCGAGACCAGCGGCCAGAACTCCAGACCCGCATCGAACAGCGACCAGATCAGGGTGCCGACAAAGACCATCAGGAACAGAATCACTGCCGATGATTTGCGACGGAAGAATTGAATTGCGGAGAGTACAGTGACGATACCCGCAATTAAAAAGTACCCGCTGCCGCCAAGGGCTACCAGTTTACCGCCGCCAATGGCAAAAAACAGACCGGTAGCAAGCAGAACCAGTCCGAGCAGCACGGATGCGATTCCCAGCCCCTTTCCGGAGCGGGAGGATGTTTCAGCCATAACACTTACTCTCCTGAATAAACAGAGCATCCGGACTGATGCCGTCCGGACTCTGGCGCGTTATGCACATCCGCGCAGAGCATTGCTCTGTTTCAAATCGAATATAAACAGACCCGCGTCCGTGAGAATCTGTGGGCCGGAAGAGCACGGATGTGGCTGACCCCTCCCACGACGCGGCAGGATTGTACCACCTGGTACATTACAGAGTGAACCTGTACAACGCATTTGTTACGGCGCAATAGCATTTTTGCTACAAAAAGGGCCAGGGATCGCGCTGCGTTATCTGACATTTTAAGGGTAGCTGAAAGCGGGGTCAGTGACCGGTTGGCTGGAAAAGTGCGCGCTTGCGGGAAATCAGACCATGTCCGTTACGGCAAAAATAGTCCACTGCGCCGCAGGCTTTCAGCACTTCAAGTGGCTGGTGACAATCAGGACAGCAGGGATGCGCTGGGTAATGTGCTCCGCAGGCTGTGCAGATAAATTCACCGTCGCTGAGCGACAGCGGTTGCTGACATTTTTCACAAAGTACACGCATTATGTTCTCTCCCCTGCGTTATTCAGCTGACTAGTCCTGGCATAGGTTGACACGTTATGCCGTTAAAACGCCTGATGCACTGCATCAGGCGTTTTGTATTTCAGCGACAGATGTGGCCGCTGACTGTTATAGATTTCTACTGACTCTGCCACCA
>NZ_VWVM01000010.1 GCF_008632075.1 Candidatus Pantoea gossypiicola
TGGTGGCAGAGTCAGTAGAAATCTATAACAGTCAGCGGCCACATCTGTCGCTGAAATACAAAACGCCTGATGCAGTGCATCAGGCGTTTTAACGGCATAACGTGTCAACCTATGCCAGGACTAGTCATTCAGTGCCTGTCCATTACTGGTTGTAAGCATTCTCGCCGTGGCTGTTTACATCCAGACCTTCACGTTCATGCTCTTCCGGTACGCGCAGTCCGACAATCAGATCGGCCAGCTTGAAGCCAATGAAGGCAACCACGCCCGACCAGACAATCGTCAGACCCACGCTGAAGAGCTGCACCCAGACCTGATGGCCCATGGTGACGTCCTGAGCATAACCGACGCCGCCCAGTGAAGAGGAAGCAAACACGCCGGTCAGGATACAGCCCACGATACCGCACACGCCATGCACGCCGAATACATCGCACGGATCATCAACGCGCAGCCATTTTTTCAGGGTGGTGACGCCCCACAGTCCCGCCAGTCCGCCGACCAGGCCGATGATTAACGCACCGCCCACACCGACATAACCACAGGCTGGAGTAATCGCGACCAGACCGGCAATAAAGCCTGAGCAGGCACCCAGCAGTGAAGGCTTACCACGTACCGCCCACTCACCAAAGGTCCATGCCAGTACCGCACCCGCTGTTGCAACCACGGTGTTCAGGAAAGCCAGCGCGGCGATTTCGTTTGCTGCTGAAGCTGAACCGGCATTAAAGCCAAACCAGCCAACGTACAGAATAGCAGTGCCGGTAAAGACCATCGGCAGGTTATGTGGCTTGAAGGCCTCTTTACCAAAGCCCGCACGTTTGCCGACCAGATATGCCCCCACCAGACCCGCTACCGCGGCGTTGATATGCACCACGGTGCCGCCAGCGAAGTCCAGCGCGCCATCCTGCGCCAGGAAACCGCCCGCCCAGACCATATGCGCGATAGGCAGGTAAGCCAGCGTCAGCCAGACACCGACGAAGATCAGTACAGCAGAGAAACGGATACGCTCTGCAATGGCACCGACAATCAGGCCCACAGTAATGCAGGCAAACGAGGCCTGGAATGCTACGTGGATATACTGATAGAAACTGCCCATAACGGCGGTGAGCTGAATGTTTTTCAGCATGGCCCAGCCAAAGCCGCCAAAGAAGGCGTTACCTTCACTGAAGGCCAGGGAGTAGCCGTAGACCACCCACAGCACGCAGACCAGCGAGAAGGTGACAGCAACCTGCGTCAGCATCGACAGAACGTTTTTGCCACGAATCAGGCCACCATAAAACAGCGCAATACCTGGAATTGACATAAACAGCACCAGCGCGGTGCAAATCATCATAAATGCGTTATCAGCCTTGTCCGCAACGGCAGGCGCAGCCATTGCGAGTGAGGGTAACAGTGCCAGGCTGGTGAGGCCCAGCTTAGTGAAAATTTTATTCATTTTTATTCCATCCCATCACAGTACTGAGTCTTAATTACAGAGCGGCTTCGTCGGTCTCGCCGGTACGAATACGGATGACGCGCTGCAGTTCCGCCACGAAAATTTTACCGTCGCCAATTTTGCCGGTGTAGGCCGCTTTACTGATAACATCCACCACTTCGTCTAACTGATCGTCGGCAATCGCGATATCAATTTTGACCTTCGGCAGGAAGTTCACGCTGTACTCTGCGCCACGATAGAGCTCCGCATGGCCTTTCTGACGACCAAAACCTTTCACTTCGGAGACGGTCAGTCCCTGAATGCCGATAGAGGATAAAGCTTCACGAACATCCTCCAGTTTGAATGGCTTAATTACGACGGTGACCAGCTTCATTGGATCCCCTCCAGCGAGTAATAGGTAATGTTTACGAACACGCAGGGATATAAGCAAAGCCTGTGCCAGAGTGTAAATCTGACCTTAATCAGTGAGTCAGACGAGATGGAGCAAGGGATGCTTTAAAGAAGATTCAAAACAGAAAGGGTATGTAACAGGGATTGCAGCGTGAGGCTGCACTCCTTTGGTGCTTATGGCGTCAAAGGAGTGCATTTATACAGATTACTCCGATAAATCTGCGCAAAAAAGGTGCAAGTCAGCTTTCAGATGTTACAGGTACGCCCGACGCCAGATCATCCCCTGCCTGCTGCAGCTGATACATCTGCCAGTAGCGTCCCTGCAGCGACAGCAGTTGCTGATGGGTGCCCTGCTCAACCACACGACCGCGATGCAGCACCAGAATCTTATCCGCATCGATAATCGTTGAAAGGCGGTGAGCGATCACCACCAGCGTGCTGTGTTGCCGTAGTGTCGCAAGCGTCTGCTGAATCGCCTGCTCGGTGCCGGAGTCGATGTTAGCTGTAGCCTCGTCAAGGATCAGGATCTGCGGCAGATCAACCAGTACCCGGGCCAGCGCCAGCAGCTGCTTCTGACCGACCGACAGATTATTGCCCTGCTCGCCCAGCCGGGTATGAATCCCTTCCGGCAGGGCATGCGCCAGCGGTGCCAGTTGCACCTGTTCAAGCACTGTCCAGACGGCCTCTTCGCTGATGTCGCGGCCCAGCCGCACATTCGCCAGCAGTGTATCGGCCAGCACCACCGGATCCTGCTGCACCATCGCAATACCACGGCGCAGCACAGCATGACTCAGCTCGCTAATCGGGCGGTCATCAATACGGATTTCGCCGCGCGTCACCGGGTAGTAGCCCATGAGCAGGTTAGCCAGCGTGCTTTTGCCGCTGCCGGTATGACCCACCAGCGCCACAAACTCACGTGGTGCAACTTCAAGATTGATATCACTCAGCACATCGCGGTTTTCACGGTAGGCAAAACTGAGGTTATTCAGGGCAATACGACCTGAAGCCAGTGGCTGCTGATCGGCACCATACTGCTGCTGGGCGGCATCCATCAGCTCAAAGATACGCTCACCGGAAACCACCGCCTGCTGCAACATCGACTGCTGCGTAGTCAGTTCAATCAGCGGCTCATTCAGGCGACCCAGGTAAGTAATAAAGGCATACAGTACCCCCACTTCAAACACCCCAGGCACGGAAAAACTGAACAGAATCAGCAGCCCGCACAATACCATCGCTGAAAACAGGCTCAACAGCGGACGCAGCAGAAAGCCATCGAGACGCAGCGTCTCCATGCGCGCCAGATAGTGAGAGCGGCTCGCTTCGCCCATCCGTTCACCAAATCGCGCCTGCTGACGAAACTGCTGAATCACAC
Source organism: Candidatus Pantoea gossypiicola (assembly GCF_008632075.1). Lineage (GTDB taxonomy): Bacteria > Pseudomonadota > Gammaproteobacteria > Enterobacterales > Enterobacteriaceae > Pantoea > Pantoea gossypiicola. The sequence goes on from NZ_VWVM01000010.1 coordinate 3,192, forward strand.
TCATGCCGCTGATCACTTCGTTGAAGCCGTTGTTGATGTCAGCCAGATAGCTGCGAACCCGGCGCGCAATCGGCGTGCTATAACGCTGATAGATGAACATCACTATCAGTACCAGCGGGAAAATCATCATTGCTACCAGCGCCATGCGCCAGTCAAGACTGAACATCGCCACCATCATGGCACCGACCAGGGCAGCGCTGCGCAGTACGGTTGAAACCACCGTGACATAAAGATCGCGGATCACTTCGGTGTCATTCGTAACGCGCGAAATAATCTGCCCGACCGGCTGAGTATCAAAGGCGCTCAGCGGCTGACAGAGCGCGGCATTCATCACGTCACTGCGTAATCGCTGTACCACACCAATGGCGGCGCGATTAAACAGCAGCGCCTGCCAGTAGTGCAGTCCGGCGGCCAGTAGCTGAAGCAGGATAAAGCTGATGACCAGACCGGCCACCAGACCCCAGGGCATCTGATGCTTCGCCACCAGGTTATCGATAAAGTAGCTGACCAGTACCGGACCGGTCACTTCCGCCGCGGCAGCGATCCACAACATGCCTACCGCCAGCGACAGGGATTTACGCCAGGGCTTACCGTAGCTCAGCAGGCGCTTCAGGGTTGGCCACAAGCGGGCAGACTTAGCCATGCGGCACTCCTTTCTCATTTTCATCATCATCCAGCGCTGCTTCCAGTTGCTGGTAACGGTACATGTTACGATACCAGCCAGCGCTGGCGGTGAGCGCGTCATGATCGCCACGCTGTGCCACGCAGCCCTGTTGCAATACCAGAATTTCACTGGCTTCCGTTAGCGCCGACAGGCGATGTGCGCTGATAATCAGTGTTTTTCCCTGCCCCCAGATGCGCAGGTTATGCAGAATTTCGTGCTCGGTACGACCATCCACCGCAGAGAGCGCGTCGTCCAGAATCAGGATTTCTGCGTTCAGCAGCAGTGCCCGGGCAATCGAAAGACGCTGCTTCTGCCCACCCGACAGCATCACACCTCGCTCCCCGACTTCGGTTTCATAACCCTGCGGCAGCCGCAGAATATCGTCATGCACGCAGGCCAGCGTGGCGGCCTGTTCAATCTCCTGCTGGGTTGCGCCCGGTTTCCCCAGCGCAATATTGTTCGCTACGCTGTCAGAGAACAGGAAGGGTGTCTGGCTAACCACAGCGAGACGACTGCGCCAGCTGTCCAGCCGTAACTGCGGCAGCGGGATCTGGTGATAACGGATATCGCCCTGCTGAATATCAAAATGGCGCTGGATCAGGCTCAGTAAGGTACTTTTGCCACTGCCGGTTGGCCCGCACAGTCCCAGCATTTCGCCGGGCTTCAACTGGAAGCTGACATCGCTTAACACCGGAGCCGCACTGACCGGATAGTGAAAGGCGCGAATTGCGACCTGCAGCGTGCCCGGCTCAGGTGGCAGAGACTTATCGCCATCTTCCACCGCTGGCGCTTCCGCCAGCAATGCACCGATGCGGCTCCAGGCGGCACTGCCGCGTTCCACGATATTGAACATCCACGCCAGCGCCAGCATCGGCCAGATCATCAGGCCGAGATACATCACAAAGCTGGTAAGCTGCCCCAGCGTCATCTGGTCATGCCACACCAGCCAGCTGCCACCGCCAATTGCCAGCAGGTTTGAGAAACCAATAGCAATGTAGATTGTGGGATCGAAACGGGCATCGACCCGCGCCACGCGCAGGTTCTTTTCACCGGTATCGCGGGCGATATCTGAGAATTGCTGCGACTGATGCTGTTCAAGACCGAAGGATTTAATCATCCGGATGCTGGTCAGGCTCTCCTGCGTCTGATCGTTAAGGCTGGAGAAGGCCGCCTGGGCCAGTTTGAAGCGATGATGCAGCTGATTACCATAGCGATGGATGACGATCGCCATAATGGGCATCGGCACCAGTGCCAGCAGCGTCAGCTGCCAGCTGATCTGCGTACTCATCACCAGCAGCACCACGCAGCCCATCACCAGCGAGTCGACCAGCGTCAGCACCCCTTCCCCGGCTGCAAACACGACCCGATCCACATCGTTAGTGGCGCGCGCAATCAGGTCACCGGTCCGGTGACGCAGATAAAAAGCCGGTTGCTGCCGACTCAGCTGGCGATAAAAATCTTCGCGCAGCTCAACCGCCAGCTGGTAGGAGGCCCCAAACAGCAGTACGCGCCAGACGTAGCGCAGCAGATAGACCACCACTGCGGTTGCCAGCATGATGCCAATCCACATCATGATGTGACGGGTACTCATGTTGTCACGTGTGACACCATCAACAATGACACCGACGACATGCGGCGGCAGCAACTGCAGAACAGCAATAACAATCAGCAGGATGACCGCGCCCAGATAGCGCCGCCACTCCCGCAGAAAATACCAACTTAATTGACTGAATAATCGCACAACGCTGCTCTCAATCTCAGGCCCTCAGGGGGCGACAGGTAAAGCCGTGGTGTATTTAATCTCTTCCATGGCGAAGCTGGATGTCACATCAATCAGGCCAGGCACACCGTTCACTAATCGCTTGTAGAACGCATCATAGCTCTTCATGTCGGCCACCTGAATGCGCAGCAGGTAATCATACTCGCCTGCCATCCGGTAAAAGGCCATCACCTCGGGCATGCTGCTGACCACCGACACAAAAGCCAGATACCAGTCGCGGCTGTGCTGCTGGGTTTTCACAAACATAAACGCTGTCAGTGACAGTCCGATTTTATCCCCATCCAGCAGCGCCACCCGAGCGCGGATAATGCCATCATCTTCCAGCTTTTTCAGGCGCTTCCAGCAGGGTGTGGTGGTGAGGTTGACGGCATCCGCCAGCGCCTGCAGCGACAGCGTACAATCCTGTTGCAGCAGTGAGAGCAGTTTAAGGTCGGTTTTGTCTAACATACGGGACTCCGGGAGAATCATTTTCTCCATTACCGCAATTTTAGCGGTATTTTTGCAATCTCTTTTTCCTGCACGTGCCATAAAATAGCCGCATCATTTCTTTACCGGATGCCTGAGATGCAGACCTGCTGGATTCGCCACGCTATCAACGAAATTAACGCTGATTTTCAACGATCGGCTGAAACCCATCTGATCCGTTTCGATCTGGCGGATTTTCCCGGTATCTGGTTCTACCTGAAAGATGAGAGCACCCATCCCAGTGGCAGTCTTAAACATCGGCTGGCACGATCTCTGTTTCTCTACGGTCTCTCCAACGGCTGGATTAAAGAGAATACGCCGATTATCGAAGCCTCGTCAGGCAGCACGGCCGTTTCTGAGGCGTACTTCGCAAGGCTGCTTGGCCTGCCCTTTATTGCAGTGATGCCCGCCAGCACGGCGAAACGTAAAATTGAGCAGATCACCTTTTATGGTGGACAGTGCCATTTTGTCGAGGATCCCTGCCAGCTTTACGCAGAATCTGAACGGCTGGCACGTGAGCTGAATGGCCATTTTATGGATCAGTTTACTTACGCTGAACGCGCCACCGACTGGCGCGGTAATAATAATATTGCTGAGAGCATATTCCGTCAGATGCAGCATGAACCCTATCCGATTCCCCATACGGTGATTATGAGCGCGGGCACTGGCGGCACCTCGGCGACGCTGGGCCGCTATATTCGTTATCAGGGCCTGGAAACGAAACTGCTGGTGGTGGATCCGCAGCATTCGGTGTTTTTCGATTACTGGCAACAGCGTGATGCAACGCTGACCAGCACGCGAGGCAGCATGATCGAGGGAATTGGCCGTCCGCGCGTGGAGCCGTCGTTTATGCCTGACGTGATTGATGAAATGATCAAAGTACCGGATGGGGCGACGCTGGCCGCGATGCTGAAGCTGGAAAAAATCCTGGGACGCAAACCGGGTGCCTCTACCGGCACCAATTTCTGGGGCATGATACAGGTGGCGAAACGCTTAAGGGCAGCAAATCAGCAGGGCTCCCTGGTGACACTGCTGTGCGACAGTGGAGAACGTTATCCCGATAGCTACTATCGGCCGGAATGGGTAGCAAAACATATTGGCGATATCACGCCGTGGCAGCGCGAACTCGAGTAAAAAACCGGACGTCCTGTCCGGTTCACGGCAATCCTCAGCATTCGGGGGAATACGCGAGGTCGGGTGTTGCCAGCCAGTGATTTAAATAGTGAGACACCGCCTGTGTCTCGCAATGCCCTAATACCGGCAGATGCGGTAGCGCGGCTTTCAGTTGCGCCATCGCATTGCCCATGATGAAGCCCCGTCCAGCCTGCGACAGCATCTCTCTGTCATTCATTGCATCCCCGAACGCCATGCACTCCGCCAGCGTCAGTGACAGATGGTCGCACAACAGCGCCAGCGCGCTGCCTTTGTTGCAGCTGGCGGGCAACACTTCCAGACAGTCCACCGCAGAGAAGCAGATATTCGCCTGCTCACCCAGCGCCGCATCCAGTTCTGTTTTCAGCTGGCACAGCCGCTGATGCTGAGCGATAAAGCAGATTTTTGTTACCTGATGCGCGGGCAGCCTTTTCAAATCGCACAACTGATAGCCAAATCCGCTCATCTGATGGGCTACCAGCAGCTCAGGCTGGGGGCGATCGGTAAACCATCCCTGATCGTTGAAAATATGGATCGACGCGGGTGTTTCCCAGTGGCGATGGATGACCTCTTCGGCTACCGCAGAGGGCAGATCACGGGCAAAGATCAGATTGCCAGACCGATCGTGTACGCGGGTGCCATTCCCGGTAATCAGCCACGCGGGGAGCGTTAATTTCTCCCGTAAAATCTGCATCTCCAGCAGATGACGGCCCGTCGCCAGCGCCAGATTTACGCCACGCAGGTGCAGCGCCTGCAGGCTATCCAGCGTCTGCTGACCCAGCTGATGATCCGGCAGCAATAATGTGCCATCCATATCGAATGCGGCTAAACGCATTATCGTTACCCTCCTGCTGAAAAGATGAGCTTACTATTGCCTGTTAATTACGGAACTAATAGTGAATACTTTTAAAAAACTGTTCCGGGTTTACGATGCGTCAGCTTAACCGCCTTAATCAGTTTCAGCGCCTGTGGCAGCAGAGCCAGGGTGCCCCTCAGCAGACCTGCGTGGCAGAGATGGCGCGCCACTGCATCTGCAGCGAGCGTCATCTCCGTACGCTGCTGTCACAGTGGCAGCACGCTGGCTGGCTTAGCTGGCACGGCGAGCCGGGCCGTGGCAAACAGGGTCAGTTAGTGTTTCTGCGCACGCCTGAACAGTTACGGCAGCAGTTGTTGCAACAACAGCTTGATGCCGGAGATACGGCGGATGCCTTACAGCTGCTGGATCTGCCGCCGGAAAGGCTGATTAATATGCTGCGGCCGTTAATGGGTGGACAGTGGCAGAACGACACGCCGGTTCTGCGCATCCCCTACTATCGTCCGATGGAGAGCACTGAGCCGCGCCAGATTACCGGGCGGGCTGAACAGCATCTGGTTCGGCAGATCTATTCCGGTCTGACCCGTTTTGAGCAGGATGAGCCGGTCGGCGATCTGGCGCATCACTGGCAGCATGATGAGGCGTCCTGTAGCTGGTTATTCTGGTTACGGCCTCAGCTGATGTGGCACACCGACGAGCCGGTGCAGGCCGTGCAACTGGTGGCGCAGTTCCGCCAGCTGTTGCGGGACACACGTGTTGGTCTATTGCTTGCTGATGTGATCAGCGTGGATGCTCCCCATCCACTTGCACTACGTTTTGTATTGCGACGCTCTGATTTCTGGCTGCCGCATCGCCTCGCACACTTATTGTGCCTGCTGTCCCACCCCGATGATCCCGCTGTCGGCAGCGGTCCGTGGAAACTTGCGCACTTCAGTGGCGAACTGGTCAGGATTGAAAGTCACGCGCGCTGGCATCTGCAGCGTCCGCTATTACAGGCGGTAGAGTACTGGATTACCCCTCAGCTGTTTGATGCCGCACTCGGCAGCAGCTGTCGCCATCCGGTGCAGATTGCCATTGGTGATGCCACTGAACTCGGGACATTGAAGCCGGTCAGCAGTAGCATCAGTCTCGGCTTCTGTTATCTGGTCTGCCGCCCGCGAGCCGGTTTTACACCCGATCAGGCGCGCACGCTGTTCCAGCTGATCCAGCAAAGCGGCATCGTCAGCCGGTTACCACTGGATGAGGGATTAATTACCCCCAGCAAAGAGCTGTTACCCGGCTGGGAAGTACCGCTGATTGATAATGTTCCGGTCCCCTTGCCCCCCACTCTGACACTGCATTATCAGCTGCCGGTTGAGCTGCATCAGATGTCCCAGGCACTGGTCACTCTGTTAAAACAGCAGGGCTGTACTCTGAACGTCGTTTTTCACCCGGTGAAAAGCTGGCATCACATCGACCCGCCTGATGAGGCGGATATTGTGATGGGCGATCGGCTGATTGGCGATGCGCCGGTCTTCACTCTGGCCAGCTGGTTACAAATTGACCCGCTATGGCGTCGGCTGTGGCCTGCACCGCAGGGCGAAGAAGTCCAGGCGCAACTGCTGGATATCCAGCAGATAGCAGATAGCGGCAGTCGCACCCGTGCGCTGCAGCAGCTTTATCATCAACTGATGACGGACGGCATCCTGCTGCCCCTGTTCAATTATCGTTACCAGATTTATGCTCCCCCTGCCGTTGAAGGGATTGAGCTGAATACGCTGGGCTGGTTTGATTTCAGCCGCGCATGGATTCCGCCGCCCATTGATCCGCCTTGCAGCTGTTCAGCAGCGGACTGAGGCATTACCATAAGCGCAAAATTAATTATCAGGGAAACACCATGAAACGCGCGGTTGTAGTTTTCAGCGGTGGACAAGACTCCACTACCTGCCTGATTCAGGCTATACAGCTTTATGATGAAGTTCACTGTGTCACTTTCGACTATGGACAACGCCACCGGGAAGAGATTGATGTCGCCCGCGATCTGGCGATGACACTGGGTGCGCGCGCGCATAAAGTGCTGGACGTGACCATGCTGAACGAACTCGCCGTCAGCAGCCTGACGCGAGATAACATTCCGGTGCCTGCTTATAATCCTGAAGCCAGTGGATTACCCAGTACGTTTGTACCAGGACGCAATATTCTCTTTCTGACGCTGGCCTCAGTTTACGCATATCAGGTCGAAGCGGAAGCGGTCATCACCGGCGTCTGCGAAACCGATTTTTCCGGCTATCCCGACTGCCGCGATGAGTTTGTCAAAGCGCTGAACCATGCGGTGTCACTTGGCATGGCGCGCGAGGTGCGTTTTGAGACGCCGCTGATGTGGCTCAATAAAGCGGAAACCTGGGCGCTGGCAGATTACTGGCAGCAACTCTCGCTGGTACGCGAGCAGACGCTGACCTGCTATAACGGCGTAAAAGGCGACGGATGTGGTGAGTGTGCTGCCTGTCATTTACGGGCTAATGGCCTGCAGGGTTATCTCAGCGATCGGGCGGGCGTAATGTCTGCCATGAAAGCTAAAAGCGGTCTTAGCTAAGGCTGTCTGGCATGGCGGCAGAGAACCTTGATTTGCCGCCTCGTTATCGGCTCATGCCATCAGACGCATCAGCCGCTCACGTAACTCCCCTTCCAGCGCAACCGCCTTCTGGGTCCGCAAATCAATACAGACAAAAGTAAGTGCAGCATCCGCCACCACGGTCTCCTGACCTGCCAGCAGCACCCGCTGGGCAATAATGCCGCTTTTGCCATTTAATTGCGTAATCTCACTGTCGATAGCCAGTACGTCGCCCAGCACGGCCGGGCGACGGTAGTTGATGTTGATATTGACCACCACAAAAGCCAGTTTCTGTTCCAGCAACCAGTGGAACGCTTCAACCTCTTCCAGCCATTGCCAGCGCGCCTCTTCAAGAAACTCAAGATAGCGCGCATTGTTGACGTGCTGATAGACATCCAGATGATAGCCACGCACTTTTATGGTGGTCTGCATGATCATGCTCTCCTGCTACTGTGAGTTAACTGGTTGGACCTGTTCACTTTAGCAGAGTCGTCTGGTTAGCGTGGGTTAAGCATCACAGATGTGTACTGCCTCACAATTTCAGCCGGGACGCATTTCGCTCTATCAGCGCGTTACCGATACCCGGTACTTCATTGAGTTGCTGAATCGCGCTAAAGGGTCCGTACTGTTCGCGATAGTTCACAATCGCCTGCGCCTTCTTCAGCCCCACACCATTCATAGCGGCAGAGAGCTGTTCCGCTGTCGCTTCATTGATGCTGACCTGCTCCTGCAGTGACGGCGCGGCGGCCTCCGGCTTCGGTGCAGGATGTACGTTCTGCGACACTGCTGGACTGGCAGGTTCAGGTGCCGCAGAGACGCTGCCGTGACAGAGTGCGCCACCCAGTGCGAGTGAGAGATAAAAGGCAACGAGTTTAGGTTTAGCCATGCTGTGTTTCTCCTTGTGTGTAAACAGCAGCGACAGAGTGGCACTACGCCGCACAAGGCTCAAAAGCGGGATTTCAGAAATGGAAAAGGCCGCGAATGCGGCCTTTGATTATTACAGTCGTTGCGCAGTTTCTGCGAGGCTTACTGCATTTGTGCCGCAGCGCCGTACTTAATTTTGGCCTCTTTACGAAGGTTTTGCAGTAAGGCTTCAAACGTCAGCTGCGCATTATTCTGCGTAACGCCTTTGACCATTTCGTCAATCTGCGCCTGTGGCATGCTGCCCGTTTTAACTTTATCTACCGCCACCAGCACCACATTGCCCTGCATATCTTCGCTGACACCCCATGAAGGCTTATTATCAGCAGGCTGAGGCAGATTAAAGGCCGCCTGTGCCACCGGATCCTGCGCATTGCGATCAACGGTTTTGCTGGCGCTCAGTGTCAGGCCTGCTGCAGTCAGGGCTTCCAGCTTGCCCGCTTTGAGGTCGGCCAGCAGTTTATCGGCCTGTGCTTTAGCCTGCTGTGTCGCTTTATCATGCTTAAGCGTATCCGTAATCTGCGCCTTCACCTGCTCCAGCGGTTTTACCGCTTCCGGTTTGTGCTCGCTGATACGCAGTACAAAGGCACGGTCGCCATCGACGGTGATAATGTCGGAGTTGTTACCCGGTGCACCGTTTTGACCGACCAGACCACCGTTAAAGATTGCCTGCTTCACAGCATCGAAGTTAAGCGCGTCTGGCAGCGTGTCCTGACTGAACCAGCCGGTCTCTTTCGCTTTCAGACCCGAAGCCTGCTCGGCACCCGCCAGTGACTCATTGTCATTACTGGCCGCTTCACTGACTTTCTGCTGCAGTTTGTAGAAGGCATCAACGCCCTTCTCCTGCTTCACTTTCGCTGCAACGGCACTGCGAACGTCAGCCAGCGGCTTAACCTGTTCCGGCTGAATGTCGTCGAGACGAACCACCAGGAAGCCCACTGACGATTTGATCACGCCTGACATCTGGCCTTTCTCAGTCAGACCCGCATTTTTCAGCTCATCCGGGGTGGTTGAAGGTTCGAGCCAGCCCATATCACCGCCCTTACGCGCAGAGATTGGGTCAATTGATTTGGCTTTCGCCACATCCGCGAAGCTGGCACCACTCTTCAGCTGAGCCAGTACCGCATTAGCATCAGCCTCAGTTTTAGTCTGAATGACGCTGTAGCGACTACGCTGTGGTTGCGAATAGTCTGCTTTATGCTGGTCGTACCAGGCCTGAATATCTGCGTCGCTGGCATCCTGCTGCATGCTGGCGGCATCCATCAGGATGTAGCTGACGCGGAACTGTTCAGGTGACATAAAGCTGGTTTTATGCTGCTGATAATACTGACTGACTTCGTCGTCAGTGACAGTTTGTTTCGCCATCAGGGCATTGACGTCCAGCGTCGCCTGACGAATATCACGTTGCTGTGAAACCAGGTCAACCAGTTTGCTGGCTTCGCCTTTCAGCGTGAAGTCTGTGTTGGCCACAGCATTGATCAGCTGCTGATTAGAGAGTTGCTTACGCAGCGCTTCAGCATACCGGTCGGCGCTGAAACCCATGTTGCCGATTAGCGCCAGATATTTAGCATTGTCGAATTTGCCGTTGGTCTGGAAAGCCTGCTGATTGAAGATGGCCTGCTTGACCTGATCGTCACTGATGCTGAGGTGGAGATCTTTGATGTAGCTGTCGAGCAGGGCCTGGTCGATTAACTGAGACAGCGCCTGCTGACGCATCTGCTGCATGAAGCCATCGTTGCTGGCCAGCTGCGAGAACTGGTCACCCAGCATCTGCTGCTGACGACTGCGTTCACTATTGAACGCCTGCTCCAGCTGTCCCCGGCTAATCTCCTGACCGTTAACTTTGGCCGCATAGTCGTTATTGCCGCCAATCAGATAGTTGCCAACGCCTGTCAGCACAAAAGAGACGATAATCAGTCCCAGAATAATCTTGAGCACGACATGGTTCGACGCCGCGCGTAAATTGTCCATCATGGTAAGGCAACGCTCCGCTGTAGTGTGTATGTAAAGCTCGGTCGCAATTCGCCACTGGCTGGCGATTCGCGTAACTGCTGGCTTCGCTGGCAGTCTCAATCCGGTCCAGGTCCATCTTACGACCCGATTCTCACCGGTTAAAACAAAAAAGGCACATCTCATTGATGTGCCTGTATGTTACATGAGAACGGGTTAATCGTCCTCTAATCCACTGAAGAAAATGCGTCAATGAATCTATTCGTTGTTATTAATTGACAGCGTCTTTCAATGCTTTACCTGCACGGAAACCCGGTACTTTACCAGCCGGGATGGTGATCTCTTTACCGGTTTGCGGATTGCGGCCGGTACGTGCAGCGCGGTCACGCACAGAGAATGTGCCGAAACCCACCAGAGCCACTTCATCACCCTCTTTCAGCGCATCTGAAACTGAGCCCATAAATGCATCTAAAACACGTCCTGCTGCAGCTTTAGAAATATCAGCATCGGCAGCAATTTTGTCGATCAATTGTGACTTATTCACTCTCTTCATCCCCTCTTTTATTATTTCACCTCGTACCGGGCTTCCGGCCGGGTACGAACGCGCAGCAAGTTATATCAAGCCTGTGGAGCCGAAACAACGGAATTTCTCTGAGAACGTCGCCCCGACAGCCACCTAAATTAGCGGCACAAAAAAAAGCTGGCAAGCGCCAATTGCCTTGCCAGCTCCGCTTTTTAACGGTTTATGCCGTTAATCACTATTTTGCTGTTGCGACCTGCATGCCGTAAGGCGCATTTTCCAGTGCCAGATTCAGCACCTCTTCAATACGCTTCACCGGATGAATCTCCAGATCGGCAATCACGTTCTGTGGAATCTCTTCCAGATCACGCTTGTTGTCGTCCGGGATCAGCACGGTTTTAATGCCACCACGGTGCGCTGCCAGCAGTTTCTCTTTCAGCCCGCCAATCGGCAGCACCTGACCACGCAGGGTGATCTCACCAGTCATAGCGACATCCGCACGCACCGGGTTACCGGTCAGACAGGAGACCAGCGCAGTACACATTGCGATACCGGCACTCGGACCATCTTTCGGCGTAGCGCCTTCTGGCACGTGAACGTGAATATCACGTTTTTCGTAGAAGTCCCCATTAATGCCCAGCTTCTCGGCACGGGCCCGCACCACGGTCAGCGCAGCCTGAATCGACTCCTGCATCACTTCACCCAGAGAACCGGTGTAAGTGAGCTTGCCTTTACCCGGTACGCAGGCGGTTTCGATGGTCAGCAGATCGCCGCCCACTTCCGTCCACGCCAGGCCAGTAACCTGACCGACACGGTTTTCACTGTCAGCACGGCCGTAATCAAAGCGCTGTACGCCCAGGAAGTCTTTGAGGTTTTCACCATTGATGGTGATGTGCTTTTTCGTCTTGTCCATCAGCAGTGATTTCACCGCTTTACGGCACAATTTCGACAGCTCACGCTCAAGGCTACGCACGCCGGCTTCACGGGTGTAGTAACGGATAATGCCAATAATCGCGCTATCTTCAACCGTAATTTCACTGGCTTTCAGGGCGTTTCGCTCAATCTGCTTGGTCAGCAGATGCTGTTTAGCGATGTTCAGTTTCTCATCTTCGGTGTAACCCGACAGACGAATCACTTCCATACGATCCAGCAACGGTGCCGGAATGTTCATTGAGTTCGAGGTTGCCACGAACATCACATCAGAGAGATCGTAGTCGACTTCCAGATAGTGGTCGTTGAACGCAATGTTCTGCTCAGGATCAAGCACTTCCAGCAGTGCTGAAGCAGGGTCGCCGCGCATGTCCGAAGACATTTTGTCGATCTCATCCAGCAGGAACAGTGGGTTTTTAACCCCGACTTTCGCCATTTTCTGAATGAGTTTACCCGGCATGGAGCCGATGTAGGTACGACGGTGACCACGGATTTCCGCTTCATCACGCACGCCGCCCAGCGCCATGCGGACATATTTACGGCCGGTCGCCTTGGCGATCGACTGACCGAGGGACGTTTTACCTACCCCTGGCGGTCCGACCAGGCACAGAATCGGCCCTTTAATTTTGCTGACGCGACTCTGAACGGCAAGATACTCAAGAATACGATCCTTCACGCGCTCCAGGCCGTAATGGTCAGTATCCAGCGTCTCCTGCGCTTTACGCAGATCTTTCTTCACTTTGCTGCGCGCGTTCCACGGAACCTGCACCATCCAGTCGATGTAGCCGCGAACCACAGTCGCTTCAGCGGACATCGGGGACATCATTTTCAGTTTCTGCAGCTCAGCTTCTGCTTTTTCACGCGCTTCTTCCGGCATTTTTGCCGCGTCGATTTTACGTTTTAACGCTTCGTACTCGTCAGGCGCATCATCCATCTCGCCCAGCTCTTTCTGAATCGCCTTCATCTGCTCATTCAGATAGTACTCGCGCTGGCTCTTCTCCATCTGCTTCTTAACGCGGTTGCGAATGCGCTTCTCAACCTGCAGCAGATCGATTTCAGATTCCATCATCGCCATCAGATATTCCAGACGCTCATTGACGTCGGACATCTCCAGCACAGACTGTTTGTCTGCCAGTTTCAGTGGCATATGTGCTGCAACGGTATCGGCAAGGCGGGCCGCATCGTCAATGTTATTCAGTGAGGTTAAAACCTCGGGTGGGATCTTTTTGTTGAGTTTGATATAGCCTTCAAACTGATTGATCGCCGTACGCACCAGCACTTCCTGCTCGCGCTCTTCAATCTCTGGCGAAACCAGATATTCAGCTTGTGCCACAAAATGGTCACCGTTGTCGGCCAGCGTCGTAATATGGGCGCGCTGTAAACCTTCCACAAGAACTTTGACAGTGCCATCCGGCAGTTTCAGCATTTGCAATACTGATGCAACGGTCCCTACTGAAAAGAGATCGTTAATGCCAGGTTCATCCGTTGAAGCCTCTTTCTGTGCGACCAGCATGATTTTTTTATCATGATCCATTGCGGCTTCAAGGCACCGAATTGATTTTTCCCGGCCAACAAACAACGGAATTACCATGTGCGGATAAACCACCACGTCGCGCAGCGGCAACACGGGGATTTCAATGCGTTCAGAACGCTCAGGATTCATAGAGCTCTCTCTTTGTTTAATGTCCGCCAGGTGATGGGAACCGCATCAGGCAGGTATGCAGTTAAACCCACAGGTATCTGAGTATATGGGGATGATTGTCCGACATTCAACGTCACAGAGGCGAGAAAAGCAAAAGGGGAAACATTTTCCCCTTTTTTAATAGAACAACATGGACGATCTGTTTAATTATTCGCCAGATGCCTGCGCTTCATGCTTGCCGTAAATCAGCATGGGCTCAGACTGACCTTCAATAACTGATTCATCAATCACTACTTTTTCCACGTCATCCATGGAAGGCAGGTCATACATGGTTTCCAGCAGCGCGCCTTCAACAATGGAACGCAGCCCACGAGCACCGGTTTTACGTGACATCGCTTTCTTCGCAATAGCGGTTAACGCCTCGTCACGGAACTCCAGCTCAACGCCTTCCAGGTTAAACAGCGCCTGGTACTGTTTGGTCAGGGCGTTCTTCGGCTCACGCAGAATCTGAATCAGGGCTTCTTCACTCAACTCGCTCAGCGTCGCCACAACAGGCAGACGGCCGATGAACTCAGGGATCAGACCAAATTTGATTAAATCTTCAGGTTCACACTGTGAAAGCAGTTCGCCTTCGCTGGCTTTCTGCGATTTCCCTTTCACGGTTGCGCCGAAGCCGATACCGGATCCGGTTTCCACACGCTGGGAGATCACTTTGTCCAGGCCGGCGAATGCGCCGCCGCAGATAAACAGAATTTTCGAGGTATCAACCTGCAAAAATTCCTGCTGCGGATGCTTACGTCCACCCTGCGGCGGAACAGCAGCCACAGTACCTTCAATCAGTTTAAGCAGAGCCTGCTGTACGCCTTCGCCTGATACGTCACGGGTAATCGACGGGTTATCTGACTTGCGTGAGATTTTGTCGATTTCATCAATATAAACGATGCCGCGCTGTGCTTTCTGTACGTCGTAGTCACATTTCTGCAGCAGTTTCTGGATGATGTTTTCAACGTCTTCACCCACGTAACCGGCTTCAGTCAGCGTGGTGGCGTCAGCCATAGTGAATGGCACATCCAGCAGGCGCGCCAGCGTTTCCGCCAGCAGCGTTTTACCACTACCGGTCGGGCCAATCAGCAGAATATTACTTTTGCCCAGTTCGATGCCATTACTGGTATCGCCGTTACGCAAACGCTTGTAGTGGTTGTAAACCGCAACCGCCAGCACTTTCTTCGCTCTTTCCTGACCGATAACATAATCATCGAGGTGATGGCGAATTTCATGTGGGGTTGGCAACGCACTGCGTTCACGATGCGGGGCAACTTCTTTAATCTCTTCGCGAATGATGTCGTTGCACAGGTCAACACACTCATCGCAGATATACACTGACGGCCCGGCAATCAGCTTACGCACTTCATGCTGGCTTTTGCCGCAAAAAGAGCAGTACAGCAACTTCCCTGAACCGTCTTTGCGCTTATCTGTCATCAGTTAACCTCTTCTTGTTCTCAGGCCATACCCGCTTACGGCTCAGGCCGTACAGGGACGGCCGAAATTCATTCAACCCATAATAGTACCGTTATCCTGTTAACTATAGACCAGGGACAACGGTAAGTCGGGGTCTTATTGGCGATGCGTCAGAATTGAATCGACTAATCCATACTCTACCGCTTCATTTGCAGAGAGGAAACGGTCACGCTCGGTATCACGCTCAATTTCTTCCAGCGTTTTACCGGTGTGCTCAGCCATCAGCTCATTCATACGCTGTTTAACTTTGAGGATTTCACGCGCATGGATTTCAATGTCTGACGCCTGGCCCTGATAGCCGCCCAGAGGCTGGTGGATCATCACGCGCGAGTTTGGCAGACAGAAACGCTTGCCTTTAGTGCCCGCTGTCAGCAGAAACGCACCCATTGAACAGGCCTGTCCCATACAGATAGTGCTGACATCCGGTTTGATAAATTTCATGGTGTCGTAAATCGACATACCGGCCGTGATCACACCGCCTGGCGAGTTGATGTAGAGATAGATATCTTTTTCCGGGTTCTCAGCTTCCAGAAACAGCATCTGGGCCACAATCAGATTCGCCATGTGGTCTTCAACCTGGCCGGTCAGAAAAATGACGCGCTCTTTCAGCAGACGGGAGTAGATGTCGTAAGAACGCTCACCACGCGAAGTTTGTTCAACCACCATTGGCACCAGCGCATTGTGCGGTGCAGTATATTCACGATCGCCACTGTATGACATTACCGTCTCCTGGATAAATTTCATTGGCAACATTCTGTACCGATTCTACGTAAGACGCGCGGGAAACTCCACGTCGCACCTTTTCCGACACCTTCAGGACGGTTAATCAGCCAGCCTCACTCTCATTTCTGCATACTCCCACTATCTGGGGATGCTGCACGCATGTTTCAAGCATAACAATCTTTTCCCTGTTCGCTAACCCGGAAAAAGCGATGGGTGAATAATTTGCCGATTAATTAAGCAAATAGCGGCGAAGAGTCGCGTTCTGTACGTAAAACACAAAAAAGCCCGCGACTTTTCAGTCACGGGCTTAGCACAGACGGTTAACTGCGTGATCAGGCCTGAGCGGTCTGATTCATCAGTTCCTGGAAGTTGGTCTCTTTCTCGGTCACTTTCGCTTTCGCCAGGACCGCTTCAACCGCTTGCTCTTCCAGCGCGACGTTGCGCATGTTGTTCATCAGCTCCTTATTCTTGCTGTAGAACTCGATAACTTCTTTCGGATCTTCATACGCAGAAGCCATCTCTTCAATCATGGTGTTCACGCGCGCTTCGTCAGCTTTCAGCTCATGGGTACGAATGACTTCGCCCAGCAGCAGACCGACAACAACACGACGTTTAGCCTGCTCTTCAAACAGTTCGCGTGGCAGTTCCAGCGCCTGCTGTTCGTTGCCACCGAAACGCTGTGCAGCCTGACGACGCAGAACGTCGATTTCGCTGTCAACCAGCGCCGCCGGCACGTCGATTTCGTTCGCTTCAACCAGGCCGTCGATCGCCTGGGTTTTGATGCGGTTACGGATAGCGCCTTTCAGCTCGCGATCCATGTTCTTACGCACTTCAGTACGCAGACCGGCTACTGAACCATCTTCAACGCCGAAACGTTTGATGAACTCTTCAGTCAGCTCTGGCAGCTCGCGCGTTTCAACTTTCTTCAGCACGATCTCGAACTTCGCATCTTTCCCTTTCAGGGTTTCTGCGTGGTAGTCGTCCGGGAATTTCACGTCGATAGTGAACGTTTCGCCCGCTTTATGACCCACAACGCCTTCTTCAAAGCCTGGGATCATGCGGCCCTGGCCCATGGCCAGAACGAAATCAGTGGCTTTGCCACCTTCAAACTCTTCACCGTCAACAGAACCGTTGAAATCGATAGTTGCACGATCTTCCGGGCCTGCAGCTGCGTCGCTTTCGATCCAGTTGGCCTGCTGCTTGCGCAGGGTATCCAGCATGGCATCAACATCAGCATCAGTCACTTCAACAACAGGTTTTTCGACTTCGATGTTTTCCAGGCCTTTCAGCTCAACTTCCGGATAAACTTCGAATTCAACCGCGTAGGTGAAATCCTGGCCTTCTTTGTATTCGCCTGGCACATAATTTGGTGCGCCAGCCGGATTAATTTTTTCTTTGATGATGGCGTCAACAAAGTTGCGCGTCATCAGCTCGCCCAGCACGTCCTGACGGACAGATGCGCCGTAACGCTGCGCTACGATGTTCATCGGCACTTTGCCTTTACGGAAACCATCGATGCGAACTTTCCTGGCAACATCAACCAGTTCTTTTTTTACTGCGCTTTCGATGCTGTCAGCTGCAACAGTAATCGTAATGCGACGGCCCAGGCCCTGAGTGGTCTCTACAGAAACTTGCATCTTGTTACCTCAAAAAATCACGTGCTCGGTCAACTTCAGACACCACACATCGTGAAATGCGCCGTATCTAACAACCGGGACGGCTTCCGTGAAGAGAACCTGATCCCTGTTACCAGAAGCGTCCCGAAGACATTCCGGAAAAATAGACGCAGCATTATAGCGGCATCGCTGGAATGAGTCGAGGACGCTAACTCACCACTTTTCAGCAGGTTTGCTGCTTTTTTGAGCCAGAGATCGCGTTTTTCGTTAAATCACAGAAAAAACGGCCAGCAGGCCGTTTCAGAGAAGGGAGCTCAGGCGAGACTTCCGGCACCACGACAGTTAGGCGAAGCCAGAACGGTATCCTGCAGCCCTTCCCACTCTTTCAGGGTGTAAGTATGCAGGGCTAAGGCGTGAACACCGCCCGCTAATTCAGCTGCCAGTTCGCTATAAATCAGGCGATGACGCGCCAGGAAACGTTGGCCTGCAAAGCAGTCGCTGACAATAACCACTTTGAAGTGACTCTCCGATCCGGCAGGCACGTTGTGCCGGTAACTTTCGTCATGTACTTCCAGATGAGCTGGCTGAAATGCCACACGCAGCTTTTCTTCTATTTGTTCGCGGATCATGGCTATTACTCCTCAATGGCGAGCGCGGTGCCCCATCTCATTCAATCTTAGTCGCTTTTAGTGCGCTTACCCGTCGGCGGACGCTAAATATTGCATTTTATGTCAGCATGCTTCCGGCAGGCATCATAACGCAGTCGAAACCATCATCAAACCAGCCTGTCAGAGAAGGTGCTTAAAACAGTTTCAAAGATAATTTCACCCGCAACAGGGCTTTTTTCACTGACGGGCAATGCTATGATGCCTCCAGTTTTTGCAAACCAACCCCCTGACACCAACGAGAAAAAGTATGTTGAAAAAACTGTTATTCCCACTGTTGGCTGCGTTTATTTTAGCCGGCTGTGCAACCAGCAATAATACCCTGACTATCCAGCCTAAAATTCAGTTGCCACAGCAGGATCCGGGCCTGATGGGCGTGACCGTGAGCATCAATGGTGCCGACCAGCGTAAAGATCAGGCGCTGGCAAAAGTTAACCGTGATGGTCAGTTAGTGACCCTGACGCCTTCGCGCGATCTCCGTTTCCTGCTGCAGGAAGTGCTGGAGAAGCAGATGACCGCACGTGGTTATATGATTGGTCCTGATGGCGCGGTTGATCTGCAGATTGTGGTTAACAACCTCTACGCTGACGTGACGCAGGGTAATGTGCGCTACAGCATCACCACTAAAGCGGACATCTCGATTATCGCGACCGCGAAAAACGGCAACAAGCAGGTTAAAAACTACCGCCAGACTTACAGTGTAGAAGGCGCGTTCAACGCCAGTAACCAGAAGATTACTGACGCAGTGAACGCCACCATGAGCGATGTGATTGCGGATATGGCACAGGACACCAGCGTTAACGACTTCATCAAGCAGAACGCCCGTTAATACCGTCTCACCTCTGCCCTGCCTCGTGCAGGGCTTTTTGTTATCTGCAGGATCCGCATGAACCACTATCTTCGCCTCTTCAGCCAGAAAAACGCCGCCGTATTGCTGCTCCTTGGTTTTGCTTCCGGACTGCCGCTGGCACTGACTTCGGGCACGTTGCAGGCGTGGATGACGGTGGAAAATGTCGATCTGAAAACCATCGGCTTCTTTTCACTGGTCGGCCAGGCCTATGTCTTTAAATTTCTCTGGTCGCCGATGATGGACCGCTATACGCCGCCGTTTCTGGGCCGGCGTCGCGGCTGGTTACTGCTGAGTCAGCTGGCGCTGGTGGGCGGGATTGTCGCGATGGGATGTCTGCAACCAGGACGCGATCTGACCCTGATGGCGGCGCTGGCAGTGCTGATCGCTTTCTGCTCCGCCTCGCAGGACATCGTTTTTGACGCCTGGAAAACCGATATTCTGCCACCTGAAGAGCGCGGCAGTGGCGCAGCCATTACCGTGCTGGGCTATCGGCTGGCGATGCTGATTTCAGGCGGGCTGGCCTTGTGGCTGGCTGACCGTTATCTGGGCTGGCAGGCGACCTACTGGCTGATGGCGCTCATGATGGTGCCGGGCATTATCGCCACGCTGATGGCGAGCGAGCCGGACACGCGCATTTCCACCCCGCATTCACTGCGACAGGCGGTTGTCGACCCGCTTAACGATTTCTTTCAGCGCAACAATGCCTGGCTGCTGATTACACTGATTATTCTCTACAAGCTGGGCGATGCCTTTGCCGCCTCGCTGACCACTACTTTTCTGATCCGCGGCGTCGGTTTCAATCCCGGTGACGTCGGCCTGGTCAACAAGACGCTGGGCCTGCTGGCGACCATTATCGGAGCGCTTTATGGCGGCGTACTGATGCAGCGCCTGAGTCTGTTCCGGGCACTGCTGATTTTCGGCGTGCTGCAGGCAGTTTCAAATTTTGGTTACTGGCTGCTGGCGGTGACCGACAAACAGTTGTGGAGCATGGCCAGCGCAGTCTTTGTCGAAAACCTCTGCGGCGGCATGGGCACCGCGGCCTTTGTCGCGTTGTTAATGACGCTGTGCAATAAATCGTTCTCAGCCACTCAGTTTGCCCTGTTATCGGCGCTCTCTGCCGTAGGTCGGGTCTATGTCGGCCCGGCGGCAGGCTGGCTGGTGGAACTCTGGGGCTGGCCGACCTTTTATGCTTTCACGGTGATCGCGGGTTTGCCGGGCCTGATGCTGCTCGCTTTTTGCCGACAAACACTTAATCAGGTCGAGCAGAGTGGCAATTTCCTCACACGAAGCTACTATCCTCATGGCTATCGCTGGACTAATCGTCTGTTTGCAGCCGGCTGCGGCGTACTGGCTCTCTGGCTGATCGCGCTGGCACTGAATGCAATGGGGATGACTGCGCTGGCACCGCTGCTGACCCGCCTGTTTGAGCTAGGCATGAGCCTCTCCCTGCTGGCGGTGCTTGCCGGGGTGTTGCTGGACTATCGGGCGCTGAAGAGAACGCCGGTTTTGCCCGCGTCAGATGCTTAAGTGAAATCGATAGGTTAACGGGTTGCGGCTTATTTTGTAACGTCCGGATAAGTCGCCGTCATTTATCATCGCATGTTCTTTTTAAAAAATAAGAATAGATCCTGAGGAGGCGTAGCGGAAATACTAAAAACCGGTTAGCAATTACTTTAGTTAAATTTTATCGCGCAAATGATGCAGACTTGTTAAATATTTGGGAATTAAAAGTAAGGGTTATTCCTTTCCCTGATTTTTTTACGGTTACTTCCATCGGTTTTTGTTATATTGATGCCAACTGCTTGTCTGCGTTAATTATTTGTCACCTGGCGCAACATCTGTGACACCCTTAGCAAAAGGTGTCAACACGTATCTGACACATCCTTAAGCTGGTTTACACTGCATAAACCTTCCCGTAAAATGCGCGCACACTTAAACGACAATAGAGCCCTTTGTCATTGAGGTCGTTAAATGAGACTCAGTAAATACAATAAAAGTTTGGGGATTTTGTCATTAATTGCAGGCACTTTATTAATGAGTGGCTGCGATAGTGCATTGTTAAATCCCAAAGGACAGATTGCACTGGAGCAACGTTCGCTGATACTGACTGCCTTTGGCCTGATGTTGATCGTCGTGATTCCCGCAGTCCTGATGGCCGTGGTGTTTGCCTGGAAGTATCGGGCGTCCAACACGAATGCGAAGTACAGCCCTAACTGGTCACACTCTAACAAGGTTGAAGCCGTGGTCTGGACCATTCCGATCCTGATCATTCTCTTCCTTAGCGTACTGACCTGGAAATCAACCCACGCACTGGAGCCCAGCAAACCGCTGCAATCTGATGTGAAACCGGTTGAGATCGATGTGGTTGCACTGGACTGGAAATGGTTGTTCATTTACCCGGAACAGGGTATTGCGACCGTGAACCAGATTGCCTTCCCGGCAAACACGCCAGTGAACTTCAAAATCACCTCTAACTCCGTGATGAACTCTTTCTTCATTCCAACACTCGGCAGCCAGATTTATGCGATGGCGGGTATGCAGACCAAACTGCATCTGATTGCGAATGAGCCAGGCACGTTCGACGGTATCTCTGCGAACTTCAGTGGTCGTGGTTTCTCTGGCATGAAGTTTAAAGCCATTGCAACCAAAGACGATGCGGAATTCCAGCAGTGGGTGGCTAAAGTCAAAGCAGCCCCTAACACGCTGACCACCATGGAAGATTTCGAGAAAGTAGCTGTGCCAAGCGAAAATCATCCGGTGGAATATTTCTCTTCAGCTGATCCGAAACTGTTCATGCAAGTCATCGACAAGTTCAAGATGAGCCACGGGAAAATGGACATGCCACAGCATGAAGGTATGGACATGAGTCACGCCGCTTCCGCGGGAGCCGAGGAATAATACGATGTTCGGAAAATTAACACTGGATGCAGTGCCGTACCATGAGCCGATTATCATGGTCACGGTCGCCGGTATCATTCTAGGTGGTCTGGCACTGATTGCCGCCATCACCTATTTTGGTAAATGGCAATATCTGTGGTCTGAATGGCTGACGTCTGTCGACCATAAAAAACTGGGTATCATGTACGTCATCATGGCATTCGTCATGCTGCTGCGTGGTTTTGCTGATGCCATCATGATGCGTACTCAACAGGTGATGGCGTCGGCCGGTGAAGCGGGCATTCTGCCACCGCATCACTACGACCAGATCTTTACGGCGCACGGCGTCATTATGATCTTCTTCGTGGCGATGCCTTTCGTGGTTGGCCTGATGAACATCGCCGTTCCGCTGCAGATTGGTGCACGTGACGTTGCGTTCCCGTTCCTGAACAACCTGAGCTTCTGGTTTACCGCGGTCGGTGTGATCCTGGTTAACCTGTCGCTGGGTGTGGGCGAGTTCGCGCAGACCGGCTGGCTGGCTTATCCGCCACTGTCCGGCGCGGAGTACAGTCCCGGCGTCGGGGTCGATTACTGGATCTGGAGCCTTCAGCTCTCGGGTATCGGTACGACCTTAACCGGTATCAACTTCTTCGTGACCATCCTGAAGATGCGTGCACCGGGCATGAGCCTGTTCAAAATGCCGGTCTTTACCTGGACTGCGCTGTGCACCAACGTCCTGATCATCGCTGCGTTCCCGGTTCTGACCGTGACCCTGGCGCTGTTGACCCTTGATCGTTATCTCGGCTTCCATTTCTTCACCAATGAAATGGGCGGGAACATGATGATGTACGTCAACCTGATCTGGGTCTGGGGCCATCCGGAAGTGTACATCCTGGTTCTGCCGGTGTTTGGTGTGTTCGCAGAAATTACCGCGACCTTCTCCAAGAAACGTCTGTTTGGTTATACCTCACTGGTGTGGGCGACCATCGCCATTACCGTGCTGTCGTTCATCGTCTGGTTGCACCACTTCTTCACCATGGGTGCGGGTGCCAACGTTAACGCCTTCTTCGGTATCATGACGATGATCATCGCGATTCCGACCGGGGTTAAAATCTTTAACTGGCTGTTCACCATGTATCAGGGCCGCATTCAGATGCACTCTGCCATGCTGTGGACCGTTGGCTTCCTGGTAACCTTCTCTGTAGGGGGTATGACTGGCGTACTGCTGGCCGTTCCAGGTGCTGACTTCATTCTGCACAACAGCCTGTTCCTGATTGCACACTTCCATAACGTTATCATCGGTGGTGTTGTCTTCGGTTGTATGGCGGGCGTGACCTACTGGTTCCCGAAAGCATTTGGCTTCACCCTGAACGAAACCTGGGGTAAGCGCGCATTCTGGTTCTGGATCATTGGCTTCTTCGTTGCCTTTATGCCGCTGTACGCACTGGGCTTCATGGGTATGACCCGTCGTCTGAGCCAGGATATCGATCCACAGTTCCACCCTCTGCTGGTAGTCGCTGCGGTCGGTGCAGGTCTGATTGCGCTGGGTATCCTGTGCCAGCTGACCATGTTCTATGTTTCGGTCCGTGACCGCGACCAGAACCGTGATCTGACCGGTGACCCGTGGGGCGGTCGTACGCTGGAGTGGGCAACCTCTTCACCACCACCGTTCTATAACTTTGCTGTCATCCCACATGTCCATGAGCGTGATGCGTTCTGGGAAATGAAAGAGAAAGGCGAAGCGTACAAACAGCCGGCATCCTATGAAGAAATTCATATGCCGAAAAACAGTGGTGCGGCAATCGTCATCTGCGCATTCGCTACTGTGATGGGCTTCGCGCTGATCTGGCATATCTGGTGGATGGCGGGTCTTTCATTCCTCGGCATGATCGTTACCTGGATCGTGAAGAGCTTCGACGAAGACGTGGATTACTACGTTCCGGTTGCCGAAGTTCAGAAGATTGAGAACCAGCACTTTGACGAAATCAGCAAAGCAGGTCTGAAATAATGTCAACTGAAACTCTGATTAAACATCACCACGACGCCCATGCGGAGCATGGGCATCACGATGCAGGAGCCAACAAAGTCTTTGGCTTCTGGATCTACCTGATGAGTGACTGCATTATCTTCGCAACCCTGTTTGCGACCTATGCCGTCATGGTCAACAACACTGCCGGTGGCCCGGCAGGTAAAGATATCTTTGAGCTGCCGTTTGTTCTGGTAGAAACCGCCCTGCTGCTGTTGAGTTCGATCACTTACGGCATGGCTGTTATCTCCATGAATAAGGAGCAAAAAGGTGCCGTTATCGGCTGGCTCGCGCTGACCTTCCTGTTCGGTCTGGGCTTCATCGGCATGGAAATCTATGAATTCCATCACCTGATTGCTGAAGGCTTTGGTCCGGATCGCAGTGGCTTCCTGTCTGGCTTCTTTACGCTGGTCGGTACCCACGGTCTGCACGTGACCTCCGGTCTGATCTGGATGCTGGTTCTGATGTTCCAGATTTCCAAACGTGGCCTGAACGCGACTAACCGTACCCGTATCATGTGTCTGAGCCTGTTCTGGCACTTCCTGGACGTGGTCTGGATTTGCGTCTTCACCGTTGTTTACCTGATGGGAGCCATGTAATGAGTCATTCTGTTAACGAACATGGCGCTTCACACGGTAGCGTGAAGTCCTACATGATCGGCTTCATCCTCTCTATCATCCTGACGGCGATCCCGTTCTGGATGGTGATGGATGGCAGTGCATCTCACGGTACTATCCTCGGTGTTGTTCTGGTGTGTGCGGTCATTCAGGTGCTGGTTCACCTGGTGTACTTCCTGCACTTAGATAGCAAATCTGAGGGTGGCTGGAACATGGTAGCCATTGTTTTCTCGGCCATCATCATCCTGATTGTCGTAGTAGGCTCACTGTGGATCATGTGGAACCTCAACTACAACATGATGCCTCACTAAAGAGTCACGCGTAATGTTTAAGCAATACCTGCAAGTTACAAAACCAGGAATTATTTTCGGGAATTTAATTTCTGTGATCGGCGGATTCCTGTTGGCCTCCAAAGGCAACACGGATTACGCCCTGTTTCTCATCACTCTGGTGGGCGTGTCACTGGTGGTTGCATCGGGTTGTGTTTTCAACAACGTGATTGACCGCGACATCGACATCAAGATGGAGAGAACCAGGAATCGGGTGCTGGTAAAAGGCCTTATCTCCGCGAAAGTAAGCCTGGTTTATGCCACTGTGCTGGGTATTGCTGGCTTTGCGTTGCTCTACTTCGGTGCTAATCCGCTGGCCATGTGGCTGGCGGTGATGGGCTTCGTGGTATACGTGGGCATCTACAGCCTGTACATGAAGCGTCATTCCGTTTACGGCACGCTGATTGGCAGTCTGTCGGGTGCTGCGCCGCCGGTTATCGGCTACTGCGCGGTCTCTAACCAGTTTGATGCTGGCGCATTGATCCTGCTGGCAATCTTTAGCCTGTGGCAGATGCCGCATTCGTACGCGATTGCCATCTTCCGCTTTAAAGATTACCAGGCAGCGAACATCCCGGTTCTGCCGGTGGTGAAAGGCATTTCCGTCGCGAAGAATCATATTACGCTCTATATCCTGGCGTTTATGATTGCCACGCTGATGCTGACGCTGGGCGGTTACGCAGGCTACAAATATCTGGTGGTGGCCGCTGCGGTCAGCGTCTGGTGGCTGGGCATGGCGTTATCGGGTTACAAAACCGCAGATGACCGTGTCTGGGCGCGTAAGCTGTTTGTCTTCTCTATCGTGACCATCACCGCGCTGAGCGTGATGATGTCGGTAGATTCGATGGCTCCGGCTTCGAAGGACCTGCTGACATACGTCTGGTAACCGGCACCGATACGGCATGAAAAGGGCGCGATTTTCGCGCCCTTTCTTTTTGTTACCACTGCTTAAAAACTATTGTTTTACCCGCCCTGCCCCGCCCCCTAGAATAAATGCAGCACATTAACAGAGGTTGGAATGAACGATAATAAAATGACTCCGGTGGAGCTGCGTGCCACATGGGGCCTCGGTACGGTCTTTTCCCTGCGTATGCTTGGGATGTTTATGGTCCTGCCGGTACTGACCACTTATGGCATGGCATTACAGGGCGCGAGTGAAACGCTGATTGGTCTGGCGATCGGTATCTATGGCCTTGCCCAGGCAATATTTCAGATTCCTTTTGGTCTGCTCTCTGATCGCATCGGCCGCAAGCCGTTGATCGTCGGCGGACTGCTGCTGTTTGTTCTGGGCAGCGTTATTGCAGCCTGTACCGACTCCATCTGGGGCATTATTCTGGGCCGTGCGCTGCAGGGCTCCGGCGCAATTGCCGCTGCCGTGATGGCACTGTTATCCGATTTAACCCGTGAGCAGAACCGCACCAAAGCGATGGCGTTTATCGGCATCAGTTTTGGTGTGACCTTCGCGATTGCAATGGTGGTCGGCCCGATTGTCACTCACGCACTGGGCCTGCATGCGCTGTTCTGGATGATCGCGATTCTGGCCTCGCTGGGAATCGTGATCACACTTCTCGTAGTGCCGTCCGCCTCCCATCATGTCCTGAACCGTGAATCGGGCATTGTCAAAGGCAGCTTTCGCAAGGTGCTGGCTAATCCCCGCCTGGTGAAGCTGAATATCGGTATTTTCTGTCTGCATATTCTGCTGATGTCGAGCTTTGTTGCCTTACCTGGACAGTTTGAACAGGCGGGTTTCCCGGCACCTGAACACTGGAAAGTCTATCTCTCTACCATGCTGATTGCCTTTGCGGGCGTGGTGCCGTTCATCATTTATGCCGAAGTGAAGCGTCGCATGAAGCGCGTCTTTGTGGGCTGCGTCGGGATGATTGTGATTGCCGAGATCGTGCTGTGGGGTGCGGAAGGCCATTTCTGGACGCTGGTCGTTGGGGTTCAGCTCTTCTTCTTCGCTTTCAATCTGATGGAAGCCATTCTCCCTTCGCTGATCAGTAAAGAGTCGCCTGCCGGTTATAAAGGCACGGCGATGGGCATTTACTCCACCAGCCAGTTCCTTGGCGTAGCCGTTGGCGGCAGCATGGGTGGCTGGGTGTTTGGTCATTTCGATGCACAGACCGTGTTCATGGTCGGCGCGATGGTGGCAGCAGCCTGGCTGTTTGTCAGTATGACGATGCAGGAGCCGCCTTATGTGAGCAGCCTGCGCATTGTGCTGAGCGATGCCGCACTGGCTTTGCCGAATCTGGAGCAGCGCCTGAAAGCGCAGAAAGGAGTGAACTCCGTGTTTATCGTGCCGGAAGAGAAAAGCGCTTATATCAAAATCGACAGTAAAGTTACCAGCCGCCCTGAGCTGGAAGCGTTGCTGGGGAGTTGCTAGTTTAAGAAAATTTTCACGACAACTTCCGCTCGTTTCGCTTCAGGATCGAGCTGGCTCAGGGAACAGGGTCAGATCGGAAAGTCGCAAAAGCCGCCATGGATGGCGCTTTTGCGTCTTTGCGAAAGGCACAGGCTCCCTGAGCAAGCGCGCAATCGCACAGACGCCCTACAACACCCCGCTCCAGACGCTTTACTTGTTCAAAGAGATGCAAGCCAGCGCACGATGCCACTGACGTCACAGACTACGTCTTCATTCAGACGGCTCACAAATTTGGATAGATGCAGCGCTGCTCCTGCCAGGTAACAAAAAACCCGGCCTGAGCCGGGTTTTTCATCACTGCCTTCAGGCCCAAAAAACAGCCTGCCCCCACTTAATCGCGGAAGTTTTTAAACTGGAAAGGCTGCCCCAGATTGCTGCCGCGCACAATCGCCATTGCGCTCTGCAGATCATCGCGCGCTTTGCCGGTCACTCGTAACGCTTCACCCTGAATCTGGGTCTGTACTTTCAGCTTACTGTCTTTGATCAGCTTCACCAGCTTCTTCGCTACGTCGCTCTCAATGCCCTTCTTCAGTTTGGCATCGACCGCCCAGCTTTTACCGCTGTGCTCAATCTCTTCCGGCACCTCTAAGGCTCCGCCTTCAATGCCGCGCTTCAGTAACTTCTCACGCAAAATATCGACCAGCTGTTTAACCTGGAAATCAGACTCGCTGGTGATTTTAATGGTTTCATTCTTTTCGTTGAGCTCAAACTCGGCGCTCACGTTGCGGAAATCGAAGCGGGTAGACACCTCACGGTTGGCATTCTCCACCGCATTGCGAATTTCCTGCAGATCGACTTCTGAAACGATATCGAAAGATGGCATCTCTTCTTCTCCTGACGCTAAAGTGACATGCATAATACGCGTCTTACGGTGCTAAATAAAATCAGGCTGTGCACGACGCTATACTCATGGTGTGACAGTAAATAATAAATGGATAGCCCGCCAGCGGGAGGCAGTATGAAAATTACCGTGTTAGGGTGCGGTGCTCTGGGTCAGGTCTGGCTGACAGCGCTCGCCCGTCAGGGACACGAGGTGCAGGGATGGTTGCGGGTGCCGCAGCCCTATTGCTCGGCCAATGTCGTCGACCCGGAAGGCAACATAGCCAACCGCACCTTCATCGCTAACGATCCGCTGTTTCTGGCGGAAAGCCAGCTGCTACTGGTCACGCTTAAAGCGCCGCAGGTCTCACCCGCCGTGAAGAATCTGGAAAGTGTGCTGCCAGAAAACTGCCCGGTGCTGCTACTGCATAACGGTATGGGCACGCTGGAAGAACTCAAAGGGATGACTCAGCCACTCCTGCGTGGCGTCACCACGCATGCGGCGATGCGTGATGGCACCGTCATCAAGCACATCGCCAGTGGCATCACTCACATTGGTCCAGGTAACCGCAAAAGCGCCGCTTACAGCGACCTCGCCGACATCCTGCACCCTGCCCTGCCCGATGTTGCCTGGCATGACAATATACGGGCGGCCTGCTGGCGCAAACTGGCTGTCAACTGCGTCATCAACCCGCTCAGCGTGGAGTATGAGTGCCAGAACGGCGCACTGCGCGCGTATCCGGAGCAGATTGCGCAACTGTGCGAAGAGATCAGCTGGGTCATGGAGCGTGAAGGCCAGAACGTCGCCAGTGACAGTTTACAGGACATCATCTTTGACGTGATCGAAAGCACCGCGGCCAACACCTCCTCAATGCTGCAGGACGTTCGCGCCCAGCGGCTCACCGAAATCGACTATATCAGCGGCTTTCTGCTACGCCGCGCCCGGACGCACGGCCTGGTGCTCACGGAGAACACTCGTCTGTATGACATTGTAAAACGCAAGGAGTCCCATTATGACCGCGAACGCATCGGTGCTGGTTTGCCTGGCACATGGCAGTGAAGAAACCGAAGCCGTCACCTCTATCGATCTGCTGGTTCGGGCCGGCCTGAAGGTTGTCACCGCCAGCGTCGAAAGCGATGGCAGCCGTGAGATTGTCTGCTCGCGTGGTGTCCGCCTGCTGGCTGACGTCACGCTGGTTGAAGTCGCCGACAACGATTTCGCCGCCATTGTCCTGCCCGGTGGCCTGAAAGGCGCGGAGACCTTCCGTGACAGCCCGCTACTGGTCGAAACGGTGCGTCAGTTTCACCTCAATGAGAAGATTGTCGCGGCAATATGCGCAGCCGCAGGCACGGTACTGATCCCTCACGATCTCTTTCCGGTCGGCAATATGACCGGCTTTCCTGGCCTGAAAGAGACGATTCCGGAGGACAAATGGATGGAGCGGCGTGTCGTCTGGGATCCGCGCGTCAATCTGCTGACCAGCCAGGGGCCTGGTACGGCAATGGATTTTGCGCTGAAGTTAATCGATCTGCTGGTGGGAAAAGAGATGGCGCGTGAGGTCGCTGCACAGCTGGTGCTGGCTCCCGGCATTTATGACTATCAGGCCTGAACAGGCTCATCAGCCAGACCCCGACAGGGTCTGACTGACAGTCAGCCAGGACTACGGGCGGTAAACCTTCACGTTCTTAAAGCCCTGCTCATGCAGATAGAGCGCCTGCAGACGGCTCATCACGCCGCGATCGCAGTAAAGCAGCCAGGTGCGGTTCTGATCGAGATCGCCAAACTGCGTGCTGAGTTTGTAAAACGGCAGTGATTTCACCTCCGTGGCCTTCAGCTCAAGCGGATTCTCTTCCTGCTCGTCGATGGCGCGGATATCCAGCACCACGTCGTTTTCACTCAGCAGCGCGACGGTCTCAACTTCCACCACCTCCTCTTCTGTCTGTTCAGCGATAGTGCGGATATCGACGTTGGTCGCCTCTTCCACCACGCGATCCAGGATCGTGAAGTCGAAATTCTGCTCTTCTGCCTCGATCTTCGCCTTCACCGCCTTCACCGTTGGGCTTTTTGAGATCACACCACAATATTCCGGCATGGTGCTGGCGAAATCTTCGGTGCCGATCTCCCGGGCGACTTTGATGATGTGCTCTTTGTCGTGAGAGATCAGCGGACGCAGTATCAGCGTATCGGAAGCGTTATCAATCAGACGCAGGTTGGTCAGCGTCTGGCTCGATACCTGCCCGACCGCTTCACCCGTGACCAGCGCCTGTACGCCGTAACGCTCAGCCACGCGGGAAGCGGCACGCACCATCATGCGCTTCAGCACCACGCCCATCTGACCGTCATCCACTTTTTCCAGGATCTCGCCGACAACCGGCTCAAAATTGATCGCCACGAAGCGCACGCGGTGTGAACGACCAAAACGATTCCACAAATAGTGCGCAACCTGACGAACGCCAATCTCATGGGCGGCACCGCCAAGGTTAAAGAAGCAGTAATGTACGCGACTGCCGCGACGCAGCAGCATATAGCTGGAGACGCCGGAGTCGAAACCACCGGAAATCAGTGACAGCACATCTTCCTGCGTGCCGATCGGGAAGCCCCCCAGACCTTCGTAACGTGCAGTCACCAGTGTCAGGCGGTTCTCTTCAACTTCAAGGTTCACCGTCACGTCAGGGTTTTTAAGCTGCACGCGGGCGCTTTCAATATGCTGATTCAGGCCGCCGCCCACATAGCGCTCTACATCCTGCGAACTGAAGCTATGCTTACCGCGACGTTTAACACGTACGCAGAAGCTCTTGCCTTCAAGACTGTCACGATACTGCGCTAACGTCTGTTCAAAGATGTGATGAATATCGGTGTACTCACGATCTTCAACCGCTAAAACGTGATGGATACCGGGAATGCGGGAAAGCTCATCGGGAATAATGCCAGCCAGCGCCGCATTTTTTGACCGCACTTCAATGTGATCCCAGTAGCGCACAACGGCGATGTCGTCGCTGACGGTTTTCAGGACGTTGCGGATATTGCTGGCAAGAATCTTGATAAAGCGCAAACGCACCGACGGACTCTTGATGGTGATTTCAGGAAATAACTTGATGATAAACTTCATGGCGACACAGCTTCGTTGGGCAAATAAGTGCTAAAACAGGCGGCACTTAGCTGGTAAAATCACAAAATTGCGGGCTGCAAGGCGCAACCGCATCCGAGGCGCGGGAGTATATCACCATTGTCAGGTGACTGCTTCTTCATCAGCCGCCGCATTGATTATTTTGCTAATCATAGGGTCTCAGCTACCATGACCGATTGCGAGATAATGTCCCAACCGTGAGTCGACACGAAATATGCCGAAAAAAGCCGAACAGCCAGCCAGCTTTGAAACGTCATTGCAGCAGCTGGAGCAGATTGTCAGCCGTCTTGAAAGTGGTGAACTGCCGCTGGAAGAAGCCCTGAACGAATTTGAACGTGGCGTGCAGCTGGCGCGGAATGGTCAGCAGACGCTGCAGCAGGCTGAACAGCGGGTCCGCATTCTGCTGAACGATGATAAAGATGCCGACCTCACTGCTTTCACGCCGGAAAACGACTAATGGATTTTGCCCGCTTACTCGACGCCTGTCAGCAGCAGGTCAACGCCGCGCTGACGCGTTTTATAGAGCCACTTCCTTTTCAGAGTTCTCCTCTGGTGAATGCCATGCATTATGGGGCATTATTAGGCGGTAAACGTCTGCGTCCTTTTCTGGTCTACGCGACCGGCGAAATGCTCCACGCCAATCCGGCGAGTCTGGATGCCCCTGCCGCCGCAGTTGAATGCATTCATGCGTACTCTCTGATTCATGACGATCTCCCTGCGATGGATGACGATGCACTGCGTCGCGGGCAGCCAACCTGTCACATTAAATATGGCGAAGATACGGCGATTCTGGCGGGCGACGCCCTGCAGACGCTGGCCTTTTCCATTCTGACTGACGCAGCAATGCCGGGTGTCAGCGCGGAGTACCGGCTGCGGATGATCTCTGAACTGGCAAACGCCAGCGGCGTGGCCGGCATGTGCGGCGGTCAGGCTCTTGATCTGGCGGCAGAGGGTAAATCGGTGGATCTCGACAAGCTGGAGCAGATCCATCGCCATAAAACCGGCGCGCTGATCCGCTCAGCGGTACGCTTAGGCGCATTAACGGCAGGCGATGCGGGCCGCGAAGCGCTGCCGCTGCTCGACCGCTATGCAGAGGCGATTGGTCTCGCATTTCAGGTGCAGGACGACATTCTGGATGTGATCGGTGACACAGCAGTGATCGGAAAACGTCAGGGTGCCGATCAGGATCTGGGGAAAAGCACCTATCCTTCACTGTTAGGCCTTGAAAATGCCCGCGCCAAGGCGCGGGATTTGTATCAGGAAGCTCTTGATGCTTTAGAATTGCTCGCTGCGCACTCCTATAACACTACAGCACTGCAGGCGCTGGCGAGCTTCATAATTGAACGCGACAAATAACTTCCATAATGAGTCTCTGATGAGTTTTGATATTGCTAAATACCCGACACTGGCGCTGGCAGACACCGTTCAGGCGCTGCGCGCCCTGCCGAAAGAGAAGCTGCCTGCGCTGTGTGATGAACTGCGTCAGTATCTGTTAGACAGTGTAAGCCGCTCCAGCGGCCATTTTGCATCGGGTCTGGGCGTGGTTGAACTGACGGTCGCGCTGCATTATGTCTATAACACCCCGTTTGACCATCTGGTCTGGGATGTAGGTCATCAGGCTTATCCGCATAAAATTCTGACGGGTCGCCGCGATCGCATCGGCACTATCCGTCAGAAAAACGGCGTACATCCGTTTCCGTGGCGCGGTGAAAGTGAATATGACGTCCTGAGCGTCGGTCACTCATCAACCTCTATCAGTGCCGGTCTGGGCATGGCCGCTGCGGCAGAACGTGAAGGTCAGGGCCGTCGCACCGCCTGTATTATTGGCGATGGTGCGATTACCGCTGGTATGGCGTTTGAAGCGATGAACCATGCCGGTGATATCAAGCCGGACATGCTGGTCATCCTCAATGACAATGAGATGTCGATTTCCGAAAACGTCGGCGCGCTGAATAATCGCCTGGCGCAGATCCTGTCGGGTAAAACCTACGCACGACTGCGCGAAGGCAGTAAGCGCGTGCTGACAAATCTGCCGCCAATTAAAGAGCTGGTCAAACGCACCGAAGAGCATCTCAAAGGCATGGTCGTGCCGGGCACGCTGTTTGAAGAGCTGGGCTTTAACTACATTGGCCCGGTTGATGGTCACGATGTGCTGACGCTGGTCAATACGCTGAGTAATATGCGCAGCCTGAAAGGGCCGCAGTTCCTGCATATCATGACGAAGAAAGGTAAAGGCTACGCTCCGGCAGAGGAAGATCCGATTGCCTGGCACGCTGTTCCTAAATTTGACCCGGCGATTGGCGAACTGCCGAAAAGCGCAGAAGGTCTGCCGAGCTACTCTAAAATCTTCGGCAACTGGCTGTGCGAAATGGCTGCCGACGATCCGAAGCTGATGGCGATTACGCCGGCGATGCGTGAAGGCTCCGGCATGGTGGCTTTCTCTCGTGAATTCCCGAAGCAATATTTTGACGTGGCGATCGCCGAGCAGCATGCGGTAACCTTCGCGGCGGGTATGGCGATTGGCGGCTATAAACCCATTGTGGCCATCTATTCTACCTTCCTGCAACGCGCCTACGATCAGCTGATCCACGACGTCGCTATCCAGAAATTGCCGGTCCTGTTTGCTATCGATCGCGGTGGTATTGTTGGCGCGGATGGTCAGACTCACCAGGGCGCGTTTGATCTCGCCTACCTGCGCTGCGTGCCGGATATGGTGATCATGACGCCGAGCGATGAGAATGAGTGTCGGCAGATGCTTTACACCGGCTACCACCATCAGGCTGGCCCAAGTGCGGTGCGCTATCCACGCGGCACCGGTGTCGGTACCCCTCTGGCCCCACTACAGAGTCTGCCGCTGGGTAAAGCAGTCGTGAAACGTCAGGGTGAAAAGCTGGCGATTCTGAACTTCGGTACCCTGCTGCCAGAAGCCGCCGCCACGGCAGAAGCGCTGAACGCGACACTGGTCGATATGCGCTTTGTGAAGCCGCTGGATGAAGCGCTGATCGCCGGGCTCGCTAACACCCACGACTCATTGATTACGCTGGAAGAAGGCGCAATCAAAGGCGGTGCGGGCAGCGGCGTCAATGAGTTTGTGATGGCGAAACGCCTGGGCGTTCCGGTACTGAACATCGGCCTGCCCGATGAGTTCATCCCGCAGGGCACGCAGGATGAAGTGCGTCATGACTATCTGCTGGACGCCGAAGGCATTCAGCAACAGATCGCCCGCTGGCTGGCGCAGTAACCTCTCCTCTTTGCGCTCCCCCCTGGGGAGCGCAACATCCTGCTATGCTGTAACCTTTGCACTTTCGCAGGAACCTC
This sequence comes from Candidatus Pantoea gossypiicola, assembly GCF_008632075.1. Taxonomy (GTDB): domain Bacteria; phylum Pseudomonadota; class Gammaproteobacteria; order Enterobacterales; family Enterobacteriaceae; genus Pantoea; species Pantoea gossypiicola. The sequence goes on from NZ_VWVM01000010.1 coordinate 37,525, forward strand.
CATCATGAAAATGATTCAACTGGGTACTACCGATCTGCAGGTGTCGCGTCTCTGTCTTGGCTGTATGACCTATGGCGAGCCAACGCGCGGCAATCACGCCTGGACGCTGCCGGAAGCCAGCAGCCGTCCGCTGATCCAGCAGGCACTGAACGCGGGCATCAACTTCTTTGATACCGCCAACAGCTACTCCGATGGCAGCAGTGAAGAGATCCTGGGCCGGGCCCTGAAAGAGTTTGCCCGGCGCGAAGAGATCGTGGTCGCCACCAAAGTCTACTTTCCGCTGACCAATCTCTCACAGGGACTGTCGCGCAAAAATATCCTGCAATCGATTGATGACAGCCTGCATCGTCTTGGCATGGAGTATGTCGACCTGCTGCAGATTCACCGCTGGGATTACGACACGCCGCTGGAAGAAACGCTGGAAGCGCTGCATGACGTAGTGCAGTCTGGCAAAGCCCGCTATATCGGTGCCTCGTCAATGCACGCCAGCCAGTTTGCTCAGGCGTTGCAGATGCAGTCGGAACAGGGCTGGCACCGCTTTGTCAGCATGCAGGATCAGTACAACCTGATTCAGCGTGAAGAGGAGCGTGAAATGCATCCGCTCTGTCTGAAAGAGCAGATCGCCGTGCTGCCCTGGAGTCCGCTGGCGCGCGGTAAGCTGACCCGCCCGTGGGGGGAAAACACCGCGCGTTCCGCCTCTGACCAGGTGATGGCGAAGCTCTATGACAACACCGAAGAGAACGATGCCGTGATTGCCGAGCGGCTGGCACAGGTGGCGGAAAGTAAAGGTGTAACGCGGGCGCAGGTGGCGCTGGCCTGGTTGCTGAGCAAGCCTGCCGTCACGGCACCGATCATCGGTGCATCGCGCGCTGAGCAGTTTGAGGATCTGGTGAAGGCAGTGGATGTCACGCTGAGTGACGACGAGATTACCCTGCTGGAAGAGATCTATCAGCCGCATCAGGCGGTGGGATTTGAGTAAATCAGAATGTGACGCCCTGGCCGGGCGTCACCTCTTATCATGCGTTGAGCATCGAGGGTTAACCCGCCAGCCAGACCCCAAAGCCATAGAGCATCGCCGCAGAAATCACGCCAGCAATAATGTCATCCACCATAATACCCATGCCACCGTGCACGTTGCGGTCAAACCAGCGAATCGGCCAGGGTTTCCACATATCCAGAATACGAAACAGCACAAAGCCGCCCAGCACCCATTGCCAGCTGTTGACCGGAATCGCCATCAGCGTAATCCACATGCCGATAAATTCATCCCAGACAATACTGCCGTGATCGTGTACCCCCATATCTTTGGCGGTGCGATGGCAGAGATAGACACCGACGCAGATACCAACCAGCACAACCAGCGAATAGAGATCCTGCGGCAGAAAGGTCATCAGCCACCAGAACGGGATGGCCGCCAGCGATCCCATGGTACCAGGCACGACCGGGCTTAATCCGCTGCCGAAACCGGTGGCCAGCAGATGCCAGGGATTGCTCATCCGCAGACGGCTCTTCGCCACGTCGTTATTTAGTATCAAAGTGATCAAACCCTTTATGATGGAATGTGGCAGGTTTGCCATTATCCAGCAGCGTTAAGCCTTCTGATTCCGGTGCTATCTGTCCGATGCAGGTATAAGGCACGCCCAGATGCCCCAGCGCCACATCCAGCGCGCCGCGATTCACTTCCGGCACGGTAAAGCAGAGTTCGTAATCTTCTCCGCCACTCAGCGCCCAGCGCAACACCTGCTCTGGGTCGAAATGGTCGCGCAGCGCCGCCGACAGCGGCAACGCATCCAGGTTAAGCCGTGCGCCACAGCCGCTGACTTTCAGCACGTGGCCGAGATCGGAAATCAAGCCATCGGAAAGGTCCACGGCTGAAGAGGCCAGCGAACGCAGTGCCTGGCCCTGCAGAATGCGCGGCATTGGGCGCAGATGCCGTTTAATCAGCGCCTCATGCACCGCCGGATCGCTGATGCGACAGTGATGCTGCAACAGCGCCAGACCCGCCGCGCTGTCACCCAGCGTGCCGGTCACGTAGATCCAGTCGCCCGGCTTCGCACCGGAGCGTTTCAGGGCGCGGCCCTGCGGCACCAGACCGTGAATCGCCAGCGTCAGGCTCAGCGGGCCGCGGGTCGTGTCACCGCCCACCAGCTGCATATCGTAATATTCCAGCAGTTCAAACAGGCTTTCGCTAAAGGCGGAGAGCCAGCTCTCATCGACCTGCGGTAGCGTTAAGGCCAGCGTCAGCCACGCGGGATCGGCACCCATGGCAGCAAGATCGCTAAGATTCACAGCCAGAGCTTTGTAGCCCAGATCGGCAGGATGGATATCCCGTAAGAAGTGCACACCCGCGACCAGGGTATCGGTGCTGATCGCCAGCGTCTGTTTTTCCGGCACGCTAAGTAACGCACAATCGTCACCGATGCCAAGTTCGACATCACGGCGGCTGCGTGTTCTGCGGTTGAAGTAGCGTGCGATGAGTTCAAATTCACCACAAGACATAATTGCGTTCCGCTTGACTCTTCATGAAAAAAGGCCGGCAAGCCGGCCTTTTTGTTTATTTGCGATGGGGTCGAATTTGTGGCCCGGCTTTATCCAGTACGCCGTTAACAAATTTATGACTGTCTTCGGCACCGAAGACTTTCGCCAGCTCAATCCCTTCGTTGATGGCCACTTTATAGGGCACATCATCACGTTTGCTCAGCTCATACAGCGAGATGCGCAGGATCGCTTTTTCTACCTGGCCCAGCTCTTCAAGCTGACGCGACAGGTAGGGCTTCATCAGTCCATCCAGATACGCACTGTTGGTCGCCACACCGGACAGCAGTTCGCGGAAATAGGTAATGTCGACGTCTTTGACGTCCTGTTCCGCCAGAAACTGGTATTCCACATCGGCAATGTCATTATTCGACAACTGCCAGGAGTAAAGCGCCTGAACAGCGCACTCACGGGCGCGACGACGAGCAGCAGGTTTCACAAAATTCCCCTTACAAAAATCAGGCTTTAATGGCTTTCAATACGTTAATCATTTCGAGCGCAGTCAGCGCCGCTTCAGCACCTTTGTTACCCGCTTTGGTGCCGGCACGCTCAATAGCCTGCTCGATGCTTTCAGTGGTCAGCACGCCGAACGCGACAGGAATGTCGCTGTTCATGGCAACGCTGGCGATACCGGAGCTGGCTTCACCCGCCACATATTCGAAGTGCGCAGTGCCACCACGAATAACGGTGCCGAGTGCGATAATCGCATCATGTTTGCCAGAGTTCGCCAGCGCACGTGCTGCCAGCGGCAGTTCGTAAGCACCCGGCACCCAGACAACGGTGATATTTTCATCTTTGACCTGGCCGATACGTTTCAGGGCATCAACTGCGCCATCCAGCAGGCTGTCATTAATGAAGTTGTTAAAACGCGCGATGACGATGGCAACATTGGCCTCAGGCGTTGCAACAGCAGCTTCGATAACTTTCATACTTATCCTTTCAGGGGTTTGGTTGGCCCCGCGCAGGGGGGCGGATTCTATCATACTCTTAGGCGGCGTGCTCTCGCTTTTCCGGGCATGCTATTGCGGTGTCAGGGTCAGACGTAAATCGTCACCGACCTGCCGGACATCGCTGAAACGGAATGCAGGCGCGTCAGCCAGCTGGCTGAGCCCCGGCAGCTGACACAGGCCGCGTCCTTCATGGCCTAACAGCTTAGGTGCCAGATAAACGATCAGTTCATCCACCAGCCCGGCCTGTAACAGGGCACCAGCCAGCGTGGCACCGGCTTCAACCCAGACGCTGTTAATCTGTCGCTGTCCCAGCAGCATCATCATCGCCACCAGGTCCAGGTGCTGTTCGCGCAGCGGAACGGCGATTTGCGTGACGTCGGCGGGCCAGGGCTGCTGATCCGGCTGATGGCGCATCAGCCAGGTTTCGCCAGGCTGTGAGATGAGCCGATGCTGCGGCGTCACGCGATTCTGGCTGTCGATAATCACACGTACCGGCTGACGCAGTTGCTGCTCATCAACCAGAGCCTGGCTGTCAGTATTAAGTTCAGACCAGCGCACTGTCAGCGAGGGATCGTCCGCCAGTACCGTGGCGCTGCTGCTGAGAATGGCGGCGCTTTGCGCCCGCAGACGCTGCACATCACGGCGGGCAGCCTCAGAGGTGATCCACTGACTCTCGCCGCTGGCCATGGCGGTCCGGCCATCCAGCGACGCGCCAAGTTTGAGCTGAATCCAGGGAAAGCCAGTGCGCATCCGCTTGAGGAAGCCGCGATTCACGGCTTCGGTTTCCTGCATCATCAAACCATGGCTGACGTCAATGCCCGCCTGATGCAGACGGTGCAGCCCGCGACCCGCGACCTGCGGATTCGGGTCCTGCATGGCGGCCACGACCCGCTTCACACCGGCGGCGATCAGCGCATCACAGCAGGGGGGTGTGCGGCCATGATGACTGCACGGTTCGAGCGTGACATAGGCAGTTGCGCCACGCGCTTTCTCATCAGCCATGCGCAGCGCGTGGACTTCAGCATGCGGTTCACCGGCGCGCTGGTGCCAGCCCTCACCCACGACTTCGCCATCGCGCACAATCACGCAGCCGACATTCGGGTTCGGCATGGTCGTAAAACGGCCGCGTCGCGCCAGCTCCAGCGCGCGCGCCATATAGCGTTCATCCATACTTTAATCCTGTAACCGGGCGATCTCTTCGCCAAAATCCCGGATATCTTCAAAGCTGCGGTAAACCGAGGCGAAGCGGATATAGGCCACCTTATCGAGTTTTTTCAGCTCATCCATCACCAGATTGCCAATCAGCTTACTGGGGATCTCACGTTCACCCGTGGCGCGCAGCTGCGTTTTAATATGGTTTACGGCGCTTTCCACCGCGTCAGCGCTGACCGGACGCTTCTCAAGCGCTTTCATCATCCCGCTGGCCATTTTGTCTTCATTGAAAGGCTCGCGCACATCATTGCTTTTCACCACGCGGGGCATCACCAGTTCCGCCACCTCAAAGGTGGTGAAGCGTTCATGACACATCAGACACTGGCGGCGGCGGCGCACCGAAGAGCCTTCACTAACCAGACGAGAATCAATCACTTTGGTGTCCACAGCGGAGCAGAATGGGCAATGCATGACGTTTCCTGACGCGAGAGTGATGGGTCAGACAGTGTAGCGCGAACTGCGAATCAACAAAATCTCTTCGTGCCTTTCAGAGGATTCACCTCTCAGGATAAACGATGCTAAATTTCGCCTGCAGCAAAAGGGACTACGCTTTAAGGGCTGCAATTGAAATTTTCCACTAACACATTGGAGGTTGTATGGGTCTGTTTAACTTTGTGAAAGAAGCGGGTGAAAAATTGTGGGATGCCGTGCATGGCGGTGATGACCAGAATAAAAAGCTGCAGGAGCACATCAACAAACTCGGATTACCCGACAGCGACAAAGTTGATGTCAAAGTGAATGGTGATACCGTCACGGTGACCGGCGATGGCCTCTCTCAGGAGCTGAAAGAGAAGATTCTGATCGCGGCAGGTAACGTGGCAGGCATCACGAAAGTGGAAGACAAGGTCACCGTGACAGACAGCGCGGCCGAGTCAGAGCTTTACACCGTGAAGAAAGGCGACACGCTGAGCGCTATTTCTAAACAGGTTTACGGCAACGCTAACGAATATAACAAGATTTTCGAAGCGAATAAGCCAATGCTCACCCATCCTGATAAAATCTATCCTGGCCAGGTTTTACGTATTCCAAAATAACGGACAAGGATAACTTATGAGCAGGATGGTTTGGGTTCCGGTTGCGCTCTCTTTGGTGACGCTGAGCGGCTGCAGCAGCACGGCCAGCAATCCGCAGGTCAGAGAGTTGCATCAGGAAGTGAGTCAGCTTAATCAGCAGATGCAGCATCTGACCATGCAGGCCAGCGCGCTGGAAATTCAGGGGCAGCTTAACAGCCAGTTGCAGCAAGGTGCCTGGCTGGTGCCACAGGCGAACACGCCGGTAGCGTTGCAGACTCAGCTCGGCACGCTGCGACTGACGCTGTCCCCTGTCACTGCAGAAGCCAGCGGCTCGCGGGCAACCCTGACGGTGCGTTCAATGGACGATCGGCCTTTGCCCGCCCTGCACGCGACGGTGATCTGGGGTGAACTCGATCCGGCGACCGGTAAACCACTGAGCAGTGATAGTCTGACTCAGACGGTTGCGGTGCCTGACTCACTGCTGCCGCAGCATTCGGCGAGTATCCCGCTTCGACTCAGCGGCCTGACCCCGGAGCAACTGGGTTATGTTCGTGTGCATAACGTGTCCGCTGACACCCCGTCCCAGACCTCCCCTGCGGCATCCGCTAACCCTTAGCCGTGGTGCAAAAAAAACGGGCAGCCAAAAGGCTGCCCGTTTTTATTTCTGACGCGTGATTAAGGCAGGATAGAAGGCTGATCGGCGCCCTCTTTCTCAACCTTCTGCACCAGCATATGTTCACGCTTCATGCCCAGCTTCAGCGCCAGCGCCGAAGAGACATAAATGGATGAAATCGTACCAATCGTCACACCAATCAACATGGTCAGTGAGAAGCCTTTCAGCAGCGCACCACCAAAGATGAACAGGATAAGGATCATCGCCAGTGTAGTCAGCGAGGTAATCAGGGTACGGCTTAACGTCTGGGTCAGTGATACGTTGGTAATATCGTAAGCGCTGCCGCGACGGATCTTGCGGAAGTTTTCACGAATACGGTCAGAGACCACGATTTTATCGTTAAGCGAGTAGCCAATCACCGACATCAGTGAGGCAACAATCGTCAGGTCGATTTCAATGCGGAACAGCGCCAGCAGGCCGCAGGTGATGATCACGTCATGCGCCAGCGCCAGCACGGTACCCAGTGCCAGACGCCACTCAAAGCGGAAACCGATATAGATCAGAATCGCAATCAGTGCAGACAACAGCGCCATCGCACCCGCCTGCGCCAGGTCGCTACCCACACTCGGGCCAACGAACTCAATGCGTTTAACGGTCGCGTTTTGCTGCGTGGTCTGGTTGATCACCGACACCACTTTATTGCCTAACTCGGTACCTGCCGGGCCGGTAACCGGTGCCATACGCACCATCACGTCGCGGCTGCTGCCAAAGTTCTGCACCAGCGGCTCGTCAAAGCCCGCTTTCACCAGATCGCTGCGCAGCGTGTCGAGGTCGGCCGGTTTCTCCAGCGCGATCTCAATCACCGTACCACCGGTGAAATCAAGGCCCCAGTTAAAACCACGCACGCCCACGATCGCAATCGCGGCCACAATCAGCAGTCCCGAAATGATGAAGGCCAGCTTATCCCAGCGCATAAAGTCGACGACTTTACGCCCGTGGTTTAACTGCTCAATGTTATATTCCTGTGCCACAACGCACTCCTCAGATAGACAGCTTGTTGATGCGTTTGCCACCGTAAACCAGGTTAACAATGGCACGGGTACCGATAATCGCGGTGAACATTGAGGTCGCGATACCAATTGCGGTGGTAATCGCAAAGCCTTTAATCGAACCGGTGCCGACCGCGTAAAGAATGATAACTTTGATCAGGGTGGTCACGTTCGCATCGACAATACTGGAGAAGGCGCCTTTGTAGCCCTCATGTATTGCCTGCTGAACCGAGCGCCCGTTGCGCAGCTCTTCTTTAATACGTTCGTTAATCAGTACGTTGGCATCAACTGCCACCGCCAGGGTTAACACGATACCGGCAATACCCGGCATGGTCAGGGTCGCGCCAGGCAGCAGGGACATGATGCCGACAATGAGCACCAGGTTAACCAGCAGCGCACTCGTCGCAATCAGACCAAACTTCTTATAGAACACCACCATAAACAGGATCGACGCGAGCAGACCCCACAGGCAGGCTTCCAGACCCTGAGTAATGTTCTGCTGACCCATGGTCGGCCCGATAGTACGCTCTTCCACAATCTGGATGGGCGCAATCAACGCACCGGCACGCAGCAGCAGCGATAGCTGACGCGCTTCGTTCGGGTTGTTGATACCGGTGATGCGGAAGCTGTTCCCCAGGCGAGACTGGATATTAGCGACGTTAATCACCTCTTCCTGTTTCACCAGAATGGAACGGCCATTAGCATCTTTCTTACCGCTGTCCTTGTACTCCACAAACAGGGTCGCCATCGGCTTGCCGATGTTGTCCTTGGTGAAGTTGGACATGATGTTACCGCCTGCGCCATCCAGTGAAATGTTCACCTGGGGCTGGTTGTACTCATCCATGCTGGAGGTCGAGTCAGTGATATGGTCACCGGTCAGAATCACCCGCTTGTAGAGCACGACGGGCTGGCCGTCACGCATCTTTTTGACTTCGGAGTCACCCGGCACCCGGCCACTGGCCGCAGCAGTAGGATCCACGGTGGTGTTTACCAGACGGAATTCCAGCGTTGCGGTGGCACCCAGAATCTCTTTGGCGCGCGCCGTATCCTGAATACCCGGCAGCTCAACCACAATACGATCGGCCCCCTGACGCTGAACCAGCGGTTCCGCCACGCCCAGCTGGTTCACACGGTTACGCAGAATCGTGATGTTCTGCTGAACCGCATATTCACGCGCTTCGCTGAGACGGGCATCGCTCATGGTGGCACGCATTGCATCGCTGCCGCTGCTGTTGATCACCAGATCCTGATGACGGGAACTCAGCCAGGAGATCGCGGCATCGCGGCTGGCGGCGTCACGGAAACGAATTTCCACGCCGTAGTTCGCGATTTTATTGACGTTGGTATAGGGGATATTTTTGGCGCGCAGGTCGCTACGCAGCGTATCAGCATTCTGCTCCTGCAGTTTGCTGAGTGCGGTGTCCATGTCCACTTCCATCAGGAAGTGCACGCCACCACGCAGATCAAGACCGAGTTTCATCGGTTCTGCTGACAGCATGGTCAGCCAGCGCGGCGTGGCAGGCGCGAGGTTGAGCGCCACGACGTAGTCTTCACCCAGCGCTTTCATGATCGCTTCACGGGCGCGTAACTGCACATCCGTATTGGCGAAGCGCGCGGTAATCGCACCATTTTCCAGCGCAACAGATTTGCTCTGGATATTGTCCTGTTTTAATGCGGACTGAATCTGATCCAGCGTCTGCTCACTGGCGGCGCTTCCGCGCGCACCAGTGATTTGAACGGCCGGATCCTCACCATAGAGGTTGGGAAGCGCATAGAGCAGGCCGACGAGAATCACGACGACCAGCATCACATACTTCCACAAAGGATAACGGTTTAACACGGCAGTTCCCTTAGGGAAGAAAGAATTACAGCGCCTTGATAGTGCCTTTTGGCAGCACGGCAGCGACAAAATCACGTTTAATGACGACTTCATTGGTGTCATTCAGCGCGATAGCGACGTAGCCCGTGTCAGAGACTTTTGTGACGCGACCGACCAGGCCACCGCTGGTCAACACTTCATCGCCCTTTGAGATGGAATCCATCAGCTTCTTGTGCTCTTTCGCACGTTTCTGCTGCGGACGCAGGATCATGAAATAGAAAATCAGACCAAACACCACCAGCATGATCACCAGAGAATACGGACTTCCCTGAGACGGAGCGCCTGCTGCGGCCACGGCGTCAGAAATGAATAAGCTCATTAAATTTCCCTCATTGATGAATTATCAGACGTTAATGGCGGAACTTCTTTGCCCGTCCGTTGGTAAAACTCAGTTACAAAGCGCTCTAATTTACCCTCTTCGATGGCCTGGCGTAAACCTGCCATCAGACGCTGGTAGTAGCGCAAATTGTGGATAGTATTCAGACGCGCGCCCAGTATTTCGTTACAACGGTCGAGATGATACAAGTAGGCACGGCTATAATTGCGACAGGTGTAACAATCACACTCCGCATCCAGCGGTGCAGTGTCATCTTTGTAGCGGGCGTTGCGAATCTTCACCACACCTTCGGTTACAAACAGATGACCATTTCGCGCATTACGGGTTGGCATCACGCAGTCAAACATATCGACGCCGCGACGGACGCCTTCAACCAGATCTTCTGGCTTGCCGACACCCATCAGATAACGCGGTTTATCCTGCGGAAGCTGCGGACAGACATGCTCAAGAATACGGTGCATGTCCTGCTTAGGCTCACCCACCGCCAGGCCGCCCACAGCGTACCCATCAAAGCCAATCTCTACCAGACCTTTCACCGAGACATCTCGTAAATCTTCGTAAACCGAGCCCTGAATAATGCCAAATAAGGCATTTTTATTACCCAGGCTGTCGAAACGGTCACGACTGCGTCGCGCCCAGCGCAGCGACATCTCCATAGAGCGTTTAGCGTAGTCCCAGTCCGCCGGATAGGGTGTGCATTCATCGAAAATCATCACGATGTCGGAACCCAGGTCATACTGGATCTCCATCGATTTTTCCGGATCGAGGAAGATCGGGTCGCCATTGATCGGGTTACGGAAATGGACGCCCGCTTCGGTGATTTTACGGATGTCACCCAGGCTGAAGACCTGGAAGCCGCCGGAATCGGTCAGAATCGGCCCTTTCCACTGCATAAAGTCATGCAGATCGCCATGCAGTTTCATGATCTCCTGGCCGGGACGCAGCCAGAGGTGGAAGGTATTGCCCAGAATAATCTGCGCGCCGGTTTCCTGCACTTCTTCCGGCGTCATGCCTTTCACGGTGCCGTAGGTGCCAACGGGCATAAACGCCGGGGTTTCCACCACGCCGCGATCAAAAATCAGACGGCCACGGCGTGCGCGTCCGTCTGTGGTATCAAGTTCAAATTTCACAAAGCCTCCATCGGAGAAACAGTCCGATGCAGATAACCTTCAGTCGCATGACAGGCGATTCCGGCTATCGGTTAATAAATCAGTCGCCCACTTTTTCCAGCGGCGCCTGCGGATTTTTGCTGATAAACATCGCGTCTCCATAACTGAAGAAACGATATTGCTCAGCCACGGCTGCGCGATACGCGGCCATGGTGTGCTGATAACCGGCAAACGCCGAGACCAGCATAATCAGTGTTGATTCAGGCAGATGGAAATTGGTAATCAGTGCATCGATCACCTGATACTCATAGCCCGGATAGATGAAAATCTGGGTATCGTCGAAGAACGGCGCAATCAGGGCATCCTGACTCGCTTTGGCGGCGCTCTCCAGTGAACGAACGGAAGTGGTGCCAACAGCAACCACCTTGTTGCCACGCGCTTTACAGGCCAGTACCGCGTCGACAACCTCCTGCGGCACTTCGGCATACTCCGCGTGCATGTGATGCTCTTCGATGGTTTCGACACGTACCGGCTGGAAGGTGCCTGCACCTACATGCAGCGTCACAAAGGCCATCTCAATGCCCTTCTCTTTCAGCGCCTGCAGCAGCGGTTCATCGAAGTGCAGACCGGCGGTCGGGGCCGCGACGGCACCCGGACGGGCACTGTAAACCGTCTGGTAAAGCTCGCGATCCGCCTCTTCATCCGGACGGTCGATATAAGGCGGCAGAGGCATGTGGCCGACGCTGTTGAGGATGTCGAGCACAGCACGCTCATCATCAAACGCGATCTCAAACAGGGCATCGTGGCGTGCCACCATGGTCGCTTTCACGCTCTCATCTTCGCCCAGCAGCAGTTCTGCACCCGGCTTCGGCGCTTTTGAAGCGCGCACATGCGCCAGCACGCGCTTGTCGTCGAGCATCCGCTCCACCAGCATCTCGATTTTGCCGCCGCTGGCTTTACGGCCAAAGACGCGCGCCGGAATCACACGGGTGTTGTTGAACACCAGCAGATCGCCTGGATTCAGCTTATCCAGCACGTCGGTGAAAACACCGTGCGACAGCGCACCACTGGGACCGTCGAGCGACAGCAGACGACAGCCGCTGCGCTGCGCCTGGGGATAGTGAGCAATCAGGGATTCGGGCAGTTCAAAAGCAAAATCGGCGACACGCATTGAAATGTTCTTTCTCAGGCAAAAACAGGCGGCACAGTTTAGCGGAAAACCGACCAATTCTGAACAACTGGCTGCGCAAAGGCAGTTCTGCCTATAATGCGGCATGAACTTCCTTGCTCATCTCCATCTGGCTAAGCTGGCCGACAGCTCCTTACTCGGCAATTTAATGGCCGATTTTGTGCGTGGCAACCCGCACCAGCACTGGTCCGCGCCTGTCGCAGACGGCATTCTGATGCATCGTCGCCTGGATGTGATGACCGATGCGCTGCCGGAAGTGCGCAGCGCCCGTCAGCTGTTTCGTGCGGAAACCTATCGTGTGGCCCCGATTACGCTGGACGTCATCTGGGACCATTTTCTGGCACGCCACTGGCAGCAATTTACGCCCGACCAGACGCTGGTGCAGTTTTCTGCCACCGCCGAGCGCGAAATCCTGCCGCAGCTGGCCGACACGCCTTCTGAATTTCAGGCACTCAACGCGGTGATGTGGCGCGAGCGGTGGTTTGAGCATTATGCCCAGCCTGCGCGGCTGGAGCGGGTGCTGCACGGCATGGCCAGCCGCCGTCCACGACTGGCGGCACTGTGCGACTCTTACCACGATTTCACGCAACATTATGATCAGCTGGAAGCGCTGTTTTTTGTTTTTTATCCGCGTTTAATGGCGCTGGCGACCAGCAGAACCCTCTAAAACCCGATCCTCTGCTGCCGGGCTGACGGACACGCGCTTTTACCTGATGAAAAAAGCCGGCCACCCGGCTCAGCACCATCTTGCCATTGCTGCTTATCTGCGGCTTAATGAAGCCTTTCTTAACAATAGTGAAGTCAATTTCACAGCCAGACCGCCTGTTCAGGCGCGCCTTCCGTTCGTTATGGCAAAAAAATCATAAGAGGAAAAGATGTCATCCGCTTCGCATTCTGAAATAGACGCGCGTTACCGTTACGCCTGCGACATCGCCCGTGCGGCGGGCAGCCGGGCCTTATCATGGTATCAGCAGCGTCAGACACTGGTAGTGGAACACAAAAGGGATTTGCAGGACGTGGTCAGCGAGGCTGATCGTAACGTTGAGGCATTAATTAAGACCTTAATTGCTGAACGTTTTCCTGAGGATAGCGTCTATGGCGAAGAAAGCGGCGGCGAGGTTGAGGGCGCGCCCTTTATCTGGGTTGTCGATCCAATCGATGGCACCGCCTGTTTCGTCAACGGCCTGCCTAACTGGTGCGTTTCGCTGGCGGTGCTCTGCGAAGGCGAACCGGTGATCGGTGTAGTCTGCGATCCCAATCATCAGGAGCTGTTCCACGCACGGGCAGGCCAGGGAGCATGGCTGAATGAAAGTCGCCTGCAGGTTCATGACGCAGCGCATCTCAATGAGGGATTACTTGGCATCAGTAACTCCAGCCGGACGCCGGGCGAAAGCGTCTCACGCCTGATCGGCGGCTTAATTGAACAGGGTGGTATGTTTATTCGCATCGGTTCGGGTGCGCTGACCAGCGCCTGGGCGGCAGCCGGTCGGCTGATTGGTTACTACGAAGCGCATATGCATCCGTGGGATAGTCTGCCGGGCATCGTTCTTATGCGCGAAGCAGGCGGCGTCACCAATGATTATTTGCGTAATGAAGGCCTGAAAAACGGTAACCCGGTGTTGCTGGCCAATGCGGCCCTGTATCCAAAAATTAAAGCGCTGACCGGCAACGGCGCACTGGAAGAGTAAATGACGCTGCCAACCCTTTGCCGCTGTGCGCTGATGCTCGGTTCTCTCTGGCTGTTAAGCCCGGCGACACAGGCGGCGGATTACCAGCTGGAGAAAGTGGTTGAGCTGAGCCGTCACGGCGTACGTCCGCCCACGCCAGGCAATCGTAAAGAGATTGAAGCCGCCAGCCAGCAACCCTGGACACAGTGGACCACTGCCGATGGCGAGCTGACGGGTCATGGCTACAGTGCCGTGGTGAATAAAGGACGCTGGGAAGGCGAGCACTATCGCCAGCTCGGCCTGCTGGGTACGGGCTGTCCGGACGCCGATCAGGTCTACGTGCGCGCCAGTCCGTTGCAGCGCACCCGTGCCACGGCTGCGGCGCTGACGGACGGCGCGTTTCCCGGCTGCGGCGTAACCGTGCATCACGTCGCGGGCGATGTTGATCCCCTGTTTCAGAGTGAAAAGCTGACGGTCACCCGGACCGATCCCGCGCAGGAACTGGCGGCTAAACAGCAGAAAGCGGGCGATCTGGCACTCCTGCAACAGCAACTGCAGCCGGCGATTCAGCAACTGAAAGCCGCCGTCTGTCCCCCCGCAACGGCTTGTCCCCTGTTTGATGCGCCCTGGACGTTCCGGCAAACCCGCAACGGGAATAGTTACGTTTACGGGCTGAGCGTGATGGCGAGCATGGTTGAGACGCTGCGACTGGGCTACAGCGAAAACCTGCCTTTCGATCAGCTCGCCTGGGGACACATCACTTCGGCCGCGCAGATCACCTCCCTGCTGCCGCTGCTGACCGCCAACTACGATCTCAGCAACGACCTATTCTACCTGGCGCAACGCCGTGGCTCGATACTGCTCAACACGATGCTGGAGGCGATCGCTGCCGATAGCTCGCCGGGCCGCTGGCTGATTTTCGTCGCGCATGACACCAACATTGCGATGGTGCGCACCCTGATGGACTTTAACTGGCAGTTACCCGGCTACTCGCGCGGTAACATTCCGCCGGGCAGCAGTCTGGTGCTGGAGCGCTGGCGCGACACGCGCAGCGGCGAGCGTTTTTTACGGCTCTATTTTCAGGCGCAGAGTCTGGATGGACTCCGTCACCTGCAACCGATTGATGATAAACATCCGTTATTACACCAGGAATGGCATCAGCCTGACTGCAGAGTTACCGATGTCGGCCTGCTCTGCCCTTATCAATCCACACTGACTCAGCTCCGGAAAAACCTGGATAACAGCGCTGTACTGCCGGTTTCGGTTATATTTCCCTGAGTCTGTCGCTAATCAAATTAAGGCCGCAGCCGCAATGCGGCCTTAATAATGTTAACCGCTGTTAATTAACGTCACTCCGACCTTTTCTTATTTAATTAACCTGACTATCAGCGCCACGCATTTTCATTTACGATAGTCCTGTCAATCATCCCTTTATTATCTATTTTCCTGTAATTCTTGCGTATTTCGGCGACTGGTTTCGCCGTTTTTTATTTTCGCCTCTCGGCTTCTTTAGTACGCTGTGCCCGTATAGCGGCACGTTCCTGCGCATGAAGCACCATTAACACCTTTGCCCGCCTGTAACCTTCAGCGATATTCACTGCCCGTTTAAATAATGTTTTCGGGATAGATGCGCCGTAATAAACGGGCGCAGAGTCTTATTTCGCTGACAGTGGCTTAACGCGTAATAAAAGAAGTCAGCGTTTTGGCGCAGATCACAAAAATAAGCAGTGATATGAGAAAATAAAAGAGGAAAATGGCGGGTTCTGCTCCCCCAAAAATAGGGAGAGCAGAGCAGGAGATTAGCGTGGTTTACGTACCAGCTTATAGCCCAGCAGCAACAGCACAATCCACACCATGCCAACATAGAGTGAAATGCGGGTATCGGGGAAATAACCAATCAGACCGATAATAAAGCAGAGGAACGCCACGCCAACACCCGCCGTCCAGCTGCCACCTGGCAGCGCAAACTGCAGCTTACTCGCCGCCTCTTTGCCAATTTTGCGACGGAAGGCGATCTGCGACAGCAGAATCATGATCCAGACCCACACCGTTGCAAAGGTCGCCAGCGAGGCGATCACCAGGAAGACTTTTTCCGGCATCAGGTAGTTGAGATAGACCGCAATCAGCATGGCGAACATCATCACCACCACCGTCACCCACGGAATCCCGCGCGACGAGACCTTCATAAAGACTTTCGGCGCATGACCCTGCTGCGCCATCCCGTGCAGCATGCGGCCCACGCCAAAGACATCGCTGTTAATCGCCGAAAGTGACGCGGTCAGCACCACGAAGTTGAGAATCGAGGCGGCTGCGGCGATCCCCAGATGCTGGAAGGTCAGCACAAACGGGCTGCCCGACGTCCCCACCTGGTTCCACGGGTAGATCGACATAATCACAAACAGCGTGCCGACATAAAAGACCAGAATGCGCCACGGTACCGAGTTAATCGCGCGCGGAATCGACTTCTCCGGATCTTTCGCTTCACCGGCGGTGATACCGATGATTTCGATGCCGCCATAGGCGAACATCACCATCTGCAGCGACAGCAGCATGCCGACGACGCCGTGGGCGAAGAAGCCGCCGTTGGTCCACAGGTTATGGATACCGGTCGGCTGACCGCCATTGCCAATCCCCCAGATAATCATGCCGAAACCGGCCAGAATCATTACGATGATGGTGGCGACTTTGAAGAAGGAGAACCAGAACTCCACTTCGCCGAACACCTTCACGCTCATCAGGTTGACGGCACCGATGATCAGCACCACGCTCAGCACCCAAATCCAGTGCGGCACCTCGGGGAACCAGACGCCCATGTAGATGCCGAATGCGGTGACGTCCGCAATCGCCACAATCAGGATTTCAAAACAGTAGGTCCAGCCGGTGATATAGCCCGCCATCGGCCCAAGATAGTCCTGCGCGTAGCGTGAGAATGAGCTGGCCTGAGGATTGTTAACGGACATCTCACCCAGCGCGCGCATGATGATGTAGGCTACTGCTCCGCCGATGATATAGGCGAGCAGCACGCTCGGTCCGGCCATTTTTATCGCGTCGGCGGAACCGTAAAACAGCCCGGTGCCAATCGCCGATCCCAGCGCCATAAAACGGATGTGGCGCGTGCTCAGTCCGCGTTTGAGCTTGTTGGTTTCTTGCATAACAACCTGTACCTGTGAAATGAAAAAACCACGGGCAAGCCCGTGGTTAAAGAAGAATCAGTGCGCTCTGTTACGAGTGAACCGTCACCTGTTCCGGTCCTTTCACCCGATCCACAACAGCGGCAATCAGCAGCATTACCAGCGACGGTGGCAACCAGGCGAGACCCTGGTCAGCCAGCGGCAGATGCTGACTGAATGCCGGTAGCAAATCTTTAAACCCGGTGGTTTTAATCGCATCAACAATGCCAAACAGCAGGCTTACCAGCATCGCTGGCGCGATAATCCGGCTGCTCTTATTCCACCAGTTAAGGGTGAAACTCAGTACGACCAGCACGATACAGGGCGGATAGATCGCCGTCAGTACCGGGATGGAGATCTGAATCAGGTGGCTCAGGCCGAGATTCGACACCACCATCGAGAACAGACCCAGAATAAACACCAGCGTTTTATACGACAACGGCAGGTATTGCGCAAAAAATTCCGCACAGGCACAGGTCAGGCCGACGGCGGTCACCATACAGGCGACGAAGATCAGCGCGGCCAGGAAGAAGCTGCCCATGCTGCCAAAGGTATGCTGAACATACGCGTGCAGAATCGCGGCACCATTGGCATTTTGATCCACCAGCGCGCCGCTGCCCGCGCCCAGTTTAAACAGGCAGAGGTAGACCAGCGTCAGCCCCAGACCGGCAATCAGTCCTGCCAGCACGGTATAACGGGTCAGCAGTGCGGCATTATCAACGCCGCGTGAACGGGCGGCATTAACGATCACGATGCCGAACACCAGCGCGCCCAGCGTATCCATGGTCAGATAGCCATTAACAAAACCGCTGGAGAACGCCGCACGCTGATAATCCGCGGTCGCCGGAATGGTACCGCCCGCAGGCCAGACCAGTGCAGCCACACCCAGCACGGTCAGCGCGATAATTTTTAGTGGTGCCAGGAAGTGCCCTACCGTGTCGAGCAGCTTGCCCGGATAGAGCGACACGCCAATCACCAGCGCGAAGTAGATCAGGCTATAGATGAATAGCGGCAGCGCGCCATCGCCGGTCAGCGGTGCAATGCCCATCTCAAACGAGACGGTTGCCGTGCGCGGGGTGGCAAACAGCGGCCCGACAGCCAGATAGCACACGGTGGCCAGCACGATGCCAGCGACCTTGCCAATGGGGGTGCTGAGCGCATCCACGCCGCCGCCGACGCGGGCCAGCGCGATCACAGTCATCACAGGCAGACCGACTGCGGTAATCAGAAAACCAATCGCGGCTGTCCAGACGTGTTCGCCAGACTGAATACCGACCATGGGCGGGAAAATGATGTTGCCCGCGCCAACAAACAGGGCGAATGTCATAAAGCCCAGCGCGAGAATGTCCTTCGAAGTTAAACGATGTGTCATACGGCCTGTCACTGATGTTGCGGTGGAAGTTGGGTTAGTGTTGTCCCCTCGCTGCGTGCAAACCGCGACCAGGCTGACAATGTCAGCGCATTATGCTCGTCGCAGGGTAAAGCGCAGGTGATTTAAGCTGCTTTTATTCTGTTCACAGAGGGATGGATCGACAACGGCGCTAAGTAAAACGTTTATAGCGGTGAAAGGCAATACAGGATCGGAAAACCAGAAGGTTATGCCGCCATTTTTTCAAAAGGCAGTGGATAGCGTTAATTTTTGCCGCAGGCACACAAGATGATGTGCTTAAATAACAGACAGAGCGTGAGAAAACCCCGCATAAATGGCCCGGAAGATACACAAAAGGCGCGTTTTACGCGCCTGTCTGCACAACGTTACAGCATTACCAGACCTGATTAGCGATATCGACCACTAAACGAATCTTCTGCCACTGCTCCGCTTCGCTCAGGCTATTGCCCTCTTCGGTAGAGGCAAAGCCGCACTGCGGGCTGAGGCAGATCTGGTCCAGGCTGACATACTGCGTCGCCTCTTCCAGCCGGGCTTTCACCTGCGCCGGATCTTCCAGCTCACCCACTTTGGTGGTAATCAGGCCCAGAACGACCTGCTGATGGCCCGGCTTAACGTAACGCAGTGGCTCAAAGCCGCCGGAACGGGCGTTGTCATACTCCAGGAAGAATGCATCCACGTTGACGCTGCCGAACAGGATTTCTGCCACAGGTCCGTAGCCGCCCTCTGAGATCCAGGTTGAGCGGAAATTACCGCGACAGACATGCAGACCCACGGTCAGATCGGCAGGTTTATCTTCCAGCGCTTTATTCAGCACCTGCGCATAGGTCTGGGCCAGCTGATCCGGATCGTCGCCACGTGCGCGGATATCGCGCTTCTGATCTTCGGAACAGAGATACGCCCAGACGGTGTCATCCAGTTGCAGATAGCGGCAGCCCGCGTCGTAAAACGCCTTGATCACCTGTTTGTAAGTCTGCGCCAGATCGTCGAAGTAGTCCGCCAGATCCGGATAGACCGCCGAATCAATCACTTTGCGGCCACCACGGAAGTGCAGCACGCTGGGGCTGGGAATGGTCATCTTCGGCACCGCATCACCGGCAATACTCTGCAGGAAGCGGAAATGGTCGAGCATCGGGTGATCCGCCGGGAAACCGAGTTTGCTCACCACTTTCACGCCATGCGCTTTGGTCTGCACGCCATTAAACTGAATGCCCTGCTCTGCTTCATAGCTCTCAACGCCGTCAAGACCATAGAAGAAGTCGAAGTGCCACCAGCCACGGCGGAACTCGCCGTCTGTCACCACTTTCAGACCATTTTCACGCTGTTTCGCGACCACGTCGCGGATTGCCGCATCTTCAACCTGACGCAGGGCGGCGGCATCAATCTCTCCGGCTGCAAACTGTTCGCGTGCCTGCTTAATCGCAGCGGGACGCAGGAAGCTGCCAACGGTGTCGGCGCGGAACGGGGCGGTTTCTCTTTGCATGATCACTCCTGTCTCTCCTGCAAATGATTACGGCAGGAAATAATTACATTCTGATATAAATAGCCATCTGGATGGCTATATGTCTGAATGCAGAGTGACACGAGTCACCTTTGTCTGCAACTGAAGAAAATTCAGCGATGGTGAAAAAAATTCAGGTTGGAAGATTATTGCAGCGCTGCGCGCGCCTGCGCCATCTGGCTTTCAGACAGCGGCAGGTAGCCCGCTTCGCTGACCCGTCGCTGGCCTTGAGGAGAAAGCACCTGCTGCAGAAACGCGGCCACCAGCGGCGGCAGCGGTTTACCCGGCGCTTTGTTGACGTAGAGATAGAGCGGACGCGCCCAGGGATAGCGGCCACTGCGGATAGCATCGGCATCCGGAACAATCGCCTGCCCCTGGTCATTCATCACCGCCAGCATTTTTACGCCACTGAGGTGAAAGCCAAAACTCGCGTAGCCGATGCTGCGCGCATTACCGGCCACCGCCTGCACTACCGCGGCCGAGCCGGGAAACTCCGCTACGTCGCTGCGGAAATCGCCTTTGCACAGCACCTGCTGTTTGAAGAACCCCCAGGTGCCGGAGGCGGAGTTGCGGCCATAACGCTGAATCGGTCGTTTGCGCCACGGGTCGCCGGTTAAACCAAGATCACCCCAGCGCAGCGGCACATTGTGCGCGCCACAGAGGCGGGTAATGGAGAAAATAGCGTCGAGCTGATGCGGTTCAATCTGCTGCAGTGGATTGCGCTGATTGACCACCACCACCAGGGCATCCATCGCCACCGGTACCGCCAGCGGCGGATAGCCGTAGCGCGCCTCAAAGGCCTGGCGTTCGTCGGCTTGCATCGGTCGGCTCATCGGCCCGAGCTGAGCGGCACCCGCCGCCAGCGCGGTCGGCGCGGTAGACGAACCAGAGGCCTGAACCTGCACATTCACGCCCGGTGCCTGGCGGCTGAAATCTTCGCCCCACAGGGTCATCAGATAGCCGAGCGTGTCAGATCCGACGCTGCTGAGATTGCCGGAGAGCGCGCCGGGCTGGGCCAGCGCCAGGCCCGGCAGCAGAGAGATGATTAACAAAAGAAGGAGGCGCATCAGCGAGATCCGGCAGCGATTAATGAACGGCATTCTCCTGCATCACGCTGCTGACAATCAACCTCGCGGGCAGCGTAAAGGTAAAACAGGTCTCTTTATGCGGCACGCTGGTGATATCGAGCCGCGCGTTGTGGTGGCTCAGCGCATGTTTCACAATCGCCAGTCCCAGCCCGCTGCCGCCGGTGGCGCGTGAACGCGCTTTATCAACCCGGTAGAACCGCTCGGTCAGACGCGGAATATGTTCTGAGGCAATACCCGGCCCGTTGTCGCACACCCGGAAGGTTGCGCCCTGCTTGCCACGCAGCCAGCTGATATCGATCCGCGTGCCCTCCGGAGTGTGATTCACCGCGTTGTAAACCAGGTTGGAGATGGCGCTGCGCAGCTGTTCGTCGTTGCCGAACACTTTCAGATGGGGATCGGTATGAAAATGGATATCGTGCCGACCGCCACTCAGTGTCGCCGCCTCATGCTGCAGCAGTTTCAGCATCACCGGCACATCGACCTTCTCTTTGAGATCGATCGCAGGCGCGGCTTCAATGCGCGACAGCGTCAGCAGCTGTTTCACCAGGCTGTCCATTCGACGCGTCTGCTCCGACATGGTGTGCAGCGCTTTGCTGCGCGAAGGCTCGCTCATCACCGAGTCGTTCATCATCTCCAGATAGCCCTGCAGCACGGTGAGCGGTGTACGTAACTCATGGCTGACGTTGGCAAAGAAGTTGCGGCGCGCCCCTTCCAGCTGATGCATCTGCGTCACATCACGGGCCACCAGTAACCATTGCCCCTCGCTGTAGGGCATGACGCGGAATTCCATGTGAAGTTTGTTGTTCAGCACCAGCGTCAGCGGCTTGTCAAAATCGCGCTGACGAAGATAGCGGGAGAACTCCGGGTAACGCAGCAGATTGAGGATATTCTGGCCATTATCTTCCGGCCAGCGCAGGCCAAGGTGTTGCTGCGCCAGGCCGTTACACCAGAAAATCGTGCCCTCTTCCGTGGTCAGGATCACCGCATCCGGCAGCGACTCGGCCCCGCTGCGGAAGCGTTTAATCAGGTTGCCCAGTTCACGCCGCCGCCGCCGGTTGCGCAGTTGCATCTGGTAAAGCCCATAAAACAGCGGTTCCCAGCTGGCACGCCCGGTCGGTGGCGTCATGGTGCGGTCGAGCCACAGCCAGTGCGACAGCCGCATCAGATTGTGGAAATGCCACAACAGCACCACCAGCACGCTCAGCAGCAGCCACCAGGACAGGCCGCCAAGCAGCAGGCCCAGCAGCGCCGCGGGCAGACAGGCCAGCAGCAGTTCTGTCAATAATCTCTTCCAGGAGAGGCGTTCCAGCACGGTAAAGGCTCCGTTTAGTAGCGGGCAGAGAAACGATACCCTGTTCCACGGACGGTTTGTACCATGCGATCGTGGCCGGAGACCTCCAGCGCTTTACGTAAACGGCGAATGTGAACATCGACAGTGCGATCTTCCACATACACATTGGTGCCCCAGACGTGGTTCAGCAGCTGCTCGCGGCTGTAGACTCGTTCCGGGTGGGTCATAAAGAAGTGCAGAAGCTTATATTCGGTAGGGCCCATCTCCAGCGGCGTGGTTTCGGACATCACGCGATGTGAGGAGGGATCCAGACTCAGCCCCTGCATCTCAATGACTTCTTCCACCGCCATCGGCGAAATGCGGCGCATCACCGCTTTGATCCGCGCCATCAGCTCTTTGGGTGAAAACGGCTTGGTAATGTAATCATCGGCACCCACTTCCAGGCCACGTACCCGATCTTCCTCTTCGCCGCGCGCGGTGAGCATCATCACCGGGATATCACGGGTCATCGCCTCGCGCTTCAGATGCTTGATAAACTGAATACCGCTGCCACCGGGTAACATCCAGTCCAGCAAAATAAGATCGGGCCAGGGTTCAATCAGCTTGCCAACGGCGCTGTCATAATCTTCCGCCTCGATTGGCTGATAGTCGTTCTGCTCCAGAACAAAACACAACATTTCACGGATGGGGGCTTCATCCTCCACAACCAAAATGCGCTTAGCCATTATTACTCCTGCTGATTATGACGGCTGTCACTGAGATTCGCGGCGTCATTATGCGTCAGATTTGTGACACTTTTATGAAAAACATAACCTGCCTGTAACCTCACTGGTAATCATTTATGACAGCGCAGCGACATTTTTTTGCTTTGGTCGCAGAGCCAGTATAATCCCCCGGCGAATCACAACGGCAGGGACTCATCATGCGCATTATTCATACTGCGGACTGGCATCTGGGGCAGTTCTTCTACAACAAAAGTCGGGCGGCGGAACATCAGGCGTTTCTCGACTGGCTGTTGATCCAGATTGAACAGCATCAGGTGGATGCGCTGATTATTGCAGGCGACCTGTTTGATACCGGCACGCCGCCCAGCTACGCCCGCGAGATGTTTAACCGCTTCGTGGTGGCGTTGCAGCCCACCGGCTGTCAGCTGATTGTGCTGGCGGGTAACCACGACTCTGTGGCGACGCTGAATGAGTCGCGCGAGCTGCTCGCCTGTCTCAATACCCGGGTGATCGCGACTCCGCAGGCGCAGGATGATGTGTTGCTGCTCAACACCCGTCAGGGCGAACCGGGCGCGCTGCTGTGTGCCATTCCCTATCTGCGCCCGCGCGACATCCTGCGCAGCCGGGCGGGTCAGTCGGGCCGCGACAAACAGACCTCGCTGCTGGAGGCAATCGCCCACCACTATCAGCAGCGTTTCGCCGCTGCCCAGGCACTGGGTTATGCGCTGCCAGTCATTGCTACCGGTCATCTCACTACCGTCGGCGTCAGCCAGAGCGATTCCGTACGTGACATCTATATCGGCACGCTGGACGCCTTCCCGGCCAGCGCCTTTCCGGCGGCTGACTATATTGCGCTCGGCCATATTCATCGCGCCCAGCGCGTGGCGGGCAGCGAGCATATCCGCTACAGCGGCTCGCCGATTCCGCTGAGCTTTGATGAGCTGGGCGTGGAAAAAAGCGTCTTCCTGCTGGAACTGGCGGCCAGCGGCCTGCAGTCAGTCACGCCGCTGGTGGTGCCGCAGGCGCAGCCGATGCAGGTGCTGAAAGGATCGCTGGCGCAGATTGCAGAACAGCTAAATGCCTTCAGTGCGGCAGAGCAGGAAAAACCGACCTGGCTCGACATCGAAGTGACCACTCAGGAGTACCTCAGCGATCTGCAACGTCAGGTCGAAACCCTGACCGCCACACTGCCGGTCGAGGTATTGCTGCTGCGCCGCAGTCGTGAACAGCGGCAGCAGAGCCTGGCGCGGCTCGACAACGAAACACTGAGTGAGCTGAAGGTGGAAGAGGTCTTTGCCCGCCGCCTGGCGCTGGATGAGGCGCTGCAACCGGCGCAAATCGACGAGATGACCACGCTGTTCCGCCAGACGCTGGCCGCCATGGAAGAGACCCAATGAAGATCCTTACGCTACGGTTTAAAAACCTCAATGCCCTGCGCGGTGAATGGTTCATCGACTTCCGCGCCGAGCCTTTTGCCAGCAACGGTCTGTTCGCGATTACCGGTGCCACCGGGGCGGGTAAAACCACCCTGCTGGACGCCATCTGCCTGGCGCTCTATCACCAGACGCCGCGCCTTGGCGCGATTTCCCAGAGCCAGAATGCGCTGATGACCCGCGACTGCGCAGAATGTCTGGCTGAGGTCGAGTTTGAGATCAAAGGTGAAGCGTGGCGCGCCTTCTGGAGCCAGAACCGCGCGCGCGGCACCGCTGACGGCAAGCTACAGGCACCGCGCGTTGAGCTGGCGCGCTGTGACGATAACACCATTGTTGCCGATAAGGTTGGTGACAAGCTGAAGCTGATCGAAACCCTGTCAGGTCTTGATTTCGAACGCTTCACCCGCTCAATGATGCTGTCACAAGGCCAGTTCGCCGCCTTCCTGAATGCCAAAGCCAGTGAACGCGCCGAACTGCTGGAGGAGCTGACCGGCACCGAAATTTACGGCCTGATTTCCGCGGCCATCTACGAGCGTCATAAAGAGGCGAAGACCCGGCTGGATCTGCTGCGCAGCCAGGCGGGTGCGATGGCGCTGCTGGATAGCGACGCCCGCGACGCGCTGCAACAGCAGCTCAGCGATCTGACCAGGGCTGAACAGCAGCTCAGCGCGGATTATCAGCAGGCGCAGCAACAGCAGCAGTGGCAGCAACAGGCAGAGCAGTTACAGCAGGAAAGTGCGCAGGCTGAAGCGGCAGTACAGCAGGCGCAGGCTGCCTCACAGGCGGCTGAAACCGACCGCCAGCGACTGGCTCGCAGCGAACCGGCTGAAAAACTGCGGATTAAACTGCAGCAGCGTGACGCATTGCGCAGTGAACAGCAGCAGGCTGAGAGCCGCTATCAGCAGCTTAATGCGGCGCAGCAGCAGGCCCAGAACCAGCAGCAGCAGCATCAGCAGCACTACGCAGCCGCTCAGACCACCCGCCAGCAGGCGTTGCAGGAACAGCAGCAGCAGGAGAGCCTGCTGACGGAACAGGTGCTGCCGCTGGATCAGCGCATTACAACGCTGCAGCAACAGCTTGCAGAGCAGCAGCAGGAAAATGCCCGGCAGCAGCAGCATGCCGACCAGACCCAGGCCAGCCTGACGCAGCAGAAGCAGCAGGTCGTGGGCTGGCAGCAGGCGATTGCCGAACAGCATCAGTTACGCGAGCAGCTTGCCGATCTGCCGCACTGGGGCGCTTCGCTGCCGGTATGGCAGGAGAACTTTGCCCTGCTGGCACAGCGTGAGGCGACGCTGGCGGCACTGACACAACAGCGCGAGCAGCAACAGCAACAGATCGATGCGCAACAGGCAAAACAGCAACAGCAGGCACAACAGTCACTGCCGCGCCAGCAGGCGGAGCAACAGGCCCGCCAGGCGCTTTTGCAGGCGGAGCAGGCACTCACTTCGCTTCATGAACAGCATCCACCCGCTGCACTGCGGCAGGCATTAAGCCAGTTGCAGAACAGCCGTCCGGCGCGTCAGCAACTGCTGCTGATCTCAACGCAGTGGCAGCCGCTGCACCAGCAGCTGGGCCAGCGCCAGCAAAGGCTGAGCGCGCTGGAAAAAGCGCATCAGCAGAGTGAAGCGGAACTTCAGAGCCTGCGCGAGACGTGGAAACGCGAAAAACAGCAGCTGGATGATGTCGAAAAAATCTGCGCGCTGGAGCAGCAGATTGTCGACCTCAGCGATTTCCGCGCCCGGCTCACCGCCGATCAGCCCTGCCCGCTGTGCGGCTCCTGCACCCACCCCGCCGTCGGGGCCTACAGCACACTGGAAGTAAGTGCTAACCAGCAGCGCCGGGCTGCGCTGCAGCAGCAAACCGAGGCACTGCGCGAAGCGGGCACGGCAAAAAACGAACAGCTGAAGCAATCAACGGTGCAGCAGCAGACCCTGCGCGAGGAAATCGCCGGGATGCAGCAACAGCTTGAACTGCTTGAGCAGCAATGGCAGGCGCTGAGCGGTGAGCTGGCACTTACCTTCCCGCTTGCCGATCGCGAGGCCTTAGCCGCGTGGCAGCAGCAGCAAAGCGAACGTGAAAGTCAGCTTGAGCAGCAGCGACAGGCTCAGGAGGCCGCCGGACAGGCGCGTCAGGCCGCAAAGGATTACCATCTTCAGCAGCTGCAGGCCTGGCAGCAGCACCAGCAGGCCGAACAGCTGGCGCAGCAGTCGCTGACCAGCCTGCAACAGGCACTGGATGCGCTGCAACAGCGCCAGCAGCAGGAACAGCAGGCCTGGGAGCAGTTGCTGCGCCGTCTTGAGCAGCAGTTCAGCGCACACCATCTTGCCCTGCCCGATGCCGCCGATCGCGATGCGTGGCTGGCGGAGCAACAGCGACGCTGGCAGCGCTGGCAGGAAAGTGAGCAGTTGCTCGCTAACCTGCAGCCGCAGCTGTTAAAAGGGGAAACCCAGCTCACTGCCCTGCAGCATCAGGCTGAACAGGAACAGCAGCAGCTCACGATCCGTCAGCAGCAGCAGCAGCAGAGCCAGGCGCAGCTCAGCGAAATGCGTCAGCAGCGTCTGGCGCTGTTTGGCGATCGCGATGTCGCCCACGCCCGTCAGCAGCTGCAGGCCCGCGTTCAGCACGCTGATGAACAGCTGGCACAGCAGCTCACCGCCCTGCAACAGGCGCAGGCTGAGGTCAGTCGCCTGCAGGGTGAGCTGTCGGGGCTGGAAAATCAGCGTCAGACGCTCAGCGGCAAACTGGCAGAGGCGGAAAGCGCTCTGCAGCAGGCACTGGAGCGCGCCGGATTTGCCGATGAAGCCAGCCTGCGCGAGGCGCTGCTGGATGAGCAGACTGCGCTGCAACTGCGCCAGCAGTTGCAGCAGCTCGATCAGCAATGTCAGCAGCAGCAGGCGCGACGGGCGGATCTGCATCAGCGGCTCAGCGCCCATCAGCAGGCGAAGCCCGACGCGATGCCGGAATCTGCGGACGCGCTGGTGCAGCAGCTGGAGCTGTTACGGCTGGCCCTGCGCGACAACGCCAGCCAGCAGGGTCAGATTCAGCAGCAGCTGCACAGTGACGCCAGCCTCCGCGCCCGACAGCAGAGCCTGATGACGCAGATTGAACAGGATGGTGTGGTGCTGGCGCAGTGGAGCCTGCTCAACGATCTGATCGGCTCCGCCAGCGGCGATAAATTCCGGCGCTTCGCCCAGGGATTAACGCTGGATCATCTGGTCGCGCTCGCCAACCGTCAGCTCGATCGGCTGCATGGCCGTTATCTGCTGCAGCGCCGGGCGCAGGATCTGCTGGAGCTGGATGTCGTCGATACCTGGCAGGCCGACGCCGCACGCGATACCCGCACGTTATCAGGTGGCGAGAGCTTCCTGGTCAGTCTGGCGCTGGCGCTGGCGTTATCGGATCTGGTCAGCCATAAAACGCGCATCGAATCGCTGTTTCTGGATGAGGGATTCGGCACGCTGGATGCTCAGACACTGGACACCGCGCTGGATGCCCTGGACGCGCTGAACGCCAGCGGCAAAACCATTGGGGTGATCAGCCACGTGGAAGCGATGAAAGAGCGCATCCCGGTGCAGATTAAAGTCCGCAAAATGAATGGCCTGGGTTACAGCCAGCTGGAGCTGCCGCAGGGATAACGGGCGCCAGAGCGCCCGTCTGAGTCTGATCAGCGGGCGCTGACGACTTTGTAGCGAGGGCCAGTGAGTAATCCGCCCTGCTCGTTCTGTGCCAGCAGACGATTGCTGGTCAGCCCGGCCACGGTATGGGCTTTGTCAGTGACGTTGTCGGAAATCTGTTTGATCGCCGCGCTAACCAGAATACCAATCACGCCGTTGTTGTTATTGTTGCCCTGATCATTGTCGGTAGCGGTGGCGGAACCCTGCCAGATCTCTTTGCCGCTGCGTAAATCCACCAGCCGTGCTTTGGCGGTCACGGTAGTCACGCTGTCGATCACCCGATAGCTGCTGCCATAGTCGCTGATCGAGATATAGAGCGCGCTGTCGGCGTGGAAGATCTCATCCAGACGTTTCGCGCTGACCGCCTGGGCGTCGCTGCCGCTGGTCAGGCCATTCTGCTGAAAGGTCTCTTCAACCACCGCCACCGGGAAGACGTAGTAACCGGCTTCGGCCAGCGGACGCGTCACCAGCGAGTTCAGGCTGTGCGCAGCGTTGATATCCGGTGAGGTGTTAGCGGCAGGCAGCACCAGAATCGAGGCGGGCTTGCTGGCACGAAACGCCGTGTAGTCGTAGGGTTTTTTTGGCTGCGCACAGCCGGTCAGCAACAGCACCATCAGCGCGCCGCTCAGGGCAATCCATTTTTTCACTGTACCACTCCTTGTTTTTTACTCATCAGAAAATCCATGTAAGGTGCCGATTCGGGAAACAGCTGCTTCTCGGTAGCGAACTGACCAAACGCTTTATTGGTATCGCCGGTTTTTGCGTAGAGCAGGCCGAGCTGAGCATGCAGGCCTGGCGGTACGGGCTGACCCGCAGCACGGGCTTTTTCCACATCCAGATTCAGCGCATCGATCTGCTTCAGCGGATCGCCGCTTTGCTGATAGTAGCTATAAATCTGTTCCTGATAGTCGCCCCAGTAGTAGATGGTTTTCGGTGCTTTTGGCGCACAGCCTGCCAGCAGCGCTGCTGCCATCAGCAGGCTGCTCAGTGTCATCATTTTCATTTACTGCTTCCTTATTTAGCCGGACGCCATGCGCCGTTGTTGATTCCATCCACTAAATGATCGACCGCTTCGCGAATCGCCAGATCCATCACTTTGCCGTTCAGCGTCGAGTCATAGCTGCTGGTGCCGCCAAAGCCGATCACTTCACGTGCCGAAAGCTGGTACTCGCCCGCACCCTGGGTGCTGTAAACCACTTCAGAGGTGGCGACATCCACCACGTTGAGATTCACTTTGGCATAGGCGATCTGAGTTTTGCCGCGGCCCAGAATGCCCCACAGCTGCTGATCGCCTACTTCTTTGCGACCAAACTCGGTGATATCACCGGTGATGATGTAGTTCGCGCCTTTGATATTCTGCTGGCTGCGTTTGAAGTCTGACTCCTGCTGCAGCTCTTTCAGGTTGCTGCGATCCAGCACGCTGAAGCGGTTGGTCTGCTGCAGATGGGTAATCAGAATGGTTTTCGACTGATTACCCAGCCGATCGACGCCATCAGAGAAGATGCCGTTCATGTACGAGGAGCGGTTATCAAACTGACCTACCGCAATCGGGCTGCGCACGCCCTGATAAACCGGCTGGCTGGCTGCGCGAACCTGTGGCGCCTGAATTGCCCGTGAAGATTCGGTGGCACAGCCGCTGATCAGCGAGGTGGTTAACAGGGAGAGTGCCGCAAAGGCATATTTTTTCTGCATTTCTAATCCATGAAGTGAAAAGAGACATCATCCGCACAGGGGCGGTAAATTCTGGTTCTGCCGACAGTCGGAGGAATGCCATAGCATTCAGCAGGCCGGTCTGTAGACTGTCGGCAGCAGACCGCAAGATCTTTAGAAAAAAAATGGCTAATTTAATGAATTTAATTAATACGATAGTGAGAATATTGCCAGGTGTGATTATTGCAGTGTTGCTCAGCGCCTGTCAGCAACCCGTGTCAAAGCAGCGTGATAGCGTGGCAAATCTGTGTGAGCCTGTGAAGGATCCGGACAGCAAACCCTGTCACTGGACTAATCAAATGCAGCCGCTACTGAACCGGCAGTTTACTGATGCAGCGCGTTATGCCGGTCAGCAATGTCTGGTACGGATGGAGTGGCAGCAACACAGCAGACATTATGCGGTGACGCAGACTCAGGGGGATGAGGCACTCTGCCTGCGTGCCTGGCAGCTGGTGGCACAGACCCGCGATCTGCCACCGCCGCCGGAGCCAGGACAACCGGCGTGGTTTGGCTTTGCGCCGCGTGGTTAGCTGGCCAGACCTTCCTGACGCCACTGGCGCGGACTGATGCCAAACCAGCGGCGGAATGCGCGTGAGAACGCGCTGACTTCCGAGTAGCCCAGCAGCAGCGCCATCTCCGAGATTGGCAGCTGCTTCTGCTGCAGATAGTGCGTCGCCATTTCGCAGCGCACCTGATCCACCAGCGCGGTAAAGCTGCTGCCCTCTTCGCGCAGCCGCCGCTGCAGTGACCAGCTCGACAGCCCGAGTTTATCCGCCACCTCTTCCAGCACCGGCTCGCCCTGCATCAGCGATAAATTAACCTGCGAACGCGCCTGCTCAATCATGCTCTGCTGCGACGTCCCGCGGTTCAGCCGCCGAATCGCATCCTGCATCACCATCAACAGGATCGGATCGCTCTCCGGCATTGCGCGCAGCAGATCGCGTTTCGGGATCACCAGCGAATTAAACGGCTGATCGAACCAGACCGGCGCATCAAATACTTTGCAGTGATCGTGCCACTGCCCGGGACGCGGATGCTCGAAATGGACTTCGCGCGGTGCCCAGTGTCTGCCCGCGACGTGGCGGATCAGATTCATAAACATTCCCAGCGTCAGCTCGGCATCCTGACGGCGCGACAGGATCGCGCCGTGCCGTACCTGATAGTCGAGCCGCCAGCACTCTCCCTTATCTACCAGCCGGGCTAAGGTGTCGTGCTGATGCCAGGGAAACGCGTTAACGACATTGTGCAGCGCCTGTTCCAGCGTATCGGAGCACAAGCCAATATAGCCGATCAGGCCTAATGACTGCGGTTTAAACTGCCTGCCGTAGTGCAAACCGAAGTTATCAAAACCGGAGTGACGCGCCGCCTCTTCCAGTACCCGACAGTAGTTAACCAGCCCCAGGCTCAGCGTTGGGCTGGCCAGTCGCTCCGGATCGATGCCGCTAATGCCAAAAATGCGCTCAACATCGCCGCCCTGAGTATGAATAAACTCGCTTAAACCGGTTGCTGCCGCAGCCAGCACGCCGTGATTGCCTGCTCCCGCTGCTGCAGAGCAGGCCGCAAACGCATCAGGCTTGATCAGTGTCGGATTCATGGTCGCCTCAGTGAGAAGTCAGGTGGATCACCCGTTCCTGAGATCAGAGCAAATTCCATACCAGGTCCCTGAACCCCGCCGCACCGCCTGCGGGCGGTCCGGACTGCGCGCGGACACGGCATCCGGCACTGCGGCGGCGCAGCCACGCCCGCCGCTGGTGCATCAGACGCCGACCGGCAGCGGCTTCCCCTCAAGATAATCGCGGCAGAGGCGGACCGAGTGACTGGCCCACGCCGGGCCGAGACTGCGCGCCATTTCGGTTTCAGCATGCGATCCTACCCAGGCAGTGAGCTGGATACGACGCTGGATCAGCAGCGCAGGCAGCATGGCCATCTCCGCATCGCTGATATGCGCCACCTGCTCATAACCGCGGATCCAGTGTTCGATCCACTCTGGCGCGCGCGGATGATGCTCAACAAAACTGATCGCTGCCGCCAGATCGTGCAGATACCAGCCGAGTCCGCAGTCATCGAAGTCGATCACCCGCGTTTCACCCTTGTGCAGCAGCAGATTGGTCAGTCGCAGATCGGCGTGGATCAGACCATAGCGATCCGATCCCTTACCAAACTGCGCCATCGCCGCGCCGACCTGCGCGATCGTCTGTTCAACGATGCCGTGATCGGCGGGAGGCAGATTGGGCGCATCCTGCCAGCGTCCCCAGTGACTCTCAGCGCTGGTCATGGTGTGGTGATCCCAGATGATGCGCTGGAAACCCGCGGGTGGCTGCCACTGTTTACTGTGCTGATGCAGCCGCGCGGTAATCTGGCCCAGTTGCTGAAAGGCGCGGGGATCAACGTCGGTGGTCGGCATCTCCCCGTCGATCCAGTGAAACAGCACCACGTAGCGCTCACTGCCATCCGGCAGCCGCAGCGTCAGCACCGTTTCGCCCGCATTGTCCGGCACGGCTTCCGGCACCCTGATGCCGGTTTCGCGCAGCGCGTCGAGCCATAGCAGTTCGCTGAGGATATCCGCTTTCTGATGGTAATCGCCGCGATGCAGCCGCAGCGCATAACGCCGGCCGGCCGCTTTCACCAGGAACGTGGCATTCTCTGAGCGGCACAGCAGGCTGAGCTGCCCCTGTAGCGCAGCGGGATAACAGGCCAGCGCCTGCTGCGCCATCAGGGTCAGTTGGGAATCAGTCAGGTTGTCATATTGTTTAGCGCTCATCATCCGGCTCCTTTTCACTTGCGTTATCTCAGCATGCGTTGCCAGAAGGTGAGCTGCTTGACCTCAGAAGAGACAAAGTTGACCGCAGCGTGCAGCTGGCCAGGTTGTTGCCTGTAAGTTGACCGTGGAGGACAGAAGTCACTACGCCCGCGTCAAGTCGTGGTGAGTAATGCAGCGGCATTATCCCCTTACTTTAGTAGTTATGGCGGTGTAACGCCGCGTGAGACCAACAACGACGGGGATAACAGTATGACAAACAGACTCAAGCCCACGCTGGGCACCCTGCATCTGTGGGGGATTGCGGTTGGCCTGGTGATCTCAGGCGAATATTTTGGCTGGAGTTACGGCTGGGCCGTGGCGGGCACGCTGGGATTTCTGGTCACTACCGCGCTGATCGCCACGCTCTACACCTGCTTTATTTTTAGCTTCACCGAGCTGACCACCGCAATCCCCCATGCGGGCGGACCCTTTGCCTATAGCCGTCGCGCCTTTGGCGAAACCGGCGGGCTGATTGCTGGTCTGGCGACGCTGATTGAGTTTGTCTTTGCGCCACCGGCGATTGCCATGGCGATCGGGGCTTATCTCAACGTGCAGTATCCCGAACTCAATCCGAAAACCGCGGCGGTCGGCGCGTACCTGCTGTTTATGACGCTGAATATTCTCGGTGTAAAACTGGCGGCGATGTTCGAACTGGTCGTTACCGTGCTGGCAGTTATTGAACTGCTGGTATTTATGGGCGTGGTCTCACCTGGCTTCAGCCTGGCGAACTTCGCCGCACACGGCTGGGCGGGCAGCGACAGCTTCGGCCTGCCCGCCTTCTCCGGCATTTTCGCCGCCATTCCCTTCGCTATCTGGTTTTTCCTTGCCATTGAAGGCGCAGCGATGGCAGCCGAAGAGGCGAAAGATCCGACCCGGACGATTCCCCGCGCCTATATCAGCGGGATCCTGACGCTGGTGGTGCTGGCAATTGGCGTGATGCTGATGGCGGGCGGCGCAGGTGACTGGCGCAAACTGGCTGACATTAACGATCCGCTGCCGCAGGCGATGAAAATGATCGTTGGCGAACACTCTAACTGGATGCATATGCTGGTGTGGATTGGGCTGTTTGGCCTGATTGCCAGCTTCCACGGCATCATCCTCGGCTACTCACGGCAGTTTTTTGCCCTGGCCCGCGCGGGCTATCTGCCGCCTTCGCTGGCAAAACTGTCGCGTTTCCAGACACCGCATCGCGCGATTATTCTCGGCGGCGTGCTGGGCATCGCGGCGATTTACAGCGATGGCGTCATTAATCTGCAGGGGATGACGCTGACGGCGGCGATGATCACCATGGCGGTCTTCGGCGCGATTGTGATGTACATCATGAGCATGCTGAGTCTGTTTAAACTGCGCCGCAGCGCGCCGGAGATGGTGCGCAGTTTCCGCGCGCCGGGCTATCCGATTGTGCCGGGCATCGCCCTGCTGCTGTCAGTCGTCTGCCTGCTGGCGATGCTGTGGTTTAATCCGGTGATTGGGGCGCTGTTTGTCGCCATTATGCTGGTCGGCTATCTCTACTTCCTGGCCACCAAAGCGCAGCGCGATCGGGCACCGCAGGACACGATGCTGGCTGGCGAATAACCGCGACGCGGCAGGGTGCTGCCCCAGAGGATGACGGTTCAGCACCCGGGCTTCAGGTGCTGAACCGCAGACAGGAACGGCATCAGCCATTAAGCGGCCAGAGCCACGCCGCACCGCGCACACCGCTGGAATCGCCATGCTGCGCCTTCAGTACCGGCGTTTCACACTCCCCGCCAAATACCCACTTCTTCATCAGTACCGGCACGGTCTGATAGAGCCGATCCACATTGCTCATCCCGCCACCCAGCACGATCACGTCGGGATCAATCAGGTTCACCACCTGCGCCAGTGATTTGGCCAGCCGCAGCTCATAGCGGCTCATCGCCAGTTCGGCGATCGGATCCTGCTGTGCCAGCAGCGAAACGATCTCTGCGCCTTTGCGATGCACGCCGCTCAGCCGCTGATAGTCGATACCAAAACCGGTGCCAGAAACAAAGGTCTCGATGCAGCCCTGCTGCCCGCAATAACAGGGCACTTCCTGGCGGTAGCGCAGCTCATCTTCATCCATCCACGGCAGCGGATTGTGGCCCCACTCGCCAGCATTGCCGTTGCCACCGATGCGCGACTCCCCGTTGATTGCTACACCCGCGCCCGACCCGGTGCCGATGATCACGGCAAAGACCAGCGACTGTCCGGCTCCCGCCCCATCAACCGCTTCCGATACCGCCAGGCAGTTAGCATCGTTGGCGATGCGCACTTCCCGATTCAGCGCCTGAGCCAGATCTTTATCCAGCGGCTGACCGTTGAGCCAGGTGGAGTTGGCATTTTTCACCCGCTTACTGAAGGGCGAAAGCGAGCCAGGGATCCCAAGGCCGACCGTACCGGTCTCGCCGGTTTTCTGCTCTGCCAGTGTGACCAGATCGACAATCGCCTGCACCGTTGCCTGATAGTCATCACGCGGGGTATTCACCCGATGGCGGAACAGCTCCTGTCCCTTATCCGACAATGCAATCACTTCTGTCTTGGTGCCACCCAGATCTATGCCTATGCGCACGGTTACGTCCTCGTTATTCATTCAGGTGAGAGATACAGTAGAAGGCGGCTGCCTTAAAGGCAATGAAACCACTCCGATGTTTCGCTATCATGCGCGCTGACTCTCGCAGACTTGTGCGCCCGATCGCGCCCCGGTAAGGAATCCCGATGTTGTGGTTTAAAAATATGATGGTTTATCGTCTGAATCGTGACATTCCGTTGTCCGCAGATGAGATGGAAAAACAGCTCGACGCCTTCACGTTTTCACCGTGTGGCAGTCAGGATATGAGCAAGACCGGCTGGGTCCCGCCAATGGGTAACCGCAGCGACGCGCTGACCCATGAGAACAACGGCCAGATTGTGATTTGCGCCCGCAAAGAGGAGAAAATCCTGCCGTCGCCGGTCGTGAAACAGGCGCTGGAAGCGAAAATCGACAAGCTGGAATCTGAGCAGAGCCGCAAGCTCAAAAAGACGGAGAAAGACTCCCTGAAAGATGAAGTGCTGCACAGCCTGCTGCCGCGCGCCTTCAGCCGTTTCAGCCAGACTTATCTGTGGATCGACACGGTCAACAATCTGATTATGGTTGACTGTGCCAGCGCGAAAAAAGCGGAAGATACCCTGGCGCTGCTGCGCAAAAGCCTGGGTTCACTGCCAGTGGTGCCGCTGACGCTGGAAAACCCGATTGAGCTGACCCTGACCGAATGGGTACGTTCGGGCGACCTGCCAGCCGGTTTTGCGCTGATGGATGAAGCGGAACTGAAAGCGCTGCTGGAAGATGGCGGCGTGATCCGCTGTAAGAAACAGGATCTGGTGTGTGATGAGATTGCCAACCATATCGAAGCGGGAAAGCTGGTGACCAAACTGGCACTCGACTGGCAGGAGCGCATTCAGTTCGTGCTGGCGGATGACGGTTCGGTGAAACGTCTGAAGTTCAGCGACACGCTGCGTGACCAGAACGACGATATCGACCGCGAAGATTTTGCCCAGCGCTTTGATGCGGACTTTATTCTGATGACCAGCGAACTGGCGGCACTGACCAGCAATCTGGTGGAAGCGTTAGGCGGCGAAGCCCAGCGTTAAGCTGTAACCGGCAGAATCATCCGTAAAGAGGATGTTTGTCCGCACTGGCTGTGAGACCGTGCCGGCACAGGAAACACGGTCAGATCGGAAAGTCGCAAAAATGTCATCCATGACAGCTCGGCCCGCGCCGTCCATGGCGCGGGACGCTTTCCTCTTCTGACCGTGTTACCTGTGCGTTAAGCTTATTCATTGCTGCGTGAATCACCCTATCCGGGGTTCACTGCAAACTAAAAGGGCCGCTTAGCGGCCTTTTTTTAATCTTTATCTTTCAGGTAACGGCAGAGATAGGAACTTGGCTCGCCAACCTGCAGATGAAATTCGCTGTGACCCGGCACGTTAAATACCGAACCCGCTTCAAACCATTTCCACTCGGTCTCACCTGGCAGCAGCACCTTAAGCGAGCCGCTGACCACGGTCATCTCTTCCGGCTGGCCGGTACCAAATGTGTATTCACCTTCAGCCATCACGCCCACGCTGGCACGGCCGGTGCTCGCACTGTCAAAACCGATAGATTTAACTTTTCCGTCAAAATACTCACTTACGTTGAGCATAATAGTTCTCCAGAGCACATGTTGTGTGTCAGGCAGTGTAGAAGGGAACCCGCTGATCTGTCACGCGAAATGATGGCGGTTTGTGATCGCCTGCATCAGGGCAGCAGCTCCGCCGCCAGTCGGGCTACCAGCTGATTAGAGAGCAGAACCGGCACATCCAGCCGCTGCTGTAACCATGCCCGATGCTGCTGGTGATAGCCCATGCAGTCAAGCACCACCAGCTCTGCGCCCTGCGCTTTCAGACGGTTTGCGGCATCGGCGAAGGTTGCCTCATCGCCCGGATAAGGGCTGGCGACCGCAAAACAGGGCTCCGCAGGCAGTGGCTGCCACTTGCCGGCCTGTTCAACAATCTGCTCCTCAACCGGCACCACAATACCGATCCGCTGCTGCTGCACCATGGCGCGGAGAAGCGGAGGAATGATGCGATCCGGCTCCAGCAGCAGCGCACGCTGGGTCACAAGTCGGCTGAATTCACCGGTGCATAGCAACAGAATAGTGTCATACCCCAACTGCTCCAGCGCGCTGATTTTACGCTGTAATCCCTGCTCCACCTTCGACGCCGACAGCCGCACCTGTTCGCCACTCTGTAACCGCGACACCAGAACCCTGTCGCCCGCGGCTGGCGCGAAGTGGTCGGCAATCTCAGCGGTGCTGAGTCCATCCAGCAGACCGGCATGATCGGTCACCGCATCCGGCAGATGCTGACGCAGCAACGGCAGAATATCGCTGCGCGGCGACTGCCCGATTGTCAGGGTCGCCAGTGATTTCGCCATTTTAATGGTTCCGGTGGCGCAGGTGCGCCAGGCTGCCATAGAGCGTAATCAGCCGCGCATACTCTTCAGCGTCATAGAAGTGACAGGTTCCACGACCAAACTCCTTCGCCACCTCAATAGCAAACTTTGCCGCTGCTGCAATGTCCACCTCATGACTGGCCCCGGTTCCGCAGCCCGGCACCACCGACTCGGCGGTGATCGCCACACCGACCACCGGCACATCGGTGGCGGTCGAGGGTTGCAGGATGCTGTTGAGGTGATAAACACCATTGCCGTAAGGTGTAATATCCTGCGTAGTGATGGGAAAGGTCACCGCCGGACGACCGCTGGTCATCTCCATGATGCGCAGCAGATCTTCCGACACCCTCAGGATATAGCCCTCTTTCACCGTCGGCGACAGGGCAAATCCTTTGTGATTGATGATGCGGTTACCTTTGGTGGTATCGATCGACAGAATCGCATCCACGTCCGTCACCACTTCATTGTCATTCATGGTGACATCATCAATCGGCGAATCCATAAAATCGACCGGCTGATGCGGCCGTGTCGGTGCATCAGGACAGATATGGGTAGTGATGATTACGTCGCCGGCGAGCCTGTCGCCTTTGCTCTGCATCTGCGCCAGTTTAAGCGCGCTGGCGATCGCCGCTATCGCGCCATCCGCATCGGATACCATGCCAATACGGCCCGGGCGGGCACCAATGCCACCCAGGCGACCAATGATGCCCAGCGTCGGTGCCGTGCCGCCGCCTGATTTACCCTCCGTACCCGGGATATCAATGCGCACAAAATCAGTACGACCTTTGGGGCCGGTGACGCGGGTAAAGCGGGCCATCACGTCCGGATAAGAGGTAAACAGATCCACGACCTGCTGCCCGTCAATGTGGGCACTATCCAGTAACTCGAAAACCGCCAGGGTCTGCTGCAAGCTCATGCGTTATCCTTTATTTTTGCTGCTGCTGGCAAACAGCGAATGAAAGAAGCTATAGAGGGCATCACCGGCAATGAAGCCTGCCGCCATGACCTCCATGGGCGACCGGCCGCGTTCGCCCCAGATGCGAATGATCACAATGCGTAAGGCGATCCCCACCACCACCGCCCAGCCCGCCATCGCATTATTAATTAATAAACCGGTGGCGAGCAGCACGCCCAGCTGCCGTTTCGGCCCGCCGATCAGCTGGATAAGGGCACCCGGAATAGCCCACATCAGCAGATTTCCGGCGATACCGGGTTCAGCACCCGCCTGAATTGTTTTGGCATACACCCGCGCCACTGGCGGCAGAAGATTGTCTGTAAAGAAAAAGGTGTGCGCGTACCAGACAAGAGGAATCGACACCACAAAGGCGATCATGGCTGCGATCAACTGTATACGACGTCCCCACAATTCCTGCTGCAGATCGGCACCGTTACCGCGCAGGATAAAGCCCGCCTTCAGGTCATAGCCCATGTCAGCAAACGCCGGGCCGGTAGCGGCCGTAAAGCCGCACAGCAGGCAGAGCGCCAGCGGTGGAAAGCCGATCAGAATGCCGATAATCAGCGTAATCAGCGCCACGGCAAAGGCCGGGAACCAGCCGGAGTGCATGGCGGCAATGCCAACTATCAGTTCATGGGCGAAAGCGGCAAACGCAGCATAGAGAACAAACAGCAGCAGCATCACAATGCCCATCTCACTCCACAGGCCACCCGCCAGGGCCAGTAGCGCCGAAATCACGATATATCCCACGCTGCCAACACCCAGCGCCCGCTGCACCTCATTACCGTTGCGGCTCACCGTCAGCGCATCATTTTTACGGCTGCGGATGACCATCACCACCTGAATCAGCGCCACCAGACCGGCACCGACCATAACGCCATGCGGAATATAGAGCGCATTGATATCAATACCGGCCACCGGCTGTGCATAGGCGCGCAGCAGAAAACCGATGCCAAGCATCGACAGCGCCCAGATATTGCCAATAAACGCGGTGCCAAAAGCGGACATCGGAATTTTCAGCATGGCACCAACAACGCCACCGGCAATGCCCGCGACCAGCAGCCACGCCTGGCGTCCGCCTTTATCTCCCGCTTTAATCGCTTCTGCTGCTGCAACGCCTGGCGGCCAGGCATTACTGGCCGGAAAGACGCGGGTATCAAATAGCCGATAGAGCAGCCAGGCATCGAGCAGCATCGCGGCGCTGACGCCACAGAATAGCGGCAGCACCAGCTGAGGCTCACCCAGCGCCCAGGGCACGGCAATCGGCATCAGCAGACTATTAGCCGCCCCGAAGGTCGCTGAAGAGATGGCGGTCTGCGCCAGGTTCTGGATTTCAATCGAACGATAACGGCGAAATGCCTGCAGCGGAATACGCGCCAGCAGCATGGCAAACAGCGCCCCGATAATGGAGGTATTAGGCGTTACGCCAATCGTCGTAATCAGCTGAATGCCGATAATGGCACCCGCGATAGAAAGAAAAATTAAAACCAGTGCCACGCCAACGTGCCTGATTGGATTTACCCGTTCCATATGTCCCCGCCAGTCCTTGTTGAGAAGAAATGAAATAACGTCTGCCTGCCTGCTGACAGGTTTACGCCGGTTTTCTGGTTCACTGCTCTGATGCGCGCCGCATAGCAACAGCTATTGCAGATGGCCGTCACCCCTTATGCTGACCCGATACAGGAGACAGGGGTGACGAACACAGGCAACCGGGTTGCTGCGAACAACATAGCGATCAGATTGAAAGAAAAAGGCCCGAAGGCCCTGGTTTTCCCTGGTGTGGCGAAAGTATTACGCCGATAAAATCGTGGTGAAGTTACGCGCCATATTTGTCGGTCATCTCTGTGGCCGTTGCACGTAATGCT
Organism: Candidatus Pantoea gossypiicola; assembly: GCF_008632075.1. Classification (GTDB taxonomy): domain Bacteria; phylum Pseudomonadota; class Gammaproteobacteria; order Enterobacterales; family Enterobacteriaceae; genus Pantoea; species Pantoea gossypiicola. The sequence continues at coordinate 77,646 of NZ_VWVM01000010.1, forward strand.
TCAAGGAGCGCTGGCGGGAAACCCGGTTCACTCTCCTGTGACAGAAACGACAGGCAGAGTGCCACCGTTTCGCCATGATGTTTGTTATGAACAATGACCGACAGCGAGCTGATGCCTGGCAGCGATTCATTGCGGGCCAGGGACCAGCCGTGCTGGCGGATGTCAGCCAGTCTGGCACAGAGTGCCTCGGGACTTTGCGGCGAGTTCGCCGGGCCAGCCTGCCAGTGATCATGGAAGCGCGCCATGACCTCTTCGTCACTGAGTTGCGCTAACAGCGCCCGGCCGGTTGACGTCGCAGCAGCAGGCATTCGACTGCCGGGCGGCGTGACCATCTGCGTAAAGTGACGCCCATGAAACATGCGCATCACTAATACTTCCCGTCCATCGAGCTTCGACACGTATCCCATGCAACCGGTCTTCGCTGCCAGCCGGACCATCGCTGCTGAAACGCTGTCAACCAGCGGTGCCGAGAGGTAATGACCGGCGGCGGCCAGCAATACGCGACCAATATGATAACCGCGCGTGTCCGTATCCCGCTCCAGCAGCCCCTGACTTTCCATCGTGGCCAGAAGACGCGAAACGGTGCTCTTCGGCAGCGTCAGCGCCTCAACGACCTCGCTGAATGAGAGACCGACATGCCCCTGCGTTACACCTTTATGCTGAAACAATCGGAGTACGGCAGCTGCATTTTCAAGTGTGGTCATGTAACGTGTTCCACTATATGGAACTAAGTTCCTCTGTTGGTTTGACGAAAGTAAAACGCGACGCTGAATCGGTCAAGCGACAATTCAATACTCACCGTTATCGGCAGCAAAGAAAATAATGTGACATAAATGATTAGCGGGGCTTTATAGGGCGACGTAGAGAGAGGGCAGAACAGACGCATGAGCAGAAAGCATACGACAGTCATTCTGCGTAATTTTCGCTTCTTTAATAATCAGCTCGCCATGAGGGCACAGAGGGAGTGTACTGGGACAGCGTTGCGCTGGAAAAAACAGGCTTATCAGGCTGGCGTCCCTGCCAGCAGCAAAACTTTACTCTTTCTCGACATCTTCGTAGCGCTCTTTGGCGTCACGCGCTTCTTCTTCCGTTTCGTGCTCACTGATTAATGAATTCGGTTTAGGATGATCAGCACGCAATTCGTAGGAGGTTACTTTATTTCCCTCAGGACCCTTTTCAACAGGCACAACTTTCGCTTCACGTGGGTATGGTGGTCTGGTCGGCATAGTGTGTCCCTCTTGTCTGAATCACATTCCACAGGACAGGCTGCTGCCTGTCATAGGATCAGTATAGACAATGCCATCCGAAGCGGAATCAAAGCGGGAAAAATCTGAGGGTTAGCTGGCGCGCGCCAGAGAGAGGGAAAGCAAAATCTCTTCCACTACGCACTCAGGCGATTGCATGGCATTCACCTGATGATGAGCTGCGGCCTGATAGAGATGCGCGCGCTCACGCAGCACATCACTCATCTCATCGGCAATCGGACGTCCGGTCAGCGTCGGACGCTGAGCCGCTTCAGGTTCGCTTTCCAGTCGTTCTGCCAGCACTTCGGGCGACGCGCTGAGCCAGATCACCTGGCCCTGCTCCTGCATGAAACGGCAGTTCTCTTCAGCCAGAATCATACCGCCACCGGTGGCAATCACGGTCCCTGGTGCCGTCACCGCTTTAAGCGATTCCGTTTCACGGGCGCGAAAACCTTCCCAGCCTTCTGCCGCAACAATCTCGGCCACGCTGCGCTGCGTGCTGAGTTGCAGATGGTGATCGGTATCTGTAAAGGCGTAGCCCAGCGCCTGCGACAACGCTTCGCCGACTGTGGTTTTGCCGCAACCTCGAGCGCCAATCAAAAAGATGGGTAGTGACATCAGGGCCGTTCCTCCGCCTGACCGCGCGATGCGGCTGCATGGTTAGCTTAATAATGCGACGCATGATAACTGGAAATTATTATCGCCTCCACCTGTCAGGCATGATTTACGCATTTTCGTTACCTGAACAGCGATAATCTCCGTGTTTTCAACAGGAAAAGCATGCACGTTTTGTGCATCAGGGCGCTAACAGGACGATAAAAAACGCATAAAACAGCGTCCGGAATGCGCTGGCAATATTTGCTTACCGCCGCGATTTTACTTTTCTTACTGACACCCACATATACTGATAACCATTGCCACAGGAGAGTCATCATGCAACGCGAAGAACAACAACTGATTGAAGGGCTGTTCAGCCGTCTGAAACAGGCTGAAAGCCAGACCGCGGCACGCGATGCCGCAGCTGAACAACTGATTAACCAGCATCTTCAGGCGCAGCCGGGCGCGCCTTACTACATGGCGCAGGCGATCCTGATTCAGGAAGCGGCGCTGAAAAAACTCAATGAGAAAGTGTCAGCGCTGGAAAGTCAGGTTGCACAGTTGCAACAGCAGCAGCAACCCGCACAGAGCAGCGGCGGCTTCCTGTCGGGACTGTTTGGCAGCGGTTCGCGCCAGCAGCCGCCCGTTCAGCAGCAGCAACAGCAACAGTCGCCGTGGAACAGTGCGCCGCAACAACCGGCACAGCAGCAGTATGCCCCTGCTCAGGCAGCAGCGCCACGCGGCACCGGTTTTCTTGGCGGCGCACTGCAAACAGCGGTGGGCGTGGCTGGGGGTGTGGTGATGGCCGATATGCTGACCAGCATGTTCCACCATTCACAGCCGGAAGAGATTGTGAACATCATCAATGAGCCGCCATTGCCGGAGGTGAATGATAATCTCAACACCTTTAACGGTGGCGATGACAACGCCGATGCCTTTAACGGCGGTAACGATAACGCCTTCCTCGATCAGAACTCGGGCTGGGACAGTAATTATGCTGACAACAGCGATCTCAACGATTTTGGCGGCGGTGATTTCGACGACGACGACAGCTTCGTTTAAGTAGAGCGTTTCTGCTGAGTGAGCCAGCTATCCAGCTCATTCGCAAACTGCTGGCGGTCACGCGGACTCATCGTCGCGGGGCCGCCGGTCTGCACGCCGCTTGACCGCAGAGTATCCATAAAATCCCGCATCGTCAGGCGTTCACGTATCGTTGCCGGTGAGTAACGTTCACCGCGCGGATTCAGCGCTGCCGCCCCCTTCTCAATCACCTCAGCCGCCAGCGGAATATCGGCGGTGATAACCAGATCGCCAGGCTGACAACGTCTGACAATCTCATTGTCCGCCACATCAAATCCGGCTGGCACCTGCAGGGTGCGCAGATAAGGCGATGGCGGCACGCGCAGAAACTGGTTTGCCGCAAAAGTGACCGTGGTGGCGGTGCGATCCGCCGCACGGTAGAGCACCTCTTTGATCACATTCGGACAGGCATCGGCATCGACCCAGATAAACATCATGATTCCTTACAGTCAGAGAAGCCTGAGATCTTGCCGGGTTCTCCCTGAATGGCAAATTTTATTTGCGGCACGCTTTCCAGCCCGCACCCGGCTGACTTGTTATTCGGGCTGGCTGAAGTAAGCTAGCCCACTGAGAAAACCGAATAATGTCCTAAGGAGATGGCGATGCTGGCAAAGAAAATCGGGTTTATCGGCGGGGGAAACATGGCAAAAGCCATTATCGGCGGACTGGTCAACAGCGGCAAAATCGCCCCGTCTGATATCTTCGTTTACGATCGCAAAGCAGAGACCAACCAGGCGATGGCAGAGCAGTATGGCATTAATGCGGCAGAGAGCGCGGATGCGCTGGCGCGTGAAGTGGACATCCTCTTCGGCGCGGTAAAACCCAATGTGATCCTGAAGGTATTAAAAGAGCTGGCCAGCAGCCTGAAAAAAGAGGCGCTGGTGGTGTCGATTGCGGCGGGCGTGACGCTGGATTCGCTCTCATCGGTGCTGGGCTACGATCGTAAAATTGTCCGGGCGATGCCGAATACGCCCTCGCTGGTCAACGAAGGCATGACCTCGGTCACGCCCAACGTGCTGGTTGAGCAGGCGGAGATCGACGAGGTCGTTGCGATTTTTGAGAGCTTCGGCAAAGCGGCCGTGGTGGATGAATATCTGATTCACTCCGTGGTCGGCGTCAGCGGTTCTGCGCCGGCCTACGTCTTTATGTTTATTGAGGCGATGGCCGATGCGGCCGTACTGGGCGGCATGCCGCGCGCCCAGGCCTATCAGTTTGCTGCACAGGCGGTAAAAGGGGCGGCGGAGATGGTGCTGACCAGCGGTAAACATCCGGCTGAACTTAAAGATATGGTCTGCTCGCCTGGCGGCACCACCATCGAAGCCGTGAAGGTGCTGGAAGAAAAAGGGATGCGCTCGGCGGTGATTGAAGCGATGCAGCAGTGCATGGCGAAGTCCGAAAAACTGAGCCGCAGCTAAACGTCCAGGCATTGCGCAGGGCGGCCCGTCTCGCGGATCGCCCTGCGCGCAGCTTAACTGATGTGCGCCTGACTGAGCGCTACCGCGTCGGCAAGCGTCATCGGTTGCTGCATCCGCTCCACCAGCTCAGCGGTCAGCGTGTACATACCGCATGAACAGATCGCGGCCAGCTGTCCCTGCTGACCATAAAACGCCATAAACTTTTTGTCCTCCAGCGAGCCGATTAGCTCGAAATTATCCCATTCTGCCGCGTGTCCAACATACTCATAACGGGTGCCATACTGCGTCGTCCAGAAAAATGGCACACGATCAAAGGTGACACTCTGATCCAGCATATTCCATGCGGCGGTCTGCCCCTGCTGATGCGCGACGCGATAGTGCTCAATGCGCAGCGGACCCTGTGCCGACGGATACGTGGCGATATCACCCGCCGCCCAGATATTGTCAGCGACCCGTAAATGATCGTCTGCCTGCAGACTGCCATCCTCTGCCAGCGGCAGATCGTGGATAAAGTCGGTAGCCGGTTTAACGCCGGTCGCAAACAGCACAACATTCGCGTCCAGTTGCCGTCCGCCCTTAAGCTGCACGCCACTCACCTGCTGGTCGCCCTGCAGTGATGCGATCTCACCCTGTACCCACTTCACGCCGTTTTGCTCATGCAACTGATAGAAATAGCGGCCAATCTGATCGCCAAACCGTTTAGCAAAGGGCAGCGCCTGACGGGCAATCACTGTAACGTCGATGTCGCGGTTACGCAGTGCCGACGCCAGCTCGGTGCCGATAAAACTGTTGCCGATAATCACGATTTTATGGGTCGCATCCACCGCCTGAAGCAGCTCATCGGTCTGCGCTTTGCTGCGCAGCAGATAAACTCCGTCAAGTTCGCTGCCTGGCAAGTCGGGCCGCACAGGCTTCGCGCCGCTGGCGATCAGCAGTTTGTCGAAGGCAAGCGTTTTGCCATCGTCGAAGATTAGCCGTTGCTGCTGCGCATCGAGGCGACTCACGGTAGCCTGCACTCGTTCAACATGATCCATCACATCCGCTTTCAGCAGCTGTGGCACCTCGCTGATGTCCATTTTGCCCGACGGCACAAATTTGGTCAGCGCGGTGCGGTCGTAAGGCGCGTCCGCCTCCCGCTCAACCAGAATCAGGCGGCCTTTAAAGCCGTCATGACGCAGACGCCACAGCGCCGCGCTGCCCGCCGCGCCACCGCCCAGCACCACATAGACCGGTGCGTCTGCCCCGCTGCCAATGGGTGCAGCGGGTGACATCGCTTTTGGATTCACCAGCACCCGCCCCTGTTCGATGCGCAGCGGATACTGTTTGAGATCGGCTAGCGCCAGCGGTTCACACATTTTGCCGTCGGCCAGATCAAATGCGGCTTTGTGCCACGGGCAGACCAGCCGGTCGCCGCAGATTGCACCCTGATCCAGCGGCGCGCCCGCGTGTGGACATTTCGCCTGATACGCGCGTACGTTGTCCCCATCGCGAATCAGTAAGACCTCTACCTCACCCAGCGTTTTCTTAACCGGCTGTCGCTGCGGCAGATCGTTCAGGTCAGTGGTAAATTGGTAGTTCACGGCATGGCTCCTTTCGCTGTTTCTGGTCTGATGCTGCGCGGTAAAAAAAGAACCGCGCAAATCCCCACAAACAGTAAGTGTGGCAAAGGAAGCGGGAAGCCTGATGCCGAATGTTTGTCAGAAGGTTAAGCTGCTGTTGTGACAGGTAATTTAATCGTCTTCAGGCGGGCAGGGAATGGGCAGGGAGAAGCGGCCACCTGCGTGGCCGTGGGGAATGATCAGCTTTTTTTCAGGCACTGGCTCATAAAGGTTTTACGCGCATCGCCCGCCAGCTTTTTATCGCCAGCTTCGCCGTTACAGCTTTTCATTTTCATCTGCTGTGGCGACATGTGCGACAGCTTGCTGTCTTTTTTCAGGCATTCGCTCATAAAGGTTTTACGTGCATCCCCTTTGAGATCCTGTGATTTAGCATGCTGGTTACACATCGTCATCTTTTCCTGCTGCGGGGTCTTCTCCGCCGCACCCGCCATACCACTGACCAGCAGGCCTGCCATCATCATCGCCATTAAACCGACTTTCATCTTGTTATCTCCACAATGGATTGTCCCCTGTTATTCTGGCAGCGAATAAGCAAAGCGGAAAATGTTTCAGGTCAAAGTGACGTGAAGATCCCATTCCAGTCTGAGACTGGCGGCGTCACTGGCGGGGATGCCGCAACAGCTTTTCGATGTAATTGCGCAGCAGGCGCACATCGTCATTGTCTGCATCGGCCACGTTGTCCATGGCGGTTTCAATCGTGGTCGTCATTTCCAGATGTTGTGGCGGATCCAGCTTGCGAACCAGTGCGGTCACGACAATTTCCAGCGCCTCAATCTGCGCCACCTGCTCTTTCGCAGTCGCCTCTTTTTCAGCCAGCTTAATCAGTAACTCAGCAATCAGGTTTTTCATGCTGTTGTCTCAGCGGTGAAGAAAAGCTGAAATTATCACCACGCTGGCTAAAAAAACAGAGTGCAACAGCCGTTTTTTCAGCGGGTTAGGCTGCACCGCTGCGCTTTTCATGGCGATTTCCGGCTAACTTTGCAGGCGAAACGTTTTGCAGGCAAACATCACCGCTGTTAAACGTTTCGCCTGCCAGCATTTAACAGCAGGGTTTAGCGCGGATCGACAAATCCACGGCCCGGCCCGCCGCCAGGTCCGCCCCAGCCACCACCGCCACCGCCGCCGCCAGGAGGTGGGAAAAGACATCCACTTAATGCAGTCACTAATGCCACAACGGCAGCCAGCTTAACGATTCGTACCATATTTACCTCAGGGTGATGAAATCGGGCTGAGTGTATGAAGCCACCCGCATGGCGACAAGTGAGATTCCTCCGCATCCGGCTGCTATTCATCTTTGTTGACCAGACTTAACGTTTTACAGTCAGTAAGCCCCCACATTCTCAACATTCCGGCCTGCTTTCGGGGCAAACTATTTGTGCAAATCGGGATGGCGAACGCTTTACAGCCTGAATAATTTTGCGCATTGTGAGCGCATTACATTTACAGGATATAACCATGACTCTCTCACAGGCTACTTTCAGTGACATCCTCTCCCGGCGCGACTGGGAAAATCCGGTCGTAACCTCGCTGCATCGGCTGGATGCGCACCCGCCTTTTGCCAGCTGGCGGGACGAAGCAGCGGCACGTGATGACACGCCCTCGGTGTCACTGCAGAGCCTGAATGGGGAGTGGGGTTTCAGTTACTTTGCGCAGCCTGAGGCGGTCCCGGCCAGCTGGTTACTGCAGGATCTGCCGGATGCCAGCACGATTCCGGTCCCGGCAAACTGGCAGATGCACGGCTTTGATGCGCCTATTTACACCAACGTGCAGTATCCGATTCCGGTTAATCCCCCGTTTGTACCCAAAAAGAACCCGACAGGATGTTACTCGCTCACATTCACCACGGATGCAGCCTGGCTCACTTCCGGGCAGACACGCATCATCTTTGACGGCGTCAATTCAGCCTTTCATCTGTGGTGCAATGGACAGTGGATTGGCTACTCTCAGGATAGCCGCCTGCCCGCTGAATTCGACCTGAGCCCTTATCTGCGACCGGGCAAAAACCGGCTGGCGGTGATGGTGCTGCGCTGGAGCGACGGCAGCTATCTGGAAGATCAGGATATGTGGCGGATGAGCGGCATTTTCCGCGATGTCACGTTACTGCATAAGCCGCAGGTGCATCTGGCTGACGTGCAGCTGGAAACCCGGCTCAGCCCGGGGTTTTACCATGCCGAGCTGCGCGCCCGGGTCCGCGTCGCCCTGCCGCCTGATCTCACCTCGCATTATCAGCTGCGCCTGACGCTGTGGCAGGGTGAACAGCCGGTGGCGCAGTGTCAGCAGCCGCTGGGCAGCGCCATTATTGACGAGCGGGGCCACTATCCCGAACGCGCCCTGCTCAGCCTGCCGGTGGAACGGCCCGCGCTATGGAGCGCTGAAACGCCCCATCTCTATCGCGCCACGCTGGCGCTGCTGGATGGGGATCAGCAGCTGATCGAGGTGGAAGCGTATGATGTCGGCTTCCGTCAGGTCACTATCGATAACGGCCTGCTCTGTCTCAACGGCAAACCGCTGCTAATCCGTGGCACCAACCGCCACGAACACCATCCGGAGCACGGTCAGGCGGTGGATGAGGCGACAATGCGCCGCGACATTGAGCTGATGAAGCAGCACAATTTCAATGCGGTGCGCTGTTCGCACTATCCCAATCATCCGCTCTGGTATCGGCTGTGCGACCAGTACGGGCTTTATGTGGTGGATGAAGCGAATATCGAAACCCACGGCATGCAGCCAATGAACCGGCTCTCCGACGATCCCCGCTGGTTCGCTGCCTATAGCGAACGCGTGACGCGTATGGTGCAGCGCGATCGTAATCACTGCAGCATTATTATCTGGTCGCTGGGTAATGAGTCTGGACATGGCACCACGCATGATGCGCTCTACCGCTGGGTGAAAAGCAGCGATCCCACCCGTCCGGTGCAGTATGAAGGCGGCGGTGCGGACACCGCCGCGACCGATATCATCTGCCCGATGTATGCCAGGGTCGATGAAGATCAGCCGTTCCCGGCGGTGCCGAAATGGTCGCTGAAAAAGTGGATCGGTCTGCCGGGCGAAACCCGTCCGCTGATCCTGTGTGAGTACGCGCATGCGATGGGCAACAGCTTTGGCGGTTTCGCGAAATACTGGGAGGCATTCCGCCAGTTTCCGCGTCTGCAGGGCGGCTTCGTCTGGGACTGGGTTGATCAGAGCCTGACCCGTTATGACGATCAGGGCCAGCCCTGGCAGGCCTACGGTGGCGATTTTGGTGATAAGCCCAACGATCGGCAGTTCTGTATGAATGGGCTGGTGTTTGCCGATCGCACGCCGCATCCGGCGCTGTATGAGGCGCAGCGCGCCCAGCAGTTCTGGCAGTTCACGCCAGATCCCGTCGACCCGCTGAGCTTTACGGTCAGCAGCGACTACTTATTCCGTCACAGTGACAATGAAGTGCTGCGCTGGCGCATTGAGCAGGAGGGCCAGGTGGTGACAGAAGGTGAAGTCGTACTGGATATCGGCCCACAGGGTCAGCAACGGATCACCCTGCCGTCACCGCCCGCGTTACAGGGCGAATGCTGGCTTAACGTTGCGGTTCATCAGATTCACCCGACCCGCTGGAGTGCTGCGGACTGGTGTGTCGCCTGGCATCAGTGGGCGCTGCCTTCGCTGCTGGCGCTGCCTCCGCTGCCGGAAACGGCTGAAGCACCAGTCCTCCATGATGACGCCAGTGAGATTATCGTCACCCATCAGCAGCAACGCTGGCATTTTTCACGCCACAGCGGTGAACTGACGCAGTGGTTCGTCAATGAGACACCGACGCTGCTCTCGCCGCTTCAGGACTGCTTTATTCGCGCGCCGCTGGACAATGACATCGGCACCAGCGAAGCGGAACGGGTTGATCCTAATGCGTGGGTTGAGCGCTGGAAAGCGGCAGGTTATGACCAGATGAGCAGCCAGCTGGTGTCGATAGCCGCGCATGCGTTGCCGCAGGAGGTGCAGATTGAGACGCTGCACAGCTGGCTCGCCAGTGGCCAGCTCGCCTTTATCAGCCGTAAGCGTTATCTGATCAATGCGCAGGGGGAGTTGCAGTTACAGCTTTCCGTTGAGCAGTCACGCGGATTGCCACCGCCCGCGCGCATCGGCTTACGCTGTGAGCTGGCGCAGATGCCGCAGCAGGTAAGCTGGCTCGGCCTGGGACCGCATGAAAACTATCCCGATCGCCAGCTGGCAGCGCAGTTTTCACGCTGGCAACTGCCGCTGGATCAGCTTTCAACGCCCTACGTTTTCCCCAGCGAGAATGGTCTGCGTGGCGGCACCCGCCAGCTCGACAGCGGCAGCTGGCAGGTCAGCGGCGATTTTGCTTTCTCACTGAGCCGCTTCAGTCTGGAGCAGTTGCGTGAGGCATCCCACCGCCACCTTCTGCGTCCGGAGGCGGGCTGCTGGCTGCACCTGGACGCCTTCCATATGGGCGTCGGCGGCGATGACTCCTGGAGCCCCAGCGTCAGTCCTGAGTTTTTGCTGACTCAGCAGCGCTGGCAGGCTGAGCTGACGATTTGTCAGCCGACGCGGGCAGCACAGTCTTCGGACGCCGGTAAAAGCGTTTCAGGAACAGCACGTTAATCAGCACCACAACGGCGGTGGCACAAAAGACCCAGCGGAAACCTGCCACCGCCGATACCGCTGCGCCCAGTAATGGGCCAGCAACATTGCCAAGATACATAAACGACTGGTTATAACCGAAGATCCGGCCGGTGATAGTGTCACGCGAATGACGTACCAGCAGCGTCTGTACCGCAGGCATCATCGCGCCATCGGCGAAGCCCAGCAGGAAACGTAAGACGCCCAGCTGCGTGGCACTGGTGACAAAAGACATGGCGATAAACAGCAGCAGCGAGATAACCATCGTTGCGAGCAGAATACGCTGCGTGCCGATGCGATCGCCGAGCCGTCCCAGCCGGGGGGCGGCCATCAACGCAGAGACGCCAGGCAGCGCGGCAATCACACCACTGAGAAACGCGATATTCTCTGCGGTGGGTGCCAGCTCCCGCACAAACAGCGTCAGAATCGGGTTCACCGATCCGTTGCACATCTGGATCACCATGGTGGTGAAAAACAGGCAGAGTATCAGCTTTGGATTATCCAGCGAGCGGAAAACCTCGCGTCCGCTGAGCTTCTCCTTTTTACTCACCGGGGTGTAACCGGTCTCTTTAATCAGGAACAGCGTCACCAGAAAGCTGACCATCAGCAACGCCGCGGTGACGATAAATACCGTGCGCAAACCGACCCAGTCAGCCAGCAGCCCCCCCAGCATCGGCCCCAGAATCACACCGCCAATCTGCCCGGTGGAGACACAGCTCAGCGCCCAGCCGCTGCGTTCACGCGGCACCTGAGCCGCCACCAGCGCCATCGCGTTGGGGATATATCCGGAGGTCAGCCCCATCAGGGCGCGCAGCAGCAATAACTGCCAGGCTTCGGTGACAAAAGCCTGTAGCAGGATCACCACACCCATACCAAACGCCGCGCGTAACAGCATCAGTTTACGGCCTTTGCGATCGGCCAGACTGCCCCACAGCGGGGCGACCGCCGCCGAAACCACGAAGGTGATACTGAAGGTAAGCCCCGACCAGAGACTCAGGGATTCGCCTCCGGTGACGCCAAGCTGCTCAAGGTAGAGCGGCAGAAAAGGGATAATCTGGCTGATGGCCAGGCCAGTAAAAAAACAGCCAAACCAGACTGAGATCAGGTTTATCTTCCAGGGTTCAATAGTGCGTGGCATGAGCAGATGATTCAAAGAGAAAGAGTACTTAGTTTAACGCGACGATGCTCAACGTGACCGACATAACATGGCACAAACGGCAAAAGACCGGATTCCTCTTGATTCAGCGCAATTACTCGCGAAAATTTTCTTTGACCAGCGGTTTACAGCGTGAATCCCGTGCCGATGACCTGCTCTGGCACCTTCTCTGACAACCTGCCCTCATCAATATGGAAAAATATGTCATTCTGTTACTGACAACGATTCACACCGCTTCTATGTTTAAAAAATCGCCAGATATGGCGATGTGGCGATCATTCTGCCTGGCGCGACGTCCTCCGCTAAAAAACGGTCCAGACCATCCGGCTACGCTTAGGCAGTTCAGCTTATGACATGCATAGATGCCCTTACGCCTGTGTAAGGGTCGGGGTAGTGTTTCAGCGGAGGTAGGGAAATGAGAGTGCAAACCAACAGTGCCAGCCGTGCTATCAGTGACTATTTTAACAGCCCGGACTGGCGAACACCGCCAGAGTCCGATCTGCTGGCGGTTATTCTGCGTGAAATTATGGAGGCGGGAGAACCCGCCACCAGCAAAGCGCTTATTGCCCGGGTGATCGACAAACTGGAAGTAGAAGGCGATGAGGCGCAGTTACAGCGCTATCGCACCCTGCTGGCACAGCTCATCGACACGCAGCCGGATATGTGAAGCAGCGGTTTACTTCACCCAGCGCAATTTATCTGCTTCGCTGACGCTGGCCCGTCCGCTGCTGCGCTGAAACAGGCAGAGCTCCCGTCCACGCCTGTTTTTCATATGGTGCTGGGGATAGCGCCCTTCCAGCAACAGTGCGCTGTAACCTGTGTTGTCGTCATACTCAATCGGTTCGCCCATCACCTTTACTTTGCTCAGGTGGCTGGCATTAATACACGCCTGTGTCATGATCTGACGGCTCTTCTGCCAGGCCTCTTCACTGGACGCCTGTGCCAGTGTGCTGCTGAGTAACAACGTGGGCAGCAGTACCCCTATGTATTTCATCTTCTCCGCTCCTGTTCCGGCCCGAAGGCGCTAAAAAAATTCCCGCCGGGGCGGGAATAAACAAGACGAGCACTCTTTATTGTGTGACGAGGAAGTTTCTTAAACGCGCTGCTATCCTCGCCTGCCGTTATGACAAGCCTATGACAGACCGGCCGTCAGCCACAATAAACTGAGCTGATATTGCCATTTTTGTCGGCCAGGAAGTTAAGCCGGTTAAGGTTGAAGTCCATGGTGACCGCAGAATTATAGGGGATTGGACGCACCTGCTGTTCAAAGTGTTGACCCTGAAGCGCGGTTAACGGTTTGCCGACATAGTTCTGAAACTGAGAGGCACCGCAGCGGTCGGCTTCAGGATCCTGTGGCACACTGGCGGTGTCAGGTTTACTGGCAGACTGACAGGCGGTTAAAGCAAACAGACCCACTACCAGCAGCCCTTTTCCATAAAATTTCACGTTTGTTCTCCTGTTGGACGTGTAAAACCTGAACCAAGAGTAGCAAAGCGTGCCTGCTGACCAGAAGCCGGAAAAGGTAAAGTTGTTACAGTCAGCGTGAAGCCGGATGTCGCACAGGGTCATTTTTTAAGATTAATCGCACTCACTGCCTAAAAAAAACACAGTGAGCCGCTACACTATCTTAAGAATATTCTTAGCCCTGTGGAGGTCACGATGGAACTGATTATTTTTGTTGTCTGCGCAATGCTGATGACCGCCGTGGCGGTCAAAGTTCGTTAAACCGGCTCTGCCTGATTCTGCGTTGTTCTTTCCAGAAGCGTACTGAATGCAGCCAGCGGCATTGGACGACCGAGGAAATAGCCTTGCCCCTCTTCGCACGAGAGCTGTTTTAGCTGGTTCAGCTGCGCTTCTGTCTCAATTCCCTCCGCCGTGATCGTCAGGGCGAAGGCGCGTGCCAGCGCAATAATACCCGCCACCACCGATTGCGCCTGCTGTGACTCCGGGAAATCTTTCATCCAGGAGCGATCAATCTTCAGACCGTTAAACGGGAAGGTCTTCAGGTAGCCCAGCGCGGCATAGCCGGTACCAAAATCGTCAACGGTTAACCTCACCCCCAGCGACCGTAAGCCCTGCATCACCTCCAGCGCATGCTGTGGATGTTCAAAGGTGACATTCTCCGTGATCTCCAGCTCCAGTCTTGTCGCTGGCAGACCACTTTTCGCCAGCGCATCTGCCACCCGTTGCACCAGATCGCTGGTGCGAAACTCCATCGGCGAAATATTGACTGACACATAGCGATCGCCGCCCCAGCCCAGCGCATCCTGACAGGCGCGCATCAGAACCCAGTCGCTGATAGTGGCGATCAGACCACTCTCTTCCGCCAGCGGGATAAAGTGATCAGGCGTAATCCACTGATCCGGGGCAATCTGCCAGCGGATCAACGCTTCAGCGCCGGCCAGCTGGCCGGTCAGCAGCTGATAACGGGGCTGATAGTGCAGACGAAATTCGTTGTTAGTCAGCGCTTTCTCAATCCGCCGCGACATTTCACGCTTATCTTCGCGCTGGCTCGCCATTTCATTGGCGTACCAGACCCACTGATTGCGTCCCGCATCGCGTGCTTCATTCAGTGCGATATCGGCCATCTGTAGCAGCGCTTCAGGATGGCTGACATCCTGCGGCGCACAGGCAATCCCCATGCTGATAGTGAGATAGTGGACATGCTGGCCGGTGCTGACTGGCTGCTGAACCTCGTGCACCAGCTGAGCACAACGCTGATCGATCCGCTCACGGTTCGTTTCCCGCAACACCAGGACAAATTCATCGCCGCTCAGCCGCGCCACCAGCTCCTGCGGGCCGATACAGTGCTTCAGACGCTGCGCTATCTGACTCAGGACTTCATCGCCCGCCGCATGACCCCAGGTTTCATTGATTGGCCGGAACTGATCGAGATCGAGGGTAATCAGCGTCAGCGGCGCAGCGCCGTCAGGCAGCGCAAGGTGCAGCGTCAGAAACTCCAGCAGCTGCATGCGGTTCGACAGACCGGTTAAAACGTCGTGACGCGACAGAAACTGAATGCGTGCCTCTGCTTCCATGCCCTGGGTGATGTCCGATACCGTGCCGCGAAACCCGATACGCCGCGCGTCATGCCAGATGGTTTTTGCCACCAGCTGACCGATGCGGCGTTGACCCTGTGCCGACATAAACTGACAGCGCAGCGGCATCTGTTGCTCTTCTGCCTCCTGCCGCCGCAGCCAGGCGACCAGCGAATGGCTGGGATGGGTCAGCAGGTGATCAATGTGGCGTCCCAGCCAGTGTGTGATGTCGTGGCCGGTAAGGGTATGAAAACGTGCTGACAGATAGATCAGGCGGCCCTCTTCATCCGTTTCCCAGATCCAGTCTGACGCCGCCTCAGCGAGATCGCGAAACCGCGCTTCACTGCTGGCAAGCTCCTGCTGACTGATTGCCAGCATGGCAAAGCGGCGGTCAGAGAGAATCGCATTGGAGAGCGCATGGCGGCTGACGCGATGAGTGATGATACCGATGATGATCGCGGTCATCAGCAGCAGTGGCAGCAGCAACCCGATCAGGCCCATGCCCGGCATTTTTGACGTCCAGCGCAGTACAATCGGCTCCCCGCCTGCCAACGGTAGTATCATTCGCGGTTCACGCAGGCCATCCTCTTGACTGGCGGGCAGACGCAGTTCGCGCACATCCAGCGTCGCGCCCAGCGCCTGTAATTTGGCGGGTGTAAACAGATTTACGAACACCATGATTGATGCAGGCCCTGCCATGGGCGGTACGTTCGGCAGTTTACCGCTGCTGATAGGTGCAGCCACCACAATCGCGGGCAGATGATTGATCAGCGCATTACGGGTCATCGCTTTATTATTAAGCTGACGCGCTGCCGCAATAAGCACGGATGTTTCATTACCCAGCCAGGCTTCCAGCGGCGTATCCGCCAGTTGCCCATTAATCACGCTGTAGGTAGTGCGACCTTTGCCGTCAACCACGAACACGCCTTCATAGTGATACTCTTCGTAAAGACCCGGTCCGAAGTTCTCTTCGTCAAACGCCCAGATCTTGTTCACCCTGACATGGAGATTGCGCCAGGCTTCTCCCCAGAAGGCATAATCCCGGATATCGGTGACCATCGCCTCCTGACGATTTTGCCACGTCTGCTGCATCAGCATGCGGTCATGCTCAACCGATGCGCTGTTCTGACGCTGTGCAATCATCAGCACCATCAGCATCGAGAGCACCAGCACACCAGACAGCAGCAGCGAAAGCGTACGCAGGCTGCGCCGCGTAAAGCGAACAGTGCGATCTTCAGCGGCATGTCTGAATGGCGGCGACGGCGGGTTAAAAGTCATTAAGAGTGCTCACTACACAGCCAGGGGTTAAGATCACAGGCCTGCAATACAACATGCGTTGCTGGCCAGATTAGTTTCATCAGTTATCGGCCCGGGCGCTCCGGTGTTTAGTCTGCGGCTAACATTTTGCGCTTAAATAATGTGTAACAGGCTCACTCGACAGTGATCGGGTGCATTGCTACTATGCGCTTACCTTCGCTGGCTGAGTCGCCTATGAACACCAATTCCGACAGAGTGACCCTGACGCTGTTCTACGTCGGCAGCTTTGTGGTTTATTACCTGGTTACCATGCTGATCACGCTGTTCCCTAATTACGGCGTACTGCGTAATGACGGCCTGCTGGTGCCCGTACTCTGCCTGTTTGAATTTGCTGTTATCTACCCGCTTTATCGCTTCTACTGCCAGCGTCGCACTGATTTGCCGCTGGGTGAGCTTTACACGCTGCAAACCCTGCTGTTTACCGGCGCGCTGTTTGTGCTGATGGCGGCACAGATGCAGTTCATGCAGCCGGAAGGCTGGCTGGTGATGCAGGCCCAGCAGGGACGTAATTCGCTGTTAATCCTGCTGCTGACCGCCGTGCTGCTGGCACCCGTGTTTGAAGAGGTGCTGTTCCGCGGTTTCCTGTTGCAGGGTTTTCTGCTGTGGGCGCCGCGCAGTCGCTTCGCCTGCATGTTGCTGACATCACTGCTGTTTGCGGTGATGCATACGCAGTATGTGCACTGGCAGACCCTTATCGCTCTGACGCTGTTTTCGCTGCTGCTCTGCTATGCGCGGCTGCGGAGTAACAGTCTGGCGCTGCCCATCTTCCTGCACACCCTGAATAACCTGATTGCGCTGCTACCCGCCTGGTATTTTGCTGGCTGACGCCCTGCCTGCGCCCTCATCTTACACAGCCCTCATCCTGCCGCAGACCGCTGCCTGCCAGGTCATCGCTCACACTGACAATGCCGCCCCGTCACGTTTGTCTATACTGGAGGGTAAAAAGGGATAAAAAGCACCACAGTCCGGACCACCAGACCGTGTAAAGGAGAGGATCTATGTTGATAGGATTTGTGTTGTTAGTGAGCGCGTGTGGCTACGATGCCTGCGAAGCGCTGCCGGTCTCGGAGCGCATCTATCCGACGAAGGTGGACTGTGAAACGATGGCAAACCGTATTCATAAAGTCAGACCAAATGTGGTCCTGCTTTGTGGTGAGGTTCATCGCTGATTCAGGACCAGATTCAATAAAGCAGGGCTGCAACATTGCAAGCTGGCGCTTTAGCGTACAAAATATAAGCTGTTGTTAACCATTATCGTAGTGAATCCCATGAAAACATCACGCCCCCGTCGTCCTGGTGGACGCTGGGTTTACTATCTTTTGTATGATGGCATTCTGTGGCCCTGCCCCGTCCGATGGGAGTGGGAGAGCAGCTATGGCGGCTGGTTGCCATTTTACTACACGCCAACCTTTGAGTTTGTGGTGGGCGATCCGCGTAAGGCTTATCGCATTGCGCGCAGCGATGTGCGCACTAAACGGCGCGAGGATGCCTTTGTCTGAGTGCGTTTATCGCCACGGCAGCCATGAGGCGGTGAGCAGAAAATGAACCGCTTCCAGGACGATAATGACCATGACTAAGATGCCCAGCGAGTGACGACTCATCCACTTCATCTGCTCAGGCCCAGATCATGGCAGCCCAGCGTATCAGCAGCAGCCCGCCGCAGATGCACAGCAGAACCAGCACCATCTTCCAGTATTTTTTAGCCGCCCGGTATCTTGTCACCCCGATTTCCTCTGGTCAGAAAGCGAAGATGCGCCGGGAGGCGCATCTGTTCCGGTCAGCAACAGGACCGGGAGGCATAGCATAACGTCGGAGCCACCAAAAGGCGACCCGTTGCCGGTATCAGTTGTTCAGGGTGTAATCCAGCGTAATTTCCGCGTTCAGTACCTGAGAAACCGGGCAGCCCGCTTTGGCTTTGTTGATGATTTCGTCGAAGGCCGACTCATCAATGCCAGGCAGAGAAATCGTGCTGGTCAGCGCCACTTTAGTGATGGCAAAGCCGTCGCCTTTTTTATCCAGCGACACGTCAGCCGTGGTATCAATGCTTTCCGGCGTATGGCCCGCATTACCCAGCATCAGCGACAGTGCCATAGAGAAACAGGCTGCATGTGCTGCACCGATCAGCTCTTCCGGGTTAGTGCCTTTACCGCCTTCAAAACGGGTATTAAAGCCATAAGGCTGCTGGCTCAGTACGCCGCTTTCAGTGCTGACGGTGCCTTTGCCTTTAATATCGCCTTCCCAGTGCGCCGAACCTTTCTTATGAATGGTCATGTCATTCCTCCTGTTGGTAAAGAAGCTAAGTATAGACAACACATTCATTTTCGCAGGCTAACTCACGGCGCGAGGACGTGACACGGTGCTTGTTGGTGTCAGCAGCGCCTCCGCCTGCACCAGCGAATCGCGGGTAATTTCACTTATCGATTTTGCGCCGGTCAGCGTCATGGCCACGCGCATCTCTTTCTCAATCAGGTTTAGCAGGTTTTCCACGCCGCGCTGTCCGTGAGTCGCCAGCGCATAGATAAATGCCCGTCCCAGCAGCACGCTGTCTGCGCCCAGCGCAATCATTCGCACGACATCCAGCCCGTTACGAATGCCGCTGTCCGCCAGAATAGTGATGTCACCTTTGACTGCGTCGGCAATCGCTGGCAGCGCACGCGCCGAGGAGAGCACGCCATCCAGCTGGCGTCCACCGTGATTCGAGACCACGATGCCATCCGCGCCAAAACGCACCGCATCCCGCGCATCTTCCGGATCGAGAATGCCCTTGATCACCATCGGCCCGTCCCAGAACTCACGGATCCACTCCAGATCTTTCCAACTGATGGAAGGATCAAAGTTGTTCGCCAGCCAGCCAATATAATCTTCCAGCCCGGTCGGCTTGCCGAGATAGGCGGAGATGTTCCCCAGATCGTGCGGACGGCCCTGCAGACCCACATCCAGCGCCCACTGTGGATGAGTGACCGCCTGCCAGTAACGACGCAGCGCCGCGTGATTGCCGCTCATCCCGGAGTGCGCATCGCGATAACGCGCGCCCGGCGTCGGCATATCCACGGTAAACACCAGCGTTGAGCAACCGGCGGCTTTGGCCCGCTCCAGCGCATTGCGCATAAAGCCGCGGTCACGCAGCACGTAAAGCTGGAACCACATCGGACGGTTGATCTGCGGGGCCACCTCTTCAATCGGGCAGACCGAGACTGTCGACAGGGTAAACGGAATGCCTTTCAGGGCTGCCGCACGCGCCGCCTGCACTTCGCCGCGACGGGCATACATGCCGCACAGGCCGACCGGTGCCAGCGCAACCGGCATCGACAGGGTTTCATTAAATAATTTCGTTTCGAGGCTCAGTTCCGACATGTTCTTCAGAATGCGCTGGCGCAGCGCCACGTCAGAAAGGTCCTCCACGTTACGTCGCAGAGTGTGCTCGGCGTAAGCCCCGCCATCAAGATAGTGAAACAGAAACGGCGGCAGGATACGTTGTGCGGCGGCGCGATAGTCACTGGCAGCTGAGATAATCATCAGTCAGATTCCTTTGGGTTGCGTGTGTCGTTATCCGGTAAGCGGGTAATGCGCGCCTGGCGCGCTTCATCTTCATGGAGGCTTTTCAGGGTGGTGTGGACAAAACCCAGATGCTGCATCGCCGCCTGACGGGCTGCGTCGGCGTCGCCCGCCAGGATCGCATCCAGCAGCGCCTGATGCTGTTCCGTCAGGCGGGCGAAAATCGCAGGCTGGGTATACATGCGCTGACGGCTCTGCATCACCGACGACTGCAGCAGCTCGAAAAAGCTGCGCATGGTCTGCAGCAGCACGACATTGTGTGACGCCTCGGCAATCGCCAGATGGAAGCGCACATCTGCCTGGGCAGCGAGGTCGGGATCGTCACTCTCTTTCAGCTTCAGGGTGGCGTCAAAGGCGTACTGCAGCTTCTCTTTGTCGGCGTCGGTGGCACGCAGTGCCGCATGCCAGGCGGTGCTGGCCTCAATGGCATGGCGCGCTTCCAGAATGTCGTAGCGGTAGTCGGGATCGTCGCGCAGCAGCTGGCGAATCGGTTCGACGATGCGCTGTTCCGACCAGGGTGCCAGCTGCTGACGAATCCAGGTGCCGCCACCGCGTCGGCTGATCAGCATGCCACTGCTGATCAGCTGCTGTATCGCTTCACGCAGCGAAGAACGCGAGACGCCGAGTTCAGCAGAGAGCTGGCGCTCGGCGGGCAGGCGCATGCCCGGCTCAAGCTGATGGTCGGTGATATAGGTCCGCAGGCGTGTCACCAGCGGATCGGCAGTGTTGCTCATGGGATCATCCAGGGGAAGACGTAGGCCTGAAGCGTGGTAATCACCCCCACCATACAGGTGAAGATCAGGCTGTGTTTAACCGTAAACCGGAACAGGTCGGACTCTTTCCCCACCAGCCCGACCGCTGCACAGGCGATGGCGATCGACTGCGGCGAGATCATCTTACCCGTCACACCGCCAGTCGTATTAGCCGCCACCAGCAGAATATCGGAAACGCCGATCTGCTGAGCGGTGGTGGCCTGTAACGCGGCGAAAAGCGCATTTGATGAGGTATCGGACCCGGTCAGGAAGACGCCCAGCCAGCCCAGGAATGGCGAGAAGAAGGTAAACGCGTGGCCAGTGTGCGCAAGCGCCAGAGCAAGCGTGGCAGAAAGACCGGAGTAGTTGGAGATAAACGCAAAGGCCAGCACCATTCCGATGGAGTAAATTGGCAGCGCCAGCTCTTTCAGCGTTTCACCAAAGGTCTGCAGCGCCGCCTTTGGCTTCATGCGCAGGAATAGTATCGCCATCATCGCCGCAATGAAAATGGCGGTGCCGGTGGCGGAAATCAGATCCAGCTTAAAGATCGCCGGATAAGGGGTCGCGCTGCCGACCACGGGCGGCATCCGCGCCACCAGCTCATTCAGCATCGGAACCGGCACAGCCAGCACCCAATCATAGAGTGCTCCACCTTTGGCAAACAGCGCTTTAAACGGCGGGATGCTCCAGAGCGTGACGGTGGCGGTGAGAAACAGGAACGGCATCCAGGCGCGGATCACCTGACCCAGCCGATACTTCTGCGGCGGTTGCAGTACATCGTTGTGCTTCGACTCTGCATCGGCAAAACGGAAAATGCGCACCGGCTTCCAGACCCGCAGAAACAGCGTCAGCGAAATCAGCGAGGCGAGTGACGAAATGATGTCGGGCAGCTCCGGCCCCAGGAAGTTGGAGCTGAGGAACTGGGCAAGTGCAAAGGATCCACCCGCCACAACAACCGCTGGCCAGGTCTCTTTCACCCCGCGCCAGCCATCCATAATCGCCATAATCCAGAACAGCACAATCAGCGTCAGCAGCGGCAGCTGGCGTCCGGCCATCTGGCCGATGGCGAAGCTATCCAGTTCGGTTACCTGACCCGCCACGATAATTGGAATGCCCATTGCGCCAAACGCGACCGGCGCAGTATTCACAATCAGGCAGAGGCCGGCGGCGTAGAGCGGATTAAAGCCCAGCCCCACCAGCAGCGCGGCGGTAATCGCCACCGGCGCACCAAAGCCTGCCGCGCCCTCCAGGAAGGCCCCAAACGAGAAGCCGACAATCAGCATCTGCAGACGCTGATCGGGAGTAATGGAGAGGATAGAGGCACGGATAATATCGAACTGACCGGTTTTGACCGAGATTTTGTAGACGAAGACGGCGGCAACAATGATCCAGGCAATCGGCCATAACCCATAGAGAAAACCGTACACCACGGCGGCCAGCGCCTGGGCAACAGGCATCCGATAGAGAAACAGCGCCACCAGCAGCGCCAGCACCACGGTGGTGGTGGCGGCCATGTAGCCTTTCATCTTCAGCTTAATCAGTGCAAAGAAGAAAAAGAGAATCGGGATCAGCGCGACCAGGCTTGAGAGCCAGATATTACCCAGCGGATCGTAATTTTGTTGCCAGATCTGCATGCCAGTATCTCCAGAGGAAAAGATGATGTGGCATGCAGCGGCAGCACTGTATGCCATCTGCCCCCGGATTGGTCAGACCAAACCGCTGTATCGGGGCTTATGGCAACAGATAGTTAATGCATTGTTAATCTATGGCAACAGAAGTTGGGCGAATTTTCCCGGAGTGTGAACCAGAGAAAAAGATTGCCGGAATTGGTCGGACCAAAATCAGCGGTTTCTCTCCGGGAATGCCCGCTGATAGCTGTGCGGATGAAAACGCAGATTAAGCACAATCAGCAGCAGCGTGACCGTCGCCTGCAGAATCCAGACGCTGGCGAAATTTCCGGTGAGCGCATGCAGCTGACCGGCAATAAACGGCATGCTGCCCGCAATAATAAAGCCGACGCCCTGCATAAAAGCCACCAGCCGCGCGCCAGCCTGGGGCTGCTGCAGATGATCCAGCGCCAGCACCAGTGCCAGCGGAAACGCTCCGCCCAGCCCGAAGCCCGCCATCCCCGCCCAGAACCACGGTGCCAGCTGTGGTGCAAACAGGAAGCCGAGCATGCCGCAGAACTGCATGGCCAGGGCCAGCAGCAGTAATGGACGACGATCGCGGCCCCGCGCCAGCAACGGCAGTAGTAGCGCACCGGTAACCTGACAGCCGATCATCATGCCGAGCAGTGAACCGCCCGCCTGCGCACGCCAGCCAAGCTGATGGTAAAAATCGGGCAGCCAGGCAACACAGATGGCGTAACCGCCGTTCACCAGCCCGAAGCTCAGCGCCAGCGTCCAGGCGCGGGTTTTTCGCCACAGCGAAGGCAGCGCGGCGGCCTCCATGCGGGCTGCGGGCGGCGTGGTGGTGATCAACAGCCAGAGCAGGATAGCCAGCACCACCGGCAGTGCCCAGCTGCTGAGTGCCCCCTGCCAGCCAGCATGTGCACTCAGCCACGGCGAGACCGCCGCGCCAATCCCGCCGCCGCCCATCAGCGCCGCTGCCCATAGTCCGGTCACGCCCGCACTGCGGCTGCCAAAGCGCTGACGAATCAATCCCGGCATCGCCATCTGGACGATACCAATGCCCGCCCCACCCGGTACGGCAGTCAGTACCAGCCCGCGTCCGTCCGTCACAAACCATCGACTCACCAGCGCCAGCAGCAGCAATAACAGCCCGCCCGGCAGCAATTTGCGTATCGCAAAGCGCTGCATCAGCCGCGCACTGACCAGGGCAATGGCCCCCATCATCATCATCGGCACCGCAGGCAGCAGCGAGGCCGCCAGCGGTGACAGACCGATGCTCTGTCGCAGTTCACCGAGTAACGGACTGACCGAGGTCATTAGTGGCCGCATATTCAGCCCGGCCAGCACCAGCGCCGCCAGCAGCAGGTTATTCTCTCTCTTCATATAAAATCTGCGCTATTAAAAGTTGCCAGCCTGACAGCAGTCGCTACTATCTGGAAATGAAATATTGCTCTGCCAGGTAGTGGAAAAATGAATCGTCAACCGATGTTCACTCCGCAACAGCTGCTCAGCTTTGTGGCGGTGTGCGAAACCGCCAGCTTTACCCGCGCCGCCGACCGGGTGCATCTGTCGCAGTCCACCGTCAGCCAACAGGTGCGGCGGCTGGAGGAGATGGTTGGCAAAGAACTGCTGGTCCGCTCCTCGCATCAGGTACAGATCACCGAAGAAGGCGAAAAACTTTTAGGCTACGCCCGGCGAATTATTGCCCTGAACGGGGAAGCGCACGATGTGCTGAGTGACCAGTGGCGCGATGGCGTACTGCGCCTTGGCGTGCCGGAAGATTTTGCCGCCCCCACGGCCGGTCTGCTGGCGCACTTCAGTCGCGATCATCCGCAGCTGCGGCTGGATGTGATGAGCGGTATGCAGGTGGAGCTTCGTCGTGCCTGGCAGCGTGAAGAGCTGGACATCATGCTGATTAAACAGCCCGCTGGCGACCGTCCGCTGGCGTCGCGTCCGGAACCGCTACTGTGGCTCGACAGTGCAGAGTGGCCCTGCTTTGAGCAGACGCCGGTGCCGCTGGTGCTGTTTCCCCAGCAGGGGCTTTATCGCGATGAGGTCTGTCAGACGCTTGATGCGCTGGGCCGAAGCTGGCGCATCAGCTACAGCAGCGCCAGCCTGGTCGCGCTGGCCGCCGCCAGTGCACAGGGGCTGGGGCTGACGTTACTGCCTGCCAGCTGCCGTCTGCCGGCGCATCGGGTTCTGGGGTCTGAACAGGGTCTGCCGGTGATTGATACCTTTGAACTGGCGCTGTTCTGCCGTCATCCGCAGGATCCGCTGCAGCGCGAACTGGCGGCGTCGCTGGCGGCATTCGGCAAGCTGCGCTGGCAGTGAAATATCGAATAGCCGTCAGTGGAAAATAACGCAGCAGGGCGAAGCGTCGTTTGTCAGATTAAGACCTTGTTCACTTTACAGGAGCCTCTGATGCCTATTTCCTCTTCGCCGAGCCGCCGTGATTTCCTGGGGCAAAGCGTTCGCTGGACCGCCGCAGGCGGCTTGCTGGCCGCCGGTCTCGGTCAGGCCAGTGCCGCCACCCGCTCATCGTTGTCCGCCATCAATCCCGACCAGCCTGCCGCCCTGCCCCGACAGGACCACTATCTGCTACGCAATGTGCGACTGGAAGAGGGCTTTATCCGCGAGGATGACGACGTCGTCGCGACCCGGACCGGTCTTTACGACATCAGCGTGCGCGACGGCAAAATTGACCAACTGACCTCGGCGGGCCAGGGTGACAGCACGCTACCGTCGTGGGATGCGCAGGAGGCGCTGCTGCTGCCCGCGACGCAGGATATGCATATCCATCTTGATAAAACCTTCTACGGCGGCCCGTGGCAGGCTCCACGTCCACGTCAGGGCAAAACCATCATGGATATGATTGCGCGCGAGCAGGTGCTGATTCCGCAGCTGCTGCCGCACTCCCAGGCCCGCGCCGAAGGATTGATCGCCCTGCTGCACGCCAAAGGCACCACCCGCGCCCGCAGCCATTGCAATATCGATCCGGTCAGCGGCCTGAGAAGTCTGGAACATCTGCAGGCGGCATTAGCCCGTCATCCCGCCTTTTCCTGCGAGATCGTTGCCTTCCCGCAGCACGGCCTGCTGCACTCGCAGGTTGATGGCCTGATGCGTGAGGCGATGCAGCACGGCGTTGAGTATGTCGGCGGGCTGGATCCCACTAACGTGGATGGCGCGATGGAGAAGTCGCTGGATGCCATGTTTCAGATTGCGCTCGACTATCAGCGCGGTGTGGATATTCATCTGCATGAAACCTCACAGGCTGGCGTGGCGGCAATTCAGTACATGATTGACACCGTGGCGAAGAATCCGGTGCTGAAAGGTAAAGTGACGCTGAGCCACGGTTTTGCGCTGGCGACGCTCAGCGGCAGTGCGCTGGATAAAATGATTGAAGGGCTGGCGGAGCAGCAGTTCAGCGTCGCTTCCACATTGCCGATTGGCAAGTTGACTATGCCAATACCACAGCTGCAGGCGGCGGGCATCAAAGTGATGACCGGCACCGACAGCGTGATCGATCACTGGTCTCCGTTTGGCACCGGCAGCATGCTGGAAAAAGCGAATCTCTATGCGCAGCTCTATCGTGGTTCGGACGAGTTCTCGCTGTCGCGGGTGCTGGGGATAGCCACAGACGATCGGCTCCCGCTTTCGGCCCAGGGCGAAAGACAGTGGCCGCAACCGGGCGATGACGCGAGCATGATGCTGGTAGCAGCAAGCTGTTCCGCTGAAGCCGTAGCGCGCATTTCACCGGTAGTGGCGACCTTTTCACGCGGTAAACCGGTCTTTGCCCTGGCATCGGCTTGAGCCTTCTCAGCTAGCGGCGAGATCGAGCCTGCTCAGGGAAACCGGTCAGAGCGGAAAGGCGCTTAAGCCGTCCCAGGCCGCGGGACGCTTTCCTCTTCTGACCGGCTTCCCTGCGCTTTAAGCTTGTTTATTGCTGATAGATTCCCAGTGCCCGTGGTTTACCCGCAGCGACGGTCCTGAAACGGGAAGCGTCTGCCCGATGTGAAGCGAAGGGAGCCTATGCCTGTAGCAAAGCATAGCGGGCCACAGATAGCGGTTTTGCGTCTTTGTCGAGGGCATATGCTCCCTGAAGCCTGCTCTGCGGCTAACACCTACCTGCTCAGGATTTGCCAGCAGCGACCTTACTGCCTAAACCTGTCCCCTGATACGCCTCCCAAAAACAACAGAGCCTCCACACGGGAGGCTCTGCATTTACCTGAGCGGAGTGCGGGTTACGCGCTTTTGGCCCATTGATCATTCGACATTAATTCCATTGCCAGCGCGTATAAGCGACGATCTTCCTGATCACAGGGCTCATCTTCCGCATAACAGCCGATCATGGATGCGATTTTATCCGCAGATAAACTCTCGCCATGAACATGCAGTGTCAGTACGGCGCGGCCTACTATTTTAAGCACATTTTCATGTGGTCCCTGGATGCTATTACTCAATGCAAATACCCTCTACCGGTCGTTGTACCAGGAATATGGCGCGATAAATATAAAGCAATTAGATCAGGATTTTTATCGGCACCAGTGGTGATATTTTTTAATGATTAATTCTATTACTGGAGTCTTAGTTGAGGATTTATCTGATTAACAATGAAATATTTTTTTAAAAACGGTCACTTATAAAATAATTACTGGTATTGACCGATCGTCACTCCGGAACACTTACGTTAAGCCGCCGTTAATCTATAAAAATAAACCACCTTTTTTCAGTAAACTTCAGCTTATTCCTAAGCGCACCGGCAGATTTAGTTTCATACCGCTAACCATCGAGGTTCCCGTTGCTGTCAGGCGTGCTTTCTGCCAGACTTGCCCCGCAATAATGCCCTACACTTTCAGCCTCAGAGGCCGCGCCCGTGACCGCTTTTTCTACCCTCAATTCGCTTCCCGATAGCCAGCTCGATAACCTGCGCGAGATGGGCTACACCAGCATGACTCCCGTGCAGGCCGCTACGCTGCCCGCCATTCTGCAGGGACGCGACGTGCGCGCGCAGGCAAAAACCGGCAGCGGCAAAACGGCTGCCTTTGGTATTGGTTTACTGCACCATATCGACAGCACCCGCTTTCAGACGCAGGCACTGATCCTCTGTCCGACCCGTGAACTGGCGGATCAGGTGGGCAATGTCCTGCGCCAGCTGGCGCGCTTCACACGCAACATCAAAGTCCTCACCCTGTGTGGCGGACAGCCGATGAGCGCACAGCGTGATTCACTGGTGCATCCACCGCATATTGTGGTCGGCACGCCTGGTCGTATCCTCGACCACATCAACCGCGAAAATCTCAAGCTGGACCAGCTCAGCACGCTGGTACTGGATGAGGCAGATCGGATGCTGGAGATGGGCTTCCTGAACGATATGGAAACGATCATTGAAGCGACGCCCGCCTCGCGTCAGACGCTGCTCTTTTCCGCTACCTGGCCCGACGGCATCACCGCTATCAGCACCCGCTTTCAGCGTGATGCGCTGAGCGTAGTGACTGAAGATGTCAGCGAGCTGCCGTCAATCGACCAGCAGTTCTTTGAAGCCAGCCACAATGAAAAGCTGGGCCTGCTGATCGCCCTGCTCAGCGATCGTCAGCCTTCATCCTGCGTGGTCTTCTGCAATACCAGGCGTGAATGTGATGATGTCGCTGCGGCGCTTAACGCGCGTGATATCAGCGCCCTGCCACTTCACGGTGACCTGGAGCAGCGCGATCGTGAACGTGTGCTTATTCGCTTCGCGAACGGCAGCGGCCGCGTGCTGGTGGCCACCGATGTCGCCGCGCGCGGACTCGACATCAAATCGCTGGCGATGGTGGTCAACTATCAGCTCGCCTGGGATCCTGAAGTTCACCTGCACCGTATCGGTCGTACGGCGCGTGCAGGCGAACATGGCGTTGCCGTCAGCCTGGTCGCGGCTGATGAGATGGCGCGTGCGCATGCGCTGGAAGATTTCCTGCAACAGAAACTGCCCTGGGTCTCGGCCAGCACGCTGAAAAAGGGCAGCAGCAAGCCACTGCCTGCCGCCATGATGACGTTATGCATTGATGG
This sequence comes from Candidatus Pantoea gossypiicola, assembly GCF_008632075.1. Taxonomy (GTDB): domain Bacteria; phylum Pseudomonadota; class Gammaproteobacteria; order Enterobacterales; family Enterobacteriaceae; genus Pantoea; species Pantoea gossypiicola. The sequence continues at coordinate 105,706 of NZ_VWVM01000010.1, forward strand.
TGGCCGTAAAGCCAAGATACGTCCGGGAGATATTCTGGGTGCACTGACCGGTGAAGCGGGTTATCGCGCTGAGCAGATCGGGAAAATTGTTCTGACCCCGACCCATGCCTACGTAGCGATTGAGGCAAATCAGGCCAAAGCGGCACTGGTGAAACTTAAGCAGGGCAAAATCAAAGGCAAAACCTGCCGGGCGATTCTGCTGAAAGACTAAATAAAAGAGGGCGAGGTCATGACCTCGCCCGGTCTGTTATGGCTCTTCGATGCTTGACACATGCAGCGTGGTTTTATCCCCTTTGCCCTGTACCTTGCCACTGACGCGTACTTTGTCTTCAGCGGTGTAGGTTTTACCATCAAAGGTCTTCTTCGGGGCAATAATCGGTAACGTCCCGGTGTTATCGCGGAACTGATACCGCTCGCCCTGCTCTTTCTTCACGATGTAACCTTCCAGCGTCACATACCCGCCCTGACGGAAATCGCGGATCTGATCGATGTGGGTCTGACCGGTATCTTCAGAACCTTTATAGCCGGCATCCTGCTTGTGTTGCGGCGGCGGCGCATCGCCAGCTTTGTATCCGCCCTCTTCAGCTGAAACGCCCGCGCTCATCATCACCAGCAACGACGCTAAAATCACTTTTTTCATTTCACACTCCTTTATTGGAAAGGTGTCCATGTTGAACCTTCAGGGTTAAGCCTGGCACAATAATTGGCATTCGTTTTATTTCACCCTTCTCTTCTCACCTTTTTCCGTTTGCTGCCGATAATCTGTTTACACCCAATTTCACCAGCTGCGTTAATGCAGAGGCAACCATGGATAATTTTCAAAAAGAGATCGATGAAAGAGCGAACCTCGCGTTATCGAATAAGTTTGAGCTGCTGCTGTTTCGCTTAGGTTCCGATCAGCTGAAAGGCAAGTCTGAACTGTTTGGCATAAACGTCTTCAAGCTGCGTGAGATTGTACCGATGCCGACCATCACTAAAGCCGCGGGCATGCGTTCACCGCTGCTGGGTATGGCGAGTATTCGTGGTCAGTTCATTCCGGTGATAGACCTGCCTTCGGTAGCGGGCTGTGTGCCTGAAACCGGTCTTAACCTGCTGCTGGTGACCGAGTATGCCCGTAACACCCAGGCGTTTGCCGTGGAGTCAGTTGAGAACATCGTGCGTCTCGACTGGAGCCAGGTGCATACTGCCGAAGCCGGTATCGGTGGCCGCAATATTACCAGCATCGCCTGCCTGGACAGCGACAAGCAGAGCAACGAACTGGCGATGGTGCTGGACGTTGAGCAGATTCTGTATGACATCATTCCTTCAGTGCGCGGCGTTGAACCGGAAGCGGCCAGACCGCGTGCCTTCAACTATCGCCCTGGTGCGGTCGCCATTGTGGCAGAAGATTCTAAAGTGGCGCGTCAGCTGCTGGAGCAGGGTCTGAAGAGCATGGGTATTCCGGCGCTGATGTTTAACACCGGTCTGGAAGCCTGGGAAAAAATCAAGCTGATGAGCCAGGAAGCACAGGCTGCGGGCGAGTCGATTCACGACAAAATTGCGCTGGTCCTGACCGATCTGGAGATGCCAGAGATGGATGGCTTTACGCTGACCCGCAACATCAAGCGTGACCCGATTCTCAAGGTGCTGCCGGTGGTCATTCACTCCTCACTCTCTGGCAGCGCCAACGAAGATCATGTGCGCAAAGTGGGTGCCGACGGTTATGTGGCGAAGTTTGAACTGAATGAGCTGTCAGACGTGATTTTCAACGTTCTCGACACTGCCCGCTAAACAAATCCGGGCCGCGAAGAATGCCCGGTATATCTTTACTTTTAAACCAGCAGAATGACTGACCTGACCAGGAACCGACTATGCACATTGAAACTTTACCTGTTACACCGGCACCTGCTACCCCTTCTCCTCAGAAAGTGCTGCGTGGCCGTTTACGCCAGCTGGCCTGGATTACCGCCGTCACGTTAAGTCTCGCATTCTGGGCAGGCCTCTACTTCTTAGTTTTCTGAATCCAGTCCTGCTTGTCTGGATCGGGCCGTCAGCATTCCTGCTGACGGCCCTTTTTTTTGCCCGAGTTTCCTCTTTGTTTATTTGTTAACCCTTTCTGAAGCTTTTCAGTGACTATTCATTCACGCTCCGTTATTACTTAAAAAATATTAAAGGTACAACTGCGTGCTCCGATAACAGACTGTGCGAGATCACCTTTTTGCCTGCGGTTGTGACCACAGACATCAGCAAGGCACTGCGCACAACAGCAGAAAACCTGAGTGCTGCTAACAAACTGATTAATAATAAAACGGGGAAGAGAACATGTTCAGTATCAAGAATATGAAGGTCGGTATGCGGCTCGCAGCAGCCTTCGGTATTATTGTGACGTTACTGATAGTGATTGGCGTAACATCCATTACCAGAATTAACAGTATTAATACGGCGATCGCATCGATCATCGACGATCGCTATGTGAAAGTACGACTGGCATTTGATGTGCGCGACGGCGTGAACGATCAGATCAAATACCTGCGCGGCATGGTGATCGACACAACACACCCGGAAATGAATGTGAAGCGTTATAGCCAGCTGGATGAAGCCACGCAACGCACTAACATCGCGATGAAAAAGATTGAGGATATTCAGGTCACGCCAATAGGTAAGAAAAAGATCGCCGGTCTGCTGGCGTCTGCTCAGGCATTTGAGAAGGTTAAAGCTGAGCTGATCGCCCTGATTAAAGCAGGCGATTTTGATGCTGCCAGCACCTATGTCCTGAAATCGATGACCGCTACACAAAATAAATTTCTTCAGGATGCGGTGAATTTTGCCAACTCACAGGACTCACAGCTGCGCAGTGAAGGCCAGGGTATTGTGGAAAATGGACAGGCAGCCATCACCATCACGCTGATTTTTTCCGCGCTGGCCATTCTGGCCGCGATTATGCTGGGCTACTTCCTGACCCGATCTATTGTCCGTCCACTGGTTGCCGCGGTTGACGTCGCTGAACGCGTTGCCGCGGGCGATCTGAGTACCCAGATGCAGGTCACCTCGCGTGATGAAACCGGCGTCCTGATGCAGGCGCTGCAGCGCATGAACGATAACCTGCTGTCGATTGTGACTGAAGTACGCACCGGCTCAGACACTATCGCGGTCGCCTCTAATCAGATCTCCAGCGGTAACCTTGACCTCTCAACCCGCACTGAGCAGCAGGCCAGCTCGCTGGAAGAGACCGCCTCTGCCATGGAGCAGATGACGTCGACCGTGAAACACAATGCCGATAACGCGCGTGAAGCTAATCACCTGGTATCGACGACGTCCAGCGTAGCGCGAGAAGGTGGCGTGGTCATGGAGAAAGTGATCGAGAAGATGGAAGCGATCGCCCTCTCTTCACGCAAAATTGTCGATATCATCAGCGTTATCGACTCCATCGCCTTCCAGACCAATATCTTGTCACTGAACGCCGCCGTTGAAGCTGCGCGGGCGGGTGAACAGGGTCGCGGTTTTGCCGTGGTTGCGAGTGAAGTGCGTAATCTGGCACAGCGCTCAGCCTCCGCGGCCAAAGAGATTAAGGTACTGATTGAAGATTCGGTCGCTAAAGTCGATGAAGGCAGCAAACTGGTAACCCATGCGGGTTCGACCATCGGTGAGGTGGTGAACAGCGTGCAGAGCGTGGCAAATATCATGAGTGAAATCACCATTGCCAGCAGCGAGCAGAGCAGCGGTATCAATGAAATTAATCAGGCGATTACCCAAATGGAAGCGGTCACGCAGCAGAACGCCGCGCTGGTTCAGGAAGCGTCAGCCGCTTCACAGGCACTGCAGGATCAGGCTGAGCGTATGGCGCAGGCGATGAGCGTGTTTAATACCGGCAAGCTCGCACTGCAACCCGTGCTTCGCTGATTCACTTTTATGGCCTGCTCCGGCGGGCCTTTTTCAGATCGGTGATATTAAACGGGGGTTGACCCAAAAGTTACACAGAGAAGCTAAGGTATTCCGGCGGGTACAGAAGAAAGGATGAGGAATTGCGGATGGACACAGCAGAAACAAAAAAGGCCGCCAGAGGCAGCCTTTAATTACTGTAAATGCAACAACGCTATAAAGCTCACTAGCCTTTTCAGAAAGCGCGAAGCTGGCTCTGAATTGCAATCCTCGCCGCTTTCACCTGAACAACGACAGATTTGCAGAAAATGCATTTCGCTCCATGCGGGTTGGCTCTTGTAACATCAAAATGTGATGTACGAAACTGTGAGCCATTACAGTGAGGACATTTAAAAGTAATTTTCAGTCCTTAGAGACCAACAACGTTCGCAGCAGCTGGGCCTTTGGCACCATTTTCTACTGTGAATTCAACTTGCTGACCTTCGTCTAATGAACGGAAATCGGTGCCCTGGATTGCAGAGAAATGTACGAATACATCTTTGCTGCCATCTGCAGGAGAGATGAAACCGAAGCCTTTCTCTGCGTTAAACCATTTAACGGTACCGCGAATTTTGTTAGACATGCTTAAATCCTTAATATATCGAGCCTTCCGGCATAATGGCCTGAGAACAGATTTTAATCAGAACGTAAGAGAAGACTCAAAAAGAAGGGATGTCTCGCGACAAACTTAGAGATGAGAACTGCTTTGGTTACTTACTTTGATAGTGTCTGTTAATCAAACCGACAGTTCATTAGGCCACACTTCACCGGGCGACGCAAGCCGTAATTGAAATTAAACTCAAATACCGTTGCCCGGACAAAGGGGCGGGGCTTGAGCGCTGTTATAGCCCGCCCTGCCCTGCGCGGCCTCCCGGAAGGGAAGCTCATTCTTATAAATCGCCGTTCAGCCTGTTGAACAGAATTTTACGCATTCCCGCATCATCAGTGGGATCGAGATTAAGCCATGTTAGCGTCTGACGCTCGCTTTTCTGATCGTAGTCGGAGTAAACACCATGAATCACCCCTTTCTCCGGAGAGTAGAGGAGAGCAATAGATTGTGCCGGACAGTTGTGCGGCTTACAGCCGGAGAGTAGCTGCCAGGTTTCACCCTTAATAGTGATTGTATTAGCCGGGGTACTGGTCCCGCCCTGCTTAACCCATGAGGGGAAGTCATGTCCGGCAATAAGCTGGTGATACGCCTGGCTGGTCTGCTTATTCATTATGAAATCAGAAAGATAAGTTTGAGTTGCAGCATCTACTAACATTGGCATGCCAGCTAATACTGCGACGATTAAACCTTTATTCATCGGGTTTCCCTCTTAATCTCTGAGTTTTGCCTGTGTTAAACAGGACACTATCGGCTTTGCCACTGTTTGTCAGGCAAAGAACGCTTGCCATTGACGCTTCAGAGAGGCAGATCAAAAAAAGGGCGAGGCCGAAGCCTCGCCCAAAACATGCCAATCATCAATCGTAGTAAGGAACCTTGCGGTCAACGCCGTTGATATTGATCAGCACAAAACCGGTTGGCGCGGTTTTATTGGTCGGTGTACCCGCCGCAGTAGCGAGCGTAACGACCCCTTTTTCATTGGCACCGATGCCCGCCAGTCCATTGTGCATGCCGAAGCGTGCAGCGGGTTTCAGAGAGCCAACTTTGGTAATGTCCGTGACTACCGACATATCGGACTGGAACAACGAGCAGGAGCCGGTATCGAAGCGGGTTGGACCGGTGGTCTTCAGGTTGAACATGGTCTCGCCACTGTTGGCCTTCAGCTTGACCCATACCGCTGCATAGGTAGTTCCTACCCGGCTGTAACGGATGTCCAGTACGGAAGGCTGGCCCATGTGGTAAGCATCCGCCCAGACCGTTTCCAGTCGCTGCAGGTTGATCAGCGTTTTACCGGTAGCAGGCATATTTACGGGTGAACCGGCGGTACCGGACGGCGTAGTGGCATCCGCTTTCCCGATTAACTCCATCACCCATTGCTGGTTAGGCGCCGGGAAAAAGAGCTGCCCCAGCCGATACCAGTTATCGGTATCGGTGTTGTTCACCACTTTATAACCGCTGTAATAGCCGGCACGCAGCGAACCCGTCATGAACGTGCCGTAGTTCTCATCCCGACGATAGCCATATTCAAAGGTCGATAACCACTTACTTCCGGCCAAATCATTAGTGATTTTCGCCCCCGCCTGCAGGTTAATCTGACGCATCACCACGCGGGCATTGTTAAGATTGAGCGGTGTGGCACAATCCTCAATGTTGAGCGTATCGATGGTCCAGCCGCCGTCCGACAAATCCCCCGGGTTGGTGGTGTGCTCAATCCAGACATTTCGCATGATCCCCTGGGTAACACGCGGCATATAGATCGTAGCGTCGCCATAGCCCGACTGGAAGTTGGCGTTGCATAACTCAATGGCGGTTGAGTGGTCCCAGTTCCCCTTCGGTGTGTTTGACCAGCCGACATCAAACACGCGTGAATAGGTCGAGGAGCTGTAAATCTGATCGAACTTACTGTCGAGCGTATCCTGCAGCTTAAAGACGGTTCCCCCGGTACTTTGCGCCTTGAAGCAGAAGATATTGACGATCTGCCCGCCGACAATCGTATTTTCGAAGAATGGCTGCACGTTGCTGCACTGTTCAGGCGTAACGGTGACTTTGAGAGTGGTGTCGACAGTCCCGGCATTCGCTTGTCCGTGCCAGCAGATGCCTTTGATGACGATTTTGCGTGCATTAACCTTAAACACCGCACTCGCGCTTTTGTCAGAGACAATGGTGGTGCGCGGTGACGACCCGAGTTCGATATCATCACCTGCCAGACCAAAAAACGGCAACTCTGTATCGCTGATATCGATGGGTGAAATCAGGAAGCGGCCACCCGGAAAACGTACCGGCATCGCTTTCGCATAGGCGTTATAGGACTGCGTCCATGCCAGCATCCGCTTAAAGGCTTCAGTGTCATCGGTCACGCCATCCCCTCTCGCGCCAAAGTGCAGAATGTTAACTTCAGCAGGGTCGTTGATGGTGCGCTTCCAGTAGAAACCGTTACCCACCGCCACAGTACCGCCATCATCTTTCAGCGTAGTAGTGGAGAGAAAACCGACAAAGTCAGCACCACCCCGGAAGCTGGAGTCTTTGTCGTAATAGCGTTTCAGGCTCGCAACTTCACCTGATTTTGGCGGGACCGTGGTGCGCAGTTCAGCAAAAGAGTTAACTTCGATCATAGAATCCTCCTCAGGATCATTGGGATATCGCGCTGATTGTCAGCGCACTACTTAGCCGCAGCCGGATGGCCGCAAAGGGTGTCCCACATGTCGTTGTGGGTGTTGATGGCGCGCACTGTCCTGACGTCCATTTTTTGCGCGTCATCGCCGTAGGTATAAAGAGGGGAAAAAAGTACGCAGGCAGAGTCGGTGATCGCCACCGGTTCAGGGTTTGTGGTATTTCGACTGCTGCAGCTTGTCGCGAGCAGCAGCGTCATCAAGGCTGTGGTTGTCGGTCGCCACACGGTTAGCCTCCTCGCGGTTATGTTGTTGTTGTTGCGCCACCGCGCTGACGCGGGACGCCTCCTGTTGTGCGTTATCAACGTCAGATCGCGCTTTTTGCTGCACTTTGCCGATTTTCTTGCCGCCGAAATAACTGGCACCCAGCGCCGCAATGACGCCAGCCAGTGCGGCAAGCCAGTGCCAGCTGCCGCCCAGTAAGGTGGTAATCAGAGTCATGGTTTCGCTCCTTCAGCCTGCTCCTTCGCGTTGAGCAGATTTTTCTGGCGAACAAACTGTGCAATCACGCCCATCGCCACCATGAATGCGCCTACCAGCCCCAGGTAGTTGTGCGGCAGAATCGTTTTGACGTCCTCCGGCAGCACGCTCCAGGCATCAACGGCGGCTGAAGGAAAGGATTGCGCCCAGGCGCTGAGCATCGATCCCAGCGACGCCAGCCAGACTGACCAGGTTCTGAAGAGCAGGCGGGCGTGCGAGACAAACTGGAGGGTGGTGAAACGCTGCAACAGCAGCAGGATGATGATCGCCGTCAGCACGGCGACCAGAAACATGAGCCATCTCATAGCAACCCCCTGTAAACCGCATAGGTTCCGCTGCGCATCATCTCGGCGTGACGTCTGGCCCGGCCCGGTGTCTGACGGGCCCAGAGGCTGTTCATCATCGCGTCAGCCGCCTCATTGAACTGTTCAGCCGCGATGGCGGTGAGCATGTTTTTGAACTGCATAACGCCTTCGACGCCCAGCTGATAGGTCATGCTCAGCAACACATCCGTACGGGCGTCATTGCACTTCGCCAGCGCATTACGCAGCAGATCCCTGCCCTGCATCTCCTGAACTTTGTTTTCAAGAATGCACTGCTTCCAGACATCCCCGACGCGCCGTGGTACGCGGAAAGTGTAATTACTCAGCGATGCCCCCTTAGGCCCGATGCGGATACCGCCCGCCACCGTGGGAAAGCCCAGCGTGTCGAGGTAAGGCGTGTCGACATATCCCTCTTCAAAATTCAGTACTGCAATTATCTGGCTCATAACAACTCCTTAATGACGGGTTAAAGCAATTCACCATTGTGAAAAGAAATACATAACGCCCGCTGATCATTACCCGTTCAGGCGCGGCAGGAGGCCTGACTCACCCTGCAGCAAAACTGAACAGTAATTCAGCAAATTGCGTCCAGTGAAAGCTGGAGATAACGAAGAGTTAGCCGGAACGAAAATGCACGCTTTCTTCGCGCTTCAGCTCACGGCGTAGAGGTGAACATGCGGGAGACAGCAATTGTCGAAACTGGGTGTTTCCTGACTGGTGACGCGGGGTGCGGTGATTGCGCGATCAACGCGCGGGGTGACCTGACGCTGGCAGATTTGCTCTGCACGTCTCAGGACAGGGGGTTCAGTTGGGAAGTTCAGGGCCTGGTCAATGCTCTGAGTCAGGCTGCTGAGAGGTTGGCGCCGCCGATGGCGACGAGTACGTGCGTTGCCCACAAAAACGCTTTTGCCATAGTGAATTATCGCCATAACTCCTCCTGTGAATGAGTCTTTGGCGATGGGGTGGCAGGCGCGAGCTTTCGGTGATCCGAACGGGCCCGAATGACGTGTATCGCGCTCGCACGCTCGCCGCCCGGCTGCGTTAGCAGCCAGGTGGAAAGTAAGCGAGGGGGAAATAAACGGCATCTGACGACGCTGCATTTTGCGCATCCACCCCATCCCAAAGTTCACTGACTTTTGGGTGGTATGATTCGCGCTTGTGCAGCGCCTCAATTGTTTAAGAGCGGCTCATCCGTGAAAGAACTGCTTCGTTCATCCATATCCAAATTATTAACAGGTTCTTATGCTTTATCAAACACTGTTGGTTAATTTTTTATTTACTGCTGGTTAAATTTATGAATTTATGCCGATTATTTTTTTGCAGCCCGTCTGAGAAAGGCAGCAAAAGCGGCCTTAGCCGAGGATTTGATAGTGACGCGCCTGACTCATGATCACTTTTGCCAGGACCTTCAGACTGGTAACATCATCATGATTAAGATACCAGGTTTCATAGCGTTTATTATCTGAAATTACAGCAATTTTCTTATGCTGCAGCTGCAGACGCTTGAGATAGAGTTGCTCATCGAGGGTAAAAATATAGATGCCATCACCGTCGAACATCCGCACGCTGATATCCACAAACAGCTGATCGCGCGGTGCAAAGGTGTCAGCCATAGAGTCGCTATTGATGGCAATTAACCGGATGTTCTCCGCCGGACGCCCGTTGAATAGCACCCGTGCCTCATCCAGACCATATTCGATCGCCTGGATGGTCTCCACAAACTCATCACGCGCGGGCAGACCCGCAGCGCTTCGCTGCCCGATATCGAGGCTATCCACCCGGAACACATTTTTATGGCCGGTGAACGTGCTCAGCGCTACCGGGTCAGCGGGTTGTTCCATACCGTATTGCAGCCACTCTACCCTGACTCCCAGCAGCTGGCTGAGCGCCAGTAAATTGCCGCCATCAGGCACTGATTGCGCATTAAACCACTTCCACACTCCTGGTGTTGAAATCTTACAGCCTTGCTGCTGCAGGGCTCTGGCAACCTGTTTGTTTCGTCCATGTCCGACAATGCCGGCACTCTCACAGGCCGCTATCAGCCTGGTGGTGAAAGCTTGTCTTGTACTTTCTTTTTTAACCATTAGTTAATAATCAGCCATAGAAGAGATACTGGATGTTATTTTCATTATTGCTACCAGTTCATTTTATATTACCGCTCGTTTACTACCTAACCGCTTTATCAAGCATTCCTGATTATCATTATCCGCTTCGGCCTGTAGCTGAACAAAAAATATCGCCTCAGGCCGCATACAGCCCCGGCTTTCAGGAATGTTCCGTAAGAAATTGCGTGAAATTCAGCCAGCATAACGGGTAATGGTGACGGAATCGGAATGAAAATTAACCTGACGGGCAAAAAACTCTATCTTTCGCTGGCCCGGAAAGCCGGCCTAAAAAAAACGGGAGTCTCTGAAAGACTCCCGTTTTGTTAAAAATTATTGTTGCTATGACCGGAGCGTGTCGTCACCCCAGGCAATCCATTTATAGGTGGTCAGCGCCTCTAATCCCATTGGCCCGCGTGCATGCAATTTTTGGGTACTGACCGCCACTTCCGCACCCAGACCAAACTGCCCACCATCGGTGAAGCGGGTGCTGGCGTTAACATAGACCGCAGAAGAGTCGACCTGACGGACAAAACGCGTGGCGTTGCGAATGTCGCGGGTCAGGATGGCATCCGAGTGCTGCGTGCCGTGCGTGCGGATGTGATCGATCGCCTCATCCATATCCGCCACTAATTTGACGTTAAGATCCAGCGACAGCCATTCATCATTGTACTGCTGTGGATTGACCTGTCTGACCGCCGCCGGGCCCTGCTGCAGCTGCGCCAGTACGTTGCTGTCCGCATGCAGCGTGATGCCTTCCTGCGCCATACGCGCGCTGAAAAGAGGCAGGAAACGCTCAGCCATGGTCTGCTCCACCAGCAGCGTCTCCAGCGAGTTACAGGCGCTGGGACGCTGTTTTTTGGCGTTAACGATCAGATCAAGAGCCGGTTCAATCTCCATCGTCTCATCAATGTAGATGTGACAGACGCCGATGCCGCCGGTAATTACCGGAATGGTGGAGTTTTCCCGGCACAGCTTGTGCAGCCCGGCTCCGCCACGCGGGATGAGCATATCGACGTAACGATCCAGCTTCAGCAACTGATTCACCAGCTCGCGATCCGGATTTTCAATCGCCTGCACGATAGCCGTCGGCAGACCATGCTGCTGCAGCGCGTTCTGAATAACCCGCACCGTGGCCGCATTGGTGCGCCAGGTCTCTTTGCCACCGCGCAGTATGGCGGCGTTACCGGTTTTCAGGCACAGACTGGCAACGTCAACGGTAACGTTGGGACGCGCCTCATAAATCACGGCAACCACACCCAGCGGCACGCGACGGCGTTCAATGCGCAGGCCACTGTCGAGCTGACCACCGTCGATTAACTGTCCCACCGGATCGGCCAGCTGACACACCTGGCGCACATCACTGGCAATGCTGCTGAGGCGTTGCGGATTGAGTGTCAGCCGATCTAACAGGGCGGCACTCATGCCGTTCTGACGCGCATCGGCTAAATCCAGCTCATTGGCTGCCAGAATATCTGCGCTTTCCGCCTCAAGGCGGTCGGCAATGGTCATCAGAACCCGATTCTTCTCAGCCGTCGACAGATCGGCAACGGTGTACGCTGCGGCACGCGCCGCTTTTCCCATCTCTTCAAGCATTGTCCGCTCCTTAACTGACGATCATGTCATCGCGGTGAACGGCCACCGGGCCATATTCATATCCCAGAATTTCGCTGATCTGCTGGCTGTGATGACCGGCAATCATGCGCATCGCGTCGCTGTTGTAGCGAGAAACACCGTGAGCAATATCCCGGCCTTGCAGGCTGCGGATGCGGATCACTTCACCGCGCGAGAAATTTCCCTGGATAGCGCGAATGCCCTTGGGCAGCAGAGAACTGCCGCGTTCAATGATGGCCGCCAGCGCACCGTCATCGACGGTGAGCTCGCCTGCCGGTGGCGCACCGAAGATCCAGCGTTTACGGTTTTCCAGCGGCGATTGCTGCGCATGAAAGCGCGTGCCAACCGGCCTGCCGTCAATCACATCGCTGATCACACCGCTGCGACTGCCCGAGGCGATAATCACGTCTATTCCGGCGCGGCAGGCAACATCCGCCGCCTGAAGCTTGGTCGACATGCCGCCGGTGCCCAGGCCGGATACGCTGTCGCCCGCAAGCGCACGTAATGCATCATCGATCACATGGACATCGCTGATCAACTCAGCCTCTGGATTGTTACGCGGATCGGCAGTGAACAGTCCCTGCTGATCGGTCAACAGTAGCAGCTTGTCGGCACCGCCGAGCATGGCTGCCAGCGCCGAAAGATTGTCGTTGTCGCCCACTTTGATTTCGGCAGTCGCAACCGCATCGTTCTCGTTAATCACCGGCACAATGTGGTTATCCAGCAACGCGCGCAGCGTGTCGCGGGCATTAAGGAAACGTTCGCGATCTTCCATGTCAGCACGGGTCAGCAGCATCTGACCGATATGGATGCCGTAGATAGAGAATAACTGTTCCCACAGCTGAATCAGACGGCTCTGCCCCACCGCAGCCAGCAGCTGCTTTGAGGCGATGGTGGGTGGCAGTTCGGGGTAGCCCAGATGTTCGCGTCCGGCGGCCATCGCGCCAGACGTAACGATCACAATGCGGTGGCCGGCTGCGTGCTGCTGCGCGCACTGACGAACCAGTTCCACCATGTGCGCCCGATTTAACCGGCGAGATCCGCCGGTAAGAACGCTGGTACCCAACTTGACCACTAAGGTCTGACTGCCACTCATATTTCCTGCCGTAGTGAAAAATTTTTACGAAAGGACGTTTTAACAGGAGTCGATACGGAAGCCAACAGGCAGTGGGGTAAAAGCACGAATTTACGCGGACAAGGCGGTAGACCAAAAGTTCAGCATTAACAAGAAATCCGGAAAAGTGTCATAAAAAGTTCATCACGTACGGGTAAAAAGTCGGTGTTTTACAAAAACTTTCGTTTTTTTACGGCGTTCACATTGGGATTGATAGCAAATGAAGAAAAGCACACTGGCCATGATCGTCTCCACGCTGACGCTGGCTTCTGCCGCGCACGCTGCCGAAATCTATAACAAAGACGGCAATAAACTGGATTTATACGGCAAAGTTAAAGCTGAGCATTACATCAGCGATAATGCCAGCGCAGACGGCGACAAGTCTTATACCCGTATCGGCTTTAAAGGCCAGACGCAGATTAATGACCTGATGACCGGTTACGGTCAGTGGGAATATCAGTACAACGTTAATAACTCTGAAGGCAGCGATGCTAATAACGGCAACAAAACCCGCCTTGGTTTTGCTGGCCTGAAATTCTCGCAGTATGGTTCGGTGGATTATGGCCGTAACTATGGCGTGCTGTATGACGTTGAAGCCTGGACAGACGTGTTCCCGGAATTCGGTGGTGATGGCACGGCACGGTCTGATAACTTTATGACCCAGCGCGCCACCGGCGTCGCGACTTACCGCAATAACAACTTCTTTGGTCTGGTCGATGGCCTGAAATTTGCGCTGCAGTATCAGGGCAAAAACGACGCCACCAGCGCCAATAGCCGCACCGATATTAACCGCCAGAACGGCGACGGCTATGGTGCTTCACTGGGCTACGCGCTGGGTGATAGCGGCGTGAGCCTGATGGGTGCCATCACCTCATCTGACCGCACCAACCAGCAGCAGGCGCGCGCCTATGGCGGCGGTGACCGTGCAGATTCCTGGGGCGCAGGCGTGAAGTACGATGCCAACAGCGTTTACCTGGCGGCGATTTACACCGATACCCGCAACATGACGCCAATCAGCGGTACCAACCGTAATACCGGCGCTGCCGTCGCGGGCGCAGCCAACAAAGCGCAGAACATCGAGCTGGTGGCGCAGTATCAGTTTGATTTCGGCCTGCGTCCGTCAATCGGCTACGTACAGACTAAGGGCAAGGATATCGAAAACGGTATCGGCGATGCGGATCTGGTGAAGTATATCGATGTGGGTGCAACCTACTACTTCAACAAAAATATGTCCGCCTTCGTGGATTACAAAATCAACCAGCTGGATGATGACAACGCGCTGTCGATTAACAACGACGACATTGTGGCGATGGGTGTGACTTACCAGTTCTGATTTCAGGCTGATGCCGCACAGCATGGGGAGAGCCGGGCTTCAGTCATAGCGTGCTGATAAAGACTGGCTATTCCCCGCTCGTGCGGGAAACAACATAGCACCTCAAAGCAGTCTAAGCAGACAGCGGTTTATCCCCGCTCACGCGGGGAACACTGCAATTTTTTATTGCTCATACGAGTAAATACCGGTTTATCCCCGCTCACGCGGGGAACACCTGCCCCGTTACCCGATACTCCGAAAATAAATCGGTTTATCCCCGCTCACGCGGGGAACACTCGCCCCGGAGCGGATCAGGAACTGATCGCCCCGGTTTATCCCCGCTCACGCGGGGAACACTCAGAAGACCCACGTCTGTGGCTGGTGAGCGCCGGTTTATCCCCGCTCACGCGGGGAACACGCGGTTGCCTGTTTGTTCTGCTCGACGTGGTACGGTTTATCCCCGCTCACGCGGGGGAACACATTAAACCCTAACCCCAGCCGTAACCGGGCCCCGGTTTATCCCCGCTCACGCGGGGAACACTAGCCATAATAACCGGACACAACAAACGGGGCCGGTTTATCCCCGCTCACGCGGGGAACACTTTCCATTTGGAGTAACACGCAGAACGGCATCCGGTTTATCCCTGCTCACGCGGGGAACACGTTATGAGTGTTCTGCACTTCTTAGCGGTTAGCGGTTTATCCCCGCTCACGCGGGGAACACGCCACTCAGATTGTCCGCCATCACCCTGGCGGCGGTTTATCCCCGCTCACGCGGGGAACACGCAATTAACACCGCCAGTGCGCAGATGGATGCGCGGTTTATCCCCGCTCACGCGGGGAACACTCGATGAGAAATGCGCCCAGGTATTGCCATCCCGGTTTATCCCCGCTCACGCGGGGAACACCGGTTCTGCGTCACTGTTTAGTGTGCTCACCGCGGTTTATCCCCGCTCACGCGGGGAACACTTGTGAGCCACACCATCAAATGGCATATCGCGCGGTTTATCCCCGCTCACGCGGGGAACACCAGAAAACAGGCTGCTGATTTGACAGGCATTCCGGTTTATCCCCGCTCACGCGGGGAACACAGGGGTTATTTTTTTGAAGTGCGTTGACGGGCCGGTTTATCCCCGCTCACGCGGGGAACACGTTTAAACCGGGCGCAGCAAACGCTTCGAACGAGGTTTATCCCCGCTGGCGCGGGGAACATCCTTGAGCGCCTGCTCGAGCGTCTAACCTGACTTCCAGGATCAGCGCCCAAAACTTAGCGGTTCGCAACGAGATGAAAAACCTGGAGAAGATAGGCTATCTGACATATTCGGAAGTCAAAAAGGATGGCGGCGTTTACTTTCTGATCCATTCCCGCCGCCCTGAGTTACTGCCGGGTGAATAACGTTAGGTGATTCATGGTGAACGTTAGGCAAAGACTGGCAGCTGCAGCCTTTCGTTAGGTGATTCATGGCGATTGTTCGTCTATTCATGGTAAGTAGCCGGCTTTAGCTGGAATTTTGTGCGTTATGGCAGTCACAAAACCTGCTTACCATGAATAGACTAACGCATGCCATGAACAGACTAACGATATTCCGTGCTTGAGCGTGCGGATGGCATCATTAAAAACGGCCCCTGCAGGAGCCGTATGTTAGTACTTTTTGGTAGCCGCTTTTCGAGGCCGCGTTACGATAAGAGGTCGAGGCACATGAGCCGCAGCATCAGCAAAGATGCACACAGGCTCAATACGCTGAGATTCAGGGTTCGGAGCATTTAGCACTACGCTAACCTTAGAAAGGTCAACGCCTCGCGCTATGGCTGCATTCAGCTGTTCAGTCAGTTGATGAACCAGTGACTCTTTTAATGCTTCGTCACGCGCAATCAGCCCGACACCAGCAGCGGTTCCAAAGCCTTTTCTTAGTCCTTCAGACGCTAAAACATCAGGAAAACGTGCCCATGCAATCTGTGTTGGGAGAGGTAAAGAAAAATAATGAGTGATGAGCATACGCATCTGCTCATCAGCATTTTCCCTTAAATGGGTAGCGCCTGTACTCTCACGAAGAGCTGCCCAGGCATCTTTAATTCCTTCCTTGCTTTCGGCGGTAGGGGACACTCTATCGGGTGCTTTTAAACCGACATCATCCAAGCCTGGAATGCTGTAATAGATATCTTTCCTATCACCATATTCTGATGGTGCAACAGGTTCAATAATGGCACCTGATTTGGCCGTAATGGCATCGAGTTCGGCCGCAAGTGCAGCAGTGTTGCCCGCATTGATTACTTCAGCCATCTCGTCCATTGAGCGTTCCGCCGCCGCCTGTACGATGTTCTGCGCGCGCGGCGATGCGTCCGGACCAAAAAGGTCCAGAAGCGACAATTCGTCGTGAGCAAGGGCTTCAGATTCAAATGACATATAAACTCCTAACGTCTGGCTATTAATTATACGCCTATGTGAGCCAGATCTTCAACGCAGCTGTATGGGCAGTGATGGGAGTCTTCCCATGTAGATTTTGTAACATTAGGTACATACCTGACGTTGAAGCCACTTGCAGAGAGAGGATCTCGCTGTCGGTGAATAACGTTTAAAGTAAACTGGCCTTCATATTTATCAAGGACATGCTTTATGACTTCACGGCCATTAATGAAGTTTCGCTTCAGCACATCCAAAGGAACCAGTCGGGTTCTTTTCTGTGCGTAAATCCAGGCGTCAGCCGGATCGAAATAAACGTAATTTAGGAGTATTTTGTAGCCGAATTGAATAGCCATATCGAAATTCTGTTCGGCAATACCTTTGCTCGCAAAGGTCGAATCCATAATGATCTGATACCCTCCAGCAAGGGCTGCCGGATAGATGTAATCAACCATTTTCGATGCTGGCTTTTGGAAGCACACTGAATTTTTTTCATTGTAATAAGGGAACCACCAGCGAAAATCATCGGCATCTATTCTGACAAAGTTGGTTTGCTTTCCTTCGAATAACACATTGTTTATGAATTCAGTTTTGCCAGCGGCAGGTGAGCCAGCCATAAACAGAACTGAGCGATTAGCAACGGCGGTCTTATCCTTTGTGAGATGCTGGAAAAGAATCTCCTTAACTGCATCTTTCACCTGTAGGCCAATCGGCTCTAATACAGCTTTATCCGTCATATCCATATTATTTATCCGTATCGCGCGTATAGCCTAATATCGGCAAACATTTGAAATCAATCAATAGCCTTAAATTATCAATTCGCTTCGGTCGGTTTAATCTGGCTTAAATGATGCTTTTAAGCAGTACGTTTAGCATGGGATTGGTGCCCAGTGTATTGCCTTTCAGGTCGCGTACAACCCAGTTTTTTCGCAAAAAGTAACGTGACAGTCATGGCAATTAATTCTCAATGACTCTGCACGATCGGTTTATCCCCGCTCACGCGGGGAACACGCCGAGGGTTCGGTGAGTTTCATGGTCGGTGCCGGTTTATCCCCGCTCACGCGGGGAACACGCCCAGCGCAATCTCGGAAGCCCACGCATAGGCGGTTTATCCCCGCTCACGCGGGGAACACGTTGGTGCTGAAATTTTAGGCTGGCGGGTTCGCGGTTTATCCCCGCTCACGCGGGGAACACATATGACAATCTTTGACGTCCACACCCAAATGCGGTTTATCCCCGCTCACGCGGGGAACACTGATTCCTGCTCCCATGCCTTCTGCATGAACTCGGTTTATCCCCGCTCACGCGGGGAACACCTCAACGAGCCGGATAAACCCGCTGGTGCCAGCGGGTTTATCCCCGCTCACGCGGGGAACACAATCATGGCCTCCATTTCGCGATCAATGCGCTCGGTTTATCCCCGCTCACGCGGGGAACACTCCCCGGTAGGCATGGGATATAGGGGAGTGCGCGGTTTATCCCCGCTCACGCGGGGAACACACCTCTGGTGTAGCTGCCGTCAGTTCTGCGCGCGGTTTATCCCCGCTCACGCGGGGAACACCCTAAAATTATCAGCCTGATTACAAAGCATTTTTTCACATCTGATAATTCCACCGAATTTTACCTGCGGACTTAAGCCAAATGCACATTTATTTTCCGGTAAAAATCTGGCGCAAAAAAGCGTCCGCAATGGGAGCCTGGAGGGTACTGGCAACACCCTATCAAAGAGAACCTTGCAGTAATGCATAAGCTTATTGCGAAGGGAGGACGAGGAAAACATCCCGCCGCCCGAAATAAACGCCAGGAGCGCTGGCGCGGCTACGAGCCCATTTCAGAGATGAGGTGCGTAATTGCGCGGCACGAATGGTCAGAAACTGACGTTAACATCCTTCCACTTTGACCGGGATCCGTCTGAAAACTCGCTTTCACAGCAAACCAGCCAGACTTTGATCAAAAAAGGGCGAGTGTTTCCACTCGCCCTTTTCCTCTGAAACACCCTATCAGGCGCTCAGCTTCACCGGTTTCTCATCGAAATCACTGGCCGGTATAAGGTCCAGATCTAACTCCTTCAGCATCGCCTTCAGGCGGGTATGGAAATTCCGTAAGGTCTCTTCCACGCGCGCTGTGTTCTCTTTACCTTTGATGGTTGCCACCGACCAGTCACCTTCTTTATCGAACAGACCGATATGGTAGACATAGGTAAAGTGGTCAGCCTGCGCTTCCAGTTCCATCCACCAGCCCCAGAACTCACGCAGTTCCGGTGCCGGTTTCACATTGACGCAGGCAGCCAGGCAGTCGAAGAAGAAGCGGGTTTCACCACATTTCCCATCGCGAATATAGGGCCCAAGCTCGGTAAAACGCTTAAGCAGGCGACTGCGGGGGTGACCACTTGGTAACGTCATGCTGATTCTCCATAGGTTTTGACCGCTATACAGCCTTGATTTCCGGGCGGCCTGATTACGTCATAAGCCTTTATAGGGCAGCCCGGAAGAATTCCGCTACTAGTTGTAGCAAATACTGTAAATTTTGCCAGTTACCTTTTCAAACGCTTCTCCAGCCAGTCGCAAATCTCATTCAGCGCCTTGTCGAAACTGGCCATCATCGGTTTCACCGGAATCAGTAACGCTTTGCCATCTGACGACGAGTTAGCGATCAGCTTGCTCTCCTCTTCCGGACTGAAAAGATCGTTCTGCCAGTAACCCGACAGCATCGGCGTCGGCGTCCGGCGGCCCAGCAATCCCTGAGTTTTCAGTGAATAGCGATTGAGTTCGGTGCGCAGCGCACCGTCAGAGGCGGTCGCCATACCCAGCCGGCTCGCCAGCATATCCATGTACATATCCGGGATCTCATCCTGCAACGCCGGCTGCGTCAGCAGCGCATGCACAATCGGGCCAAGACAGGCGACGCCGCGCAGTCGCTGCGATTCCAGATAGGCCAGCCGCACGGCCACGTTCGCGCCAAAGCGATAACCAAACGCCGCCACGCGGGTGTGGTCAACCCAGGGCACATTTTTCAGATCGCGTAACACCTGCTGATGCAGAAAACTGGTGTCCTGATTCAGCGTCCATTTCACTGAGTTACCCACGGACGGCACATCAATGGTCAGCATCGCAATACCGCGCGGGGCGAGATAGTCATGGAACAGGCGGTAATGATCGCTCTGTAACGAGTCGAGCGCGCCGCAGAACAGCACAGTGGGATAAGGCGCTTCGACATCCGGCGGTATGTGCAGAAAGCCGCTGACCGGACTGCCACCCGTGATGGCAAACGTCAGGGATTTCAGTTCGCCTGGCAGCCGCTGCGTAGCCTCTTCATAGGCGCGGTTGGCCAGCGTCTGTGCCTGGTCAGCCAGCTCATCGCCTTTGATATAGGGGTAAGCGGCAACGCTATAGAGGTGCGCTGCGTGCAGCCAGTAGTCGCCCGCCTCGCTGTCATCGGTCGCCTCCAGCGCTTTCTGCTGCCAGATGCCCGCCTGTCTGCACCATTCGAAATGCCAGTTGCCGCCGCGGAAACCGATCACCGTATCGAGCAGCGTCTCATCGGTATGTTCAACGTTGCTGATGGCGATACGCGCCAGCACTTCACTGATCTCCTGCGGCGTCAGGCCGCGCCATGTCCACATCAGCTTATTAAGCATGCGATACCAGCCACGCTGGCTGTCGCCATCCAGGGCTGAGTGGACATCCGGGGTAGCGTGATGCTGACGGCGAACCAGGGAAGAGGTTTCAGGATGCTTAAAGCGCGGCTTGAACAGCTCCTCGCTGAGATTTTTGCTCGACATACTCACTTCTCCTGCAACAAAACGGCAATGGCTAAGTGTACTGTACGGCAATTCGGGGTGCGAGGCTCAGAAAGTACAACGCCCGGAAAACCGGGCGTTATCTGATGTATATCAATCAGTTTTTTACAATCGGCGGGATGTAGACCACGCCCATATCCCACGGCTGCTCAATCCAGGTATCCTGCGGAATATCAACAATGTAGTCATCAACCAGCGAACTGCCGGCTGGTTTCGCGAAAATGGTGCAGAAACGCGCTTTCGGGTACATCTCGCGGATCGCCTGAGCGGTGCCGCCGGTGTCCACAAGGTCATCGATCACGATAAAGCCTTCACCGTCGCCTTCTGCGCGCTTCAGCACTTTCATTTCGCGCTGATGATCGTGGTCATAGCTGGAGATGCAGACGGTATCAACGTAGCGGATACCCAGTTCACGTGCCAGCAGCGAAGCCGGTACCAGACCGCCGCGGCTCACCGCGATAATGCCTGTCCACTGCTCAACAGGCAGCAGGCGCTGGGCCAGTTTACGGGCATGAATCTGAAGCATGTCCCAGGTAACGACGTATTTTTCGCTCATAGAATAGAAATCCCAGCCAACCGAGGTGGCGTAAAAATGTGCAACGGGGAAAAGGTTGCGCGAGATTATAAGGAGTTGACGCATTAAAAACCAGCACCCGCACACTGGTTGCGGCTTTTTAGCGCGTCTGAGAGCGCACCCGGTAAAAAACAGTGATATTCTCAGGCCTGGCTCGTCAGATTCTCTGACGGCGATTTTTCACTGGAAACTCGCGATGTCCGGCCTCGCCGGTACACTGACACAGGAGACCTGTCGTGTCTGAATTGTCTCAACTCTCTCCACAGCCACTGTGGGATATTTTCGCTAAGATCTGCTCGATTCCCCATCCCTCTTTTCATGAAGAAGCGCTGGCGAACTACATCACCGGCTGGGCTAAAGAGCAGGGCTTCTGGTGTGAGCGCGATCAGGTCGGCAACATCCTGATTCGTAAGCCCGCCACCGCAGGCATGGAAAACCGTACCCCGGTTGCGCTGCAGGCGCATCTGGATATGGTACCGCAGAAAAATAACGACACCGTTCATGACTTCACCAAAGACCCGATTCAGCCGTGGATTGACGGCGAGTGGGTAAAAGCGCGCGGCACCACGCTGGGCGCGGACAACGGCATCGGTATGGCTTCTGCGCTGGCGGTGCTGGCTGACAACAACCTGACACATGGCCCGCTGGAAGTGCTGCTGACAATGACCGAAGAGACCGGCATGGATGGCGCTTTCGGTCTGCAACCCAACTGGCTGCAGGCTGAAATCCTGATCAACACCGACTCCGAAGAAGAAGGTGAGATCTACATGGGTTGTGCAGGCGGTATAGACTTCGTCTCTACCCTGCCGCTGACCCGTGAAACCGTGCCTGCTGAGTTCCAGACCCTGAAGCTGACGCTGAAAGGACTGCGTGGCGGTCACTCCGGCGCTGATATTCATATGGGCCTCGGCAACGCCAACAAACTGCTGGCGCGCTTCCTGGCGGCACACGCGGCTGAACTGGATCTGCGTCTGCTGGCGTTCAGCGGCGGTACGCTGCGCAACGCCATTCCGCGTGAAGCCTTTGCGACCGTAGCCGTCGAGAGCCATAAAGCGGATGCGCTGAAATCCGCGGCAGCGCACTTCCTGAGTGCCATCAAAAATGAGCATGGCGTTAAAGAGCCGAACATTGCACTGGTTACTGAGCCACTGGCACACCAGGGTGATGCCCTGAGCACTGACAGCCGCGATCGCTTCCTGAACCTGTTGAACAGCACGCCAAACGGCGTGATCCGCAATTCAGACGTGGCGAAAGGCGTGGTCGAAACCTCACTGAATATCGGTGTGGTGACGATGGAAAACGATCACGCAGAGATCAACTGCCTGATCCGTTCGCTGATCGACACCGGCCGCGATTATGTGGTGCAGATGCTGACCTCGCTGGGCCAGCTGGCGGGCGCACAGACCAAAGCGAAAGGCGGCTACCCGGGCTGGCAGCCGGATGCAGACTCCGCCATCATGGCGCTGACCCGTCAGACCTATATCGCGCTGTTTGATAAAACCCCGAACATTCAGGTGATTCACGCCGGTCTGGAGTGTGGTCTTTTCAAAAAGCCTTATCCGGATATGGATATGGTGTCGATTGGGCCGACCATCACCGGGCCGCACTCGCCGGATGAGCAGGTTCACATCGAAAGCGTTGGCCTTTACTGGAAACTACTGACCACCCTGCTGAATGTAGTGCCAGAAAAGTAATTCTGTCACAAAAAAAGTCAACCAGGCTCCGGCCTGGTTTTTTTATGCCTGTCACTGACCTCCAGCATAATCCGCTGCCTTTTCCGCGCTTTACCCCGCAATTCCGCCACGTTCCCGTGCTTCGCTGGTCACAGCCGCCATTATGTCCAGATGTCTGGATGGCTAATAAGATTTCGTGCTAGCTTATGCGCTTTCGGCTGTTGCCGCGCCTGAAGGTTCAGGAAAAAATGCGGCCACTGTTTCTTCAGGAGAGTAATGACATGCCAGGGTTAAACCGCCTTGAGATGCGTAACATCTCCATCGCTTTTGGCGGGTTTGCCGCGCTATCGTCGGTGGATTTCCGCAGTGACGGCCATTCGGTCCATGCGCTGACCGGCGCGAACGGCGCTGGGAAGTCAACGTTGATGGCGATCCTGTCCGGCGCGCACAGCCACTACAGCGGCGAGATCCTGCTGGATGGTGAGCCGGTCTCCATCCGCACGCCGCGTGATGCAAAACAGCTGGGTATCCATCTGGTTCAGCAGGAAGTGGATGTGGCCCTGGTGCCGCAACTCAGCGTGGCGGAAAACATTCTGCTGGATAGGCTGGCAGAACCCGGTCACCGCTATCGCTGGAGCGAGATTCGCCGTCAGGCGCGGGCGCTGCTGACGCAGCTCGACGTGGCACTGGACGTCAACCGACTGGTGGAGCGCTGCACCCTGGCGGAGAAACAGCAAATCCTGCTGGCGCGGGCACTGTCGCATCACTGCCGCTTCCTGATTCTGGATGAACCCACCGCCCCGCTGGATCAGCACGAAAGCGAGCGGCTGTTTGCTGTGGTCAGTCGTCTGCAGGCCAGTGGGATCGGCATAGTGTTTATCTCTCACCGCATTCATGAACTGAAAGCCATCTGCGACCAGCTGACGGTACTACGTGATGGCCGCCTGATTGAAACCGGCCCGATGGCAGCGCTGAGCGGTGAGCAGATCGTCGAGAAGATGCTGGGCCATCAGTTGACCGATATCTTCCCACCTCGCCGCGAAAAACAGGCGCAGCCACTGCTGCTGGCGGTAGAAGGCCTTCACGATGCGCAGCGGCTGCAGGATATCTCGCTAAGGCTGCACAAAGGCGAAATTCTGGGCATCGCCGGCCTGGCCGGCGCGGGGAAAACCGAACTCTGCAAAGCACTGTTTGGTGCCAGCAAAAGCCGCGTCAGTCGCGGGGAACTGCATGGTCAGCCGTGGCAGCCCCGCTCGCCGCATGACTCCGTCAGTCGCCGCATGGCGCTGGTGCCGGAAGAACGGCGCAAAGAGGGGATCTTTATTGATGAGTCGGTCGCGATGAACCTCAGCGTCAGCGCGGACGACAGCTTTTCGCGCTGGAGCCTGTTCGGGCATCGTCAGGCGTGGCGTTGGGCGGAGCAGGTTATCCGACAGTTGCAGGTGCGCACCACTGGCCCGGCACAGACACTGCGGCGTCTCTCCGGCGGCAACCAGCAGAAGGTGGCCATTGGCAAATGGCTGCGCAACAACGCTGACGTGCTGATTTTCGATGAGCCGACCAAAGGCGTCGATATCAAAGCTAAAACCGAGCTGTTCACCCTGATCGACAACCTGGCGCGCGAGGGGAAAGGCATCATCTACGCGTCGGGTGAATTTTCTGAACTGGTCGGCTTATGCGACCGGATTTGCGTGCTCTGGGATGGACGCATTGTGGCCGAACTGGCTGCACACGACGTCACCGAAGAGACGCTTTTGCTCTATTCCACCGGAGGAACCCCTGCGTGAGCAGCAAAGAGACCCACCTGAAACTGACCGCCACTCCCTGGCATCACCAGCTATTCGATTTTCTCTATAAATGGGGCATGCTGCTTACGGTGGTGATCCTGATCGCCGCCTTTGGGCTGGCTTCCGACAGCTTCCTTGAACCCAATAACATCATCAACATTCTGCGTTCGATCGCGATTGTGACGGTGATTGCGATCGGCGTGTCCATCTCCCTGACGGTGGGCGGCTTTGATCTGTCGGTCGGCTCGACCGCCTCGCTTGCCAATGCGTTAGTGATTTCGCTGTTTGTCTGGTATGGCTTTGGCACGACCACCGCCATCCTGATCACCCTGGTGCTCTGCACGCTGGTCGGGCTGTTCAACGCCTTCCTGATTGTGATTCTGCGCATCCCCGACATGCTGGCGACGCTGGCGACACTCTTCGTGATTCAGGGTGTGGCGATGACCTACAGCTTTGGCGGGTCGATCACCGAGAACATGGTGCTGCCGAGCGGTGATATGGCGGAAGGGACCATTCCGGCCGCATTTGGCCTGCTGGGTCAGGTGCCGACCATTGTGATCATCATGCTGGTGGTGACCGTCGCCGCACAGCTGGCGCTGTCCCTGACCAAGCATGGCCGCCGCATGTATGCGCTGGGCGGTAATCCGGAAGCGGCGCGTCTCTCCGGCATCCGTACCACCCGCTACCGGGTACTGGCTTATGTAATCGCCTCACTGCTGGCCGGTCTGGGCGGCATCCTGCTCGCCTCGCGTATCGGTTCATCGCAGGTCAACGCCGGTAGCGGCTATCTGATGGATGCGGTCGCGGCGGCGTGGATTGGCTTCTCGCTGGCCGGCTCCGGCAAGCCCAACGCGCTGGGCACGCTGGTCGGCGCGGTTATTCTCGGTGTGCTGCAGAACGGCCTGGTCATGCTCTCTGTGCCCTACTACGCCATGGACATTATTAAAGGGCTGGTGCTGGCGTTAGCACTGGCGATCACCTATATCCAGCGCCGCTGAGGCGCGTTTTCCGGAGTTGATAACAATGCAAAAAATAACACTCTCGCTGCTGGCTCTGAGCCTGCTGAACGCCAGCGCCGCCTTCGCGGAAACCGTTACCCCGGTGCCTGCGGCAATCGCCAGCCATGATGGCCCGATTCGCATTGCGGTGATCCGTAACCTCGGCTCCGATGACAACACCACCCAGTTTGTTGCCGGTGCCATTCAGCAGGGTCGCCAGCTGGGCTTTAAGGTCAGCACCTTTCTCAGCAACGGCGACGATGCGCGCTTTCAGGATTTTGTGAATCAGGCGATCAGCCAGAAATATGACGGCATCGTGCTGTCGCACGGTAAAGCGCCCTACGCAAGCGGACTGGTGAAGCGCATTGCCGATGCAGGTATCAAACTGTCGGTATTTGATACGCCGGTGGATAACCCGATTCCGGGCGTCACTGTCACCGCGCAGGATGACGCTTCACTGGCACAGCTGTCGCTGGGTCAGCTTATCCACGATTTCAATGGCAAAGCGAACATCGTCAAGCTGTGGGTCGCCGGTTTCCCGCCGATGGAGCGCCGTCAGGTGGTGTATGAAAAACTGCTCAAAGAGAATCCGGGCATTCATCAGCTGGAGTCGATTGGCGCTGTGTCGACGGATGTTCAGGGCGATACCGCCAACAAGATTGGTGCGATTCTGGCGAAATACCCGAAAGGCAAAATCGACGCCATCTGGGGTGCCTGGGATGCCTTCAGTCAGGGCGCTTACAAAGCGCTGCAGGAGAATGGCCGAACCGAGATTAAGCTCTACAGCATCGACGTCTCGAATCAGGATTTGCAGCTGATGCGCGAGAAAAACAGCCCATGGGTGCAGACGGTGGCGGTCGATCCTAAAACCATCGGCGCGGTGAATATGCGTCTGGTGGCGAAGAAAATTGCCGGTGAAGAGACGCCAGCGACGTATCAGTTTAAAGCGGCGTCAATCTCTCAGCAGCAGCTTAACAGCCAGCCTGGCGCGGTAAACGTCGCCTCGCTGAACAAAATCATTCCGGGCTGGGGCAGCAATGAGGATTTCGTCGCACCGTGGTTTGCGACCCTGGCCGCGAAATATAAGAAGTAATCCGGCGTCAGCCTCATCGGGCGGTGAGGCTGACCGTTACAGACCCAGCAGCAGCTGACGCTCCAGCTGGGGATCCACCATGGTGACATGTAATCCCACCAGCCTTACGCCCCGACCGGCACGACGCTCATCCCAGGTTTTCCGGGCGATGGCAATCATGTCCTCTTTATTCAGCACCGGCCAGATATGCTCCTGGGTCGTCTGCTGAAAATCACTGAACTTCAGTTTCACGCCCTGCCGCGCCACCTGTTTGTCCGGTCGAATCTGCGTCAACCGGCGATCCAGTTCAGCATAGAGAAAGTCGATAATCTCCAGACAGGCGTCCCAGTCGCTGATATCTTCCGCCAGCGTGCGCTCCACCCCCAGCGATTTACGCTCGCGCTCCACGATCACCTCACGGTCATCAATGCCGTGGCTGCGCTCCCACAGCACCCGGCCAAACTTACCAAAGCGCTTCAGCAGCAGCGCTAAATCGGCCTTCTGCACGTCGCCACAGGTGACCAGCCCCATCTCCTCCAGCTTTTTGGCCGACACCTTGCCGACGCCTGGAATTTTCGCCAGCGGCAGGGACAGCAGAAAACCGGCCATCTCCGGCGGGGTAATTACATACTGTCCGTCCGGCTTATTCAGGTCCGAGGCAATCTTCGCCAGGAATTTAATCGGCGCGATACCCGCTGACGCGGTCAGTCTGGTTTCACGGAAGATGGTAGCGCGTATTTCCTTCGCCATCAGCGTGGCGGAGCCGTGACAGTGCGGGCTGTCGGTGACATCCAGATAGGCTTCATCAAGGGAGAGCGGTTCAATCAGCGGGGTGTAGCGGGTAAAGATGTCGCGAATCTGCGCGGAGGCTTCTTTGTAGGCGTCAAAACGGCCTGGCAGCAGGCGCAGATGCGGGCATAACTTGAGAGCCATGCCGGTTGGCATCGCACTGCGCACGCCAAATTTGCGGGCCGGATAGTTGGCGGTGCTGATCACGCCACGACGTTCACGGCTGCCACCAATGGCGATCGGGATATCGCGCAGCTGGGGATTATCACGCATCTCCACCGCGGCATAGAAGCAGTCCATATCGACATGAATGATTTTACGCATACCCCCTCCGGCACTGGATAAGTATACAGTTGGCAGGGGTAACTGCAATATTTGTCGCACCCACAATTAAAGTTTACAAATTTGTGGCCGAATATCTTTCAGTAAATCGCGAATCTGGCCGTCGGTGTCTTGCTAAAAAAACAGACAATGTTTAATGTTTCGCTGCGGTAGCGGACAGTTCCGATAATGCAAACAAAGACGCACTATTTGCGTCATGTTCTCTTCACCTCAAGGTATACACAGCATGGGCAAAATCGCACTCCTGTTTGCGATGATTTTACTGCCAGCCCTCAGCATGGCAATGACACCCGAACCCGTTCAGTCAGCGGCACCGGTCAGCAAAGAATTAAAGAAACAGTTACTCGGTACCCCGGTCTATATCCAGATCTTCAAGGAAGAACGCACACTCGAACTCTACGGCAAAATCGGTAACGAATTCCGCCTGCTGGATACCTATCGCATCTGTAACTTTTCTGGTGGCCTCGGCCCGAAACGGCGTGAAGGCGATTTCAAAAGCCCGGAAGGTTTTTACAACGTGAAGCTGAATCAGCTGAAGCCGGATAGCCGCTTTTATCGCGCGATTAACATCGGCTTCCCGAATCAGTACGATCGTAATCAGGGATATAGCGGCAACTACCTGATGATTCATGGCGACTGTAAGTCGATTGGCTGCTATGCCATGACTAACGCCTATATGGATGAGATTTTTACTTATGTGAACGCGGCGCTGCGTAATGGCCAGCAGGATGTCAGCATCAGCATCTATCCGTTCCGCATGACCGACAGCAACATGCAGCGTCACCGCTACTCCACCTATGCCAGCTTCTGGCAGCAGCTGCAGCCGGGATACGCTTACTTTGCGAAGTATCACCAGCCGCCGATGGTCAATGTCGCCAGCGGGAAATATGTGATGAACAGCAGCCCGGCACCGGTTTTAGCCAGTCCCGAAGCCGCTTCCCGTTCATTCCTGGCGCTCTCCAAGGCAGAATAATGCCCATTCACCTGGCGCAATCCGCTGCCAGGTTTCATTGGCCGTCAGTGGCTGCGTAGCAATCACCGTCACCACGTCATGCGGCGTGGTGTGCTGCTGGAAATCAACTTCCACATCCTGATCCAGTAACTGCGCCCGGCCAAACGGTGCCCGACGGGTGATCCAGAACAGGTTGGTGGAGCAGAAAGCCATCAGATACCGGCCATCTGACAGCAGCATGTTAAATACGCCCTTCTGCCGTAACGAACCGGCCAGCTCGCCAATGAAGCGGAACACCGCCGGCCAGTTGCCCGGCGTGCGTGGATAACGCGTCGCCAGCTGATGCAGGATCCAGCAGAACGCCTTCTCACTGTCGGTTTCCCCCACCGGCCGGAATGTGCCGGTCTCCAGCTGACGATAGCCCTTGAGCTGACCGTTGTGCGCATAGGTCCAGTTCCGGCCCCACAGCTCGCGGGTAAATGGATGGGTGTTTTCCAGCGACACCTGACCCCGATTCGCCTGGCGGATGTGCGCCACCACCGAATGCGATTTAATCGGATACTCCTGCACCAGACGCGCAATCGGCGAGTTAAAGCTCGGCAGCGGATCTTTAAACGTACGACAACCTTTATCTTCGTAAAAGGTAATGCCCCAGCCATCTTTATGAGGCCCGGTTCCACCGCCACGCTGAACCAGTCCGGTAAAGCTGAAACAGATATCCGTGGGAACATTGGCGCTCATCCCGAGCAATTCGCACATAGCCACCACCTCTGATTAAGCGGCCTCCCGTCTGTCAGGAGGCCCGCACACTTACTTCACCATCTCTTTTTCGATCAGCAGCATCAGGATGTGGATCACTTTTATGTGGATCTCCTGAATGCGATCGGCATAACCGAAGTGTGGCACGCGGATCTCAATATCGGCACTGCCTGCCATCTTACCGCCATCTTTACCGGTCAGGGTGATCACTTTCATCCCCTGCGCACGCGCAGCTTCAATCGCTTTAATAATATTGGCAGAGTTGCCGGAGGTTGAGAGGCCCAGCAACACATCGCCTGGTCGCCCTACCGCTTCCACATAGCGCGAAAAGACATAGTCATAACCAAAGTCATTACTGACGCAGGAGAGATGGCTGACATCTGAGATGGCAATCGCCGGATAGCCAGGACGATTTTCACGGTAGCGACCGGTCAGCTCTTCGGCGAAGTGCATCGCATCACAATGTGAACCGCCGTTACCGCAGGAAAGCACCTTGCCGCCCGCCTTAAAGCTGTCAGCCAGCAGCACCGCAGCACGTTGGATCGCATGAATATTGGCGTCATCGCTGAGGAATTTAGTCAGCGTATCAGCAGCTTCATTAAGCTCAGAGCGGATGATGTCCTGGTACATAGGGATGTCCTTTTTTAGGAGAGGTTAATCGCAGCAAGTTTAACGGAATGGCCGGTCAGCGCAAAGCGTCATCCCATGTCCGGTCGGGCAGTGACGTCGATTATCATTGCCACAGTTGATGCAAAAATGGGCTAAAAACGGTTTTTGTGAGGCAGGTTGTAATTGCGATGTAAACAAATTGATAAATCCTTCCAACTACTCTAAACCTCTCTACACAACAGGTCAGACCTCTTACTTCCTGGAGCGGTTTATCATGATAATTGTTTCAATATTTGCCACGCTGGCGCTGATTGGCGCTCTGTTCTATCACCGCCTGTCGTTACGGCTCAGCAGCACAATCCTGTTGCTGTGGACTGCGGCGATGGCTGTTGCTCATCTCTGGACGCCGTGGCTGCTGCTGCCGCTGGCGATCGTCCTGCTGCCGTTTAACCTGCCATCATTACGTCGCAGCCTGTTTTCAGCGCCGATCTTTCAGCGCTTCCAGAAGGTGATGCCGCCGATGTCGCGCACCGAGAAAGAAGCGATCGAGGCGGGCACCACCTGGTGGGAAGGCGATCTGTTCCAGGGCAAACCGGACTGGCAGAAGCTGCACAACTATCCGCAGCCGCGCCTGACTGCCGAAGAGCAGGCTTTTCTGGATGGCCCGGTCGAAGAAGCGTGCCGCATGGCTAACGATTTCCAGATTACCCATGAGCTGGCCGATATGCCGCCGGAACTCTGGGCTTATCTGAAAGAGCATCGTTTCTTCGCGATGATCATTAAGAAGGAGTATGGCGGCCTCGATTTCTCCGCCTATGCACAGGCCTGCGTATTGCAAAAACTGTCGGGCGTCTCCGGGATTCTGGCGATTACCGTGGGTGTACCTAACTCACTGGGTCCGGGCGAACTGCTGCAGCACTACGGCACCGAAGAGCAGAAAAATCACTATTTACCGCGGCTGGCACGCGGCGATGAGATCCCCTGCTTTGCGCTGACCAGCCCGGAAGCGGGTTCAGATGCCGGTGCGATCCCCGATACCGGTGTCGTCTGCATGGGCGAATGGAAGGGTCAGCAGGTGCTGGGCATGCGGCTGACCTGGAACAAGCGCTACATTACGCTGGCACCGATCGCCACCGTACTGGGCCTGGCCTTTAAACTCTCCGACCCGGATCATCTGCTCAGCGACAATGAGAATCCTGGCATTACCTGTGCATTAATCCCAACGAATACGCCCGGCGTGGAAATTGGCCATCGCCACTTCCCGCTTAACGTGCCGTTCCAGAACGGGCCGACGCGTGGCAACAACATCTTTGTGCCGATTGACTATATTATCGGCGGCCCGGAAATGGCCGGTCAGGGCTGGCGGATGCTGGTGGAGTGTCTGTCAGTGGGACGCGGCATTACGCTGCCATCGAACTCAACCGGCAGCCTGAAAACGGTAGCGCTGGCGACAGGCGCATATGCCCATATCCGCCGTCAGTTCCGGGTTTCAATCGGTAAGATGGAAGGGATTGAAGAGCCGCTGGCGCGCATTGCCGGTAACGCTTATGTGATGGATGCGGCGGCTACGCTGATTACGGCCGGGATTATGCAGGGTGAAAAACCCGCGGTGCTGTCGGCAATTGTGAAATATCACTGCACCCATCGTGGTCAGCGCGCCATTATCGACGCCATGGATATTGCGGGCGGTAAAGGCATCATGCTCGGCAACAGCAACTTCCTGGCCCGTGCCTATCAGGGCGCGCCGATCGCTATCACGGTAGAAGGCGCGAACATTCTGACCCGCAGCATGATTATCTTCGGACAGGGCGCGATTCGCTGCCATCCTTATGTGCTGCAGGAGATGGCGGCAGCGGCCAGCAATGATGTTAATGCGTTTGATGGGGCGCTGTTCAGCCATATCGGTTATGTGGGCAGCAGCACTATGCGCAGTCTGTGGCTGGGCTTAACCGCCGGGCGCACCAGCGCCAGTCCGACCCGCGATGGCACCCGCCGTTATTACCAGCACCTGAACCGCATCAGTGCCAACCTGGCGTTGCTCTCTGATGTGTCAATGGCGGTGCTGGGCGGCAGCCTGAAACGTCGCGAACGTATTTCGGCGCGTCTGGGCGATGTGCTGAGCCAGCTCTATCTCGCCTCCGCGACGCTGAAACGCTATGACGATGAAGGCCGCAACGAAGCCGATCTGTCGCTGGTCCACTGGGGCGTACAGGATGCGCTGCATCAGGCGGAAGTGGCTATGGACGATCTGCTGCGCAACTTCCCGAACCGTCTGGTGGCGGGCGCATTGCGAATGACCATTTTTGCAGGCGGTCATCACTGCCCTGCGCCATCTGATCGCCTGGATCATCAGCTGGCCAAAATGCTGCAACAGCCGTCAGCCACCCGCAGCCGTCTGGGCCGTGGCATGTACCTGACACCGAGTAAACACAACCCTGCCGGTCAGCTGGAACAGGCGTTACAGGATGTCATGGCGGCAGAAGTGATCCATGACAGGTTGTGCAAACAGACAAAACAGCACCTCTCTTTTACCCGGCTGGATGCGCTGGCGAAGCGCGCGCTGGAGCAGGGCTGGATTGATGCTAAAGAGGCTGAAGTGTTGCAGCGTGCTGAAGCCAGTCGTCTGCGGTCGATTAACGTTGATGAGTTTGAGCCGGAAGCACTGGCGGTGCCGGTGCCGGAGAAAGCGCCTCAGCCTGCATCACGGGCGAGTGAGGCGGCGTAGGATTCAGTGCCGATGTGATGTCGGCATCGGGTACCGAATTTAAAGCGATGGGAGTCAGCACTGTTTTCAGAGGTCGACGCCTCGTTGGCCAAAGAGAGCTGACCATGACAAATCCAGGTGAATCTGACCGCAACAGATTAGCTTAAGGCGCAGGGAACAGGGTCAGAAGAGGAAAGCGTCCCGCGCCACGGACAAAAACGCCGGGAGCGTTTTTGAACAACGCAAAGCGTTGGCCCGTTTACGGGCGCACCTCAGGGATGAGGTGCGTACTAAAAACGCCGGGAGCGTTTTTGAACAACGCAAAGCGTTGGCCCGTTTACGGGCGCACCTCAGGGATGAGGTGCGTAATTGCGCGGGCCAAGCGAGCCAGGGATGGCTTTAGCGACTTTCCGATCTGACCCTATTTCCGGCGCGGGCACACTCTTACAGCCAGCCTTTGATTTACCTGAAAGCCGACATCACGTCGGCCTTTTTTTATCCTGCCTGACGGATGCGGGCAATCAGCGCATCCACATCTTCTACGTGATCGGCGGCCAGAATCAGCGTGCGTCCCAGGTTAATCGCATTACGAATACAGTCGGTACGCATCGCCGGATCGGCAATCTGCTTCATATCCGCCACGTGAGACATCCCCACCGTGCGGCGAATCAGTTCCGTGCCGCAGTAACCGATAGTATCGGCCCACACTTTACGCACAAACGCTTGCGAATAGCCTGGATAAGCCAGCGCCTCATCGCGGGTTTTCTCAGCTGCCAGCGCCAGGAAGCCTGACGCAAAGGTCGTCCAGAGAGAGTGAACATCGCTAAGGCGCTGCTCGCGTGCATCGGCCGCCTCACGCGGAGGCAGCAGCCCCGGCAGCGCGCAGTAGTTAATCAGCAGGTTGCCAATCGCCGTTCCGACATCAAAACCAATCGGGCCAAAGTAACCGAACTCCGCATCAATTGCCTTCAGGCTGCCGTCAGCCACGAAAATCGAGCCGCTATGAATATCGCCATGCAGCAGCGCTTCGGCATGCGCAAAAAAGCGATGCTTCAGCCCGCCGACGGCAATGCGCAGCGCATCATCATCGCGCAGGCTGGCGACCAGCGGTTCAAGCGCATCAGGGTAGCTGTTACGCTCATGATCGGTGTAGGGATCGTTGAAGAAAAGATCTTCGGTGATTTCACACATTTCCGGATTAATGAAACGCGCCACTTCCGCTTTTTTCTGATGCGGATGCAGAACGAAATCGGAGGTATGAAACAGGGTCTGTGCGAGGTAGTCGCCTAACTGCTGCGCCGCTTGCGGGTAATACACACCTTTCACCAGCTCGCCGCGCCAGATGCGATGGCTGGAGAGATCTTCCATCACCATCACCGCCAGCTCCGCATCATAATGGGTGATCTTCACCGTATGCTGCGGACAATATTTGTAGTGCTCGACCAGGGTCTGCGCTTCCAGCCGAGCCCGATCCAGTGTCAGCGGCCAGGACTCCCCCACGCAACGCACATAGGGCAGTGCCTGCTTGACAATAACGCGACTGTTGCCCTGATCGTCATAAATCTTAAACACCAGGTTAAGGTTGCCATCACCAATCTCTTCTGCGCTGCAGAGCGCGGCAGGATTGTCCACGCCGCCAAATTGTCGGGCATAGTCCACAGCATCAGCAGCAGTAAAGGTACGGTATTGCGACATTGCCTGTTCCTCATCATTCGAAGGGGGTCACTCAGGTGTAATAAGCCGTTCAGACGTCTATACATCCGTCCAGCATGTTGGCACAATACGCATCATTAACGCAACATGGATTTCACCCACAATGCAGACACTTCAAACCACCAGTTTACAGGTTCGTGACAATCAGCTCTGGATTCTGGATCAGCAGGCGCTGCCGCAGCAGAAGAACTGGCTGCCCGCACACAGCGTGCCTCAGCTGATTGAACATATCCACGCGCTGCGGGTGCGCGGTGCGCCGCTGATCGGTCTCTCCGCCTCACTGCTGCTGGCGCTGCTGGCTGAACAGGGACTGACGCGCGCTGAACTGGCGCAGGCGCTGGAGACCCTGCGTGCCGCCCGTCCTACTGCGGTCAATCTGATGAACAACCTGGATCGGATGAAAGTGGCGCTGGCACAGCCAGGCTTTGCCCCCGCGCTGGTTGAAGAAGCCTGGCGGCTGGTGCAGGAGGATAAGCAACTGTGTGATGCCATTGCTGACGCAGGCTGCACGCTGGTGAAAGCCAACAGTCAGTTGCTGACCCACTGCAATACCGGCGGGCTGGCCACCGCTGGCGTCGGCACCGCGCTGGGTGTTATTGCCCGCGCCCATCAGCAGGGGCTGGTTAAGAATGTCTGGGTGGATGAAACCCGCCCGCTGTTACAGGGTGGCCGGTTAACCGCCTGGGAGCTGGGCGAACTGGCGGTTCCTTACACGCTGATCACCGATTCCATGGCCGCCAGCCTGATGGCCCGTGGCGAGGTGGATGCGGTGTGGGTCGGCGCTGACCGCATTGCCGCCAACGGCGATGTTGCCAATAAGATTGGCACCTACAGCCTGGCGGTGCTGGCCCATTATCATCAGCTTCCGTTTTACGTGGCCGCCCCGCATACCACGCTGGATCGCAGCTGTCCTGACGGCGCAGCGATTCCCATTGAGCAGCGCGCCGCCAGCGAAGTGACGGGTGTGGCCGGCAGTTTTGGCAACGTGCAGTGGGCACCCGAAGCGGCGAAGGTTTATAACCCGGCGTTCGATGTCACGCCCGCCGCCCTGATCAGCGGCTGGGTTCTGGACACCGGCGTGGTCATGCCTGACCAGGTACAGAACGGCATCTTCCAGCCGCAGTAACGGTCTGCGAGGCGTCTGCCATAGCGGTAAATGCCTCGCACATCGGCTGACCGATTACGCCAGACGCGGATAGGCATCCGCGATCTTGTCGCCGGTGAAATTCGCCACCCAGCCTTCCTGATTATCGAAAATGCGGATCGCCGTGAAGTGCGGTGACGATCCCATATCAAACCAGTGCGGCGTGCCCGCGGGCACCGAGATCAGATCATTTTTTTCGCACAGGATCTGCAGGATCTCGCCATCCAGATGCAGACAGAACAGCCCGGCACCCTCGACAAAGAAACGCACCTCATCTTCGCCGTGCGTATGCTCATTGAGAAACTTCTCACGCAGCACGGTTTTCTGCGGATTGTCGGCACGCATGCTGATTACGTCCCAGCTCTGATAGCCCTTCTCCGCCACCAGGCGATCGATCGCATGCTGGTAGGCGTTGATCACCGTTTCCGGATCCGGGTTTTCACCCAAATCGCGATCGGCCTCCCAGCGCTCAAAACGGACACCTCTGGCGTTCAGGCGGTCACGAATCGCTTCTGCGTCGGTGCTGTGCCACACCGGCTGGCTGGCTTCGCGGTCGGTAAAAATCGTCAGTGCGCTCATGCTAAATCGACTCCGGGTTAATCTGGAAAAAATCCGTCACCTGACGATGGCGGCTCTCGCTGTCCGCCTCGCCACGCAGTAATTGCAACGTCTGCCAGCCCGCTTCTGCGGCGGCATCCAGCTCCTGATGAATATCGGAAAGAAACAGCAGCTGTTCCGCTGGCTGGCCAATTTCAGCGGCGATAGTGCGATAAGCCGCGACTTCGCGTTTGGCACCAACGTGGGTATCAAAATAGCCGCTGAACAGGCCAGTAATATCACCTTCATCGCTGTAGCCAAATAACAATTTCTGCGCCGCAACCGAGCCGGAGGAATATACATAGAGTTCAATGCCCTGCGCCTTCCAGCGGGTCAGCGCAGGCAGGACATCGGGATAGAGATGGCCGGTAAAATTGCCGTTCACGTAGCCATCGCGCCAGATCATCCCCTGCAGCGCTTTCAGGCCGGTGGATTTGCGATCCTGGTCCATAAAGCCCAATAGAATATCTGTCACCCCGGCAAGATCGGCCTGCGGCTGACCGGCCTCTTCACGCACCGACTGCAGCGCCGCCGCCACATCGGGCTGCTGCGCATTGTCACGCACGAAGTCCGGCAAGTGCTGGCGGGCATAGGGAAACAGGATGTTATGTACAAAGCGAATATCGCTGGTAGTGCCTTCGATATCAGTAACAATGGCGCGAATCATGCTTTCTCCAGCAGGCGACGTTGACGTTCACATTCGAATAAAAATTCCAGACCTTCCAGATGACGGCGGGCTTCGCTGACATCCCGGCCCCAGCAGGTTAAGCCGTGGCCGCGCAGCAGAAAGCCGTAACGCAGCGGAAAGCGGCCGGCGTAATCTTCAATTTCTGACGCCAGGGCCGCAATGTCCTGGCTGTTGTCGAACACGGGGATCGCCAGCGTATCGAGATGGGTGTGCTGGCCGCTCAACGATTTTTGCATCTCATAGCCGTGCAGCAGCAGCGCCGCGCCCTGCTCCACCCGCGACAGCACGGTGGAATTCACCGTGTGGGTGTGCAGCACCGCGCCCGCCTCCGGAAAGAGGCGATAGATCATCGTGTGGAGTCCGGTTTCTGCCGATGGCTTACGGCCTGAGAGCGACTGGCTGGTGGCGATATCGACCTCAATAAAGTCATCCCGCGTCAGCGTGCCTTTATCTTTGCCCGATTCACTCAGCAGGCAGACATGTTCATCGCGGCGCACGGACATGTTCCCGCCGGTGGCGGGTGCCCAGCCTTTTGCCCCAATCCAGTGACAGGCGGCGACCAGCTGATCTAACGGAAGACTCTGCGACATAAAGGTTCCTTGCGGTGAAATGAGATTCCGGGTAAGTACGCGTAGCCAACGCGCGGAGCATGACGCATGTAACTGCGAAATGATCCGCATCTCAGCAAGGCGGCAAGAGCGCGCATCCCCGGGAGCTTACATGAGTAAGTGACCGGGGTAAGCAAACGCGGCCAACGCAGAAGAGATGTGGAGCATGACGCATTTAGCCGTCTAAGCGTCTTGATTGCCAAATACTACCATCCTGTTTATAGTGGCACAAACACCGGGTGACACCGCATCAATCTTCGCGCTTAAGGCCTGACACCATGACGCAGCACAACCTCATCCCCGAGAGTAAACTTCCTTTGCTCGGCACCACCATTTTCAGCCAGATGAGTGCGCTGGCGCAGCAGCACAACGCCATCAATCTCTCCCAGGGCTTTCCCGATTTCAGCGGGCCGGACTATCTGCAGCAGCGACTGGCGTATCACGTCAGCCAGGGCGCGAACCAGTATGCGCCGATGACCGGTGCGCTGCCGTTGCGTGAGGCAATTGCAGAGAAAACCGCGCGGCTTTATGACTATCGTCCTGATGTGGAAACGGAAATTACGGTGACGGCGGGCGCGACCGAAGCGCTCTATGCGGCGATTACCGCGCTGGTGCGGCCGGGCGATGAGGTGATCTGCTTTGATCCCAGCTACGACAGCTATGCCCCTGCGGTCACGCTCTCGGGCGGCGTGATGAAACGCATTACACTGCAGCCGCCTGCCTTCCGGGTGGACTGGCAGGCATTTGCTGAACTGCTGAGTGACAAGACCCGGCTGGTGATCCTGAATACGCCGCACAATCCTTCGGCCACCGTCTGGCAGCAGCAGGATTTCGCCGCGCTGTGGCAGGCAATTGCTGCGCGGCCGGTCTACGTGCTGAGCGACGAAGTGTATGAGCACATCTGCTTCGATGAGGCGGGCCACGCCAGCGTGCTGGCCCATCCTGAACTGCGCCAGCGTGCCATTGCGGTGTCGTCGTTTGGCAAAACCTTTCACATGACCGGCTGGAAAGTGGGCTATTGCATTGCCCCTGCGGCGATCAGCGCTGAACTGCGCAAAGTGCATCAGTACCTGACCTTCTCGGTCAATACTCCGGCGCAGCTGGCGATCGCCGATATGCTGCGTGAGCATCCGGAACACTATCTTGAGCTGCCAGCCTTCTATCGCGATCGCCGCGATCGGCTGGCAACGGCGCTGAGCAACAGCCGCTTTAAG
Organism: Candidatus Pantoea gossypiicola; assembly: GCF_008632075.1. Taxonomy (GTDB): domain Bacteria; phylum Pseudomonadota; class Gammaproteobacteria; order Enterobacterales; family Enterobacteriaceae; genus Pantoea; species Pantoea gossypiicola. Next base: position 144,247 of record NZ_VWVM01000010.1, read on the forward strand.
GTGCTTCCCTGCGAAGGCACCTACTTTTTGCTGGTCGATTACAGCGCCCTCTCCGATCTGGATGATGTCAGTTTCTGCCAGTGGCTGACCCGCGAAGTGGGCGTCGCCGCGATTCCCCTGTCGGTGTTCTGCGCCGATGCTTTCCCCTATAAACTGATTCGCCTCTGTTTTGCCAAACAACCGGCGACATTAGATACCGCCGCGGAGCGCTTATGTCAGCTTTGAGAATCACGCTACTGCAGGAGACGCTGAGCTGGATGGATGGCGAAGCCAATCTGCGCCATTTTGATGCGCAGCTGGCCGGACTCACCGGACGCGATCTGATTGTCCTGCCAGAGATGTTTACCACTGGCTTTGCAATGGAAGCAGCGAAAAGCTCGCTGCCAGAGTCGCAGGTGATTGAGTGGCTGCATCACCATGCCCGTCGTTTGGATGCCCTGGTCGGCGGCAGCGCGGCGATACAGACAGAACACGGTGCGGTAAACCGCTTCCTGCTGGTCGAGCCGGACGGCACGCTGCATCAGTATGATAAGCGTCACCTGTTCCGCATGGCAGATGAGCATCATCACTATCTGCCCGGTGAGCAGCGTCAGGTCTTTGAGTGGCGCGGCTGGCGCATTCTGCCGCAAATCTGTTACGACCTGCGCTTCCCGGTTTTCTCGCGCAACCGCAACGATTACGATCTGGCGCTCTATGTCGCCAACTGGCCAGCGCCGCGCGCGCTGCACTGGCAGGCGCTGCTGTTAGCGCGGGCGATTGAAAATCAGGCTTATGTGGCAGGCTGTAACCGCGTGGGCAGTGACGGCAATCAGCATCACTACAGCGGCGACAGCCAGATTGTTTCGCCGCAGGGCGAGATCCTCAGCGCGGCCGAGCCGCATCAGCGCGCCCGGCTGGATGCCGAGCTGTCGCTGGAGGCGCTTCACGCTTACCGCAAACGCTTCCCCGCCTGGCAGGATGCGGATCGCTTTTCGCTGTAAACGGCAGGCTCAACTGCCGCGATAGGTTGACCACGACCAGGGTGAAATCAGAAACGGCAGATGGAAGTGGCTGCCCGCCTCGGCAATCATAAAATCGATCTGTGCGCTGACGTAGAGCGCATCCCGACCGGCGGCAGCAAAATAGTCGCCGATTTCAGCAGTCAGGCGGTAGTGCCCCGGCGTCAGCGGCTCCGGCGTCAGATCTTTCAGACGTCCGTCACTGTCCGTTTCACCCTGTGAAATCGGAAACCAGCCTTCAGGGCTGTTCTGCTCCAGTGAAATTGCCACACCGCTGGCCGGTTTACCCAGCGCCGTGTCGAGAATATGGGTGGTCACGGTACTCATTGCATCGTCTCCTTAAGGCGTAACAGGGTAATTTCACGCAGCTGATCCAGCGCTTCCTGCTGCTCGGCACTATCGTCATTCTGCAACCGACGCTGCAACTCTGCCAGCATCTGCTCGCCGCTGCGCCCTTTGGCGCGTATCAGAAACACCCGGCCAAAACGCGCTTCATACGCCTGATTGCCCTGCTGCATCGCCTGTTGCAGAGCGTGATCGGCCTGCTGCATCGCGGACTGTTCGCCGCGCGACAACGCAGACTCTTTATCCGCGCCCTTCGCGCGTTCACCGATGCGCGGATGCGCCGACAGTGCGGCCGCCAGTTCAGACTGCTGCCACTGACGCGCCAGCGCATCGGCAGTGGCCAGTAGCGCCTCGGTGCTGGCAAAAGGCCGGGCCGCCACCAGCGCCTGCTGCCAGGGCGGGATCGCCACACAGTGCCGGATGGCCGCCTGCGCTTCGTCAGCGGTAAGCTGATTAAATGTGGCTAATTCCATGTTCAGCTCCGTCCGGCAATCAGCGAGACCGCCTGCAAATAGGCCTGCAGCGCAGGTGCCACATCTTCCACCGCTACAGACTCCGCCGGATGGTGGCTGATGCCGCGATGGTTACGCACAAATAGCATGCCTACCGGCCAGCGCTCAGCGATGGCGATAGCGTCGTGTCCGGCACCGCTCGGCAGCGACAGGCTGCGACCCTGCACCGTTTCCACCGCATGGCTCAGCGCCTGTTGCAGCGCAGAGTCACAGGCAGTGGCACCGATGCGATAATATTCGTTAGACTCGAAGCGAAGTCCACGGCGAAGCGCAATCGCCTCTGCCTGGGTTAACAGGCTGGAGAGCAGCGTCTCCAGCGGCGTGTCCAGCGGACCACGCACGTCCAGCGACAGCGACAGCTCGCCGGGGATGACATTCACCGCACCCGGCGCACAGTTAATCGTGCCGACGGTGGCGACCAGCTGCGGGTCCTGCTCACGGGTGGTCTGCTCAATAAATACCATCCACTCGGCCGCCGCCGCCAGCGCATCTTTACGATGGGTCATCGGCACGGTGCCCGCATGGCCCGCTTCACCACTGAAACGGCAGTTGAGGCGGCGCGCACCGTTAATCGCCGTCACTACGCCCAGCGCCAGATCTTCCTGCTCCAGGCAGGGACCCTGCTCAATGTGCAGCTCAAGATACCCGACGATATCTTCAACCCGCCGTGCAGCCGCCTGGACATGATTGCTGTCGAGACCCACATCCGCCATCGCCTGCGCCACGGTGATACCGTTGCCGTCAGGATGGGTCACCCAGCTTTGCGGCCAGCTGCCGGTAATACCCCGACTGCCGAGCAGCGTAATGCCAAAACGGGTACCCTCTTCGTCGCCGAAGCCAATCACCTCAATCGCCAGCGGCAGGCGGCACTGATGTTCGTTAAGCCACTGCACGGTTTCAATGGCGCTGAGCACGCCCAGCATCCCATCATAGCGCCCGGCGTTGCGCACCGTGTCGAGATGCGAGCCGAGCAGCAACGCAGGCGCACCCGCTTCTGCTGCCTCGTAGCGCCCACAGATATTGCCGACCGCATCCTGCCACACCTGCATTCCTGCCGCCTGCATCCACTCACCAACGCAGGCGTTAGCGCGCAGATGTTCTGGCGAGAGGTAGACGCGGGTCAGCCCCTCAGCCGTTTCGCTGATCGCGGCCAGCGTATCGCAGCGCGCCATCACGCGCTGTGCCGCGACCTGGGCTTCGCTGGCGCTCATCATCATGCGTGGCTCCCGTAGTGATCCCACGCGGCCTGCGCGGCGGCACCCTGCGGCGTGCGATAGCCAACGTAGGTCAGCACCGTTTCCAGCGCCGACAGGGTCTGCATCACGCAATCTTTACGCGCGTTGTAGCCCATGGTGCCGATGCGCCACACCTTGCCATGCAGCGGACCAAACGAGGTGCCAATCTCAATGCCAAAATCTTCCAGCATCAGCTTGCGCACCTGATCGCCATTCACGCCTGTAGGTATCATCACACCCAGCACGTTGTTCATTTTGTTTTTCAGGTCGCCGAAGGTCTCCAGCCCCATCCCCTGAATGCCTTTCAGCATCGCTTCACCGTGCAGCTTGTGACGGGCGATGCCGTTATCCAGCCCCTCCTGCAGGATCAGACGGGCGCACTCGCGCGCGCCAAACAGCGCACTGGTCGCTTCGGTGTGATGGTTGAGCCGCTCCGGGCCCCAGTAATCCATGATCATGCCGAGGTCAAAATAGTTGGAGTAGATCATCTCCTCTTCGCCATCCTGATGCGCTTCGGTGCGGATCCCCTGCTCTACGCATTTGCGTTTGCGGATCACGGCTTCCATCTCTGCGCTCAGGGTGACCGGAGATGTGCCCGATGGACCGCCCAGGCATTTCTGCATCCCCGCCGACACGGCATCCAGGCCCCAGGCGTCCGTTTCCAGCGCGTTACCCGCCAGTGAGGCAGTCGCATCGGTGTAGAACAGCACGCCATACTGTTTGCAGATTGCGCCCAACTGCTCAAGCGGTTGCAGCATGGTGGTCGAGGTGTCGCCCTGCACGGTCAGCAGCAGGCGCGGTCGCACTTTTTTGATCGCATCTTCAATCTGGTCCGGGGTAAAGACTTCGCCCCATGGCACTTCAATGGTGTGAACGTCCGCACGACAGCGGCGGGCAATTTCGCACAGCAGATGACCGAAACGGCCAAATACCGGTACCAGCACTTTGTCGCCAGGGCGAATAGACGACAGCAGAATCGCTTCGATACCGGCACGTGACGTGCCATCGATCAGCAGCGTCCAGCGGTTTTCAGTGCGGAACACGCCGCGATAGAGCGCCATCACTTCGTTCATGTAGTGGGTCATCGCAGGATCGTACTGGCCCAGCAGCTGACTCGACATGGCGCGCAGCACGCGGGGATCGGCGTTGATCGGCCCCGGTCCCATCAGCAGACGCTGTGGCGGATTGAGTTGCGGGAATTGTGTTATATCCATCATCATTTCCTTTTCTAAAACTCAGAGACGAACCGAAGAAATAAACTGCTTCAGCTCCGGCGTCTGCGGCTGGGCGAACAGCGTTTTACTGTCGCCCTGCTCCCAGACGCGCCCCTGATGCATAAAGACCACACGATCGCCCACGTCGCGGGCGAAGTTCATTTCATGGGTGACAAGGATCAGCGTCATGCCCTCTGCCGCCAGCTGTTCCAGAACCTTGAGCACTTCGCCCACCAGTTCAGGATCGAGCGCGGAGGTGATCTCATCACAGAGTAAAACTTTCGGCGTCATCGCCAGCGCACGGGCGATCGCCACGCGCTGCTGCTGACCGCCGGAGAGGCTGGCAGGATAGTAGTTAAGGCGTTCGCCCAGCCCGACCTTCTCCAGCATCTGCGCAGCCAGCGCCCGGCACTCGGCCTCGCTTTTCTTCAGCACGCGGCGCGGTGCCAGCATGACGTTCTCCAGCGCCGTCATGTGCGGGAACAGGTTGAAGCTCTGAAACACCATCCCGACCGAGCGGCTGATTTCACGCGCCTGCGAATCGCGATCGGTGATGGTCATCCCGCCGAGCTTGATGCTGCCCTCCTGATAGCCTTCCAGCCCGTTCATGCAGCGCAGCAGCGTGCTTTTACCCGATCCGCTGCGACCGATGATCGAGATCACCTCGCCCATGTCGATATCCAGATCCACGCCTTTCAACACATGGTTGTCGCCGTAATATTTTTGCACCTGATTAATGGTGATGAGCGGCATTGAATTTTTTCTCCAGATACTGGCTGTAGCGAGACAGCGGATAACACATCAGGAAGTAGCCCAGCGCCACCAGCCCAAAGACTTTAAACGGCTGATAGGTGACGTTGTTGAGAATGGTGCCCGCCTTGGTCAGCTCGATGAATCCGATAATCGACGCCAGCGCGGTGCCCTTGATCACCTGCACGGCGAATCCCACCGTCGGGGCGATACCGATGCGGATAGCCTGCGGTGCCACCACCCGCCACAGCGTCTGACCAAAGGTCAGGCCGAGGCAGCGCGACGCTTCCCACTGCCCTTTCGGCAGGGCGCGGATGCTGCCGTACCAGATGTCCACCAGAAAGGCGCTGGTGTAGAAGGTCAGCGCCAGCGAGGCAGCGGTCCAGGGGGCGACATCAATGCCGAACAGACCAACGCCGAAAAACGCCAGGAACAGCTGCATCAGCAGCGGCGTGCCCTGAAACAGCGCGGTGTAACCGCGTATCAGGCGCGTCAGCCACTTACGCTGCAGCAGCCGCAGAAACAGCAGCGGCAGCGTCACCAGCGTCCCGCCGACAAAGGCCACCAGCGACAGTAACAGGGTCCAGCGCGCCGCCAGCAGCAGGTTGCGCAGGATGTCCCAGTCGGTAAAGGTCGTCATCATGATGCCTGCACTCCAAACCATTTACGGCCAATCGCCAGCAGCAGATGGCGCATCGCTATCGACAACGCCAGGTAGATCAGCGTGGTCACCAGATAGACCTCAAAACTTAAGAAGGTGCGCGACTGGATCAGGTTGGCGGCGAAAGTCAGCTCTTCATAGGAGACCTGCGACACCACCGATGAGCCCAGCATCACGATGATGCACTGACTCACCAGCGCCGGATAAATGCGCTGCAGTGCGGGCGGCAGCACGACCCGTAGAAACGTCTGGCTGCGGGTTAATCCCAGCACCCGGCCTGCTTCCCACTGTCCTTTCGGTGTCACCTGAATCCCGGCGCGGATAATCTCGGTGCTGTAGGCACCGAGGTTGATCAGCATTGCCAGCAGCGCCGCCTCACCCGCAGTGAGTTTTAGCCCCAGTGCAGGCAGACCGAAAACGATAAAGAACAGTTGCACCACAAACGGCGTATTGCGGATCAGCTCGACATAGATGCCCCACAGGTGGCTCATCCAGCTCGGTTTGCCGCTGCGCAGCGCGGCACCCGCAATGCCGAGCGCCACACCACCGGTTGTCGCCAGCACCGTCAGCTGGATGGTGACCCACAGACCGGAGAGCAGCTCCGGCCAGTAAGGCCACAGGGCGGGAAAGTTAAGTTGCCCGGTCATGAATCCGTCCTCAGGCGCCGAGGTTCGCAGGCAGCGGTGCTTTCAGCCACTGTTCAGAGAGTTTATTCAGCGTGCCGTCCTTAATGCCTTGCTCAATCAGCGCATTCACTTTCGCTTTCAGCGCAGGCTCATCTTTCTTCAGGCCGATATAGCAGGGTGAATCTTTCAGCATGAACTGCGCGACGGGCGCTTTAGCCGGATTCTGGCGCGCAATCGCAGCGACGACCAGGTTACCAGTCGCGACATACTGCACCTGACCTGAGAGATAAGCAGACAACGTGGTGTTGTTATCTTCGTAGCGTTTCACCTGCGCATTTTTCGGAGCCACTTCGCTCAGCACCATATCTTCTACCGCACCGCGCGTGACGCCAATCGACTTGCCGCTCAGAGCCGACGCTGCTTTGATCTCATCGCCCTTCGGACCGAAGACGCCCAGGAAGAACGGCGCATAGGCGCGGGTGAAGTCGATCACTTTCTCACGCTCGGCGTTTTTACCCATGCTGGAGATAACCAGATCGACCTTGTCGGTTTGCAGATAAGGCACGCGGTTGGCGCTGCTGACCGGCACCAGCTGCAACTTAAGTTTCATCTGCTTCGCCAGATATTTTGCCGTGTCGATGTCATACCCCTGCGGCTGCAGGTCCGTGCCGACCGAACCAAACGGCGGGAAGTCCTGCGGCACGGCGACGCGGATGACGCCGCGCTTCTGGATATCCTGCAGTTGATCGGCCAGCGCGCTACCCGCCTGAGCCATCAGTAATGCCGCTGTCGCAACCGCCATCAAAACTTTTTTCATTATGCACCCCGGTGAGATTAACGTGAAACAAAAGATTCTTTGACATGGAATCTGCAACTAATGTGCCAATACGGACGGCAACAGAAAAAGGGTTAAACGGCAGAGAGTTCAGCAGAAATCGGGCGTAATCGGGACGACTACGCCATGAAGGGGATGTTCTGAAATGGGGCAAAGCACCAAAACGGTGCCTGTTAACGGTGCTCCAGCTCGTCAAACTGCTGGTAAAGGTCGGCGATCTGATGAATCCGCTGGCGTCCCTGTGCCAGCATTTCATGCAGCAGCGCATTAGCGATCAGGTTAACCAGACTCATGGCAGCACTGTAGCTGTCGAAGGCGGAGACGCTATCCAGCGGCGTACAGAGCTGCCAGCGTGCCAGCGCAATCACCGTCTGCGCCTGCGGCTCACACAGCGCCAGCAGCGGGATACCGGCCGCCTGCAGCTGCTGCATCAGCGGGCGGATGATGCGGGGACGACGGCGAAACGCCATCACGATCACCATGTCGTCCGGCGTAATATCCACCAGCTCCTCAGCCAGCGTCTGGCCCGGCTGCGGCAGGATATGCACCTGCGAACGCGCCTGCACCAGCTGCTGTCGCAGATGCAGCGCCACCGGATAGGCGTTGCGCATGCCGATGATAAAGACACGATTAGCCTGAGCCAGCTGCTGAATCACCTCGTTAAAGTGCCGCGCATCCAGGCTGTTTACCCACTGCGTCAGGTTTGCCATCTCCTGCTTGTAGTGGCGCGCCAGCAGCGTGTTGCCCTGCACCGCATCCCGGTTATCGGTCAGCGGCATACCGCTCTGGCGCAGGATGCGAAGCTCATCACGCATATCCTTGTACTTCTCATAGCCGAGACGCTTGAACAGTCGACTGACCGTGGCTTTCGACACGCCACTAAGACGCGCCAGTTCGGCGCTGTTGTAGCTGATCAGGTCATCGAAATGGTCAAACACGAAGTCGGCGATGCGCTGCTCCTGTGGAGAGAGCTGGGGATAGTGACTTCTGAGTCGTTCATCAAGCTGTTTCATAGGGCGTCCTGTAACTTTTGTTTCAGCAGAAGCTAGCACAATTTACGCCAGGTTAACCGACGCATTGTCAGCTGAGCATGAAAACTGGAACAGCTCTTGCTTTGTTATGGGTTCTGTCACCCAAAGAACGAGAAAAAGATGATTCAAAGCAATATGGCCCCGCAGGGGATGGCGGTGACGCCACACCATCTGGCGAGTGAAAGTGCGCTCGCGGTGCTACGTGATGGCGGTAATGCCATTGAAGCGATGGTGGCCGCGGCCGCGACTATCGCTGTGGTCTATCCGCACATGAACGGGCTGGGCGGCGATGGCTTCTGGCTGATTCTGCCGCCCGGCGGCGACCCTGTTGCTATCGACGCCAGCGGTGCCGCCGGTTCCCTGGCTCACCACGATTTTTACGCCGATCACCCGACAATCCCACATCGCGGGCCGAAAGCGGCGCTGACCGTGGCCGGTACGGTCAGCGGCTGGCAGGAGGCACTGACGCTCTCTGCAGAGATGGGCACCTCGCCACTGCCGCTGGCCCGTCTGCTGCGGGATGCGATTCGCTACGCCGCCGACGGGATTCCGGTAACCGCCTCACAGACCGCCGCGACCACGAACTTCCTGAGTGAGCTGCAGCATCAGCCCGGCTTTCGTGCCCATTTTATGCCCGACGGCGATGTGCCGCAGCCGGGCAGCCGTTTTACCCAGCCCGCGCTGGCGAACACCCTGAGCCAGCTCATCGAAGCGGGACTCGACAGCTTTTATCGCGGCCCGCTGGCTCACCATATGGCCGACGAGATGGCGACGCTGGGCATGCCGGTGACGCTGGTCGATCTGCAACAGCATCGCGCACGACGCACGACACCGCTGCATCTCGCCCATAGCGAAGGCGACATCTGGAATATCGCTCCGCCAACCCAGGGCGTCGTGTCGCTGGCAATCCTCGGCATCACCGATCGACTGGAGATGACGGAGGCTGACGACGCGCAGACGGTGCACCGCATCGTGGAAGCCACCAAAAAAGCCTTTGCCCTGCGCGACAAACACATCACCGATCCGCGTCACGTTACCGAAGATGTGCAGGCGCTGCTGGATAGCGATCATCTCGATACGCTCGCCAGCCAGATCGCCGATGGCGAGGCCGCCGCGTGGGGCAGCGGACGCGGACCGGGCGATACAGTCTGGATGGGCGTGATGGACAGCAGCGGCCTGGCTGTTTCCTTTATTCAGAGCATTTACCACGAGTTTGGCAGCGGTGTGGTGCTGCCCGGCACGGGCATCACCTGGCAGAACCGGGGCGCTGCGTTCAGCCTCGACCCTGACCATCTGCTGGCGCTCGCGCCCGGTAAGCAGCCGTTTCATACCCTCAATCCCGCCGCCGCGCGGCTGAAAGATGGCCGGACAATGGTGTATGGCGCGATGGGCGGAGATGGGCAGCCGCAGACCCAGGCGGCAATTTTCACCCGCCATGTGATTCAGGGCCTGCCGTTACAGCAGGCGGTCAGTGCGCCGCGCTGGCTGCTGGGCCGGACCTGGGGGCAATCGTCCGACTCGCTAAAACTGGAAGGCCGCTTTGACGACGAAACGGTATTGATGCTGCGCCTGTGGGGACATGAGGTAGAACGGCTGCCGGACTTCAGCGAATCCGTAGGTCATGCGGGCGCGATTGTGCGCCACAGCAACGGCATGTTTGAGGGCGCAAGCGACCCACGCAGTAACGGCAGCGCCGCCGGTTTTTAACAGGAGCGAATCATGAATCAACAAGAGTGGGCCAGCTACATCGGCCATATGGAGCAGATCCTGCAACTGGGACTGGATGAGGCCCGCCGCGCTGAGCTGCTGATCCAGCTTTCACGCATTGCGGAAATGGCTGCGCCGCTGATGGCGTTTCCGCTGGATGACCGGCTGGAAGTCGCAGGAGTATATCAGGCATGAGATTAGGTGATGTTTCAATTCAGACGCTGCAAAGGGCGATCCAGCAGGGTGAGATTAGCGCACTGGAGGTAGCGAAGCACACGCTGCAGGCGGTTGAGCAGCACAACCCGGCGTTGAATGCCTGGACGGAAGTCACCGGGCCGCGCATGTTAAAAGAGGCCCGCGCGATTGATGCACAGCGGCAGCGCGGCGAAACGCTGCCACCGCTGGCGGGCATTCCTTATGCGGTGAAAAATCTGTTTGATGTGGCGGGTCACAGCACGCTGGCCGGTGCCAGCCTGTTCCGCGATCGCCCTGCAGCACAGTCAGACGCGTTCGCCGTTGATAAACTGCGTCACGCCGGTGCGCTGCTGTCGGGTATGCTGAACATGGATGCCTATGCTTACGGTTTTACCACCGAGAACAGCCACTATGGTGCGACCCACAATCCGCGCGATCTCAGCCGCGTGGCGGGCGGCTCGTCAGGCGGTTCGGCCGCCGCCGTGGCCGCCGGGCTGGTTCACTTTTCGCTCGGTACCGACACCAACGGTTCGATTCGGGTGCCCGCGTCGCTGTGCGGTATTTTTGGCCTTAAGCCCACCTTTGGCCGTCTGTCACGCAGCGGCAGCCATCCGTTTGTCGCCAGCCTTGACCATATCGGGCCGCTGGCCCGGCGGGTGGAAGACCTGGCGCTGGTTTATGACCTGCTGCAGGGCGCAGACCCCGCCGATGCGTTTCAGGCCGATCGTACGGTGGCCGCGACGCTGCCGGGGCTGTCACAAGGCAGCGAAGGATTACGCTGCGCCGTGCTGGGCGGCTTTTTTTCCCACTGGTGCGATGATGACGCCCGCGCTGCAGTCGCGGTGGTCGCAGCCGCGCTGGAGGCCCAGGAAGAGGTGCTGATGCCGGACGCGGAGCTGGCGCGTTCGGCGGCGTTTATCATGACCGCCGCAGAGGGCGGCAACCACTATCTGCCTGCCTTGCGTCAGATACCGGAGCAGTTTGAACCCAACTCACGCGAGCGTCTGCTGGCGGGTGCCATGATGCCAGGCGCCTGGTATGTGCAGGCGCAGCGTTTCCGTCGCCATTTCCAGCAGCAGGTGTTACCGCTGTTTGATCGCTTTGATGTGCTGATTGCGCCGGCGACGCCCTGCAGCGCGATCACCATCGGTCAGCAGACGCTGTCAATTCAGGGTGAATCGCTGCCCGCCAAAGCGAGCATGGGGATGCTGACGCAGCCCATCTCCTTCCTGGGCTTGCCGGTCTGTACCGTGCCGCTGGCGACCCGAAGTGGTCTGCCGATTGGCTTACAGCTTATCGCCCGTCCGTTTAACGAAGAGGCAGTGTTACGTGCCGCCTGGTCACTGGAACAACAGGGCATTACGATACCGCAAATGAATATGGCAGGAGCCTGATGAACAGAGAGATTAATTTACCGCAGGTGCTCAGCGAGGTGACGGCGCAGTTTTATCGCTACGAGCAGGCGCTGGTCAGCAATGATGTGGACGAACTGGATGCCCTGTTCTGGCACGACCCGCGCACCGTGCGCCTCGGGGCGGGTGAAAATTTATATGGCATCGATGAGATTCGCGCCTTCCGTGCTGCCCGCCCTTCAGCCGGGCTGAACCGGACGCTGCGCAACACCGTGATTACCACCTTCGGTGAGGATTATGCGGTCTGCAGCACCGAATTTACCCGTGCCGGCAGTGATAAAATCGGCCGTCAGCAGCAGACCTGGGTGCGCATGCCCCACGGCTGGTGCATCGTGGCGGCGCAGGTCAGTCTGATGAGCTGATTATCTCCGGTGCGTCGCCTGGCCTGAGCGAGGCGACGCACCGTAACCGGCTTACGGTGCCGGATGCGTCGTGATCCAGTGATCGGCGATCTGCTGGCGGGTACAGATCCAGACATCGTTATGCTGCTGAATGTGGTCGAGAAAGTTCTGTAGCGCACGGAATTTGCCTGGACGCCCCAGCAGACGACAGTGCATCCCGATCGACATCATCTTCGGCGCGGTCTCTCCCTCTTCGTACAGCACATCGAAACTGTCGCGCAGGTAGGTGAAGAACTGCTCGGCGGTGTTAAATCCCTGCGGCGAGGCAAAGCGCATGTCATTGCACTCCAGGGTGTAGGGGATAATCAGGTGCGGCTTAACTGTGCCATCCTGACAGGTAACCTGGGTCCAGAACGGCAGGTCGTCGCCGTAGTAGTCGCTGTCGTAGCTGAAGCCGCCCTGCTCCACCACCAGCCGGCGCGTGTTCGGACTGTCCCGTCCGGTATACCAGCCGGTTGGGGCTTTCCCAAACAGATCAGTCAGCACATCCACCGCCTGCTGCATATGCTGACGTTCAGTTTTCGCATCCACGCCCTGATAGTGGATCCAGCGCCAGCCGTGACTGACCACATCGTAGTCTGCCTGTTTAATCGCCTCCACGACTTCCGGGTGACGCGCCAGCGCCATCGCCACACCAAACACGGTTAGCGGCAGACCGCGCTTTTGAAACTCATTGTGAATGCGCCAGAAACCGGCGCGTGATCCGTACTCATAGAGTGACTCCATCGACATATGACGGTCGGCATAGCTGGCGGCACCGATGATGTCGGAGAGGAACTGCTCGGAGCCGGCATCGCCGTGCAGCACGCTGTTTTCTGCGCCCTCTTCATAGTTCAGAACAAACTGCACCGCCACACGGGCGTTATTGGGCCAGGCGGCGTGCGGCGGATGAGCGCCATAACCGATCAAATCGCGCGGATAGTTTTTGTTAAAGCTGTACTCTTTCTTCTCTGCAGCGTCAGTCATTACTCGCTTCCTGTCTTCTGTCTGGAAAGTTCCGTTAGTTTAGATGCTGAAACGCACCTGAGAGCGGTTTCTGCAAAGGCCAGGCCAGATCGCCATGTTTACTGGTGCCAAAGCCAAGCGCCACCAGCGACTCCACCATTTTTACCGCCGCACTGACACCATCGATCACCGGCAGGCCCAGCTCCTGGGTCAGCGAGGCGGCCAGCGTCGCCATTCCGCCACAGCCCAGCACAATTGCCCCGCTGCCATCTTCCCGTTTCGCCTGAATACAGCGTTCCCGCACTTTCTCCTGCGCCAGGCCGCTGCCATCTTCCAGCGCCAGAACCGGCAGATCGATGGCGTGCAATGCTGCACAGTGATGCGTAAAGCCATACTGCTGCAGCAGATGACGCGCAATCACCAGCGTGCGCGGCAGCGTGGTGACAATGGAGAAACGCGTCGCCAGCAGCGTGGCGGTATGCATCGCCGCTTCCGCAATGCCGATCACGGGTCCGCTGGCCAGCTCGCGTGCCGCCAGCAGACCCGGATCGCCAAAGCAGGCAATGACGTGGCCGCTGACGCCCTGCTCCCTGCCGAGCCTGATCTGCTCCAGCACGCCGATGGCGGCGATTGCTTCATCAAAGTGTCCTTCAATGGAAGGCACGCCCTGCGATGGCGAAACGGCCAGAATTTCGGTGCCCGGTGCAGCGACCGCACGGGCGGCCTGACCGATGGTTTCGGTCATCGCCAGGCTGGTGTTAGGGTTAATCACCTGAATCAGGCTCATAAGGCAGCTCCAGAGCCTGTGGCAAACAGTCGGGAGAAATCGGGCAGCGTTTCCCCGCTGCGCTCAAAGTGCAGGCTGGAGACAATGTGCTCAAAGTGATGCTGTAGCGCGTGGGTCAGCGGCTCCAGCGCACGCGCGCGCAGTAACTTCAGCAGATTCGCGTGATCGTCACAGCGGCAGCCGCGCTGCCACGGCGCGCCATAAGCGGCAATCACCAGCGACGAGCGCTGCGTCAGGCTGGTCACCATGCCGGTAAGCACCTGATTGCCGGAGATCGCCTGCAGCTGGATATGAAATGCCGCAGAGAGCCGGATCGCTGCCGGGCCATCCTGATCGGCAAGGGCCTGGTTCTCCTGCGCGATGAGCTGCTCCAGCGCCACCAGATGAGGCGGCTGCAGATGCGCCACTACCGCGGGCAGATTGGCGCACTCCATTAAACTGCGGGTGGAGAAGATGTCCCGCGCCTCTTCAACACCGGGTGTCGCCACCTGCGCACCACGTTTGGGCGTCAGCGTCACCATCTGCACCGCCGCGAGGCGCTGAAGCACTTTACGGATGCCGGTGCGGCTCACGCCAAAGACTCCGGAAAGGGCCTCTTCCGGTAATTTGCTGCCCGGTGGCAACTGATGCTCAACAATGGCGTTCATTAACGCCTGGTAGATCCCTTCATCCTTATCCTGCAGCCTGGTGGCGTCTCGCTGGCCTGTTTTACTCGTCATTACCTGCTCCGGTCACTCACTGTGTGCCACATATCGTATACGTGAAAATTAAAAATTGTATACAAGAAAAGAGTTCTGGCCTGAATCCTGCAATACCGTTTTACCAGATTATTCATTTCACTCTCGGGTAAAGGAGCAGGTTTCATGCCAAATCAATCAACGGTGGTCAGCACGGCCTCTGAAGCCAGTGCCCGTTACAGCCCACGGCTCTGTAACGACGACCTGGCACCGACACGCGATCAGAACTGGTCGTGGTACAACATTTTCTCTTTCTGGATGTCCGATGTTCACAGCATGGGCGGCTATGTGGTGGCCGCCAGCTTCTTCACGCTGGGATTAGCCAGCTGGCAGGTGCTGCTCTGCCTGCTGGCCGGGATCTGCATCGTGCAGCTCTGTGCGAATCTGGTGGCGAAACCGAGCCAGATGGCAGGCGTACCTTATGCGGTGATTTGCCGTCAGGCGTTTGGCGTGTTTGGTGCCAATATTCCGGCAGTAATCCGCGGGCTGATCGCGTTCGCGTGGTATGGCATCCAGACTTATCTGGCGGCGAATGCCCTGATGCTGGTGCTGCTGAAGTTCGCGCCGTCGCTGACGTCAATGACCGTGCCGCACTGGCTGGGCCTGTCGCTGCTGGGCTGGTGCTGCTTCGGGGTGATGTGGTTACTGCAGGCGATGGTGTTCTGGCACGGCATGAACGCGATTAAACGTTTTATCGACGTTGCAGGTCCGGCGGTCTATGTGGTGATGGTGGCTCTGGCGGGCTGGATTGTATACAAGACCGGCTTCGATGGGATCTCCTTTACCCTTGCCAGCAAATCACTGACCGCAGGCGAGCAGACGTGGCAGATGATTACGGCCACGGCGCTGGTGGTCTCCTACTTCTCCGGGCCGCTACTGAATTTTGGTGATTTCTCTCGCTACGGCAAAAGCATGTCAGAGATCCGTCGTGGCAACCGCTGGGGCCTGCCGTTCAACTTCCTGCTGTTCTCTGTGGTGACGGTGGTAATTGTGTCAGGTACGCAGTCGCTGTTTGGCAAAATGATTACCGATCCCATCGAAACCGTGAGCATGGTCGGCAACGATCTGGCCGTGGCGATTGGCCTGCTGACCATGATTACTGCCACCATCGGCATCAATATCGTGGCGAACTTCGTTTCACCTGCTTTTGACTTCTCCAACTGTTCACCGCAGAAAATCAGCTTCCGCACCGGTGGCATGATCGCCGCCGTGGGTTCCGTGCTGTTAACGCCGTGGAACCTGTTCCAGTCGCCTGAGCTGATTCATTACACGCTGGATGTGCTGGGCTCCTTTATCGGGCCGCTGTTCGGGATTCTGCTGACCGATTTCTATCTGATCAAACGTGGACGCATCTCGGTCGACGATCTGTTTAACGATACGCCAGCAGGCCGTTACTGGTATCGCGGTGGCTTTAACCCCAAAGCGATTGGCGCGCTGCTGCCGTCGGTGGCAATTTGCCTGGTGATTAGCTTTATCCCTTCCCTGCATCAGGTGGCGAACTTCAGCTGGTTTATTGGTGCCGGTCTGGCGGCAGGCTGCTATCGCTTTATCGCCCGTGAAGATCGTGAGGCGGAGGATGTGACCTGCTGGCATAGCGAGGGAATGGCGCAGAAGAAGCAAGCCGCCGCTGAATAGCAGACAGCAAAAAGCCGATTCATTTCTGAATCGGCTTTTTTAAAGAGATTGGCGGAACGGACGGGGCTCGAACCCGCGACCCCCTGCGTGACAGGCAGGTATTCTAACCAACTGAACTACCGCTCCGCGCTTTGTTCCCCGTCGGGAACGAGGCGCATAGTAATGGCAGGCCGTTACGGCGTCAACGCTTTTTCCAGGTGAATGAATCGTTTGCTGTTTTTTTCAGCTTGGCGCTGATTTTATCCACAAAAACAGGCCCTTCAGCCGCGCCACAGGCAGCTGCCGCCTTTTTTCATCACCAGATCCAGACGGGACTCATGAGCAACAACCTCTTCTTCGCTGGCCGTCACCACACGTAGTGCAGAAGCGGGACGCACGATGCGCTGAATGCTCTCTCCCTGCGCCTGACGGGCGCTTTCACTCTCCGATAAAAAGGAGAGTGAGGTCTGCCCGCCGGTCATAGTCAGGAACACGTCTGCCAGAATTTCGGCATCGAGCAGTGCGCCGTGCAGGGTTCGTTTGGTGTTGTCTATTTCGTAACGTGAGCAGAGCGCATCCAGGCTGTTACGCTTGCCGGGGAACATACGACGCGCCAGTGCCAGGCTGTCGGTAATTTTGCAGAAGGTTTCAGTTTTCTCAATGCCACGGTTCAGCTTTGAAAATTCATAGTCCATAAAGCCGATATCAAACGGCGCGTTATGAATGACTAATTCGGCACCGCGAATGTAGTCGAGAAACTCATCGGCTATTTCGCTGAAGGCGGGCTTGTCGGCCAGGAACTCATCGGCAATACCGTGTACGCCAAAGGCTTCGGGATCGACCAGCCGATCGGGCTTGAGATACATATGGAAATTGTTACCGGTCAGGCGACGGTTAATCACCTCCACCGCACCAATCTCAATGATGCGGTGCCCCTCATAATGTACCCCGATCACATTCATGCCGGTGGTTTCAGTATCGAGAACGATCTGGCGGTTATTTACAGTGCTCATAAGACCCGTTTTATGTCAGACTTGGCGCTTTTGAGAGGAAGTCTACCAGAGATGCGCAAACAGGTAGAGATATTCACCGATGGATCCTGTCTTGGAAATCCCGGTCCCGGCGGTTACGGGGCGATTTTACGCTACGGTCAGCATGAGAAAACCTTCAGCGCGGGCTATCGCCTTACCACTAACAACCGGATGGAGCTGATGGCGGCGATTGTCTCGCTTGAAGCGCTGACCCAGCCGTGCGATGTGGTGCTCAGCACCGACAGTCAGTATGTGCGTCAGGGCATTACCAGCTGGATCCACAACTGGAAAAAGCGTGGCTGGAAAACCGCCGATAAAAAGCCGGTGAAGAATGTCGATCTCTGGCAGCGTCTCGACTTAGCCCTCAGCACCCATAAGATTCAGTGGGAGTGGGTTAAAGGGCATGCCGGACACCCGGAAAACGAGCGCTGCGACGTGCTGGCCCGCAGCGCGGCGGAAAATCCTGCCTTTGAGGATATCGGTTATAAAGCCGAGTCCTGATCCTCTGCCTTGCGAAACTGACGCGTGGCATTGACCGTCTGGCGGATCTTGCTGGTGCTCAGGCTCTTCTTTGCCCGGGTCGGCAGCAGCGGGAAGGTTCGCTTGCGCGCCACTACAATATTCAGACATCCCAGCGCCGGTAAGTGGGCGCTGATCAGTTTCCCGCCCTGCTGATGCCATGGCAGCACCTGAAATCGGGTGCGGTAGACCACCTCATAATTCAGTAGTCCCAGCCAGTCGAGCAATCGCATCTGGCTGAACATCCGCCCGCTCCAGGGGGCTTTACGGGTTAATCCCGGTACCATTTTACTCACACCAAGCAGGCTGAAAGGATTGAAGCCGCTGATGATCATCCAGCCATCATCGATTAACACCCTGTCCACTTCGCGTAAAACCCGGTGAGGATCCTGACTCCAGGCGAGCGTATGGGCCAGCAGACAGGCATCAATCGACTTCGACTCAAACGGCAACTGCATCGGATCAGCCCGCACCTGTAACAGCTCGCCTTCACTGCCCACATTGACCTGATGTGAAATAGCACAGTTTTCAGTGTTGATTTCTGCGCTGAGGTTGCCAAGCTTAAGCATATGAAAGCCATAAAGCTTTCCGAGGTAGGGCTGAAGCTGCTGCGTTAGCGCGTCGCGGAAATAATCTCCCCACGGCATATTGCGCCAGGACAGCGGTGCGTTCAGAACCTGGCGTGATTTAGCGGGCTTCATGCTTTACGCTCTTCCTTTTCCTACGACCTGCGAGAGGTGATGATGAATCTTACCAGTATTCCTGCGTTGCAGGACAATTACATCTGGACGCTGAATGATGATGAGGGTAACTGCCTGATCGTCGACCCCGGCGAAGCTCAGCCAGTGTTAGAAAAAATGGCGTCAAACGGCTGGCAGCCAGTCGCCATTCTGTTGACTCACCACCATAACGACCATACGGGCGGCGTGAAAACATTATGTGAACATTTTCCTCACCTGGAGGTTTACGGTCCTCAGGAAACCGAAGCGAAAGGGGCCAGAACGATAGTCAGCGAAGGGGATAAAGTCACCGTACTGGGCCTGACCTTTGAAGTGATCCATACACCTGGTCACACTTTAGGACATATCTCATATTACAGCTCACCTTATCTTTTCTGTGGCGACACTCTCTTTTCAGGCGGCTGCGGACGCCTTTTCGAAGGCACCCCAGAGCAGATGTATGATTCCTTTCAAAAGCTTAACCAGCTCCCGGGTGAGACGTTAGTCTGTTGCGCACATGAATATACTTTATCCAATCTGAAGTTTGCTGCGGCTATTCTGCCCCATGACCCGCAAATAACAGCCGAATACCAGAAAATTAAGGACTTACGCGCCGAAAATGGCATTACTTTGCCAACAAAACTGGCGCACGAACGGTCAATAAATTTATTTCTTCGTACGCAAGACATTGATTTGAAAAGGGCATTAAACGTTAATATTACTGATGAACCAGTATGGCGGACATTTGCCGTTCTACGCGAGAAGAAAGACGTTTTTTGATTTTTCGGGTTGTGTTGTGAAAAGTCGTCACGTATAGTTGCTCGTCTTTTAAGCGAACTATTGACACACACATGAAGGCTAAAGCGATCTTACTCGCCTCAGTCTTGCTGGTAGGATGTCAGGCGTCCAGGAACGATGCCAATATCCCCGAACAGCATGCACAGAGTCTGTCTTCAGCTGGTCAAGGTGAAAATGGAAAGTACGGAGACGAGTTTTTGTCGCCGCGATGGCAGGAAGATGGAACTGGCCTCGCAGCAGACGCAGATCTCTGGAGTTTCATTAGTGACGAGTTGAAGATGGGGATTCCGGAAAACCCGGCAATCCGCGAACAAAAAAGTAAATTTTTAAAAAATAAGAGCTATCTCCACGATGTAACATTACGGGCAGAGCCGTACATGTACTGGATAGTCGAGCAGATACAGAAACGTAAAATGCCGATGGAACTGGTACTGCTACCCATAGTGGAGAGCGCTTTTGACCCTCGCGCAACCTCATCCGCCAATGCCGCTGGTATCTGGCAGATTGTTGCAGCTACAGGTCGAAACTATGGTTTAAAACAAAACCAGTATTACGATGGGCGACGTGATGTTGTCGCATCCACGAAAGTTGCGCTGGATATGATGCAGCGTCTTAATACCATGTTTGACGGTGACTGGTTACTGACCATCGCTGCCTACAACAGTGGTGAAGGACGGGTGCTCAAAGCGATTAAACAGAATAAGGCGCGCGGTAAGCCGACTGACTTCTGGCATTTATCGCTGCCACGCGAAACGACCGTGTATGTGCCTAAAATGTTAGCGCTGAGTGAACTGCTTAAAAATAACAAGCGTTACGGTATCAAACTGCCGACACCCAATGAAAGTCGTGCTCTGGCACGAGTGGAAGTGGGTCAGCAGATACAGCTGACGCAGGCTGCCGAAATGGCAGGTATGTCGCTCACGAAACTGAAGAGCTTCAATACCGGCTACAAAGGCGGTGCAACAGCGCCAAACGGCCCGCACTATATTATGGTGCCAAAGTCGAACGTCGCGAAATTGCGTAACTCACTGGCCTCAGGTGACATCGCAGCGGTACAGCCTGTGCAGCTTGCGAAAGCCAGCGCGAGTGGCGGGTACAAAGTGCGACGGGGTGATACGCTTTCTGGTATCGCCGCTAAACTTGGCGTTAGCGTCTCGACACTGAAGCAGGAAAACAACCTGCGCGGTGCTGATATCCGACCGGGTCAGACACTGACCATCGGTTCGAACGGTACCCGACTGGCTGATAACGGCAACAGCATCACCTACCGTGTTCGTAAGGGTGATTCTCTTGACAGTATTGCCCGTCATCACGGCGTCAATATCAAAGACGTGATGCGCTGGAACAGTGTGCTGGACAGTGCGAAAGATATTCAACCCGGCGATAACTTAACGCTGTTTGTGAATAATAACGCAACACCGGATACCTGATACGTTGAAAAGGCTGACATTTGTCAGCCTTTTTCATTTATTCATCTGCCGCTATTCAGGCCTCACACCAACATACCTCCCCGGCCCGGCGCAGGATTAGCCGCCTGAACTGAACTCCACCAGTAAGGGGTTATGATCGGAAGCGCGCGTCACCAGTACGGATGCCTCGCTCACTCTGAGATCGCGATAGAAGACGAAATCCAGCGGGCGACCAAATGCTTTGCGGCGGTGATCGGCCGTAAACATCACCTCTTCCAGCTTCATCCGCTGTGCAAACCGGTAGAGCGCATTGATGCGCTGACGGCTCCAGGCATTGAAATCCCCTGCCATGATTACCGGTCCCTGATGATGCATGATCTGCTCGCCGATAGGCCCCAGCTGTTTACTGTAGACGTCCACACCCAGACTGAAGTTAACCGCATGGATGTTAACCACCATCAGCATTTCTCCCGCTGGCAGAGGATAGGCCGTAACCAGCGCTGATTTTGACAGCCTCAGCAGAGGCTCACGCTCGCGTAAGGGGCAACAATAGACAGGATGGGCAGAGGCGAGGGTCATCACGCCAGAGGGATGCTGAGGCAGCACAAAGGCAGGCACCTGATCGGCAGCCAGATAATTACTGGTGGCAAACTGCACCAGTTCAGGTGTGGTCTGCGCTTCCTGCAGTAACACCAGATGCGCATCCTTACCAAATCCTTCCAGCACTGACATCCAGTCTGCACGCTGTTGCTTGAAGATATTCCATACCAGAACTTTAAGATTTGGATGCGCGGGCAACGGTGCGCCGGGTGGCAGTGCCTGGCCGAGATGGAGCATCGCGCCAGGTGGAAAGATCTGCTCCACTGGTTGTCCTGCTACATATCGCATTGCATAAGTTTTTTTGCGCACTTTCCCGCCTGGCTGATAATTCAAAATACAGTTAACACCTGTCTGTTATAGGGATTCTAGACCGGCGTTTCAATGGATGCAGGTGAATGTCAGAATTCATCACGCTTTTCCAGAATAAAGGAGTTACTTTAAGCTCGCTAAGCTAAACGAGGCAGAACCTAACCACATCAACGGTGTCATCATTGAGGACGCCTGTACGGGTTAGGCCAGTATAATCGTTCATAAAATAGCTAAATATCTACGACATGACAGGGAGGAAGAATGAAGGCATCTTCTGACGAACTCAAAGTGTTTGTCAGTGTAGTAGAGAGTGGAAGTTTCAGCCGCGCTGCTGAGCAGTTGCAGATGGCGAATTCTGCCGTTAGCAGAACCATAAAAAAACTGGAAAACAAGCTGGGCATTGCTCTGCTAACCCGAACCACGCGACAGCTGGCACTGACGCAGGAAGGCGAACGCTATTTCCGCCATGTTCAGCGTTTTTTGCAGGAGATGACTACCGCAGAAAGCGATTTAATGGAAAGCCTACAGGAGCCTAAAGGGTTACTGCGCGTTGATGCCGCGACACCGGTTATTCTGCATTTGCTGATGCCAATGGTTAAGCCCTTTCGCCAGCGCTATCCCGGGGTGACTCTTTCGTTGATCTCCTCAGAGAGTTTTATCAATCTGATTGAACGGAAAGTGGATATTGCGATTCGTGCCGGCAATCTCACGGACTCAACACTACGCGCCAGATTGCTGTTCAACAGTTTTCGCAAGGTTGTCGCCTCTCCTGCCTATCTCCGTGAGCATGGGGTACCACAAAAGGTGACCGATCTGGATAACCATCATTGTCTTGGCTTCGAAGAATCCCCGAGGCTCAATCGCTGGCCCATTGCACGTGAAAGCGGCGAACTCTATGACATTGACTGGGCTATCTCTTCGAATAGCGGAGAGACAATTAAGCAGCTCTGTCTTACCGGCAATGGGATTGCGTGTCTGTCGGACTATATGATTGATCGTGAGGTCGCGGAAGGATCACTGGTGGAAGTACTGGCCGATCAGCGTCTGCCGGTCGAGATGCCCTTCAATGCGGTCTACTACAGCGATATCGGCGTAAGCCAGCGTGTGCGGGCTTTTATCGATTTTCTCAGTGAGTGGACAGCTGAGCAGCCGTGGCGTACGTGAGGTCTATAAGAGCAGGCCTTCTCGGGGTCTGTTGCTACCGTCTGATCCTGGAGATCGAAGATAATCAGCGCGGATATTTTATCCGCCATGAATTTGCTGAAATGGAAAAATCCCTGACCGTTAAGTCAGGGCTTTCCAATTAAGTGGCGGAACGGACGGGGCTCGAACCCGCGACCCCCTGCGTGACAGGCAGGTATTCTAACCAACTGAACTACCGCTCCACCGATTCTTTCACGCTTATCAGCAACCGGCTGATAACCGTCTGTTCCC
>NZ_VWVM01000011.1 GCF_008632075.1 Candidatus Pantoea gossypiicola
TGGTGGCAGAGTCAGTAGAAATCTATAACAGTCAGCGGCCACATCTGTCGCTGAAATACAAAACGCCTGATGCAGTGCATCAGGCGTTTTAACGGCATAACGTGTCAACCTATGCCAGGACTAGTCACACTAAATCGTTATGCATCACGGCGACGTGGAGCGGCTGCGCCATCTTCACGACGTGGACCACGGCTGCCTTCACGGTTAAAGCTGCGTCCGCCGCCTTCACGACCACCTTCACGACGCTCTGAAGAGAAGCGACGACCACCTTCACGGTTGGCTGCGCCAGGACCGCTACGACGCTCACCGCCCGCTGGACGACGATCGCCACGGCCTTCGTTTGGCTGTGCATCACCCAGTAGCTGCATATTCATCGGTTTGTTCAGAATACGTGTACGGGTAAAGTGCTGCAGCACATCGCCTGGCATGCCTTTCGGCAGCTCGATAGTCGAGTGGTTACCGAACAGCTTGATATTACCGATGTAACGGCTGCTGATGTCGCCTTCGTTAGCGATAGCGCCAACGATGTGACGAACTTCAACACCATCATCACGGCCCACTTCGATGCGGTACAGCTGCATTTCGCCAACATCACGACGTTCACGACGTGGACGATCGCCATCACGGCTTTCACGTGGACCACGATCGCCACGCGCTTCACGGCTGTCACGACGGCCATCACGATCGTCACGATCGCGATATTCGCGACGTGCCGGACGCGGTGCTTCTGGTGGCAGAATCAGAGGACGTTCACCCTGTGCCATTTTCAGCAGTGCGGCTGCCAGTGTTTCCAGATCCAGTTCATCTTCCGGCTGCATTTTAGTCAGCAGAGCACGGTACTGATCCAGATCGCTGCTTTCCAGCTGCTGCTGAACTTTAGCAGCAAACTTAGCCAGACGACGCTCACCCAGCAGTTCTGCGTTAGGCAGTTCGACTTCAGGGATAGTCAGCTTCATCGTACGTTCGATATTGCGCAGCAGACGACGCTCGCGGTTCTCAACGAACAGCAGCGCACGGCCAGCACGACCTGCACGACCGGTACGACCAATACGGTGAACGTAAGATTCTGCATCCATCGGGATGTCATAGTTCACAACCAGGCTGATACGCTCAACGTCCAGACCACGGGCCGCCACGTCGGTGGCAATCAGGATGTCCAGACGACCATCTTTCAGGCGCTCCAGCGTCTGCTCACGCAGTGCCTGGTTCATATCACCGTTCAACGCGGCGCTGTTGTAGCCACTACGCTCCAGCGCTTCTGCCACTTCCAGCGTTGCGTTTTTGGTACGCACGAAGATGATGGCAGCATCAAAGTCTTCTGCTTCCAGGAAGCGAACCAATGCGTCTGTTTTACGACCGTAAGCGGTCCAGTAGCTCTGGCTGATGTCAGGACGCGTCGTCATGCTTGACTGAATACGCACTTCCTGTGGATCTTTCATGAAGCGTTTAGTAATACGACGAATCGCTTCCGGCATGGTTGCAGAGAACAGCGCAGTCTGATGACCAGCTGGGATCTGAGCCATGATGGTTTCAACGTCTTCGATGAAGCCCATACGCAGCATTTCATCTGCTTCGTCCAGCACCAGACCGCGCAGGTTAGAAAGGTCTAACGTGCCGCGTTTCAGGTGGTCAAGCAGACGACCAGGCGTACCCACAACAACCTGTGGTCCCTGACGCAGAGCACGCAGCTGCACGTCATAACGCTGGCCGCCGTAAAGGGCAACCACGTTCAGGCCGCGCATATGTTTAGAGAATTCAGTGACTGCTTCAGCAACCTGTACCGCCAGTTCGCGGGTCGGTGCCAGCACCAGGATCTGAGGTGCTTTAACAGTCGGGTCAATGTTGTTTAACAGCGGCAGTGAGAACGCCGCAGTTTTACCACTCCCGGTCTGCGCCATGCCTAACACGTCACGGCCCGCCAGCAGGTGAGGAATACACTCAGCCTGGATTGGGGATGGCTTTACGTAGCCCATGCCATTCAGTGATTCAAGGATGTCGGCGTTCAGGCCAAGGTCAGCAAAAGTGGTTTGAATATCAGTCATGTAGTACACGTGCCTCTTAGATTGCGGCGGCCAGTCTACATAACTCGTCGTGAAAACTTTCAGTCATTTTCATCAAAAAGTGTGAACCGGCTCAAATTAGAAGTTTTGACGAACAGAAAAGCCTTCATCCCTTAAGATGATGACTTAACAGGTTTTACAGGCAAATTAAGTTCGTCAGCTATTGCTGGTCAGATTCTGATAAATCGTCTTGTGCCTGGCCGAGTTGCGCCAGTTCCAACAATGCGTATCGGTGTTCAACAAAGTTGTTAACGTTGTTGGCCACCGCCAGTTTGAACAACGCTTTCGCGTCGTCCTTCTCCCCCAGACTTAGGTAGTACTTACCTAAATAGAAGTTGGTTTCACTGAGATGTTCAGCGAGCGAGGTGTTATCCGTTGCGTCCGCCCTGAGACTTTCCATCAACGTTTTCTCGTTGATATCTCCAAGGTAGAACTCGACAATATTCCATCCCCATTGGTCTCTGACCGCTTTGTCGTGACGCTGTTGAAGCGCAACTTTTGCCTTGTCGACATCCATCTCGCGTTCAACGAGATAGAGCCACAGACTGCGGAAAGGATCGTTAGGATCGTCTTGATAAAACGCCAGCAGATCATCTTGCGCTAACTTGTATCGACCGCCGTAATAGAGGGCGATACCACGGTTTAAATGCGCATAGTTGTAAGTTGGATCAAGCTCAAGTACAGAATCAAACGCTTCATAGGCGGCATCAAAGTTGCCCGCCTGCGTTAAATATATGCCTAAGTAGTTAAACACTTCGGGCATATCTGGTCTTATAGACAGCGCTTGCGAAAAATCGTTCCGCGCTAATGCCCGCAGACCTAAACTATCATACAACACTCCGCGCTCATATAACAGCTGTGCGCGTTCATCATCGGTGAGAGCGCGACTGGCAAGAATTTGTTCCATGCGCGCCAGTATCACTTCCTGCTGCAGTGTGGGCTGTAGAGGCACTGCAAGAACTTCGTTCTTACGCCAATTGGAGTTGCTGCATCCTGCCAGCGTCAAAGCTGTCGCAACAAAACACCAGCGCAGAAAAGGCTTCATTTCCCACTCCCGAATACAAACATTGGGATAACTATCCTGTCATCCGCCTGCTGTGCACAAGGATTCCCGCCCTCGCGATGATACAAACGCCCCTCTCTGCCAGGCAAAGAGGGGCAAATCAGCAATGACTTATTCAGCGTCAGGCGTGGTCACCGCTGCAGCTTCTTCAGTCTGCGGCTTAGATTCTGTCGCTTCTTTGATGCTCAGACGTACGCGGCCCTGGCGATCAACTTCCATCACCTTAACCGGCACTTCCTGACCCATCTGCAGGTAGTCAGTCACTTTCTCAACGCGCTTATCAGCGATTTGTGAAATGTGAACCAGACCTTCTTTACCGCCGCCGATAGCAACAAAGGCACCGAAGTCAACGATACGGGTCACTTTACCACTGTAAATGCGGCCCACTTCGATTTCTGCAGTGATCTCTTCGATACGACGAATGGCTTCTTTCGCTTTCAGACCATCCGTCGCAGCGATTTTCACGGTGCCGTCATCTTCGATTTCAATCGTCGTGCCGGTCTCTTCGGTCAGTGCACGAATCACTGAGCCGCCTTTACCGATCACATCTTTGATCTTGTCAGAGCTGATTTTGATGGTGTAGATGCGTGGAGCAAATTCAGAAATCTCGGTACGCGGGGTGCTGATAGCCTGTTCCATAACGCCCAGAATGTGCAGACGCGCACCCTTGGCCTGGTTCAGGGCTTCCTGCATGATTTCACGCGTGATGCCTTCGATTTTGATGTCCATCTGCAGCGCGGTGATACCTTCACGGCTACCGGCTACCTTGAAGTCCATGTCGCCCAGGTGATCTTCGTCGCCCAGGATGTCAGACAGAACCACAAACTTCTCATCTTCTTTCACCAGACCCATTGCGATACCGGCAACGGCGGCTTTGATTGGCACACCTGCATCCATCAGGGCCAGCGAGGCACCACAGACAGAGGCCATCGAAGAAGAGCCGTTAGATTCGGTGATTTCAGACACCACACGCACGGTGTAAGGGAAATCTTCCGCTTTAGGCATTACCGCTAACACACCACGCTTCGCCAGACGACCGTGACCAATCTCACGACGCTTCGGCGAACCGACCATGCCGGTTTCACCGACAGAGTATGGAGGGAAGTTGTAATGGAACAGGAAGCTGTCGGTACGTTCGCCCATCAGCTCATCCAGATTCTGTGCATCGCGGGTAGTACCCAGCGTTGCCGTAACCAGTGCCTGCGTCTCACCACGGGTGAACAGTGATGAACCGTGAGTACGTGGCAACACGCCGGTACGGACATCCAGACCGCGGATCATATCTTTTTCACGACCATCGATGCGTGGCTCGCCATTCAGGATGCGGGTACGAACGACGTTCTTCTCAAGACTATGTACGATATCGCCAATTTCGGCGCTATCCAGTGTTTCATCTTCAGCCAGCAGCGTAGCGATAGTTTCGTCTTTGATGACGCCAACCTGTGTGTAACGCTCCTGCTTGTCAGTGATGCGGTAAGCATCGCTGATGCGCGCTTCTGCCAGAGCAGCAACGCGAGAAATCAGCGGGGTATTAGCCGCTTCAGGCTGCCAGTCCCAGCGTGGTTTACCGGCTTCAGCAACCAGCGCATTGATATTTTCGATAACGATCTGCTGTTGATCGTGGCCAAAGACCACGGCTCCCAGCATCTGCTCTTCTGACAGGATCTCAGCTTCAGATTCAACCATCAGTACGGCATTCTGCGTACCGGCAACGACCAGATCCAGACGAGACTGTTTCAGCTCATCTGCAGTTGGGTTCAGAACATACTGATCGTTGATGTAACCTACGCGTGCAGAGCCAATCGGGCCATTGAACGGCAGACCTGAGAGTGACAGGGCCGCAGAGGCACCGATCATGGCAACAATGTCAGGGTGAACCTGTGGGTTTACAGACACCACGGTGGCAATAACCTGAACTTCGTTAACAAAACCTTCCGGGAACAGGGGGCGAATCGGGCGGTCAATCAGACGCGCAATCAGGGTTTCGCCTTCGCTTGGACGGCCTTCACGACGGAAGAAGCTGCCTGGGATACGACCAGCAGCGTAGGTACGCTCCTGATAGTTCACGGTCAGTGGGAAGAAGTCCTGACCTGGTTTAGATTTTTTCTGACCTACGACAGTGACGAACACTGCAGTATCGTCCATGCTCACCATCACAGCGGCTGTCGCCTGGCGAGCCATCATGCCGGTTTCCAGCGTGACGGTATGTTGACCATATTGGAATTTGCGTACGATCGGATTCAGCAAAATCAAAGTCCTTAACTTCGGGGCATGGCTATCTGTAGCCTGCCATTGATTACCAATCTTCAGCTGCATCCTCGCGACTAATGACAACCCTCGACCGCCCCTGCGGTAAAGCCTCTCATTAGCCGCGCGAAATTCTGCAAACTAAAGATCACACTAAGCAACAATACATCAGTTTGGACCGGATTGCTGCCGATTGCTCGAAAAAAGGGGCCATAAAGGCCCCCTCTTCACGAAACTCGCACAAATCTGATCGTAAGCTGCACACAGTGCAAAAGCCCGCATAATGCCCCGACGATCAGATTCTTCAGACTTAGCGACGCAGACCGAGACTTTCGATCAGGCTGCTGTAGCGTGCAACGTCTTTACGCTTCAGGTAGTCCAGCAGCTTACGACGCTGAGATACCATGCGCAGCAGACCGCGGCGGCTGTGATGGTCTTTTTTGTGCTCAGAGAAGTGACCCTGCAGATGGGTAATCTGCGCGGTCAACAGGGCAACCTGAACTTCAGTTGAACCGCTGTCGTTAGCACCACGGCCATATTTAGCAACGATCTCTGCTTTAGCTTCTACGCTTAGAGACATAATAAACTCCAGTAATAAATGAATGTATGGGTGCCGATCTCTAATTCAGCATCCCGCTTTAAAGCCGCGCTATTCTACTCTGCGCCTGATAGCAACGCAAATGCCCCATCAGCGAAAAGTAAATGCCTGGCTTAATCCTGATACTCAACCACTAAACGACGTGGCGCAAGACGGCCATCATCGGCAATTTCTGCCATACCGATAAACTTACGCGCTTCGCCTTCCGATACCCTGACCAGCCCATGCGCAGGCGCATTGCTGGCCTGCACCGGCTGTCCCTGGCGGAAAAAATCTGCCACGGCGGGCGGGATATTCACTTCAGGGAAATCAGAGGCGGGGCTGTCCATCGGTAACAACAGCGGATCGAGCTGCGTTTCCAGTGAAATACCCGCTTCTGTGGCTTCCGCCAGCAGCGTGTTGAGCTGTTCCAGCGTCACCATCCGTTCATACGGATAACGGGCAACCTGTACACGTCGCAGCATGATCACATGTGCACCGCATCCCAGCTTTTCACCCAGATCATCGATGATGGTACGGATATAGGTGCCTTTGGAGCAGTGAATTTCCAGCTCCAGCTCATTATCCTGCCAGCGAATAAACTGCAGCTCATAGACTGTGATCGGGCGCGGTTCACGCTCAATCACAATGCCCTGACGCGCATATTCATACAGCGGACGACCCTGATGCTTCAGCGCCGAAAACATTGATGGCACCTGCAGCGTGTCGCCGCGAAAGCTCTCAAGGACGCTATCCAGATCGGCCTGACTGAAGCTGACCGGACGCGTCTGCACGATGTTGCCATCGGCATCTGACGTGTCAGTGCGCTCGCCCAGTCGGGCAATCACACGATAGCGTTTATCGGAATCGAGCAGATACTGTGAAAACTTGGTCGCTTCACCCAGGCAGATCGGCAGCATGCCGGTTGCCAGCGGGTCAAGCGCGCCGGTATGGCCTGCGCGATTGGCGTTAAAGATACGCTTCACTTTCTGCAGGACATCATTCGACGAAACGCCTTGTGGCTTATCCAGCAACAACACGCCATGGACGTCGCGACCGCGACGACGCGGACGACTCATTACGCCTCCTCGTCATCGCCGGTGGCATCCGGACCACGGCGCTCTGCATCGTTCTTCACGACGCTGGTAACGAGGTTAGACATGCGCATCCCTTCAACTAACGAGTTATCGTAGAAGAACGTCAGCTCAGGCACGATACGCAGGCGCATCGCTTTGCCGAGCAGAATGCGAATGTAACCTGACGCTTCTTTCAGCGCTTTCAGGCCATGCTTAATCGCATCTTCATCTTTGTCGTTGAGGAACGTCACGAACACTTTTGCGTAAGCAAGATCGCGTGACACTTCAACGCCGGATACGGTGACCATCATGCCAAGGCGTGGATCTTTAATCTCACGCTGCAGGATCATCGCAATCTCTTTTTGCAGCTCTTGTGACACGCGCTGCGGGCGACCAAATTCTTTCGCCATCATTATTTCTCCCAAATAATTCGGGAGGCCAGAGGCCTCCCAAATTGCAACACATCAGCAGTCTATTACTCGATGGTGCGTTTAATTTCGATGATTTCAAACACTTCGATCATGTCGCCAACGCGAACGTCGTTGTAGTTCTTCACGCCGATACCGCACTCCATGCCGTTACGCACTTCGTTGACGTCATCTTTAAAGCGACGCAGAGATTCCAGCTCGCCTTCGTAAATCACCACGTTGTCACGCAGGACACGGATTGGATTGTGACGTTTGATGTTACCTTCGGTCACCATACAACCGGCAATCGCGCCAAACTTCGGTGATTTGAACACATCGCGCACTGCAGCCAGACCAATAATCTGCTGTTTGTACTCTGGTGCCAGCATGCCGCTCATCGCTGCTTTAACTTCGTCAATCAGGTTATAGATGACTGAGTAGTAGCGCAGATCCAGGCTTTCTGCGTCAATGACGCGACGCGCAGAGGCATCGGCACGCACGTTGAAGCCCAGGATAATGGCGTTAGAAGCCGCCGCCAGGGTTGCATCGGTCTCGGTAATCCCGCCTACGCCTGAACCCACAATCTTCACCTTCACTTCGTCGGTGGAGAGTTTCTGCAGGGAATCAGAGATGGCTTCCACAGAACCCTGAACGTCAGCTTTCAGAACGATGTTCAGTTCAGACACTTCGCCTTCAGTCATGTTAGCAAACATGTTCTCAAGCTTAGATTTCTGCTGGCGAGCCAGTTTAACTTCGCGGAATTTGCCCTGACGATAAAGCGCCACTTCACGTGCTTTCTTCTCGTCACGTACCACGGTCGCTTCATCACCCGCAGCCGGCACGCCGGACAGACCCAGAATCTCAACCGGAATAGACGGACCCGCTTCCATGACCTCACGACCCAGTTCATCGCGCATTGCACGAACACGGCCATATTCGAAGCCACACAGGACGATGTCGCCTTTGTTCAGCGTACCTTCACGCACCAGCACGGTTGCAACCGGACCACGACCTTTGTCGAGGAACGATTCGATAACCACACCGCTCGCCATACCGGCACGGATAGCTGTCAGCTCCAGGACTTCCGCCTGCAGCAGGATAGCGTTAAGCAGGTCATCAATGCCGGTACCCGCTTTCGCAGAGACATTAACGAACATGTTTTCGCCGCCCCACTCTTCCGGAATGATTCCGTACTGGGTGAGTTCGTTTTTAACGCGATCCGGATCCGCTTCTGGCTTATCGCACTTGTTCACCGCAACCACAACCGGCACTTTAGCGGCTTTGGCGTGCTGAATAGCTTCGATAGTCTGCGGCATCACGCCATCGTCTGCGGCAACGACCAGGATAACGATATCTGTCGCCTGTGCACCACGTGCACGCATTGCGGTAAACGCGGCGTGGCCCGGGGTATCCAGGAAGGTGACCATACCGTTATCGGTTTCGACGTGGTAAGCACCGATGTGCTGTGTAATACCGCCCGCTTCGCCAGAGGCGATTTTAGTGGAGCGGATATAGTCCAGCAGAGAGGTTTTACCGTGATCGACGTGGCCCATGATGGTCACAACCGGCGCACGAGACTCCTGTGCCGCATCGGTATCACGATCGTCCATTACCGCTTCTTCCAGCTCGTTCTCACGACGCAGGGTCACTTTGTGGCCCATCTCTTCGGCTACGAGCTGTGCAGTTTCCTGATCGATGACCTGGTTGATAGTCGCCATAGCGCCCATCTTCATCATCGCCTTGATGACCAGTGAACCTTTCACCGCCATTTTGTTCGCCAGTTCGGCTACGGTAATGGTTTCGCCAATCACAACATCGCGGTTAACAGCCTGCGCTGGCTTGTTGAAACCCTGCTGCAGTGCGCTAGGTTTGCGATGCTTACCGCCTTTACCGCCACGAACCTGCGCACGCGCTTCTTCACGGTCAGTTTTAGCTTCGGAATGTTTGTTGCCTTTTTTCGCAGGACGCGCAGCTTTAGCAGTCGTACGCGCACGCGCACGGCCGGCTTCAACCTGACGGTCGTTTTCGTCTTCTGCCTGACGGGCGTGGGTCGAAGTGGTGACGTGATAGTCGCCTTTATCCTCTTCTTCCGGTTTTTCCCACTCAGCTGATTTCTCTTCAGCCAGACGGCGGGCTTCTTCGGCTACGAGGCGGGCCGCCTCTTCGAGCTTACGGCGAGCTTCTTCTTCCGCTTTACGCTTCAGTTCAGCTGCTTCAGCTTCGCGACGGGCTTTGTCAGACTGCGCAGCCCTGGTCACTTCGTCGGTAGGTTGATTTGTCACTTTGTCATTTTCCGCTGCTGCACGTTTGGCCTTCTCAGCGGCTTCGCGCCTGGCTTTATCTTCGGCTTCACGTTGCGCTTTCTGTTCAGCTTCGCGACGGGCTTTCTCTTCAGCCTCGCGTTGCGCCTGCTCTTCCGCTTCACGCTGCGCCTCGGCTTCAGCTTCTGCCTGAGCTTGCTCAGCCTCTGCATCACCCTTCACATAGGTACGCTTTTTGCGGACTTCAATTTGCACCGACTTACTTTTACCCCCGGTGCCTGGAATATTCAAGGTGCTGCGCGTTTTACGCTGCAGCGTCAGCTTAGCTGAACCGACCTGACCGTGTTCACGGTTCAGATGAGATAGTAAGGTTTCTTTCTCTTGCTGGGTCACCGCGTCGTTTTCAGACTTGGGGATCCCCGCATCAGCAAATTGCTGTACCAGGCGATCGACCGGAGTCTGAATTTCTGCGGCCAGCGATTTTACGGTTACATCTGTCATGCTGTTCCTTCCTGTTATTACGCGTCATCGCCGAACCAGCAGATATTACGTGCGGCCATAATCAGCGCGCCGGCTTGCTCATCAGACAGGCCTTCAATATCCGTCAGATCGTCAACACCTTGCTCAGCGAGATCTTCCAGCGTGCAAACGCCTTTTGACGCCAGGCGGAACGCCAGCGCACGATCGAGGCCTTCAAGATTCAGAAGATCCGGAGCGGGCTCCTGATTTCCAAGACTCTCTTCTTTCGCCAGTGCCAGGGTGGTTAACGCATTTTTTGCTCGTTCACGCAGGGCTTCAATGGTCTCTTCGTCAAGGCCGTCGACTTCCAGCAGCTCGTTGATTGGCACGTATGCCAGCTCTTCCAGCGAGGAGAAGCCCTCTTCCACCAGTACGGTGGCGAACTCTTCGTCGATGTCGAGATGTTTAGTGAACATATCGATCGCTGCATGCGCTTCAGCCTGATGCTTAGCCTGCAGATCATCGACGGTCATCACGTTCAGCTCCCAGCCACTCAGCTGCGAAGCGAGACGCACGTTTTGGCCGTTACGGCCGATCGCCTGAGCCAGATTGCCAGCTTCTACGGCGATATCCATGGTGTGATTATCTTCATCAACCACGATTGACGCCACATCAGCCGGAGCCATGGCGTTAATAACAAACTGTGCCGGGTTGTCGTCCCACAGCACGATATCGATACGCTCGCCGCCCAGTTCACTGGAAACTGCCTGAACACGCGCGCCGCGCATGCCCACACAGGCACCCACCGGATCGATACGTTTGTCGTTGGTTTTGACTGCAATTTTAGCGCGGGAACCCGGATCACGGGCAGCGGCTTTAATTTCAATCAGTTCTTCGCCAATTTCTGGCACCTCAATGCGGAACAGTTCAATCAGCATTTCCGGTTTGGAACGCGTCACAAACAGCTGCGCGCCACGCGCTTCCGGACGTACAGAATAGAGTACGCCACGAATACGGTCGCCTGGACGGAAGTTTTCACGCGGCAGCATGTCTTCGCGCAGAATGACCGCTTCAGCATTGTTGCCTAAGTCGAGGGAGATGTTGTCGCGGTTAACTTTCTTCACCACGCCCGTGATGATTTCGCCTTCCTGCTCACGGAACTGATCAACCACCATTGCGCGCTCAGCTTCGCGCACTTTCTGCACGATGACCTGCTTCGCAGTCTGGGTGGTGATACGGTCAAAGGTGACCGATTCAATCTGATCTTCGACATAATCGCCCAGATTGAATGCTTCATCTTCGAAGCGGGCCGCATCCAGCGTGATCTCGCGCGTCGGCTGAGTCACCTCTTCTACGATTTCCCAGCGGCGGAAAGTATCGAAATCGCCACTGCGGCGATCAATGCTGACGCGTACTTCAATTTCCTGTTCGTACTTTTTCTTGGTCGCAGTCGCCAGCGCGCTCTCCAGCGCTTCGAAGATTTTCTCACGCGGCAGGGCTTTTTCGTTAGAAACGGCTTCTACAACAGCTAAGATCTCTTTGTTCATCCTGGTTAGCCTCAATCCGGACTTTTAAAAGTGGGGGACCAGGTTCGCTTTCTGAATATTACTCAGTGCGAACACTTCATCGCTACCCTCAACGTGCACCGTGATCATCTCGCCATCAACTGACTTAATGGTTCCCTGCCATTTACGGCGGTTCTGAACGGCCATACGCAACACCAGACTCACTTCTTCCCCCATAAAACGGGTGTAGTGTTCTGCGGTGAACAGAGGACGATCGAGTCCCGGTGAAGAGACTTCAAGGTTGTAAGGTACCGTAATCGGATCTTCAACATCCATTACCGCACTTACCTGGTGGCTGACATCGGCGCAATCATCGACATTGATGCCATCTTCACTATCAATATAGATGCGCAGGATAGATGTGCGACTACGAACGAATTCAATGCCAACCAGTTCGTAACCCAGCGCTTCTACGGGAGCCGATACCAACTCTGTCAATTTTTGCTCTAATGTGGACAAGCCCACCCCCAAGACATAAAAAAAGGGCCTATAGCCCAGTATTACGATTCGCTAATAACAAAAAACCCCGAATATTCGGGGCTTTTAATCACTGGACCCTGTATGCCGCAACGCGGCCCGGACTCCATCCTAAGAATTTTCTTTCAAAAAATAGCCGTGAATGCGTCCGTCGATGCATACAGTATATTTGAAAAAGAACTCAAAGGGAAAGTGGTTGCGGGGGCCGGATTTGAACCGACGACCTTCGGGTTATGAGCCCGACGAGCTACCAGGCTGCTCCACCCCGCGTCCGAAAACGTGGCGAATAATACGCCAGACCTGCATAAAATGCAAGCGATACTACGATTTGGTACCGAGGACGGGACTTGAACCCGTAAGCCCAATCGGGCACTACCACCTCAAGGTAGCGTGTCTACCAATTCCACCACCACGGCACTGCACTGACCACAACGATTCGTTGTGCTGACGACCTTACTTAGGAATATCGCTGCCCGGTGTAACCGGTTGAGCTGGCTTTTCAGTCTGTTGAGAAGACTGCGCCGGCGCAGAGAGATTTTCCCACTCACTTCCTTTCGAGGCTTTATTGCTGTTCAGATTACCCAGAACCAGGCTGATGATGAAGAACAGTGCCGCTAAGATGCCAGTCGTACGGGTCATGAAATTACCTGAACCCGAAGAACCAAACACCGTACCGGATGCGCCTGCACCGAATGAGGCTCCCATATCAGCGCCTTTGCCTTGCTGCAGCATGATCATACCCACGAGGGCGATAGCTACAATAAGGAAAACAACTAAAAGAGCTTCGTACATATTCAACCTGTTCCTTGCACGATAATCGTACAGTTAAAGCTTCAACCAGTATTGATGGGGCGTCTCGTCATCACCCATCAGAAGCGGGTGTGAATACTAACCAAAGGCGCATATCTCTGCAAGTGCAATTTCTCTTACGCAAACTGATTGCAGAAAAAAGCGCCATCCCGGTGATTTTACAGGCGGTTCAGTATTCTGAGAACCGCCTTTAAGACGGTTAAACCGCCTTGACCTGATCGGCAATACGATTAGCCAGTTCGGTGACCTGCGCCTCATTTTCGCCTTCGACCATCACACGAATCAGTGGCTCAGTGCCTGACTTACGCAACAGAACGCGTCCGCGACCCGCCAGGGCTTTTTCCGCCTCTGCCGTTGCGGCTTTAACCGCCTCGCTTTGCAGCGGATCGTGCTCACCGGCAAAGCGTACGTTGACCAGCACCTGTGGCAGCATCTTCATGCCACTGCAGAGATCGTGCAGGCTCATATGGTTACGCACCATAGCAGTGAGCACTTGCAAACTTGCCACGATACCGTCACCAGTGGTGGTTTTATCCAGCAGGATCACATGACCGGAGTTCTCAGCGCCAAGACGCCAGCCCTTCTCCTGCATCTTCTCCAGCACATAGCGGTCACCGACTTTGGCACGGGTGAACGGGATGCCGAGCTGTTTCAGCGCTAATTCCAGGCCCATGTTGCTCATCAGCGTACCCACTACACCGCCGCGCAACTGCCCCTGACGCAGCGCTTCACGTGCAATGATATAGAGGATCTGGTCGCCATCTACTTTGTCGCCCAGATGGTCAATCATCATGATGCGGTCGCCGTCGCCATCGTAGGCCAGACCAATATCCGCCTTCTCCGCCAGTACACGCTGCTGCAGCAGTTTGAGATCGGTGGCACCGCACTCTTTGTTGATGTTCATGCCGTCTGGCTGGACACCGATTGCGATGACGGTCGCGCCCAGCTCGCGCAGGACATTCGGCGCAATGTGGTAAGTCGCACCATTGGCACAGTCGACCACAATTTTCAGGCCATTCAGATTGAGTTCGCTGGGGAAAGTCCCCTTACAGAACTCGATGTAACGTCCCGCGGCATCGACAATGCGGCTGGCGCGGCCTAACTGGGCTGATTCCACGCAGGTGATCGGCTTTTCCATCTCCAGCTCAATCGCTTCCTCGACATCATCCGGCAGCTTTGTCCCTTCGGACGAGAAGAACTTAATGCCGTTGTCATCAAACGGGTTGTGCGAGGCAGAGATTACAATGCCCGCCTCGGCGCGGAAGGTGCGGGTCAGGTAGGCAATGGCAGGGGTTGGCATCGGGCCGGTAAAGGCCGCCGTCAGCCCCGCCGCCGCGAGACCCGCTTCCAGCGCTGATTCCAGCATGTAGCCTGAGATACGCGTATCTTTTCCGATGATGATCTTCTTTGAACCGTGGCGCGCCAGCACTTTCCCGGCGGCCCAGCCTAGCTTCAGGACGAAATCGGGGGTAATAGGGGCTTCACCGACTTTGCCGCGAATGCCATCTGTACCGAAATATTTGCGATTACTCATGTTTATCCTTTTGCTCTTCGGGTCGCTTCGACCACGCGCATTGCTTCAGCCGTCTCTTTCACATCATGCACGCGAATTATCTGCGCGCCCTGCATGGCTGCAATCACCGCGCAACTCAGGCTGCCGGTTAAACGCTGTGACGGGCCGACATTTAACAGCTGACCAATCATTGATTTACGGGACATTCCCACCAGCAGCGGCAGACCGAAGTGGTGAAAATCGCCCAGATGGGCCAGCAGTTCATAATTGTGGCTGAGATTCTTACCGAAACCGAAGCCCGGGTCGAGTATCAGACGTTCTTTTTTGATACCCGCCGCTTCACAGCGCGCAATCTGCTGAGCGAAGTAAGTGTCCACTTCGCTTAAGATATTGTCGTAAGCGGGAGCCTGCTGCATGGTGCGGGGTTCACCCTGCATATGCATCAGACAGACGGGCAGATCGGTCGCCGCGGCCGCCTCCAGCGCGCCGGGTTCAGAGAGCGAACGCACGTCATTAATAATGTGAGCACCCACTCGCGCGGCTTCGCGGATGACCTCTGCTTTAGAGGTGTCCACGGAAATCCAGACTTCGAAACGCTGGGCAATGGCATCGATCACCGGAATGACCCGCTCCAGCTCCTCCTCCACACTGACCTCATCAGCGCCAGGACGGGTTGATTCGCCGCCTACATCGATAATGGTTGCGCCGGCATTCACCATCTCATTGGTATGCGTCAGCGCATCGACCAGCGCATTATGTTTACCACCATCTGAAAAGGAGTCCGGCGTGACATTCAGAATGCCCATCACATGAGGAAAAGATAAATCGAGATGGGAATCACGGGCAAACAACTTCATGGTGAAAACTCCTTGCTGATCAATATCTGGATGTAAAAAACCCCGGACCAGCCGGGGTTTTGTCTGACGGTGATGCGTCTTATTTGTTGTACTGCTCTGACATAGTATTGCCTGGATTCGGCGTACGCGGTTCATCAACCGGACGTGGCGCTTTTGGCGTACCATTGCTGTCTGAGTTGCTGCCTGGATCTTCCCAGCCCGCTGGCGGACGCACTTCACGGCGTGCCATCAGGTCGTCGATCTGGGGGGCATCAATGGTTTCATACTTCATCAGCGCGTCTTTCATCGCGTGAAGAATGTCCATGTTCTCACCCAGGATGCGGCGGGCACGCTGGTAGTTGCTGTCGATCAGGTGTTTAACTTCCTGGTCAATGATGCGGGCTGTTTCATCAGACATATGTTTCGCTTTCGCGACAGAACGTCCAAGGAATACTTCACCCTCTTCTTCTGCATACAGCAACGGACCCAGTTTTTCAGAGAAGCCCCACTGCGTCACCATGTTACGTGCCAGATTCGTCGCGACTTTAATGTCGTTCGACGCACCGGTAGAAACATGTTCTGCACCGTAGATGATCTCTTCTGCCAGACGACCGCCGTACAGGGTCGAAATCTGGCTTTCCAGTTTCTGACGGCTGGCGCTGATTGCGTCGCCTTCAGGCAGGAAGAAGGTCACACCCAGCGCACGGCCGCGCGGGATAATCGTGACTTTATGCACCGGATCATGCTCTGGCACCAGGCGGCCAATAATGGCGTGGCCCGCTTCGTGGTAGGCAGTTGACTCTTTCTGCGATTCCGTCATTACCATGGAGCGACGTTCCGCACCCATCATAATTTTGTCTTTCGCTTTCTCGAACTCAACCATCGACACCACGCGCTTGTTTGAACGAGCGGCGAACAACGCGGCTTCGTTTACCAGGTTGGCCAGATCGGCACCTGAGAAGCCTGGCGTACCACGTGCAATGATGGCGGCATCAATGTCGGTTGCCAGTGGCACACGACGCATATGCACTTTCAGGATCTGCTCACGACCACGTACGTCTGGCAGACCGACCACAACCTGACGGTCAAAGCGGCCTGGACGCAGCAGCGCAGGGTCCAGTACGTCAGGACGGTTAGTTGCGGCGATAACGATAATACCTTCGTTACCTTCGAAACCATCCATCTCAACCAGCATCTGGTTCAGCGTCTGCTCACGTTCATCATGACCACCGCCTAAACCCGCCCCACGCTGACGACCCACGGCATCAATCTCATCGATAAAGATGATGCACGGTGCGGCTTTCTTGGCCTGTTCGAACATGTCGCGCACACGGGATGCACCGACACCGACAAACATTTCCACAAAGTCAGAACCGGAGATAGTGAAGAAAGGTACTTTGGCTTCACCGGCAATCGCTTTTGCCAGCAGGGTTTTACCGGTACCCGGTGGCCCCACCATCAGCACACCTTTTGGAATTTTACCGCCCAGCTTCTGGAAACGGCTCGGCTCGCGCAGATATTCCACCAGCTCAGCCACTTCATCTTTCGCTTCGTCACAACCCGCTACGTCGGCGAAAGTGGTTTTAATCTGGTCTTCCGTCAGCATGCGGGCTTTGCTTTTGCCGAAGGACATCGCGCCCTTACCGCCGCCGCCCTGCATCTGACGCATAAAGAAGATCCACACACCGATCAGCAGCAGCATCGGGAACCACGAAATGAAGATGGAAGCCAGCAGGCTTGGCTCTTCCGGCGGTTCGCCAACCACTTTGACGTTTTTGGTCAAGAGGTTATCAAGCAACTTGGGATCGTTGACAGGAATGTAGGTCGTGTATTTATTGCTGTCTTTTTTAATGACGTTAATTTCACGCCCGTTAATACGTGCCTCGCGGACCTGATCCTGGTTCACTTCCGACAGGAAGGTTGAATAATCAACCCGACGGCCATTTGACTCGCTGGGCCCAAAGCTCTGGAATACTGACATCAGCACGACCGCGATGACTAACCAGAGAATCAGGTTTTTCGCCATGTCACTCAAGGGATTAACCTCATATTACATCGGTGTTAACAGATAGCGTAGGGTACTATAGATCCTGCATACATGGAATCGCAGCAAAGCTGCGGACGTCTCCAGCAATTTGGTTATAGTTTGCGCCCAGTCGCCACAATGTACACTTCACGTGAACGTGAACGCGAAGCGTCCGGCTTACGAATTTTTACTTTCGTAAACAGGGAGCGAATTTCCCGCAGGTATTCATCGAAGCCATCTCCCTGAAACACTTTCACTACAAAACTGCCGCCAGGTGCCAGGATATCCCGACACATCTCCAGCGCCAGTTCCACTAAATACATCGACCGGGGAATATCTACGGCAGGTGTACCACTCATATTCGGTGCCATATCGGACATGACAACCTGAACTTTCTGATCGCCAACGCGCTCAAGCAGCGCATTGATCACCGATTCTTCACGAAAATCGCCCTGAAGGAAATCGACACCGACTATCGGATCCATTGGCAGGATATCACAGGCAATGATGCGCCCTTTGTTCCCGATTTGCTGTACAACATACTGCGACCAGCCACCGGGTGCAGCACCCAGATCTACCACGGTCATACCGGGTTTGAAAAGCTTGTCACCCTGTTGTATTTCATCAAGTTTAAACCAGGCGCGCGAACGCAACCCTTTTTTCTGCGCCTGAAGTACATATTTATCGCTAAAGTGTTCCTGAAGCCAGCGGCTCGAGCTGGCCGAACGCTTTTTACCCGTCATAATATTTCCAGTTGAATCGTCATCGTAGCGATAAACCTGCACGCAGTGGGTTGCGCCGATTTGGTGATATACCCGAGATGGCGGTAGAATGAACCGTTTTCAATCCCTGAGTAAGTAAAAAACTACGATGAATCTAAGTACCAAACAAAAACAGCACCTCAAGGGCCTCGCCCATCCGCTCAAGCCAGTGGTTATGCTGGGTGGCAATGGCCTGACTGAAGGCGTGCTGGCCGAAATCGAGCAGGCTCTGTCGCATCACGAACTGATCAAGGTGAAAATCGCCTCTGAAGATCGTGAAACGAAACAGCTGATCGTCGAGGCTATCGTGCGTGAGACCGGTGCCAGCAACGTACAGGTGATCGGCAAAACGCTGGTGCTGTATCGCCCCTCTAAAGAGAGCAAAATTTCTCTGCCACGCTAAGTGGGCAAAGAAAGTGACATGCTCTTACCTCAGATAAAAGGCCGCAATGCGGCCTTTTTCCTTTCTTTACATTGTGCTTTAACGCTTTTCAAAGCGTAGCAACACTTTAAAGGTATTCCACCTTCAGGATCTCATACTCAACGTCGCCGCCAGGGGTTTTAATGATGGCAACATCATCCGCCTCTTTGCCCACCAGACCCCGCGCCATTGGCGAATTGACCGAAATCAGATTTTGCTTAAAGTCCGCCTCGTCATCGCCGACGATGCGATAAGTCGCCTCTTCGTCGGTATCGATATTCAGCACGGTTACCGTGGCACCGAAGATCACGCGGCCGGTTTTAGGCATCTGCGTAACATCGATAACCTGTGCATTGGAGAGTTTGGCTTCAATCTCCTGAATGCGGCCTTCGCAGAAACCCTGCTCTTCACGCGCAGCGTGATATTCCGCGTTCTCTTTTAAATCGCCATGTTCGCGTGCTTCAGCGATAGAGGCGATAA
Organism: Candidatus Pantoea gossypiicola; assembly: GCF_008632075.1. Classification (GTDB taxonomy): domain Bacteria; phylum Pseudomonadota; class Gammaproteobacteria; order Enterobacterales; family Enterobacteriaceae; genus Pantoea; species Pantoea gossypiicola. Next base: position 19,040 of record NZ_VWVM01000011.1, read on the forward strand.
TGCGCGGGCGCTTCACGGTTTTCAGCTCGTTCAGCTCTTCGCGCAATCTTTCAGCGCCTCTTAACGTCATCGGAATCTGATTCATTTAAGCTCCTCGCCCTCTTTCCTGTTTAACGATGTCATCCTGACTGGTGACCGCAGAAAAAGCGCTCTGCGGCGCATTAGCCCGTTTTTGCAAATAAAAGAATCCTGACCCGGAGATGGTTCCAGGCCAGAAAAGAGTTTTGCAATTTGATACGTATTTTACCCCAGAGTTCCCTGCGGGTCATCGTTTACTTTGCACCGCCCAGCGACGTAGTATTGACGCCCTCACCTGCCAGTTACCGCGAGATTATGCGATTTTCACGACTTGTTACCGGATTAAGCTGCGCATTTATGCTGCAGGCACACGCAGCGCCAGTTGATGAATACATGCAGTACCTGCCAGATGGTGCCAATCTGGCGCTGATGGTTCAGAAAGTGGGTGCATCAACACCGATCATTGATTACCACGGCAAACAGATGGCCCTGCCCGCCAGTACCATGAAAGTGGTAACAGCACTGGCGGCGTTACTGGAACTGGGTGGCGACTTTCGTTTTCAGACCACTTTTGAGACCCGGGGTGCCATTATAGATGGCACCCTGAACGGCGATTTAGTCGCCCGTTTCGGCGGTGATCCGACGTTAAGCCGTCAGGATCTGCGCAACATGGTCGCGGCAATAAAGAAGCAGGGCATTAACCATATCAAAGGTAATCTGGTTATCGACACCTCGGTTTTTGCCAGCCATGACATGGCACCAGGCTGGCCGTGGAATGATATGACCCAGTGCTTCAGCGCCCCGCCGGGTGCCGCGATCGTGGATAAAAACTGCTTCTCGGTGTCGCTCTACAGCGCTAATACGCCGGGTGAAAATGCGTTTGTGCGCATCGCCTCCTATTATCCGGCGCATATGTACAGCCAGGTCCGCACCCTCGGCCGTAACAGCGGTGAAGGGCAATATTGTGAACTGGATGTGGTTCCGGGGGAGCTGAACCGCTACACCCTGACAGGCTGTATGCGCCAGCGTGCCGAACCTCTGCCGCTGGCCTTTGCTGTGCAGGATGGCGCGGCCTGGGCGGGTGAAATCCTTAAGGCAGAGCTGCGGTCGTCAGAGATTGACTACAGTGGCCATCTGGTGCGCCAGACGCAGGTCACGGAGCCAGGTACCGTACTGGCATCGACCCAGTCTGCGCCGCTGCACACGCTGCTGCACACCATGCTGAAGAAGTCAGACAACATGATAGCCGACACGGTCTTCCGCACCATTGGTCATCACTACTTCAACGTGCCCGGCACATTCCGCGCCGGACAGGATGCTGTCCGCCGTATCCTGAAAGCCAAAGCCAATGTCGATATGGGTAATAGCATTCAGGTCGATGGTTCCGGCCTGTCACGACATGACCTCATTTCGCCGCAAACCATGATGCAGGTGTTGCAGTTCATTGCGAAGAATGACGACACGCTGGATTATATTTCGATGCTGCCGCTGGCGGGTTATGACGGCACGCTGCAGTATCGCGGCGGGCTGCATGAAGCGGGACTGGATGGCAAGGTCTCGGCGAAAACCGGTTCCCTGCAGGGGGTCTATAACCTGGCGGGCTTTATCACCACCTCCAGCGGTGCGCGGGTTGCTTTTGTGCAGTTCCTTTCCGGCTATGCGGTTCCGCCGGAGGATCAGCGTACCCGCCGTATTCCGCTGGTGCGTTTTGAGAGCCGACTCTACCGCGATATCAACCAGAACAACTGATAAAGCAGAGATAAAAACGCAGCAGGCGATCAACCTGCTGCGTTTTTTTATGGCTGAACCGATCAGAAGCGGGTGTTCACGCTCATATAAAATGTGCGGCCCGATTCATTAAAGGTATTGGCTCCCGCGCCGTAAAGATAAGCGCCGGTGGTGGCATTGCCGGTAGTCTGCGCATTGCCCTGACGGAAATGACGCTTGTCGAAGAGGTTGTCGATACCGACCGTAACGCTGGCATACTGATTAACATCATAGGTGCCGCTCATCCCCATCACCGAATAGGGACTGACCTGATCGGTCGCGCTGCCGGTGACGGCGTTACCCTTATAGTCATACTTCTTCGGCACCTGTTTACCGTACCAGGTCAGGGTTGTCTGGAGGGAGAGATCCGGCATCGCCTGCCAGCTCAGCGTAGAATTGAGCGTATACGCCGGAATAATTGACAGGCGATCGCCGGTCTCTTTATTTTTGCTTTGCAGCATATACGTGAAGTTGTTGTTCCACGTTACGCTATCAGAGAACGGGACATTAACCGTACCTTCAAGCCCCTCAACCACCGCTTTTGGCACATTTTCCCATTTGTAGATATCGGTTTTGCCGTTAGACGCCGTGCCGGTGGGGGCCGTGCCTGCCTCTATTTTGTTCCGATAGTCGTTGCGGAACCAGGTCAGGCCCGCCTGATAGCCGTCGCGCTTCCATTCCAGTCCAATCTCTTTGTTGATGCTGTTTTCCGCTTTCAGGTCATCATTACCCATCAGATAACAGGCACCGGCACTGGCCGCGCAGCCCTGACCATTGCTGTAAAGCAGATAGTTCGGGTTAGTCTGGTAGAGGCTCGGCGCTTTATAAGCGCGCGCAATGCCCATTTTCAGGGTGAACTCATCGCCTAATCCCTGTGAGAGGTTGAGCGACGGGCTCCAGTTATCGCCGACGATCGAATGGTGATCGAAGCGCAGGCCAGGCGTCAGCATGGTACTGTCGGTCAGCTCAATATTATCTTCCGCAAACAGTGAGAAGATTTCCGCCTGCGAATAGGGAGAGCGTCCGGTGGTGGCAATACCGGGAATCGAACCGTAGCTGGCGGCCTGCGTCGTCGAGGAAGGATCCTTCATCCGCTGCTGATTCCATTCCGTGCCAAAGGTTGCGGTCTGATTCACCAGCCACTCAAACGGCACGCTGATCTCGCTGTGCAGCAACACATCGTCCAGCTGGATGGTATTGAAGTTGCTGTTGGAAAATATACCTTCAGTGCCGCCCGCCAGCCCTTCATTCAGACGCGAGTTGCGGGTGTTTTCATACTGCGCATAGGTAGTGGTGCTGATGCCATTATCCCAGGCACCGGTCCACTTAACAGAAAAGTTCTGCCGATAAAGCCGGTTGGTTTCGTCACCATATTTGCTTTTCACAAGCGCGTTGGTATTAGTGTTCTGGGTGTCGCCAGCATAGAGGTTGCCCTGACGGCTGTAACCGGCCCCCACTTCGAGCGCCTGCATCGGTGCAAACGCCCAGCGCAGCAGGCCATGAATATCTTTATTGACTGAACCTTCGCGGCCCGCCGGGTAGGATCCCGCGTAACTGCCGGTGCGGTCTGCGGCGTGACCTTCATTGATGTCGTAAGCATCGGCCTGCGTTTTTGCCAGACCGCCATAGAGCCGGAAACTGACATCATCGCCCAGCGGTCCTTCAAGACTGAAGTTGGTACGCCGCGTTGCGCCCTCATCCTTGTGTTGCGGCACGTTATAATAGGCGCTCCACGAGCCGTGCCACTGATTATCCATCTCTTTTTTGGTGATGATATTGACCACACCACCCGCCGCGCCATTGCCGTAGCGGGCCGCTGCCGGGCCGCGGATGACGTCAATCCGGTCAATGATCTCTGGCGGTACCCAGTTAGTGTCGCCGCGTGTGTCACGCTCGCCACGCCAGCCAAGCCGCACCGCATTGCGGCTGGTCACCGGCAGGCCATCGATCAGGATCAGGGTATTTTCCGGTCCCATACCACGGATATCGATCTGACGGTTGTTACCGCGCTGGCCGCTGGTGGAGTTACCGGTCAGGTTGACACCGGGCATGGTGCGGATGATTTCGGCGACGTCGCGCGCAGGGGGATGTTTTTTGATTTCGTCGGCGGTAATGGTCGACACGCCAGGGGCCTGCAGCGTCTGCTCAGCGGCGGTGACCATCATGGTACCGTCGTGGATCGTATCTGACGTGTTGCTGATTGCCGGGTCGCTGTGGGCTTCGGCAGCCACTGCGCCAGCAGAAATGAGAGAGGCCGCGAAACCCAGTTCAATCATAATGGCTAACGAAAGCCGGGATAACTTTTTCATTTTTCTGTTCCTGGAGTGCCAGCGAGCGTGCCACTGCCGGCGAACCGGTAAAAAGGTCATAACCTTGCCTGCAACGCATTACCCCCTCCCGCTACACCGGCTTCAGAACCGCGTTACGTCCGTCTGAAATCCAATGCGGCAGAGAAAATGCGCGCGCTCCCTGTTGAGCGGAAACACACTATTGCAAATGCAAATAATTATCAATACTATTATCTGTAACATGCATGACCCCAGGCAAGTGTGATTGAATCATGGTGCGAATGGCGTGGTTAAACGAAGAGACCGGCAGCGAACGCTGGTGGCAGCAGCGGCAGCAGCAGGGCATTCCCCTGATTGAACCCGGCGAAAAGGGCACCTGTCAGGTCACTTTTTTCTGGCGTGACCCCCAGGGTGACCCGCTGCACTCTGATACCCGGCGCGTCTGGATCAACATTACCGGCGTAACCGATCATCATCACACAGCCTCACCGTCCTCCTTAACACCTGTTCCTGATACCGATGTCTGGTGGTGGCAAACCACCCTGCCTGCTGACTGGCGCGGCAGCTACTGCCTGATCCCTGACAACCAGACAGAGACGTTTGCCGGGCAGGCTGATATGCAGGCGCTGCGCCAGTGGTGGGGTCAGAAATTCCGGCAGGCACAAAGCGATCCGCTCAATCCGCTGCGAAGCTGGTCGGCCGGGCGCGGCATGAGCGTCTCGCCGCTGCATCTGCCGCACGCGCCTGAGCAGCAGGTATGGCGTGCAGTTGATGAAGGTCGCGCCACCACTATTCCGCTGCAGCACTATCTCTGGCGCAGCCAGCGACTGGGTAATCAGCGTCAGGTCTGGCTTTGTGTCACCGGTGAGGCAGATGCTGCCGATCGTCCGCTGGCACTACTGCTGGATGGTCAGTTCTGGACGCTCAGCATGCCCGTTGCCGGTCCGCTTGAGCAACTCACTGAGGCAGGCGAACTGCCTCCTGCGGTCTATGTCATGATCGACATTATTGACCGCGAACACCGCACGCGTGAGCTGACCTGTAATCCCGATTTCTGGCTGGCGATTCAGCATGAGCTGTTACCACAAATTCAGCAGTGGGCACCGTTTCGGGCCAACAGCACGCTGGTGGCCGGACAGAGTTTTGGCGGCCTTTCGGCCGCTTACGCTACCCTGACCTGGCCTGAAACCTTTGCGGGTGCCATCAGTCTTTCCGGTTCGTTCTGGTGGCCCGCGCGCGGCGACCCGAATGGCTGGCTGCCGCAGCAGTTACAGCAGGGTTTGCTGCAGGCACCCTCCCGGCGCTTTTATCTGGAGGCGGGACGGCGCGAACGACTGATTCTGGCGGCAAACGAGCTGTTTCAGCGCGATCTCACCGCGGCAGGACATCAGGTCAGCTATCACCCGGTTGAAGGGGGTCACGATGCGCTATGCTGGCGCGGCGGGCTGCTGGCAGGCCTTAAAGCTCTATGGCAATCGCCATAACCCACTGATATCCCGCCGCCTGTGCGCCATTAAAAGAAAAAGGATACGCAGCAGAGCGCCGCTAACGCGCCCGGCGACTTCGGACAGGAGACTAACATGCAACAACTCAATCCTTTCGACGATCCACAGCAGGATTGTCAGGTGCTGAAAAACGATCAGCAGCAGTACAGCTTATGGCCCGCCTTTTGTACGGTTCCGCCAGGGTGGCAGCCTGTTTATGGGCCCGAACCACAGGCCCGTTGCCTGAGCTGGCTGAATGAAAACTGGCACGATATCCGTCCGGTCATGACGCAGGACAGTGGGAGCCGCAATGTCTGAGACCACTCTGAACCCGCTGACAGAACAAAAAACGTTGCCGCTGGTGGCCGCGCAGCCCGGCATCTGGATCGCTGAGCAGTTATCCCCCTATTCCAATGCCTACGCCGTGGCGCATTTCGTTGAACTGCGTGGTGCGCTGAACAGCGCGCTGCTGTCTCGCGCCATCGTTGCCGGTATGCAGGAAGCGGACACGCTGAATATGGCCTTTGGCGAGCAGGAGGGTGAACCGCTGCAGTGGCTTACCCCCCAGCATTTTCGCGCGCCTGAAATGATCGATCTGCGCGATGCCGCCGATCCGGAGGCCGCCGCACAGGCGCTGATGCAGCAGGATATGTCTGGCGATCTGCGGGTGCTGAGCAATGCGCCGCTCTATCATCACAGCCTGCTTCGGCTGGGCGAGGATCACTGGTACTGGTATCAGCGCTACCATCATCTGGTGATCGATGGTTTCAGCTTCACCGCCCTGACCCGCCGTATCGCCCATCTCTACAGCGCCTGGCAGCACGGCGACACGCCGGAGCCGAGCCCCTTTGTCCCGTTCAGCGAGGTCGTCGACGAGTATCAGCGCTATCACAACTCTTCAGCCTGGCAGCGCGATCGCCAGTTCTGGCTGGAAAAAGGTGCGCAGTTGCCTGCGCCCGCCTCGCTGTCTGCGCTGCCGCTGGCAGGTCAGAGCGCCAGCACCGATCTGCTGCGACACACATTTGCCCTGGAGCGACACACCTTTCAGGCGTTGCTGGCGCATACCCAGCAGCAGAATCTCAGCGCGGCGGACACCGCCTTTGCGCTGGTGGCGCTGTGGCTGGCGCGCCTCACCGGTCAGAACGACTTTGCCGCTGGTTTCATCTTTATGCGCCGCATCGGCTCGGCCGCGCTCTGCGCCACCGGTCCGGTGATCAACGTATTGCCTGTGGCCATCCATTACGATCCGGCACAGCCGCTGGCGGCACTGGCCGCGCAGCTGGCGGGCGAGGTCAGAAAAATGCGCCGTCATCAGCGTTACGACGCTGAACAGGTGCAGCGCGATCTGGGGCGATTGGGTGACAGCGCGCCGCTCTATGGGCCGGTGATTAACCTGAAGATGTTCGACTATCAGCTCGATTTCGCCGGCATTGAAGGCATCACTCATCAGCTGGCGTCAGGCCCGGTCCGCGATCTGGAGATTGCTATCTATCTCAGCGAACAGGGCGACCTGACGCTGGAACTACTGGCCAATGCAGAGCGCTACAGCGAAACCGTGCTGAAGCAACATGCCAGCCGCTTTGGTCTGCTGCTTCAGCAGCTTGCCGTCCGGCCAGCGTGCGCCTGTGGCGAGCTGGATATGCTGATGCCGGAAGAACATCAGCAGCTGGCAGCGGTCAATCAGACTGCCGTGATGCTGCCTGCAGAGACGCTAAGCAGCCTGCTGCTGCTGCAGGCGCAGCGTACGCCGCGCGCCATGGCGCTGACGGATGAGGCGCATGAGCTTACTTATCAGCAGATGCAGCAGCAGGTCGCCGCGCTGGGACAACAGCTGATTGCGCAGGGTGTGACGCGGGGTGACATCGTCGCCGTGGCGCTGCCGCGCTCAGTCTTTTTATCGCTGGCGCTACAGGCGATTGTCAGCGTGGGTGCAACCTGGCTGCCGCTTGATACCGGCTACCCGGATGATCGGCTGAAGATGATGCTGGAAGATGCCGCGCCGAAAATGCTGATCACCTGCCGCGAACTGGCAGACAGGCTGGCGGCTCTCTCACCGGTCGCGCCGCTGTTTTATGACGCTCTATTACCCCCCACTGATAGCGTGCTGACACAGGACCCGCGTCCGCATGATGGTGCCTACATCATCTATACCTCCGGCTCGACCGGTCGGCCAAAAGGCGTGCTGGTCAGTCATGAGGCGATCGTCAACCGGCTGCTGTGGATGCAGGATCGTTATCCGCTCGGCGGTGATGATGTGGTGCTGCAGAAAACGCCGAGCAGCTTTGATGTCTCGGTGTGGGAGTTCTTCTGGCCATTGATCGCTGGCGCACAGCTGGTAATGGCACCGCCTGATGCCCACCGCGACCCGGAAGCGCTGCAGCAGCTGTTTGCCCGCTACCGCGTGACCACCACCCATTTTGTTCCCTCGATGCTGGCGGCCTTTGTTGCCTCGCTGCACGATGACAACGCGATAGCAAGGTGCACCACCCTGCGCCAGGTGTTCTGCAGCGGTGAAGCGCTGCCCACTGAGCTATCGCGCCAGTGGCAGACGCTGACCCGGGTACCCTTGCATAACCTGTATGGCCCGACCGAAGCGGCAGTGGATGTCAGCTTCTGCCCGGCTTTCGGACCCGCGCTGGCGGCCGTCGACGGTGCCAGCGTGCCGATTGGCTTCCCGGTCTGGAACACCGGCTTACGGATTCTGGATGCGCGCCTGCAGCCGGTGCCGCCTGGGGTGGCGGGCGATCTCTGGCTGACCGGCGTGCAGCTGGCACAGGGTTATCTGGATCGTCCTGACCTCACGGCCAGCCGGTTTGTGGCCGATCCGTGGGGTAACGGCTCCCGCATGTACCGCACCGGCGATGTGGCGCGCTGGCTGCCGGATGGTGCAGTGGAGTATCTGGGCCGCAGCGACGATCAGCTTAAAATCCGCGGACAGCGCATCGAGCTGAATGAGATCGATCATGCCATGGCTGCGCTGCCTGGCATTGTGCAGGCCGTGACGCATGCGGTGGTACTGGGCAGCAGTAGTGACCAGCAGGGTGATGCCCGCCAGCTGGTCGGCTATGTGGTCGCAGATGGCCCGATTGATGCCGACGTCATGCGCCAGACCCTGGCGATACAGTTGCCTGCGCATATGGTGCCGGTGGCGATTGTTCAGCTGGCGGCACTACCGCTCAGCAGCAACGGCAAGCTGGATCGTAAAGCGCTGCCGCTGCCACAAACCCGGCCTGCGGCTGCCGGGCGTGCGCCGCACCCTGGCCTGGAAACCACGCTGGCGCAGGCGTTCGCCACGCTGCTGGAACGTGAGTCCGTCAGCGCACAGGATGATTTTTTTGTGCTGGGTGGCCATTCGCTGCTGGCGATGCGGCTGGCGGCGCAGCTGCGACGGACGTTGAATCAGTCGGTGTCGGTGGGTCAGATTATGGTGGCCGCCACGGTAGAAAAGCTGGCCGTCCTGCTTAGCAGTGAACCCGCGGAGACAGCCCGCGCCGGATTTGAAGCGGTCTTGCCACTGCGGCGCACTACCGGCCCGACGCTGTTCTGCTTCCATCCCGCCTCAGGTTTTGCCTGGCAGTTCAGCGTGTTGCAGCGCTATCTGGATGCGCGCTGGTCGCTGCTCGGCATTCAGTCACCTGACATCACCAGCCCGCTGAATCAGGCGCAGCACCTTGATGCGGTGTGTGACGCACATCTGGCGACGGTGCGCCAGCAGCAGCCAGAGGGGCCCTACTATTTCCTGGGCTATTCGCTGGGCGGCACGCTGGCACAGGGTATCGCCGCGCGGCTGGAGGCCGAAGGTGAAACGGTCGCCTTCCTCGGGCTGCTGGATACCTGGCCGCCAGAGACGCAGAACTGGGATGAACGGCGCGGTGAACACGTGCTGGACCCGGCGGTGCTGGCAGAGGTCAATCGTGAGCGCGAGCAATTTATTGCGGCACAGCGCGAGCAGGCCGGTGAAGGGATGGCGGCGCTGTTTGCCACCATTGAAGCCAACTACGCCAGTTCGGTGCGCCTGCTGGCCACGGCGCGCAGTGCTCGCTTTGGTGGACACGCCACGCTGTTCCTGGCGCAACAGACCCAGCAGCCCGGTCAGGATGCACGCCGCGCCTGGGCACCCTGGGTTGGCGGACTGACTATCTGGCCGCTGGACTGTGCGCACGTCGAAATCATCTCACCGCGCATGTTCAGGCAGATCGGCCCACGACTGCAGCAGTGTCTGGCGGCGCTGATTCCCTGAGCCGTCCTGACCTGCGCTTTTTTCGCCGGAGAGGGCGCGGGTCAGCCTCTGCCCAGCGGTACAATCATCGGCGTACCGGCCACTGGATCGCTGATGATAATGCAGCGCAGGCCATAGATCGTTTCTATCAGTTCCGGCGTTACAATCTCCGCCGGTTTCCCTTCGGCAACGATTTTCCCGTCGCGCATCGCTATCAGATGGCTGGCGTAGCGGCACGCCTGATTAAGATCGTGCAGCACCACCACCAGCGTTCGTCCATGCTGCTGATTGAGATCCTGCATTAATTCCAGCAGTTCAATCTGATGGGCAATATCCAGCCAGGTGGTCGGTTCATCCAGCAGCAATAGCGGTGTCTGCTGAGCCAGCACCATCGCAATCCACACCCGCTGCCGCTGACCGCCAGAGAGCGTATCAACCTGCTGCTGCGCTAAATCGGCCACGCCAGTGGCCTGCATGGCCTGCTGCACCGCCGCCTCATCTTCCTGTCGCCAGCGCCCAAACAACGACTGGTGCGGATAACGCCCGCGCGCCACCAGTTCGCTGACGCTGATACCCGCAGGCGCGTTCGAGCTTTGCGGCAGCAGCCCTAGCCGGCGTGCCACCTCTTTGGTCGCGTAGTGAGCAATGGTATTGCCATCCAGCAGCACCTCACCCTGCAGCGGCGAGACCAGGCGGCTTAAGGTACGCAGCAGCGTTGATTTTCCGCAGGCGTTGGGCCCGATGATCACGGTCAGTTCACCGTCAGGGATCGCCACAGAGAGATTCTCCGCCACGATTTTTTTGTCATAGCCCAGCGTCAGCGCGTCGCCCTGCAATCGTGTTGTCACTTTCATTAGCGTCGTGCCTCCCGCACCAGTAGCGCAATCAGATAGAGTCCGCCCAGGCTGACCGTAATCACGCCAACCGGCAGCTGATAAGGCAGGAAAAAGTGCTGCGCGGCGTAATCCGCGGCGATTAACAGCAGCGCGCCACACAACGCAGCCAGCGGCAGCGCGCCTTTGGTGCCACCACTGAGACGTCGCGCAATCTGCGGTGCCAGCAGCGCAATAAAGGAGATCGGACCGACCAGCGCCGTCGAGGCGGCGGTGAGGATAACACCCGTCAGCATCAGCATGACGCGGCTGCGCTCAACCGGAACGCCCAGCGCGCAGGCCGTGTCGTCACCCATCTCCAGCAGTCGCATGCGGCGGGCCAGCATGCCTGTTGCCAGCAGCGCCAGCAGCAGCACGGCGATCACCACCGTGGTTTTCGCCCAGGTAATGCCGTTAAGTGAACCGGCGCTCCAGAGCCCGGCGCTCAGTGCCGCCTCCAGTGAAGCACTGATAATCAGCCAGCTGTTCAGCGCCATCAGCAGCGCCCGCACGCTGATGCCCACAATAATCAGCCGAAAGGTCTCCACGCCGTTGCGCCAGCTGAACAGCCAGACCACACCCGCCGTGAGCAGCCCGCCTGCCAGTGCCGCCAGCGTCATCCCTTCCATGTTTTGCTGGAACAGCACCAGCGCCACCAGCACGCCGCTGTAAGCGCCGGTGTTAAAACCCAGAATATCGGGACTGCCCAGCGGGTTGCGCAGCAGCGACTGAAAAATCGCCCCACTGACGCCCAGCGCTGCACCAATCAGCAGGGCCATCATGACGCGCGGCAGACGCCACTCCAGCACAATGAGCTGAACATTGCGCGCCGCCTCGCCGTTGAAAAGTGCCCATAACTGGCTGGCGGAGATCGGTAAGGTGCCGCGCGTGACGCCCAGAAAAGCCAGTACCCCGCAGGCCATCAACAGCAGTAACGCATTGATCATCATCCGTGTCATATTTGCCCTCTTCCCAGCTTTCGGCGCACCAGCACAATCAGCATCGGCGCACCGAGAATGGCCGTAACAATTGACACGCGCAGTTCACCCTGCACCATCAGCCGTCCCAGAATATCGGCGGCCAGCAGCAGACAGGGAGTGATTACAAGTGTCCCCGGCAGCATCCAGCGATGATCGTTGCCCAACAGCCAGCGGGCCAGATGCGGTGTCATTAATCCAACAAAGGCGATGGGTCCGACTGCCGCCGTCGCCGCACCGCTCAGCAGTGCAATCGCCAGCAATCCCACCAGTTGAGTACGCATCACACGGGTGCCCAGCGCGGTTGCCATATCCCCGCCCATACTCAGGCTGTTGAGCGAAGGTGCCAGCAGTAGCGCCAGCAGGCTCCCGGCAACGACCGCCGGAAAGACAGTGCGCAGAATGGCGAAATTGCGGATATCCAGCGAACCGCTGTGCCAGAAACGCAGATGATCGTAAATATCGGGATTAAGCAGCGACAGGCCAGACGTTAAACCCTCCAGCACCGCACCCAGCGCCACGCCTGCCAGCGTCAGACGCAGCGGATTAACGCGCCCGCCGCCGATCGCCGCCGTCAGGGCCACCAGCAGCGACGCCAGCAGTGCGCCCATAAAAGCAAAACCCAGCCATTCTGCAGGTGAATCTGCGCCAGAGAGGGCGATGCCGAGCACCACCGCAAAACCCGCTCCGGCATTAACACCAAGAATGCCTGGGTCGGCCAGTGGATTGCGCGTCAGGCTCTGCATCAGTGCGCCTGCCAGACCTAAACTGATCCCGGCCAGCAATCCCGCCAGGGTTCGCGGCAGCCGGGCATCGCGCACGATCACACAATCGACGCGGCTACAGTCGGAAAGTAAGGCATGTGTAACATCATGAAAGGGGATAGATCTGGCACCGAGCATCAGGCTGAGCGCGATAAGCAACAATAGCACTATCCCTGAACCGGCTATTGCATGGAGTGGACGCATAACATTTAAACCTTCACGGATTCAACATAGCTCGCAATTGCGAGTCTTTATGATAATGATACTTGTTATCGTTATTGGCTGTTTTTTTGTATGTTACCATGACTCTCAGAGTCAATAATGAGGAAAATGGGTGGATAAAAGGGACTCTATGAACAAACCCTCCCACTTTATCGAGCTTACTCTGCTGAAACCCATCCCGCCTTTCGCGCCCTGTTTATCGCCCGTTGTATCTCGATTATCGCTCCCGGCATGCTGGCGCTGACGGTCCCGGTTCAGATTCAGCAACTGACGCAATCGCCGCTACTGGCAGGACTGGCGGTGACGCTGGCCGAAGCCGGTATGTTTATCGGCCTGCTGGCCGATCGCCTTGAGCGCCGTCGCCTGATCCTGTTTGCCCGATCCACCTCTGGCCTGGGCTTTGCCGCGTTGTGCATTAATGCCCTGCTCACTTAACCGTCGGTCATCGCCGTCTTCGTGCCAGGACTCTGGAATGGCTTTTTCGGCGCGACAGGCGTCACGGCGCTGGTCGGGCGTGAGATTCTGATGAAGGCGGATGCCATCAGCCTGGGGCTGATGTTCGCCGCCGTGCCGCTGGGTGCTGCGACGGGTGCGCTGACAAGCGGACGGCTGGCGCAGTCGCCACAGCCGGGCGGTCTGAGTCAGGCCAGAGCCATCGCGACCTTCGTCGCACTGGCTCTGTTCAGCCTGATACCGTGGTTCAGCCTGAGTCTGATCTGCCTCATGGCCTTTGGTCAGTGCCATCAGCTGCCTGGTGCAGTATGCGATGATTCAGACGCTGACGCCCGATGCACTGCCTGGCAGGATCAACAGCCTCTGGACAGCGCAGAATGTCACCGGCGATGCGACAGGTGCAGCAATCATTGGCGCGATGGGTTCACTGCTGTTGCCGCAGCAGGCAGCCGCCCTCTCTGCTCTGGCAGCCACCGTGCTGGGTATCGTCATGTGGCTGCTCATGGCCCGCCTGCGACGCTATCAACTGCCTGCCCCCGCCGAGGCCACATCATGATTTCACGAACAGCGCTTCCAGCCGTGACAGCAAATTACTGGCGCTGTAGTAGTCGAGACGAAAGCTATCCAGCCCCAGCGCATAGACCGCTTTAGCGCGCACCGCCGGGGTTTGCTCCAGGAAAGGGTTACTCATCACCTGCGCAGCAGTGTTATCTTCGGCGGCAAACAGCAGATAAGTCCGTCCATTCAGGCCTGCCGCCAGATTTTCACCTGACAGCTGAAGAATATCTTTACGCTGTCCCATGCTGTGACCGGACGGAAGCGTCGCTGGTGGCGTTGCCAGCGTGAAGCCCAGCTCCTGCAGTAACTTCCCCTGTGCCGATGCCTCTGTCCAGAGATTCACTGCCCGACCATCCCCGTTCCACACCATCGCAGAAACCGGCTGCGGAGGCAGGGTCAGCTTTGCTTTCAGCGCCTTTTCACGCGCGTCGGACTCGCTTATCCGGGCAGCAGCATCAGCCTCATGTCCGGTCGCCTCACCCAGCAGTGTCACCAGCTGCTGCCAGCTTTTATCGTCATAGTTGACGACCAGTACCGGCGCAATAGCTGAGAGCTGATCGGCCAGTTTGATCGCTGAATCATTACCGGTGGCGCTGACCACAATCAGGTCTGGCGCTTCTGCAGCAATCGCTTCAGCATTGGGTTCACCAATATAGAGCCGCTTTACGCCACGCTGTTTTGCCACACGACTCCACTGCCGGAAGAATCCCTGCTCATCAGCCAGCCGGCTGCCAGGTGCGGTTGCGCCACTGGCGACGACCGGTGCATCAATTGCCAGCAGCGATCCGGTCAGGGTAACACTGGTCGAGACAATGCGAGTCGGTGCCTGAGCCAGGGTGACCTGACCTTTTGCCCCGGTGATCGTTCGCGGCCAGCCGCTCTGTGCAACAGCGGTCACGCTGAACAGCGTGATACTCAGGAAAAACAGCGCTAATGCCGACGTTACCCCCTGTTTAGTCATTTGTTTTCATCCTTTTACTCTCCGGTAATCCGGGCGACAACTTGTGCTGATTTAACCAACAAAACCAGCCGAATCACCGCGTATTTATTGACACCTTTGGCTAATCGACGTAGGTTACTGCAACATAATACAAATGATAATCATTATTAGTTATCTTATCATTTATAGGTGCAATTATGGTGGAATCGCGGGCATTTGAACATCCCCTGTTGCAGGATTTTCCGGCACTCTGCCGTGGCTTCCTGTTTACCTCTCCCTGGCGAAGTCTGACGACTCAGGGCTGCTTTACGACACTCACTGCCCCGGTAAACCAGGGCGAGCAGCTGACCGGAGAGTTTCAGCAACAACTACAGCATCATTTTGCCTCGGCCAGAAAACAGGGCATAGCCCATCCCATTCTGGTGGGGGCGATCCCGTTCGATGTGGATCAGCCCGCAGCACTGTTTATCCCTGAGTCGTATCAGACCTTTCAGCGTGACGATCTGAAAGCCCGCGCCGCATCGGCTGAAAGCGATCTGCCAGAAGTTCGTCGCCGTACGGCGCTGCCGGATCACGACACCTTCACTGACATGGTTGCGCAGGCCGTGGCAGCCACGCAGCGCGGCGATCCGGATAAAGTGGTGCTGTCGCGGCTGATGGAAATTGTGGCGGAACAGCCGGTTGATACGGCCGCCCTGATGCAGCGCATCGTGGCGCAGAACCCTGACAGCTATCACTTTCATCTGCCGCTGCCCGATGGCGGCGCGCTGGTGGGTGCCAGCCCTGAACTGATGATCCGTAAGCAGGGCCGCCAGTTCAGCTCCTGTCCGCTGGCCGGTTCAGCGCCGCGCAACAGCGATCCACAGCGTGACCTGGCCTCAGGTGACAGCCTGATGCAGTCAGCCAAAGACCGGCATGAACATAAGCTGGTGACGGATGCGATGCGCATGACGCTGCAGCCACGCAGTCGCCTGCTGTCGGTCCCGGAAACCCCTTCTCTGCTGACCACCGCGACGCTGTGGCACCTCGCTACGCAGATTCGGGGCGAAGTACTGGACGATCGCGAAAATGCGCTGTCACTGGCCTGCCTGCTGCATCCGACACCAGCGCTCAGCGGCTTTCCGCATCAGCGTGCTCAGGCGCTGATTCAGCAACTTGAACCCTTTGAGCGTCAGCTGTTTGGTGGCATCGTCGGCTGGTGTGACGATCAGGGTGATGGCGAATGGGTCGTTACCATTCGCTGCGGCACGGTGAATGGTCCACGGATCCGACTGTTTGCTGGCGCGGGGATCGTGGCGGACTCACAACCTGAATCAGAGTGGCGCGAGACCGGCGTCAAACTCGACACCATGCTTCGCGCTTTTGGATTGCAATAATTGCGATAAAGGAACCTGTATGACGATTTCTTACAGCCGCTGGCCGGACGATCTGGCTGCTCGTTACCGTGAAAAAGGGTTCTGGCTGGATCTGCCGATGACCGACATCCTGGATCGTCACCGCGACAGCGAATGCCTGGCGGTGATTGATGGCGACCGGCAATTTACCTATCGCCAGCTGGCCTCACTGAGTGACAATCTGGCAGCGGCACTGCAGCGACGTGGCCTGAAACCCGGCGATACGGCGCTGGTACAGCTTGGGAACGTGGCAGAATTTTACCTGACGCTGTTTGCGCTGTTCAAAATCGGCGTCGCCCCGGTTAACGCGCTGTTCAGCCATCAGCGTACCGAACTGGCCGCCTATGCCAGTCAGATCGCGCCGCGCCTGTTGATTGCCGATCGCAGCCATCCCCTGTTCACCGATGACGCCTTTATTACGCAGCTTCGCCGTGAGCAGCCTTCACTGCAGCAGGTGATCCTGCGTAATGATGCTCATGCGGAAAACAGTCTCAACGCCCTGCTGGCAGAACCCGCAGATGACTTCAGGGCAACCCCGACCGCAGGCGATGAAGTCGCTTTTTTCCAGCTGTCAGGCGGCAGTACCGGCACCCCGAAACTGATCCCGCGTACCCACAATGATTACTACTACAGCATCCGGGAAAGTGACGTGATCTGCGGGGTCAACGCAGATACCCGTTACCTGATTGCCCTGCCCGCTGCGCATAATTTCCCGATGAGTTCTCCGGGCGCGCTGGGCGTCTTTTACGCGGGCGGCCAGGTGATCTTAGCGGCCGATCCCAGCGCGACCCTCTGTTTCCCGCTGATTGAAAAGCATCAGGTTACTGATACCGGCCTGGTTCCACCCGCGGCCAGTCTCTGGCTGCAGGCGATTCAGGAAGGGGGCAGCAATGCCGCGCTGGCCTCACTGCAACGTATTCAGGTCGGTGGCGCAAAGCTGGGCGAAACGCTGGCCGCGCGCATCCAGAACGAGATCGGCTGTACCCTTCAGCAGGTGTTTGGGATGGCGGAAGGTCTGGTGAATTACACCCGGCTGGATGACGATGAACAGACCATTCTCACTACGCAGGGACGCCCTATCTCTCCGGATGATGAGGTATGGGTTGCCGACGAACAGGGACATCCGCTCCCGGTCGGTGCCATTGGTCGCCTGATGACGCGCGGTCCTTATACGTTCCGTGGCTACTACAACAGTCCCGAACATAACGCCACCAGCTTTGATGACCAGGGCTTCTACTGCTCTGGCGATCTGGTCGAAATTACCCCCGCTGGCAACATCATTGTGCAGGGTCGGGAAAAAGATCAGATCAACCGGGGCGGCGAAAAGATCGCAGCTGAAGAGATCGAAAACCTTCTGCAGCGCCATGCGGATGTGATCCACGCGGCGCTGGTCTCTATGAGCGACGAACTGATGGGTGAAAAGAGCTGCGCGTTTATTGTCACGCGTCAGCCGGTGAAACCGGTGGCGCTGCGTCGTCACCTGCGTGAACTGGGCGTCGCCGAATTTAAGCTGCCCGACCGTATTACCTGCGTAGATGCCCTGCCGCTGACCGCGGTCGGCAAGGTGGATAAAAAACGTCTGCGCCAACAACTTGCCGATCAACGCGCGCAAGCCTGATCTGTCCGGAGAATTTTAATGGCTATCCCACAACTGACCTCTTATCCGCTGCCTGACGCCACTGAGCTGCCGAACAACAAGGTGAAATGGACACTGGAGCCAGGCCGTGCCGCCCTGCTGATCCACGATATGCAGCGCTATTTCCTTAACTTCTGGGGCGATAACAGCCCGCTGGTTGAGCAGGTCGTTAACAATATTGCCCGCCTGCGACGCTACTGCAAAGCGCAGGGTATTCCAGTGTTTTACACCGCTCAGCCCAACGCGCAGAGCGATGAAGATCGTGCGCTGCTCAACGATATGTGGGGACCCGGCCTGAATAAACATCCCGATCAGCAGAAGATCGTGGAGGCGCTGGCACCGGATGAGCACGATCAGGTCCTGACCAAGTGGCGCTACAGTGCGTTTCACCGCTCGCCGCTGGAGGCGATCCTGCAGGAGATGGGCCGCGATCAGCTGATTATTACCGGCGTCTATGCCCATATCGGCTGCCTGACCACCGCCACGGATGCGTTTATGCGTAATATTCAGCCGTTTATGGTGGCTGATGCGCTGGCTGACTTCAGCCGTGATGAACATATGATGGCGCTGACCTACACCGCGGGTCGGAGCGGAAAAGTGGTGATGACCGCCGATCTGATGCCTGTACCGCTCAGCAAAGACGAACTGCGCGCGCTGATCCTGCCGCTGCTGGAAGATGATGAGGTGCCGGACGATGATGAAAACCTGATCGACTACGGGCTGGATTCGGTACGCGTGATGGCGCTGGCGGCACGCTGGCGTCAGGTACATCGTGATATCGATTTTGTCAGCCTGGCCAAGAACCCGAGCATCGACGGCTGGTGGGCGCTGCTGTCGCGGGAGCCTGCTGAATGAGCCATGTAACCGACTTCAGCGGTAAAATCGTCTGGGTGACCGGTGCCGGTCAGGGCATTGGCTACCACACAGCGCTGGCCTTTCATCAGGCAGGCGCGCAGGTAGAGGCGTTTGATCTGCGGTTCCAGGATCATGACTATCCGTTTTCCTGTCACACCATGGATATTGCCGATCCGGCGCAGGTAAAATCAGTGTGTCAGCGGGTGCTGACCGCCCAGCCGCGCATCGATGTGCTGGTCAACGCAGCGGGTATTCTGCGTACTGGTGCCACCGATGCGCTGTCATTTGCTGACTGGCAGGCCTGTCTTAACGTCAATGCAGGCGGTGCGTTTAATCTGTTCCAGCAGACGCTGCCGCGCTTTCGTGAACAGCGCACCGGTGCCATCGTTACTGTCGCCTCGAATTCAGCGCATGCCCCACGTATCGGCATGTCCGCTTATGGTGCGTCAAAAGCCGCGCTGCGCAGCCTCTGTCTGACTGTGGGTCTGGAAATGGCGCCTTACGGTGTGCGCTGTAATATTGTTTCGCCTGGCTCCACTGACACCGCTATGCAGCGCAGTCTGTGGCATACACCGACCGGCGAGCAGGAGATGATTGCGGGCTTCCCGGATCAGTTCAAGCTGGGTATTCCGCTGGGCAAAATCGCGCAGCCGCAGGAAATTGCGGCCACCGTTCTGTTTCTCGCGTCGGATCTTGCCAGCCATGTGACGCTGCAGGATATTGTGGTCGATGGCGGCGCAACCCTGGGGGCCTGATGATGACAGCGATCTGGAAACGATCCATTGATCTTCCTGCACTGAACGCGCTCGGTGAGCACTCACTGGTGGCGCATCTGGGGATCGTTTTTACCGCAATCGGTGACGATTATCTGGAAGCGACGATGCCAGTCGATGCCCGCACGCAGCAGCCGTTCGGGTTGCTGCATGGCGGCGCCTCCGTGGTGCTGGCGGAGTCGATGGGTTCGATTGCCGGGTATCTGGCGGTTGAAGAGGGCAGCAGCGTGGTCGGTGTTGAAGTGAACGCCAGCCATCATCGTGCGGTGTCAGCGGGACGGGTGCGGGGGACCTGCCGTCCACTGCATCTGGGTAAACGCAGTCAGAGCTGGCAGATTGAGATTCGGAACAGTCGGGATCAGCTGTGCTGCAGCGCGCGATTGAGCGTAGCGGTCATGCGCTAGCGGCAGAAAGAACGATGCCCTCTTTCAGCACTAAAAGAGGGCATCGCTTATCACGCAGTAGCAGGCGTTCTGTTAACGCTGATAGATAATTTCAACGCCTTCGTCGTCTTCATCATCCCAGTCGTCATCCCACTCTTCATCTTCCACTTCGACCGTGTTTTCAATGGTTTCTTTGTGGTAATCATCCCACATGAATTCCACTTTCTCTGGCTGCTTCTCTTCGAGCTCCGCTTCTTTCGGGTTAGCGTTGATGAAGCTCATCACGTCCCAGCAGAGTTCTTTGACGCCGGTCTGGCTTGCGGCAGAGATCAGGTAATACTTATCTTCCCAGCCCAGCGCTTCAGCAACCGCTTTAGCCCGTGACTGCGCTTCTTCTTCACTGATGAGATCAATTTTGTTGAAGACCAGCCAGCGTGGTTTGTTGAACAGCTTCTCGCTATATTTTTCCAGCTCGCCGAGGATGATACGGGCATTTTCAACCGGATCGCTTTCATCAATGGGGTCGATGTCGATCAGGTGAAGCAACACGCGGCAGCGTTCAAGGTGCTTCAGGAAGCGAATACCCAGGCCAGCGCCCTCTGCTGCACCTTCAATCAGACCCGGGATATCGGCCACGACGAAGCTCTGCTCGCTATCCATGCGCACTACGCCCAGGCTTGGTACCAGGGTGGTAAACGGATAGTCCGCTACTTTAGGTTTGGCAGCCGAGACGGCACGAATAAAGGTCGATTTACCGGCATTCGGTAAGCCCAGCATCCCGACGTCCGCCAGCAGCATCAGTTCCAGCTGCAGGTCACGCTTTTCACCTGGGGTACCCATGGTTTTCTGGCGCGGACTGCGGTTCACTGACGATTTGAAACGGGTGTTGCCCAGGCCATGCCAGCCGCCTTTACCGACCATCAGTTTCTGGCCGTGGCGCGTCATGTCGCCAAGTGTCTCACCGGTACCCTGGTCGATAACCCGGGTGCCGACCGGCACTTTAACTTCAATATCTTTACCACGTTTACCGGTACAGTCGCGGCTCTGGCCGTTCTGTCCACGCTCGGCGCGGAAAGATTTTTCGAAACGATAATCGATAAGGGTATTGAGGTTTTCATCAGCGATCAGATAAACGTCACCGCCGTCACCACCATCGCCCCCGTCAGGGCCGCCTCTCGGGATATATTTTTCGCGGCGGAAGCTGACGCAACCATTACCGCCATCGCCGGCGACGACCAGAATTGTCGCTTCATCAACAAACTTCATTATTTAAATCTCCGTCACACAATCGTCTGCAGCACTCTGCAGACGGGTCCGCCAGGGTCTTCTGCGCTGACCAGCGGCGGATAAATCAGAATTGGCTTTCGCCAGTGCGTACACAAAGTGTACAGCAAACTTTTGTGATGCGTCGCTTTTACCGCGACAGACCGCAGAATGTAAAAAGCCCCGCAGGAGCTGCGGGGCCTTCAATTCGTGCGTTCAGACGTCAGACGTCTGCGTCACGACAACCTTACTCAGCAACGATGCTGATGTATTTACGGTTGTTCGGACCTTTAACTTCGAACTGTACTTTACCGTCTACGGTAGCAAACAGGGTGTGGTCACGACCACAACCTACATTGGTACCGGCGTGGAATTTAGTGCCACGCTGACGAACGATGATGCTACCTGCCAGAACAGATTCGCCACCGAAACGTTTTACACCCAGACGTTTTGCATTGGAGTCACGACCATTTCGAGTCGAGCCACCAGCCTTTTTATGTGCCATTTGTCAGATCTCCTCTTACGCCGTGATACCAGTGATTTTCACATCAGTGAACCACTGGCGATGGCCAGCCTGCTTACGGTAGTGCTTACGACGACGAAACTTAACGATCTTAATTTTTTCGCCACGACCGTGAGCAACAACTTCTGCCTTGATCATTCCGCCTGAAACCAGTGGCGCGCCGATTTTCACGTCTTCGCCATTAGCAATCATCAGAACCTGGTCAAACTCAATCGTTTCACCGGTTGCGATGTCCAGCTTTTCCAGGCGAACGGTCTGACCTTCGCTTACTCGGTGTTGTTTACCACCACTTTGGAAAACCGCGTACATATAAAACTCCGCTTCTGCGCTTGCCTTTTAGTTCATCAGGCGGCGCGCTAAATATTCACAATAGGGCGCGAATTCTACGCAAAACTCCAGAAGAAGACAAGAGCACTTTGCACACTCTTGCAGAAAAAAAACACAGGCTGAATGCAACCGTTTCTCAGGCACAAAATTCAAGTACAATCAGTAACAGATTACCTGAACGCTGGCTGGGTAAACCACTTACCATGGCAGAGATAACGAGTCATAGCTGAAAAGACGAATGAACTTAGAACAGATTAATGAATTAACCGCACAGGATATGGCTGCCGTTAACCAGACCATCCTCGACCAGCTGAATTCAGATGTCTCGCTCATCAACCAGTTGGGCTACTACATCATCAGTGGTGGGGGCAAGCGTATCCGCCCCATGATTGCCGTGCTATCCGCACGTGCCATGGGCTACAAGGGCGACCTGCACGTGACCAATGCGGCGCTGATCGAATTTATCCACACCGCCACGCTGCTGCATGACGACGTTGTGGATGAATCCGATATGCGTCGTGGCAAAGCGACCGCGAACGCGGCGTTTGGCAATGCGGCAAGCGTGCTGGTCGGTGATTTTATTTACACCCGCGCTTTCCAGATGATGACCAGCATGGGGTCGCTGCGTATCCTGGCGCTGATGTCAGAGGCAGTAAACGTCATTGCTGAGGGCGAAGTCCTGCAGCTGATGAACGTTAACGATCCTGATATCACCGAAGAGAGCTACATGCGCGTGATTTACAGTAAGACCGCACGCCTGTTTGAAGCAGCTTCGCAGGCCTCGGCGATACTGGCTGAAGCCACACCTGAAGAGGAAAAAGCGCTACAGGATTATGGGCGCTATCTGGGTACCGCTTTCCAGTTAATTGACGATTTGCTGGATTACAGTGCTGACGGCGAGACGCTGGGTAAAAATACCGGCGATGACCTGAGCGAAGGCAAACCGACGCTGCCGCTGCTGCATGCCATGCAGCACGGCTCGCCTGAACAGGCGAAGATGATCCGTGAAGCCATTGAGCAGGGAAATGGCCGCCATCTGCTTGAGCCGGTGCTGGAAGCGATGAATCAGTGTGGTTCGCTGGAATGGACGCGCAGCCGCGCGGAACAGGAAGCGGATAAAGCGATTGAAGCCTTGCGGATTCTGCCCGAATCCCCCTGGCGCAGCGCGCTGGAGTCGCTGGCGCACATGTCAGTTCAGCGCGACTTCTGATCCCTCCCGGAGCCTGCCGGGCTCCGTTTTTACGCTCCTGCTCTCACTTCTTTTTGTTCCCTCTTAGCTATTGCACTCCTGCTGCGTGCCACTACACAGACCAGGCGCTGGATCCAAATATTACTGGAAATTAACAGGAAATATTTGCTATAAAATTCCAGCTATTTCCAGATGGTGGTAAAAGGAAAGCCAGCGTCTCGCTGGACGATGCAATGACAAGGAAAAGGAGAACAGGTTATGCAAGAAAGAAAGGAAGACTGGCACCCGGCTGACATTATCGCGGCACTGCATAAGCGTGGTATGACCCTGGCGGCGCTGTCACGCGCAGCAGGACTGAGTTCATCAACGCTGGCTAATGCACTGACGCGTCCATGGCCCAAAGGCGAATGGCTGATTGCCGACGCGATCCAGGTTCATCCTAGTGAGATCTGGCCCAGCCGCTATTACGATCCCGATACAAACTGTCTGCTGGATCGCAGAAAACGTATCCGGACGCCTGCCGATCAGACGAATAACGCCTGAGATTCCAGGCGATCCTCAGACGAAAAAAAACCAGCCCCCGCGGGGGCTGGCTATTTCAGCGCCTCTGCAGAATTACTCTTCGCTGACGCGCTCAATGTTCGCGCCCATCGCTTTCAGCTTATCTTCGATGTGCTCATAGCCACGATCAATATGATAAATGCGATCAACGAACGTCGTGCCTTCCGCAATGCAACCAGCCAGAACCAGGCTGGCAGACGCACGCAAATCGGTCGCCATCACCTGCGCACCTGACAGAGTTTCAACCCCGTGACAGATCGCTGTGTTGCTCTCAATCTCAGCATGTCCGCCCATACGAATCAGTTCCGGGATATGCATGAAACGGTTTTCAAAAATGGTCTCGGTAATCACGCCCGTGCCTTCCGCAACCATGTTTAACAGAGTGAACTGCGCCTGCATATCGGTCGGGAAACCCGGATGAGGTGCGGTGCGCACGTTGACCGCTTTTGGTCGCTTGCCGTGCATATCCAGACTGATCCAGTCTTCACCGGTTTCGATATCGGCACCCGCATCACGCAGTTTAGAGAGAACCGCATCCATCGTATCGGGCTGAGCTTTGTGGCACATCACTTTGCCGCCTGAAATGGCGGCTGCCACCAGGAAGGTGCCGGCTTCGATGCGGTCCGGCAGAACGCGGTACACACCGCCGCCCAGACGCTCGACGCCTTCGATGGTGATCTTATCAGTGCCTGCACCGCTGATGCGGGCACCCAGCGTGTTCAGGAAGTTGGCTGTATCGACAATTTCCGGCTCACGCGCCGCATTCTCGATTACGGTAGTACCCGTCGCCAGCGTCGCAGCACTCATAATGGTCACGGTTGCGCCAACGCTGATTTTGTCCATGACAATCAGCGCGCCCTTCAGGCGGCCATTAACTGATGCTTTAACATAGCCCTCTTCCAGCTTGATCTCGGCACCCAGTTGCTCCAGACCGGTAATGTGCAGGTCAACCGGACGCGCGCCAATTGCGCAGCCACCCGGTAGCGAAACCTGCCCCTGACCAAAACGTGCGACCAGTGGGCCCAGCGCCCAGATTGAGGCACGCATGGTTTTGACCAGATCGTAAGGCGCACAGAATACATCTACCGCGCTGGCATCGACATGCACAGAACCGTTGCGCTCCACCTTTGCACCCAGCTGGCTCAGCAGCTTCATGGTGGTATCAATGTCGCGCAGCTTTGGCACATTCTGGATCTCTACCGGCTCTTCAGCCAGCAGGGCAGCAAACAGAATAGGAAGCGCGGCGTTCTTTGCCCCGGAAATGGTTACTTCACCACTTAAGCGGGTGGGGCCTTGCACACGAAATTTGTCCATTAACACGGCTCTCAATTAACTAGCTAAAAATTGGACTCGCCCACGGCGAGTTCACCACGCTGTGGGATCAGAAACCGTTGAGTTTACGGTCACGCGCCCATTCAGCGGGAGTATAGGTTTTGATAGAGACAGCATGCATGCGGTTATCCGCAATGAATTCCATCAGCGGCGCGTAGACAGCCTGCTGTTTTTTCACGCGGCTCAGTTCGCCAAACAGTTCGCCTACGGCGATCACCTGAAAATGGCTGCCATCGTTGCTCATCACATGAACTTCGTCTAAAGGCAATGCGGCCATCAGCACGGCCTGAATTTCACTGTTTTCCATTGGGCTTAACTTCACTTAATAATAATAAGGCTGACATAGTAGAGGAAAGCGGCTGACTCTTAAATACGCAAAAGCCCCTGTTGAAAACAGGGGCTTAGCATAACAACCGGAAATCAGGCGCTTTTATCCGCAGAAACAATAATCTGTTGCAGATTGTAAAGCGTAATCAGTGAGTGCAGTTTGTCGCTGATACCCGTAAAGCGTGGCGTAATCCCCTGTGCCCGGGCGATTTCCCGCAGGTGCACCAGCAGGGCAAGTCCGGAAGAGTCCACACGCTCCAGCGCCGCGACATCGATGGTATCGACATCTTTGATCAGCGTCTCACGTTGCTGCCACAGGCTCATTAACGTGTCGCGATCCAGTTCGCCTTTCAATAATAGCGTGCTGGCTTCCCGCTCCCAGCGTAACGATTCGTGCATTATTTTTGTTTATCCAGCGTGATGGGCTGTGCCGCAGAGGATTTCAGTTGCGCTGTCAGACCATCGATACCTTTAGTACGCAACAGATCGCTCCACTCATTTTGTTTAGTGGTGATCATGCTGACGCCTTCAGCGATCATGTCATAAGCCTGCCAGTTACCGGTCTGGCTGTTTTTACGCCACTGGAAGTCGAGGCGAACCGGCGGGCGACCATTAGGATCGATAATGGAGACCCGAATGGCGACAATCTGAGCATCGCCCAATGGCTGCTCAGGCTGAATCTGGTAGCTCTGACCGTTATAGAGTGCCAGTGCCTGACCATAAGCCTGGGCCAGATAGTCACCAAAGGCGCTGAAGTAGGCTTCACGCTGCGCCGGAGTCGAATCACGATAGTAGCGGCCCAGCACTAACGCGCCCGCATATTTGATCTGTACATAGGGCAGCAGCTCCTGACGCACAATCTGACGCAGGTAGTTTGGATCCTGCTTGATTTTAGGCTGCTCATTTTTAAGACGGGTAAAGGTCTTTTCCGCCGCTTCGTTCATCAGCTTGTAGGGATTGCTTTGATCGGCCGCTGTCGCCGTCAGCGGTACGGCCACCACCAGCATGGCAATCATCAGTAAACGTTTAAACATGGTATACCCTCTTCTTTAAGGTTGAGCCGGTGCCGCAGGCGCAGCACTGTCGCCTTCCTGCGCATCCTTGTTGTCACTGTTTTGTTTGTTATCGCCGCTCTTATAAAGGAACTGGCCAATCAGGTCTTCGAGCACCATGGCTGACTTGGTATCGCGTAGCGTATCGCCATCTTTCAGCATCGCCGAACCGAGTTCAGGATCGTCAAAGCCTAAGTTGAGCGCCAGGAACTGCTCACCCAGCAGTCCCTGCGTGCGAATCGCCAGCGAGCTGGTGTCTGAAATTTTATTCGCATACTGATCGCTGATCTCCATCGTGACACGTGGCAGCAGCGTTTTCGGTTCAAGCTCAATGTCCGTTACCCGGCCAATCACCACACCGCCGATTTTGACTGGCGAACTGGCTTTCAGACCACCGATATTGTCAAACGTGGCGTAGAGTTTCCACGTTGGCTCTGTGCCCATCGACTTTAAATCGGCGACGCGCAGACAGAGAAACAAGGCGGCGATCAGCGCCATAATCATAAAAATGCCAACCCAGATTTCGCTTTTTTTGCTTTGCATTGCATCAATTCCCAAACATCAGTGCTGTCAGCACAAAATCCAACCCGAGCACCGCCAGTGAAGCATGTACTACGGTACGCGTTGTCGCGCGACTGATCCCTTCGGAAGTGGGAATCGCGTCATAGCCATTAAAAAGAGCAATCCAGGTCACCGTCACGGCAAAGACGGCGCTTTTAATGATGCAGTTAACAACGTCGGTGCGGAAATCGACCGCGTTCTGCATGGCTGACCAGAAGAAACCAGGATCGATTCCCTTCCAGCTCACGCCAACCAGTGCACCGCCAGCGATGCCAACGGCAGTAAAGATCAGTGCGAGTAGCGGCATGCTAATAAAACCGGCCCAGAAGCGCGGCGAAACGACGCGACGCAACGGATCCACCGCCATCATCTCCATGCTGGAGAGCTGTTCAGTGGCTTTCATCAGACCGATTTCAGCCGTGAGAGCCGAGCCTGCCCGTCCGGCAAACAGCAGCGCGGTCACGACCGGACCCAGCTCACGCAGCAACGACAGTGCCACCAGCATACCCAGACTGGTTTCAGCACCGTAAGTGGTCAGTACCAGATAACCCTGAAGTCCGAGTACCATCCCGATAAACAGGCCAGACACCACAATAATCAGTAACGACAACACGCCAACACTATAGAGCTGTTTAATCAGTAGCGGCGAATGTCTGCGAAACGCGGGTTTTCCTACCAGCGCGTGAAACAGCATTAATCCTGCGCGTCCAAAACTGGCGCACGTTTCAATTCCCTGACGACCGAATGACGCCAGCGCCTTCAAGACCATCTGTTTAGTTACTCCCTGAGCCGGTTAAATCAGCGAGATAGTCGCCGGCAGGAAAACGGAAGGGAACCGGACCATCCGCATCGCCATCAATGAACTGGCGGACACGCGGGTCATTATTCTCTCGCAGTTCCGGCGTGGTGCCGTGTGCGATAATTTTTTGTCCGGCCACGATGTAGGCATAGTCCGCGATACTCAGTACTTCCGGTACGTCGTGCGAGACCACAATACAGGTCAGGCCCAGAGCATGGTTAAGTTCGTCGATCAATTTTACCAGTACGCCCATAGTAATGGGATCCTGACCGACAAAAGGTTCGTCGAACATGATCAGCTCCGGTTCAAGCGCAATCGCGCGCGCCAGCGCCACACGACGCGCCATTCCGCCCGACAGCTCAGCCGGTTTAAGTTGAGCTGCACCACGCAGCCCCACGGCTTCCAGCTTCATTAATACCGTGCTGTGCAGAATAGGTGCGGGAAGGCGGGTATGTTCGCGCAGCGGCCAGGCGACATTTTCATAAACCGTTAAGTCAGTAAATAGCGCGCCAGACTGGAATAGCATGCTCATCTTTTTGCGCGCTTCATACAATTTAGCGCGAGACAATGACGGAATGTTTTCGCCACGGAAAAAGATTTCCCCGCTGGTTGGCTGAAGTTGACCCCCAATCAAGCGTAGCAGAGTGGTTTTCCCTATTCCTGACGGTCCCATTATCGCCGTCACTTTGCCTTTCGGCACAGTCAGCGAAATGTCGTCGAAGATGGTGCGATCTCCGCGCGAAAAACTCACGCCACGAACCTCAACCAGATTCGTTTGCTGCTGGATCATTATTACCTCTTGTAAGGATCGGGCGTAAACATGGGGTACGATGGTAGCGTGTTCGGTCCTGATTCACGATAGCTTTACAGAAACTTACCGCTAAGATTTGGCGAAAATGGTCATTAAATTTACTTTTGCCGTTCAGACGGTCAAAATCAGCGGCTGTCTCGCCAAACAGAACCTTAAACCGGTCGGGAAAGGTATTGCCGGCCCGGGTTTTTACGCAAGGATTTTTCATGTTCGTAGCTTCTGCACTGCTGATTATCGGTTTGCTTTTACTGGCATATGGTGCCGATCGTCTGGTGTTTAGCGCCTCTATATTGTGTCGATCGTTTGGCATCCCGCCACTGATCATTGGTATGACCGTGGTCAGCATAGGCACCTCGCTGCCAGAAATGATCCTCTCCTTTTCTGCGGCCCAGCATGGTCAGATGGATCTGGCTGTTGGTACCGCGATCGGCTCGAATATTACCAACATTTTACTCATTCTGGGTGCCGCTGCGCTAATGCATCCACTCAGCGTCCATTCTAATCTGATACGTCGTGAACTGCCGTTGATGTTGCTGGTTACCCTGCTCAGCGGATTCATGCTGTTTGACAATCAGCTTAGTCGACTGGATGGAATTGGCCTGATCGCCATCGCCGCTATTTATCTGATGGTGGTGATTCGCATTGCGCGTAAAGCAGAACGGGACAACAACGACACCCTGACGCGCGAGCAACTGGCCGAGCTGCCCCGCGAAGAGAGCGGAAACACGGTGGCCTTTCTCTGGCTGGCCGTCGCGCTGATTATCCTGCCGATGTCGACCCGGATGGTGATCGACAATGCCACCGCCTTTGCCGACTATTTTGGCGTCAGCGAACTGGTGATGGGCCTGACGCTTATCGCCGTGGGTACCAGTCTGCCTGAGCTGGCGACGGTGATTGCCGGGGCACTGAAAGGTGAAGATGATATCGCGATAGGCAACCTGATCGGTGCCAACATTTATAATATTGCTATTGTGCTGGGCCTGCCGGCGCTGATTCACCCCGGCAGTATCGACTATCACGCCTTTGCCCGTGATTACTGGGTGATGCTGGGCGTCAGCGTGCTGTTTGCCCTGCTCTGCCTGCTGCGTCGCCGACGCGTTGGCCGCATCAATGGCCTGATTTTACTCTGTGGTTTCTTCGTCTGGGTGACGCTGCTGTGGATGCAGCCGACATTCATGGACGGCTAACAAGGACAGACTCACTATGTCATATCAGCAACCAACAGCATTTAATTTTCAGCAGGCGGGAAAAAACGTCCTGCGCATCGAGCGTGAGGGACTGGAACAGCTCGATCAATATATTAATGACGATTTCGCCCGTGCCTGCGCCCTGATCTACGCCTGTCAGGGTAAAGTGGTGGTAATGGGGATGGGTAAGTCCGGCCATATCGGCAAAAAAATGGCGGCGACCTTTGCCAGTACAGGCACGCCCGCCTTTTTTGTTCATCCGGCCGAAGCCAGCCATGGCGACCTGGGCATGGTGAGCAAAAATGATGTCGTGATCGCCATCTCCAACAGCGGTGAGTCGAACGAAATCCTCGCGCTGATTCCGGTGTTAAAACGTCAGCACATTACGCTGATCTGCATAACCGGACGGCCTGACAGCGCCATGGGCCGGGTTGCCGATGTGCATCTGTGTGTCCATGTTCCACAGGAGGCCTGTCCGTTAGGCCTTGCGCCAACCACCAGCACCACAGCCACACTGGTGATGGGCGACGCGCTGGCAGTTTCGTTACTTGAAGCGCGTGGATTCACGGCGGAAGATTTTGCCCTCTCCCATCCTGGCGGTGCGCTGGGCCGCAAACTGCTGCTGCATGTAGCGGATATCATGCACAGCGGCGATGAGCTGCCGCACGTCAACCGTGACGCCTCACTACGCGATGCGCTGCTGGAGATTACCCGCAAAAATCTGGGACTGACGGTCATCGTCGATGGTCTGATGAAAATTGAAGGTATCTTTACCGATGGTGACCTGCGCCGCATCTTTGATATGGGCATCGATTTTCAGCGCGCCACCATCGGGGAAGTGATGACGCCAGGCGGCATCCGCGTCCGGCCAAATATGCTGGCGGTTGAAGCCCTGAACCTGATGCAGACCAAAAACATTACCTCGATTCTGGTGGCCGATGACGACCATCTGCTCGGTGTGGTACATATGCATGACATGCTGCGCGCTGGCGTAGTCTGAACAGGAAAAGAAAATGCAACAGGCAACTCCCACGATTGACACCTGCTATGGACCAGTCAGTGCTGACGTCATGGCGCGCGCCAGCAACATTCGTCTGCTGATCTGCGACGTCGATGGCGTCATGTCCGACGGGGTGATCTACATGGGGAACAATGGCGAAGAGCTGAAGGCCTTCAACGTGCGGGATGGTTACGGTGTACGCTGTTTACTGACCGCCGATGTGGAAGTGGCTATTATTACCGGCCGCAATGCCCGTCTGATGGAAGATCGCTGCAAAACGCTCGGCATCCGTCATCTTTATCAGGGACAATCGGATAAGCTTTTGGCCTATCGTGAACTTCTGGATAAACTGTCTCTCTCTGATGATCAGGTCGCCTACATCGGTGACGACCTGATCGACTGGCCGGTTATGGCGAAAGTGGGATTAAGCGTGGCGGTGGCGGATGCACATCCGATCCTGTTGCCGCGTGCGCAGTATGTCACGCGGATTGCGGGTGGACGCGGCGCGGTACGCGAAGTATGTGACCTGATCTTAATGGCGCAGAACAAATTTGAGGATGCCAAAGGGCAATCAGTATGAGTAAAAGCAGGCGTTGGATAACGCTGATTCTGACCTTGATTGCACTGGTTTTGATCGGCTGGAATCTTACCAACCAGGATGGCGATGGCACGCCAGTCGGGACGGATAGTCAGTCGCCGACCTATACCAGTGATGATTCTCACACTGTGGTTTATAACCCGCAGGGCGCGCTGTCATATAAACTGGTCTCTGACAAAGTGACCTATTTCTCGGATGACGAGCTGAGCTGGTTCGACAATCCGGTAATGACCACCTTTGATGAGAACAAAATTCCCACCTGGACGTTACGCGCGGATAAAGCAAAGCTCACCAAAGATCGTATGCTTTACCTGTATGGCCATGTTGAGCTGAATACGCTGACGCAGGATTCCCAGCTTGAGCGGATCAAAACTGATAACGCACAGATTAACCTTGTTACTCAGGACGTTACCTCTGATGACCAGGTGACATTGTATGGCCGCAGCTTTAACTCCACCGGCATGAAAATGCGCGGCAATTTACGGACAAAAAACGCCGAGTTAATCGAGAAGGTCAAAACCTCTTATGAAATTCAAAATGAACAAAAATAGCCTGAAGATTTTACTGGCCAGTATGTTACTGGCAACCAGCGTACCGGCGCTGGCCCTGACCGGTGACTCGGACAAGCCCGTCAATATTGACTCGCAGAATCAGGCGCTGGATTTGCAAGGCAATGTCGCGACCTTTACCGGCAATGTCATCGTGACGCAGGGCTCTATCAAAATCACGGCGGATAAAGTCGTGGTGACCCGTCCGGGCGGCGACAGCAAGAAAACCATCGTTGACGCCTACGGTAATCCTGCCACTTTCTATCAGATGCAGGACAGCGGTAAGCCGGTTCAGGGCCATGCCTCAAAACTGCACTACGAACTGGCTAACGATTTCGTTGAACTGACCGGCAATGCGTTCATTGAACAGCAGGACAGCAACATCAAAGGCGATCGTATTACCTACCTGGTAAAAGAGCAGAAAATGCAGGCTTACAGCCAGGGCCAGAACAAGCGCGTCACCACCGTTTTGGTGCCGTCGCAACTTCAGGATAAAGGTTCGTCCAACAGCGGAAAGAAGAGTAACTGATAGCTATGGCCACATTAATCGCAGAAAACCTGGCGAAGGCATATAAAGGCCGTCGCGTGGTAGAAGATGTCAGTCTTCAGGTAAAGTCCGGCGAGATTGTCGGCCTGCTCGGCCCGAACGGTGCCGGTAAGACCACCACCTTTTACATGGTGGTCGGTATTGTCCCGCGTGACGCTGGCCGCATTGTCATTGATGATGAAGATATCAGCATCCTGCCGCTGCATGCGCGTGCGCGCCGTGGCATCGGCTATCTGCCGCAGGAAGCATCGATTTTCCGTCGCCTCAGCGTTTACGATAACCTGATGGCAGTATTACAGATTCGTGATGACCTGACCGAAGAGCAACGCCAGGATCGCGCCCGAGAGTTGATGGAAGAGTTTCACATCGAGCACCTGCGCGACAGCATGGGCCAGGCGCTGTCGGGTGGTGAACGACGTCGTGTTGAGATTGCCCGCGCACTGGCTGCCAATCCAAAGTTTATTCTGCTGGATGAGCCTTTTGCCGGTGTTGACCCTATCTCTGTTATCGACATCAAGAAGATCATTGAGCATCTGCGTGACAGCGGCCTCGGCGTGCTGATCACCGACCATAACGTGCGCGAAACGTTAGCGGTCTGTGAGCGGGCCTATATCGTCAGCCAGGGCCACCTGATTGCGCATGGCACACCCAATGAAATTCTTGCGGATGAGCAGGTTAAGCGGGTTTATTTGGGTGAAGAGTTCAGACTCTGATAAGGTGTCGTTAATACCGATGTTTACCTGGGAACTACCATCCTGTCTATGAAGCAAGGTTTACAACTCAGGTTCAGCCAACAGCTGGCAATGACTCCACAATTGCAGCAGGCGATTCGCCTGCTGCAACTCTCCACGCTTGAACTCCAGCAGGAGTTACAGCTGGCGCTGGAAAGTAATCCACTGCTTGAGCAGACCGATCTGCATGACGAAATTGACTCCCGGGAATCGTCGGAAGCCGAAGCGCTGGATACTCGTGAAGCGCTTGAGCAGAAAGAGATGCCTGATGAGCTGCCGCTGGATGCCACCTGGGATGAAATCTACACCGCTGGCACCCCTTCCGGCACCGGTACCGATTATCAGGATGATGAGTTGCCGGTCTATCAGGGCGAAACCACGCAGTCACTGCAGGATTACCTGATGTGGCAGGTCGAATTGACGCCTTTCAGCGATACCGACCGCGCGATTGCAACCTCTATCGTCGATGCTATCGATGACACCGGATATCTCACCGTCTCGCTTGAGGAGATCCTCGACAGCATCGGCAACGATGAGCTTGAAGCGGATGAGGTTGAGGCGGTGCTGAAACGCATCCAGCGCTTTGACCCGATTGGTGTGGGCGCACGCGATTTGCGTGACTGTCTGCTGGTTCAGCTTTCCCAGTATGCACCAGAGACACCGATGCTGGCTGAAGCGCGCCTGATTGTCAGCGAACATCTCGATCTACTGGCCAATCACGACTTCCGCAGCCTGATGCGCGTCACGCGCCTCAAAGAAGAGGTGCTGAAAGAGGCGATGCTGCTGATCCAGTCGCTGGACCCGCGTCCGGGTCAGTCGATCAACACCGGCGAGCCGGAATATGTTATCCCCGACGTGCTGGTGCGTAAGGTTGGCAACCGCTGGACGGTTGAACTCAATGCCGACAGCGTGCCGCGTCTGAAGATTAACCAGCACTATGCGGCAATGGGTGGTGCAACGCGCAATGACAGCGACAGCCAGTTCATTCGCAGTAATCTGCAGGAAGCGCGCTGGCTGATTAAGAGTCTGGAAAGTCGTAATGATACGCTGCTGAAAGTCACGCGCTGTATCGTTGAGCAGCAGCAGGCGTTCTTCGAGCAGGGTGAAGAATTTATGCGTCCGATGGTGCTGGCCGATATCGCCCAGGCCGTTGAGATGCACGAATCAACCATTTCCCGTGTGACCACGCAGAAGTATCTTCACAGCCCGCGTGGCATTTTTGAACTGAAGTACTTTTTCTCCAGTCACGTTAATACGGAAGGTGGCGGCGAAGCCTCCTCTACCGCGATCCGTGCTCTGGTGAAGAAATTAATTTCGGCGGAAAATCCAGCCAAACCCTTGAGCGACAGTAAACTGACCTCCATGTTATCCGATCAGGGGATCATGGTGGCACGGCGTACCGTCGCCAAATATCGTGAGTCTTTATCCATCCCGCCATCGAACCAGCGTAAACAGCTGGTTTGACAGAAATGAGAAGGAAGACCTATGCAGCTGAACCTGACCGGGCAACATGTTGAAATCACGCCACCTTTGCGTGAATTCGTCAGCGGTAAATTTGCCAAACTGGAACACTATTTTGAACATATCAATCAGGTCTATATTGTCCTGAAGGTTGAGAAAGTCACACAGGTGGCTGACGCAACACTCCACGTGAACGGTGGCGAGCTGCACGCCACGTCCGAAGCGGAAGATATGTATGCGGCAATTGATGGGCTGATTGATAAACTCGCCCGCCAGCTGACCAAACACAAAGATAAACTGAAAAAACACTAACCTTCACGCTAGCTACGCGCGCCTGGCGCGCAGAGCCGACAGTATGGGGCGGATAATCCGCCCCGTTTTGTCATCTGAGCAAGCGCCGTTTGTCGCACATATCAGGGCGCTGGCGGTGAATGGCCTGGTGAACACGCAAGTGAAACGATAATGAACAACGATCTTACACTGGAATTGAGCACAGTGCTTTCGCCAGACTGCACCCGCAGCGGCGTACACTGCCAGAGCAAAAAACGTGCGCTGGAAATCATCAGCGAACTGGCCGCTAAGCAGCTCAACCTGCCGCACCAGACGCTTTTCGAAGCGATTCTGACCCGCGAACGTATGGGCAGTACCGGTATAGGTAACGGAATAGCCATTCCTCACGGCAAGCTGGAAGAGGATACATTGCGTGCGGTAGGAGTATTTATCAGCCTTGAGCAGCCGATTGCGTTTGATGCCGTCGACAACCAGCCGGTCGATCTGCTGTTTGCATTACTGGTTCCGGCTGATCAGTGCAAAACACACCTGCACACCCTTTCACTGGTGGCAAAACGTCTGGCAGATAAAACGGTTTGCCGTCGTCTGCGTGCTGCGCAGAGTGATGAAGAGCTCTATGCCATTATTACGGAAGTCCAGACAGAGCAGTAACGCGGCTTTACCGGCCCGGTGCCGGTTTTAAAACGGGAGAGAAGGTCATGGTGCTGATGATCGTTAGCGGTCGTTCAGGCTCGGGGAAGTCAGTGGCGCTCCGTGCGCTGGAAGATATGGGGTTCTACTGCGTTGATAACCTGCCGGTCGTGTTGCTGCCTGAGTTAGCCAACTCGCTGGCGGAACGCAATATTTCGGCGGCGGTCAGCATCGACGTTCGTAATATGCCTGAATCCCCGGAAATTTTTGAAACCGCGCTGAATAATCTGCCTGACACATTTTCACCTCAGTTGCTGTTTCTCGACGCCGATCGCAATACCCTGATTCGTCGTTACAGCGATACGCGCCGTCTGCATCCCCTCTCCAGCAAAAATCTGTCACTGGAGAGCGCCATCGATGAAGAGAGCGATCTGCTGGAGCCGCTGCGTTCGCGTGCCGATCTGATCATCGACACCTCAGAGATGTCGGTACATGAGCTGGCCGAGATGCTGCGTACCCGTCTGCTGGGCAAGCGTGAACGCGAACTGACCATGGTATTTGAATCCTTTGGCTTCAAACATGGCATTCCTATAGACGCTGATTATGTCTTTGACGTGCGCTTTCTGCCCAATCCCCACTGGGATCCTAAGCTGCGCCCGATGACCGGCCTTGATCGTCCGGTGGCGGCATTCCTTGACCGCCACACTGAAGTGCACAACTTTATCTACCAGACACGCAGCTATCTTGAACTCTGGCTGCCGATGCTGGAGACCAATAACCGCAGCTATCTTACCGTGGCAATTGGCTGTACTGGTGGCAAACACCGCTCAGTTTATATTGCAGAACAGCTGGCGGATTACTTCCGTTCGCGCGGTAAGAATGTACAGTCACGCCATCGCACGCTGGAAAAGCGCAAATCATGACCGTCAGACAAACTGTAGAAATCAAAAATAAGCTGGGTATGCACGCCCGTCCGGCGATGAAGTTATTTGAGCTGGTGCAGAGCTTCGATGCCGAAGTATTGCTGCGCAACGAAGCGGGCACGGAAGCCGAGGCCAGCAGCGTGATTGCGCTGCTCATGCTCGACTCGGCTAAAGGCGGCCACATAGAGATTGAAGCCAGCGGCCCGGAGGAAATTCCGGCGCTGGCAGCGGTCATTGAGCTGTTTGAAGCGGGTTTTGATGAGGACTAAGGCTTAGTCGAGCTTGTTACGCTGCAGGAAGCCTTCCCCGCCAAGCTGGCGCATCTGACGCATTATCCACTGCTGCCGCTCTCTGACATAGCCTGAAGGTGCAGCAGCACGATAGCGGATAGGATTAGGCAAAACTGCCGCCAGTAAAGCAGCATCGGCTGCAGTAAGCCGGCTGGCTGGCTTGTGGAAATAACGCTGTGAAGCTGCCTCAACACCAAAGATACCCGGCCCGAACTCTGCAATATTAAGATAGACGGTCAGAATACGTCGCTTCGTCCAGACTGTCTCAATCCCAACTGTCAGCCCCGCTTCCAGACCTTTGCGCACCCAGCTGCGGCCATCCCACAGAAACAGATTCTTGGCTGTCTGTTGTGACAGTGTGGACGCCCCACGCATCCGGCTATCGCTGTTATCCAGTACAGATTCAATGGCCGCGACATCGAACCCCCAGTGGTCCGGAAACTTTTGATCTTCTGAGGCGATAACGGCCAGCCCCATCCATGGCGAAATCTCATCATGTCCGACCCAGTCAGAATGGGCGACATAACTAAAGTCACCGTGTAACCAGGCACCAATCTGTCGTTCAGCCATCACCGCTGAAAACGGTACCGGTAAGAACGAAAAGAGTAATATTCCCGCCAGCCATACGCCCAGCCACACCAGCAGGATACGGCCAATAATACGTCTGATACGCTGTCCGACGCTTTCTTTATGCTTGTTCATGCAATCTTCCCACACTTGTTTCAGACCTTAATCAATCACTCATGTAATCACTGCCAGAAAAGCAGCTTTTTCACAAATTTCGCTGGAAACCTCATCGCGGTTTCCAGACTTTATTCAATCATTTTGCATCAAAATGCTGCAACAGTTCGAAATAGTTCAAGGACTTCCGGAAAAAAGGAATCGGTTCCATTCATTGCCACTGCTTAGCATCTTTCCAGATAAACACTTAATAATGGGAAATAAGCGCTGGTTTAAATCATTCAACATACTTAACTATTATTTTTTTATGAATGATGGACTGCCCAAAGCTTAAACAGAATCATGCTTATAACGTATAAATAAACAGCGTTTAAGAGCGTCACTCATCGTTGTTATGGCCCTGGTTACTTTCGGTAAGCACAATGATGTCAGCGCAATGAAGGGCCAAAGTTTTAGATTCTTTTTTATCATTCCAAATCGTTTTGGATAATTCGTGTCATTTCAGGGCGGTCACTTGCAATATCAGCGCGTTAGCCTGCCTCAGGAGGCAGATGTTAATGCCAGCTTAATTTACTGCCGCTCAACCTTTGCTTTGCAGCTGAGCAGCGTCAAAACCACACCAAAAACCACAAATTTGATTAAAATATCAGCAATTCAGCAGAGAAAATGATTCCTTGCTTGACTGTGTTGCCAAATTAATGTTTTCTGTATTTAAACGCTGCTCAATATCACAAATTTTAATGAATCTTTTCGCATGAGAAGATGAATTTGCTAAGGTGATGACAGTGTTAACCAATACCCTGCGGCTGCATTAATTATTCAAATCATAGCGGTCGCAACATTTTCCCTGGTGTTGGCGCAGTATTCGCGCACCCCGGCCTCGGCTGGGGTCATTTTTTTCCGGCATATGACTGATCCTGCTCTGCCACCCAGTCGCGCAATACCTGCACATCGTGTCGCCACTCATGCTTCAGCTCGTCAATCCAT
This sequence comes from Candidatus Pantoea gossypiicola, assembly GCF_008632075.1. GTDB lineage: Bacteria > Pseudomonadota > Gammaproteobacteria > Enterobacterales > Enterobacteriaceae > Pantoea > Pantoea gossypiicola. The sequence goes on from NZ_VWVM01000011.1 coordinate 57,262, forward strand.
TCAACAACGTTGTCCCACCACGCCGGTAATTCAGGACTCTGGATCTGTTTCGCCAGCATCTGCAAACGCTGCAGCCCGACCGAACCCGCCGCCCCTTTAATCTTGTGCCCCTCTTCAGCAATGCCTTTCTGATCGCGCGCCATCAGATTCGATTCCAGTACAGCAAGATAGTCCGGCATCATCTTTTCAAACATCGTCAGACTTTGGGTAATCAGGGCCGGACCAACCAGCTCGATATACTGTTCGAGCATCGCCACATCCAGCAGCATCCGGGTTTTGTCATCGCTGGCATCTGTGGTTTCCTCTTCCGAATCTGCCTGATAATCCCAGTACTTTTTAATCATCGCGGTCAGCGCCGGTACTGCCAGCGGTTTGCTCAGGACATCATCCATTCCCGCATCGAAATACTCTTTTTTGTCTTTAAGCACGTTGGCGGTCAGCGCAACCAGCGGTGGCAGATGCGTTCCCTGATACTGCTGGCGAATCGCACGCGAGACATCCAGTCCGGTCATATCGGGCAGTTGAATATCCAGCAGCACCAGATCAAACTCCAGCGGGTCGAACATCGCCAGCGCTTCGCTGCCGGTCATAGCGACCTCGACGCTGCAACCCAGCTTCTCAAGCACCGAGCGTGCCACAATCACATTCAGCTCAATATCTTCCACCAGCAGCACATGCAGCGCAGGGAGTGGCAGGCTGTCGTCCAGGCCTTCATCTTCCACCTCTTCAGCAATGCGTGGCGCTTTGATCTCAACCGTGAAGCATGATCCCTGTCCTGGTGCGCTATGTACGCGGATGTCACCGCCCATTGCCTGCGCCAGACGACGTGAAACCGCCAGCCCGATGCCGGTGCCGGTCGCCGGTTTACCGCCATGCTGATCTTTGACCTGATAGTACATCGCGAAGATCTTATCCTGCTCCTCCTGACGAATACCCATACCGGAGTCCTGCACCTCAAAGCGCAGCGTTTCGTCCTGCTCATAGGCTACCCGCACTACGATTTCGCCCTGCTGAGTGAACTTCACGGCATTACCAATCAGGTTCCATAGAATCTGACGCAGACGCGTTCCGTCCGTCGAAATCATATGTGGTAGCGGCAGTTGCGGCGCGAGTACAAACTTCAGCCCTTTTGGCTGGGCCAGCAGGCCGGAAAGATTTTCTAAATCGGCGAGGAAACCGGTGAAGTCGAGGGGTTGATTATCCAGCTGTACTTTGCGGCGCTCGATTTTGTCCACCTCAATCACGTCATTAAAGATGTTGCCCAGCGTGATGGCAGAGACGTGGATGGTTTTCAGGTATTTCAGCTGTTCCTGGTTAAGGTCGGTATCCAGCAGAATACGACTCAGGCCGACAATGCCATTAAGCGGCGTACGAAGCTCGTGGCTGATCGTAGAGATAAAGGTGGTCTTTTCCCGGCTGGCGTTCTCTAGCGCGTCCTGATAGCGCTTACGCTCCGTTATATCGCGACCAAAGCCCATCAGCCCGCTGCGCTTACCGACGCGGTCGTAATAAGGCACTTTACGGATCTCGAAACAGGCTTTGCGCCCGTCGGGATATTGCAGCCACTGTTCATAGGTCAGCGAGACGTTATGACGGAACACCTTCTCGTCCGTTTCCAGCACCTTCGTTGCCGCTTCATCATCGTAGATATCGCGTGGCGTCAGGCCAATCAGCTGCTTTTCGCTTTTGCCAGTCAGCAGTTCCATCGCGCGGTTACAGCCGGAGAACTGCTTATCAATGTTGCGATAGAAAACCAGGTCAGGCGACGCATCCAGGAATGAGCGCAGGAAAGAGGATTGCTGCTCCAGCTCAATCTGTGCCTGCTCGCGACGCGTCACCTCTTCACGCAGCTTGTCCATCACTTGTTCGCGAGCCAGCTCCGCCTTCTTACGATCGCTGATCTCCTGATTCAGCTGCGTGATGGTCTCTTTCATCTGCTGGTTCAGTTCCAGGTCGCGGGTTCGCATCTCTTCCAGCTTATCTACCAGCCGTGCCAGACGTTGACGCGACTCCTCCAGCTGATCGACCACCACCGACAGAAAATAGACCGCCCAGGGTGTAATCAGCAGCCCGAAGAAGACCGAACGCACCACGTCAATGCTCTCAACATGACCCCGCAGTACCATCGTAACCGCCATCTGGACAATCATCGCCAGCACCACCAGCGCAGATGCCAGCAGCAGCGAGAACCTCACCAGCCCAAGCTTGACCATTAAATCAACGTAGTACTGCGCCAACAGACGAATTTGTTTCATAACAACTCCCTGGAGGAGAAACAGCCTCATAATAGCGCAGTTAGATTGCTGACGTCCCGGCACGTCGCGTGGAGATGCGGGATCAAGTGCGCTTTTATGGTGCATTCGCATAGCCGATCGGCGACGTTAAGGACAAAGGGCCTAAAACCCTTGACTGATTGTGCCAAATGAATAATCTGTAATGCCGCCAGCGAATCCGTGATTTCTCTGTATGGCCTTTTTTCAATATCCTGGCAACGTCACGTTGCGCAGGCACACCTTGTTTACCTGCATACTCATTCAACTTAAATGATATTTTAAGCACGTTCGTGCTGATTAATTTTTCTTATAACCAACCGCTGTTTCATTCAAATAGCCGGACATAAGAAAAACAGATACATGCTATGCATCAACGGTTCTGAACAGCATTTAATGCTGTCTAACACCCTGTCACCAGCATGGTGCAGAGATCTGACGCCTGCACTACAGTGAGTCAGTTCACATTTATGGGCCGATCACCAGGCTACAGAGTGATACATTTTAAACCTTAAAAACCTATTAATTCATAAAGTTACCCGCATAAAAGGCCTGTTAACCTTCTCTGACCGCCCTATTTGACCTGATTACGCTTTCCCGATAAGTTGGAAATCCGCTGAAAGCTTTCCAGACGGGCCATTGTCTCGGCATATCTATGCAACAAGAAGACTCCCGCGCGGTTTAAGTCATCTCCTTTAAGAGACCGGAAATCAGAGAGCAGCTCAATTAAGGACGTTTTAACGATGTCTGGAGAGAAATGCTCAGGGCTATGACGCGCGCTCGACAGAGCATGGCGATGAAAATGATAGCGCTCGTTGCGCTCAGACCCTGAAACAGTGCAGGTAATGTCAAAGCAGTTAAGGAGACCCTCAATGTCCACTAAAAAACCTCAATCCTATGGCTTGTATGATCCGACAGCAGGCAGTGACAGCTGTGGTGTAGGTTTCATTACGCGCAAGGACGGCGAGCAGACCCACGAAATTCTGCAGATGGCGCACAGCGCTCTGTGCACAGTGCCACATCGTGGCGGTATGTCAGCGGAAGGCGTTGGCGACGGCGCGGGGGTCAACGTTGACCTTTCCCTGCACTTCTTCCGCAAGATTACCGGCCAGCCGCTGGAAGCAGGCCGCTTTGGCGTCGGCAACTTCTTTGTGCCGAAAGATGCTGCGCTGCGCGCGAATGCTGAACGTCTGGTAGATGAGACACTCAGCAGCTTTGGCCTGCCTGTCATCATGAAGCGTGACATGCCGCTCGACAGCAGCGTGACGCGTCCGGCCGCCGTACAATTTCAGTTACCGATTCTGCAGTGGATTTTCACTGCGCCACAGGACGTGAATGACCAGAACGACTTCGAACAACGCATCTACCGCGCCCTGTTAACGATTGAAGCCCGCGCCTTTACCGAAAGTGAATTTGGTGGCCTCTATCCGCTGTCGCTGTCGTCGCGCACCCAGGTGTTTAAAGCCCGTCTGAACTCCAATGAAGTGATCCCCTATTTCAAAGATTTGACCGATCCCGATCATCAGGTGCGCGGGCTGTTTTTCCATACCCGCTTCTCCACCAACACCGATCCGCATACCACGATGGCCCAGCCGTTCCGCCTGATGGCGCATAACGGTGAGCTGAACACGGACCGTAAAAACCGCATCGCTGAGTCCGCGCTGGCACTGGCCCGTGGCAAGAAAATCGTGCGGCCGAAAGGTCAGTCTGACAGCTCGCGTCTGGATCAGAGTATCCACAGCCGTCTGATGGAAGATAACCTCGACCTGATCACCGCCGTCGTCTCAATGATGCCGCCCGCCTGGGAAAACGACAGTTCACTGCCAGCAGAAGTGCGTGACATGCTGGAATATTTCTCTCTTTATGAAGAGAAGAACGACGGCCCGGCGGCATTAATCTTCGGCAACGGCGAAGTAATAGGTGCCCGCCTTGACCGTCTTGGCCTGCGTCCACTGCGTTCAGTTGAAACGGCTGAGTATATTGGGGCGATGTCGGAAGCCGGTCAGATCGCCTTCCCACCGGAAAGCGTATTACGTCGTGGCCGTATCGAAGCGGGCGGCATGCTCTATTTCGATCATCGTGAAAAACGCAGCTACACCACGCTGCAGGCGCTGGAAAAACTGGCTGCGGAAAAAGATTACTCAGCGCTGCTGCGTGAAGCGCGTGTCGGTCTTGACGATTTGCCTGAGATCCCGGCAGAACAGCAGGGTTCACCGCTGCGTTATCGCGGCGATCTGAAAACCTATCAGCGCTTTGTGGCTTACTACTACAACCAGGAAAGCTTCAAATTCATGATGGACCCGATGCTGAACACCGGCGCAGAGAAAATCTCCGCGATGGGTTACGGCAACGCCATTAACGGTTTATCCGATCATGAAGGCGGCATGGCGCACTACTTCTCTCAGCGCTTTGCTCAGGTCACCAACCCACCGCTGGACTCAATCCGCGAAGTGGATGGCATGACGCTGCGTGTCGCGCTGGGCGCAAAACCCCATCTGGGCCGCAGCAAGGGGCGTCAGATCGTGGTACCGAGCCCCATCCTCAGCCATCTTGATATGCTGCGTTTGCGCGAGCAGACCATCGCACCTTACGCCCGCTTTGAGATGCTCTATGAGCCGGTCATCGGCAAAGATCTGCTGAGCACCACTGCGAACGCGAATGCGCTGGAAAAAGCGATTGATGACCTGGCGCAGCAGGTGGTGGATTTTGCCCGGACGCAGGGCGGCATCGCCGTTCTGACCGACCGCCATATCTCATCAACGCACGCCGCAATCCCGATGCTGCTGGTGGTTTCTGCCATCAACCAGCGCCTGGTGCAGGAAGGTCTGCGTCTGGATGTTTCTCTGGTGGTGGAAAGCGGCCAGAGCATCTCCTCGCATCACATAGCTGCCACCCTCGGCTTCGGGGCTTCTGCTATCTATCCGCTGGGCGTACAGATGCGTGCAGAGGAAAAATTTGGTGAAGGTGAAGAAGGTAACAAAGCCTTTAAGCGCTATGCCAAAGCCGCCGAAAAAGCCCTGATGAAAACCATGGGCAAAGTCGGTCTCTGTACCGTTGAGAGTTACAGCAGCGGCGAATTCTTTGAGCCTAACTTCCTCAACACCGATGATCCGGTTCTGAAAAAGTATTTCCCGAATATCAAAACCCCTGTGGGTGGCGCAGGCTTCGCAGCCATCGCGGCAATGGCCGTTGACTGGCATCAGAGCGCGCTGAAGATTCAGGGCGAATCTGAAGTGCCCTTGCTGGGCCTGTTCAAAGAGCGTGCAGAAGGCGCGGGTCACTCCTACGGCACCATCGCCGTGCGGACCTTCATCGACATGACCGAAGAGCCGATTCGCTTTGCCGACAAGGCGCGCGAAGAGGACAACTTCATTCGTCTGATGACGCTGGCAAAACTGGATAACGCCTTTGGCATTAAGCCAGAGACCTTTAAAGACAGCAGCTTCGAGCGTATCCCGGATGATGTGATCAACAACTTTGCGATTACGGCCGATTACCGTCAGTTCTCAAGCCTGATGTATGAAGAGCGTAAGCGTCGCCCGGCGGCCCTGCGCGACATCCTGACCTTCCCGGCTGACCTGACCCACATCGACAGCGAAGCGGAGTTCCGCCGTAAGCTTGGACGCTACTCGCTGACCAACAACGGCTTTGCTATTCGTGGCATGGTGTGTGAAGCAGTGGATGGCAGCCTGAATCACTTTATGCTGCGTCTGACCGATGCGATTGAGGGGCTGAAGCCAGAGAGCGAACGTCTGCAGAACCTGTCTCGCGCCCTGAAATCCCGCTTTGGCGACGAAATCGAGAGCAGCGATGTGGTGACGGGCGGACTGAAGGTAACCGCATACGGTAAAGCGGCAGATTATCTGTCTCGTATTTTCACCACCCTGCCCTCACTGCCGCTGAGCGACGTGCAGCCAGCCTGTGAAATTACCCGTACCTTTGCTTCCGGGGCAATGAGCCACGGTGCACTGGTCGCCCCGGCTCATGAAGCGGTCGCACACGGCACCAACATGGTCGGCGGCATGAGTAACTGTGGTGAAGGTGGCGAGCATTACTCCCGTCACGGCACCATCCGCGCCTCGCGTATCAAACAGCTGGCTTCGGGTCGTTTCGGCGTCTGGGCTGCCTATCTGGCAGATCCGATGCTGGAAGAGCTGGAGATCAAAATTGGTCAGGGCGCGAAACCTGGCGAAGGTGGTCAGTTACCGGCGGCCAAAGTGACCGTCGAGATTGCTGCGGCCCGTGGCGGTACGCCAGGCGTTGAGCTGGTCTCCCCGCCGCCGCATCACGATACCTACTCCATCGAAGATCTGGCGCAGCTGATCCACGACTGTAAAGCCGCGCGGGTGCGCGTTATCGTTAAACTGGTCTCATCTGAAGGCATCGGCACCATCGCGGTTGGCGTGGCTAAAGCGGGCGCAGACGTGATTAACGTCGCGGGTAACACCGGCGGGACCGGCGCGGCGTCGGTAACCAGCCTGAAATATACCGGACGCGTGGCGGAAATCGGCATCGCTGAAGTCCATCAGGCGCTATGCGCCAACGGCCTGCGCGATAAAGTACAGCTGCGCTGCTCTGGCGCGCAGCAGACCGGCAGCGACGTGGTGAAATCTGCTCTGCTGGGCGGTGACAGTTTTGAGTTCGGTACAACAGCGCTGATGATGCTGAAATGCGTGATGGCGAAAAACTGCAACGTTAAGTGCCCGGCTGGTTTAACCACTAATGCCGAAGCCTTTGATGGCGATCCGCGTCAGCTGGCGCAGTACTTCCTCAACGTAGCGCATGAAGTGCGTGAGATTCTGGCACGTATGGGCCTGCGTTCCCTGCGTGAGGCGCGTGGCCGGGCCGACCTGCTGCACCTGATGGATCACCCGCTGGAAGTGGGCAAACTCGACTTACGCGCCATGCTGACCGTGGTGCCAGAGCTGAAGATCGACAAGCCCGTCTATCTGGAGAAGGACTTTGAGCTGGATGATGGCTGGATTGAGCAGCTGAAGCTGTCGCTGGTAGAGCAGGGAAATCCTGACGTCGCACTGGGCAACGGCATCGTTCTGAACAACCGCAACAAAAGTGTGGGCGGCCAGTTAGCGATCGACATTGAACGCATGCTGAACCATGAACTGAGTGTGGCGCAGTTGCAGGCGATGCCTGCGGTGATGACCGACGATCGCGGCCGCCGTTATCTGGCCCCTGAGAGCGTAAAAATTTCCACCACCGGTTCTGCTGGTCAGTCATTTGGCGCGTTCTGCAACGATGGCATGCAGCTGGCCCACTACGGCACCTGCAATGATGGCGTCGGCAAGGGACAGTGTGGCGGTGAGCTGATTGTCATGTCGCCGGGCGGCGGCGCGCAGGATGGCGATGGCAACGTGCTGATTGGTAACTTTGCGCTGTTTGGCGCGACCGGCGGACGTCTGTTCGTGCAGGGTCAGGCCGGAGACCGCTTCGCGGTGCGTAACTCCGGCGCAACGGCCGTGGTTGAAGGCGTCGGTGACTTCTGCTGCGAATACATGACTAACGGTGCCATTCTTAACCTGGGCACCTTTGGTAAAGGATTTGGCAACGGCATGAGCGGCGGCTTTGCTTACCAGTACGATCCGTATGGATCGCTGGCCAGCCACGCCGCAGGTGATTCAGTGCGGTTCGGATCGATTGCCGATCAGGATGAGATGGCGCAGGTGCACAAACAGGCCGTGCTGACCATGCTGAACTGGCACCTGGAGGCGACCCAGTCACCGCGTGCTGCCTGGCTGCTGGAGAACTGGGAAACAGAGTGCCACCACTTTGTTTACGTGATGCCGCGTTCGCTGCTGCTCTATCAGGATGGCGGCGAGATCCTCAAAGCCAGGAGTCGCAAAGATCTGCTCGAAGAGCTGTCAACGGCGCTGGCCGGCCATCAGGTAGCGAAATTCAAAGCCGCGTGGCGTCAGGGTAAAACCATCGCCAATGGTGCCGTCCCGGCCTATGGCGCGACCGATACGCAGGAGATGTTTGTCCTGCTGAACAACTACACCGTGCTGAGCTTTGCTCAGCAACTGGCACTGGCTAAATTGCCGAAAGGCACGCCGGTTGAAGATGCCGCGGTGGAAAAAGCGGTGCGTAATCTGCTAATGACGGAAGACTTTTCGCTGATCAGCAAGCTGCAACGTCATGCCCGTTCCGCCATCGAGAGTTACAGCGATGACGAACTGGCGAGTCTGATTGGTACTAAACGTATGTCAGATTACAAAGCGGCACTGACGCAACGTAACATCCGCTCCATGGACAGTCTGGCGACCTATGGCTGGATCATGTATCAGGATGCCTGTAATCGGGAAGTGCTGGGCCGCCTGCCTGACTTTGAAGAGCTGTTTGCACGTGCGGCATTGCCGGAAATCGCCGCTGCGGTGGGTAAACTCTCCTGACAGTGATACTGATCAGGCTGAACTGAATATTATTAATTGATCATTGCCCGGATTAATCGTTGTACCGGACAGAGGCAGAACCGCTCTCCCCTGCTGCACATGCTGCGGCGCGGGGAGGCGGAACTGCTTTCAGACCGGAGAACGCCACTGATATCGGGCGAGAACGGGATTGAGTAAAAGTACCCATGAAAATTCCTTATATTCCAGAAGATGCACCTTTTAATGGCGATCAGAAATACTGGCTGGCTGGCTTTCTTGCGGGGCTTCACTCCCGTCTGCTGGTATTAGAAGACAAACAGCAACCCGCCGCGGGTACAGGCGCAGCCGCGACCACGCAACTGCACATTCTGTACGGCTCACAGACCGGCAACGCCGAAGCACTGGCGCAGACCGCAGCGAAATCTGCCCGTGCGAAAGGGCTGGTGCCCGTGGTGCAGGCGCTGGGCGATGTCGATCTTGACGTATTTGCCACCATGCGCCATGTGCTGATTGTCACCTCGACCTATGGCGAAGGTGAAATGCCGGACAACGCACAGCTGTTCTGGGATGCGATCTCTGCCAGTACCGCACCGCGTCTGGAGCAGATGCATTTCGCCGTGCTGGCGATTGGCGATACCGGCTACGATGGCTTCTGCCAGGCGGGCAAGTTCATTGATATGCGCCTTGAGCAGCTGGGTGCGAAACGCGTGGTGGATCGTATTGACTGCGATATCGACTATGAAGAGCCGTCCAGCGAATGGCTGAACAGCTCAATGCCACAGTTTGCGGCCAGCGCGGGCAGCAGCGGCACTGTGCTGGAGAGTGCGCCTGAAGCACCGGTCATCCCGGGCAGCAACAAATCGAATCCGTATGCTGCCGCGCTAATCACCAACAAGCGTTTGTCAGGTGAGCAGTCAGCCAAAGATATTCGTCATTTCGAATTCGACCTGTCGGATAGCGGCCTGAAGTATGAAGCAGGCGATGCGCTGGGCGTGATTCCGGTCAATGAGCCGTCACTGGTCAGCCTTCTGCTGACGCAGCTCAATGCTGATTACCAGACGCCAGTGCCTGGCTTTGACCGCAGCCTCGGCGACCTGCTGACCTATCAGTTCGAAATCTCTGAGCCGTCACGCAAGTTAATCGAATGGGTTGGACAGAACACGACCAATCAGGAATTGCGTCATGTCTTACAGCATGATGATAAAGATGCACTGGGCGTCTGGCTGTGGGGCAAAGATACCCTTGATCTGCTGCAGCTTGAGCTGACGCGCACGCTGGCGGTGCCTGAGTTTGTTGCCCTGCTGCGCCCGCTGCAGCATCGTGCTTACTCTATTTCATCCAGCTCTAAAGCACACCCTAACCAGGTGCACCTGACCGTTGCCTCGGTGCGTTATCACAGTGGCGGCCGTAATCGCGGTGGCGTCTGCTCGACCTATCTGGCCGAGCGCGTGCGTCGTGGTGAGAAGCCCGCTATCTTTATCTCACCCAATAAATCGTTCCGCGTGCCTGCTAACAACAGCGCACCGCTGATCATGGTGGGACCAGGTACGGGTATTGCTCCATTCCGTGCCTTCCTGCAGGAGCGCCAGGCAACCGGCGCGCAGGGGAAAAACTGGCTGTTCTTCGGCGATCAGCATCAGGAACATGACTTTATCTATCAGGATGAATTACTTGCCTGGCGGGATAACGGCTTGCTGACGCGTCTGGATCTGGCGTTCTCGCGCGATCAGGAGAAGAAAATCTACGTACAGAGCCGGATGCTGGAACAGGGCGCAGAGCTTTATGCGTGGCTGCAGGAAGGGGCGTACTTCTACGTCTGTGGCGATGCCTCACGTATGGCGAAGGATGTGGATAATGCGCTGTATGAAGTGGTTCGTCAGTTTGGTGGTCTCTCTACCGAGCGTGCTGCGGACTACGTCGATCAGCTGAAGAAAGAGAAACGCTACCTGCGCGACGTCTACTAATCGCGAAGGTCTGCTGAAAAATCCGGCTTGCGCAGGCAGCCGGATTTTTTTATGGCTGACAGGCAAAAAAATACCCGCCGGATGGGCGGGTATTCGCTGTTATGTCACGGCTATTTCACGACGCGCAGTGAAGGCCGTCCGCCACGTGGCGGTGGATCGTCATCAGGCGGTGTCTCGTCATCGCTGGCGTCGTCAGGACGATCGCCATCAATCACTGACATCATGGTCTCTTCCTGACCCTCTGATGCCTCCTGCATACCCAGCTCGTAAGCCGGTTCCGGTTCAAACATCGTGCCGGCACCGTTTTCACGTGCATAGATCGCCAGAATCGCCGCCATCGGCACGTTAACCTGGCGAGGAACGCCACCAAAGCGGGCGTTGAACGACACCTGATCATTGGCCAGGTCGAGGTTACCGACAGCGCGTGGCGCAATGTTCAGGACAATCTGACCATCACGCGCATACTCCAGCGGCACCTGCACACCCGGCAGATTAATGTCGACCACCAGATGCGGCGTCAGCTGGTTGTCGAGCAACCAGTCATAGAAGGCGCGCAGCAGATAGGGACGACGTGCAGTAAGTTGCGACATTTCCATACGTTAAGCCCGGGCTTGCAGGCGCATTTCACGTTCAGCTTCAGTTAATGAAGCAAGGAAAGAGTCACGCTCAAATACGCGGTTCATGTAACCTTTCAGCTCTTTTGAACCCGAGCCGATGAGATCGATGCCCATAGAAGGCAGACGCCATAACAGCGGTGCCAGGTAGCAATCGACCAGACTGAACTCTTCACTCATAAAGTAAGGCGTACGGCCAAACAGTGGCGCGATGGCCAGCAGCTCTTCACGCAGTTGCTTGCGTGCGGCTTCGGCTTCCTGACCCGTGCTGTTCTCGACCTTCCGCATCAGGCTGTACCAGTCCTGCTCGATACGATGCATCATCAGGCGGCTGTCACCACGGGCAACCGGATAAACCGGCATCAGTGGAGGATGCGGAAAGCGCTCATCCAGATATTCCATGATGATGCGTGATTCATACAGCGTCAGCTCACGATCTACCAGCGTTGGTACCGTGCGATACGGATTGAGGTCAATCAGATCCTGCGGCAGGTTATCCATTTCGACCTGCTCGATCTCTACGCTGACACCCTTCTCCGCCAGGACGATACGAACCTGATGGCTGAAAATGTCAGTAGGACCAGAAAACAGCGTCATTACCGAACGTTTGTTGGCAGCGACAGCCATGAAAACCTCCAAGTTTGTTCACAAAAAGATACTGCGAATAGCCAACCACACGGCGATTCACCAGCTTATCGAACTCGCACGCAACCTGGTTAGCCGCGTCACAGATACTGACGCCCCGACAGTGGGAAGGCGCATAACGCACCGGCCTGCGGGCGCAAAGTGACACAGAGTTTACCAGATTTTAGGCTGCTTGTGGGCGAGTAATGAATCTTTGCAGGTAAATTGAGCGCGACGTTACGGTTTTCGCGGGGAAGTCGTGGGAGGAGAGAAAATAAAAAACCCGCCGAAGCGGGTTTTTTGAGCCAATTGCCACAGCCGGAGCTGCAAACAATTAACGCTTGGAGAACTGAGGACGACGACGTGCTTTACGCAGGCCGACTTTCTTACGTTCAACCTGACGCGCATCACGGGTAACGAAGCCTGCTTTACGCAGTTCGCCACGCAGTGATTCGTCGTATTCCATCAGAGCGCGGGTGATACCGTGACGGATCGCACCAGCCTGACCAGAAATACCGCCACCTTTAACAGTGACATAGAGATCGAATTTACCAACCAGATCCAGCAGTTCCAGCGGCTGACGAACGACCATGCGGGCAGTTTCGCGACCGAAGTACTGTTCCAGAGAACGTTGGTTAATAACGATGTTACCGCTACCCGGCTTAATGAATACGCGAGCGGTAGAGCTTTTGCGGCGACCAGTGCCGTAGTTTTGAGTTTCAGCCATTGCCTTTAATCCCGATTAAATGTCAAGAACTTGCGGTTGCTGTGCCGCATGGTTGTGCTCGTTGCCTGCGTAAACTTTCAGTTTACGGTACATAGCACGACCCAGCGGGCCCTTCGGCAGCATGCCTTTAACCGCGATCTCAATCACACGCTCAGGACGGCGAGCAATCATCTCTTCAAAGGTCGCCTGTTTGATACCACCGATGTGGCCAGTGTGGTGATAGTAGATCTTGTCAGTACGCTTGTTGCCGGTTACAGCAACTTTTTCTGCGTTCAGAACGATGATGTAATCACCCGTATCAACGTGCGGAGTGTATTCCGCTTTATGCTTACCACGCAGACGGCGCGCCAGTTCAGTCGCCAGGCGACCCAAAGTTTTGCCCGTTGCGTCAACTACAAACCAGTCACGTTGGACGGTTTCTGGTTTAGCTGTAAAAGTTTTCATCGAAAAGCTTACCCAAATTAAGTTACACGTTGGTGAAATCCCAAACGCTTAAGTAAACGAATGAGGCTCACACGACCATTTTGACCAGCAAGCCACCCCTTCGGATAGAGTTACTGGAACACAGAGGATTTGGGAAAAAAATCCTTTGCTGTAACGTGGGGTCGCAAGATTATAGAGAAGTCGGTTACAAAAATCGAACCCTATTTCGGTATTTATCCTGTTTATTCTCACGGCAGGTGCGGTAAGCGCAGATACTCTTCGCTCTGCATCTCCTGAAGTCGCGATAAACAGCGCTGGTATTCAAATTTCAGTCGCGTGCCCTGATAAATCTCGGTCAGTGACGTTTCCGCCGCGACCACTAGCTTCACATGACGTTCATAGAACTCATCGACCAGCGCCAGGAAACGGCGCGCCTGATCTTCGGTTTTGTAGATCATCACCGGCACGTCATAGAGCAGCACGCTGTGAAAACGGCGCGACAGCGCAATGTAGTCATGCTGGCTGCGGCCCTCTCCACACAGGGTCGTGAAATTAATCGCCAGTACGCCTTCGCTGACGCCCAGCGTCGGCATCTGGCGATGATTAATTTCCAGAACCGGTGCCGCTTCAGGCTGACTTCCTGACAATGCTTTGAACATCCGGCCCATCTCGGCATGCGTCTCTGCGTTGAGCGGGAAGTTCCACAGATGTGCGGAGGTCAGCGTGCGTAACCGGTAGTCGATACCGGCATCCACGTTCATCACATCACAGTGCCGTTTTATCTGCTCAATCGCAGGCAGGAAGCGCGCGCGTTGCAAACCATTGCGATAGAGATCGTCCGGCGGAATGTTCGAGGTGGCGACCAGCGCAATACCGCGTTCAAACAGCGCTTCCATTAGCGTGCCCAGCAGCATGGCATCGGTGATATCGGAGACAAAAAACTCATCAAAACAGAGGATGTCGGTTTCGGCTTTGAATTTGTCCGCCACAATTAGCAACGGATCGCTCTGGCCCTGAAGCTGCGTAAGTTCTTCGTGTACCCGCAGCATAAAGCGGTGGAAGTGCAGACGCAGTTTGCGATCGCCAGGAATAGACTGAAAAAAGAGATCCATAACCCAGGTCTTACCGCGACCAACACCGCCCCACATATAGAGCCCGCGAACCGGTTGTATCGTCTCGTTTTTCTCTTTGCCAATCAATTTAGAGAGGCGACCCAGCAGGCCGGATGAGGAAGGCGCGGCGGATTGTTGCCGGGCAACCAGCGCCTGCTGCAGCGCGTCTAAACGGGTAATCGCTTCACGTTGTACGTCATCGGGCCTGAATTCGCCCTGCGACAGCGCCTGCTCATAGCGTGCAAGCGGAGTTGAGGTTTGCATTATTGTTTCAAAGTCCCTGAATGGTGTCTGATTGATACCACGGTTGCTGAAAAAAAGGCCGTTCTACACTAAGCCATGCAGCTCCGGAGTTCCACATCCATAAGATTAACGGTTATAGTGACTGTTATTGAAGTGGTGCAATGCCCTACGGAACAATGGAAATAACACGGGAGTCATTATGACCTGGGAATACGGGCTAATTGGTTTAGTGGTAGGTATTATTGTCGGCGCAGTCGCCATGCGTTTTGGCAACAAAAAACTGCGTGAGCAGCGCAGCATGCAGTACGAGCTGGAAAAATCGAAAGCGGAGCTGGCTGACTATCGCGAAGAGCTGACCAACCACTTCGCGCAGAGCGCGGAGCTGCTGGACAACATGGCGCGTGACTATCGTCAGCTCTATCAGCACATGGCAAAAGGCTCGAATGACCTGCTGCCAAATCTGCCTGGCCAGAAAAATCCGTTTGCCTATCAGCTGACTGAAGCTGAAGCGGACAACGATCAGGTGCCGGTGCAGATGCCGCGCGACTATTCTGAAGGCGCATCCGGTTTACTGCGTGGCGAGCGCCCTGCCCGCGACTAATCTTTTTGGGGCGCAGACTGTCTGCGCCCACTGAATTTGCGAACCCTGACCGCAAACGACTGTCACACTTACTAATTCCTCCCACCTTTTGCAGCGAGAGCGTTGTAGCAATGAAAAAACAAGCACGCCTGTTTAGCGCATTAGCCCTGAGTATTGGGATGAGCCTTGCCGCCGCGCCAGACGCGATGGCAACGCTGCCAGCACAAATTGCGGGCCAGCCGCTGCCAAGTCTGGCACCGATGCTGGAAAAAGTGTTACCTGCCGTGGTCAGTGTTCACGTGGAAGGCACTGATTCGGGTGCACAGGCTCAGGATATTCCTGAACCCCTGAAGCGTTTTTTCGGCCAGATGCCTGGCGGAAACAATCAGCCACAGCCATTTGAAGGCTTAGGTTCTGGCGTCATCATTGATGCCGCTAAAGGCTACGTGCTGACCAACAATCACGTGGTCAACGGTGCGGATAAGATCAACGTACAGCTTGGCGACGGCAGCGAATACGAAGCCAAACTGATCGGCCATGATGAGCAGACCGATATCGCGCTGATTCAGATTCAGGGCGCAAAAAACCTCACGCAGGTGAAAGTCGCAGACTCCGATCAGCTGAAAGTGGGTGATTTCGCGGTGGCGATCGGTAACCCGTTTGGTCTGGGGCAGACAGCCACCTCCGGAATTATTTCTGCGCTGGGCCGCAGCGGCCTGAATCTCGAAGGGCTGGAAAACTTTATTCAGACCGATGCCGCCATTAACCGCGGTAACTCGGGCGGCGCGCTGGTTAATCTTAACGGTGAGCTTATCGGTATCAACACCGCGATTCTGGCCTCCAGCGGCGGTAACATCGGCATTGGCTTTGCGATTCCGAGCGATATGGCGATGAACCTCGCGCAGCAGCTGATCAAATTTGGTGAAGTGAAGCGCGGTCAGCTCGGCATCAAAGGCACTGAAATGACGGCGGATATGGCTAAAGCGTTCAATGTCGATGCGCAGCGCGGGGCCTTTGTCTCAGAAGTCTTACCGCAGTCTGCCGCACAGAAAGCGGGCGTGAAGTCCGGCGATATCATTACGTCGATCAACGACAAGCCGATTACCAGCTTCGCAGAATTACGCGTCAAAGTGGGCACCACGCCGCCAGGCGAGCAGGTTAAACTTGGCCTGCTGCGTGAAGGTAAACCGCTAACCGTTACCGTCACGCTGGAACAGAGCGCCCAGAGTACCGCCAGCGCTCAGCTGATGTCACCTGCACTTCAGGGCGCAACCCTGAGTGATGGACAGACCAAAACCGGTGATAAAGGCGTGAAGGTCGATACCATCGAAAAAGGGACACCGGCTGAACAGGTTGGCCTGCAGAAAGATGATGTGATTATCGGCGTTAACCGCAATCGCGTTCAGACCATTGCAGAAATGCGTAAAATTCTGGAAGGAAAACCGCCGGTACTGGCACTGAATGTGGTGCGCGGCGATGAAAGTATCTATCTGTTGTTGAGATAAACCTCGCATTACGGCGGACACAAGCGCGTGTATGTCCGCCGCTCTCATGTTATTCTCCCCTGCGATCTCCCCTGGCGTGATTTAACACCATGTTTCTTAAACTTTTGCGTGCCGTAGTGCTGGGCCTGATTGTGGCGGGTATTTTGCTCGCAGCACTGCCTGCACTGCGTATGGGCAGCGACGCCCTCTATAACCACGACAATATCGCCGACGAAACGCCCTTTAGCTTCAATCAGGGGGTGCGCCGCGCCGTGCCTGCCGTTGTGAACGTTTACAACCGCAGCGCCCATGGCAACAACAATCGTGGCATCACTACCCTGGGTTCAGGGGTGATCATGAATACGAAAGGCTACATCCTGACCAACAAGCATGTGATCAACAATGCCGATCAGATTATCGTGGCATTGCAGGATGGCCGCTTCTTTGAAGCGACGCTGGTGGGTTCCGATGGCATGACCGATCTGGCCGTGCTGAAGATTACTGCTTCTGGCCTGCCTGTTATCCCGATCAATCCCAACCGGCAACCGCATATCGGTGATGTCGTGATGGCGATAGGTAACCCCTATAACCTGGGACAGACGGTGACGCAGGGCATTATCAGCGCCACGGGTCGGGTTGGACTGAGTTCATCAGGCCGTCAGAACTTCCTGCAGACCGATGCGTCGATCAATCAGGGTAACTCCGGTGGCGCGCTGATTAACTCGCTTGGCGAGCTGATGGGCATTAACACCCTGACCTTCGATAAAAGTAACGATGGCGAAACGCCGGAAGGGATTGGCTTCGCCATTCCAACCGTCTTAGCCTCAAAAATCATGGATAAGCTGATTCGTGATGGCCGGGTCATCCGCGGCTATATCGGCATTACCGGGCGTGAGTTGCCGCCGCTGCACGGACAGGGCAGCAATCTGGATCGGGTTCAGGGGATTATTGTCAGTGTGGTCACGCCAGATGGACCGGCAGATAAAGCCGGGATTCAGGCCAACGATGTATTGCTCAGCGTAAACGGCAAGCCAGCCATCTCCGCGCAGGAGACCATGGATCAGGTGGCCGAAATTCGTCCGGGTTCAGTAATTGATGTGCAGGTGCTGCGAAACGATCAGAAGCTGACGCTGCCGGTGACCATTCAGGAATTTCCGGATAGCAGCAGCTGATTGGCGGGGTTTTAAACTACCAGCAATGCCTTAGCCGGAGGGGCGGGGATGGCCCATCTGAAGAGCAAAGCGTCCGAGCCAGGATGGCGAGGCAGACCTACAGGGATGTAGGTTTCCTTTGCGATCCGATGGGCCATCCCTGCCCTTTTCGCCCGGACTTTTAGCAACGATCCACCGGAAAGGCGATCACCTCACTCAGTGACTCCGCTTTTAACGCCAGCATAATGAGCCGATCAATACCCAGCGCGACCCCGGAACAGGCGGGCATACCGTGCGCCAGCGCATCCAGCAGATAGGTATCAATCGGATGGACCGGCAGGCCGCGCGCCGCACGGCGGCGGTTATCCTGTTCAAAGCGCTGACGCTGCTCACGGCTGTCGGTCAGTTCACGGAAGCCGTTCGCCAGCTCAATACCCTTGTAATAGACCTCGAAACGCTCGGCCACACGATGATCTTCCGTACTGATCTCCGCCAGTGCTGCCTGGCTGGCCGGGAAATGATAAACGAAGCAGGGCTTGTCCTGACCAATCTTTGGTTCCACACCCAGCATAAACAGCAGCATCAGTAAGGTATCGCGATCCTCTTCTGCACGCGCCAGCTCGCCCTCACCCAGCTTCTCTGCCGCTTCACGCAACTGTGATTTATCTGCTGACAGCGGATCCAGCTCAAGATGGCGGATGAACGCTTGCTGATAAGAGAGCGACTCTGCGCTGTCACACTCCAGCACCTGCTGCATCAGATCATCGACTTCGTTCATCAGACGGTACATGTCGTAATGCGGACGATACCACTCCAGCATGGTAAATTCGGGGTTGTGGTGACGTCCCGCCTCTTCATTGCGGAAGCTGCGCGCCATCTGGTAGATCGGGCCACTGCCCGCCGCCAGCAGGCGTTTCATATGATATTCCGGGCTGGTCATCAGCCAGAGATCGCGTCCCTGCGCCGCACCAGGCCCGACAAAACGCGTCTGGAACGGCACCAGATGGATATCGGTAATCGTTGCCTGGCTCATCGCCGGCGTATCGACTTCCAGCACGCCGCGATCGGCAAAGAAACGACGCACTTCAGCTAAAATAGCGGCGCGTTTTAACAAATTGGCGATGGATGCGCTTGGTTGCCAGCTTGTCGTTTCGCTCATGGTGATGACTCCTGATACAAATTAGGGGGGGGGAAGTCTACCTGCAATGCCTGCGGCAAACAATCTCGTGCCCGCGATGCCAAAAACAGCGTTTCGGCTTCTATACTTAAGCGGTTAAATCACAAAGGAATCCCACTATGTCTCCATGGAAAACAGTTGTTGCCAGCCTGAGTGCTTTTCTCTCTGTTGCCTGTAGCACCACACCGCCAAAGAACGTCACGGTCGTTGATAACTTTGACAGCCAGCGCTACCTCGGTCAGTGGTATGAGATTGCCCGCCTTAACCATCCCTTTGAGCGTGGCCTTGAGCAGGTGACGGCACACTACAGCCCGCGTGAAGATGGCGGTCTGAAAGTGATCAATCGTGGCTATAACGTCAAAAAGCAGCGCTGGCAGGAGAGCGTCGGTAAAGCCTATTTTACTGGTGAACCCCAGCGTGCGTCGCTGAAAGTCTCTTTCTTTGGCCCCTTTTACGGCGGCTATAACGTTATCGCACTGGATCCCGACTATCGCTATGCGCTGGTGTGCGGCCCGAATCGCCATTATCTCTGGATACTGTCACGGACACCCCAACTGGAGCCAGGCGTAAAAGAGAAACTGGTTGAACAGGCGCGTCGGGATGGTTTCCCGGTCGAAGAGTTAATCTGGGTAAAACAGAAATAGTGCAGACGATGACAAGCCGGTACGAAAAGTCTTTCGTACCGGTTGGAATAACAGGTTACTTCGTGCTGTTCTGAATCGCCTGGCCACCCGCTTCGACATCTTCACCGACGCCACGCGTGGTATTACACGCCGTCAGCAGAGAAGAGAGCACCAGTACAGAGAAGATTGCGGCAATACTTTTCTTTAACATAACAATGTCCTTTTTGATGGATGTAAAGTACAGCGTTTTAAGCATAGCCGGATTTCAGGCAGTTGCTGTGGGCGTGACTCTAAAAAGGACAATCAGTTAAGGTCATTTTGCCGCACGCGAAATGGCACCACCTAAGTGGGAGACATCTTCACCAAAACCGTGGAATGTGTTGCAGGCGCTAAGCGCAGAAGAGACCAGCAACGCGAATGCGATTAATTTTGCCAGCTTGATCATTTTTTCTCTCAGACAAGAAAAAGGCGCACCAGAAGATGCGCCTGCGAATCTTATTTTACGCGTGACACGTATTCGCCAGAGCGGGTGTCAACTTTCACCACTTCACCCTCCTGCACGAACAATGGCACTTTCACCACAGCGCCGGTAGACAGCTTGGCTGGCTTACCGCCGGTCCCCGCAGTGTCACCTTTCAGGCCTGGATCGGTTTCCACGATTTCAGCTTCGATAAAGTTTGGCGGCTGAACGGCGATTGGACGACCGTTCCACAGCGTAACGATACATTCTGCGTTGTCCTGCAGCCATTTCGCTGCTTCGCCCACAGTCTTCTCTTCAACCGGGAACTGCTCAAAGCTCTCCTGGTGCATGAAGTGGTAAAACTCACCGTCGTTGTACAGGTAGCTCAGGTTGGTATCCATCACGTCTGCGCCTTCGGCGGAGTCGGTGGATTTAAAAGTTTTCTCAACGCGAGAACCCGTCAGCAGGCGACGCATTTTAACGCGTGCGAATGCCTGACCTTTACCCGGTTTAACGAACTCACTGGATTCGATGGCATATGGCTCGCCTTCAAACATGATTTTAAGACCGGGACGGAAATCGTTGCTAGAATAAGTCGCCATGAAGGCCCTCTACGAAAATTGATACTGGTACTAAGCCAAAAAAATGGCACACATTGTAACCCTAAAAATACCTTCCAGAGAAGATTGGTTGCAGCAACTTGCTGATGTTGTCACTGAACCTGATGAATTACTGCGGATTTTAGCCCTGGATCAGCACACAGAGCTGACAGAGGGTGCGGATGCGCGGCGTCTTTTCGCCCTGCGTGTTCCGCATGCGTTCATCCGGCGGATGAAAAAAGGCGATGCGCACGATCCACTGCTGCTGCAGGTATTGACTCAGCGTCAGGAATTCATCGATGCGCCAGGTTATAGCACCGATCCGCTCGATGAACAAAGCAACGTTGTACCTGGATTGCTGCATAAATACCTAAACCGGGCGTTATTGCTGGTAAAAGGCGGCTGCGCGGTCAACTGTCGCTACTGCTTCCGTCGTCACTTCCCCTATCAGGATAATCCCGGCAACAAGCGGAGCTGGCAGGCTGCTCTGGACTATATCGCCGATCATCCTGAGCTGGATGAGATCATTTTCTCCGGCGGCGATCCGTTAATGGCAAAAGATCATGAGCTCGCCTGGTTGATCGCAGCGCTGGAAAAGATCCCGCACCTTAAGCGTCTGCGCATCCATAGCCGTTTGCCGGTGGTAATCCCCGCGCGCATCACCGATCAGCTCTGTCTGATGCTCAGCGAAACCCGTCTGCAGGTGTTGATGGTGACGCACATCAATCATGCGCAGGAGATCGATGATGAGCTGCGCGAGGCGATGATCAGCCTGAAGCGTGCCGGGGTGACCCTGCTGAATCAGAGCGTGCTGCTACGTGGCGTCAATGATAATGCCCGGACGCTGGCCACGCTGAGCAATGCGTTGTTTGATGCGGGTATTCTGCCCTACTATCTGCACGTGCTGGATAAGGTACAGGGTGCCGCGCATTTCTTTGTGTCTGATGAGGAAGCCCGTCAACTGGTGCGTGCCCTGCTGTCACAGGTCTCGGGTTATCTGGTGCCAAAGCTGGCGCGAGAAATTGGTGGGGAGCCAAGTAAAACACCGTTAGATTTACAGTTGCGTCAGGAATAACATTACCGGTAGATTCTCCCCTGATTAACGCACTTCATTAACAAGGATGTTTATGTGTGTCATTCTGGTCATTGATGATCATCCGGCAATTTGTTTTGCCGTCAAAGCGGTGCTGGAAAAAGAGCCCGGCTTTACCGTAGCGACCTCGCGTGGGGGTCAGGTGTTGTTACAACTGCATCAGCATGCGCCCCAACTGCTCATACTGGACATCGCGCTGGAGAATGAAGATGGGCTGCTGCTCTTACCACGCATTCGTGAGCATTATCCCGACTGTAAAATCCTGATCCACAGTGGTTTGCCTGCGCAAAGCTACGCCGGGCGCGCCCTGCAGGCTGGTGCAGATGGCTTTATCAGCAAACAGACCTCTCTGCTGCACCTCCTCCCTGCGTGCCATCTGCTGCTGAATGGCTATACGGTTTTCCCGACAGGAATTGCTCTCCAGTCCCTATCTGATAACACCCGCGATCCTCGTCAGCTTCTGGCTAAATTTTCCAACAGGGAAATGGTGGTGCTGCGCCTCTTACAGGAAGGCAAAAGCCATAAAGCGATTGCCGATCAGCTGGCGCTGAGCCACAAAACGGTCAGTACTTACAAAGCCCGGATTCTGGAAAAAAGCGGGGCAAATTCAATTGAACAGCTAACTGAATGGCTTGCTGCGGATGCTGCTTCGCCATGAGGTGGATTGCATTTCTGCTGCTGCTGTTTTGCACCCAGTCACCTGCGGCAGAATCCCTTCAGCTATTAGCCCATACGCAGTTCTCACTTAAACATCCTGAGCTGACTCAACAGGAGTGGCAGTGGATTTATGGCAAAAAGTCACTGCGCCTGGCGGCCTGGAAACCCGTAAACCCGCCCTACTCACTTATCCCCGGCCGTCAGGACTACAGCGGCATCGCAGCCGATTATCTTGGCATCATCGCAGCTACGTTACGCCTGCCGGTTACGGTCATCCTGTATGAAAATCGTGAAGAGGCGCTGCGCGCGCTCAGGCTGGGAACCGCTGATGTTATCGCCTTTGCCCAGCATGACGCCCTCTTTTCTCACCTGACTCTGAGCCAGCCATGGAGTACCTCTTTGCCGGTGCTGGTCAGCAGACAAGGCAGTGATGCCTCTCCAGGTACTGCGCTGCGGATTGGCGTTGATCGCGATGACAGTCATGCTGAGGATGAAAAAAAACGTTTTCCGTCTGCCCTGTTCATCCCTTTTGATTACACACGCCAGGCACTGGAAGCCGTGACTTTCGGTAACCTCGACCTTTACCTCGGTGATCTCATCACCACGCAATACCTGATCAATCAGGAGAATCTCAAGGAGCTGGATGTTGAGATCCGGCATGGCGTGCCCGCGCCTGCCTTTTCCTTTGCGGCTATACCCGATCAGCGCAACTGGATTGTGATTATTAACAAACTCCTGTCCCGCATTCCGCAATCGACCCAGGCCGAGATCCAGCAACGCTGGCGCGGCGGTTCTTCCGCCAGAGACAAACAAGAACTCAAACCCCATTTGAGTCAGCTTGAGGAAAAATGGCTCAGTGAGAATCCGCAGGTGACGGTTTCGGTGCTCAACGATAATTTTCCACTGAGTTACATCGATCAACAGGGGCAGTTTCAGGGCATCCTCGCCGATGTGCTGTCAGCCATACAAAAACGTGTGGGGCTGCAGTTCGTTATTCGTCGGGAAAAAAAACTGACTGATGCTTTTGCTGCGCTGCGCCAGGGTGAGAGTGAGGTGCTGGCGGGCGCCTCACTTTACAGCGCC
The DNA here is from genome assembly GCF_008632075.1 of Candidatus Pantoea gossypiicola. Lineage (GTDB taxonomy): Bacteria > Pseudomonadota > Gammaproteobacteria > Enterobacterales > Enterobacteriaceae > Pantoea > Pantoea gossypiicola. The sequence continues at coordinate 80,529 of NZ_VWVM01000011.1, forward strand.
CAGCAGCAGGGTTTGCTGGCCTCACGCGCGATTTTCTACTCGTCACGCGCGCTGGTGATTTCCCGTAATGCGCCAGCAGATATCCTGCCGCAGCGCCTCGCCTATCTGTACGGTGAACAGCCTGAGCAAAAATTACATGAGTACTATCCTGACAGTCATTTACTCGCGGTTAATCGCTGGCAGGAGGGTTTGGATAAAATCGTACGGGGCGAAGCCGATGGCATGCTGATGCCGCTGATCGTGGCTGAGCCGCTGGTTAACGGTCGCTATGCTAAGCAACTCAGGCTCACACAGGGGCTATGGCATGAACCGTTGCGCGTGGTTCTGGCCTCCGCAGGTAAGCAATACACGTTAGCCAGTATTCTCGACAAAACGCTGATGAGCCTGCCACCTGAAGAGATGAACGCCATCATCAGCACTAAGCAGTCAGAGTTGCCTGCCACGATCTCAGCGCGACATCTGCCCACCAGCCTGCCGCTCGGGTGGCTACCGGTCATGGTTATCCCCTGGCTGATCGCACTCATCTGGCTCATCTGGCGTTACCTGCGCCAGCGCAAAGCGTTACAACAGGCACAGCATCGTGTTCAGCAACAAAACGCCTTTCTGGCAACCCTGAGCCATGAAATACGTAACCCACTCAGTGCCATCAACGGCATGCTGGAGTTACTCTGCCAGCCCCGATCGGCTACTCATCCTGATGACGATGCCCTGCGTGTCGCCTATGAAGCGACTGACGCACTGCTTAGCCTGACCAGTGAAATCCTCGACTTTACCCGGCTGGAAGCAAACCGGCTCATTCTGCGTCCGGAACCGGTCTCACTGCGGGCGCTGCTGGAGTCTGTGGCCGCTGTTTATGAAAGCATTGCCCGCCAGAAGAATCTGCGCCTGCTACTGGCCATTGATGCAGCCCTGAGCCGTAAAGTGCTGGCTGACCCGCTGCGTCTGCGCCAGATTGTGACTAACCTGCTGGGCAATGCGATAAAATTCACTTCCGCAGGTGACATTCTGCTGGAAGCTCTCTGCGATGAAAAACCTGATGCATTACTGTTTATCACCCTGCGCGTGCAGGACAGCGGTGCAGGCATTGATCCTGCGACAGCACAGTGCCTGTTCCAGCCCTTCTCGCAGGGAGAAAGCGAGAGTGTCGCTCAGGGCAGCGGTATGGGGCTCTACATCTCTCGTTCACTGGCGCGCATGATGGGCGGCGATATTGTGTTACACAGCAAGCCGGGTAAAGGGTCGACGTTTAGTGTCACCCTGCAACTGCGGCAGTTGGAAGAGTCTGACTTCTCTCAGCCTGATGTCACCCCCTCTTCCCCGAGTCGTCGTTCGCTCTGCGTGCTGGTGGTGGACGATCAGCCCGCTAACCGGTTTCTTTTACGACAGCAGCTACGCTGGCTCGGTCATGAGGCCATTGAATGTACTGATTTGGCGCAAATCGCCGATGACATCACCCGCTACAGTCCTGAACTGGTGATAACCGACTGCCTTATGCCGCAGCAAAGCGGTTTTACCCTGACGCGTAACTTGAAACAGCGCTGGCCACACCTCACCATCTGGGGCATCTCCGCCGATCGTGACAAACAGACGCTGGAAGCGGCGGCTGAAGCGGGTATGACAATCTGCTTACCTAAGCCGCTCACGCTGGGCGAATTACAAAAACAACTGGATCAGCTCATGCAGCCTGTCGCAACGCTCTGGTCACCTGCGGCCCTGCCGGATGCTCTGCTCTCCAGCACTCATTATCTTCCGTTTCTTCAGATGCAAATCACTGCGCTGGATGAGGCGCTAACCGATCTTGCCTGCTGGCAGCAGGATGGTCAGCCGCCGCTCTCCGCGACGCTGCATCGTCTGCAGGGTGGCGTTGCCCTGCTGGGTGCCACGCAGCTGACATCGCTGTGCCAGCAACCTGATCCCGCTCCGGAAATGTTGCAAGAGTTGATAAGTCTTACCCGGTTACTGCGTCAGGAGTTGGCCGAAGAGACTACAAAAATCACGGACGGTCTGACAGTAAAGTGAGTCTGGTCTGACATTGAGACGCTGAGTATGGCTGCCTATTATCGTGCTCACCAGAGGAAGCCAGGGTGGCCCTCGGAGAACCTAACCAGGAGCACTATCATGAAAAAATTATCCGCTATCGCACTGACCCTTATGATGACACTGGGCGCAGCAAGCGCTGCACAGGCATCAGTTGCCGCTTGTACTGCCATCAACAGCGCCAAGCTGAAGAAAGAAATTACCATGGCGAACAAGTATGGCAACACGGCGAAAGCCGCGGCGCTGGAAGAAGCTCTGGCTAATATTGAAACTAACTGCGCCGTTAAAGAGCAGAAAGAAGCTCAGGAAAAAGTCACCAAACTTGAGAAGAAACTGGTTAAAGCGCAGAAAGAAGTGACTGAAGCGCAGGCCGATCTGCAGAAAGCTCAGGCTCAGGGTAAAACCAGCAAAATCACTAAATATCAGAATAAAATCTCTGAAAAACAGGCCAAGGTTGAGCAGGTCAGTTCCGAGCTGGAAACCGCTCGCGCTAATCTTGCTGCACTGAACAGCTAATTTTCAGGCGTTGTTCGACAAAAACGGAAGCAGGTGCTTCCGTTTTTGTCGTGACTGTCATCATGCTTCCCCTCATTTTACTTCTGTTGCTATTGCCCTACAGCGCACTGGCCGCTAGTGCCGAAAAAACTACCCTATTCGTCAATCATCTCTACAAAGGCAACGTCGCACTGGAAATCGTGCATCAGCGGCCCTGTCTTCAGCATGAACTGCTGGAAGAGTGGAGCGTGATGGATAGCCAGCTGGCTGAACCGATCTGGACTGCCGAAGGTTGCCTTGATCCGCAGTCACCGGCGCTGGCGGGGGAGATTTTTCGCTATCGTGCTGACCTCAACATGCTGACGCTGACGCTCCCCGAAAGCTGGTTTGACTCGCTGCTCGGCGGGGTCACCACCAGCCGCTGGGATGATGGCATTAACGCCCTGTTCAGCAGTTACAGCCTGAATATTGATCGCGAGCGCGCGTTGAGCGAGTGGGATGAAACCGGTGTATCCAGCACGCTGGATTTTAACAGCGGTCTCAATGTCGGTCCCTGGCGGGTCCGCTATCAGAACACCGTCTGGAGCGATCCCAGCGATCACGGTTCTTACACCCGTTCGATGGCGATCTGGCGCAGTATTACGCCATTACGCTCTCGTATGACAATCGGGGACTCTACCTCTTCTGATGCAGTTTTTGCTTCACTCCCCCTGCGTGGTGTTTCGCTGGTCAGCGATGAAACGATGTATCCCAATAGCTGGCGACGTCAGGCCCCCTGGATTACCGGCTATGCCCGCTCAGACGCGACGGTCACGCTTTATCAGGGTGGCACGCAGATCTATCGCACCCAGGTTCCACCCGGATCTTTCACCATCCGCGACTATCTGCCCAGTAGTAGCAGCAGTAGCAGCACCATTACGATGCAGGTTGAAGAGAGTGACGGCACGGAACATACCAGTCTGCTGCCGTGGGTGTCATTGCCCAATCTGGTGCATGAAGGCGTCATTAACTATGAAGTCCTGGCGGGTCACTACCGGCCCACGTACAAATCGAGCCTGCCGCAACCGGTCTTCTGGCAGGGTACGCTTTCTGGCGGGATCGCGCAGAATCTGACGCTGTTTGGCGGCATACAATCCTCGGCCGCCTACTACAGCGTGGCGAGTGGTATCGGCTTGGCCCTGCGCGCCGACAGCACGCTGTCGCTTGATGTCACCCAATCTCAGGACAGCGGCAAAAAGACACCGGGCAGAGGTGAAGTCTGGCGTCTGCGCTACGCCAAAGCGTTTTTCAGTAACAACACCAGCCTGAATGGTCTGGTCGCTTACTATCCGCCGGGCAGCCATTTTCATACGCTGGGAGAGAAGATCAGCCAGGCCAGCTACAGCAGTGCCAGCCTGGATAACCGCCGCTGGCGTGCTGAACTCAATCTCAGCCGCAATTTTACTGAGGACATCACGCTGACGATGGGCTGGGCACAACAGGCCGGACGCGCGCCCGGTAGTCACACTCGTACCGCCAGCCTGGATCTCAGCGCGGTCTGGGAAGAAGTGGATATCAGCCTCAGCGCTAGCCACAACCGTTATGGCCACTCCCTGGCAGAAAATACCGTTGCGCTCAGCCTGAGCCTGCCTTTTACCTTCGGTTCAAATTATCTCACCGCCAGTCACGTCACGCAGGTCGATCGGGCCGGTGCAGTGACCCAGGGCGTGGAGATGGACGGCACAGCATTTCGGGATTTCAGTCTGCGCTACGGCATGGGTGCCTATACCATGCGAAATGGCAGTGAACGCCTCGCCGGTAATCTGGGTTACAGGTACAACGCGGGTGAAGCCAATGTCAGTTTTGAAAACGGCAGCCAGCAACGTGCATTACATGGTGATTTGAGTGGCAGCCTGATGTGGCATGCGGATGGCATTACCGCCGGTCAGACGCTGGGTGAAACCATGGGGTTAGTGACAATGCCGGCCAGCGCGCAGGCCGGCGTTTACAATCAGTACGGCACCACAACGGATAGCCGGGGCCGCCTGCTGATTAGCTATCTGACACCGTGGCGCGTCAATAACATCACGCTGGATACGTCAGGCATGTCAGAAGAGATGAAAATGGAGGTCAGCCGACAGGAGGTTGTGCCCACGCTGGGAGCGATAGTGCGGGCAGACTTCGTGCCTGCTCTACCCAGTGTCAAAAAAGAGGTGAAAAAGTAAAAACAACAGCGCCAGAAAGGCTGGCGCTGGCGTTTGTTACCTTATGGGCACTTATAAACCTGACCGGTCATTTTGCTGTCGAGTGGCGCGAACGCGGATAACAGATTTTGCGTCGGGCTGGTGGCACCATAAATGACGTTGCCGCCCATCTCCGCGGCGCGATTGCGCAGATCATTAGCAGCACCGCGCAGTGCGCTGGTTTCGCCGCCTGCACCGCTCAGCCAGTTGCTCTGTGAGCCGGTAAGGTTGCCCAGAAGCTGGCAGGAACTGGCAGGCTGCTGATCGGTAAACGTCACGCGCTCGCCTGCCGAAGAGAGTTGCGTAGAGCTGCTGCAGCCCGCCAGCAATAACGTGCCAGCCGTCAGTCCGAGCAAGAGGTTAATCCGCATTGTAATCCCCATTTATTATCATCAGAGTCGGGTGGCAGCGTAGCAGAAAAAGATCGCTTTTTTCTGAACATTCATTGCCTTAATCCCGTTATATCATCTCAATATTTCATACTGTGTTCAGGCTGACAGCTTTGTGCCTTCCGATGAGCTTACGGCAGTAAGCCAATCTGGCGGGGCGGCAACAGTCAGCGTGCAGACAGCGGGAGATATCAAGAGGAAAGACGAACGATTGCGCCACTACTTATACTATTTTCCTGCCCAAAAGAAAAACCCCCGACCGTTTCCGATCGGGGGTTCTGTGATGACTTAAGCAGTCAACGGCAATTACATCATGCCGCCCATACCGCCCATGCCACCCATACCGCCAGCGCCGCCGCCTAAATCAGGTGCGTCGCCTTTTGGCAGGTCAGTGACCATACATTCGGTAGTGATCATCAAACCCGCAACAGAGGCCGCGTACTGCAGAGCAGAACGGGTCACTTTGGTTGGGTCCAGGATACCGAAGTCGATCATGTTGCCATACTCTTCAGTCTGCGCGTTGTAACCGTAGTTACCGTCGCCCGCCTTCACGTTGTTAGCAACAACGGATGGCTCTTCACCGGCGTTAGAGACGATCTGACGCAGTGGAGATTCCATTGCGCGCAGCGCAACTTTGATACCAACGTTCTGGTCTTCGTTCTGACCACGCAGGTCGGCCAGCTGTGCAGCAACGCGTACCAGCGCCACACCACCACCCGCAACCACACCTTCTTCGACAGCAGCACGGGTAGCGTGCAGCGCATCTTCAACGCGGGCTTTCTTCTCTTTCATTTCAACTTCAGTTGCTGCGCCAACTTTCAGAACGGCCACGCCGCCTGCCAGTTTCGCTACGCGCTCCTGCAGTTTTTCTTTGTCGTAGTCAGAGGTTGCTTCTTCGATCTGCTGACGAATCTGGGTAACACGGCCCTGGATTGTCGCTTCTTCACCCACACCGTCGATGATGGTGGTAGTGTCTTTGTTGATCACAACGCGTTTAGCCTGACCCAGATCTTCCAGCGCCGCTTTTTCCAGTTCCATTCCGATCTCTTCAGAGATGACGGTACCACCGGTCAGGATAGCGATGTCCTGCAGCATAGCTTTACGACGGTCACCGAAGCCTGGTGCTTTAACCGCAGCGACTTTCACGATGCCGCGCATGGTGTTCACCACCAGTGTTGCCAGCGCTTCGCCTTCAACATCTTCCGCGATGATCAGCAGTGGTTTGCCTGCTTTCGCAACGGCTTCCAGCACTGGCAGCATTTCACGGATGTTAGAAATTTTCTTGTCAGCCAACAGAATGAACGGCGATTCCAGTTCAACCGCACCAGTTTCTGGCTTGTTAATGAAGTAAGGAGACAGGTAGCCACGATCAAACTGCATACCTTCAACCACATCCAGCTCGTCCTGCAGGCCGGTGCCTTCTTCAACGGTGATCACGCCTTCTTTACCGACTTTTTCCATCGCCTGAGCAATCAGCTGGCCTACGGTTTCATCGGAGTTAGCAGAGATAGTACCAACCTGCGCAATTGCTTTAGAGTCTGAGCAAGGCACAGACAGCGCTTTCAGTTTTTCAACCGCAGACACAACGGCCTGGTCAATACCGCGCTTCAGATCCATCGGGTTCATACCCGCTGCGACCGCTTTAAGGCCTTCGGTAATGATTGACTGTGCCAGTACGGTTGCAGTGGTGGTGCCGTCGCCCGCAGCGTCATTCGCTTTAGAGGCCACTTCTTTCACCATCTGCGCGCCCATGTTTTCGAACTTGTCTTCCAGTTCGATTTCACGTGCTACAGAAACACCATCTTTAGTGATGGTCGGTGCACCAAAAGATTTATCCAGAACCACGTTACGGCCTTTCGGGCCCAGGGTAACTTTTACTGCATCTGCCAGTACGTTCACGCCACGCAGCATTTTTACGCGAGCGTCATTACCGAATTTTACGTCTTTAGCTGCCATTTCAATTGTCCCTTAAATTCGTTTCGTTCAGTGAGTTACGCGAAAAAATTACGCTTCAACAATCGCCAGAATGTCGCTTTCAGAGATGATCAGCACTTCTTCGTTGTCGATCTTTTCGGTTTTAGCACCGTAACCTTCATTGAAGATCACGACGTCACCAACCTTCACGTCCAGCGGCTTAACGTCGCCACTCTCAAGGATGCGGCCATTGCCGACAGCCAGAACTTCACCTCGGGTGGATTTACCGGCTGCAGAACCGGTCAGCACGATGCCGCCAGCTGATTTAGCTTCAACTTCTTTACGCTTGACGATAACGCGATCGTGCAATGGACGAATTTTCATTTGATAGCTCTCCTTTGAGAAGTCCAATCATTCAGTTTTGGGGTTGAACACCGGGCTGCATGGCTTCCGGCCTCGTGACCAGAGAGATAGGGTCATACCCACCTGCTTTCAAGGGGGCGGACAACAAATTTTTTACCCGAACATGATAAGTGGCGGCTTTTTGAACAGAAGGCGCGACAAATAAAAAACGCAGCCCGGAGGCTGCGCTTTCAAAGGTGACCGCTGCGATTAACGATCCTTGTGATCATCATGGTGCTCAAGGCGATCGCTGTTTTTACGCTCAAACTCACCATCCATGGTGTAGCCGCTGTCTGGTCCGGCACCTGGTCCACGCCAGACGCGCAGATGGGGCATCAGCTTCAGCGTCAGATGCTTCTGCACCGGTGGCAGTAACAGCAACAGGCCCAGCAGGTCAGTAAAGAAACCAGGCAACAGCAGCAGGAAGCCTGCGATAATCAGCGATACGCTCTTGATCATCTCACTGGCCGGGCTTTCGTTACGCGCCAGCTTCTCCTGCATCAGCATGAAGTTCTTCATGCCCTGATTTTTAACCAGCGAGACCCCGATGCACGAAGTGAAGACCACCAGCAGCATGGTCAGCAGCACACCCATGACGTGTGCAACCTGAATAAAGAGCGAAATCTCGATCCAGGCCAGAACAAAAAAGACTAATAACGGTATCCAGCGCACCGTACTCTCCTGTAAGTAGGGCTGAACGGCAGCGTGCCGGTCAGCAGAAAGCGTTCATCCTGAGGATGATAAGAAAAGAGATGGGCACCCGCGCCGCCATTTTCAACCGATCCTGTCAAATTTATCCTGTGGGGTTAATTTTGTAACCAACTTCACATATCGTTAACCAGACGGCAGCATTAAGTGATCTGCATGCGTGCTTTTGTTATGCATCAGAATATGATCGCACATGCCACTGTGAAGACGGATAATATGTCGGCACGGGCACACCACAACAAAATAAACACATCCTTTGTGATGGTTAGCGGCAACAACAAGAAGGTTATCATGGCGAACAACATTCGTATCGAAGAAGACCTGTTAGGTATGCGCGAAGTTCCGGCGGATGCCTATTATGGCGTTCATACTCTGCGTGCGATTGAAAACTTTTATATCAGCAACAGCAAAATCAGCGACATACCTGAATTTGTCCGCGGTATGGTAATGGTAAAAAAAGCGGCGGCGATGGCCAATAAAGAGCTGCAGACCATTCCGCGTAACATTGCCGATACCATCATTAAGGCCTGCGACGAAGTACTGAACAACGGTCGCTGTATGGACCAGTTCCCCGTGGATGTCTATCAGGGCGGTGCCGGGACCTCAGTCAATATGAATACCAATGAGGTGCTGGCAAACATCGGCCTTGAGCTGATGGGCCATCAGAAAGGGGAATATCAGTACCTTAACCCTAACGATCATGTGAACAAGTGCCAGTCCACTAACGACGCCTACCCGACCGGTTTTCGTATCGCAGTTTACAGCTCGCTGCTGAAGCTGCTTGATGGCATCAGCCAGCTGGCCGAAGGCTTCCAGCGCAAAGCCGATGAATTCCAGACCATCCTGAAAATGGGCCGCACCCAGTTGCAGGATGCCGTGCCGATGACCCTCGGTCAGGAGTTTCACGCCTTCAGCGTGCTGTTGAATGAAGAGACCAAAAGCATTTTGCGCACCGCTGAACTGCTGCTGGAAGTGAACCTGGGCGCGACCGCCATCGGTACCCGCCTCAATACGCCGGAAGGCTATCAGCACCTTGCGGTTCAGCGTCTGGCGGAAGTCAGCAACCTGCCGGTGGTACCCGCGGAAGATCTGATTGAAGCGACCTCTGACTGCGGTGCTTATGTGATGGTCCATTCATCACTGAAACGTCTGGCGGTGAAGCTCTCAAAAATCTGTAACGACCTGCGCCTGCTCTCCTCCGGTCCGCGCGCTGGCCTGAACGAAATCAACCTGCCAGAGCTGCAGGCGGGTTCCTCCATCATGCCGGCCAAAGTGAACCCGGTGGTGCCGGAAGTGATAAACCAGGTCTGCTTCAAAGTGATTGGCAACGACATTACCGTAACGATGGCTTCTGAAGCAGGTCAGTTACAACTTAACGTGATGGAGCCGGTCATTGGCCAGGCGCTGTTTGAGTCAATCAGCATCCTGACGAATGCCTGCTACAACCTGCTGGAGAAGTGCGTTAACGGTATCACCGCCAACCGCGCGGTGTGCGAAGCCTACGTCTTTAACTCGATTGGTATCGTCACTTACCTTAACCCTTACATCGGCCACCACAACGGCGACATCGTCGGTAAAATCTGTGCGGAGACCGGTAAAAGCGTGCGTGAGGTGGTGCTGGAGCGCGGCCTGCTGACGGAAAGTGAGCTGGACGATATCTTCTCGGTGCAGAACCTGATGTACCCGGTTTATAAAGCGAAACGTTATACCGATGAAAACGAACAGTAAGGCTTAACCGACGCTGGTTAACCAAAGGCATACCGCGATCAACACGGTGTGCCTTTTTTTTTGTTAAACAGCACACCCAGGTTTTACCGGTTTACTTTTCAGGAGTGATTCATGTTTGTGGTTGAGCTGCTTATCGTCTTAATGGCGATCTGGTTGGGCGCGCGTCTTGGCGGCATTGGTATCGGATTCGCCGGCGGCATGGGCGTGCTGGTGCTGACGTTGGGATTTGGCATGGCACCCGGCGCTATCCCCTTCGATGTGATCGAAATCATCATGGCGGTGATCGCCGCGATCGCCGCCATGCAGGTAGCGGGCGGCATGGATTATCTGGTGAGCCTGGCAGAACGCCTGCTGCGCCGTCATCCGCGCCACGTCACGTTGCTGGCCCCGCTGGTAACTTACCTGATGACGCTGCTGGCCGGAACCGGGCACACCGCGTTCTCAACGCTGCCGGTGATTGCCGAAGTCGCGAAGGAGCAAGGTGTTCGCCCTTCCCGACCGCTGTCGATTGCGGTAGTGGCTTCGCAGATCGCGATTACCGCATCACCGATTTCAGCGGCGGTGGTCTTCTTCGCCACGCTGCTTGAACCGCGTGGCGTCAGCTATATCACGCTGCTGGCGATTGCCATTCCCTCAACCATGGTTGGCCTGTTCCTGGCGGCACTGGTGACGAACTTCTTAGGCCGTGAGCTGAAGGATGATGAGGTCTATCAGGCTCGTCTTGCTAAAGGCGAAGTTACGCTGCGCGGTGCCAGCATCTTCCAGGCAAAACCGGGCGCGAAAAAATCGGTGCTGCTGTTTCTGATTGGTATTGTGGCCGTGGTGCTCTATGCCACCGCGACCAGCGCCAGCGTCGGGCTGATCGTCAATCCGCCGCTGCCACGCAACGAAGCGATTGTGGTGTTTATGCTGACTATCGCTACGCTGATCAGCCTGACCTGCAAGCTCGACACCAGCGAGATCCTCAGCGCCAGCACCTTTAAATCCGGCATGAGCGCCTGTATCTGCGTGATGGGCGTCGCCTGGCTGGGCGATACCTTTGTCAAAGCGCATCTGGCGGATATTCAGATGCTGGCGGGCGACACGCTGAAAACCTATCCGTGGATGCTGGCGCTGGTGCTGTTCTTCGCCTCCATGCTGCTCTACTCGCAGGCCGCCACCACCAAAGCACTGATGCCCGCCGCGCTGCTGCTGGGCGTGACGCCGCTGACGGCCATTGCTTCGTTCGCGGCGGTTTCGGCGCTGTTCGTACTGCCGACCTACCCGACCCTGCTGGCCGCCGTGGAGATGGATGACACCGGTTCAACCCGGATTGGCAAGTTTGTTTTTAACCATGCCTTTATTATTCCCGGCGTGATCGCCATTGCGCTGTCGGTGCTCTCCGGCTTCGTCTTTGGCGGATTGCTGTTGTAGCGCCGTCATCGTGTTACTGATGGAGCGTGCTATCATCGGCGCTCTTTTCAACAGGAGTTACAGGATGAACGCTGTCGTGATCCTCTGCACCGTGCCCGATCAGGCCACGGCAGAAAAACTTGCTGCCCTGGCACTGGAAGCCCGACTGACGGCCTGCGTCACCCTGCTGCCGGGTGCGACCTCATGGTATCTCTGGCAGGGTAAAATGGAGCAGAGCAGCGAAGTCCAGATGCTGCTGAAGTGCGACAGCGATCATCAGCAGACGCTGTGTGACCTGCTCAAACAGGCGCATCCTTACGACGTGCCTGAACTGCTGGCGCTGCCGGTTCAATATGGAGACAGTGAATACTTGTCATGGCTGCACGCATCTCTCGCTTAATTACGCTCCTGCTGACGCTGTTCATCTGTCTGCAGGCGCACGCATCACTCTTTTCAAACCCGGCGACCAGCCGCTTTGTGCCAGTCGATAAAGCGTTTACGTTTGACTTTGACCAGCAGGGCACGCAGCTCAACCTGCACTGGAAAGTGAAATCGGGTTACTACCTTTATCGCCAGCAGATCCGCATTACGCCGCAGAACGCGACCATTGCGCCGCTGACGCTGCCCGCCGGTCAGCCACATGAAGATGAATTCTTCGGCAAAAGTGAGATCTATCCTCGGAACCTGACGCTGCCGGTGACGCTGAAACAGGCAGGCCCTGATGCCACGCTCAGCGTCACGTATCAGGGCTGTGCCGCCGCCGGATTCTGTTACCCGCCTGAGACACGCAGCATACCGGTAAGTCAGGTAGCAGCCAGCAGCGTGCCAGCACCGGTCAGTACTCAACCTGCCTCCGCCAGCTCGCTGCCCTTTTCTCCGCTCTGGGCGTTATTGATAGGCATCGGTGTGGCATTTACCCCCTGCGTACTGCCGATGTATCCGTTGATCTCCGGCATCATCCTTGGCGGCAAGCGCCACTATTCGCTGGGCAGACTGTTTGCGCTGGCGATGGTTTATGTCCAGGGAATGGCGCTGACCTACACGTTATTGGGGATGGTGGTCGCGGCCGCGGGTCTGCGCTTCCAGGCCGCGTTGCAGCACCCGTGGGTGCTGTTCACGCTTTCCCTGCTGTTCATCGTGCTGGCACTGTCGATGTTCGGACTGTTTACGCTGCAACTGCCCGCCAGCCTGCAAACCCGTCTGACCCTGTGGAGCAATCGCCAGCAGGGAGGATCGCTGCCCGGCGTCTTCCTGATGGGCGCGCTGGCAGGTTTGATCTGTTCGCCCTGCACCACGGCCCCGCTCAGTGCCATTCTGCTCTACATCGCGCAGAGCGGAAATCTATGGGCCGGTGCCGGAACGCTGTGGCTCTATGCGGTCGGCATGGGATTACCGCTGATCGCCGTGACCCTGTTTGGCAACCGGCTGCTGCCGAAAAGCGGCCCGTGGATGCAGACAGTTAAAGAGGGCTTTGGTTTTGTCATCCTGGCGCTGCCGGTGTTCCTGCTGGAACGGGTGCTGGGCGACGCGTGGGGAGTGCGGCTCTGGAGCCTGCTCGGCGTGGCGTTCTTTGGCTGGGCGTTTAGCATCAGCCTGCGCGCCAGCAGCGGTAAGTGGCGCGTGGTGCAGATTATCATGCTGGCCGCTGCGCTGATCAGCGCGCGTCCGTTGCAGGACTGGGCCTTTGGCGGTCAGACCGCGCAGCATGCTGTGGCTCCATTGCCGTTCCAGACTCTTCAGACGCCGCAGCAGCTCGCAAGCGCGCTGCAGCAGGCAAGCGGCCGCATCACCATGGTCGATCTCTACGCCGATTGGTGCGTCGCCTGCAAAGAGTTTGAAAAATATACCTTTAGCGATAGCTCCGTGCGCGATAGCCTGCGTCAGGTACAGCTGCTTCAGGCCAACGTCACCGCCAACAGCGCCAGCGACAACGCGCTGTTGCAGCATCTTCAGGTGCTGGGTTTACCGACGATTTTGTTCTTCGATTCGCAGGGCCGTGAAATCCCCGGCTCGCGCATCACCGGTTTTCTCAATGCTGCCGACTTCAGAGCGCATTTGCAGAAACTTACCCCGTAAACAACACTGGAGTCAGGTCATTGCCCGGTGAAATTGCCGGGCCTGCATACCAGAGGAGAGTCACTTGCAGCGTGAACAGATACTCGAGCATGCATTGAATGTGCTTGAACAGAACGGCCTTGCCGCCACCCTCTCATTGGAAACCCTGGCGGGACAGACTGAATTAACCCTTGAGCAGCTTCAGCTGTTCTGGCCCGATCGTGATGCTCTGCTCTATGATGCGCTGCGCTATCATGGCCAGCAGATCGAAACCTGGCGACGCCAAATCCTGCTGGATGTGTCGCTGTCACCGGATCAGAAGCTGATGGCACGCTACGAAGTCCTGAGTGAGCAGGTCAGTAAAGGACGCTTTCCGGGCTGCCTGTTTATCGCCGCCTGTAGCTTCTACCCACAGCCCGATCAGCCCATCCATCAACTGGCCGAGCAGCAAAAAAGCGGCTCATGGCAGTTCACCCATGACATTCTGGTGGAGCAAGGGCTGGATAACCCCAGCATGGTGACCGATCAGATGGAGCTGATCCTTGAAGGCTGCCTGAGCAAGCTGCTGGTGAAGCGTAATGTGCAGGATGTCGCCACTGCCCAGCGACTGGCGGAAGATGTTTACAGCATCGCGCTGTGCCGCAAAAACGGCGCGCTGGCCTGAGGTTTTGCCTGCTTTGACTGAAAATCAGGCAATCAGTCACGTTTCCAGGGGTTTTTTAGTGAAAGCCGTTGACGACCCGCGGCCTTTACGGTTTAATGCGCCCCGTTGCCCGAATAGCTCAGTCGGTAGAGCAGGGGATTGAAAATCCCCGTGTCCCTGGTTCGATTCCGGGTTCGGGCACCATCTTTAAAGAACCCGCCTCTGGCGGGTTTTTGCTTTTCAGAGCGAACCCGTTATCGAAGGTTCAATAGACTCGCCACTTCCTGTGGCTCGCCCATCCCCTTCAATTCACGCTTCGTCAGGCCCACTCAGCGTCTGACTGCCGATATTCGTAAAATAGTTCCCCTGAACCAGTTCGCTGCTGACAAAATCCACAAATGCTCTGACCTTCGAGGATAAATGGCGGTTAGAAGGCCAGATTAGCGACATCGATCCTAATGGCAGCATGTATTCAGTCAGCAAAGGGACGAGTAATTCTTTTTCAAATGCTTCTTCAGCAACATAGACCGGCAGATGAGCTACGCCTGATCCATCAATGGCTGCCCGCAACCCAGCGTGAGTATTGTTGAATATAAGATCCCTGGGAAGGTCCAGGTTTTCAAAATCGGCAGAGAAAGCCCAACTGGCGATTCGACCACTTGAGGGATATTTGAAATGTATGCAGCGATGGTGGACCAGATCAGCAGGGTTCAAAGGGACGCCATGCGTTTTTAGATACTCTCTGCTGGCACAGACGACAAAATACTGCTCTCCCAGCTTTCTGCTCACAAGGCGGTTATCTGCCAGCTCACCACTTCTCACCGCGACATCTATTCCTTCCGCAATCAGATCCACCACGCGATCTTCAAAATCGATATCAAGCTGTATATCAGGGTACTTTTCAATAAAACGTGGAAGTATGGGCATCAAAAGGGAATGCCCGAAAATTTGCGGCACGCTGATATGTAATCTGCCGCAGGGCGTGATGCGCGTTTCGGCAATCAGGGCTCTGGCATCGCGAATCTCATTCAGGATGAACTTACACCGTTCATAGAAGACATTCCCTTCTTCAGTCAGACCGATGCTGCGCGTTGTCCGATGAAAAAGCCTTACCCCGAGTTCGTCTTCAAGTTTCGCCACGCTCTTTGCAATCGCTGAAGAAGAGATGCCTGACACCCTTGCCGCTGCAACATAGCTGCCCAGTTCAGCCGTATAAACAAACGCCCTGAGACCTCGCAGACTCTCCATCCCCCCCTCCAATTGTGGAATTTTTTTCCTTAGTGTAAGTACCTTTACTTATATTTACAATGATGTCACTGCATTTTAGTCTTGATGAAAATGAATTGTTAAATTACCTGAAAGGCACTGTCGCTTGTCAAATTTTCAAAATAGTAAGAGTACCTCCCCGGCTTTATTAATTCCGTTAATAAACCGGATGAAACTCTTTTTATAAGCTTCAAAAAACTGAAAGCTTGACTGTTATTTTTTGGTCAAAGGAAACCCTTATATGGAGAAGCATCGTGAGTGAATTAGTACATACCCTTTCGCCTGAAACTGTTATTGACAATGGATTGGTTATCTATTTTGCTGGTTCAATCAGAGCCGGACGGGATGATGTTCCTGTTTACGCGAAACTGATTAATAAGCTCAAGGGCTACGGTAAAGTTATTACCGAACACGTGGGTGATTACAGTTTATCTGATGGTGGTCAGTCTTTCCTGGGTGACAAATTTATTCATGACCGTGATTTGCACTGGCTGCGCCATTCCCAGGTAGTTGTCGCTGAAGTCACAACTCCAAGTCTGGGAGTAGGTTATGAAATTGCGACGGCAATCAGCTGGCGTATTCCTGTTATCACGCTCTACAGAAAAAATGAAAAAAACGTTTCAGCCATGATATCTGGCAGTGATGGATGTCGCCATTATGATTATCAGCAGGTTGAAGATGCCTTTCAGATTATCGAAAGTGAAATGGCGAAGTTAGGTTATGAGGTCGCCCATGAATCGTAATATTACGCATGCGCTGGTTAATACCGTAAATAACATCATGATGAATGGTAACGATGTTGGCTCACGCGATCAGGAGCAACGGGAAATTCTCTCTACATTAACCAAAATCAGCCATCCCACAGAGCGATTCCTGGTATTACCCCACAGAAATAATAACGTCTTTGCGCAGGTTGCAGAAACGATGTGGGTACTCGCTGGACGGGATGATCTGCACTTCCTTAAACATTATCTTCCTCGCGCAGAAGACTATTCCGATGACTCACTGACCTGGCGAGCAGCCTACGGACCCCGGTTACGCAAATGGAAAGGGAAAGTAGACCAGTTGCAGGGAGTAGTGAATCGCCTTAGAGAAGATCCGCTGACAAAACGTGCAGTAATGAATATCTTTGATCCTGAAACGGATTATCAGGAAACAAAAGATGTTCCCTGTAATAACTGGCTGCACTTCATCCAGCGAGGCGGTTATCTTGATTTACATGTTACCGTCCGCGCGAATGATGCCATCTGGGGATTCAGCGGCATTAATTTTTTTGAGTGGAGCGTTTTACACGAAATTATTGCTAATACGCTTGGGTGGAAAGTCGGAAAGTTATCCTGGTATGTAGGCACATTCCATATCTATAACCGTCATTACTCAACTGCAGAGAAAATCAGCAGCATGAAGAACCCGGTAAGCATGTACGAATGCCAGATTAACCCGACAAAAATAACCACGTGTGCAGAAAATATTGATGAAGTGTTGGCAATGGTTTTTCAGGCTGAAGAGGCTTCACGAAACGGCAACTTTAAAAATTCGTCTGAGATCGAGAAGAATATAGCCGATCCTTTTTTCAGAAAGGCCGCGACCTTGTTGAAAATTTATAATGCGCTGCAGCTAAATGTCGATCGGGACATTATCAATAACTACCTCAAAGAGCTGGGCAATAGTGATTTCCACATTGCCGCACTTGAATATCTGAGCAGGAAATGGAAATCCCAGGAAACATTGGCAGCAGTCAGCACAATTTCAGATGAATTTTATCAGGCATTTACCTCAATGAAGAACCCGGTAAATAGCAGTCTAATCACTTAGTTTTAAAGGTCTCTGCGTGAAAACTACATTAAAAATTTCAGTGCCAAACCTAAAACGTTCCAGACTATTTGTTGCATCGACAATATTAAATGCAACGGGTGGTGGATTGATCATGGCGTTTATGATGATCTACTTTGACAGAACGACAACGCTTACGCTCTCAATAATAGGCGTAGCTATTGCCACAGGCCGTGCCCTTTCCTCTTTAGTACCTGTCCTGATAGGAAGGTTACTGGACAGACTCGGTCCTAAAAAACTGTCGATATGGGGCGATTTTATCAGCGGCGCGGGTTTTGTCATGTGTCTTTTCGCCAGAGACCCTTTTACCATAATGCTGACGCAGTTTTTTACCCAGGCAGGATCTCATATTTTCTGGACGAGCAACCGAGGGCTGGTTTCACTGGCTTCAGGTGGGAAAGGGACTCAAACCTGGTTCGGACTTATTGCGTCTATCAGGAATATTGGTCTGGGACTGGGCACCATCTTTACTTCACTGGCTTTTTCTGTTGATTCTGACAGCAGTCTGCATTTTATTATTATTGCGTCGGCATCACTTTACTTTCTATCCTGCCTGGCACTTTTGATGTGGCATCCTGTAGCCGTGCAGACGGTAAAGAATAGCCACAACAAAGCAGAAAGTCATAATATTAGAAAAGTGTTGAGCGATCCCAGCTATCGCCAGCTTCTGATTGTCAACTTTGGCTTAGTTATTGCTGCAATGGTTATTCCGCTCGTAATTGTTATTTATGCAACCAAACAACTTGGCCTTCCTGCCTTTTTTTCAGGCGGACTGGTCATTTTAAACACGGCCATTGTGGCGCTAATCAGCACCCATATTGCATCATGGACAAAAGAGAACGATCCCGTCCAGAACATAAAACTCGCTTATTACCTGAATATTCTTTCGTTCATTATTTTCTGGTGTGCCAGCATAACTTTAAATAACCAGATAGTTACTGGTGGGCTGTTAATTGTTGCGATGCTTATTTACAGCCTTGCAGAAATGTTATCTACGCCGTCGGTTAACATGCTAAGTATAAAACTAGCCCCGGAAGTAAATAATGGAAATTACATGGCTGCCTTCCAGATGACCTGGTCGGCAGGAATGACGTTGTCTCCGGCAATTTTTGGCTGGCTGCTGGATATGAATACGCATTCCACCTGGATAGTACTGCTCTTACTGACCGCAGTCACTTTTAGTCTGGGATTCAAAAATTTAAAAGGAGGAGTTAATGAATACAACTATTAATGGAAATAAAAGCATACTGGTTATTGAGCCGATCGGTATGGGAGGAGAGCTGCTTCTTAAGGCAATACGCGCACTGGGTTATCATTCAGTCGTCGCCACAACAGAAGAAGTCTATGACTCCATGCTGCAAGAAGTCTCAGGCATGATTGATGACCTCATTTTTCTGGACTTTTCAGTGCGCCAGCTGGCCATTGAGACGCTGGTCAGCGAAGCGAAGAAGAAAGGCGTTTCCGGGGTAGTTGTCGCCTGGGAGTTCCTGACAGATATCGCAGCAGAAGTCGCACAAAGGCTCGATCTTTGCGGTCCGGATGCCTCGCTTTCCAGAGCCAGAAGAAACAAATATGACATGTACCGCACGCTGTCGAAGGCAGAGTGTCCGTTACCGGCACTGCTGGCGGTATTAACCGACAAGGATGATGTGCATCAGCTTCCTCTGGAAGAGCTGGCGTTTCCTCTGGTGGTCAAACCGGCTGAAAATGCAGCCTCCTTTGGCGTTTCAGTGCTGATGGAGTGCAACGAGTTTCCTCAGGCATGTAAAGACGCATCACAATGGACACATGAATATCCACACGGTATTCCTTTCAGCAAAGAAATTCTGGTTCAGGAATATATTCCTGGACAGGAGTTTAGTGTTGAAGGCCTTTCCGTCTCAGGTCGATATGCGCCCTGGGGTGTGACAATGAAGTTCACCACGCCCGGCAAAGCTCGTGCAGAAACCGGACACATTTTCCCGGCGCCTGTTCCTGACGCCTTACGCGATGAGATTCTGAACGTTGCCACTCAGGCGGTTATTGCCCTGGGCATCACGAATGGCATAAGCCATACCGAAATCAAATTAGACAAAGAAGGAAAGCCACGCGTTATTGAGAGCTGTTCACGGCCAGCAGGTGACTATATTCCTCGCCTTGTCGCCCTTTCCACCGATCAGGACCCGCTTGAAATCTATGCCCGCCAGGCCGTCGGTATGCTGGATAGTGACTTTAAACCTGCCGTGCCTAAACGCTATTGTGCCATTCAGTTTGTCCGGCCTGACGCCGAAGGCGTTTTAAAGCAGCTTGAAATTCCTTCCAGGCTGGAAAATGCATCCGTCATTGAAACCCGCTCTACCGTTAGTGAAAATTCACCGGTAAAACCGGGCTCAACAAATATTGAACGTCTGGGATGGGCCATTTTTACCGCTGATTCTGAGCAGTCGATACTTTTGGCTATGGATGAATTTTCACAAAGCACCAGGGTCTCTATCGTATGAGTGATTTTCCCGTACTCTGCATCCGCTCGCTGGATATAAGCCAGGCATCACCTTTTCTCGAAATGGCATGGGAAACGATCAAAAGCAGGCACAGTGATTCAAGACTGCTGCTCAAAGATCAGCCTCACTTTTCGTCTCCGATGGGGCCTGATGCCGCAATTGACGATGCCCAAAGTGAGCGTCAACCGGCTTACGTCAGCCATGTTATTTCCTGGTCTATTCCCAATGAAAGGACCATTGAAGACATCACTTTGTCAGAAGGCGTCAGCGCGGTCCCTGGCCCAATTAATGCTGTATATAAGCTCTCCGATAAAAGAGCAACCAAAATGCTTTTTGAGCAATTCGCCCTTCCTACGCCGCGCTGGGAACTTCTGGACCGAGAATTTACACATGGCGAGCTTTTAAAACCGGGCTGCAGAGACAAACTTGAGCAGGAACTGGTCAGCCATATTGCTTTTCCCGTCATTCTGAAACCCCTGTGGGATTGTATGGGGCATGGTTTTGAGATAATCAGTAACAAAGACCAGCTGATCAAGACGCTGAGTCAGAATCAGCGCAAGAATATTTTAATTGAGTCCTTTATTGATGGTGCGCTTGGTTGCATAGAAATTGCTGGTACGCCGGGGAATTACTTTTTCCAGCCTCCCTGTTATACCGGCCAGAGTTTACTGGGAGTTCGCTCTGATTTTGATACGATACGCGTCTGTCATCCTGGTCTTTTCAGCAAACAGTTAACCGGCGAGGTCCAGACAAAACTGATTCTCCTATTAAATCACCTGGGGTTCAATGGTGTCTGCTGCGTCGATTTTATTGTTACGGAAAACAGCCTTTATCTGCTGGAAATTAACCCACGTATTAGCGGAATCAGTTGCCTGAGCTCAGCAGCAAGCGGCGTCAATTCATTTGAGTCAACGTACCTTATTTCTTCGGGTCAATGGCAGGCACCGCTTCCTTATCAAAGTCGTCAGGGAGCCGCTCTGCAACTGGGCGGGAAATATGCAGATGAAATCAGTTCTGTTATTCGCGACGAAGGCAATAACGTCACAGTTTACCGTGACAACATCATTACGGTAGACGGAAAAGACTCACGAAATATGATTGCCGGCGGAACGATCAGCAGCATTGAGAATGTGTTGCAGTCTGTTCAGCATAGCTCGCTTAGCTTTATCGCTTCAACGCTACGCATAGCTTAGTCCCGCACAGTATTGCCTGACGTAATCAGGAGCAGGTCTGCCTGGCGTCCCGCTTTACAGGCTGATATATCCGGGATAAAAAGTTGATAATGTCGTGTGGATGCAATTATCTGGTCAGGATGTTTTTTGTCCTGCTTGTTACGGCCCTTTTCAACGGGTGATAATTAAAATGTCAGCGGCAGTGCGGTGCACACACAGATGACGCCGCTTTCCTCAACCCGTCTCTGGCGGGTTGAGGTTTTGTTTATCACGCCCTTACCCTTCCACCCAGACCGCACCGGCATCTGCTGATTTCACGCACTGGGCTACCCAGCGCACGCCCGCTAATCCGGCATGCACATCGGGATACCAGAAATCCTCCAGGAAGGCGGTGTCACGACGATCGGTGGCATCCATCGCCAGCGCGAAGCGGCGGTAGAGATTTGACCAGGCTTCGAATAACCCCTCGGTATGGCCTCCGCCAATGCGATCCTCTTCCAGCGCACGCGGGCTGAGATAGCCCATGCCGCGCTCCAGAATGCGAACCGGCTCGCCCTGCACTTCGTAGCGCAGCTGATTTGGCTGCTCATCCCACCACTCCAGACTGGCTTTCGATCCGACTACGCGAATCTTCTGCCCGTGCATGGAACCCGCATTCACCGCCGAGGCCCAGAGCGTGCCCACCGCGCCGTTGTCATACTCCATCATCACAAAGGCGTTATCCTCCAGCGGCGCACGCGAGGCGACAAAGCTCTGGCGCGAACAGAGCAGGCGCGTCACCTTCAGCTTCGGTAACATCGTTTCGGCGATAAACAGCGGATGTGTCGCCAGATCGCCTAATACATAGCTCGGCCCGACAAAGCGCGGATCAACCCGCCAGCGGGTGCTTTCACTCTGCAACTCCACCGCCTCATTATGGAAGCCGTGAGCAAACTGCATATTTACAATGCGGATCTCACCCAGTATGCCTTCAGCGATCATCTCTCTGGCCTGATGAACCAGCTGATGCCCGGCATAGCCGTAAGTGACGCCGACAATCTTCTGCTTCTCCCGGCTAAGCTGCTCCAGCTCATCGGCCTCTTCGACCGTAAAACAGAGCGGCTTCTCGCACACCACATGCAACCCGGCATTCAGCGCCGCACGGCAAATGGCGAAATGGGTATTGTTAGGCGTGGCAATCGACACCGCTTCAATACCATCCTCACGCCCGGCTTCTTCGGCGAACAGGCTGGCGTAGTCGGGATAGCAGCGTTCAGGTGCCACACCCAGTGCCTGACCAAACTCGCGGCCGCGCGCCGCGTCGATATCAAACGCCCCCGCCAGCAATGCAAAATTGCCGTCACGCTGCGCCGCCGAACGATGAATATAGCCAATCTGGCTGGTGCCGCCGCCGCCGATCATGCCCCAGCGCAGCGAGCGGTTAACTGCTTTTTTACCGTTAATCATGCTGTTGTCCTCAGAATCCTGTTGATCGGAGATAGTCCAGGCTGGCTTTCACATCCTGCAGGCTGGTGTCGGCATGGCGTGGATCGCGCTCCTGTTCGATGGTGATCCAGCCCTGATAATGACGTTCAGTCAGCAAGCTACGCACTGCCGGATAGTCGATTGCGCCCTGCCCCAGCGGGCACATTACCCCCTGCGCGCAGGCAGTGAAAAAGTCGAGTCCCTGCGAGAGAGCATCACGCCAGACCGGCTGGTTAACGTCTTTGAAATGGAGGTAATCGATACGGTCCCAGTACTGTTCCAGCGAAGCGACCGGATCCATCCCGGCGTAATAGAGATGGCCGGTGTCCAGGCACAAACCCGCAACCTTATGCGGAATGTCAGAGACCAGCTGTGCCAGCTCATCGGCAAACTCAATGCAGCCACCCGCATGCGGATGGATCACGGGCCGCACGCCATACTCCTGCCAGGCGATCTCACTAAGAATGGTGATGTGCTGCATCATGCGCTGCCAGTCGTCAGCGGAAAGCCGTGGCGCTTTTTCAGACTGACCGGCATATTTCGCCCGCTCCGGATTGCCGAAATCAATGATCACCAGATAAGGCGCGCTGGCTCCGGGCGTTTTAGTCGCAACAGGTACGCTGGACAGCGTGCGACACAGATTGTGGGTCAGCGTCACCAGCGCCGGAAAATGCGCCTCACTGACCAAATCATCGAAGATCGTGCCTGCCACCAGAGAAAGCTGATGCGCATTAAGCTGCCGGGTCAGTTCGGCGGCATCGGTTGGCAGATAGCCCCTGGGGCCGAGTTCAATACTGGGATAGCTGGCCTGCGCGGCTTCGGTCAGGACTTTCTGCCACGGCGGCAGAAAAGGATTAGCGGGATCATCCACGCCCCAGCTACAGGGCGCATTCGCAATATGAAAGGTCATGATATCTGCCTGTGTAGTGAAAACTGCTGGCAGTATCAAATAAAAATTTCATCTCACACAACAATGAAAGTTTCATTTTTTGATAGAGATCGCGTTTAAAAGTTTCGTTAAATGATAGATTGCTATCAAACACTGACTAACCTGTTCTTTCTACACGTTTTCACGCGTTACGATCTCAAAGGGCACGGTCACCTGTGCAAAATGGTCAGGCTGATCCATCCGGCGGCTAAGACAGGTAGCAATAACCGCCTCCGCCATCGCATCAATACGGTGGCGCAGCATCAGCGTGATGGTGCCGTCAATTAGCGCCAGTTCATCGCCGGGCAGCGGGCCGTGGCACAGCAAATCAATCTGCGTACGACCGCTCTCACGCAGTGCCTGTATCACGCCCTCTATGCCGCCGCAGGGCGCATAAATCATGACCAGATCGTCGTGGGTTTCCAGCAGCTGGCGGGTCGCCTGATAGCCTCCTTCACCCGATTCATGCGTTTTTAACGGTTCCAGCACCTGCTGACTGATGCCCGACTCGCGCAGGTAGGAGCGAAAACTGATTTCGCTGCTCTCCTGGCATGTAAAGCGATGGTCTCCCAGCAGCACGCCAACACATCCCGGCTTACGCAGCAGATGTTGCGCCATCCAGGCCGCAGTGCGTCCTGCTTTCTGATTATCAATGCCAATAAACCCGGCATGGTCACAGGGTGAGAAATCGGAGAACAGCGCGTAAACCCGCACACCTGCCCGTGAAACATCCTGGATTGCGTGACGGATCAACGGGTGATCCAGCGCCACCAGAGTAATCACATCGCTGCGCTGGGCCAGCTGACGCAAGGAATGCGCTACGGCTTCAACCTCGTGAATATCATGCCAGCAGAATTCAGGTTCGCTACCCTGTGGCTGCTGCGCCCTGAGCTGCTGTTTCAGCGCCTCGCCCAGCTGCTGATAAAACGAATAGCGGGCAGGCAGGAGGATAAAGCTCACGCGTAGCGTGGCCGCAGTCAGCGGCAGGGTAGTCTGGCTGTGCGCCTGGGTCAGGCGATAACCCAGGTCGTGGGCCGCAGCCAGCACCTTCTGCTCGGTCACACTGCGTACCGGCGCGCGGCGGTTCAGCACCCTGTCTACCGTCGCCACCCCCACGCCCGCCGCCTGCGCAATGGCAGTCATCGTCACTTTTGGCATCACCCTTCTCCTGCTTTTCCTGATCGCGTTAGCTGACGGCTACGCCTTTATGCTCTGTTGTTTAAAACAGCGCTACTTTATCGCGACACGGCCATTTCCTCTCATTTTTTTGATAGAAAAATGCGGCTGATTTTGATCTGCCTCTCAAAATGAAACATCCATTTCTTTCTATGTTCTCTTTAAAACGTCTATTTGCTAAAACGGGTAAAAATCCCGCGTCGATACGGTTGATGGGATCACATCATCAAAAGGTTAGAGCGGTGACGGTGAGCTTTTTATAGTGGAGTTCTGAGCACCCCCAGCCTGCACGTAAAAAAGGAAAAGTAATGTTCCCATCAACGCTTCCGGCTCCACGCATAACCGATGCCCGCCAGGTTCCGCGACTGCGCTGGGGCATTATCGGGCCAGGCTGGATCGCCGACCATTTTGCCCATGCGCTGCGCCAGCATACCCACCAGCAGATCACGGCGGTGGCTGCGCGCGATCCGGCAAAAGCACAGGCCTTTGCTGACAAATGGTCAATCGGCTATGCCACAGGCGACCCCGATGCGATGCTGGCGCGGAATGATGTGGATGCGGTCTATATCGCGACAC
Organism: Candidatus Pantoea gossypiicola; assembly: GCF_008632075.1. Taxonomy (GTDB): domain Bacteria; phylum Pseudomonadota; class Gammaproteobacteria; order Enterobacterales; family Enterobacteriaceae; genus Pantoea; species Pantoea gossypiicola. The sequence goes on from NZ_VWVM01000011.1 coordinate 105,409, forward strand.
CCCACAACCACCATTTTCCCGATGGTCTGCGCGCGATCGCTGCCGGAAAGCATCTGCTGATCGAAAAACCGCTGGCGCTGAATGCGCAGCAGGCGGCTCAGCTTAAACAGGCCGCCGCTGTCGCGAACCTGCTCTGTATGGAGGCGATGTGGTGCAACTTTGCGCCGAAGTATGACGTCATCCGTCAGCTTCTGGAGGATGGCGTGTTCGGTGATATCCACACGCTGATTGCCGATCATGGTGAGTTTTTCACCCCGGATCACCGCATCTTCAATGCCGATCTGGCGGGCGGTCCGATGCTCGATCTCGGCAGTTATCTGGTGGCGCTTAGCGTATTTGTTGGCGGCGATGCACCTGACACGATCGTCGCCCGTGGTCAGCCTGTACCGGATGGCCGCGTCAACGGTCAGACATCGATGCTGTTTACCCATCATCACGGTATGCAGTCGGTGCTGAATACTACCCTGTTCAGCAACACGCCGGGCGGCGCAGTGATCGCCGGTCGTGACGCCACCCTGGAGCTGGCAGGCCAGTTCTATGCGCCCGGTGACTTCACCCTGACCTCCAGCGACCGGCGTCACCGCCTGCGATGGCAGGAACCCACTAACCGCTATGAACAGCTCTGTCATGAGATTAACCACTTCGCCTGGTGTGTGGGCCAGAACCTGATCGATTCGCCTGTCCATTCGCTTGATCGGGCGATTATCACCCTGGCCACAATGGACAACGTCAGGCAGCAGATTGGCGTGACCTTCAATGAAGAACAGCAACCTTAATGTGCCCGGAGCAGAAAGATGAAAATCGCTTTTGATGTGGATGTGATTAAAGACTTAGGCATCACCCGAATGGTTCATCAGGTGGCCGACTGGGGCTACAAATATATCGAACAGTCGCCGCATCCGCAGATCAACCCGTTTTATAAACATCCCAAAGCCAGCCGTGAAATTATCACCGAGTATAAGAATGCATTAAGCGCCACCGGGCTTGAAATCTCTTCTTTTATCGTGGTCTATCGCTGGTCCGGCCCGGATGAGCTGCGCCGTCAGGCGGCGGTGAAGAACTGGAAACGCATGATTGAGATTGCGGTTGAGATGGGTGTGCAGGTCATTAACACCGAACTCTCCGGCACGCCTAACGAGCCGGAAATCTGTGAAGAGATGTTCTATCGTTCAATGGAAGAGTTGCTGCCGATTATCGAACGTGAAGGGATCCGCGTCGAAATTCAGGCGCACCCGTGGGATTTTTGCGAAGAGAATAATGAAACCGTGGATATCGTGAAGTCGTTCCGCAGCGATAACGTGAAGTATATCTACAGCGCGCCGCACACCTTCTTCTATGACAAAGGCAAAGGCGATGTGAAACCGATGCTCGAGTATGCGGGGGACGATCTGTCGCACATGCTGATCGCCGACACCATGAACCATACGAAACACTGTCGCTATATCGTTAACCCGCCAGGCGTGGATGCCACTATTCACCAGCATGTTGGCGTAGGCGAAGGTGAAGTCGACTTCGATACCCTGTTTAAAACCCTGCGCGACACCGGCTTTGCCACCCGCAGCCATAAAGTTGGCGGTGAACCGATTATCGCGGCATCACTGTTTGGCTACCCGGAAAAAATGAAGGTGCAGGCGATTGAAACCCGCGAACTGATTGAGCGCGAACTGCTGTAAACCTCCCTGCCGTGCAGTCGTTGCTGGCTGCACGGTCATGTCCGCGCAGGACAAACATCGCCCCGTCTGACACACTTTCGATCACTTTTCCCCTGAGCCGCTTCCCGCCTGACATCGGCCCGTCACAGCATGGCGTCGCGCAGCCAGCAGAGTTAAACCGCCTTCGCAGCACCTGCTACACTCCAGACCAATACCACACCATAAGGCGAACTTTCATTATGTCGGAAAATGCATATCAGCCCGCAAAAGTCTGGACCTGGGACCCTGAAGCCAAAGGTAACGGCGCTAAAACTAATCGTCCGTTCGCTGGTCCCACCCATGAAAAAGCGTTGCCGGTCGGCAAACACCCTCTGCAGCTCTATTCGCTCGGCACGCCTAACGGCCAGAAAGTCACCATCCTGCTGGAAGAGCTGCTGGCGCTTAACCTCAAAGATGCCGAGTATGATGCCTGGCTGATCCGCATCGGCGACGGCGATCAGTTTTCAAGTGGTTTTGTCGACGTGAACCCGAACTCAAAAATCCCGGCGCTGAGTGACCATTCAGCTACACCGCCGATTCGGGTATTTGAATCAGGCAATATCCTGCTCTATCTGGCAGAAAAATATGGTTACTTCCTGCCGAAAGATATCGCTGGCCGCACTGAAACGCTGAACTGGCTGTTCTGGCTGCAGGGCTCAGCGCCATACCTGGGGGGGGGTTTCGGCCATTTCTATCACTACGCGCCAGAAAAAATTGAGTACGCCATCAACCGCTTCACCCTGGAAGCGAAGCGCCAGTTTGACGTGCTGGATCGTCGACTGGCCGATAACCGCTATCTGGCCGGTGATGACTACACTATCGCCGACATCGCCACCTGGCCGTGGTACGGCAACATGGTGCTCAACGATCAGTATGGCGCTGCCGAATTCCTGGATGTGCAGTCCTATAAAAACGTGGTGCGCTGGGCAAAAGAGATCGCACAGCGTCCTGCCGTCATCCGTGGCCGCAAGGTTAACCGCGTTATGGGTGACCCGGCCGATCAACTGCATGAGCGTCATGATGCAGCCGATTTTGACATTAACACTGAAGATAAACGCCAGGCGTAAAGGAGCCCACAATGAGCGCATATGTCATCTTTATTCGCGACAAAATTACTAACCCTGAGGAATTCGCTATTTACGGCGAGAAAGCGGGCAAAGCGCGCGGCGACCATCCAATTACGCCGCTGGCGTTTTATGGACAGCTTGAGACGCTGGAAGGACCGGAAGCAGACGGCGTAGTCGTGCTGGAGTTCCCGACAGTTGAAGCGGCGCACGGCTGGTATGACAGCCCGGAATATCAGGAAGCAAAACAGCATCGCCTGAAAGGTGCGGAATACCGTGTGGTGCTGGTCCAGGGTGTAGAGCAGTCATAACCTGTTATGACTATGAGAACAGTAAGCCGTAGCCATTAAGGTGCGGCTTACATTCTCATTCGCCAACAGGTTACTGAGATAACTGCACAAAAAAAATCCGCAACGTCGAAACGTTACGGATTTGATTAAACTCTCTGAGTATTCGAATATCGTCCGTGATTTTATTTTCAAAAACGTTAGTAAAAATCCATCGATAACATTATGGATAGATAATAGCGCTATCGTACAACTCAGATCATGTTTCGTTCAGAAAATATTAAACGAGCGCTACGCTGCCGCTGGTGCCGTAATTCTGGCGGAAGTCCGCTCCATAGGCAGCGACGGTATCTTTACCCCACAGCGCGCCCATAACGGTTCCTACGATCGGTCCAACAATGCTCCCGAAAACCAGGCCTACAACCTGAGCAATAGGGCCGAATACGGCGCTGCGGCTGGCACTACCGCCTACTGCCGCGCCAGTCGCCAGACCTTCAAAAAAACCCCAGACAGCGCCTTCTGCTGCGTCGCCCAGCGTAGCCACTAAAGCACCGCCACTTACGATTTCAGTTTCGATCAGAGATAATTCACGCATGATTAATTTCCTTATATTTAAAGATTATTACGACAGTAAAACTTCATTAAATTACCTTTAATGAAGAGGGGAGGATGCAATGCTTTTGACTAGCTGGAATATTGCTTTCTGATGTCAGCCGCATACGCTGCAACGGCATCTCTGCCAACCATTGCACCCATAATGCCGCCCGCGATAGGGCCAATTATACCGCCAACAATGGCTCCTACGCCCTGAGAGATAATACCAAATACGGCGCTTCGGCTACCGCTTCCGCCGACGGTTACGCCAGTCAGTAATCCATCCAGCACGCCCCAGACAATACCTTCAAAAAAAGCGTTAACCTCATCGGCCGTCGCTGGAGCGCCACCGCTTACGACACTAATCTCGTATTCCTTTAGCTTTCTCATTATTTTTACTCCGGCTATTTAATGTAAATTTATAAGCCCTTTTATTTCAGGAAATGTAAAATTGATTTACTGGAACAATACAGCAGCAGAATGCTAAAAAAAATAGTAAAAAAATCCATTTTCTGGAAAAATTTAAATATAATAAAATCACTTTCCAGATATTATGGAACAATCAAAAAACCGGGGTAATATTGGAATGATAATAATAAAAAAAGCCAGCCACCTGGTTATATGGTTAATTTTTTGACAACATTAATTCCAGAATGAATAGCAAAAGTCATTCCCCAGCCAGTGAAATAGGTCCATGCAAAAAGACAAGAAACATGTTGCTAATAATTAAAAACAACAACTGAAATTGAAAATCAGATAAAAGCATTGAGACGGCCTGCGACCGCCATTTATTAACTTAATTCAGCTGAATACGTGCTACGCCGTCCAGCTCTTTGCTGCTGTGATGCTGATTAAAGTCAGGCCTGGTGGTGACATAGAGCGTCTGCCCATCCGGTGAGACCAGCAGATTGTCAGGGTGACGATCAAATGACCAGCTGTTTTTCACTTCATAGGTCGTGCCATCCAGTTGCAGCACCTTCTTCGACTCAAGCTGGCTGATGTAAATCTCATTGCGCTTGCCGTTAAACTTAATCCCCATCGAATCGCCCACGTCAAGACGCTTAATCACCTTGCCGCTGCGCTCATCAAACACCAGGGTGTTTTTCGCCTTAGAATTATTCGTGACAAACAGGCGTCCTGTCGCCGGATCTTCGGCCATGTTCAGGAACTGATAATCCTGCCCGTCACCGGCTGTCAGACGCTGTTCGATCTTGTGATTACGTGGATTGATCACCAGGATTTCACCGCTGCCGTTCGCCGCATAGATCCGGTCGCTGACCGGCGAGAAGATAATGCCTGTGACCCACTTCCCGGCATTTTTAATCCGGGTTTTCAGGGTCAGCGTTTTGGCATCGACCACCCAGATAACACCCGGATCGCCTGTGCCGCCGACATAGATCAGCCCGTCATGCAGAAAGATTTCACGCGTGCCGACCGGTAACCCTTTCTCATTTTTGTCGTCAAACATCAGACGCTTCAGCACCTTTCCGTTCTCCGGATCGATCTTAGAGATACCGCCGTCCAGTGAGTTGGTAGCGTAGAGTGCGCTGCCGTCCGGCTCGCTAATCAGCCCAAAATTTTTCAGATCGAAGTGGCCTGCGCCAGTGCTCTGCAGCGTGGTGGCATCAAGACGGTAGATCATCCCGCCGCTGACATCTTTAAAGCCCTGGGCGCTGGCAACATAGAGCGCGTTTTTCGCGGGCAGATAAGCCATCTCATACAACCCTTCACCCAGCTCGCGCTCAATCAGGTTATCGGGGCTGGAGGGCTGCATCACTACGGCACCGCCATCCACTTTTTTCACCGCGGTCTGGCATGCCGTCAGGCTGAAGGTGATGACCATCGCCAGTGCGAGTGCCGCTTTACGTGGACTGAACAACGCTTTCATACTTCACTCCCCTATCGACCTGCTGCTCCCGGCTGGCCGCAGCACAGCGGGCAGGGAAGAAAATAAATGAGAATCATACGCATCAGTAAAAAGGCTGTAAACGCAGTGGCACGCTGAAGCGGGCGAATCAGCTTTATGCGGTATATGAATTGTCCACCGCCGTGCCATCGCGCCAACACGCCTGTATAAAATTCTTATTAATCAATATATTGAAGTTTGCTCTGCAAAAATGCAACAAACGCGGTGATCCGCGCCGGCAGCTGACGCTGCGCCTGCCATACTGCAAAAATATCGCCATCAGCTGCCTGCCAGCCGGGTAAGACATGCAGCAACTCGCCTGATGCCAGGCTGTGCTGCGCATCCCACCAGGAACGCAACAGAATGCCATGCCCATCCATCGCCAGCCGCATCGCCACTTCGCCATCGTTGGTAATCAGGCTGCCGCGCACTTTCTGGCTGATGCTCTGTTCGCCGCTGGTCAGCCGCCACAGCGTAAAATCGCTGTCGTGCTGACGCAGTAAAATACAGTTGTGCTGCGCCAGATCGCGCACCGTAGCGGGCAGGCCGTGACGGGCAGCATAGGCGGGTGAGCAGCAAAGGATGCGCGGATTAGTGCGCAGTTTACGCGCCACCAGCCGCGAGTCAGGCGGTTCGCCGACGCGGATATCAATGTCCATGTGCGCATCCAGAAAATTAAGCGGCTGGCTGCTGAGCGACAGCGACAGCGAGAGCTGCGGATGCAACGCGGCAAAGGCCGAAACGCAGGGCGCAATGTGCCGACGGCCAAAACCAAATGAGGCGTTGATGTTAAGTGTGCCGCGCAGTTGAGCCGTTTCACCGCTGACCGCCTCCTCCAGCGCCACCAGCTGATCCAGCAACGGGCGCGCGCCTGCCAGATAACGGCGGCCTTCCGGCGTCAGCTCCAGCCGCCGCGTGGTGCGACGCAGCAGCTGCACACCAAGTCGCTGCTCCAGCTGGCTCAGACGCTTGCTGACCGCCGCCAGCGACAGGCCCAGTTCGCGCGCCGCCGCGGTCAGACTGTCCAGCGCCGCCAGGCGAACAAAGAAGGCTAAGTCATCGGTGGAGGTGCGGGATTCTCTACTTTGATTCAACAATGGATTGCCTTTGAGGCTCATTATTTCCCCGGAATCGACCGTTATACTGCGTACACAATTCGAACATCAACCGGAAAGGTACTCTGTGACTGACAAAATTCACTCTATTGCCGTCATCCCTGGCGACGGCATCGGCAAAGAAGTAATGCCGGAAGGCGTCCGCGTAATGAATGCGGCCGCAGAGAAATTTAACATACCGCTACGCTGGGAGTGGTTCGATTACGCCAGCGCCGACTACTGGCAGCAGCATGGCAAAATGCTGCCTGACGACTGGTTCCCGCAGCTGAAAGCCTTTGATGCCATCTACTTTGGCGCGGTTGGCTGGCCCGATGTGGTGCCCGACCATGTTTCGCTCTGGGGCTCGCTGCTGCAGTTCCGCCGTGAGTTCGATCAATACGTCAACCTGCGCCCGGTGCGACTGATGCCAGGCGTCAAAGCGCCGCTGGCGAATCGTCAGCCCGGCGATATCGACTTCTATGTGGTACGCGAAAACACCGAGGGTGAATATTCCAGCGTTGGCGGCACCCTGTTCCCCGGCACCGACCGTGAAGTGGTGATTCAGGAGACGGTGATGACGCGCACCGGCGTCGATCGTATCCTGAAGTTTGCGTATCAGCTGGCGCAGAGCCGTCCGAAGAAACACCTGACCTCCGCCACCAAATCCAATGGCATCGCCATCACCATGCCTTACTGGGATAGCCGCGTCGAAGCGATGTCCGGCCAGTTCCCCGAGGTTCGCGTTGACAAATATCACATCGATATTCTCACCGCCAACTTCGTGCTGCACCCGGACTGGTTTGATGTGGTGGTCGCCAGCAACCTGTTTGGCGATATCCTCTCCGATCTCGGCCCGGCCTGTACCGGCACCATTGGCATTGCGCCTTCCGCCAATATCAACCCGGAAGGCTTGTTCCCCAGCCTGTTCGAGCCGGTTCACGGTTCTGCGCCCGATATCGCTGGCAAAGGCGTCGCCAATCCCATCGGGCAGATCTGGTGCGGGGCGATGATGCTGGAGCACCTCGGCTACAAAGCGGCGGGTGATGCGGTGTTAGATGCGATTGAACGCACGCTGGCGGCCGGACAGCATCTGACGCGCGATCTCGGCGGCAGTGCCAGCACAGAACAGCTCGGTGCCGCCATCGCCGCCGCGCTGTAAATCAATCCGGCAACTGCACCACGCACTCAGGGTGCCAGCCTGGCGGTAGCGGCTCCGGACGTGTTATCACCAGGCTGTGCAGTTGCAGGTTCTCTACTCCACGCGCGAACAGGCCCGGCAGTCCGCCGGGATAGCGCTCGACGCCAAAGGCTTCGCCGGTTTTCGGGTCAAGTTTGTAGGCGTTATCCAGCCCCATGCCGGTCGGCGAGTCCGGATTACAGGGCGGACGCACGTCGAAGTGTCCCTGTGTCATCGGCGATACACTCTGCCGCATCTGCAGCTGGCTGATGACCACATCGCGTATCCAGCCCGGTTCTGCCGCATGCAGGTTAATCGCCCCTTCTGCTACGCCCGTCAGGTTACTGAACTGCACCTGTTCCACGATGCCGGGCGTGATGGCGGGATCGCGGCAGCGTACCGAAATATGCAGCGGATCGGCTTTGCCCCAGTGACAGGGCGGTGCGTTGTGACAGGCAAAGGTCAGGTTACTGAACAGCAGACGCCGCATCGCCCCGCCGTCACGCGACAGAATGCCGATGCCGCGGTTGGAATCAAAAATGGTGCAGCCGGTTACTGTGACATCTTCGACGTCATCCCAGGTTTCGGTGCCGATCTTAAAGGCGCAGCTGTAACTGCGCAGCAGGCAGTTGGTGATCATGATCTGCCGAGCCGGACGCCGCAGCGCGGCCGGTTTATGGGTGGTTTTAATGCAGATAGCGTCATCGGCGGCGCTGAGGTAGCTGTTGCTGACAAACACGGCTTCGCAGCTGTCGATATCCAGTGCATCGGTATTCGGCATGGTCATGGCGTTGTCGATGGTGAGGTGGTCAATATGCACATGGCGACAGCTCACCAGATGCACTGTCCACATCGGTGCCTGCATAATGGTAAAGGCGGTCAGTGTCACCTGCTCGCAATCCTCAAACACAATAATACGTGGCCGGTCGGCACGCGGCAGACGATAGCCCTGCTCATCCCGCTCAGCGGCAAACCAGGCTTCACCCTCGCCATCGATGCGGCCAGTGCCGCTAATGGTGATATTGCGCTGGCCCAGCGCATAGAGCAGCACGTTGTGGGACTTTTCCGCGCAGCTCAGCGCCTGCACCGCCTGATAGTCGGCCAGCCGCGGACTGGCGATGAGCACCGCACCCGCTTCAAGGCGCAGCTCAAAATCAGAAGGCAGATTCAGGCAGCCGCTGCGATAACGTCCGGCAGGCAGCGTCAGACGGCCACCGCCTGCCGCCGCAATCTGATCCATCGCGCGTTGCAACACGGCCGTGTCCAGGGTTTCGCCATCGGCGACAGGGTGAAAATCAGCAAGGGAAAGGTGCATCATGCGTCTCCCGCAGGGTTGAGGAGGAGGAATTGCAGCACGACACGGCGCAGTAAACCTTTGTCTGGTCGCCAGTACGCCGTTTCGTGCGGAACTTCACAAATTACTTCACGGCCCCTTCGGTGACGCCGCTGATAAACTTGCGCTGGAAAATCAGGAACACCACGATTAGCGGCATAATCACAATCATCGCGCCCGCCATCAGCACCGGAATGTCGATGGTGTTTTTATTCTGGAAAAACATCATGCCAATCGGCAGCGTGCGCAGCTCATCCTTGTTGACCAGAATCAGCGGGATCAGGAACTCATTCCACGTCCAGATAAACAGCAGCAGCCCCAGCGTTGACAGGGTCGGCCAGATAGCGGGCACCAGAATGCCCCACAGAATTTTGACGCGTGACGCGCCATCCATCACCGCCGCTTCTACCAGCTCTTTCGGCACCTGCTGAAACGCACTGGCTATCATCAACGTGGTAAAGGGCAGCGACAGGGCGATTTGCGGCAGGATCAGCGCCACATAAGTGTTGGTCAGCCCCATCCAGCGCAGCTCGTGATAGAGCGGAATGATAAAGGCTTCACTCGGCAGCACCATCCCCAGCGCCAGCATCGCCCCGATGATTTTTTTACCGGGGATTTTCAGCCAGGCGAAACCGAACCCGGCCAGAATGCCGAGCAGCACGCTGAACAGCACCACCGGAATGACCACCAGCACTGAATTCAGGAAGTAAACGTTAAAGTGTCCCTGCTGCCAGGCGGTCAGGTAGTTTTTGAAATTCAGCGAGGCGGGCAGCGTGAAAACACCCTGAAACAGCTCCATCTGGGTTTTAAACGAGGTCATCAGCGCCATAAGAAACGGCAGAATCGTCATCAGCGCCACGATCCAGATCAGCGCGCGTGAAATCACCGGCGTGCTTCGCATCAGTAACGCTCCTTTAAGGCCAGATGGATCAGGTAGTTAATCCCCAGAACAATGATCATGCTGAACACCGCTACCGACGAGGCGTAGCCAAAGTAGTGCAGGTCAAAGCCCTGCTTATACATAAAAATGTTGGTGACCATGGTGGAGGTGCCCGGCCCGCCCTGGGTCATCACATAGACCAGGTCAAAGGCTTTCAGGCTGGCGATCACCGTTAGCAGCAGGGCAATACGCAGTTCGGGCCGCAGGCCAGGCAGCGTGATGCGCATAAACTTCTGGCGACGTGACGAGCCATCCAGATCGGCGGCTTCCAGCAGTGACGGATCCATGCGCTGCAGGCCCGCCATAAACAGCACCAGACAGAAGCCGAAGAAGTACCAGGTGGCGACCAGCCCCACGGCAGGCAGCGCCCAGGTAAAATCACCCAGCCAGGAGAGCGCCAGCTGTGGCAGGCCGATGGCGCGTAATATCTGGTCGATCGGGCCAAACGCCGGGTTATAGAGCCAGCGCCACACCACGCCCAGTACCGCCATCGGCATGATGTAGGGCAGGAAAAAGAGAATGCGCAACACGCTGCGTTCGCTGTTGTTGCGCGTGTCATAGAGAAAGCTGCAGAGCAGCAGGCCGACGCCAATCGGCAACAGGGTATAGAACAGCATCAGGATGGCGTTGTTGCCCAGCGCAATCCAGAACACCGGATCGCTGAACATCCGCAGATAGTTGCTGATGCCACTAAACACCGGCAGCGAGGTGCCGTCCCATTCGGTAAAACTGATACCCAGCGAGGCCAGCAGCGGGAACAGCAGAAACACCGCATAGACCAGCACCGCAGGCAGAACATAGAGAAAATTACGCCAGCTGCTTAAATTCAACATAACCCTACTCGTGGTTCAGAACGATGCTCAGGCCCGGCAGTGAATGCGCCGGGCCTCCGGCTTAATGCTTCAGGGTTTTCAGGTAACGCTGATAGTTATTATCAAAATTAACCACCATCTGATCGGCGGTCTGACGACCCGCAAGCAGCAGCTGGACATTCTGATTCAGCTCGGCATTCATGGTTGGTGTCGCCCAGTCCACGTAGTGGCCTAAACCGTCATAGTCGTTGAGCGTCAGCCAGACCTGATACGCCTCTGCCAGCAGCGGATTATCCGCCGGCATTTTGGCCGCTTTGTTGGTGCTGGCCGGCAGGAAGCCCACTTTCAGCCAGCGGTTTGCCATGGCATCCGAGACCATATAGTTGATGAACTTCGCTGCACCCTCCTGCTGATCTTTGCCTTTGGCGGTGCTGGTGATGGAGAACGCCAGATCGGTTCCGCCCACCATCAGCGGCTGCTTCACGCCGTCACCAGCAGGCATTGCGGCAAAGTGAATATCCTTGTTGTCTTTAAACTGGCCGAGATACCAGGTGCCGCTGACCAGGAACGCGGCCTGGCCGTTCTGGAACAGCGTCGCCGCATCATCATGACCAATACCCTGGAAGCCAGGGAAGAAGTACCCTTTGTCGGTCCAGCTCTTCATCATGGTGGCGGCATTGACCAGCTTGCTGTCTTTAAAGGTACCGCCCACATCGTAAATCAGATTATCCAGCGTCTTGCGGTCGTGACTCTCAATCTGCGCCTGCCACAGGGTGCTGAGCAGCTGCTGGCCCATGTTGCCATCAAGCAGGCCCAGCATCATCGGCGCGGTGCCCTGCTGTTTCAGCTTCGCCATGGCACTTTCCAGCTCTGCCAGCGTTTTCGGTACCGCAATGCCCGCTTTATCCAGCAGCGCTTTGTTGTAATAGAGCCCGACCATTTCGCCCAGGCTGGCGATGCCATACAGCTTGCCGCTGCCAAATTCACCGCTGTCTGACCAGCGGTTACGTTTCAGAATCGAGTCCGGGAAGCGCGTGGTCCAGCCGTAGCTGGCGGCATAGCCGTCGAGCGGCAGCAGCAGCTTATCTTTAACCAGCGAACCCATATCGCCACCGCCCTGATTGACCTGAGCGATCTGTGGGCCATCACCGGCAGTCAGTGCCAGCTTCAGCGGAATGCGGGTATCTTCAAAGGAGTGAACCGAGCGGTTAATCACGATGCCGGGATTCTGCTGTGAGAATTCTTTAATCCCTTCATCCACCGCAGCAGTCTGCTCCGGATAGTTGTAGATATCCCACTCATTCAGAGTGACGGCGGCGTGAGCGGCATGAGAAACGCTGCCCGCCAGCAGGCCCGCTGCCAGCAGCCGACCCACATTGCGAATTCGGAACGAACGAACGGAGGAAACAGACATTATGCTCACCTTCTTCAGACCAGGATCGGCATCCTTTCATCTCACCGCCTGACATCCTGCAGGCTGCAGCCGCACACAAACGCACTCAACCATACTTACTTTAATGGAAAAATAAAGTCAAACAGCCTGCAGTGGGAATTACAACGCTGTGAGCGCGCGCAAATAAACAGCGACATGCCGTGAAATTCAGCACACCGCGCTGGCTTTCACACGATTACCCCTGGCGGAACGTCGCCAGGCACTTTCTTAATAGCAGGAGATACCAGTACGATAATCGCAAAATAACGTCCTGATAAAACATATGAAAATCCTATCACGCTCACACTTTTCCCTTCCGGACGGTCTTAAAACGACGGTCAGCCGCGGCGCTCCGGGCGTGTTGGCGATCACAGTTGTGTATCCTGACGCCGCTAAACGTTGCCGAACCGCCCGGGTTAGTGCGATAAGGTAATTATTCTATCTTGAAAACTAAGTCTACTTTCATTAACGTAACTTTCATCTGCGGATCTGTTCAATCCCTGACCGGTTCCCTCACTCACGAGAATTGACCATGGCGAATCAAGGTGTCATTCGTCCGGCCACTCCGGCGGACTACCCGGCGCTCTACCGCATCTGCCTGGAAACAGCCGATGCAGGCAGCGATGCCCGCGCGCTCTACTCCGATCCCGATTATCCCGGCCAGCGTTTTGCCGTGCCCTATGCGCGCTTCGCGCCTGACTTTGCTTTTGTGCTGGAGCGGGACGGCGAGGTGCAGGGTTATGTCGTCGCAACGCCCGATACCCGCGCGTTTGAAGCACAGCTTCAGGCCGAATGGTGGCCGCAGCTGCAGGAGAAATATCGCGACCGCAGCGCCAGCGCCCCGCTCGACAGCAAGGTGCTCGACGCGATACGCCATCCCGACCAGGCCGCTGACACCCTGGTGACGCAGTGGCCCGCGCATCTGCATATCAACCTGCTGCCGTCAGCGCAGAAAGGCGGCTGGGGTCGCCGGATGATTGAGCATGAACTGGCGGCGCTGCGGGCGGCGGGTGTCAGCGGTGTCCATCTTGGCGTCAGCCTGCAGAACGAGCAGGTCTGTGCCTTCTATGCGCGCTTGGGGTTTACCCCTATCCTGCGCAGCAATGCCATCTACATGGGCCAGTTACTCTGAGTGAGGTAGCCGATGACCAGCCTGCGCTTGCAGAATGTGAAGAAGTCGTATGAACACGTGAATGTCATTCATGGCATCGATCTGACGATCAACAGCGGTGAATTTGTGGTGTTTGTCGGGCCATCCGGCTGCGGCAAATCGACGCTGCTGCGGATGATTGCGGGGCTGGAGGAGATCAGCAGCGGTCAGTTGCTGATTGAGGAGCAGGACATGACGCAGCAGCCCGCCACCGAGCGCGGCATCGCGATGGTGTTTCAGTCTTATGCGCTCTACCCCAACATGACGGTGCGCGGCAATCTGGCCTATCCGCTGGAGGTGATGAAAAAGTCCAAAGCGGAGATCAACCAGGCCATTGAGCAGACGGCAGCACGGCTGCACCTGACTGAACTGCTCGACCGCCTGCCGCGTGCGCTTTCTGGCGGACAGCGGCAGCGCGTAGCGATTGGCCGGGCGATTATCCGTCATCCGCGTATCTTCCTGTTTGATGAACCGCTCTCTAACCTTGATGCCGAACTGCGTCTGCAGATGCGGATTGAGATCGCCCGGCTGCACGCCTCACTCGGTAATACGATGATTTATGTGACCCACGATCAGCTGGAGGCGATGACGCTGGCTGACCGCATTGTGGTGCTACGTCAGGGCCGCATTGAGCAGGTCGGCGCGCCGCTGACGCTCTATCACGATCCGGATAATCTGTTTGTGGCCGGTTTTATCGGCTCGCCAAAGATGAATTTTCTGCGGGCGGAAATCAGCGCCACCGGCGAAGGTGAAGTGCAGCTACGGGTGCCGGAACTGAAAATTGAGGAGCTGGTGCTGAAGATTGCCGCCGACTGCCGCGAGGGCCAGACCGTGACGCTGGGCATTCGTCCTGAGCACTTCCAGCCTGCCGCGCAGACGCCGGAGGCACAGCGCTTTCACGGCGAGCTGGCCTATGGCGAGATGCTGGGCCACACCAACTATCTCTACCTGGATATCGGGCGCGAGCAGATGCTGGTGGTGGAAGAGCGCGAGGCGACCACGCGCGATCTGGGCACGCAGGTTGAACTGGGCTTTTCTGCCGCGCACTGCCTGCTGTTTGATGAGCAGGGCATGCGTCTGCGCTAAGGGAAGCGCGAAAACAAAAACGGGCGCTACGGCGCCCGTTTTTAATTGCAGGGAAACTCAGGTAACCGGCTCTTCATCGGCCTGCGCCGCCAGCAAATCCAGCAGCCGGTTGACGGCAAAACCCGCCGCACCCAGCGCCCACATCCGGTTCGATTCCGTCAGAAACTGCAACGGCGTCATGTGCGGCGTCAGTTTGAGCCGGTAAGCCTGGAAGCTCTGGGTGATGTGATCGAGCAGAATGCGTGAGGCCATGTGCGGCTCCATCGCCAGATAAACCACATCCGGGTCGTAGGCCACCGACAGATTCGCCAGCGAAATCCCCAGCTCGCGCCCTGCCTCTTCCAGTACCGCCAGCACCTCAGGCGTTGGCCGCTGATCCAGCGCCTGTAGCGTGAGGTTTTCCACCGGTTCCTGCTCTGCCAGCTGCTGCAGAATGGCGCGCGATGAGGCGACATCCTCCAGCAGACGCAGCGAGCCGTCGCCTACCAGTCCGTTGCCAATCTCTCCTGCCTTGCCATGACGACCGCGGTAGAGCTGACGATTCAGGATAATGCCCGCCCCGATCCCTTTGCCGTAGGTCGCGATCACCGCTGACTGGGCATTACCGAGCTGCCCAAACACCAGCGCCGCCATCGCCATGGCGTTGGCATCGTTCTCGATAAACACCGGCAGCGAGAAACGCTCTTCCAGCAGGCGTGCAATCGGGACATTATCCCAGTCGAGCACTTTGGAGCGGATGCAGTAGCCATTTTCGGCATCGACCAGGCCTGACAGCGCCAGGCCAATGGCTCCGACCCGCCTCTCCTCCACGCCGCGCAGGAACTTCGCCAGCGCATCGCCAAGCTGACGCGGTGTCAGCGTGCCTTTTGGCATCTGCTGTTCGCCCAGCAGATTGCCGCTGAGATCGGTCATGACAATCAGGTTACGTTCCGCATTAAGCTGAATGCCAATCACGCTGGCGCGATCGGGATTGAGTCCCAGCAGCGTTTTTGGCCGTCCCATCGATACACGACGCAGCCCCAGCTCCTGCACAATCTCCTGCGCCAGCAGCCGATTAGTTGCCTGCGACACGGTCGACATGCTCAGTCCGCTGCGGACTTTCAGGTCTGACTGGCTGATCGGCGCATTTTCAACAATCAACCGCAGAATGCGCGCGGTTACGTTGGGAGCGGTCATAAATTCCTCGGGTTATCTGACTGAGAAGGCTCAGCCAGTTTCAGATCGATAATCGGACAGGCGTCAGCTGCTGCGCCAGTATCAGCGCCCCGCTCAGGGCATCGCCCTGTGGCGTGACCAGCCTGGCCTGAATATCGTTATCCAGCCAGCGCTGTATTGGCGTCGCCAGGCCACCCATCAGCGCCACCCGTCCGCTGCTCAGCGCAATCAGACGGCGCACCATCAGACCGATATCGGCGGCGGTCTGATGCAGCAGATCCTGAGCGTGACAATCACCCGCGTCGGCGGCCGCGAAAATCTGTGGCACTACACGCGCCCAGTCGGCCGGCGTCGCTGAGCGCGTCCAGAGCAGCATCGTTTCCGGGCTGTCACTGAACTGCGCCATCAACTGCCGGGTAAAGGCAGTCGGCGTAATAATGGACTCATAGGCCAGCAGCGCCAGACGCAGCGCACGCCGGCCCAGCTCTGCGCCCGAGCCCTGATCAGACAGGGCAAAACCCCAGCCGCCAAGCAGCGTAAAACGTTCGCCATCCCAGGCCGCGCCCTGACTACCGGTGCCGATGATAAAGACAGCGCCAGGAGCGCCACTATGCGCGCCCGCACAGGCGATCTCCACATCGCTGACCACCTGTAATGCCGCGCAGGCAGGCTGCCAGCTGGCGAGCCGCGCCTGCACCGAGGAAACATTGGCACCCGCTAATCCGGCAACCAGTGCGGTCTGCGCCAGCGCCTCTGGCGCTAATCCCGCCTGTGACAATACCCGATCAATCAGTTGTCCGACGCAGGTCAGCGCCGCGTCATAGTCTGACCAGACGTTGGCAGGCCCGCCAGTGGCTTCCGCCAGCACGCGGCCCTGCAGGTCGGTTAACCGCGCGCGACACTGTGTACCGCCGCCATCAATGCCAAGAAGATAGTGTGGTTGCACGCGCTTCCTTCCCGATTTTGGGTTATAGCCATAATGAGCGAACGATAGGATAAAAAAACTTAAATCGCAATAACAAATAAATATGGCAAAAGAATATCGACGGTTTTTCTTTACTTTACATAGTTATAACAAAAAACAGCCCCGCAAAACGGGTAGTACGTTATTGACATTAGTTTTTCTATCGTAATAAGTTGGTGGTCAGATTATCAACAGCCGTGCCCGATCACAGGCGGGCTATGCATTATCCGATTTCAGGAACAGGGGTTTAACATGAAAGTAGGCATTATCGGTCTCGGCTTTCGTCTGTCCCACGTGATCAAAGAGTTCAGCAACGCCGACGACACCTTCTCAGTGGTGGGTTATTACGATCCGGCCCCGGCCGGACTGCCTAATCTGCACAGCTTTGGTATCGCGCCTGGCCAGGCCTTTGCATCCATCGACGCGCTGCTGGAACACGGCGGCATGGATGTGGTGCTGGTTGGCTCACCCAACTTCCTGCATCTGGAGCATGTGGGTCAGGCACTGGCGGCAGGCTATACCGTCTTTACCGAAAAGCCGGTGGTAATCAATGAAGAGCAGACCATGGCGATGGCGAAGCTGGTGCGCCAGTATGGCGAGGCACGCATTCTGGTCGGCCTGGTGCTGCGCTACTCCCCGCTCTATCACGATCTGCTGGCGGCACGCGATGCCGGTCAGCTGGGTGAGATCACCTCGATTGAGGCGACAGAACATATCAAGCCTTATCACGGTGCCTTCTTTCAGCGCGACTGGCGGCGTCTGGAAAAGTATGCCGGTCCTTACATTCTGGAGAAGTGCTGCCATGACATTGACCTCTATCAGGGCCTGTTGCAGGAGCGTCCGACTCACGTCGCCAGCTTTGGTGGCCGGAAATCCTTTACCCCGGCGCATGCGCCTCAGGGGGCGATCACCGCTGAGTCAGAGCTTTATCACGTGAAGCCGAGTGGCTGGTCGAGCACCGATGCGGTCTTCGACAGCGACGCCGATATTGTCGACTACCAGACTGCGCTGATTGAGTATGAAGGCGGCGCGACGCTTGCTTTCCATGCCAACCTGAACGTCCCGGATGAGTTCCGCCGTTTCTGTGTGATGGGCACGGACGGCATGGCGGAAGGCGACTTCGTACGAAACTACTTCCGTGTACACAACGCGCGCAGCGGTGAGAAAGAGGTCGATACCGCTTACAGCGGCAATGCTTATGATGGTCACTACGGTGCAGATGCCCTGATGGCAGAAGAGATCGTTAAACATATTAAACAGGGAACACCGCTGAAAGTTTCAGTGGTGGACGCGCTGGAAGCGGGCCTCACCGCCATAAAAATCGATGAGGCGCGCAAAACCCGCAGCGTAGTGGACATGCGTGAAAGCTGGCTGACCTTTGACGCCAACCTGGGAAAAACCGGGGCCTGATGGCTCCACCCTGTGGGCCGGACTCCCCCTCTGACCCCAGGATTAAAATGGCAGTATGACTGGTCACTTCCTGTACTGGCCTTCGGGCCAGTGACATTATTGCTGGTGAGCGCCACCGTAATAACTCTGCCCAACGCTCAACCAACGTCTTTTCCCTTCTCCCCAGCCTGAGGCAACGATCAGACGCAAAGCGATGGGAGCATACGCCTGCACCAGATCCAGACCTGCTCACCACAACCAGCCCCCAACAAACCACTCCGCAGCCCAAGGCAACTTACGTACTCAAAGCGATGGGAGCATACGCCTGTAGCAAAGCATCGCGGGCCATGGACAAAAACGCCGGGAACGATTTGAACAATGCAACGCGTTGGCCCGTTTACGGGCGCACCTCAGGGATAAGGTGCGTACTAAAAACGCCGGGAGCGTTTTTGAACAACGCAACGCGTTGGCCCGTTTACGGGCGCACCTCAGGGATGAGGTGCGTACTAAAAACGCCGGGAGCGTTTTTGAACAACGCAACGCGTTGGCCCGTTTACGGGCGCACCTCAGGGATGAGGTGCGTACTAAAAACGCCGGGAGCGTTTTTGAACAACGCAACGCGTTGGCCCGTTTACGGGCGCACCTCAGGGATGAGGTGCGTAATCGTCCGCGCTGAGCCTGCCATGGAAGGCGTTCAGGCGTCTTTGCGCAAGGCGTATGATCCCTGAGCCTGCTCAGTGGCCCATGACCGCTGCATACTTCTAACCAGTCCTAAACCGGATCCCCCTCATTCTCCAGCTTCTGACGCCGCCGCAGATGCGGAAACAGCTTCATCCACAACGCCACCACAATCAGCGTACCGATGCCGCCAATCGCTGCCGCAGGTGCCGCTCCCATCCAGGCTGCCAGCAATCCCGACTCAAACTCGCCCAGCTGATTCGACGTATTAATAAAAATCGCGTTAACCGCATTCACCCGTCCGCGCATCGCATCCGGCGTATCCAGTTGCACCAGCGCACCCCGGATCACCATACTCACCATATCAAAGCCACCCAGCGCACAGAGAGCAATCAGCGACAGCCACAGCTGCGTGGACAGCGCGAACACCAGCGTGGCAACACCAAAGCCCGCCACCGAACCAAACATAATCATCCCGACATGCTTGTCCAGCTTATGACGGCTCAGCCAGATGCCCACCAGCAATGCGCCTGCTGAGGGTGCACCGCGCAGCATCCCTAATCCCCACGGCCCGGTATGCAGAATATCTTTGGCAAAAATCGGCAGCAGCGCGGTTGCGCCACCGAGCAACACCGCAAACAGATCGAGCGAAATCACCCCAAGGACATCTTTGCGCTCACGGATAAAGTGAATCCCGGCAAACAGATTCTTCATATTCATCGGCAGACGGGTCTGCACCGGACGCTCATAACGCAGCAGACTCACCAGCGTCAGCGAAATCAGATAAAACAGCCCGGAAACGCCATACACAACATGGGGCCCGGCAACATAAAGCAGCCCGCCCATCGTCGGCCCGACAATCACCGCCGCCTGGCCCCCTACCGAGTTCATCGCCATGGCGCGCGCCAGAATCGAAGGCGGCACCAGCGACGGTAGCATCGAGGACATTGCAGGCCACTCCAGTGCCTTCGCCACCGCAATCATAAACACCAGCCCCCACAGTGCGGTCTTATCGGCGGAATGGAATAAGGTAAGCACCACTAATGCCACCAGTGCAGCAAATTCCACCAGCTGCCCCAGCAGCACAATGCGCCGCCGGTCATATTGATCCGCAAGATGACCGGCAGGTAGCGCCAGCAATACCGACGGCAGAAACTGCATCAGGCCAATCATCCCCAACGCCATTGCGCTGTTGGTCAGCGCATAGATCTGCCAGCTGATTGCCACCGAGAACATCTGAAAACCAAATGATGAACAGGTGCGCGCCAGCCAGAACGCGACAAATGTGCGATGTCGCCACAGCGACTCTTCCGCTGTTGATGCCATAAATCCCATGTCTTATCCCTAATCAGGTGAGGAAGCCCGCATCGTTGCGCGGTGTTATTGGTGTGGTTATTGAAGATGTTAAATTAACAGACCGGATGAGACCTGAATGGCTGCGGCACCCGCCCCGGCTCTCTGCACAACAAAACGCAGACCTGTCCGGCACAGGCACATCCGACCTCTCCTGACTATTACCAGCCTATTGGTCCCGACTATTGAATATATTCCAGCGCATCATCAGACGCCAAAGGAATTATGTTCTCTTCGCTAATGGGTTTATTTACTTTCTCAGGCAACAAAAGGATGATTTGGATTAAGGAGATGATCTATATTTATTCGCGCGTTTAAAAAAATGCGACTTTTTATATGATCAATTATCAATAAATCCTTTTTTATTGCATTTCATAGAGATAATGAAAAACAGTTTATATAACCCCTATGTTACTGAACCAATCCATCACGTTAAGCGTAATGTCACTGGCATTTGCTATAGCGTCCCTTATCTTCAGCAAAACCAGGAAATCGGCAATACACTTAATACAAACAACATTATTTCATTACACAATCAAATTGCTACTGAAGCAGCATTAATGATTATTCCAATCGATGATATGCGATTGCGGGGAATGATGGCTGTACCGGACGCTTATTCACATTTACAGAATGGGCGAATCCGGATTGGAATCAATTATTCCAGTTTAGCGGCACACTATGCGCCACTACTTGAATTAACTAAGAAATTTGATTTCTGGCTTTATGATTTTGCGCCGCCGGGAGCAGACTGGCGACTGCTGGAATCTTTTCCTTTTTCAGGGATTGTTTTAAACGAAGCGTTCTTTAATGACAATTATGAAAAATTTACCTTTCCCTTTTTTATGGCGACATTTCGTGAAAAAGGGGCAGAGGTCATCGTGCGAAGTCATACGCCCACTTTAACGGCTGAACAGTTTGCTGAGATAAATATCAGCGGCTGGCAACAGCAACGCTCGGACGGCGATCTTATTAGCTGTTGATTCACAAATCCTGCCTTCCGGCGTTAAGGGCACACGGCGGTGCGCTTAACGTCCTTTAATCCCTCATAAAATGTCGTATTACTGCATTTGTTAAGCGCTTTAAGCTAAAAAAATCAAACCTCGATCTGATTTTGCTATAACATTTAACACAAAGGGATCGTCTGTCTTAACGGAAGAGATACTCAAGAACACCCTTAATCATTTGTACTTGATAACTGGAAGCAACCTATCTGGTTGTTTTCGTGTGTTTTATGGTAACGAAACGAGGTCGATATTATGGGGAAAAACTCCTCATCATTTGGCGTAATTCGTTTTCTGACAGTGCTGTTCGCAGTACTGACGGGCGCGTTTATGCTGATTGGCGGTGGCTGGTTAGCCGCCATTGGTGGTTCCTGGTATTACGTTTTCGGCGGTGTAGTGATGCTTATCACCGCCTATCTGCTTTCCCGTCGTAAAAGCACCGCGCTGGTTCTCTATGCGCTGCTGCTGATTGGCACCCTGATCTGGGGTGTATGGGAAGTGGGTACGGACTTCTGGGCACTGGCACCACGCACCGATGTGCTGGTGATCTTTGGTGTCTGGCTGATCCTGCCGTTTGTTTATCGCAGTGTTAACGCTGGCAGCAAAGCCGCGCTGGGGACCATGGCTGTGGCGCTGATTGCCAGTGCTATCGTGCTGGCCTATGCGGTGTTTAACGACCCGCAGGTGATAAACGGTTCAGTGCCAGAAACCGCTGACAACGCCCCGCAGGCTGCGCCGCTGAGTAACATTCCTGATGCTGACTGGCCCGCTTATGCGCGCGATCAGCAGGGAACCCGTTTCTCGCCGCTGAAGCAGATCAATCACCAGAACGTGAAAGAGTTGCAGGTTGCCTGGCAGTTCCAGACGGGCGACATGAAAGGGCCTAACGATCCGGGTGAAATCACCGACGAAGTTACCCCGATTAAAATCCGCGACACGCTTTATCTCTGTTCACCACACCAGATTCTGTTTGCGCTGGATGCGGCCACCGGTAAGCAGAAGTGGAAGTTTGATCCGGGCATGAAGGTTAACCCAACCTTCCAGCACGTGACCTGCCGTGGTGTTTCTTATCACGAAGTACCGGCAGCCGCCGATGCGGCAAACACACAGCCTGCGCTTTGCTCACGTCGTATCTATCTGCCTGTCAACGATGGCCGTCTGTTTGCGCTGGACGCAGAGACCGGCGAACGTTGCCCGTCATTTGGCGTTAACGGTGAGCTGGATCTGCAGCACAAACAGCCTGTTACCACTGCGGGTATGTATGAGCCGACCTCTCCACCAGTCATTACCAACACCACCATCGTAATGGCCGGTGCAGTAACCGATAACTTCTCAACCCGCGAGCCGTCAGGCGTGATTCGTGGTTTTGATGTGAATACCGGCAAACTGCTGTGGGTGTTTGATCCAGGCGCGAAAGACCCGAATGCCATTCCGGCTGATGAACACACCTTTACCATGAATTCACCGAACTCATGGGCACCGGCAGTGTACGATCCGAAACTGGATACCGTTTATCTGCCAATGGGTGTGACCACACCGGATATCTGGGGCGGTAACCGCACACCAGAGCAGGAGCGTTATGCGAGCAGCGTGCTGGCGCTGAACGCCACCACCGGTAAGCTGGTCTGGTCTTATCAGACCGTGCATCACGACCTGTGGGATATGGATCTGCCGTCGCAGCCAACGCTGGCTGACATCACCGACAAAGATGGCAACACCGTACCGGTGGTTTACGCGCCAGCGAAAACCGGCAACATCTTTGTCCTGGATCGCCGTACTGGCAAGCCAGTGGTCCCTGCGCCAGAAACGCCAGTGCCACAGGGTGCTGCCAAAGGTGACCACGTTGCCGCCACTCAGCCCTACTCTGAGCTGACCTTCCGTCCGAAGCAGAACCTGACGGACAAGGATATGTGGGGCGCAACGATGTTTGACCAGCTGGTGTGCCGCGTGATCTTCAAGCGCCTGCGCTATGAAGGTCCGTTCACTCCGCCATCTGAGCAGGGTACGCTGGTGTTCCCGGGTAACCTCGGTATGTTCGAATGGGGCGGTATTGCCGTCGATCCACATCGTCAGATTGCGATTGCTAACCCAATGGCGCTGCCGTTTGTCTCGAAGCTGGTTCCACGTGGCCCGGGCAACCCGATTGAGCCGCCGAAAGGCGCAGAGGGTGGTTCAGGTACGGAAACCGGTATTCAGCCACAGTATGGCGTGCCGTATGGCGTCGAGCTGAATCCGTTCCTGTCACCGTTTGGTCTGCCATGTAAACAGCCTGCCTGGGGTTACATCTCCGCGGTAGATCTGAAGACCAACGATGTGGTGTGGAAACAGCGTATCGGTACCGTTCGCGATAGCGCACCGGTTCCGCTGCCGTTCAAAATGGGTATGCCGATGCTGGGTGGTCCTATCACCACCGCGGGTAAGGTGTTCTTCATTGGCGCGACCGCAGATAACTACCTGCGTGCGTTCAGCACCGATACCGGCGAGCTGTTATGGCAGGCCCGTCTGCCAGCAGGCGGCCAGGCGACCCCAATGACCTATGAAGTAGATGGCAAGCAGTACGTTGTCATCGCAGCAGGTGGGCACGGTTCGTTTGGTACTAAGCTGGGCGATTATGTGATTGCCTACGCCCTGCCAGACCAGAAGTAATTCACGACGCTGTGAACAACCTAAGGCGGACTCCGGTCCGCCTTTTTTGATCGCGTTATTTACGCATCTCACGCCAGTTGAGCCAGGCGCAAAACAGCATCACCACGCAGGTCGCCAGAAACACTGGCCGCATCCCGAATGTCCCACCCACCAGCCCACCAAACAGCGGGCCGCTGACCTGACCGATATACTGCGCCGAGGTTGAATATCCCAGCATCCGCCCGACCTGTGAACCCGGCACGTTATGACGGATTATCGCCGTAATGCACGGCATCAATCCGCCCAGCGCCATCCCCATCAGAAAACGCAGCAGCACCAGTTGCCAGGCCGCGGTAATAAACGCCTGCGGAATCAGCAGCAGCCCACTGACCAGTAGTCCGCCGGTCAGAACTCGCCAGTGCCCTACCCGATCGGCGAGACGACCCAGTCGGGGTGCTGCCAGCACCGTGCCCAGCGCCGCCGCAGACATCACCAGCCCGGCCACTAATGTAATCTGATGGTCGCCCTGTACAAACTCGCCCACATACAGCGTGATAATCGGCTCAATCGACATGCTGGCGAAGATCAGCAACATGCCTGAGAGCCACATCAGGCGCACCAGGTTATGATTCACTGGCTCGGCCTCAGACGACAGTGGCTGGCTTGTGCGTGACGTCGCAGCAGCACGCGGCTGCTCTTTGAGTAAAAAGGTGGTGGCGAGGAAGGCGATAAAGATGACCGCGCCGGTCAGCCAGAACGTCTGACGAATACCGATCAGCGGCGGTAAAGCGCCACCCAGCAGCGGGCCCACCACGTTGCCCGCCATAATGCCGGATGACAGGATGCCCAGCGCCCAGCCGGTCTGCGCTTTTGGCGTCTGCGCCGCCACCAGAATGGTCGATCCCGATGCGTAGCCACCCAGCAGCCCGGCCAGCAGCCGCAGTGCCACCAGCTGCCACGGCGCGGTCGCCATGCCGATCAGCGACATCGCAATCGCCATCCCCAGGCTGGCCCGAATCAGCATCAGCTTACGACCATAGCGATCAGCCAGCCTGCCCCACAGCGGCGCAGTCAGCGCGGCGCTGAAAAAGGTCGCGCCATAGGCTATCCCGGACCAGCGGGCGATGGCTGCCGGCTGCTCAACGCCCAGTTGCTGCACATAGAGCGGCAGAAACGGCAGCAGCAGCGTCATTGCCACGATGGTGGTAAAAGAGCCGACGACGCAGACCGCTAAGTTACGTCGCCAGTGCTGAAACTCTGCCGCTTCGGGTGACTGTTGCATGGTGATATCCGTTGAATGATCAGGGTTACAGGCTAACCGGCGTAGCGGATGAACAACAGTCATCGCAGGATAGTTACTCTGTGGCGCTTACTGTTGTCAGCAGGCAACAATCAGTCCGGATTCAACGCCGCAATCAGGGCATCGCACAGCAGTGTCACAGGTGACGCCGGTTCAGGCGTGTTGTGCAGCAGCAGATAGCTTTGCAGGCGATCCATCTGCCACTCCGGCAGCAGTTGCTGAATGTCGCCACGCGTCACCGCCTCCTGTGCCATGTAGGACGGAAGATAAGCGATGCCGCTGCCCGCCAGTGCGGCATTGAGCAGCGCCATGCTGTTATTGGCGCGAAAGCGGCTGCGCACGTCCAGGGCCAGCCGCTGTTTATCACGGCGGAACGGCAGCGCGGCGGTGTGCGCCGGACCGTGAAACAGCAGCAGGTCGTGGCGCGGCAACATCTCAGGATGGGTGATGGCGGGTTGCTGCGCCAGGTAAGCGGGCGCGGCATAAAGTCCCCACTCGATATCGCTCAGTACCCGAAAATTGCCCTGTTGCGGCGATCGGGATCGGATCACAATCGCCAGATCGACCTGATCGTCCAGCCGATCGTGATTGCGATCGGTCAGATCGAGATCGACGTTGATATGCAGATGGCGGCGCAGAAAACGATTGAGAACGGGAACCACACACTGGCAGCCAAAGGTGACGGGTGCCTGTAGCCTGACATGGCCAGCGGGCTACTGATGCACCTGCTGCACAAACGCCTCGGCGCGCTGTACTTCAGCCAGCATCCGCACACAGTAGGGGTAATAAGCCTGACCCAGCTCAGTCAGTGCCAGCCGCCGGGTGGTACGCTGCAGCAGCCGGATACCGAGCCGCAACTCCAGACGGGCAATTTCCCGGCTGACATGAGATTTGGACAGGCCAAGTGCGCGTGCCGCCTCGCTGAAACTCTGTAATTCCACAACCCGTGCAAATACCAGCATGGCGGTTATGTTCGCGCCATTTTCCATGTTTCCCGACTCCGGCAGTAAAGGGGGCTGGCAACAAACTAACACGTTCAGGCAGGGTCATTGTGGCTGACGGGCAAAAAAGGCGAGGTGAAGTTCAGGAGGAGAGCGGCGCAGAGCGAAGGCCGACCTTCCCGTCTCTGTGCGGTGACGGAAAGGTCTTATCAGGCATCAGCTGGCCATCGCCAGAGGGAACAGCAGCCGATCCGGCTCGACGCGACGCTGACGGCGCAGCTGGCCTGGCGTCATCATAAAGTAGTTTTTAAAGGTGCGGGTATAGGCCTGCTGGGTATCGAAGCCGTAATTCATCGCCACCTGCAATATCGCTTCGTTGCTGCTTAGCAGACTGAGTGCAGACTCGGTTAAGCGGCGCTGGCGGATATATTCTGCCAGTGAAAAGCCGGTATGCTGGCGGAACAGGCGTTGCAGATGCCAGCGCGAATAGCCCGAGCGGCGTGCCACCTCATCCAGATGCAGATCGTGTCCTAAGTTGTTCTCAATCCAGTCCAGCAAACTCCGAATAAACTCGCGCTGATTCATGGTTCCTCCTGTTGATGCTGATGTGCAGTGGAGCCACTCTACCCGCTAAAATTTATCCCTTAATTAGCAGAAAATTAGCGCAGAATTAGCAACGGCTGGAATGGGGCGATAAGAGCCATTTCAGAGCAAGCTATGACGATTGTCCGCCAAAATAATTCGTGCTGTAGCAAGGCGGCAAATGCGCGAATCCCCAGGAGCTGACATTGGTCAGTGACTGGGGTGAGCAAAAGCAGCCAACGCCGCGACAGTGCGAAGTATGACGGCGGAAGGATAATTCTGGCCTAACAATTGGTGAGTAAACTCTCTCTTATCTTTATGAAGGAGATCAGCCATGCGGGTGTTACTGGTTGAAGATGATGAAATGATCGGTGCGAACCTGCAACAGGCATTGCAGGGCGCGGGCTGGTCAGTAGATTGGGTGCGCGATGGCGTCTATGCCCAGAATGCCTGGAGCGAAGGCGGCTACAGCTGTGTACTGCTCGATCTCGGCTTACCGCGCGATGATGGCCTTCAGGTCCTGCGCCGGGCGCGCGGGCGCGGCGACGCCACGCCGGTCCTGATTCTTACCGCGCGCGACACGGTCGCGCAGCGGATACAGGGACTCGACAGCGGGGCGGACGACTACCTGCTTAAACCATTCGATCTCCAGGAAGTCATGGCCCGGATGCGCGCCATTACGCGACGCAGCCACGGCGCAGCAGACTCGGTGCTGGGCAGCGGCGATGTCCAGCTGGATATGATGACCCGCGAGGTGCTCTACAAAGGCCAGCGCGAGCAGCTGACGGCGCGGGAATATGCCCTGCTCTACGCGCTGCTGGAGCGGCCGGGTGCTATTCTGTCGCGTGAGCAGCTGGAAAACCGCATTTACGGCTGGGGCGATGAAGTCAGCAGCAACGCGGTCGATGTGCTGATCCACGGGATGCGGCGTAAGCTGGACAACGACGTCATCCGTAACGTGCGCGGGCTGGGCTGGCGGGTTCCGGCCATATGAAACCTTTCCGCTTTATGCGCTCACTGCGCAACAAACTTCTCTCTACCCTGCTGATTATTCATCTGCTGATGATCGGCGGCGTCACCTGGTATTTTTTCAGCTGCTACGGCGATATGGTCGGCACAATGAAGGACGATCAGCTGGCAAAAATCGCTGATGCCTGGTCCACCAATAAACAGATGCCCGCCCTGATGCCGATGCTTATCGCGCCGGACAAGGCAAAGAGCGCCTTTGTGGTTCAGCTCTGGGACGATCAGGGCCAGTTGCGGGCCAGCTCATGGCCGGAGTTGCAGGCCCCGCTGCAAAATCAGCGCGGGTATCACGATGTGCATGTGGGACAGTGCGACGACTGTGAATGGCGTATTTTTACCCGGCCCGGCATGCCCGGCAGCGAGATTAAAACCATCCAGGTCATGCACAACCTCAGCTACATGAAAGCCTCGATGGTGAAGCGGGCGCTGTCGGCGATCATTCCGATGATCCTGATGATGCCGCTGTCGCTGCTGGTGATCTGGCTGGTGGTGCGTAAGATCACGCGCGATCTGCAGGTCGCTTCACGGCAGATTGCGGCGCAGGAAACCCATCATCCACATAATGTCTCACCGGAGGGCTTACCGGATGAGATTCTGCCGCTGGTAGCCGCTTACAACTCGCTGCTGAGTAAGCTACGTGACGCCTGGTCGTCGCAGCGTCAGTTCCTGGAAGATGCTGCCCATGAGCTGCGTACACCAGTAACAGCGGTGACGTTACAACTGGAAAATTTGCGTCAGCACATCCAGCCCGGCGAAGCGAGCCGTCAGTTCAGCCAGCTGGAAGCGGGCGTCACGCGTACCCGGCACCTGGTCACACAGTTACTCAATGTCTCACGCCAGGATGACCAGAGCGTGGTGGCCAGTGTGGAGCATATTGAGCTGGAAGATCTGCTGAAAGAGAGCATTGAGCAGCTGATGGTGGTGGCGGACAAACGCGGCATTGATATCGGCTTTAATGGCTCAACGCAGTACCGTCTGCAGGCCAGCCGTTCCGAATTGCGCAGCCTGTTCGATAACCTGATCGGTAACGCTATGTTGCACACGCCGGAAGGCAGCCTGGTCGATGTGCTACTGCATCGGGTCGCGGGCAAAACGGTGGTCGATATTGTCGATAATGGACCGGGCATGCCGGAATCCTTTATCGAACGCGCGTTCGACCGTTTTACCCGTTCGCCTGATGTCAAAGCCCAGGGCAGCGGGCTGGGACTTTCCATTGTGCGTAACGTCGCACAGAAACATCAGATTCACGTCGCCCTTTCCAACTGCCTGACGCCACAGGGGGCTGTTTGTGGTTTGCAGGTTCGCGTCACCCTTCCCTGATCCCGCCTGTTTGATCACGAACCAGACAACGTAAACGGTTGCCTGGTTCCGTTCGATCCCGGTCATTATTGTGAAGCGCATCACATTTTAGCTGAATTGTAATGCAACACTTTTTGACAAACGTGAGCAAAATCTATTTTCTATCGATCTGTTACAGGCACGCTACGCGGGCTGAAGAACTGGCTGTTTTTTGCTGAATACCTCACTCCCCTCCAGGGACCGACTTCTCTCTGACTGCGTCTGCTGTGCGGCGGTCAAAAGCATGTGGCTGATGATAATGAAATTTAAAACGTTGATAGCAGGTGCCGTGCTGGCATGTTCATTGAGTGGTGCTGCGCAGGCTGCTGAAAGCGATCCGCAGTACCTCTCCGACTGGTGGCATCAGAGCGTTAACGTGGTAGGCAGCTACCACACCCGTTTCGGACCGCAGTTTAACAACGACGTTTATCTGGAATATGAAGCGTTTGCGAAGAAAGAGTGGTTCGATTTCTATGGCTATCTGGACGTGCCTAACTTCTTCGGCGTGGGCAACAGCAATGCCAACGGCGTGTTCGACCACGGTTCACCGATGTTTATGGAGATTGAACCGCGCTTCTCTATCGACAAACTGACCGGCACCAGCCTGGCTTTTGGTCCGTTCAAGGAGTGGTATTTCGCCAATAACTATATCTACGATATGGGCCGCAACAGCGATAACCGCCAGAATACCTGGTATATGGGTCTGGGCACCGATATCGATACGCACAGCGATGTCGGCCTGTCGCTGAACGTCTATGCCAAATATCAGTGGGAAAACTATGGCGCGGCGAACGAAAACAGCTGGGATGGCTATCGCTTCAAGGTGAAATACTTCGTGCCTATCACCCAGCTGTGGGGCGGTAATCTGGGCTATGTGGGCTTCACCAACTTCGACTGGGGTTCTGACCTCAACGAGAAAGGCGGTTCATCACGTACCAGCAACTCCATCGCCTCCAGCCACATTCTGTCACTGGGTTACGATCACTGGCATATTTCTGCGGTGGCGCGTTACTTCCACAACGGCGGACAGTGGGCAGATGGTCAGGAGCTGAACTTCGGCAAAGGACCATTTGAAGTGAAATCGACTGGCTGGGGTTACTACCTGGTGGCGGGTTATAACTTCTGATAATGATAACGGGCGGCTGAAAAAAGCGCCCGTTGCGCAGGAAAACTGGCCTGGGGCGTTAATTCCTCCAGGCCAGCTTTTGAGAGGCAGGTTTAACAACTCAGTCCTGCATCTTACCTTCGGTTATTCCTGTGGCTTCTCAACGTTGATGCGCCATGGAATGTTGAACTTATCAATGAACATCGCGAATCCGTTCGACCAGAATGTCTCCTGCCACTCCGTTGTCACCTTGCCGCCTGCCGACAATTTCTCAAACCAGGCTTTGCCCTCTTCAACATCATTGGTAGAAAGACTGACCGCGTAACCGGCATGTTCAGACGCGGGCGGCTTCTCAGTGTTGCCGTCGCTCAGCATCAGCTCACCGTCACCGATACGCAGCTGGGCATGCATGATCTTTTCTGGCGGCTGCGGCGCTGCGGACTGATCGCCGACCTGCTCACCCTGATCCGGCATGTCACCAAATTTCATTTTGGAGAGCAGCTCTCCCCCGGTCGCCTGCAGGTAAAAGTCGATAGCCTCTTCACAACGGCCATAGAGAAACAGATAAGGACTGACTTGCATCGTAACCTCTATTTGTCGGGTGGATTTTTTACAGTACCTCTACAGTGTAGACGATCGGCTTTACTCACTGATTTTAATGACAATAACGCCGAAAGAGTTGCGCCATATAACTGCTCATCGGCGTCAGCGCGGTGTCTTTGCGCTGGATCAGGTAGAAGATCGCTTTCGGCAGAGGCTCGTCGAGCGTCAGCGCCACCAGCGACCGCCCCAGAATGGGATCGTCAATCACGTCGACCGACAGAATGCTGATGAAATCGCTTTGCGCCACCAGGCTGGTGCAGGCCATAAAGGTTTCACAGGTCACCACGATTTTGGGTGCCATGCCGCGCTCGCCAAACAAATCGTGCAGCAGGCGATAGTAACTCCCTTTCGGCGTTGGCATCGTCCAGTCCGCCTGCTGTAACGCCGCCAGAGAACGGGCCTTTTCCAGCGGGTGGCCTTTACGCACCACCACTTTATACTCGCGCTCCATTACCCTTTCATACATCAGCTCCTGATCGAGATGGCTCTGATCGTAGGTGTTGATGGTGAAATCGAGCGCCCCCTGACGCAGTTCATGCACCATCGACACCAGCTGGCCTTCAACGATGCGTACCTTAACCAGCGGGTATTCGCGATGAAACTGGTTTATCACCTGCGGCATGATGGTGCGCGCCACGCTGCCACCCACGCCGATGTTCACCTGACCGCCACCCAGCCCCAGTCGCTGCTGGATATCCTCTTCTGCAACCCGCAGCTCAGCCAGCACCAGGCTGGCATGGCGAAAAAAGTTATCACCGATATCGGTCAGTACCACGCCCTGCTGGCGGCGGATAAACAGCTTTGCTCCCAGCTCTCGCTCCAGTTCCTGAATCGCTTTGGTTAACGCCGGTTGCGACAGCCCGGAAAGACGGCTTGCCGCCCGGATACTGCCCTGTCGCGCCACGTCAGTGAAGGCACGCAGCTGATGAAGTTTGAGATTGGCAGACATAGTTTTGCGATAACCGTTGTTTATCAGTCACAAGATATTCGCATCTTATGCCGCCCAGTACCATTGTGTAGATTCGACGCAGTGCATAAAAAATCAACAATGAGGAGAGAGCCGATGAAATCCCTTTCAGACCGCATCAGCGCCCTGCTGCCACAGCTGCAACAGTGGCGTCGCGACTTCCATCACTACGCCGAATCGGGCTGGCTGGAGTTCCGCACCGCGACGTTAGTCGCAGAAGAACTGCATAAGCTCGGTTATCAACTGAAGCTGGGCCGTGAGGTCGTCGATGCCGATGCGCGGATGGGCTTGCCCGACGAAGCCATACTGAAGCAGCAGGAGGCACGTGCGTTGCAACAGGGCGCGCTGCCGCAGTGGATCAGTCACTTCTCCGGTGGATTCTGCGGCATCGTGGCGACGCTTGAGACCGGCCGTCCCGGTCCGGTGATGGGCTTCCGGGTCGATATGGATGCACTGGATCTCAATGAAAGCCAGGCAGCCGATCATCTGCCGCAGCGCGAAGGGTTTGTCTCCTGTAACGCCGGGATGATGCACGCCTGCGGCCACGATGGTCATACCACCATTGGGCTGGGCCTCGCCTCAGTGCTGATGGCGATGAAAGATCAGCTCAGCGGCACGATTAAACTGATCTTCCAGCCCGCCGAAGAGGGCGTGCGCGGCGCAAAAGCGATGGTCGCCGCGGGCGTGGTCGATGACGTTGAGCGCTTCACCGCGATTCACATCGGCACCGGCGTGCCGGCAGGCGAAGTGGTCTGCGGCAGCGACAGCTTCCTGGCCACCACCAAGCTGGATGTTCACTTTACCGGCATCGGTGCCCACGCAGGCGGTCGCCCTGAAGAGGGTCGCAATGCCCTGCTGGCCGCCGCACAGGCGACGCTGGCGCTGCATGGCTTAACCCAGCACAGCGGCGGCGTGGCGCGGGTCAACGTGGGCGTGCTGCAGGCCGGAACCGGCCGCAACGTAGTGCCTGACTGCGCTCTGCTGAAGGTCGAAACCCGTGGCGTGACCAATCAGGTTAACGACGATATTTATCAGCAGGCGCTGCGGGTGATTGCCGGTGCAGCAGCGATGTATGGCGTTGAGCAGGAAGTTTCGCTGATGGGTGCTGCGCGAAGCTGTACCCCGACGCAGCCGTGGGTCGATTTCATCCATCAGCAGGCGGACGCGCTCGGTATCTTCGACTCGGTGGTCGATCGTAAAGCGCAGGCGGCAGGATCAGAAGATGCGACCTACATGATGGAGCGGGTAAAAGAGCGCGGCGGTCAGGCCTCTTACGTCATTTTTGGCTGTGAGCTGGCGGCGGGTCATCACAATGCGAAATTCGACTTTGATGAGCGGGTGATGCCGGACGCCATCACGCTGCTGGCAATCCTGGCGCTGAACCAGGCGCAGTTTGGGGGCTCATGATGATGGAAGACTTTATTGCCGACTATATCAATCGTCATCAGCTTCGTTTCAGCACGCTCAGCGACGCCATCTGGGACACGCCTGAGACCCGCTTCGCCGAGACCCGTTCCTCTGCTCTGCTGGCTGATGCGCTGCAGGAAGAGGGTTTCACAGTAGAGCGCGGCGTGGGGGGCATCGACACCGCCTTTATCGCCAGCGCGGGCAGCGGCAGGCCGGTGATTGCCATCCTCGGCGAGTTTGATGCGCTGGCCGGTCTGAGCCAGCAGTCGGGCTGCGCCCGACCACAACCGCTGGAAGCCAACGGCAACGGCCATGGCTGCGGTCACAACCTGCTCGGTACGGCAGGCGTTGCTGCAGCCTGCGCCGTGAAAGCGTGGATGGAACAGCATCACACGGGCGGCACGGTTCGCTTTTACGGCTGCCCCGGCGAAGAGGGCGGATCGGGCAAAACCTTTATGGTACGCGAAGGGCTGTTTGACGACGTCGATGCCGCCGTGACCTGGCATCCTGAAGGTTTCAGCGGGATGTTTAATCTGCGGACGCTTGCCAATATACAGGCGGCCTTCAGCTTCAAAGGTGTCGCCGCTCACGCGGCCAACTCACCCCATCTGGGCCGCAGCGCACTGGATGCCGTCACGCTGATGAATACCGGGGCCAACTTCCTGCGCGAGCATATCGTGCAGGAGGCGCGTCTGCATCACGCCATCACCAACAGCGGCGGCGTCTCACCAAATGTGGTGCAGGCCGATGCAGAAGTGCTCTACCTGATTCGCGCCCCGGAACTGCCTCAGGCGCAGGCGATCTATGAGAGAGTCATCAATATCGCCAGGGGCGCAGCGCTGATGACCGATACCACGCTGACCGTGCGTTTTGACAAAGCCTGTTCGGACTACGTGCCTAACCGCGCGCTGGAAGCGGTGATGGAGCGTTATTTGCATCAGTTTGGTTTGCCCGACTACAGCGACGAAGAGCGCGCGTTTGCGGCCGAACTGCGTGCCACCCTGACCGATGACGATCTGCGCAATGCCCGGCTCAATGTCGCCCGCACTGGTGGCGAAGCCGGGTATGCCTGGGCTGAACAGCTGGGCGACAGGCTGTTTATGGATGAGGTTGCGCCCTATGCGGTCACGCGTGAGCTGCTTTATGGCTCCACCGATGTCGGCGATGTCAGCTGGGTAACGCCGACCGCACAGTGCTTTGCGCCCTGCTTTACCTTCGGCACGCCGCTGCACACCTGGCAACTGGTGGCGCAGGGTCGCACCAGTATCGGGCATAAGGGGATGTTTCTGGCGAGTAAAGTGATGGCGGCCACGGTGTTAACGCTGTTAACAGAACCGCAGGCACTGGCTGGCTGCAGGGCCGAGTTCGAACGGGTACGTGGCGCGCAGCCTTATTACTGCCCTATCCCGGCGGGGATCACACCCACAAAACTGGCCGAATGAGCCAATGGCCGTGTCTCTGATACGGACCACTATAAAAAATATTGCAAACACTTCCCTGATTCAGCGGAGCCGAATCTGAACTCACCGCCTGTTGTAGATCACGACAAGCGTCAGACCGGGCCTCCACCGATAAGGGGAACACAAGACGAGAATCAATACCATGGAAGCAACATCCGGGAACCGCAGCCCTGGCCGGCTTTTCAGCTGGATCGAGCGTGTGGGCAATAAAGTACCTAACCCGTTTTTACTGTTTGTCTATTTGATTGTTGTTCTGATGGTGGCGACCGCCGTTATCAGCGCGCTGGACCTGGCGGTAAAAAACCCCAGCAACGGCGAAATTGTCCGGGTGAATAACCTGCTGAGCGTCGCAGGCATTCAGTGGATCCTGCCTAATATCATTAAGAACTTCAGCAGCTTTACCCCGCTGGGTTCGATTCTGGCGCTGGTCATTGGTGCCGGACTGGCAGAAAAGGTCGGCCTGTTACAGTCGCTGATGGTGAAGATGGCGTCGCGCGTCAGCCGTCGTTACGCCAGCTATATGGTGCTGTTTATCGCCTTTTTCAGTCATATCTCCTCGGATGCCGCGCTGGTAGTGATGCCGCCGCTGGGCGCACTGATCTTTCTGGCGGTGGGCCGTCATCCGGTGGCGGGCCTGCTGGCCGCCATTGCCGGTGTGGCCTCAGGCTTTACCGCCAACCTGCTGATTGTCACCACCGATGTGCTGCTCTCGGGGATCAGCACCGAAGCGGCGAAAGCGGTCAGCGACACGGTGCATGTCAGCGTCATCGATAACTGGTTCTTTATGGCCACCTCGGTGATTGTGCTGACGGTTGTGGGCGCGTTGCTGACCGATAAGTTTGTCGAGCCGCGCCTGCCGCAGTGGAAGGGCAATGGTGAGAAGCTGGCGGCACTGACGCCGCTGGAGAACCGCGGCCTGCGGGCCGCCGGGATGGCCGCACTGCTGTTTATCGCCGTGATGGCGCTGCTGGTGGTGCCGGAAAATGCGCCGCTGCGTAACCCCGCTACCGGCGCCATTATTCCCTCGCCGTTTATTCAGGGCATCGTACCGATCATCATTCTGTTCTTCTTTGTGGTCGCCATTGCTTACGGCGTGGTCACCCGGCAGATCCGCCGTCCGGATGATATCCCGCAGCTGCTGGTCGATCCGATGAAGGGCATGGCGGGCTTTATCGTGATGGTCTTTCCGCTCTCGCAGTTCGTGGCGTTCTTTAACTGGAGCAACATGGGCAAGTTCATGGCAATCGGGCTGACCGACGTGCTGGAGAGCGCTGGCGTCAGCGGTGCGCCCGCGTTTCTCGGCCTGATGTTCCTGTCGGCGTTTCTCTGCATGTTTATCGCCAGCGGCTCAGCAATCTGGTCGATTCTCGCCCCGGTCTTCGTGCCGATGTTTATGCTGCTCGGCTTCCATCCCGCCTTTGCCCAGATGATTTTCCGCATCGCCGACTCCGCCGTGCTGCCGCTGGCACCGATGTCGCCGTTTCTGCCGCTGTTCCTGGCCTTTTTGCAGCGCTACCAGAAAGATGCGCAGCTCGGGACCTATTACGTGCTGATCTTCCCCTATCCGCTGGTGTTCTTTATCAGCTGGATAGCACTGCTGGTCGCCTGGTACTGGCTGGGACTGCCGATTGGACCCGGCGTCTGGCCGCAACTGCCTTAAAGTAACGTGCCACCGATGCGGGCATTATCGGTGGCGCTTTCTCGCTTTTCCGGCAGGAGGGATATATGGGCATGGATTGAGTGCCCGAATAGTCTTCACGTCGGCCACCGCATAGCGGGTAACACGACCTGGCTCTTTGGCACCGTTTTTGATCTCAACAGCTTCTTTCAGCGATGCTTTAAGCTCGTCAAAAAAACTCACGTTACACCTCATCTTTCCCTGATTGTGTCAGCTTCTTCAGCTCAGCTTTTCTGCATCCATGAAGAAGATGTAACAAAGCGAGACTATGATAGCGCAATTGTAGCATTTGCATCCATGCGGGCCTGCTACCGCGTTATTGGACTGAGAGACAGCTCTGAGTTTGCAAACAGATCCTGGCCTGATCACAATGCCGGAGTTGATCTGCGATGAATGGCAAAACCTGCAACGTATCTTGCTAAATCGTCAGCAACGACGCTCTCGGCATTGGCAGATGAATTGATTATTCTGCTATCTCTTCGCTTGCTAACGGTATAAGCCTCTGACCGGCTGCGAGTCGTATCCACATTGCCTGAGGTTCACGCTGATATGACCACCCACTCCACCAGCCTGCCGCCGATGCACGCTTCATTGGCGGCCCGTAATAGCTTAGCCGCGCGCATTGATGCGCTGCCCTCCTCTGCCGGATTATGGCGCTTTATCACGCTGCTGGCGCTGGGCGGTTTTTTTGAACTGTATGACCTGTTTGAAACCGGGTACATCAGCACCGGCCTGCTGTCGGCGGGCGTATTTCACACGGGCGCGGCGGGCGTGCTGGGTTTCTCCGATCAGGCGGCGTTCGCCTCGGCCACCTTCCTGGGTCTGTTTTTCGGTGCCAGCCTGCTGGCCCCCTACGCTGATCGCTTTGGCCGCCGCCTGACCTTTATGTGTGCGCTGCTCTGGTACGGGCTGTTTTCGCTGCTGATGGCGTTCCAGCAGAGCGCGGAGATGATCATTCTGTTCCGCTTTCTGGTAGGGATCGGGCTGGGCGTCGAGCTGGTGACCATCGATACTTATCTGTCGGAATGGGTGCCGAGCCATCTGCGCAGCCGCGCTTTTGCCTTCTCCTTTTTCGTGCAGTTTTTGTCGGTGCCTGCGGTGGCGCTGATGTCCTGGTGGCTGATTCCGCAAACGCTGCTCAGTCTGGAAGGCTGGCGCTGGGTCGTGATCGCAGGCGCACTCTGTTCACTGGTGATCTGGCTGGTGCGCAGAAATCTGCCGGAATCGGCACGCTGGCTGGTGCAGCAGGATCGTCATCAGGAGGCGCATAAAGTGCTGTCGGTGATGGAGCAACGCTGCGGCATCCCGGCCGGACCCGCGTTTTCAGCTGAAGATGCAGCGGCAAAACTGCCCAAAAAGGGACGCTTCAGTGAAATCTGGTCACCCGCTTACCGCAAGCGCACTCTGATGCTGGTGGTGATGAACTTTTTTCAGGCAATCGGCTTTTTCGGCTTTGGCAACTGGCTACCTGCGCTATTGTCAGGCCGTGGAGCCACGGTGACGCACAGCCTGCTCTATGCTTTCTTCATCACGCTGGCCTATCCGCTGGGATCGCTGATCTGCAGCCGCTACGCCGACAGGCTGGAAAATAAGTGGCAGATCGTCCTGTCGTCGCTGATGACGGTGGTATTCGGCACGCTGTTCGCCTTCCAGACGCAGCCGGTGCTGCTGATCCTCTGCGGCTTCCTGATTACCTGGTCCAACGCCTGGCTGACTTTCAGCTTTCACGCCTATCAGACCGAGATTTTCCCGACCCACATCCGGGCGCGGGCAGTCGGCTTCTGCTACTCCTTCAGCCGCCTCTCAACGGTCTTCAGCAGTATTCTCATTGGGATGATATTGCAGTACGCAGGAACGGCAGGCGTGATTACGTTCATCGTGCTGAGCATGGTGATGGTGATGCTGTCGGTAGGGATTTACGGGCCGAAAACGCGCGGAATCGATCTGGAGAATATTTAAAAGAAAAGGCCGTCATCCTGATGATGACGGCCTTTTTTACTACGGGTTATTTGCCTTCCAGCACCCGGATGTCTGCACTGCCCAGACGATCCTTCTCATCTTTACGCAGCGACGCGACCTGTTTCGCGGTCACCGGTTCTGACGCCTTGTTGCCCCAGCTGTTGCGCACGAAGTTCACTACGTCCGCCACCTGCTGATCATTCAGACGCCAGCCGAATGCCGGCATGGTGATGGTCGACGGCGCACCATTGACGCCAGGCAACTGTCCGCCCACCAGCACAATGTGGATCAGCGAGGTCGGATCCTCTGCCATCACCACCGGATTACCGCGTAGTGCCGGATAGAAACGTTTATAGCCGCTGCCATCGGTTTTATGGCACGCTGCACAGCTGTCGACGTAGGTCGCCGCACCGGTCTGGCTGTCATCGCCACGCCACAGCGCTTTTGCCGTGGCATCATCCACGCTGAACGCCGCCTGATTCGGGTCTTTTGCACCCAGCGACTTCAGATAGCGCGCAATGGCGGTGATATCGGCCTCGCTCAGGTGCTGCAGACTGTGTTCCACCACGTCGGTCATGCCACCGAACGCGGCGGTGTGATCGTTGCGGCCATAGCGCAGGAACTGACGCAGATCCTCTTCGCTCCAGCGTCCCAGCCCGTCACGGTTGTCACCGCGCAGGTTGCTGGCGGTCCAGCCATCAATCGGTGCACTGCTGCCTGCCAGATAGTCGCTGCCCTCCTGGTTGGTCAGCGCCTTCTCCTGCATGGTGATGCTGCGCGGCGTGTGACAGGCTCCACAGTGGCCCAGCCCTTCAACCAGATAGCGACCCCGCGCCAGCACCGGATCTTCCTGGGCGGCAGGCTGGAACGCTTTTACATCGGGCGCAAAAATGCCGCGCCAGATCGCCAGCGGCCAGCGCATCGACAGCGGCCAGGGAATGTCGCTCTCCCGGTTTGGCTGCTTAACCGCCGCAACGCCATGCATGAACCAGGCATAAAGCGCCTTCATGTCCTCATCGCTGACCACCGCGTAGGAGGGAAATGGCATCGCCGGATAGAGCGTATCACCATTTTTCGCCACGCCGTGACGCACCGCTTTCTGGAAGTCGTCATAGCTGTATTCGCCAATGCCGGTGTCGCGATCGGGCGTGATATTGGTGGAGTAGATGGTACCAATCGGTGTCGCCATCGGCAGACCACCGGCAAAGGTTGCGCCGCCTTTGCTGGTGTGGCAGGCCACACAGTCACCGGCGCGTGCCAGATACTCCCCCCGTTTAACCAGATCGTCCTGGCTGCTCTCCGCCAGTGCGGCAAAGGTCAGGGTGCCCAGAATCAGGGCCAGAATGCCATTTTTCATCGCCATCTCCTTATGCCTGCACCAGGGGGCCGGGGTTTTTCAGGTAGTGCTCGCGAATCGCTTTGGCTGACCAGTAGGTCAGCGCCGCCACCATGCCGGTCGGGTTATAACCCAGTCCCTGCGGGAAGGCGGATGCGCCTGGTACAAACACATTTGGCACGTCCCAGCTTTGCAGATAACGGTTCACCGCACTGGTTTTAGGATCGTCGCCCATGATTGCTCCGCCACTGATGTGGGTGGTCTGATACACCGTGGAATCAAAATGGGTGCCCGGCTTTTTCGCGCCACCGATGATCATCTTCGGATTCATCGCTTCCGCGATATTGCGCATCTTGCCAACCATAAACTGTGCCATTTTGATGTCGTTATCCTGCCAGTCAAAGGTCATGCGCAGCAGCGGCTGCCCATAGGCATCTTTGTAGTGGGGATCGAGATCGAGGTAGTTGGCGCGATAGGACTGGTGCGCGCCGTGCGCATCCATCGACAGATGGTGGGTGTAAGTATCCGCCACCGCCGCTTTCCATTGGCTGCCCCAGTCAGGTGTGCCCGCCGGCACCGGCAGGCCGGAGATCGGTTTGGTGCCCGCCTGGTTGACCCAGAATGGCGAACCGCCGACAAAGCCCAGCGGCCCGTGATCGAAGTTATCTGCGTTGAAATCATCAACCGCCACGCCCGCACCACCCGCGCCGATAAACGGATTGGTCGTGGTGTTTTTATCAAACAGCGCCTTGAGCGTTGAGAGGTTCTGATAGGCGAAGTTGCGGCCTACGGTACCTTCGTTGGTGATCGGGTTGTAGGGTTTACCGATCCCTGACAGCAGCATCAGGTGAACATTATGGAACTGGAAAGCGGAAAGGATCACCAGATCAGCAGGCTGAACCTGCTCGCGACCCTGACCGTCCACATAGGTCACGCCGGTTGCGCGCGTTTTGTCATCGCTGAGATTGACCCGCAGCACATACGAGTTGTTGCGCAGCTCAAACTTCGGCTCCTGACGCAGCGCGGGCAGAATGTTGACGTTAGGCGACGCTTTGGAATACATGTAGCAGGCGTAGCCGCTGCAGTATCCGCAGAAGTTGCACGGACCCATCTGCGCGCCATAGGTATTGGTATAAGGACCCGAAGTATTGGCGGACGGCAGATCGTAAGGGTGATAACCAACCGACTCGGCCGCCTGAGCAAACAGTTGCGCCGAGTATGTTCGCTTCTGCGCGGGCAGCGGGAAGTTATCGGAGCGATCCGGCGCAAACGGGTTGCCGCCTTTATCTTTGCCGACCACTTTCCCCTTGATGCTCCAGGCGCTGCCGGAGGTGCCAAAGACTTTCTCTGCCTTGTCGAAGAACGGCTCCAGCTCATCGTAGCTGACGCCGAAATCCTGAATCGTCATGCCCTCCGGGATAAAGTTCTTACCATAGCGCTCTTCGTAATGGCTGCGCATCCGCAGTTCAATCGGGTCAACGCGGAAATGGACGCCTGACCAGTGCAGACCTGCGCCACCGGTGCCGGTGCCAGGCAGAAACGCCGCCAGCTGGCGATAGGGAACAGCCGTCTGCGAGGCGTCATGACGAATGGTTACGGTGCTTTTAGAGAGATCCTGGAACAGCTTTTTGCGGACGTTATAGGTCAGCTCATCAATGGACTGCGGATAGGAGCCATCAGGATAGGTATCGCGATGCGGTCCGCGCTCCAGCGCCAGTACGTTAAGACCCGCTTCGGTCAGCTCTTTCGCCATAATCGCGCCTGCCCAGCCGAAGCCGACAATCACCGCATCCACTTTTTTCATTTCGTTAGCCATGCTTAGCTTCTCTCCCCGCGAATCGACACTGACGGGAACGGATATCGTTCTCCGCGCTCTACCCAGTCCATAAAGTCGGCGCGTGCGCCAGGGAAGTTGATCAGCTTCCAGCCGACCATGCCCTGATTCCCGCCGTGGATGGGATCGCTGAAGAAGCCTTCACGGGTGTTCTGCAGCAGGAAGCTGAAGAAGACTTTTGCTGGCAGCTGGCTGAATTCCGCACTGCCACTTTCCATCGCCTGCAGTAAGGCATCCTGCTGCTCGCCGCTGAGCTGGGCGAACACCTTACCGTGCTGCTTTTTACTGTAGCTGTCGGCATCGGCCAGCCCGAGACGATAGATCTGCTGAGGTACCAGCGGCAGCTGATAGCCCAGCTCTTTCGGCAGATCGGGATTAAACGGCCCCTGCATATACCAGTTCGAACCCGTGGCATATGGCGTGTTCATCTGACGATCGATAAACTCCGGCACGCCAGCTTCCAGCGCACCCGGCCCGCGTTCATCGCAGGGGATCAGCCGAGCTAC
Source organism: Candidatus Pantoea gossypiicola (assembly GCF_008632075.1). Taxonomy (GTDB): domain Bacteria; phylum Pseudomonadota; class Gammaproteobacteria; order Enterobacterales; family Enterobacteriaceae; genus Pantoea; species Pantoea gossypiicola. Next base: position 147,185 of record NZ_VWVM01000011.1, read on the forward strand.
GGCGGCAGTAATAAAGGCAAACTCTTCGGCGGTAAACCAGGCTGGCTGGTAGTCACGCGCCTGCTGTGGACCCGCCGGGGTTTCAGCCGCCTGTGCGGCGAGCGGCAGAGAGAGCGCGCCCATCGCTGTGGAACCTACCGCCATTGCAGGCGCAAGGGTAATCGTCTTCAGCAAAAAATCCCTGCGTGAATGACCTTTTTTTTGTTCTGACATGACATTGCCTCATTCCCGCTATCGTGAGCGGTATGAAAAAGTAGAGGGTTGCGTTGTAATGGTTTTTATAAGCAAATTCAGGGCGACAGATTTTTGTTACCGGTAACAAAGCGCCATATTGTAACACTGCCATTCACAAAGATTTAGTTCCACGAAACAAAACCGCACAATTTCATTAACATCTATCATCGTCCTGTCATGAGCAGAAACAACAGACTACAGACAGCGACCCGCCAAAAACGTTATAACAGGCAACACACAACAGCGGAGTGCCTATGTTTAAGTCTTTTTTTCCGCGGCCAGCGCTGTTTTTCAGCTCTGCGGCTGTCTGGAGCTTAGTAGCGATTTTTGCCTGGTTCGGCTTTGCCGCGCATCTGCCCGGCATGTGGCCGACTTTTGAAGCAGCAATTAAACAACCTTTACCGACCACAGCGGCTCGTTTTATCGCCGCGAGTCAGATTTGGTTTTATCTCTATTACTGGATCATGGTAGCCATTTTTGCTCTGGCCTGGCGGCTGATTGATGCGCATCCGTGGCAACGCTGGTCAGTGTGGGGTTCCGCGCTGATTATCTTTGTCACCTGGTTTGGCGTGCAGGTGGGTGTGGCTATTAATGCCTGGTATGGTCCGTTCTATGATCTGATACAGAAAGCGCTGACCAAAGCGGGATCGGTGCAGATTGCAGAGTTTTACCATCAGGTTATCGCCTTTCTCGGCATTGCCTTAATTGCGGTGGTGATTGGCGTTCTCAACTCCTTCTTTATCAGCCACTGGGTTTTCCGCTGGCGTACCGCCATGAATAACTACTACATGCACAACTGGCAGCGGCTGCGTCATGTGGAAGGTGCCGCGCAGCGTGTGCAGGAAGACACCATGCGGTTTGCAACTACGCTGGAAAACTGGGGTGTCAGTTTTATTCAGGCGATTATGACGCTGGTGGCGTTTTTGCCGGTACTGGTGGCGCTGTCACATCACGTAAAAGATATCCCGTTCCTCGGCAATATTCCTTACGCGCTGGTGATTGCCGCAGTGCTCTGGTCTGTGTTCGGCACCGGCTTGCTGGCGCTGGTCGGAATTAAGCTGCCAGGGCTGGAGTTCCGTAATCAGCGGGTTGAAGCCGCCTACCGTAAAGAGCTGGTCTACGGCGAAGATAATGCCGATCGTGCACAACCGCAGACCGTACAGGAACTGTTTAGCCGGGTGCGGGTTAACTACTTCCGTCTCTACTTTCACTATCTCTACTTCAACATCACCCGCATTCTCTATCTGCAGGTCGATAACGTGTTTGGTCTGTTCCTGCTGTTCCCGTCGATTGTGGCAGGCACTATTACGCTGGGCTTACTCAACCAGATTACCAACGTGTTTGATCAGGTGCGCGGTTCGTTTCAGTATCTGATCGCCTCCTGGTCGACGCTGATCGAACTGATGTCGATCTACAAGCGTCTGCGCAGCTTTGAGCAGATTCTGGATGATGTACCCCATGATGAGATGAAGCGCGAGGCATCGGAAGAGGTTTAGTGGTTCAGGGGAAGACTCTTCCTCTCTGGCTGGAGAGGAAGAGGAATCACTTACAGTACAATACGCATCACGCTGTCAGGATTTTTTGGCGGTTCCTTGCGCGAGCCGGGCTGTTTTACGCTAACGTACAGCACCTTACCATCCGCCGAGAGCGCCAGGCTGTTAGGCAATGCCGGGGTTTTTACCGTGCGCTTCACCTTATAGCTGCTGGCGTCGATGATGCTGACTTCACCGGCTTTGCGATGGGTAACATAAAGCTCATCACGCTGCGCATTAAACAGAACCGCCAGCGATTCAGGCACATCAATCCGCTGCATCACCTGCTGATTACGCAGATCCACGACCAGCACCTGCGCCTGCTTTGAATCTGTCAGAAAAGCGCGCTGACCACGCGTATCCAGCGCAATGTTCAGGAAGAAGTGCGCTTTATCGCCCTCAATCTTCTGCTTCTTCTCAACCGCATTTGTACGCGCATTAATCGTGACCAGTTCGCCATCGGCATTGGTGACGTAGACCTTTTGTGCGCCTGCATCCACAGCCAGGCCAGTGCCCATTTTGCCGGTATTCGGGATGGTGCTGACAAGCTTCATCGTGCTGCCATCCACCACCCAGACCACGCTCTGCGGTCCCAGTCCGGTGATATACACCCGGTTAGTTTTCGCATCAACCGCCACCTGGCGCGGCTGCAGCGGACGCACGGTCTCACTCCGCGGACGGCTATCCAGCACCAGCGTATTCAGTACCTTGCCGCTACTGGCGTCGATAGCGGTGATCGAACCGTTTAGCGTGTTACCAATATAAAGCACGTTGGTTTGTGGATTGATCGCCGCACCAAACGATTTCAGCTCAGTGTTGATTGCCTGCTGCACTGCCAGCGTCGCCGGGTCGAGACGGAAGACCGTGCCACCGTTACCGCTGCTGTTCTGCGCTGTGGCCACGAACAGCGCGTTATCTTTCGGGCTGACCGCCAGTTCATAAACACCTTTACCCACTGACTGATTAAGATCCTCAGCCTGCACTGCCAGCCATCCTGAGGCAGAGAACAGGGCCGTAGCCAGTAGCAGCGGACGCAGAGTCCGGCGCGAAATGGTAATCGCTTTCATAACTTCTCCAGAGTTAATCCACTGCAGACGCAGTGATAAGAAAGCCCGACATTGCAACCAGAAAGGCCTGACGCACAGGCTGAGTTACGCTCTTTTTGAGAATGATAATTATTTATGAAGAAAAGTAACAGGATTATTCGCGGAGAAACGAAGCCAGGACGCCCGGAGGGCGTCCTGTCAGCACAAGAGGGTAGAACGTTTTATTTCAGCAGTTCAGCGGTCATGTGAACGCCGTTATTGGTATAGGCTTCAGTGATTTTATATGAAGCACCAGCTTCCTGCGCCTGTGCAGCAATTTTCGCTTCCGCACCATCCAGCGTAGAGTCGATGGCGGTCACAGATTGCGCGAAGCTGGCGAATGGCAGAACAGAAAGCGCGATAACAGCTGCAAAAGTTTTGATAGATTTCATGGTCAATTCCTCAGTTAATTTTTATCAGGTAAGGCGTGCTGCCTTGTTGATAGATATATTAGTCCGGAAGTTGATCAGTAAAAAGCGGAGGGTTTTGCTTAACTATTTCAGTAAAATTGAACATAAAAAGCACGTATCGCACAGTTATCGCTCAAAAGGTTAATAACCCAATTCCATAAAAAAAGGCAGCATAATACGCTGCCCTCAGAAGATTAACCGTGATGCCGCATCCGCGTGAAGATGGTCAGTGCAGCCAGCAGCATAAGCACGCCACTGGCAACGAACACGCCGCCTGCTCCGCGCAGGTCAAACATCCAGCCGCCCGCAGCCGCGCCGACGGTAATCGCCAGCTGAATGGTGGCGACCAGTAACCCGCCGCCTGATTCCGCGTCATCCGGCACCGCGCGCGAAATCCAGGTTGACCAGCCGGTTGGCATCGAACCAAATGCCATCCCCCAGATTGCCACGCCTGCGCCTACCATCCAGCTGACATCGCCAAAGCTCACCAGCAGCAGCGCAGTGACACTCATTAACAGCGCCATCCCGCTCAGCGTCAGCGATACGCTGCGGGTGACCAGGAAACCCGCCAGCGAGGTACCAAAAAAGTTCGCCACGCCAAAGGCGAGCAGCGCCAGCGACAGCTGATTAAGGTTGAGCTGTGCAACGCCTTCCAGGAATGGACGCAGATAGGTGAAGAAAGCGAAGTGGCCGGTAAACATCATGATCACCGCCAGCATGCCCCAGCGCATCACGCCGATACGCAGGAGCGCCAGCACGCCGCCATTGCGGGCTTTGTTCTCTGCCGGCATGGCGGGCAGGGTAAAGAACTGCCACAGCAGTGCCACCGCGCCCAGCCCGGCGGTCAGCATAAAGATGTTGCGCCAGCCCACCAGTCCGCCGAGATAGCTGCCAAGCGGCGTGGCGATAATCGTCGCCAGCGAGATCCCGCTGAAGACAATGGAGAGCGCGCGCGGCACCTGATCGACGGGAACCAGACGCATGGTAATGGCGGTTGAGAGCGTCCAGAAGCCGCCGATGGCCATCCCCAGCAGCACCCGTGCCAGCAATATCACCGTCAGGTCACCGGCAAATGCCACCATCAGCGCCGAGGCGATCAGCAGCAGTGAGAACACCAGCATCACGATGCGGCGATCGATACGCCGCGTGACGCTGCCGGTGACCAGACTGGTAAACAGCGCCACCAGGGCGGTAATGGTGACGGTCTGTCCCGCCTGCCCTTCTGAAACGCCGAGGCTGTCTGCCATGGGCGTCAGCAGACTCACGGGCAAAAATTCGGCGGTAATCAGGCTGAACACCCCAAACGCCATAGCAAAAACTGCGCCCCACGCGGGATGGGTCGGCGAGGAAACCTCATCAGCCACTTCGGTTGTCAGACTCATGCTGCTTCTCCGGAAGATAAAAAAGTGTGAGAGAGCATAGAGTGGAGCGTCAGGACGATCTATGATGCTTACACCTTCATTTTTGATAATTCGTCTGGAATCGTATGAGTCACTATGGAGATCTGACCAGTGAGCTGCTGATGGGAATGCGTCTGTATGGCGTGAACTATCAGCGAATCGCGGTAAGCGCGCCGTTCGGGCTGCATTATGAGCATGCGCCGGGGCGGGCGCAGTTTCACTTTGTCGGACGCGGCTCACTGCTGGTGCGCAGCGCCTCCGGCGAACTGTTTCAGCTCAACAGCGGCGATGCGCTGCTGGTGCCGCACGGTAAGCCGCACAGCCTGATCTCCAGTGAGGAGGCGGACTGCCAGTGTATTAAGAACATGGCGAGTAAGCCGATTTGCGACAGCGTCTGCGCGATTGCCGCACCGGAAAATGCCTGTAATGACGAGCACAGCGTGCTGCTGTTCAGCGCCTGCATGGCGTTTGAGCTTGGCGGCATGCAACCGCTGATCAACACCATGCCGGATGTGATGCTGGTGAGTACGCTGCTGTCGCAGTACCCGGAGATTCAGCCGATTCTGGCGGCGATGGAGCGGGAATCGCGGACCCGCCAGGCGGGCTTTGCCGGGATTCTGTCGCGTCTGGCTGATGTGGTTGCCGCGTTGATAGTTCGCGGTTGGGTAGAGAACGGCTGCGGCCAGAGTAGCGGGCTGGTGCAGGCGATGCGCGATCCGCGTCTGAGTCAGGCGATTGCCGCGATGCATCGGGAGCCGGGCGAAAACTGGACGGTGGCGCGACTCGCCCGCGTGGCGGGCTGTTCGCGTTCGGTGTTCGCCGGACGCTTTCTCACGGCTACCGGTATGACGCCGCTGCGATATCTGACCGAATTACGGATGCGGCTGGCGGTGCAGCGGATCGTAAACAATGGCGAAGCGGTGGAAGCCGTCGCTTATCATCTCGGCTACGGCTCGATCGCGGCATTCAGTCGCGCCTTCAAGCGGATTGTCGGGCAGTCGCCAGGCGCGCTGCGTGCCGAACGCGACGGCACGCAGGCGCTGGCCTCGTAGTCTGATCTCTTAACGAAACACGCTAATCGCTTCCACCAGCCGGTTAGCCTGATGGGTCATGCGACCTGAAGCCTCGGCGCTTTCTGTTACGCGGGCGGCGTTCTGATGAGTGATGTCATCAAGATCTTCCACCGCTGAACTGACTTCACTGAGCGCGGTCGCCTGTTCAGCCGTAGCTGAACTGATCTGAGCGATCAGTGCGGTGACATTCTGCACCTGCGACACGATATCCTGCATCGTGCGGCCTGCCGCGCTGGCGTGCTCATTGCCCGATTGAACGCGGCTGGCACTGGTTTCGACCAGCATTTTGATTTCGCTGGCGGCTTTGGCGCTGCGCTGAGCCAGGCTGCGGACTTCACCCGCCACCACGGCAAAGCCTTTGCCCTGCTCACCGGCCCGCGCCGCTTCCACGGCGGCATTCAGCGCCAGAATATTGGTCTGGAAGGCAATGCCATCGATGACGCTGGTAATATTGGCGATCCGTTTTGAACTGTCGGCAATTTCGCCCATCATGCCCATCATCTCACTCATCACCTCCCCACCTTTGCTGGCAGCGTGGCTGGTGCTGGCTGAGAGACTATTCGCCTCGTGCGCGGTTTCGGTATTGCTCTTCACTGTGGCGGTCATTTCATTCATGGTGGCCGCGGTCTGCTGCACGTTGGCCGCGGCCTGTTCGGTACGGCGACTGAGTTCGTTGTTGCTGCGGGCGATGGCGTCGCTGGCGCTCAGCACATTGATCGCCTGTCCGCTGACATCATCCACCAGCCAGCGGAACATCAATCCGAGCTGACCGATAGCGCGCAGCGTGACACCGACCTCATCAACGCGATCCATCTGCTCAACTTTGTGACTCGCACCAGTCGCCACGCTCAGCGCCTGCTTACACATCCGCTCGATAGGGCGTGAAATCTGCTGCTCCAGCCACAGACTGCTCAGTGTGAGTAGCGCCGCCATACCTGCGGCAAAGCCGGCCAGTGCTGCGTGCGTCATACCCAGCGCCCAGACACCTGCCACCGAGAGGGGCAGTAATGCCAGCAGCGTACTGCGGATCCGCCAGCGCAGGGGCAGCATTTTCAGAATGGAGGCGGGACGACGCCAGCCGCTGCGAACCAGCAGGCCTTTGTGAAAACGTCGCCCTCTGGACCGGCCTTCACGAAAATCCTGATAGAGCGCTTCGGTCTGACGGACTTCCTCTGCCGTGGGTTTGGTGCGTACTGACATATAGCCCTGCACTTTACCGTCGCGCACCACCGGAATGGCATTAGCCCGCACCCAGTAGTGATCGCCATTTTTACGGCGGTTCTTAACCAGCGCGGTCCAGGGTTCACCCTGTTTCAGCGTCGCCCACATATCAGCAAACGCTTCTGGTGGCATATCGGGATGACGCACCATGTTATGCGGCTGGCCGTTAATCTCTTCGGCAGAGAATCCACTCGCTTCGATGAAGGCGTCGTTGGCATAAGTGATGTGGCTGTTGAGATCGGTGGTCGACATGAGTGTCGCATGCTCGTCAAACTGATATTCACGCTGAGAGACAGGCTGGTTGTTACGCATCAAAAGTCCTTGAAGACCCGACGTCCTGCACGTGACAGTCTGCGTGCCAGCGTGAAAACTGTGGGCTGAGAAATAACGATTACCTTTTTTTATGTTTTCGGCATGCGTCCGCCTACTCTTTAGCGATTAAGTTAAATTACTGGCAATAAAAAGCCGCTTTGCAGCGGCTTTCACATTTTTGGGTGATTATTCATCCGTTAGCCGGATTTCAGAATTCCGGCAGCCAGTCAGCTGAGGTCAACATTCCGGGTGCCAAACCACCAGGTCAGCAGGAATCCGCCGACCCAGGCCACGATCAGCCCAGCCAGGTAAACCGCCATACCGGCGAAGATCCCCTGGCTGGAGGTCATCAGCGGCAGCGTGACCAGCCCGGAAGGGCCGAATACCGTATTCATCCCAACCGGCAAACCCAGCCATGCTACCAGCCCGATAAAGAAACCGCCCAGCGCCCCGCCACCGCAGGCGGTGATAAAGGGTTTGAGGCGCGGCAGCGTGACGCCATAAATGAGTGGTTCTCCGACGCCCAGCAGGCCCGGCACGATAGCCCCTTTAATCTGTGCCCGCAGCAGCGCCCCTTTTTCTGCTTTGCACCACAGTGCCAATGATGCGCCGACCTGACCTGCGCCCGCCATCGCCAGAATCGGGAACAGCGAGTTAAAACCCTGCGTTTCCATCAGCGCAAAGTAGACCGGAATAAAGCCCTGATGGATGCCGAACATCACCGCGATCAGGAACAGCCCAGCCAGCAGCGCACAGCCAAAGGGATTGTTATTGAGGTGGATAAACAGCCACGACATCCCCTTAAACAGTTCACCACCCAGCGGCATGATCAGCAGATAGGTGATGGCCCCGGTAATCACCAGCGTAAATAGCGAAGTCAGGATCATATCAAGGTTGTCGGGAATGATTTTGCGCAGCTGTTTCTCAATCCACGCCCCGATAATCGCTGCCATCAGCACGCCGATAATGTTGCCGCGCGGGTCGATCGTCAGGCCAAAGAAGCTCTCCATGCCGCTGTAGTAGCCGGTGGTGGCCGTGGGCACATAGCCGAGCACAAACAGCGAAGCGATGATGGCACCATTGACTCCGCTGCCGCCAAAGGCTTTTTGCGCATTGTAGCCAATCAGGATGCTGAGAAAGGTAAACAGCCCTTTGCCGAACACTTTCATGTACGCCACGGTGTGCAGCAGCCAGGGCGCGTGGTCGCCGGGCACATTAAGGTGGAGGCTCTGCTCAATCAGCGTGGCAAAGCCCAGCAGCAGTCCCGCGCCGATGAAGCCTGGGATCAGCGGGGTGAAGATAGTGGCGAAGCGCGACAGAAACTGATGCACGCCGCTGGTCTGCTTCGCTTTGAGCTGCTGCTTCTGCTGCGCTGCCAGCTGGCTGAGTTCTGCTGTTCCGCCCTCTGTCAGCAGGCTCTGCATCCCCTCGGCGGCGGTTTGCGCTTTGCCTGGCCCCAGGACAATCTGTAACTGCGCCTCGCTGTCGATTACACCCAGCACGCCCGGCAGGCTTTTTAATCCTGTCAGATCAGCCTGTTCCGGCTGATTCAGTGTCAGGCGGAGCCGTGTCATACAGTGACCACAGGCCGCGATATTTTGCGGGCCACCGACCGCCTGCAGGATGTCACGCAACAGTGCCTCGGTGATTTTCGCCATTAGCGTGCTCCCGCTGCCTGCAGAGCCTGGCGGATAAAGCCCTGATGCTGACTGAGCAGCGCTTTCGCCTCATCGGCGGCCAGGTCAGCCAGCACCATCAGGATCGCGGTTTTGCAGTGTCCGCCACAGGCGGTGAGCGCGGCGCTGGCGGTCGCGTCATCACAGTCCGTTGCCTGCATGACGATGTTGACCTGGCGCTGCACCAGTTTCTGATTAGTGGCTTCCACATCAACCATCAGGTTGCCGTAGACTTTTCCGCTGCGGATCATCGAGCCGGTGGTGAGCATGTTGAGCACCAGTTTTTGCGCGGTGCCCGCTTTCATGCGGGAGGAACCGGTGACCACTTCCGGGCCGACCACCGGCGTGAGCGCAATCGCGGCAACCTGCGACATGGCGCTGCCGGGATTACAGGTGAGCGACACGGTGGTTGCGCCAAGCTCGTTAGCGTAAGCCAGCGCGCCCAGCACATAAGGTGTGCGGCCGCTGGCGGCGATACCGACCAGCACATCGTGGCGGCTGAAGTGAATATCTTTCAGATCCTGCGCGCCCTGCTCCCGGTTATCTTCGGCATTTTCCACCGCCTGGAGTATGGCGGTATGGCCGCCGGCAATCAGGCCGATGACCTGTTCGCGGGGTGTGCCAAAGGTGGGCGGGCATTCGCTGGCATCCAGGATGCCCAGCCGCCCGGAGGTGCCCGCACCGCAATAGATTAATCGCCCACCTGCCTTAAACGCAGCGCAGATGGCGTCAACGGCGGCAGCGATCTGCGGCACGATGGCCTCAACCGCCAGCGCCACCTTTTTATCTTCATCATTAATGACGCGCAGCATCGCTTCGGTGGAGAGTTCATCAATGTTCTGGCTGGCCGGATTGCGGCCTTCGGTGATCATCTGGCTGAGGTCGAGTTTCATGGCGGGCTCCGTTAAGGAATAAATTATTCAAATTAACAAATATCATAACGAATGATTAATTCATTGGGTGAGATCTTTTTTCAATGGATGTGGGGTGAGTCATGTTGCAGGGAGTGGGCTGAATGAGTGATATCGGGCATTCGGCACTTGATCACTGCGCATTCCGGTCTGGGCGCAGGGTGTGTGAGTAGTGTTGCTGGGAAATCGGAGCCGGTCAGAAAAGGTTCACCTGATCGTAAAGACGCATTCGTCATCCATGACGCTCGGCCCACGCCGTCCCTGGCGTGGGACGCTTTACTCTTCAGGTGAACCTTTTCTTCCCTCAGGCTGTTTTACTGCTGTTCGAACAAGTGTGGCGAATAAACATGAATAGCGGAGTAAAGCGTCCGCCGCATGGACAAAAACGCCTGGAGCGTTTTTGAACAACGTAAAGCGCTGGCCCGCTTGCGGGCGAGCCTCATGGATGAGGCGAGTAACCGGCGGCCGAGGCTCAGGGACGGGTTTACGCCGACTTTACGCAGCCCGTCTTTGTGCCCGACTGAACGGCACAAAGGCTGATCTTTCATTTCTGCTCTATTGACCAGGTAAGAACTAAGCCACACCAACAAAAAAGGCCCAACTTTCGTTGAGCCCTTCTTTACGCTAACGCTGTTCTCAGCTTGCGGTCTGCGTCCGCAACTGCAGCTCATACGCTTTCGCCTGTTCGGCGTCGAACTGGTTTTCCCAGCGGGCAATCACCAGGACAGCCAGCGCGTTACCGACCACGTTCAGCGCGGTACGCGCCATATCCATAATGCGGTCAACACCGGCGATAAATGCCAGACCTTCCAGCGGAATGCCGACGCTGCCCAGCGTAGCCAGCAGCACCACGAAGGATACGCCCGGCACGCCAGCGATCCCTTTCGAGGTCACCATCAGCGTCAGGACCAGCACAATCTCATCGGTCAGCGACAGGTCAATGCCATACAGCTGCGCAATAAAGATCGCCGCGATACTCTGATACAGCGTTGACCCGTCCAGGTTAAATGAATAACCGGTCGGCACCACAAAACTGGTGATCGCTTTCGGCGCGCCGTAGGCTTCCATCTTCTCCATGATGCGCGGTAACACGGTTTCCGAGCTGGACGTGGAGTAAGAGAGAATCAGCTCATCTTTCAGAATACGCATCAGCGTGGTGATGCGCAGCTTACAGAAGCGCGCGACCCCGCCCAGCACCACAAAGGCGAAGAACAGAATCGCCGCATAAACCAGCAGCACCAGCTTAGCCAGCGGCCACAGCGAGGCAAAACCGAAGTTAGCTATCGTCACCGCGATTAGCGCGAACACACCGACCGGCGCATAACGCATGATCATGTGCGTTACTTTAAACATCGCTTCAGAGATGCCACGGAACAGGTTCACCAGCGGATCGCGCTGTTCTGACGGCAGGGACGACAGGCCTAAGCCAAACAGCACCGAGAAAAAGATAATCGGCAGCATGTCGCCTTTCGCCATAGAGGCGAAAATATTCTGCGGGATCAGCGACAGAATGGTGGTTACCAGGCTGTGCGGACCGCCCTGTACCTCTGCCGTGGTCGCTTCATATTTAGAGATGTCCACCGTTGCCAGCGTTGACATATCAATGCCGGTGCCGGGTTGAAATACGTTGGCCAGCGTAATACCGACCACAATGGCAATGGTGGTGATCACTTCAAAGTAGAGAATTGTTTTGACGCCGATGCGTCCCAGCTTCTTTGCATCACCCACGCCAGCGATGCCGACAATCAGGGATGAAATCACAATCGGTACCACAATCATCTTGATAAGATGAATAAAGATATCGCCTGCAGGACTGAGAATGTTGGTGACTAACCATTCACGATTGTCTGGCTGATTATGCAACACAGCACCCACAACGATGCCGAGCACCAGGGCTGTCAGAATCTGCCAGGCCAGGCTGATTTTAAAACCTTTCATAACGCGTAATTTCCTCAGTCAAAACCCGTTTCTCTCTACTGCGAAGGTGCAGAAGACAATACACACAGGGAGTGAGCAAAAAGCCCGGTAAATTAGAGGGTGTTTAGAAACAGCGCCTCGTATGAAAATCTGATGATTCCCATACCCATTTTCAGACGCGGTCTGAGTTGATACCTGCAGAACAGGGGCGAGATAAGTACCATTTTCACTGTGGTAAATGCAACCCCTGGCGGATCCGATTAAAAGTTAGCCACCTGAGTAGCATAAAGTGCTGCCAGCACTAAAAATCCCTAACCTGCTGTTATGAAAAGTAATACTTAGATGAATTTACGCATAGCTATGCAGAGTGGGTTAAAAACTCGCCAGGCGCGTTTGCTTGCTTTGTATCCAGCACAATCCCAAATGATACCCCTTCTTAATTTCCCCTGGCCGCCAGAGAGTTAACCGGAAATATCAGAACGGCTTCACGCTTCTCCCTAAGAGGTTTATCTCGTGATCTGTGGCGCAAAAAAGAAACAAAGCTATGGCGCAGGCTTCAATTAACCATTGATTGACATATCATTAACATCTTCAAGGAGATCCGCCATGAGCCAAATACACAAACATCCCGTTCCAGAGAACATTGCAGCAAACGCCCTGATTACGGCTGAACAGTACCAGGCGATGTATCAGCAATCTGTCGACGATCCAGACAGTTTCTGGGGCGAACAGGGTAAAATCCTTGACTGGATTAAACCTTACAGCAAGGTGAAAAACTGCTCATTTGCGCCAGGTAACATTAACATTCGCTGGTACGAAGATGGCACGCTCAACCTGGCGGCAAACTGCCTTGACCGTCATTTAGCGACGCGCGGCGATCACCCGGCGATTATCTGGGAAGGCGACGACGCCAGCGAAAGTAAAACGCTGACCTTCCGCCAGCTGCATACGGAAGTCTGTCGCTTCGCCAATGTGCTTGAGTTGCTGGAAGTAAAAAAAGGCGACGTGGTGGCGATCTACATGCCGATGGTGCCTGAAGCGGCGGTGGCAATGCTGGCCTGTGCGCGTATCGGTGCCGTTCACTCTGTGATTTTTGGCGGCTTCTCACCGGAAGCGGTCGCTGGCCGCATCGTCGACTCCAGCGCCTCGCTGGTGATTACCGCCGATGAAGGGATCCGCGCCGGTCGCAGCATTCCGCTGAAGAAAAATGTCGATGATGCGTTAAAAAACCCGAATGTCACCAGCGTGAAAAACGTGGTGGTGTTCCAGCGCACCGGTAAAGATGTGGGCTGGGTTGAAGGCCGCGATCGGTGGTGGCATGACCTGATGCGGGACGCCAGCACCAATCACTCTGCAGCCGAAGTTGGCGCGGAAGATCCACTGTTTATCCTTTATACCTCCGGCTCTACAGGCAAGCCTAAAGGCGTACTGCATACCACCGGCGGTTATCTGGTCTATGCCGCCACCACCTTTAAGTTCGTCTTTGATTACCATCAGGATGATATCTACTGGTGTACTGCCGATGTCGGCTGGGTAACGGGACACAGCTATCTGGTTTATGGCCCGCTGGCGTGCGGTGCCACCACGCTGATGTTTGAAGGGGTGCCGAACTGGCCCACGCCGAGCCGCATGGCGGAAGTGGTCGATAAACATAACGTCACCCTGCTCTATACCGCACCCACCGCCATCCGTGCGCTGATGGCGGAAGGCGATAAGGCTATTGAAGGTACCGATCGCAGCAGCCTGCGCATTATGGGATCGGTCGGTGAGCCCATTAACCCGGAAGCCTGGGAGTGGTACTACAAAAAAATCGGCAACAGCCGTTGCCCGATAGTGGATACCTGGTGGCAGACCGAAACCGGCGGCTTCATGATCACGCCATTGCCGGGTGCGACTGAGCTGAAAGCGGGTTCCGCCACCCGGCCGTTCTTTGGTGTGCAACCGGCACTGGTGGATAACGAAGGTCAGCCGCAGGAAGGTGCCTGTGAAGGCAATCTGGTGATCACCGAGTCCTGGCCAGGACAGGCGCGCACCCTCTTTGGCGACCATGACCGTTTTGAGCAGACCTACTTCTCTACCTTTAAAAACGTCTACTTCAGTGGTGACGGTGCCCGTCGCGATGAAGATGGCTACTACTGGATCACCGGACGTGTCGACGACGTGCTCAACGTCTCCGGTCACCGTCTTGGCACTGCCGAAATTGAATCGGCGCTGGTGTCGCATCCTAAAATTGCCGAAGCCGCCGTCGTCGGGATTCCGCACAGCATCAAAGGCCAGGCGATTTATGCCTATATCACGCTGAATCATGGCGAAGAGCCGTCGCCGGAGCTCTATACCGAGGTGCGACAGTGGGTTCGCAAAGAGATCGGCCCGCTCGCCACGCCTGATGTGCTGCACTGGACCGACTCACTGCCGAAAACCCGCTCCGGCAAAATCATGCGGCGTATTCTGCGCAAAATTGCCACCGGCGATACCAGTAACCTGGGTGATACCTCGACCCTCGCCGATCCTGGCGTCGTCGAAAAACTGCTTGAGGAGAAACAGTCGATCAAAATGCCTTAAGCGCACGCTGTCCGGCGGGAAGATCGCTTCCCGCCACACCCGCCCTACGCAGTCTGTTTCGCTAGTCACAAAAATTATAACCAGCTGAATCCGCGCCCTGTCGTGAGGTTCTCGCCTGCAAGCCCTCTGGAGAAAATGTGATGAATGACGCCCTTTCGAATCAGGATGCAATCAATCAGCAGATTGAACGTAATCCCCGTTTTCATGAGTTAGTCCGTAAGCGCCAGGCATTCGCGACGCTGCTGTCGCTGATCATGCTGGTGCTCTATGTTGGCTTTATCCTGCTGATTGCATTTGCACCGGGCTGGCTCGGCGCGCCGCTGCATGCCGGTACCAACGTCACCCGCGGTATCCCGATTGGTGTCGGGCTGATTGTGATGTCGTTTGTGCTGACCGGCGTCTATGTCTGGCGCGCCAACGGTGAGTTTGACCGTTTAACCAAAGCGATCCTCAGCGAGGTGAAATCATGACCCGTCTCACCTTGTGGCTGCTGGCCTTAATGTTGCCGTTTTCAGCGCTGGCCGCCGATGCAATCACCGGTGCGGTGCAGCGCCAGGCGACCAACTATCAGGCGATTATCATGTTTACGATTTTCGTCGGTGCCACGCTGGGGATTACGTACTGGGCGTCAAAGCGAACCCGTTCGCGTAACGACTACTACACCGCAGGCGGCAATATCACCGGCTTCCAGAATGGCCTGGCGATGGCGGGTGACTTCATGTCAGCGGCCTCGTTCCTGGGCATTTCAGCGCTGGTCTACACCTCCGGCTATGACGGGCTGATTTACTCGCTCGGCTTCCTGGTCGGCTGGCCGATGATTCTGTTTTTAATCGCCGAGCGGCTGCGCAACCTGGGTCGCTATACCTTTGCCGATGTCGCCTCCTATCGTCTGAAGCAGATGCCGATCCGTACCCTGTCAGCCTGCGGTTCACTGGTGGTGGTGGCGCTCTACCTGATCGCCCAGATGGTGGGTGCCGGTAAACTCATCCAGCTGCTGTTCGGCCTGAACTACCATGTTGCGGTGATTCTGGTCGGCATTCTGATGGTGATGTATGTACTGTTTGGCGGCATGCTGGCGACCACCTGGGTGCAGATCATCAAAGCAGTCCTGCTGCTATTTGGTGCCTCCTTTATGGCCATAATGGTGATGAAGGCGGCCAACTTCAGTTTTAATACGCTGTTCACCGAGGCGATGGCGGTCCATCCCAAAGGCATCGCGATTATGCAGCCTGGCGGGCTGGTCAAAGATCCTCTCTCGGCGCTGTCGCTGGGGCTGGGGTTGATGTTTGGTACGGCAGGTTTACCGCATATTCTGATGCGCTTCTTCACCGTCGCGGATGCCAAAGAGGCGCGTAAAAGCGTCTTCTGGGCCACCGGCTTTATGGGCTACTTCTACTTCCTGACCTTTATTATCGGCTTCGGTGCGATTCTGCTGGTGGGTGCGAACCCGGCCTTTAAAGATGCCAGCGGCGCGCTGATTGGCGGCACCAATATGGCGGCAGTGCATCTGGCTAACGCGGTCGGCGGCAGCACCTTCCTGGGCTTTATCTCTGCGGTTGCCTTCGCCACGATTCTGGCGGTGGTCGCAGGCTTAACCCTGGCGGGCGCGTCGGCGGTGTCGCATGACCTCTACGCCAGCGTCTATCGTAAAGGTCAGGCAAGCGAAAAAGATGAGCTGCGGGTCTCTAAAATCACCGTGCTGGCACTGGGCGTGGTGGCGATTGCGCTGGGTATTCTGTTTGAGAAGCAGAACATCGCCTTCATGGTCGGGCTGGCCTTCTCGATTGCGGCCAGCTGTAACTTCCCGATCATCCTGCTGTCGATGTACTGGTCAAAACTCACTACACGTGGCGCGATGGTGGGCGGCTGGCTCGGT
Organism: Candidatus Pantoea gossypiicola; assembly: GCF_008632075.1. GTDB lineage: Bacteria > Pseudomonadota > Gammaproteobacteria > Enterobacterales > Enterobacteriaceae > Pantoea > Pantoea gossypiicola. The sequence continues at coordinate 163,394 of NZ_VWVM01000011.1, forward strand.
CTGCTGACCGCGGTTATCCTGATGATCCTGGGCCCGACCGTGTGGGTACAGGTGCTGGGCAACGCCACGCCGATTTTCCCGTATGAGTATCCGGCGCTGTTCTCAATGGTGGTAGCCTTTGTCGGTATCTGGCTCTTCTCCATTACCGACCATTCGCAGCAGGGCGCAGAGGAGCGTTCACGCTTCCGCGCACAGTTTATTCGCTCGCAGACCGGTACCGGGATTGAACAGGGTAAAGCGCACTGATCGCCGTTTTTCATTCCTGACGATCGGACAGTAAAAATCCGCCTTCATAGAAGGCGGCTTTGTTTTCCGCCCCATAGGGGCGTACTAAGTTCGGACTCTTAGAGCCCTCTCTTCACACCTCATGAAGCGACAGTTGTTTATCTTCAACTTCATGCTTCTCTTGATATTTTACATATTTACGGATCATTTCAGCATTCACGCCCACTGTATCCACGCAGTATCCTTTGGCCCAAAAGTGATTGCCCCATAACTTGTGCTTACGCAGGTAGGGGAACTTGTTGAACAGCCTGATTGCTGTTCTTCCTTTCAGATGGCCCATGACTTCTGACACTGATAACTTCGGTGGGA
>NZ_VWVM01000012.1 GCF_008632075.1 Candidatus Pantoea gossypiicola
AGCATGAAGTTGAAGATAAACAACTGTCGCTTCATGAGGTGTGAAGAGAGGGCTCTAAGAGTCCGAACTTAGTACGCCCCTATGGGGCGGAAAACAAAGCCGCCTTCTATGAAGGCGGATTTTTACTTTATCAGTCAGTTACCTTTCAGTCACCAGTCGGACGATCAACTATCCCGGCCCGGTGAGCACCTCGATCTTCAGCCCGGTCGTAAAACCCATCGTCAGACGCGATCTGACGGTAACCGGCTCGGCGGTGGCCGCCGACCAGGATGTGAACCTGCGGGCCGGGCGCGACGTGGAAATCGGCGCGGCGACGGAGACCGAGAGCCATTATCAGCTGGAGGAGAAGAAAAAGAGCGGCCTGCTGGGCAGCGGCGGCATCGGCTTCACCGTCGGCAAACAGTCGACCCGCCATGAAATCGATGAGAAGGGCACCACCCAGAGCCAGAGCGTCAGCACCGTCGGCAGCAGCCAGGGCAGCGTAAACATTACGGCGGGCAACCGTCTGCACGCCGGCGGCGCGGACCTGGTGGCGGGGAAAGACCTGAACCTGACGGGCGACAGCGTAAGCATCGATCCGGGCTATGACCAGCGGACGCGCACCGAGAAAACCGAGACGAAGCAGAGCGGACTGAGCATCGCCCTGTCAGGCACGGCGGGCAGCGCGCTCAACACGGCGGTCAGCACCGCGCAGCAGGCCAGGAAGTCGGGTGACGGGCGGGTCAGCGCGCTGCAGAACACTCAGGCGGCGCTGAACGGGGTGCAGGCGGCGCAGGCATATCAGATGGACGGGCTGAACACCGCCGCGGCGGACGCACATAATGCAGCCGGCGACCTGAAGCCGGGTCAGGACGGCTATCAGGCGGGATCGACCAGCACCCTCGGCGTCAGTGCCTCGTACGGCAGCCAGTCGTCGAAAAGCGAAACGCGGACTGAGAGCAGTCAGTCGAAGGGCAGTACGCTGACGGCGGGCCGGAATCTTAACGTCACGGCAACCGGCAAAAACGGTACGGCCCAGAGCGGCGACATCAGCATCACCGGCAGCCAGCTGAAGGCGGGCGGCGACCTGAGCCTGGCTGCGGCGCGTGACATCCTGCTGCAGTCGGCGCAGAACACCCAGCGCACCGACAGCAAGAACAGCAGCAGGGGCGGCAGCGCCGGGGTCGGCATCGGCGCAGGGTCGGGCGGCTACGGCATCAGCGTGTCGGCGGGCGTCAACGCGGCGAAGGGCAGCGAAAACGGCAACGGGCTGACGCACAGCGAAACCACGCTGGACGCGGGCAGTCAGCTCAGCCTGACCAGCGGGCGCGACACCACGCTCACGGGCGCGCAGGCAAACGGCAACAGCGTGAAGGTGGACGCGGGCCGCAACCTGACGCTGACCTCAGAGCAGGACAGCGACCGCTACGACAGTAAGCAGCAGAGCGCCAGCGCGGGCGGCAGCTTCACCTTCGGCTCAGCGACCGGATCGGCGGGCGTGAACGTGAGCCGGGATAAGATGCACAGCACCTGGCAGAGCGTGACGGAGCAGACCGGGATTTTTGCGGGTCAGGGCGGCTTTGACGTCACTGTAGGTGAGCACACGCAGCTGAACGGTGCGGTCATCGGTTCCACCGCCACCGCCGGTAAGAACAGGCTCGACACCGGCACGCTGGGCTTCAGCGACATTGAGAACCACGCGGACTATAAGGTGGAGCATCAGAGCGCGGGGATAAGCAGCGGCGGAAGTATCGGGGGTGAGTTCGCCGGGAACATGGCGAACGGGATGCTGGCGGGGCTGAACGGCAGCGGCAGCGCTTCGTCGGTGACGAAGTCGGCGGTGAGCGAAGGCACGATAATCATCCGCTACCCGTCGAAGCAGGTGCAGGACGTTGCAGAGTTAAGCCGCGACGCGGAGAATGCAAATCCGGGCCTTGAGGTTATCTTCGACAAGGAGAAGGAGCAGAACCGGCTCAAGGCGGCGCAACTCATCGGGGAAATCGGGGCGCAGGCGGGGGATATCGCCAGAACGCAGGGCCAGATAGCGGGCCTGAAGGCGCAGCAGGACCCGTCAGCGCTGGCGGCGGCGAGGGAAGAGCTGGCCGGAAAAGGGAAGCTGAACCCGACGTCAGATGAGATAGCGAAGCAGGCTTACGACACGGCGATGAAGCCGTTCGGCACGGGTTCGGCCCTTCAGCAGGGCATCAGCGCGGTGACGGCGGCGGTACAGGGGCTGTCGGGCGGTAACGTTGCACAGGCGCTGAGCGGCGCGGCCAGTCCCTACCTGGCGACAGAAATACACAAGCTGACAGAAGGCAGCCCTGAAGCGCAGGCGATGGCGCACGCGGTACTGGGTGCGGTAACCTCTTACGCATCCGGCAACTCAGCGCTGGCGGGTGCGGCGGGCGGAGTCAGCGGCGAACTGATGGCGAAGCTGGTGATGAACCAGCTGTATCCGGGCAAAGCGGTCAGTGAACTGACTGAATCAGAGAAGCAGACGATCAGCGCGCTGGGGACGCTGGCAGCGGGCCTGGCAGGCGGCGTAGTGGGTGGAAGCACGGCGGATGCGGTGGCGGGAGCGCAGGCGGGCCAGAACGCGCTGGAAAACAACGCGTTAAGTGATATTGCGCAGGCGCAGTCTGAAGGTAAAACGCCGGAACAGAAGGCCGGTAAGTACGTTGAGGCGGAAAACGAGCGCTATAAAGAGGTCAACTGCGGCGGAATGAGCGCCGAAGCCTGCTCGGTGAAGATGTACACGGAGCGGCGTGAAGCACTGAAAGATATGGCTTCGCTGGGCACTGACTTCGTGCCTGTTGTGGGTGATATCAAAAGCTTTGCTGAGGCACAGAGCGCGCTTGATTACCTTGTGGCTGCAATCGGTATCATTCCAGGCGCGGGAGATGCGGCAGGTAAATCCATCAAGGCGGCACAAACGGCGCTGGCTAAAGGTGATGTAGCGGAAGCATCAAAACTGCTTAATAAAGCCAGTGATGAAATATCAGGATATTTACCGAGTCCTGGCCAAACATCTTTACCAGGTTCTGGAATTGGATCTAATGCTGCATTCTCAGTTAACAATGCACAATTAGGTAAAAAACTTGGAAAACACGTTGAAGATTTTGGTGGTAATGCATCGAACGCAGCAGATAGGCAGCGCGTATTAGATATTATCAATGATATCGGTTCTCATCCAGATAAAGTTATTGCTGGAAAGTTTGCGGGACAAGGTACTGACGTTGGTGCCAGTCGTGGAAATGTGTTTTTTAGGATAAAGGGTAATAATGTTGTTGTTACCAAGCCAGATGGTAGTTTCGTCACTATCCTTAAAGATGGTATTAATAATACATCAGTAAAAAATGCACTAAAGGGTGATCCGAAATGATTAATATTGTAAAGGGATATGAAGAATGGACTCGCAGTGTTGTTGAGAAAAAACTTCTAAGGGTTAATGGGGTAATTTATTCGCTTGAAAACCATGATTATATTCACCCTCAACAATTACAGCTTGTTTTTTCAGAAGTTGAAGAGATGGAGAGCTTTAAATGTGGAAAGGATGGCTCGACGCTTGAATTAACAGACTTGCCTCTCCAGGGAAGTGATCTTGGTGAATATGGAAAAGAAACGGTTGTTGATATTTCACACATTTATCCGATCGTTAATTATATTGGAAAAATACTTTTAAAAGTATTTTTAATGTCTTCTTCATTAGAGGATGCATTTGTAGGTGTGAAACTTGTATTTGAAGGTGAATTAAGCCTCTTTATTATGAATGTTGGGGATGAAATAAATATGTTGGAATCTTTGTCGTCATCATATGAACAAGACGAAGGTATTAAATATCAACAGTTATAAATTAAAATCTGAACCTCGCTTTACTGACGTCCTTTTTTACTTTAATGAGCAGTTTTTCGCGTACAGCAGGTTGGGAGTAGAGAGTAAGGCGTAGTAGGCCATCGTCATCGGCGTGAGCACACGCAGCTGAACGGTGCGGTCATCAGCTCGACGTCCACCGCCGATAAGAACCGGCTCGACACCGGCACGCTGGGCTTCAGCGACATTGAGAACCACGCGGACTATAAGGTGGAGCATCAGAGCGCGGGGATAAGCACCGGCGGCGGCATCGGCGGTCATTTCGAAAGCAACATGACTCAAAACGTGCTGGCGGGGCTGAACGGCAGCGGCAGCGCGGAGAGCACCACGAGGTCGGCGGTGAGCGAAGGCACTGTCGTTATCCGCGATAAGGAAAAACAGGCTCAGGACGTTGCAGATTTAAGCCGCGACGTGGCAAACGCGAATCCGGGGCTGGACGTCATCTTTGATAAAGAGAAAGAGCAGAACCGGCTGAAGGCGGCGCAGCTGATAGGCGAAATCGGGGCGCAGGCGGGGGACATTGCCAGAACGCAGGGCCAGATAGCGGGCATGAAGGCGCAGCGTGACCCGTCAGCGCTGGCGGCGGCGAGGGAAGAGCTGGCCGGAAAAGGGAAGCTGAACCCGACGTCAGATGAGATAGCGAAGCAGGCTTACGACACGGCGATGAAGCCGTTCGGCACGGNGAAAGAGCAGAACCGGCTGAAGGCGGCGCAGCTGATAGGCGAAATCGGGGCGCAGGCGGGGGACATTGCCAGAACGCAGGGCCAGATAGCGGGCATGAAGGCGCAGCGTGACCCGTCAGCGCTGGCGGCGGCGAGGGAAGAGCTGGCCGGAAAAGGGAAGCTGAACCCGACGTCAGATGAGATAGCGAAGCAGGCTTACGACACGGCGATGAAGCCGTTCGGCACGGGTTCGTCGCTTCAGCAGGGCATCAGCGCGGTAACGGCGGCGGTGCAGGGGCTGTCGGGCGGGAACGTGGCGCAGGCGCTGAGTGGGGCGGCCGCGCCGTATGTGGCGGAAAAGATACATGAGCTGACGACGGACGCGAACGGTAAGGTGAATACCGAAGCGAACCTGATGGCGCACGCGGTGCTGGGTGCGGTAACCTCATATGCGTCGGGCAACGCGGCGCTGGCGGGCGCATCGGGCGCGGCGATGGGCGAGTACATTGCGCAGCAGCTGTATCCGGGCGTTAAGCGTGAGGACCTGTCTGAGGAGCAGCGACAGACGATAAGTGCGCTGGGTACGCTGGCGGCGGGTCTGGCTGGCGGCTTCGCTGGTGACAGTACGGCGGATGCGGTGGCGGGCGCGCAGGCGGGAAAAACGTCGCTGGAAAACAATAATCTTTTACTGCCAAGACCAGTAGTTGTGCCTGTTCCTGGATTACCAATGAGTCCGGGCGACAAAGTTGTTCAGGACGCTAACAACAATATTGCATCGGAACTGGATAAGGCTGTGAAAGGGTCAGGAACTGAGGCGGATACGCCGCCGATTACGGATGGCCCTTCGATCGTTGAAGCACGTGACGAAGCTGCAAAGACCCGCGATCCGAATGTGGCGAAGGCTCTGACAGATGCGGAGAAAACGGAGCTGGGTGGTTCAGGCTCAGGAACGCCAGGCGGCTGGGGACCTCAGGATGAGGAGAATGCGCGGAGTAATAAAAGTAACCAAAACAATAATTTTGATCGTTTCAAAAAAGATGACCTTGTTTCTTCAGCCAATGAGCCAATTAACGAACAGGGTTTATCCGCAGCGGCGAGAGCATGGGAGAAACATGCTGGCAGGCCTGGCGGTGTTTTTGAACCATTAAAAGGTAATCCAGCTCAAAAAAGCGAAGCTGCGAATAAGTTTGTAAACGAAGTTTTGAATAATACAAATACTGTAAAAACAGATCTTTCCAGAGGAGGTGTAGAGTATAGGCTTCCTGATGGAAGAGGAATACGCTATAACTCTGATGGTTCATTTTCTGGTTTCTTAGATCCTAAAACGCCGAGATAAAAATATGGATAATAGCTTCGAAATAACCTTCTTCAGTGATTCTAAATACGAAGAAATTACAGCAGAGATCTCTTACAAGGACCAAATACTTTGCCAATTAAATAAAGATAAGGGACCCGAGAATATTGAAATTGAGTTTTTTTCGGATGCTAGGTTATTAGCTGATCAGGATAGAATGAAGTTCAGCTTGAGTACTTTTTTACAAGTAATAACTGAAGCAACGGAAGAATTAAAAATATCTTAACTTGCTGTGAATCCTGGCCAGTCTGGCAAAACGTGCTGGCGGGGCTGAACGGTAGCGGCAGCGCGGACTCGGTAACGAAGTCGGCGGTGAGCGAAGGCACTGTCGTTATCCGCGACACATCGAAGCAGATGCATGACGTGGCGGACCTCAGCCGCGACGTAGCAAACGCAAATCCGGGGCTGGACGTTATCTTTGATAAAGAGAAGGAGCAGAACCGGCTGAAGGCGGCGCAGCTGATAGGCGAAATCGGGGCGCAGGCGGGGGACATTGCCAGAACGCAGGGCCAGATAGCGGGCATGAAGGCGCAGCGTGACCCGTCAGCGCTGGCGGCGGCCAGGGAAGAGCTGGCGGGAAAAGGGAAGCTGAACCCGACGCCAGATGAAATAGCGAAACAGGCTTACGACACGGCGATGAAGCCGTTCGGCACGGGTTCGGCACTTCAGCAGGGCATCAGCGCGGTGACGGCGGCGGTGCAGGGCCTGTCGGGCGGGAACGTGGCACAGGCGGTAAGCGGTGCGGCCGCGCCGTACCTGGCAGAAAAGATACATGAGCTGACCACGGACGCGAACGGTAAGGTGAATACCGAAGCGAACCTGATGGCGCACGCGGTGCTGGGTGCGGTAACCTCCTATGCGGCGGGCAACGCGGCGCTGGCTGGCGCATCGGGCGCGGCGATGGGCGAGTACATTGCGCAGCAGCTGTATCCGGGTGTCAAGCGTGAGGACCTGAGTGAAGAGCAGCGGCAGACGATAAGCGCGCTGGGTACGCTTGCGGCGGGTCTGGCTGGCGGCGTCGCTGGTGACAGTACGGCGGATGCGGTGGCGGGCGCGCAGGCGGGTAAGAATGCACTGGAAAATAACGCACTGAGTGATATTGCGCAGGCGCAGGCTGAAGGAAAAACGCCGGAACAGAAGGCCGGTGAGTACGTTGAGGCGGAAAACGAGCGCTATAAAAAGGCCAACTGCGGCGGCATGAGTGCCGAAGCCTGCTCGGTGAAGATGTACACTGAACGGCGTGAAGCACTGAAAGATATGGCGTCAGCGGGTGTAGAGTTCGGTAGCGACTTCATCCCTGTTTACGGCGACATAAAGAGTTTTGCGGAAGCGCAGTCGGCTCTCGATTATTTGGCAGCGGTAGTCGGTATTATACCGGGCGCAGGTGATGTTGCCGGTAAGGCCATCAAAGCAGCAGAAACGGCACTGAAGAAAGGTGATGTTGCTGAAGCATCGAAGCTGATTAATAAGGCCAGCGATGAAATATCGGCCTACAGTTCAGCTACCTATCCAAAACTGAAAGAAGATCTGATCCAGCAAAATCTGAATAATATCGCGAAGCAAGATCCCAGACTGGCGGCGGTTGTCAAAGGTGATAATGGAAAGCTGAACTATGGTGTTGGTACTGGCACTAAAGAGGAAGCTGATCGGCTGGGTAAAATTTGGGTGGGAGACGGAGCCAGACCAACAAGTGATGGCACAGGATTAGTCAGTGCTGATGGAACCAGAATTTATAGATCCCCTAAAGAAAAGCCAAATGCTCCAGATTCATTAAATCCAACGGGAACTCAGGCTAACTTTGAAAGTTATACAAAAAATATTGAAACAGGAAAAATGGATAAAACTGGTAATGGTCATTTGAATATTTCAGGGGGAAATAAATGAAAGCATCTCTGAGAAGTATTAGTTGTGATTGGCTTGATTTATCAAGTTATGAACCTGAAGAAGATGATTGTTTTCAATTTTTAGCCCATTTATGTATAGGGCCATCAGGAGAAAAAGGAATAAATCATTTTGAGGTTTATGTTTGTACCCCTGAATGGCTCTGCAAACACCACTGGCTGCCAGAATTGATGCGCCATACGCTTCTTGTGCGTAAATACGATCTGGATGAGATCACCAAAACCATTACGGATTATATCGACCAGTGCGAAGGGAGAGACTGGATGGATATAGCGCATAAACTCTCCCGCGTCTTTGCCTGGGAATATGAAGATTATCAGCCTTAAACGTTAAATCCCGGCCAGTGAGCCACAGCAACTGGCAGAGCGTGGCCGAACAGACCGGGATTTTTGCGGGTAAGGGCGGCTTTGACGTGACGGTGGGTGAGCACACGCAGCTGAACGGTGCGGTCATCAGCTCGACGTCCACCGCCGATAAGAACCGGCTCGACACCGGCACGCTGGGCTTCAGCGACATTGAGAACCACGCGGACTATAAGGTGGAGCATCAGAGCGCGGGGATAAGCACCGGCGGCGGCATCGGCGGTCATTTCGAAAGCAACATGACTCAAAACGTGCTGGCGGGGCTGAACGGCAGCGGCAGCGCGGAGAGCACCACGAGGTCGGCGGTGAGCGAAGGCACTGTCGTTATCCGCGATAAGGAAAAACAGGCTCAGGACGTTGCAGATTTAAGCCGCGACGTGGCGAACGCAAATCCGGGGCTGGACGTCATCTTCGACAAGGAGAAGGAGCAGAACCGGCTGAAGGCGGCTCTGCTGATAGGCGAAATCGGGGCGCAGGCGGGGGATATCGCGCGGACGCAGGGTGAGATAGCGGGCCTGAAGGCGCAGCAGGACCCGGCAGCGCTGGCGGCGGCCAGGGAAGAGCTGGCCGGAAAAGGGAAGCTGAACCCGACGTCAGATGAGATAGCGAAGCAGGCTTACGACACGGCGATGAAGCCGTTCGGCACGGGTTCGGCACTTCAGCAGGGCATCAGCGCGGTAACGGCGGCGGTGCAGGGGCTGTCGGGCGGTAACGTTGCACAGGCGCTGAGCGGGGCGGCAGCGCCGTACCTGGCGCAAAAGATCCACGATCTGACCCAAAACAACCCGGAAGCGCAGGCAATGGCGCATGCGGTTATTGGTGCGGTAACGTCTTACGCGTCGGGTAACTCAGCGCTGGCAGGCGCAGCCGGAGCGGTCAGCGGCGAACTGATGGCGAAGCTGGTGATGAACCAGCTGTATCCGGGTAAAGCGGTTGGTGACCTGTCGGAAACCGAGAAGCAGACCATCAGCGCACTGGGTACGCTGGCGGCGGGCCTTGCGGGCGGCGTGACCGGTGACAGCACGGCTGATGCTGTGTCGGGTGCGCAGGCGGAACAGAACGCCGTTAACAATAACCTGTTTGGCGGAACGGAAGACGGTCAGGAGACGTTCGTGCGGGAGCACGGTAAAGACGTGCTGTCATGTACAGACGATCCGTCTTCAGCCAACTGCCAGCGTGGTGAGGCGGTGAATAAAGCGATAGCGGTCGCTTTAGGTGCCGGTGCCGCAGGCGGTGCGGTTGTTGCGGCGACGCCGGAGCTGATAGCGACGGTACAGGCGGCGATAAGCGGATGCGGAGCAAATCCGGTGCTGTGTGCCAATGAGGTCAGCATCTGGGTAGCAGAAATGGCCGCAGGTGATGCTTTACCGGCGGGACTGACGGTCGCCACGGTCAGCAAAATGCCTGCTGAAACGCTATCAGAACTGAAAGCACTGATGACCGTTGAGAAACAGACCGGAAGTAAGGTTACGAATGAATCGCTGGAAAGCGTAGTAACAACTTCCGGCGGTAAAGGAAACTGGAATAAGGATCTCAATAATCCTCAGCCTAATACTGTTTATAACGTTGATGGTGATAAAATTTATAAAACGGATCACTTATCAAGACCAAGTCAGGTAGAGGCCACTCTCAGCCCTAACGTTAAAGACAGAAATACTTATCAGCAATGTAAAGCAGGTAAGTGTGGGGTTGCAGGAGATGAAGGTGGCCATTTAATAGCCTCCATTTTCAACGGGCCTGGCGAAAAGCTGAACCTTCTGCCAATGGATGGTAATCTGAATAAAGGTGCCTGGAAACAGATGGAAAATACCTGGGCAAAAGCGCTGAGTGAAGGCAAGGAAGTGAAGGTCAATATTCAGCCATCATATGTGGGTGATAGTGTCAGGCCGGACAAGTTCTACGTAGAATATACGATAGACGGGGGACGACCTATCGAGGAAACCTTCAAGAATGCACCGGGAGGAAAATAGTGCGGACAGACCAAGAAATCTACAATGATATTGGTTCAATATTACTGGCAGTAGTTCCTGATGCTGCATTAAAGGTAATCATGCGGGCAGAATTATCCTCTGAGAATGATCACTGTAAATGTGAATTTGATTATGTAGATAAACTTACAGGAAATACGAAATGGTTTTCTGCGGGATCAAGAGCTAACAGTGATCTACTAGATCTTCTTGTTGAGCTAAGAAATTATTTTGTTGCTAACTTTAACTCTCAGGAAAAGCCGTTCTGGCACGGTTGTGAAGTCACTGTAGATATTGAAACGCTCAAGATAAATATTGATTTCAAATATGATGATTAAGTAAAAGATCCCGGTCATTGCACCGGGATCTTTGCTTTTAAGCCCCTAATCCTCCCACTTACCGCCGCTGCAACCGAATCACACCGGGCGCAGTGGTAACCTCCAGCTGTTCCGCCTCAGTGATACCGAAACCGGTCAGCCAGTCGCCGCCGATAATCACTTCGCCGTTATCCCGTACCCAGTCAGCTCCCGGATTTTGCCACTGCTGGCTGGCTTCGCAGAGTTCTTTCCACTCCGCTTCATCGGTCACGGTTGTCACTGTCAGCGCGTTATCCCGCAGCATCAGCCGGATCGGTGTGCCGGTGGTAAATCCGAGTGCGGCCAGCTGACCGCCTGTGATGGTCAGCTCCGGGACGGGTTCCTCAATAAAAGTGATGTTCATACGTTCTCCTCCGTGAGGTGAGTAGTGCGGATAATCAGCTGGCCCTGTTCGGCGATGATGCTGACCGGCTGGCCTTTAATAAATCCTAACTGTTCCAGCCATCGTCCTTTGATGGTCAGTTGAGGTAAGGGGTTCGGTCTGCCGCCGTTGGGGCGGTATCCGACGATGCTTTTGCGTGCTTGGGGTACAGCAGGTTCTGACGTAGAATCTTTTCCAGCCATAATTAACTCCTACCTAGTTAGTTGTGGTCAGCGGGCTGCTGGTGTTCCACCACCTTCAGCCCGCGCTAATAATCTTTCGTTATGCTCTTCCTTTCCTGTTTTCTCCTGTTCAAATATACATCGTCCGCTTTGTAAACTCGCTGAAAGCTAAGTAATAGATTGCGAGGCATCTCTGAAAAACGGATTGTTTTTCCATTAACCATTTCGTTTACATCCTCTTCCCCATATCCTCTCCAGCATCCGTAATCGGCTATTTAGTTCTATTGGTGTGTCGATTTCCGGCATCGCATGCGAGCGAAATGGAGATGACAGAGAAAGGGATGACAGGCATGATGACACCACAAACGACACCACACGAGAGTCAGGCTATGAGCACTATCCACTTCAGGATTGATGACGACGTTAAACGACTTGCCATGCAGGCAGCCGAGCGCCAGAAGAAGACGCTGACTGAGGTTATGCGTCAGCGAGCGGAAGAGCTGGCTGCTGAAGAGCGGCACTATCAGGACAGTAAACATGATGCATGGCTGGAAGAGCAGATAGCGGCGGCATTCAGTCGTTATGATGCCGGCGAAAGTGAGTTCATCAGTAACGATGAAATGAATACCCGCATGGAAGAGCTTAAAGCGCAGGCCGCGCAGGGAACATTGTGATATCAGCCGTTCAATGGGAAAAACAGGCGCAGGCGGACAGGGAAATAATATTTCGTTATCTGTATCGTGAGGCTGGCCTGCTGGTAGCCAGTGCAACAGACGATAAGTTTACCCGGTTGGCCAGTCTGCTTAGCGAAAACCCGCGGGCTGGCACTAAAGTCGGAACAGAAAAACAGCTTAAACTGGTGGTGCCACGCTTACCGTTCATTATCATCTATGTAGCTGAAACAGATGCGGTTCGCATCCTGCGTATACTGCACACATCCCGAAAAATATCGGGTCGCTATCAAAGATAGTCTGCCACTCGAGCCTGCATCAGGTTGTCAGGCTCACGAGCTACGGTAGAGAGAGCGGTGCGCTCAGGAGGCCGATGAAATCATCAGCCCCAGCCACCGCACCCATTACGCCGCAGGCGGCGTCGTCCGCGCAAAGCTCTCACGCTCAAACAGCGTTTCCGCCAGCTTCACCAGCGCCGGACGCTCAACGCACCAGTTTGGCACCACGCGGCGGAAATTGAGGTAGCCAATCATGCAGCCAGTAGCGATATCCGCCAGATTAAGCTGGCCGTTGTTAAGCCATTTGCCCTCCGCGGCCTTTGCTTCCAGCATATCGAGACTGCGCTGAATCTTTTCACGATTGCGCAATAGCACCTCTTCCGACTGCAAATCCCCCGGACGCATTTGCTCGCGCACGATCACCAGCGCGGCATCACTGACCCCATCCGCCAGCTTCTCCAGCTGGCGAATGTTAAGTGCCTCAAGCGGATCGGCAGGGAGTAAAGCCGGCTCCGCGCCGCGTAGTTCCAGAAACTCGGCGATGATGCTGGAGTCGAACCAGATTTGCTTATCGTCAGCAACCAGCGCCGGGACTTTGCCCAGCGGATTGTAGTGCGGCACGTGGCTGTCATCGCTGTAAGGCGATGCGTTAACGAATTCAAACGTAATGCCTTTTTCCAGCATGATAATCGAAATCTTACGCACAAACGGGCTGGTATAGCTGCCAATCAGTTTCATCGGGTTCTCCGGATTCAGTGACTATTCGCCAGGAAACATAAAGGGATTGAGACTGCTGCGAGCGAAGCCTTCCTGCTCCATCCGTGCATCCAGTATCAGCGACGCCAGGTCATCGGCCACCGGTTCGATCGCCGGATCTCTCTCCTGATAAAGCATCTTCAGGTAGGTGCCGCAGTCGCCACAACTCTCCGCCTTCACCGCCGCATGCTCGCTGTCGAGCGACCAGTAGTGCAGATCACGGGACTGCTCGCACTGGGTACATTTGCTGCGCACCACGTGCCATTCACTTTCGCATAGATTGCAGTGCAGATAGCGCGCACCTTCATGGCTGCCCATATGTACCACGCTGGCGACCGGCATACTGGCGCAGACCGGACAGAACTGGCGCTGATCGCCCATCTCAGCGCGTGCTTTGCCTGGGATCAGGGCCGCCATCTGCGCCCAGTAGAGCGAAAGCGCCGCCCAGATAAAGGGCGCTTTATCGCTGCTGACCAGCGCATAGTCGCCGGTAAACAGCGCGCTGGCCAGTGTCTCCAGCTCGTTGGCGGACGCCTTTTCCAGATTCTCCAGCACCGCCAGCGCCTGCCCGCTCATCTCCGGCTTCAGTTCGGCAATCAGCGAGTGCAGCAGCCGTTGCCAGTGCGCATCGCGCGGCAGGGTGTGAATGTTCAGTGGCGGCTTGCCCTCGCTGGCACTCTGCGTCAGTCGGGCATGCAGGTCGATGTGCAGCGGATGGTCATACAGCACAATCTCCTGCGCTTCAGCGATCATCGCCGCAAAGCGCAGATAATCGCCAAGTGGATTTTTCGCCGCCAGGTCGCGCAGTCGCGCGGCACGACGGCTGTATAAATTTTTCAGCCGTGGAAAAAGTAACGGCGGAATCATCTCCGCCGTTGTCTTTTCGCTTTTCTCCAGCTGGTCCTGCGGGATTATGCGAATACTCATCAGGGGCGTTTTTCCTGTTTTATTGACGGATTACGCTGCTCACGATACCAGCGAGGGTGATGCTGTCTGGCCCATTCCGAGCTGACCCAGCCTTCCACCATCGCGGTCAGTGTGCCTTTGACCCACAATGCAGCATAAATATGCACCATAATGACGATGATCAGCGCAACCGCTGACACCGAATGCACAACCAGCGCCAGACGAATCAGCGGAATGGCAAAGGCATCAGCAAAGTAGGGTCGCCAGATCACAATGCCGCTGGCAAGCAGCAATACTAAGCTGATGATAGCAGCCCAGAACACACACTTCTGACCAAAGTTATATTTACCGGTATCGCCGACCTCTTCGTTCAGCGCAATCCGGTGAATATTTCTGGCCCAGTAAAGGTCATCGCGATTGATCAGGTTGTGTTTCCAGTAACGTAAAAACATCAGCATAAAAGCGGCAAACATCACCACGCCAACAAAAGGATGCAGAATACGCGCCAGTTGTGGCGTGCCAAAGATCTGCATCAGCCAGTTAAACGACGGAAAGAAAAACCCTAATCCGCTTAACGCAGCCATGACAAAGCAAATCGCGACGATCCAGTGATTGATACGTTCAGGTGCGCGATAGCGCACCAGATGATCGGGCTTTTTCATTATTGATGTTCCTCAGGCTGATCGTCGTTGTCGTCATGCTCTTCAGTGACGCGATTCGGGCCAACGCCGACATAGTGGAAAATGGAGGCGGCAAACGTGGCGGCAAAACCGACCGCCGCCAGCGGTTTCCAGATCCCCTTCCAGAAGGTCACGGTCGGGCTGATGCCCGGATTAGCAGGCAGACCGTGATAGAGCTGGGGCTTATCAGCATGATGCAGCACATACATCACGTGAGTGCCGCCCACGCCTTCCGGATTGTAGAGACCCGCCTGCGCAAACCCGCGTGACTTCAGCTCCGCCACGCGTTCCTCCGCCAGCGTCAGCATGTCGCTTTTACTGCCGAAATGAATGGCACCGGTCGGACAGGTCTTCACACAGGCAGGTTCCTGGCCGACACTGACGCGATCCACACACAGCGTGCATTTGTAGGCGCGGTTATCCTCTTTGTTTAGCCGTGGCACGTTAAACGGGCAACCGGCGATACAGTAACCACAGCCGATGCACTGCTCAGACTGAAAATCGACGATGCCGTTGGCATACTGAATGATGGCGCCTGCCGACGGACAGGCTTTCAGGCAGCCGGGATCGGCGCAGTGCATGCACCCATCTTTGCGAATCAGCCAGGCCAGCTTGCCGTTCTCTTCGACTTCGGAAAAGCGCATCACCGTCCAGGATTTGGCGGTCAGGTCGGTGGGATTGTCATAAACCCCGATGTTGTGGCCAACTTCATCGCGGATGTCGTTCCATTCGGAACAGGCGACCTGACAGCCTTTGCAGCCGATACAGGTGGTGACGTCGATAAGTTTCGCCACTTCGATCTTGTGATCGCGCGCCTGCGGCGGCGGGGTAAAACCATTGGTCGCAGAGCGACGGATAATATCTTGTGATTGATAAGCCATAGTCATCTGCCGTTACGCTTTTTCTACTTTCACTAAAAATCCCTTGTACTCCGGGGTCTGTGAGTTGGCATCGCCAACCGAAGGCGTCAGCGTATTGGCGAGGAAGCCTTTACGCGTGGTGCCTTCAAAGCCCCAGTGGCAGGGAATGCCCACGGTATCAACCGGCTTGCCGTCAATCATCAGACGCTGCAGACGACGCGTCACCACCGCTTTAGCTTTGATATAGCCGCGACGTGATGTGACCTTAACGGTGTCTCCGGCCTGAATGCCTTTCTCCTCAGCCAGCTCGGTGCCGATCTCGACAAACTGCTCCGGCTGCGCAATCGCATTCAGCAGGGCATGTTTGGTCCAGTGGCGGAACAGCTCGGTGATGGAGTAGGTGGTGGCGACGCAGGGATAGTCGGCGACCTCACCCAGATGCGCGGCGTCGCTGCTGAACAGACGGACCACCGGACTGTGACGCTGCTGCGGATGCAGGGGGTTGTCGGCGAGCGGGCTTTCCATCGGTTCGTAGTGCTCCGGGAACGGGCCGTCGGCCATTTTATCGAGTGCAAACAGGTGGCCGAGACCATCGGGCTGCATGATAAACGGCCCGGCCTGCTTCTGCGGCGACAGCGTTACCGGATAATCCGGTACGTCGATGCCGTGCCAGCGTGCGCCATCCCACTCAATCAGGCGGCGCTGCGGATCCCAGGCTTTCCCCTGCGCATCAGCGGAGGCGCGGTTATAGAGAATGCGGCGGTTAGCGGGCCAGGCCCAGGCCCAGCCTGAGACCGCTCCCAGTCCCGACGGATCGGCGTTGTCGCGTCGGGCCATCTGGTTGCCTTCTGACGTCCAGCTGCCGCTGTAGATCCAGCAGGAACTGGCGGTGGTGCCGTCGTTACGCAGCTCAGAGAAGCTGTTTAGCTGCTGACCTTTTTTCAGCAGCAGTTTGCCACTGGCGTCGTAAATATCGGCCAGCGCCTGACCGTTGTTCTCCTGCGCCACCTCTTCCGGCTCAGGGTTAAACGGATCGCGGTAATCCCAGCGCATCGCCATCAGCGGCTCAGGGGCTGCACCGCCTTCCTGACGATAGAGCGCGCGCAGACGCATAAACAGGTTGCCGAGGATTTTGCCGTCGTGCAGCGCTTCCGCTGGCGGCTCGGCGGCTGCCCAGTGCCACTGCAGCCAGCGCGACGAGTTCGCCACCGAACCTGACTCTTCCGCGAAGCAGGAGGAGGGCAGACGAAACACTTCGGTCTGGATGGTCGATGGATCGACGTCGTTGAACGCATCGTGATGCTGCCAGAAGCTGGCGGTTTCCGTGCGAAGCGGGTCGATCACCACCATATATTTGAGGCGGGAAAGGGCCCGGACCGCTTTGTTTTTGTCCGGGAAGGCAGCCAGCAGGTTGAAGCCCTGGATCAGACAGCCGTTCAGCGCACCCTGCTCCATCATCTCTGCCTGCGCCATGCAGTCATAGGCCTTGTCCCACTTCGGCAGCCAGTCGTAGCCCCACTGGTTCTCCGCCGTGGCGTTATCACCGTAGAAACTCTTCATCAGGCTGACGAAAAACTTGTCGGTGTTCTGCCAGTAGTTGACCTGGTCCGGCAGTGTCGCCACCGGGGTGGCCTGTTGCAGGTAAGTTGCCAGCGTCGTCATCTTCTCAGACGGCAGCGGCAGATAGCCCGGCAGGCTCTGCGCCAGCAGGCCGAGGTCGGTATAACCCTGCACGTTGGAGTGACCGCGCAGCGCGTTAATACCGCCACCCGGCATACCGATGTTGCCCAGCAGCAGCTGGATCATCGCCGCCGTGCGGATAATCTGCGAACCGTTGGTGTGGTGGGTCCAGCCGAGCGCATAGAGGATGGTTGCGGTGCGATTGGGCACGCAGGTTGAGGCGAGCTGCTTGCACACCGTAATAAAGGCGTCCTGCGAAGTGCCGCACATCCGCGTCACCATTTCCGGGGTGTAACGGCTGGCGTGGGTTTTCAGCAGGTTCAGTACACAGCGTGGATGGCTGAAGCTCTCATCGCGTCGGGCGTGGCCGTTTTCATCCAGCTCATAGTGCCAGCTCTGGCGATCGTACTGACGGGTTTCCGCATCGTAGCCGCTGAATAACCCGTCGCTGAAGCTGAAGCCTTCGCTGACTATCAGGGCCGCGTTGGTGAAGGCGCGAACATACTCCTGCTGAATCTGATTGTGTTGCAGCAGATAGTTGATCACCCCCATCAGGAACACCACATCACTGCCCGCTCGCAGTGGCGCGTAGAGATCGGCGACTGCCGCAGAGCGGTTAAAGCGCGGATCGACCACGATGACCTGCGCATTGTTACGGGTTTTGGCTTCAATCACCCATTTAAAGCCAACCGGATGCGCCTCGGCGGGGTTGCCGCCCATGATCATCACCACGTTGGCGTTTTTGATGTCATTCCAGTTGTTGGTCATCGCACCGCGACCAAAGCTCGGGGCCAGCGCCGCCACGGTCGGGCCGTGACACAGGCGCGCCTGGTTTTCCAGCGCCAGAATACCCAGCGCGCGGGCAAATTTCTGATCGAGCAGGCCGGTTTCATTACTGGCGGCGGAGGAGCAGAGCATCGACGTGGTCGGCCAGCGGTTTACCGTCACGCCAGCGGCGTTGGTCGTCTGGAAATGAGCATCGCGATCCTGCTTCATCAGGCGGGCAATGCGGTCAAATGCCTCATCCCAGCTGATGCGCTGCCATTTATCGGAACCCGGTGCACGGTATTCCGGGTATTGCAGGCGCTGTTCGCTGTGAATAAAGTCGAGCACGCCTGCGCCTTTCGGGCAGAGCGATCCGCGACTGACCGGATGGTCAGGATCGCCTTCGATATGGTAAATCGAGGCACGGGCATTTTTTGCGCCATCGCCCAGGCTGTAGATCAGCATCCCGCAACCGACTGAACAGTAGGTGCAGTTATTGCGTGTTTCTCTGGCACGAATGAGTTTGAATTCTCTGACGCTGGCTAACGCTGTGGTGGGGGCAAAACCAAGTAATGCCGCGCTGGTGCCCGCCAGCCCGCCAGCACAGATTTTGAAAAAACTCCGTCTGTTAATCTGCATCTTATCGTTCTTCTTTATTGGCTTCATTGCGAAGCCTTGCAAAATAGCAGTCCTGATTGCCTGTAAGTTGACCAGGGTCAACAGGTTAGTCATTAGTAATTCTTTTTCTCAATTTTGTTAAAAATCCTCGGTGGTGGATTTGCGCTGCAAGCAGATTTTCAGACAGCGCAGATAATTACTGTTGTTTTATGCTTACCGATGTTAATGCGTGAAAGAGAACCATTCGCATTGTGCCCGCCAGCAGGCGTGGCTACGCCTTTTGGGGGAGAAAACCGCATGAATTGCCCCGCTGTTTATTTGCGCTGAATGGGGCTAAAAGGCAGAATCAAAGCACGCCAGTGCCCGGCCTCACCGGGCACTGAATGACATAATTTATTAACAACAGGTCATACTTTTTGAAAGCTATCCAGCCTGACTCAGGCGAAGATTTAACAATTCAGGCCGGCGTCAGCAGGGCGCAGGTGTGGCAGCGTAAAGATTTGACCGATGCGCAGGATGACTGGCTGGCGGATGAAGTGCCGGTGGCGCTGGTCTATAACGGCATCTCACACGTGGTGATGATGACTACGCCCAAAGATCTGGAGGCGTTTGCGCTGGGCTTCTCGCTGTCAGAGGGCATTATCGATGCGCCGGGCGACATTTTCGGCATGGACATCGTGCCGGGCTGTGACGGCATTGAGGTTCAGATTGAGCTTTCCAGCCGCCGTTTTATGGCGCTGAAAGCGCAGCGTCGCGCGCTGGCAGGCCGGACCGGCTGCGGCGTGTGTGGCGTTGAACAGCTGGATCAGATTGGCAAGCCGCTCCCTCCGCTGCCGTTTACCCAGACCTTTGCGCTGGAGCAACTGGATCGGGCGCTGGGTCAGCTGAAAGATTATCAGCCTGTCGGACAGAAAACCGGCTGCACCCATGCGGCCGCGTGGACCCAGCCCGACGGTCAGCTGGCCGGGGGTTGTGAAGATGTGGGTCGCCATGTGGCACTGGATAAGCTGCTGGGGTATCGCAGCCAGTCAGAGTGGGGACCGGGCGCGGTGCTGGTCTCCAGCCGCGCCAGCTATGAAATGGTGCAGAAGTCCGCCATGTGCGGCGTCGAGATCCTGTTCGCGGTTTCAGCCGCGACCCGCCTGGCGGTTGAGGTGGCTGAGCGCTGCAATCTGACGCTGGTCGGCTTCAGTAAACCCGGCCGCGCCACGGTCTACAGCCATCCTCAGCGACTGCGTTAAACCACCATCACCTCTGGCAGCGTCTGCTGCAATGCTTCAAGGGCGGCACCGTTGTCGCCGCCGCTGTCGGTAATCAGCATGGTGATCGTCTGCGGCGGCGCGTAAACCGTGCGGCTGACTACGCCCAGTTTGGTGTGATCGGCCAGCAGATAGCAGGCTGCAGATTGCTGCACCATCGCTCTGGCAATAGCCGCTTCATGCGGGTGAAAACTGCTGGCACCGCGATTCGCCTCAATGCCGACCGGCGACAGCAGCGCGACGTCGGCGCGATAGCGGACGATTTCACCCACGGTGATTTCGCCACGCGTCTGGTGCGCACCCGCTGTCATCATCCCACCGAGCAAAATAATCTGATTATTCAGCGGCCGATCTTCTTCTCCGGCGCTCAGCGCCAGCGCGGCCTGCAGGCTGTTGGTGACTATCGTCAGGCCGGAAAGGGCGTGGAGCGCCTCTGCCAGCAGGGTGGTGGTGGTGCCCGCATCCAGAAACAGCGTCTGTCCCGGCTGCAGCAACTGCGCAGCGGCGCGGGCAATGGCGCGCTTCTCGCGGGTCTGCGTACTGCGGCGTTGCGTCAGCGGCGGTTCAGCCGCCGTTTCAATCGCTACCAGTCCACCGTGAACGCGGCGCGCCAGACCCTGCGCTTCCAGCTCAATGATATCGCGGCGCGCGGTTTCGCGAGACACCCCCAGCTCCCTGATAATGCGCTCGGTACTGACCTGATTAAGTCGGGTCAGTAAGGCGCGAATACGATGAAGGCGCGTTTCCTGCAGCATAGAGGTTTCCTTATAAAGCGCGAAGAGCACGGATGATACGCCACTGACGCGAAAGATGCCGTCTGAATCAGAGGGAAGCTTAGCGCGGGGAACGGCCAGCGCCATGTGTATTTTGTTGTATTTGTGTATTTGGTTGCATTTTGGATTCAGGAAGGCATGATACAGGGGTCAACTCTTCCTCCTTCATCCTTGTCACGGGAGTCATTATGGCCACGCGTTCCACCATTATGGATACCAACAGTTTCCGCGCCGAACATGCCGATGCGCTCGACAGCGAAACGCGCAAACTCACCGATAAACGCAGCAAAGTGCTTGGCGAATCCTATCGCCTGTTCTATCGCAAACCGGTTCATCTGGTGCGGGGTGAAGGGCAATATCTGTGGGACGCGGCGGGCGATAAATATCTCGACGTCTACAACAATGTGGCGAGCATCGGCCATTGTCATCCGGCCGTGATTGAGGCGGTGACGCAGCAGATGAAAATGCTGAACACCCACACCCGTTACCTGCATGAGAATATCCTCGACTACAGCGAAGCGCTGCTGGCGACTACGCCTGCGGCGATCGATCGCGCGATGTACATGTGCACCGGATCGGAAGCGAATGATCTTGCTATCCGTGTGGCGCGCGCTTTCAGCGGCGGTACCGGGATTATTGTCAGTAAAGAGGCTTATCACGGCACCAGTGAGCTGACCTCCGGCGCTTCTCCGGCGCTGGGCAGTGGACAGCCGCTGGCACCCACCACGCGGCTGGTAATGCCGCCGGATGCGTATCGTGTGGATGCGCCGGAGTTGGGCGACTGGTTCGCTGACCAGATTCAGCAGCAGATTGATGATATGGCGGCGAACGGCATTAAATTTGCCGGTTTCCTGGCGGACTCGATCTTCTCCTCAGACGGTGTGCTGCCCAATCCGCGTGGCTTCCTGAAAAAAGCGGTCGAGGTAGTGCATGCCAATGGCGGCATCTTTATTGCCGATGAAGTGCAGCCTGGCTTTGGCCGTACTGGCGACGCCTTCTGGGGTTTTGGCCGCCATGATGTGGTGCCTGATGTGATTACTACCGGCAAGCCGATGGGCAATGGCATTCCGGTGTCCGGGCTGCTGGCAAAAAGTGAGGTGCTGGCCGCCTTCAGCGACTCAATTCCCTACTTCAATACCTTTGGTGGCAATCCGGTGGCGATGGCGGCGGCGCAGGCGGTGCTGAACGTGATCACCGAAGAGGGATTACAGGAACACAGCCGCGTGGTCGGCGCGAAGCTGCTGGCGGAGTTGCGGACGCTGATGGATCGTTATGAGTGCGTGGGCGATGTGCGCGGTGCCGGGCTGTTTATCGGCTTCGAACTGGTCACCGATCGTCACAGCAAAACGCCGGACAAAACCCTGGCGCTGAACCTGATCGAGAAACTGCGTGAACATCGTGTGCTGACATCTGTCGCCGGCCCGTATGGGAATGTACTGAAACTGCGTCCGCCATTGGCTTTCCAGGAAAGCGACATCGACTGGCTGGTTGGCGCACTCGACAACTCCCTGCGCGAGCTGGGTCAGTAAGGCACAGGGCAGGGCAGATGCGGCGTCCGGCCGGAACGCATGCCCGCTGACGGCCAGGCCACAGCGCGCCGCACGTCCTGTCGGATGAGGCAGAAAAGGCAGGGTCAGCAGCAGCATGCTGTAAAAACAACGGGTTGCTTTTGCCGGGTTTCGCAAATCCTTATGGTTAATAGGGCATTGATTACCCTTTTACGCTACATGAATTTAACTATAATGATTCGACTGCTTACGCGGCACGCCCCGAATTCGTCGTGCTGCTCACACTAAATGGAGAGGAAGAACATGAGTTATTCACTGCCATCCCTGCCTTACGCATACGACGCACTGGAACCGCATTTCGACAAGCAGACGATGGAGATCCATCATACTAAACACCACCAGACCTACGTGAACAACGCGAACGCGGCGCTGGAAGGTACTGAATTTGCTAATCTGCCGGTAGAAGAGCTGATCACCAAACTGGATCAACTGCCAGCAGACAAAAAAGGCCCACTGCGTAACAACGCTGGCGGCCACGCTAACCACAGCCTGTTCTGGAAAGGCCTGAAAACCGGCACCACGCTGCAGGGCGACCTGAAAGCGGCTATCGAGAAAGATTTTGGTAGCGTGGAAAAATTCCAGGAAGAGTTCGAGAAAGCCGCTGCGACCCGTTTCGGTTCTGGCTGGGCCTGGCTGGTTAAGAAAGGCGACAAACTGGCTGTGGTTTCAACCGCAAACCAGGATAACCCACTGATGGGCGAAGCGGTTGCCGGCGTTTCTGGCTTCCCGATTATCGGTCTGGACGTGTGGGAACACGCTTACTACCTGAAGTATCAGAACAAACGTCCTGATTACATCAAAGCGTTCTGGAACGTGGTTAACTGGGACGAAGCGGCAGCCCGCTTCGCGTCTGCTAAATAAGTTAACCAAACGTAAACGCAATGAAGATAAACCGGTGAAATCTATTTCGCCGGTTTTTTTTGTCCTTATTTTGTGCATTGCCAAAATGAAATGAAAATCGTCAATTATTGGTTTTAATGTTATTCCACATTAACTTTCCGTTGATATTGGCTATGTTATGTTCGGTGACATTCCTGCTTAACTCACTGTGTGTCGCTGACTATGTCAATTATCACTACTCACGAAACGACGACCGAATCCTCTGCTTCGCTTTTTTTCCAGTTAATCAGTGGGAAATACATTCCGGATAAACTCTGGATCAGTAAACGTTTCCGTCTGAAATTTGCGTTAAGAACCTTAATATCGCCGCTGACCACGCTGCATTATCTGGATGCGCTATCGCATCTGCCGCAACTTCCCTTGCTGATGAGCACCCAGGGATTGCTGCCCGCCAAGCTGCACCGGCCTTATCTGCGTTCAGGTCTGAGTATTGCTGCGCGTGCGCAGGCGATTCTCGACCACTACACGCTGATGAACAATCTCGAAAATCCTATGCTGCGTCAGCTGCTGCAGAGTGCTTCAGATAGTCCGCTGGCCACGCTGACCGGAAAAAATGGCGAGGCCTTTTTACTCTCATGCAGTTCCGGTTATTTTGATCGCGAAGGGGAAGTGACGCTGGTATTACGTTATAACGACGAAATTATTGCTTCGCTTTCTTTTTCGATTCTTAACGAGAATAACCAGCGCACCTTATTAATTGGCGGGTTACAGGGGCCGCGAAAACATATTAATAATGAGATGATCCGCGAAGCGACCAAAGCGGCTCACGGTCTCTTCCCGAAACGCCTGTTAATGGAAGCGGTATTTATTGTGGCGAAGCAGTGCGGCGTGGAAAGTATTCAGGCGGTAGGCGATGAGACGCATGTATTCCGCAGTCTGCGTTATCGCCACAGCAAAGGGGATAAGTTCTTTGCCAGCTACAGTGAATTCTGGCTGTCGCTGAGTGGTGAAGCGCGCAGGGATGGGATGTTTACGCTGCCGCTGAGTCTGCCCCGTAAAACGCTGGAGGAGATTGCCAGTAAGAAGCGGGCAGAGTATCGCCGCCGTTATGAGCTGCTGGATGCGCTGGCGGAGCAGGTTTATGCCGCCGCCGGCGAACGCAAAGCCGATGTCGATCAGGCTGCTGCCTGATCGACCTGTCAGAATGCGGTTTTAGCGAAGCCCGTCATCACTTTAAGACCCATCTCACGTCCCAGCGCGGTCATTGGATGCACCACCACCAGGCCGCGTACGCTTTTCTTCAGCGCACCCAGATTTGCCTGCTCTTTTTTGGTAATTTCGCGGCTGAAGCCCATTTTCTGCAGCTTCTGCGCTTCGGCACTCAGTTTTTCGACCCGCTGACCGCGCAGACGCTCAATCTCAATGACCAGCGTTTCTTTCTCTTTCAGCAACGCGCCCAGTTTCTCGGTATCACCCGACTCCAGTAACTGCGGCTCTTTGCGGTTCAGTGCGTCCAGCTTATCGCTGAGAAGTTTAATTTCGTTCTTTTCTTGCTCTTTCATGACAACAACTCGTTGAGGAAAACAGGCCAAGGATACACCAAATCTGACGTATATTCCCGGCCAGGTTAAGACGAAAAAGGCGTCGTGATGACGCCTGACAGGATT
The DNA here is from genome assembly GCF_008632075.1 of Candidatus Pantoea gossypiicola. Classification (GTDB taxonomy): domain Bacteria; phylum Pseudomonadota; class Gammaproteobacteria; order Enterobacterales; family Enterobacteriaceae; genus Pantoea; species Pantoea gossypiicola. Next base: position 24,338 of record NZ_VWVM01000012.1, read on the forward strand.
AGCTACCGGACTTTTTAAACGCCTGCTTCATACTGATGCGGGCGATCAGTTCGGTCAGCGACAGGACCATGGTGGACCGCACCATCTGCAGATAGCGCTGCTGTTGCATGCTGCGCAGCTCAGCATCATCGGTGTGAAACACCGGCGCAGGTGGCCAGGCAGTCACACAGTGCAGTTCACTAAACGGGCCGAGGATCTCATCGTCGGTGAAACGATAATCGCCGCTGTCGTGATTCAGCTCTTCACGCAGTGCCAGCAGCAGCTCAGCATCTTCATATTCGTGGCGACTGATTACGCCAAGTCCGTAAATGAGTTTCAGGCGAACCGAGAGTTCGCCCAGAGGGCCATCGCCCAGCAGCAGCGGTTCAACCGCATATTTAACCGCATAGTCATCTTTACGAAACACCTGCAGCACCAGCAGATTGACGGCTTCAGCCAATAGCTCAACGGCGGCGATCAGAAAGCTTCTCACCGAACGACCGGCGTTCAGGCGCTCAAGCACCCTGTTCTCAAAAGCCTGCTTCTCTTCCATTATTGCCTGCATGGGTTCAATACCGCCGTCGGGCGCAGGCGAACTGCGCCCGGCTTGCATCACTAACACGCGCGCATTATGCCATAGCGTGCCAGGCGCTCACCACAGAAGCCACGACTTCGCTGTCGGCATCCAGGCCTGAAATCTCAGCCAGCGTCGCCTGTGGGCCTTTTTCGGCCAGCAGCGTCGCCAGCTCCTGCGCCTGTGGGTCCTGATCGCTGTGATAGTGCATCGCGGCGGCAATGCCCTGCACCAGGCTGGCGTGCGGTAAACCATACTCCAGCGTGCCCAGCGTCGGCTTGATCAGGCGATCGCCCGCGCTGAGTTTACGCAGCGGCTGACGACCCACGCGCTCCACATCATCTTTCAGATACGGATTTTCAAATCGGCCCAGAATCTTCCGGATGTACGCCGCATGCTTCTCCGCATCGAAACCGTAACGCTTAATCAGTACCGCGCCGCTCTCCTCCATTGCGCCTTTCACCACGGCCCGGATTTTTTCGTCAAGGATGGCGTCACGAATGGTCTGGTGACCGGCCAGCTGGCCGAGATAGGCGGTAATGGCGTGACCGGTGTTCAGGGTGAAGAGTTTACGCTCAACAAAGGCCATCAGATTATCAGTCAGCTCCATGCCCGGAATGGCTGGCAGGTCGCCTTTAAACTGGGTTTTATCCACGATCCACTCGCTGAAGGTCTCAACGGTCACTTCCAGCGGATCGGTGCTGCCTGCTTCAGACGGGGGCACGATGCGATCGACAGCGGAATCCACAAAGCCAACATGCTGCTCCAGCCAGGCGTGATACTGCTCCGGCAAGGCTTTCAGCACGTGCTGTTTCAGCTGGCTGGTGCCGCGTACCATGTTTTCACAGGCGATAATATTTAACGGACGAGTGTTGCCGTTGTCGCTGCGTTTTGCCAGCCCTTTAGCCACACTGCCGGCTATACGCTCCAGAATCTGCGGACCCACAGCGGTGGTGACCAGATCGACTTCAGACACCAGGGTGATGATTTCATCGCTGGTGCTGTTGACCGCACTGACGCCTTTAACGGTTTCCACTTTGGCCTGCTCGCCAACCACATGAACGGGATACTCATGACGCGCGTTCAGTGCATCCAGCACCGTCTGATTCACATCAGCAAAAACCAGTTCGATACCTGCATCAGCCAGTAATTTGCCGATAAAGCCGCGACCAATGTTTCCTGCTCCGAAATGTAACGCTTTCATAATTTTTGACCCATATCAAATGACGATGGGGCGGGCAAACCCGCCCCAGGGAAAATAATTGCTGTAAATTACGCGATTACAGGCTTGCCTGACAGCAGATCCAGCACTTCCTGCACGCTGGTAGTGTTGGCCAGCTTCTCAATCACGCTGTCATCATCCAGCGCGTTGGTCAGGCTGGTGATCACCTGAATGTGCTCGTTGTTGCGGGCCGCAATACCAATCACCAGGCGCGCCACATCGTCCGGCTCTTCGCCGAACAGAACGCCTGCCGGATACTGACAGAACACTACGCCGGTTTTCAGCACGCGATCTTTCGCTTCAACCGTGCCGTGTGGCACTGCGATCGACTCACCCAGATAGGTCGGCGTCAGTTTTTCACGCGCCAGCATCGCATCAATATATTCAGGTTCAACATAACCGCCTTTCACCAGCTGTTCGCCGGCAAAGCGAATCGCCTGCTCTTTGTTACTGGCGGTCAGACCGAGGAAGACATTATCTGCGCCCAGTTTAAACAGGTGCGCATTGCCTTCATCAAAGCTGTCTGAGAGCGCGGTGTTCACCGTTTCACGATGCACATCGCTGCGGTTAGCTGCCACCAGACGTTCGGTCAGGGTGCTGTAGAGCGCGCTGTCGAGGAAGTTATTCAGCGAGATATGCTGCGCATGTGGTGCCTGGCGAATGGCGCGTTCAGTCAGGTCACGATGCGTAATCACCAGATCGACATCACCCGGCAAGGCGTTGATCGCAGTGTTGGTTACCGACACATTGCTCAGACCGGCATCCTGCACTTTCTTGCGCAGCACGCCTGCACCCATGGCGCTGGAGCCCATACCGGCGTCACAGGCAACAATGATTTTTCGCACATGATGCAGCTCGACGCTCATCGCATCGCTGGCGACGGCACCGCCCGCTATGCTCTGGCCTTTAGACTGCGCTTTCATCTCATGCATGCGCTGGGTCGCGGCTTCAATATCGTCATCTTCTTTGACTTTGCTGGTTTTCAGCAGGATAGCGGAAACCACGAAGGAGACGGCGAAGGCGGCAGCAATAGCCGCGATGTTCGCGAAGTAAGCACCTTTTGGCGTCATTGCCAGTACGGCCAGGATAGAACCCGGTGAGGCAGGAGAGACCAGACCACCGTTCAGCAAGGTCAGCGTGAAGACGCCAGTCATACCGCCCAGGATAACCGCCAGCAGCAGACGAGGGGCCATCAGCACATAGGGGAAGTAGATTTCATGGATGCCGCCGAGGAAGTGGATAATTGCCGCACCGCCCGCAGACTGTTTAGCACTGCCACGGCCAAAGAACATGTAGGCCATCAGCACGCCCATACCCGGACCCGGGTTGGCTTCGATCAGGAAGAAGATCGACTTGCCCGCTTCGCTGGCCTGCTGGATGCCCAGCGGTGAGAAGATGCCGTGGTTAATGGCGTTGTTGAGGAACAGGATTTTGGCCGGCTCCACGAAGATGGAAGTCAGTGGCAGCAGGTTGTTCTGCACCATCAGATTCACGCCCGCGGCGAGAATGTGTGACAGACCTTCAACCAGCGGACCAATCGCCAGGAACGCCAGTAGTGCCAGGATCATCCCGATAATACCGGCCGAGAAGTTGTTAACCAGCATCTCGAAGCCGCTTTTGATTTTGCCGTCAATCGCCCGGTCAAACGACTTAATCGCCCAGCCGCCCAGCGGACCGGCAATCATCGCACCGAGGAACATCGGCATATCCGCACCGACAATCACACCCATGGTCGTAATCGCGCCGACCACGCCGCCGCGATCGCCGCCCACCAGACGCCCACCGGTAAAACCGATCAGCAGAGGCAGCAGGTAGGTGATCATCGGGCCAACCAGTTTGGCCAGCGTTTCGTTAGGGATCCAGCCTGTTGGAATAAACAGTGCGGTGATGATACCCCAGGCGATAAACGCCCCGATGTTCGGCATCACCATATTACTCAGAAAGCGACCAAAGCTCTGTACTTTGACCTTCACTGATGAGGACATAAACCCACCCCTTATTGAGACGCGCTGCAATAGGAGAGCGCGCTTGTTTTTGTTTAGCCACCCCGACTCACAGCCGGTGGTATTACTGTATGCACGCGGACTCTATCACGCGAATTTAACGCTGCGTAGCAGGTAAGCAGCGTGTGACTTTGATCACTGTTTTAAGGGGGGTGTAAGGGGGTTTAGTGTGATATTCATCACAGTATGGCTATCGCAAGGGGCAATTTCATACCTGAAATGAGAGAGGGTGGTCTCTTTAGTGTGATGCTAATCACATTAATTAGGGCGCTGTTTATTTCTGAAGTGTGATTTTAATCACAATATAAAACTGCCGGAAGCACAATTTCTGCTCGGTTTTAAGAGGTGTGATCAATAGTTGCTCAGTTCTTCAGGTATCCTGATGGTCAATCAGGGGAAAGCGTTGTAAATAGTCAGAAGGGATAAAAGATAATGGTTTTCCCTGGGCTGGTGCATTGCAGAAGAATTACAATTAAAAAAATTAAAAAGCTCTGTGTATGTCAGCGCCCAAATTAAAGTGGTTGAGCATTGAATAGAAAAAACGTGAGTTCCGACAGCCGAGTTTATTAAGTGCTTTATGCTTATAAATCAGAACAGTTTTATCGCATATGCCTAATGACATGCCGATCATGTTAATGCTGTCACCTTTGATTAGCCTGTTTAAGACCTGCGATTCTCGTTTAGTAAAATGCACTGATGCCGGAGTTATTCGGTCACTGTCTCCTTTTGCATGTATTAACCCACCCATGACAGATTGTAACATCTTAACCAGGGGTTGCCTTCGTTCAATCAGCTGTGCATTGACAGTAACAAAATCTGATGTGAGTTTCTGATACTTGTTACTGTATAAAAAAAAGATGCTGTTTCTCAGCGCAGCGTTTTTAATAACTCTGAACGTATCGTTATCAATTTCAGTGATAAAGTTAAATATATCCAGAATAAAAACCGACTCTACATGGTTCATAAGCATCGTCAGCAATAGCGACGAGTTGTATGCACTGGTTGTATAAGTTTCCCCTCTGTAATCAGCTACGCCACGCCTGAAAAACATATCGTCTGTTATAAAAATAACAGACTTTTTTATACTTCCGGATTCCACAAGTTCCATATTCATTGCCTCCGCGTTCGGTTCAGAAAAATTATACCAAATGAAAGGAACAATCAATTCATGCAGGTTGTATATTAATTCCTAAAAACAGGGGGAGATCTTTATTTCTCGCAGCGTTTTCATAATAGTTTTACTATCAAAAATTATGCGGAAGGAATCGATGTGACTCAGTTATTGTTAATTATTGCCTTGTTTTTTTTGATATTCTACAGTGCTTATCTGCATATCAAAGTCCGCAAAAGAAAGAAGATCATTAGCCGGAGGAAAGACAACAGGCTGTAAGTAATTCATTTCTGTGCCAGCCAGGAATGGCAGGAAGGTATTATTGATCGTGTAATATGATTATGTGGATTAACAGAATGGTTTTAATGTTAAAGGTTGATGAAAATATCGAGTTATTATTTCGCGTGAATTAACTTTACTCTTCATTTCAGGAAAAAGTCATAAGCGCTTAAATAGCGAAAATGAATTTAACAGATGAATGATTCGCGCATCAGACAGGAATACACTCTTCCTGGCTGATGCGGCACTTTAGCGCAGAGTGGCAGATACCACCCTGAAATGAAGATTAGCGAATTGATCCCTGCGTAATCTGCTGGGCCTGAGGAAGCGCCTGAGCATTGGCTGATAAGGTGCTCATCAGCGCGTTATATTGTGAAGCCTGATCCTGCGTCGGGAACTGCACGCCGCCATCATTGAAGCTGACACGGTTTCCCTGCGTTTGCAGGAAATCGCCGGTCTGCACGGCACCCTGGCTCAGCGCCTGGAGTTTTGGCAGCAGCGGAATCAGCTGATTGGCGGGCACCGTCACCACTTTGTTGTAGGCGGTGTCATAGACTTTTTTCAGGTCATCCGGCTGCTTCAGGGCTGCTTTGCTGCTGTCCGCCTGCATTTTTGCACTTTCAATCTGCTGGGTAACGATCACCAGTGCACTGTTCGCCTGACGCAGGGAATCACGACGGCTCAGATAATCCTGCGGAACGCGAATGGCCGAAAGCTCATCCACTACCGGACGCATACCCTGCTCAACGGCCTTGTTCGCCTGCTGTGAGAAGCCATACATGATGGCGTAATCGCTGGCGAAGTTGCCAAAGCTCTGTTTCTGATTCTCGCTAAGGCTGGGCAGATGTTCGCCGCTGCGCATGACGGTGTTCTGGAGGAAATCGATAAATGCTTTGCGCTGCTCGCCTTCTTTATCACCGCACGCGGTGAGTTGCAGCGCAATCAGTGCGCCAGCGAACATCATGCCGCCGCGTGCCATAAGGCGTGTAAGTCCTGAAGCCATGGGTTCAACTCCTGTCGGTGATACTGTCGGATGTCCAGGTAAGAATGGGCTAAAGAATAGAACAAACCCGCATCACGGCACAATGTGAAACCACCTGTGAAACAGATGCTTTCTGAAACACCGGTTAAAGAACGGGATCGTGTGCACGTCAGTGCAAGCTGCTTTCCCTGCTATTGCGGGCTTCAGCGTGCAGCTGAAAGGCACGCTTAGCGGCCTGACGCGCGCTGGCGCGGCCTTAAAACACCACTGCCTGTCCATCTTTACGACTCTCGCTGGCTGCAATATAGAAGCCCTGCGGATCGCGTACGATTGCCTGTGCGCCACCAAAGTTGTAGTTACTCAGAGGGTCTTCCAGCACCACATTGTGCCCCATACGGCGCAGCGTGCTCAGGGTATTGCGATCGAGAGTGGATTCAAACACCACCTCGCGTCCCTGTACCACGCGCCAGCGCGGCGCATCAATGGCGGCCTGCGGATTCTGGCGGTGCAGCATAATGCGCAACGCCAGCTGAACGTGTCCCTGCGCCTGCATCGGGCCGCCCATCACGCCAAACGCCATCAGCGGCTGGCCCTGCTGATCCAGCGCAAAGGCCGGAATGATGGTGTGGAAGGGCCGCTTACCGCCTGCCACAACGTTGGGATGCGCCGGGTCGAGTGAAAAGCCCGCGCCACGGTTTTGCAGGCTGATGCCGGTATCGGGTACGACCACGCCGGAGCCAAAGCCCATGTAATTGGACTGGATGAAAGAGACCATCATGCCGCTGGCATCCGCTGCTGCCACATACACCGTGCCGCTTTGCTGCGGAGATCCAAAGCGGAAATCGCCTGCCTTGTCAGGATCAATCAGCGCGGCCCGCTGGCAGATGTACTCTTTGCTTAGCAGTAACTCAGCCGGAAATTCGAGGTGATCCTCGTCGGAGACATAACGGTCCAGATCAACCAGCGCCAGTTTCATCGCCTCAATAGAAAGATGCAGCCACTGCGGTGAATCAGGTGCATAACGATTGATCTCCCACGCTTCCAGAATGCCGAGCGCAATTAAGGTCGCGATCCCCTGACCATTCGGCGGCAGCTCCTGCACCGATCCCCCGGCAAACGGATGCGACAGCAGGGTCACCCAGTTGGCGCGATGGTTTTTCAAATCCTCCAGCGTCAGCGCCGCGTTATGTTCACGAGCAAAGGCTGCCATCTTCTGCGCCAGTGCGCCGCGATAAAAACTTTCGCCCTCAGTCTCAGCGATCTCCTGAAGGGTGCGGGCCTGCGCCGGGTTGCGAAACAGCTCGCCCATGCGCGGTGGTCGGCCCTGCGGCGCAAAGCAGTCGCTGAAGCCAGGCTGATCCTGCAGCTTGTCATAGCCGCGCTGCCAGAGCTGGCCAATCAGCGGCGATACCGGAAAGCCGTCGCGCGCATAGTCGATTGCCGGTTGCGCCAGGGTAGTCAGCGGTAAGGTGCCGAAGCGCTGCGCCAGTGTCACCCATGCCGAGACGGCTCCCGGCACAGTGACAGACTCCCAGCCGGTTTCAGGCATCGCGCTCAGAGCGGCAAAGCGTTCGGGATGCCAGGCAGCGGGTGCCCGGCCTGACGCGTTTAAGCCATGCAGCGAGCTGCCGTCCCAGACAATCGCAAACGCATCACTGCCGATGCCGTTTCCGGTCGGCTCCAGCACGGTTAAGGCGATGGCGGTGGCGATAGCCGCATCCACGGCGTTCCCGCCCTGTTGCAGCATCCGTAAACCCGCCTGCGCCGCCAGCGGTTGTGAGGTCGCGACGGCATTGCGGCCCATCATCGGCACGCGATGAGACGGATAGCTGACGTTAAAATCTGTTTCACGCATCGCTTTTCCTTAAAGAGGTCAGGAGAGAATTTTTCCGTCGTCAGTACGCGATTAACGGCTGCACGTTTAGCGCGCAAAGGACTTGCTTTTAGCCGCCAGCTGCACCGTTATGAGGCGTCAGCCGTTTCGTTAGGGTGACTGTTGATTTATCTGACGATACCGGGGCGTTCATAATAAAAGATTTCCCCGCACTGCACTGTGAACCGCCGCGCGCCAGGGGCCAGGTGCTGGCCAGGACTATTCTTAAATTAATCAGAGCTGTGAATATAAGTGTTCAGGAAGTAAACCATTGGCGTATATTTTGCACTCACAAGGTGAAGGGGTGTAGTGCTTCACAGAAATGAGAATATGCCAGAGCAAAGCTTGATGGCATCCACATAAATTGCAAACACCATTTGATTTTTTTGCGCGCTATAACAGCACAAAAATCAACTGCCTCAGCAGGTTAGAGGCGCTGGAACATTTCCGGCAAACCATAATGAAAAAAATAATTATAAATTGCGCGGCAAATAGTCAGGTCTCTATCCATACTTAGTCTCCCGGCATTTGTTGCATTGATCTGACATCTTTAAAGCAGTGCACCGCAGGCTGTGTCCCGTAATGGTTTTTATCATAACAAAAACAAACCCTTGCGGGATCCAGCCTGAAACAGGCCCGGTTTCAGAGTCCTGACTTCAGGCTCGTACCTCTCTACTTTACTTTCACGTGCTTCATAGTGAGTTTTAAGGAGTTCTCTATGGAATTAAAAGACCCGATGTTTGAATTGCTCAGCAGCCTTGAGCAGATTGTTTTGACACGTGATGATCGCGCCGCCGAGTTACTTATTCAGCGTCAGCAACCCGCCCAGCCAGAACCGCAGCGTCTGCGTGAAATGACCGGCATGCAGGTTGATGAATTTGCAAAAGTAATGGGCGTGAGCGTCTCTTCCGTGAAAAGCTGGGAAGCACGGCGTACCCGTCCTTCCGCGACGGCGCAAAAATTAATGAAGTTATTGCATGCCAATCCCTATCTGGGACGGCAGTTGCTTGAATAAACAGGTATTACGAAGAGAACCCGCCGCTGGCGGGTTTTTTTATGCACGCATTTCGCTGTATTTAGCGGCCTGTTTCACAAACCAGCTCTCTGGCACGTTGTAGGGTGGCTCCCGCAGCTGGGCAAGGCCGTTTTCAATGATCGTCGACGCCTGTTGCCATAACTGTGCATCGCCCTCCTTCAGCAGCGCAATCTGTATCTGTTTTTCCACCAGATAGACCCGCGCAAAGTCAGGATCAAAACGCACAATCGCGCGGGTATTGTCGATGATGTCAGCCAGTTTGATGGTCTGCGCTTCAGGACTGGCGCTGGCCGTATGGCGAAAGTGCGCCAGTTTACGAGCCGCCCGATTTTTTGCGGCGGTGGGTGTGCTGTCGGTCAGCATTTCCACCAGACTGGCTACACGTTGACCAAAGTGGGCTTCGATATCCCCCAGCGTGGCAGAGGTATCTTCTACGGTGTCGTGCAGCCAGGCGGCTGCTAACATGGCATCGTCATGAGTGACGCTGCGCACCAGTTCCACCACGGCTGCCGGATGAACAACGTAAGGCTCATCGGTATATTTGCGGCGCTGACCGGCACCAGCATGTGCCTCAGTGGCGAAACGACGCGCCTGTTCTTCCAGTGAATCCTGCATGCTATTTCTCCTGACAAAAAAGTTTGCTTGCAATTATCTAGCGCGCTATCTATATTAATCACCATGAACTGTGATCAAGATGACAAAAAAGTGAAAACGATGCCACTGTTGGTCGATCAGCAACTCTGCTTTGCGCTTTATTCTGCCAATCTGGCGATGAATAAAGTCTATCGCCAGTTGCTGAGCCAGCTCGACATTACCTATCCGCAGTATCTGGTGATGCTGGTGTTGTGGCAGAAAGATGATGTCACGGTGTCAGAGATTGGCGAGCAGCTTTTTTTAGACTCGGCAACATTAACGCCACTGCTGAAGCGGCTGGAAAGCGCAGGTCTGATTTACCGCCAGCGCACCCGGCAGGATGAACGCCAGGTTGCGGTAACGCTGACTGAGGCTGGCCGCGCGCTGCGCGTTAAGGCTGAAGCGATTCCTGAAGCGGTTAAATGTGCCACAGCCTGTGACGATGACGCCCTGCTGGCGCTGAAATTACAGCTCGATGGGTTGCGTGATAACCTGAATCAATCACGATAAATATTGCCGACGGATGCGCTGCATCCGTTGAACCTCACCGCCTGATTACGGTTAAATAAGTCGCGGGCGATTAAATAGCGTAACGGAGAAATGTCATGTCTTTAGAACAAGTGGTTTACCGCGCCAAAGCCAAAGCAACCGGTGGTCGTGATGGTCGTGCAACCTCTTCTGACGGTGTACTGGACGTTAAACTGGGCGTGCCAAAAGAGATGGGCGGTGCAGGCGGTGAAGTGACTAACCCTGAGCAGCTGTTTGCTGCAGGCTACTCTGCCTGCTTCCTGGGCGCGATGAAGTTTGTTGCAGGCCGCGACAAAATCGCGATGCCAAAAGATGCGTGGATTGAAGGTGAAGTCGGTATCGGTCCGATCCCTGACGGCTTTGGTATTGAAGCCACGCTGAACATTCATCTGCCAGAGATGGATGAAGCAGAAGCGCAGAAGCTGGTTGATGCGGCGCATATCGTTTGTCCTTATTCAAACGCTACCCGCAATAATATCGACGTTACACTGAACATCATTCGCTAAGCGTACTGCGGGCCTGATACCATCAGGCCCGCATTTTTTCACATCCTCTCTCCTGCTGTTTTCTGCGTCAGTCAGCCAATAGCTACTGTCAGCCATGTACAAAAAATGTGCTAATCCGGTCGACAAAGATTATTTTCTGGTCTATCAAACGCGGCCATGCTTTACTGAGCCACCTTGCGTTATAGCCAGTAAATCCGTTCAGAATTTTCCTTCATCTTGTCCGGTCCGCTTATTCAGCGAACTCTGCCGCGTTTCGGCAGTCACATAAAAGATTTGGTCAAGCGCTTCACACCGGAGAAACCCCTTTTTTCATGAATTATATTAAAACCCTGACCCAGCAGAAGTTATCGCTATTGCTGGCGCTCTACCTCGGTATTTTGCTGAACTTACCGATTTTCTACCGTCGTTTTGACGGTTTTCTCAGGCAATCCACGGTAACGAACTGGCTCACTGCCGTTACCGAGGTAGTTGCCATTGTGCTGCTGACGTTCTTCCTGATGCGTCTGCTGTCGCTGGGCGGAAAGTGGTTTTATCGCGTGCTGGCCACGCTGATTGTTCTGATATCTGTTGCCGCCGCCTATTACATGGCGTTTTTTAACGTCGTGATTGGCTACGGTATTGTGGCGTCGGTGATGACGACCGATACCGATCTTTCTAAAGAAGTGGTTGGCTACCATTTCATCCTGTGGATGGTGCTGGTCAGCGCGCTGCCGCTGCTGATGATCTGGCGCAACAGGCTGAGCATGACGCTGAACGAGCAGCTGCGTACGCCAGGACAGCGCCTGAAACCGACCCTGATTATGCTGCTCTGTGTAGCGCTGGTGTGGCTGCCGATCCGTTATTTCGACAAGCTGCAGAAGCATAATGAAGAGATTACTAACATCGATCTGCCGAGCTACGGCGGCGTAGTCGCCCACTCGTATCTGCCTTCTAACTGGCTGGCGGCTGTAGGTCTGTTTGCCTGGACCCGCGTAGATGAGTCGCTGCAAAACGAGGAACTGCTGGATCCGGCGAAGAAGTTTACCTATGTTGCGCCTGCCGGTCTGGACGACACCTATGTGGTGTTTGTGATTGGTGAGACCACGCGCTGGGATCACATGGGTATGCTGGGCTATGAGCGTGACACGACGCCTAAGCTGTCGAAAGAGAAGAATCTGGTCGCATTCCGGGGTGAATCCTGCGACACCGCGACCAAGCTGTCGCTGCGCTGCATGTTCGTGCGCGAAGGCGGCACCATGGATAACCCTGGCCGCACGCTGAAAGAGCAGAATGTGTTTGCGGTGATGAAAGAGCTGGGCTTCACCTCTGAGCTGTTTGCGATGCAGAGCGAAGTCTGGTTCTACGACAACATCAATGCCAACAACTTTGCCTTCCGTGAGCAGATTGGTTCAGAAAAGCGTAATCAGGGTAAATCGGTAGACGACATGCTGCTGGTGCCGGAGATGAAAGCGTCACTGGATCGTTTCCCGAAAGGTAAGCATCTGGTGGTGTTGCACACCAAGGGTTCACACTATCTTTATTCACAGCGTTATCCGCGCAGCTTCGCGAAGTATCAGCCAGAGTGTATGGGCGTCGACGAGACCTGCAGCAAAGCGCAGCTGATCAACGCTTATGATAACTCAGTGCTCTATGTCGATAGCATGCTGGACAGCGTGCTGGATCAGCTGCGTGATAAGAAGGCGATCGTTTTCTATGCTGCCGACCACGGCGAGTCGATCAGCGAGAATATGCATCTGCACGGCACGCCGCGTGAGATGGCCCCGCCGGAGCAGTTCCGCGTCCCGATGATGGTCTGGGCGTCAGATAAGTATCTGGAAGACAGTCAGAACCGCAGTAACTTCGAACGCCTGCAGGCGCAGCAGCGTGTGGGCCGGACCCATCGTCACGTTGAGTTGTTCGATACCATTCTGGGCTGTCTGGGTTATACCTCGCCAGATGGCGGCATTAACCCGGCTAACAACTGGTGTCAGGCTCCGGCTAAAAGTCAGGCTAAAGCGCTGTAGCGGTGGTCTGAAAGGGACATGCAGATGGTTGATTTCGGGTAACCGCATGCTTTCCAGGCGATTGGCGGCAAAAGCATAAAAAGCGGTTGACGCTGTTCGGGGGTAGCAGTAACATGCGCCCCCATCGGCGAGTAGCGCAGCTTGGTAGCGCAACTGGTTTGGGACCAGTGGGTCGGAGGTTCGAATCCTCTCTCGCCGACCATATTTAAGAAACCTGTCTGAAAAGACAGGTTTTTTTTTCGTCTGAAGAAAAGAGGATGAGAACCTCCGAAGGAGGTTTGAGCCGAGCGTAGCGAGACAACGTTGCTTTAGCAACGGCCCGAAGGGCGCTGCTCGCAGAGCAGAGTAATCCTCTCTCGCCGACCATATTTAAGAAACCTGTCTGAAAAGACAGGTTTTTTTTCGTCTGAAGAAAAGGGAAAAACTCACCGCTGAGCAGGCTTCAGGGAGCATACGCCTTCCGCAAAGACGCAAAAGACGCCATCCCTGGCATGCTCAGCGCGACCCATCCCTGGCCCGCGATGCTTTGCTGCAGGCGTATACTCCCTTCGCTTCACGTCTGGCAGACGCATCGGGTACGTACAGAAGCACTACAGACGGCTGGCAGATCTAAACCCTAGGAATCTGACCGCAGCGCATAAATTCAAGGCGTAGGGAACACGGGCAGAGGAGGAAAGCGTCCCACGCCATGGACGGCGTGGGCCGAGCGTTCAGGGATGGTTTAAGCGCCTTTCCGATCTGCCCGTGTTCCCGAAGCAGATCTCGATCTTAACGCCATACGTGCCACCGATAGTCCTTAACGCCACTCCCGCTTACCACATTTTGTTTTGTTGCTCGCCTCGCTACCTTCCAGAAGGTTCCAGTAAAACCCCACTGCCGCGCGTTCCGCTTACCAGCCCCTGTTATTGTCACTTTCCCGCTGGCAGGCCTTGCCATACAGGAGTTGCGATCATAATTCGCGACACATTCTTCTTATGACCGAAAGCGGCAACATGCTGATTTCTTATGCTTCTTTCCCAGCATATTCCGCTGGTTGAACGTCATAACGCACGGTGAATCGTTCAGTTATTCAACATTTGCCGGTAAAAGTTTTAAGTTTTTTAGCGGTGAGAATCACTAGCGATAGAGCAGCAATCCAGCACAATGCACGGAATTCAGGCCAGCTACGCTGTGCATTGTATGGCTTTTAGACAGAAACGGTTTTTATTACCGTTGCATGCTATTCCTCACACTCTGTGTAAATAAGTAACCGTTGTATTGACGTTCTTTGCAACTGTTGACAAATTGATGCGTCAATAAACGCGCAGTTACGGAATTTTCTGAATGCACAATCTGCGTCAGAAAAAACATAAAAAACGCAGCGCGCGTTAACCACCTGTTCGGTGGTACGCCTGAACCGCATAAAAAAATCAGAGGTCGGGCAATACACACAACATCACATCACAATGGAGCAAAAGCATGATCAACTCCCTGGCTAAATCCGGGATGCTGAAGGTCGGTCTGAGCCTGATTGCTATGACTGTCGCCGCCGGTGTTCAGGCAAAAACCCTCGTTTACTGTTCTGAAGGTTCTCCGGAAGGCTTTAACCCGCAGTTGTTCACCTCGGGCACCACCTACGATGCCAGCTCACGTCAGATCTACAACCGACTGGTTGAGTTCACTATCGGCACCACCGAACTGCACCCTGCCCTGGCAGAGAAGTGGGATGTCAGTGAAGACGGTAAAACCTACACCTTCCACCTGCGTAAAGGTGTGAAGTGGCAGACCACCAAAGATTTCAAACCGACGCGCGACTTCAATGCGGATGATGTGGTGTTCACCTTTGAGCGCCAGCTGGATAAAAACAACGCCTATCACGGCGTCTCTGGCGGCAGCTACGAATACTTCGAAGGCATGGACATGCCGAAGCTGATCAGCAAAATCGAAAAAGTGGACGAGAATACCGTGCGCTTTGTGCTGACGCGTCCTGAATCGCCGTTCCTTGCTGACCTCGGCATGGACTTCGCCTCGATTCTGTCGAAAGAGTACGCAGACAACATGCTGAAAGCGGGCACCCCGCAAAACGTTGACCTGAACCCGGTCGGTACCGGTCCGTTCCAGCTGCTGCAGTACCAGAAAGATTCGCGCATCCTTTACAAAGCTAACCCGGATTACTGGGGCACCAAGCCGAAAATCGACCGCTTAGTCTTCTCCATTACCCCGGATGCGTCGGTGCGTTACGCCAAGCTGCAGAAGGGCGAATGTCAGGTCATGCCGTATCCAAACCCGGCTGACATTGCGCGTATGAAGCAGGACAAAAACATCAACCTGTATGAGCAGGCTGGCCTGAACGTCGGCTATCTGTCGTACAACGTTGAGAAAAAACCGCTGGATAACCTGAAAGTGCGTCAGGCACTGACCATGGCGGTCAACAAAAAAGCGATTATCGACGCCGTTTATCAGGGTGCAGGTCAGCCTGCTAAAAACCTGATCCCACCAACGATGTGGGGCTATAACGACGACGTAAAAGACTACGCCTACGATCCCGAGAAAGCCAAAGCACTGCTGAAAGAAGCGGGTATGGCAGACGGTTTCTCTATCGACCTGTGGGCGATGCCGGTTCAGCGTCCGTACAACCCGAACGCACGTCGCATGGCGGAAATGATCCAGAGCGACTGGGCGAAGATTGGCGTGAAAGCCAAAATCGTGACCTACGAGTGGGGCGAATACCTGAAACGCGCCAAAGCGGGTGAGCACCAGACCGTCATGATGGGCTGGACCGGTGACAACGGAGATCCGGATAACTTCCTGGCGACCCTGTTCAGCTGTTCAGCGGCCAAAGATGGCTCTAACTACTCGCGCTGGTGTGATAAATCCTTCGAGGATCAGATTCAGCCAGCTCGCGCCACCGCCGATCAGGCGAAGCGTATTGAGTACTACAAGCAGGCTCAGGTTGTGATGCATGACCAGGCACCGGCGCTGATGATCGCGCACTCAACGGTATATGAACCGGTCAGCAAAAAAGTCTCCGGTTACAAAGTCGATCCGCTGGGCGGACACTACTTTGCTCAGGTAGACATTAAAGAATAATTGTCGCCTTTTCCGGGGCGGCTGCGCGTCGCCCCGGCTTTATCTCCCTGTTTTACTGGAAACGGTAGAGGCGCAGCCTGGCTGCGTCGCGGTCGGGCCTACCCGATCGTCAGATGTAAGCAATAACAACCCGCGCGGCGACGGTCGCACGGACAAGAGAGAACCCGGATTATGCTGCAGTTCATACTCCGACGTCTGGGCCTTGTCATCCCAACGTTTATCGGTATTACATTACTCACCTTCGCGTTTGTTCACATGATCCCCGGCGATCCGGTGCTGATCATGGCCGGCGAGCGCGGTATTTCTCCTGAACGTCATGCACAGTTAATGGCGCTGTTAGGTCTGGATCAGCCGCTGTGGAAACAGTACCTGAACTACATTAACGGCGTATTACATGGCGACCTGGGCATTTCACTGAAGAGCCGCATCCCGGTCTGGGATGAGTTTGTTCCGCGCTTCAAAGCGACGCTGGAACTTGGCATCTGCGCCATGATATTTGCCGTGGCTATTGGCATCCCGGTTGGGGTGCTGGCGGCGGTAAAGCGTGGTTCGATTTTCGATCACACCGCCGTGGGTATCTCACTGACCGGCTACTCCATGCCGATCTTCTGGTGGGGCATCATGCTGATCATGCTGGTCTCGGTGCAGCTCAACCTGACACCGGTTTCCGGGCGGGTCGGCGACACCGTCTTCCTGGATGACAGCATGCCGCTGACCGGCTTTATGCTGATCGACACCTTCTTCTGGGGTGAGCCGGGCGACTTCCACGATGCGGTGATGCACATGATCCTGCCCGCCATCGTGCTCGGCACCATTCCGCTGGCGGTGATTGTACGTATGACGCGTTCGGCAATGCTCGAAGTACTGGGTGAAGATTACATCCGCACGGCGCGCGCCAAAGGCCTGACGCGGATGCGGGTGATCGTCGTGCACGCGCTGCGCAACGCCATGCTGCCGGTGGTGACGGTCATCGGCCTGCAGGTCGGCACGTTGCTGGCCGGGGCGATTCTGACTGAAACCATCTTCTCGTGGCCGGGGCTGGGGCGCTGGCTGATTGAAGCGTTGCAGCGCCGTGACTATCCGGTGGTACAGGGTGGTGTGCTGCTGACGGCAGTACTGATTATTGTGGTCAACCTGCTGGTTGATCTGCTGTATGGCGTGGTTAACCCGCGCATACGTCACAAGAAATAAGGGGGCATCATGTCTGTTGTTGATCCCGGCAGCGTTACCGTTGCACCCAAGCCGATGACCCCGTTCCAGGAATTCTGGCACTACTTCAAACGTAACAAAGGCGCGGTCATCGGCCTGGTCTACATCATCATTGTGCTGCTGTGCGCTATTTTCGCCGATGTGCTGGCCCCGCATGCGCCTGCTGAGCAGTTCCGCGACGCGCTGCTGCATCCGCCGGTCTGGCAGGAAGGCGGTAACTGGAGCTACATTCTGGGCACCGACGACGTGGGCCGCGATGTGCTGTCGCGTCTGATGTACGGGGCGCGCCTGTCGCTGCTGGTAGGCTGTCTGGTGGTGGTACTGTCGCTGATTTTCGGCGTGATATTTGGCCTGCTGGCCGGTTATCTTGGCGGCGTGGTCGATGCCATCATCATGCGTGTGGTCGACATCATGCTGGCATTGCCCAGTCTGCTGCTGGCGCTGGTGCTGGTCGCCATCTTCGGTCCCTCAATCGTTAACGCCTCCATTGCGCTGACCTTTGTGGCACTGCCGCACTATATCCGTCTGACCCGCGCCGCGGTGCTGGTGGAAGTGAACCGCGACTATGTGACCGCCTCCGGCGTGGCCGGTGCCGGTATGCTGCGCCAGATGTTTGTGAATATTCTGCCTAACTGCCTGGCACCGCTGATCGTGCAGGCGTCATTAGGTTTCTCCAACGCCATTCTTGATATGGCGGCGTTGGGCTTTCTCGGTATGGGTGCGCAACCGCCAACGCCGGAGTGGGGCACCATGCTCTCCGACGTGCTGCAGTATGCGCAAAGTGCCTGGTGGGTCGTGACCTTCCCTGGATTGGTCATTCTGCTTACCGTGCTGGCATTTAACCTGATGGGCGATGGTTTGCGTGATGCCCTCGACCCGAAACTCAAGCAGTAAAGAGGCACCGAGATGGCGTTATTAAATGTAGACAAACTATCGGTGCATTTCGGCGACGATAAAGCACCGTTCCGTGCGGTTGACCGCATCAGTTATCAGGTTGAGCAGGGCCAGGTCGTCGGTATCGTGGGCGAGTCCGGCTCCGGTAAATCGGTAAGTTCACTGGCGATCATGGGACTGATCGACTTCCCTGGCAAAGTGATGGCGGAGAAGCTGGAGTTCAACCAGCGCGATCTGAAACGGATCTCTGAAAAAGAGCGCCGCCAGCTGGTGGGCGCAGAAGTGGCAATGATTTTTCAGGACCCGATGACCAGTCTGAATCCCTGCTACACCGTGGGTTTCCAGATTATGGAAGCGATCAAGGTGCATCAGGGCGGCAATAAACGCACCCGGCGTCAGCGGGCAATCGACCTGCTGAACCAGGTGGGGATTCCCGATCCCGCGTCGCGGCTTGATGTCTATCCTCACCAGCTGTCGGGCGGCATGAGCCAGCGCGTGATGATTGCGATGGCGATCGCCTGCCGGCCTAAGCTGCTGATCGCCGATGAGCCGACCACGGCGCTCGACGTGACCATTCAGGCGCAGATCATTGAACTGCTGCTGGATCTGCAGCGGCAGGAGAACATGGCGCTGATCCTGATTACGCACGATCTGGCGTTAGTGGCAGAAGCGGCGCACCACATTATCGTGATGTATGCCGGTCAGGTGGTGGAGAGCGGTAAAGCGACCGATATCTTCAAAGCGCCGCGCCATCCTTATACGCAGGCGCTGCTGCGTGCGCTGCCGGAGTTTGCGGCCGATAAAGCGCGTCTGGCGTCACTGCCAGGCGTGGTGCCGGGCAAGTATGACCGCCCGGCTGGCTGTCTGCTTAACCCACGCTGCCCTTATGCGACTGACCTTTGTCGCCAGGAAGAACCGGAACTGCGCACCATTCCAGGACGTCAGTCCAAGTGTCACTATCCGCTGGATGATGCCGGGAGACCCACTTATGAGTCATGAAATCACGAAAGATCAGTTCCTGCTGCAGGCGATTGATCTGAAAAAACACTACCCGGTGAAGAAGGGTCTGTTTGGTCAGGAGCGTCTGGTTAAGGCGCTGGATGGCGTCTCTTTTAATCTGGAGCGCGGCAAAACGCTGGCGGTCGTCGGCGAGTCAGGCTGTGGTAAATCCACGCTGGGCCGCCTGCTGACGATGATTGAAACCCCGACCGAAGGGCAGCTTTACTGGCACGGTCAGGATCTGCTGAAACACGATCCCCAGGCGCAGAAGCTGCGGCGTCAGAAAATCCAGATCGTGTTCCAGAACCCGTATGGCTCACTCAATCCGCGTAAGAAAGTCAGCCAGATTCTGGAAGAGCCGCTGGTGATCAATACCCAGCTGACCAAAGCGGAACGTCGCGAGAAGACGCTGGAGATGATGGCGAAAGTGGGCCTGAAAACCGAACATTACGATCGCTATCCGCACATGTTCTCAGGCGGTCAGCGTCAGCGTATCGCTATCGCACGTGGACTCATGCTCGATCCGGACGTGCTGATTGCCGATGAGCCGGTTTCGGCGCTCGACGTTTCGGTACGTGCTCAGGTGCTGAACCTGATGATGGATTTGCAGCAGGACATGGGACTCTCCTACGTCTTTATCTCCCACGATTTGTCGGTGGTAGAACACATTGCCGATGAGGTGATGGTGATGTATCTCGGCCGTTGTGTCGAGAAGGGCAGTAAAGAGGCGATTTTTGCTAACCCGCGCCATCCTTACACCCAGGCTTTGCTGTCAGCGACGCCGCGTCTGAATCCGGACGACCGTCGTGAGCGCATTAAACTGACCGGCGAGCTGCCCAGCCCGCTCAATCCGCCGCCAGGCTGCGCCTTCAATGCGCGCTGCCACCGACGTTTTGGCACCTGCGTACAGCTGCAACCGAAGCTGAAAAACTATGGTGGTCAGGAGATTGCCTGCTTCGCGGTTGATCAGGATGAGAATCAGCCGGTGGGTGTGGCAGAAAAGGTCAGCTGAGGATTGTCGGTTCAGGCCGTTAATTCAGTGGCGGCTCAGGGAGCATACGCCCTCCGCAAAGACGCCATTCATGGCCTGCGATGCTTTGCTACAGGCGTATGCTCCCCTCTCCTGAAGAGGGTTAGCCGTCTGTGGTTCTGATTTGGTAATGCAATACACCCTGAGCCGGTACAATTTCTTAAGACGAAGGCTCCTTACTGGAGCCTTTTTTTATCTCAATTGCGCTGTAAACCGCACCGTCGGGAGACCCGCCATCACATTTCGGTTATTTTCCCTCTTTTTCCGTTATCAGATTTAACCTGTTTTTCTTCTGGCGAAATGAGCAGCCAAAAAAGATAAATACTCCAAATCCCTTATGACAGCGATCAGACTTTTTTGCGCCTGCGGCAGCCCGATCGTGGCATAACATTGCGCTTATCGTGTCCCGCCTGGCTGTGCCAGTGGTTGTCATAGCGGCTAAGTCTTAAAAATTATTGAAACATCGCAGATTAATTTAACTTAAACATCACTTATTAATTATAGGGGCTAATCATCTTATATTGGCTTTATTCCGCTGTAAGTGAATCTTTATGATTAAACTATTTTATTGAATCTGCTTTATTTGTAATCAGGTTTTTCTGACTGACATTAAAGGGATGTGTTATATTCCAGGAAAATTCCTCCCTTGTTGCAGGCCACGGCCAATGAAGAATAATTACGATGATTTGCAGCGTTTTAAAGAGAAAACGCAAACGCTCGACATCGACTTTAAAGATATGTCTGGCCAGGCGCAGGAAGCGGCGGAACACAGTAAATGGGCTTTAATTCGCCAGCTGGCAAAAGAGGACCATCAGACCTCATTGGGGGGCGGTCAGCGTATCGACCTGCCGCAGCCGCAGCCACTGCGCGGGGATGAATTTACCGCGCCACCGCCTGAGGCACCGGCAAGGCCTGCCACACTCAGCGCGCAACCGACGACATCAGCCCGCAGCGCAATTCTCGATAGTCTGTCAGGCAGCAACCTGCCCACAGCCCGCACGGCTGAACGTGACCCTTCATCACTGTTTCCGCCGCCACCGCAAAAACGGGCTTTAGCTGAGCCTGTTGCTGTATCACATGCTCAGCCCGTCCGGCCCGCCATGGTGGCGGATTTAAAGCCCGCTATGACGCCTGCCACCCCCCATTCTGAACCGGAACGGTTTGGTGCGTTGTTCCGCTCACGCGACAGCGAACCGTCGAATCTGCCGAAAGAAACCTTACTCAAACCGTTACTGGAGAAGATTGCGCTATGCCGTTAGTTTGTGTGTGCTCGCCGAAGGGAGGCGTGGGGAAAACCACGCTGGCGGCGAATCTGGCCTGGAGTCTGGCGCGTTCCGGTAGCAAAGTTCTGGCCATTGATTTTGATGTGCAGAATGCACTGCGTCTTCATTTTGGCGTGCCGCTGCATGATGGCCGCGGATTTGTGGCGCGCTCAGAAGAGCAGGCGGACTGGAGCCAGTCGATTCTTACCACCGGCGGAAATATCTTTGTCCTGCCCTATGGCGATGTCACCGAGCCACAGCGCGAACGGTTCGAAGAGAACCTGATGAAAGATCCCCACTTTATTAAGCGTGGTCTGGATACGGTACTTAATTATCCCGGTCTGGTGATTGTCGCTGATTTTCCGCCTGGTCCGGGCCCGGCCCTTAAAGCAATGACGGCGCTGGCCGATATGCATTTAGTGGTGATGTTAGCGGATACCGCCTCTGTGTCGTTATTACCGCAGATTGAAGAGAACCGGATGACCGGGAAACCGCTCAATAATAAGCATGGGCACTATTTTATCCTGAACCAGTGCGATAACCGCCGGAATATTAATCGTGATGTCACTGCATTTATGCAGCAGCGTCTGGGCGATAATTTACTGGGCGTGGTTCACCGTGATGAAAGTGTGGGTGAAGCCAATGCTTCCCAGCAGTCCGTATATGATTTCAGCCCTGCCTCAGCAGCGGCATTTGATATTGAACTGATCGCCAAACGGGTCAGCAGCATTCTGAATATCACCGTGGGAAATGGTGAAGTTCAGGCTCCCATCCGCACAAATCATTTTTAGTCGGCTACTGCAGGCGACTGACTTAAACAGCTCTTCTCAGGGTGAATCATGAGTAAAATCGGGTTTTACCTGCTGCTGCTGGTGCTTGCACCCGTTGCCGCGGTGATCATCATTACGCCGATGGACAGCCAGAAACAGTATATTTTTGGTCTGATCAGCATCGGCATGATGTTTTTATTGGGTTTCAGCAAGAGCCGCAAAATAACCGTGGTGATGGTGATTCTCTCTGCCCTGATGTCCAGCCGTTATATCTGGTGGCGCACCACTGAGACGCTGCACTTTAATTCCGAAGTCGAGGCGATATTAGGGATTGGCTTATATCTGGCGGAGCTTTACGTCTGGCTGATCTTAATTCTCGGCTTCCTGCAAACCACCTGGCCATTAAAGCGCACCATTGAGCCATTGCCGGACGATACCCGTCTGTGGCCGACGGTCGATATTTATGTGCCGTCTTACAATGAAAGCCTGGATGTGATGCGCGATACCGTGCTGGCGGCGCAGTGTATCGACTACCCGCGTGACAAACTCAAAATCTATCTGCTGGATGATGGCAAGCGCAGCGAATTTGCCCGCTTTGCGGCGGATGTCGGGGTAGGGTATATCACCCGCGACGACAACAAACATGCCAAAGCCGGTAACCTCAACCATGCAATGAAAATCACCAAAGGTGAACTGATTTGCATCTTCGACTGCGACCACGTGGCGACCCGCACCTTCCTGCAGGCGACGGTGGGACCGTTTCTGAAAGATCCGAAGCTGGCGCTGTTGCAGACGCCGCACTACTTCTATTCGCCCGATCCCTTTGAGCGTAATCTGCGCGCTGCGCGCAGCATTCCCAACGAAGGCGCGCTGTTTTATGGCCCGGTGCAGCAGGGTAACGACAACTGGAATGCCACTTTCTTCTGCGGCTCCTGTGCGGTGATCCGTCGTTCGGCGCTGGAAGAGATTGGCGGCTTTGCCGTTGAAACTGTCACCGAAGATGCACACACCGCCCTGAAAATGCAGCGCCTGGGCTGGGGTTCAGCGTTCCTGTCGATCCCGCTGGCGGCCGGCCTGGCGACCGAACGTCTGGGTCTGCATATCATCCAGCGTACCCGCTGGGCGCGCGGCATGACGCAGATTTTCCGCGTCGATAATCCGCTGTTTGGCCGTGGCCTGAAGTGGCAGCAGCGTCTTTGCTACCTCAACGCCATGCTCCACTTCCAGTTCGGCCTGCCACGCGTCGCCTTTCTGACCGCGCCGCTGGCTTACCTGCTGTTTAACCTGAATATTATTCATTCGTCGGCATCGCTGATTTTTGCCTACGTGCTGCCGCATCTGGTGATGTCGCTTTATGTTAACTCACGCATGAATGGCCGTTTCCGTTACACCTTCTGGGGTGAGATTTATGAGACGGTGATGTGCTTCCATCTGGTCATTCCGACCATCCTGACGCTACTGTCGCCGAAACATGGCAAGTTTAACGTGACCGACAAAGGCGGTGTGCTGGATCAGGGCTTCTTCGATTTCCACATCGTGCGTCCGCACGTGATTGTGGCGCTGTTGCTGGGCATCGGGATTGTTGCTGGCGTAGTGCGTGCAGTGATGCATGACTATTTTGGCGTCGACCCATACGTTATTGCGCTCAACGTCGGCTGGGCGATTTTCAGCCTGATTATTCTGATGGCGGCGATTGCCGTGGCGCGCGAAACCAAACAGGTGCGTAAAACCATCCGTGTTGACGTACAAATCCCGGCGATTATTCACTACGCCAGCGGCATTTCATCACGCACCCTGACCAGCAACCTGTCGATGGGCGGTGCACAGCTCGATGCGCCGGATGGCCGTCATGAAACGGACGAAATTGAAGAGATTGATCTTCTGCTGAAATCCGGCGCGATCACCATCCCGGTGAGTAAGATTTCTGGCGATGACGAGAGCATTCGCCTGCGCTTTGAGGCGATGCCGCTGGCGCGCCGTCGCGAACTGGTGCGTGTGGTGCTGGCACGTGCGGATGCCTGGATCCAGCCAGAGTATAAGCAGGACAACCCGCTGATTTCACTGGGCACCATTATCCGTACCGTATTTGAGCTGTTCTGGCTGACCTGGAGGGGCCGCCACGATAAACGTAAAAAAGTCGACCCGGTTGTCGCGGCGGCGAAAGAGGATGGCGCGGCATGAAAATCCTGACGCATACGTTGCTGGCCAGTTCACTGACCGCCGCGTTATGGCTGACGCCCGCTGGCGCGGAAACGTCGACGGCGATGGATAGCAGCAGTGCCGCGCCGGTAAACAGTGCGGCTCCAACGCCGCCTGAGGCTGCTGCAACCACCCAGCAAGCTGAGGCCACTGCAATCTCGAAATCTGCTGATGCCACCGCGAGTGCGCCGGTAAACAGTGCGGCTCCGACGCCGCCTGAGGCTGCTGCAACCACCCAGCCAGCTGAGGCCACTGCAACCTCGAAATCTGCTGATGCCACCGCGAGTGCGCCGGTAAACAGTGCGGCTCCGGCGTCGTCTGCGGCCGCTGCAACCACACAGTCAGTCGATGTCACTGTCAGTGCGCCAGCGGAAAACCAGGCCCCGGCCAGCGATGCGGCGTATGCGACGCCACCTGCAACGCCTGTTAATAATGCTGCCACACCGGATGCCGGTTCAGCGCAGGTGACGACCCCGATGAGTGTGGGCGGGTCAGCAATGCCGTCAGTGCCATCCGCGGCCCAGCCCGAGGAATCTGCACCGGCCTCTGCGCCACAGCGCGCAGTACCGGATGCCACGCCGTCATCAACCAACGCTTCTTACGCACCAGCGGGTGAGGCAACATCAGCGCCTCAGGCGTCAGCGAGCGGCGAGTCTTCTTCCGTCGCGCCGGCCACAGCGTCGGTGACGAGCAGTGGCGCAGTGACGCAGGATAGCAGCGCGCTTTCCACGGTGCCGCTGCCACAGGGGCTGAGCAATGCCGATCCGGCGCTGGAAGCGGCTGCCAGTGCGCTGCCCTACGCGCCGGGCCAGGCGACTGCACCGGTTGCAGAACCGCAGCCACCCATCGCGGCGGCCATCAATCAGCCGATCAGCAGTGTGGTTTCTGTGGCCCAGATGGGCCAGGCGCGTGGTATCACGCTGACCGGCGGTCAGTTACAGTCGGGCATCACCTTTACTCTCCCCAGCGATGAAGTGATTACCAATGCGCGACTCAGTCTGACGCTGCGCGTCTCCGCCGCGCTGGCGGCACGCAACACCTCGCTGCAGCTGATGCTGAATGGTCAGCCGCTCGGCACGCTGCCGCTGGGTGCCACGGACAGTGACGTCAGTGATTATGAGCTGGATATTCCGGCGGCGATGGTGGTGTCGGACAACAACCTCAGTTTTAAAATCAACGATGCAGACAAGCTGCTGTGTGAGAAAGAGAGCGCGCAGCAGTATCAGGTCACCATTCTGCCGAATACCGCGCTGCACCTTGAAGGACAGAAGCTTAATATCGGCACCCGCCTGCGCAACTTCCCGCGTCCCTTCCTGGATCCGCAGCGGATGACGGCGTCCACCATCACGATGGGTTTTGCCAGTAACGTCTCACCTGATGCGGTCAGCGCGGCGGCGCTGGTGGCTTCCTGGCTCGGCATTCAGAGTGATTATCGCGGCATCCGGTTCCCGGTGGTACGCGGCGAACTGCCGGAAAACAACGGCATCCTGTTTGGTCATCCTGGCGATCGAATCGGCACGCTGACGTTCCCGGCCAGTAATGGCCCGATGCTACAGGTGGTGGATAACCCCAGTAACCCGGTTTACAAATTGCTGCTGGTCAGTGGCAACAATGACGATCAGCTGCGTCAGGCGGCGAACCGTCTGACGACCCAGCCATTCACTACCGATGAGAGCCAGCTGCAGGTTCCTGTACAGACCATTGGCAACCGCAAACCTTACGATGCGCCGCGCTGGATTAACACTGACCGTCCGGTCCGCCTGAGCGAACTGCTGCGTAAAGATCAGAGCCTGACCAGCAGCGGCATCTGGCATGATGCGCTGCGGGTTAACTTCCGCGCCGCGCCTGATCTGTTCCTGTGGGATGGCGACACCGTGCCGGTCAATCTGCACTATCGCTTCCCGTCTGAAAGCTGGATTGATGAGGACAACTCGTTCCTTAACGTCATGCTCAACGGCACGTTTCTGCGCAACCTGACGGTCAACAAAGTTGGGCTGCTGGAGAACGCCTGGCATCGTTTAGGCGGTGATGCGCGTCAGGAGCAGTATCAACTGAATCTTGAACCTTATCTGATCTATGGCGATAACCAGCTGGCGCTCTACTTCAATATCAAACCGCGCGCCGATGCGCCCTGCGGCGTGCTCCTGAACAACAATATCAAGAGCCGGATTGAAGAGGACGCGTGGATCGATCTGAGCCATACCCGCCACTTCAGCATGTTGCCGAACCTCTCATACTTTGTGGGTGCCTCGTTCCCGTTCTCGCGGCTGGCTGACTTCGGCCAGACCACGCTGCTGCTGCCGGAAACGCCCAGCGATGCCGAGCTGTCGACGCTGCTGGATCTGGCGGCGCGGGCCGGAACCGCGACCGGCGTGGCGCTGACGCAGAATCAGGTGCTGTTTGGTCTGCCCACTGGCGGCACCCATCTGGCGCGAATCCAGCAGAGCGATCTACTGGCGGTCAGCACCACCGGCAACAGCGCCTTCAATCAGGCGATGCTGGCGGCGTCACCCTATGATGCCACCAGCAGCACCTTTGGGGTGAAAGAGCCGGACACGCTGGAAAAATTACGCGGCTGGCTGACCGGCGACTGGAGTCGTCAGCAGCTGGATGCCGATCGTTACTTCTCTTCCAACGAAGCATGGCGGGGCTTTCTCAGCTACCGGTCGCCGTGGAATCGCGATCGGCTGGTGGTGATGACGGTGGCAACCAGCGACGATCAGCTGTTACGACTGCACAACGATTTAAGTTCGGCACAGATTAACGCTGCAGTACGGGGTGATACCGCGATTATCACGGATGAAAACGGTATTCGTAGTTTCCGCGTCGGTGCACAGTTCCCCAGCGGCGAGATGCCCTGGTACATGATGGTGGTGTGGTATGCCAGCCAGCACTCAGTGCTGCTGGCGGTGGCGGCGATGCTGCTCTCTGCACTGGTGGGCAGTGCGGCCTGGGTGATGCTGAAGCGTCATGCCTGGCGGCGTCTGAACCCAAAGCAGGGCCATGATTCCGGCAGGAAGTAAGGACAACAATAATGAAAAAAAATCTGTTAAGTGCCGGTATCCGTAAAGCGTTACTGCTGGGCAGCGCGCTGGTCCTGTCACCGCCGCTGCTGGCGGCGGAAAGCGCCAATCCGGCGTTGCAGGCTCTGTTCGATCAGGCCTCCTACTGGCATCAGAAAGCGCATGACGACCTGGCGAAAGCCTCGCTGCAAAAGGTGCTGATGGTTGAACCCGGCAACACTCAGGCGCTTTATCTGCTGGCCCTCTATTCACAGCAGGGCGGCGACACGGCTGCCGCAGCACAGTATCGTGCCCGTCTCAGTCAGGTCTCCCCCAGCGATCCGCACCTGAGCGAGCTGGATAATGCGCGCCAGATGCAGACCATTCCACAGGCGCAGCTTTCGCTGGCGCGTCAGCAGGCGCGCAGCGGCAACATTCCGGCGGCGTTACAGACCTGGCGCAATACCTTC
The DNA here is from genome assembly GCF_008632075.1 of Candidatus Pantoea gossypiicola. Taxonomy (GTDB): domain Bacteria; phylum Pseudomonadota; class Gammaproteobacteria; order Enterobacterales; family Enterobacteriaceae; genus Pantoea; species Pantoea gossypiicola. The sequence continues at coordinate 51,971 of NZ_VWVM01000012.1, forward strand.
AGCGGTAATGAGCCGCCACCAGGCGTCGCGGCGGAATATTATCTTACGATGGCGGGTGACCGTACGCTGCTGCCGCAGGCGGTTGAGGCGCTGCGGCAGTTTGCGGCTCAGCATCCGCAGGACACCGGCGCGCGGCTGGCGCTGGGTAAAGCGCTGAGCTATCAGGAACCGACCCGTCGCGAAGGCATTGAGGTGCTGAGTTCGCTGGCAAGTGGTAATCAGGATGCCGATCGTTCACTGCGCCAGGCGCTGCTGTGGCTCGGTCCGCAGCCGTCAGATGCGGCACTCTATCAGACCTGGCAGCAGCGTCATCCGCAGGACGCTGCCGTTATCGACTACTACCGTAAAAATGTGGGTGGCGCAGAAAAAGGGGCCGGATTCAGCGCGCTGAACAGCGGTGACGTCGGCGGAGCGCAGTCCAGTTTTGAAAAAGTGCTGGGCGCGAATCCCCAGGATGCCGATGCGTTAGCGGGCATGGGCTATGTGGCCCAGCGAGCCGGACGTTATCAGGAAGCGGCTGATTATCTGCAGCGCTCTGCTCAGCAGGGCGGCGATCAGGGTTCCTCGCGCCAGCAGCAGGCCGATGACGCGCGCTTTTACGCCCAGCTGGCCAGCGCGCAGCAGGCGCTGAAAAACGGCGACAGCGCGCAGGCGCTGACCTTAAGCGAACCGCTGGTCCAGGCTGACGGTGAAAAAGGGCTGGCCGCCAGGCTGTTCCGCGCCGACGTGCTGCGCCGCACCAATCAACCGCAGCAGGCTGAGCAGATCTACCGCACCATTCTGCAAAGTGATGCGGACAACCGCAGCGCCAAAGAAGGGCTGTTCTACGTTCTGCGTCAGCAGAATCGCAGTGCCGAAGCCAGTACGCTGCTCGGGGCACTGCCCGACAGCGTTCGTCAGAGCGTCACGCCACGGGCCAATGAAGCGGATGCGCTGCGTCAGCAGGCAAAGCGTCAGCTGGCGGCCGGTAACAACGCTGCTGCCATCGCGACGCTGCAGCAGGGTATTCAGCGCTATCCCTCCGATGGCTGGCTGCGGCTCGATTTAGCCCGGCTTTATCGTCAGCAGGGCGATACGCTGCTGGCGGCCAACGTGATGCAGCCGGTAATGCGCAACGGGGCCAGCACCAGCGAACTCTATGCCGGTGCGCTGAACGCCAGCGAAAGCGGTGGCTGGCAGCAGGCCAGCGCGTTGCTGGCACGCATTCCTGCCAATGCGCAGACGGCGGCGATGCGTGAACTGGCGCAACGGGTGAATTTCAATCTGCAGATGAGTACCGCCGATCAGTACCTGGCGCAGGGCGCGACGGCCGCCGCCGTCAATACCCTGAAAGCGCTCACGGTCACGCCGCCCGCTAATCCGGTGGATGCCGGCAACCTGGCGCAGAAGCTGGCAAAGGCGGGCGATCTCACCAGCGCGGTGTCGGTGGTGCGCACGAACCTGCAGCGTGGCGTGCAGGGCAATGCGGGCGATTATGCCGCGCAGATGGCGGTGCTGAATCAGGCAGGCCTCGGCAGTAAGGCGCAGCGCTTCCTCAGCAACCCGGAGCTGCAGGCGCGCAGTACCCCGACGCAGCTGGCCGGTATTCGTAACGGCTATCTGATTAACGAAGTGGATCGCCTGCGGCAGCAGCGGCAGTACGCGGTGGCCTATGACAAGCTGATAGGTGCGCTGCAGCAGGATCCGCAGAACCGCGATCTGATGTTCGCGATGGCCCGTCTCTATCAGGACGGTAAGATGAACCGGGATGCGGGTGTCGTGTATGACTACCTGATGACTCAGGATACGCCGACCCAGGATGCGCGTGTCGGGGCCATCAACGTCGCGCTGGCGCAGAACAATGTGCAGCGCGCCAGTGAACTGAGCCGCGGCCTTAACAGCGCCACGCAGACGCCGGATCGCCTGCTGCTGCTGGCGCGGGTCGCGGAAGCCAACGGCGAGCATTCACAGGCGATGGCATATCTGCGTTCGGCACGCGGGCAACTGATTGGCCTGCAGGGCGCGCAGTCTGGTAGTGTGCCGACCGTGGGCGGCCTGGCGCTGGCGGACAATCCGTTTATCAACCGCACCACCTCGCCGGTGGGACGTTCACCGTCCAGCTACGGCACCGTGCTGCCGTGGCAGGCGGCACCAGTAGCGGCTACTGCGGGCGTGACAACGCAGGATGAACCGGCAGCGGGCAGTAAAACCGTTTCTCAGCAGTCACAGATTCTGCATGACGTCGACACCATGATGGATTCGCTGCAGGAGAAAACCGGCACCTGGAGTCAGGGCATGGTGCAGGTACGCGGGCGCGATGGCGAGTCGGGCCTGAGCAAGCTGACGGAAGCCAAAGCACCGCTGACCTTCTCTACCGTGCCGTTTGAACAGGCGCGCCTCGATTTTACCGCCACGCCGGTCTCACTGACGGCGGGCAGTGGCGCAGCCGATGCCTGGCGGCGTTTCGGCACCAATGCGCTGAGCCAGGGGCGCGTGGTGGCCGCAGGCGGCGCGACGGTTAATGACCTGCCCAACGCGACCACCGATTCGCAGACCGCTTCTGGCGTCGAGCTGAATCTGGCGCTTAAGGGCGACAGCTACAAAGTGGATATCGGCAGTACACCGCTGGGCCAGGATCTCAGTACGCTGGTCGGGGGTGTGCAGTGGTCACCGAAACTCACCGATTTCCTGACGCTGATCCTGACCGGTGAGCGTCGCGCGATTACCGACAGCCTGCTCTCTTATGTCGGCGCAGAAGATAAAGCCAGCGGCAAACGCTGGGGACGCGTCACGAAGAACGGCGCGAACGCCCTGTTAAGCTACGATAATGGCGATGCGGGCTTCTACGCTGGCGGCGGCGCTTACAGCTACCTTGGTGAGAATGTTGCCAGCAACAACAATCTGCAGGCGACCGCCGGGGCGTACGTTCGTCCGTTCCACAGTGACGACCGCGAGCTGAAAGTGGGCATGAATCTGGCGTGGATGGACTTCTCAAAAAACCTCAGCTACTTCAGCTATGGGCAGGGCGGCTACTTCAGCCCGCAGAACTACGCGTCGGTCTCGTTCCCGATAGAGTTCACACGCAAATTTGACGATTTAAACGTCAATATCGGCGGTGCAGCCGGTTATCAGACCTACAGTCAGGATAAGAGCGCGTACTTCCCGGCGGATGCCAGCCTGCAGTCAGAGCTGGAAGCCCTTGCTGCCAGCGGCAGCGTGAAAGACGCTTACTACTCTGGCGGCAGTAAAAACGGCATCGGCTATAACCTGCACGCCGGAGCGGACTACAAACTCAATAAAGATGTGACGATTGGCGGCCAGCTGGGTTATGACACCTTTGGTGACTACAACGAAAGCAGCGCCCGGCTCTATGTCCGTTACCTGTTCGGAGAGAAGTAATGAGTGAGCATACGGGGATATCACATCCTTATCAGCCGGGCTGGTTTGACCTGGTCAGCGTGCTGATTGGCGGGATGATCGCCAACGCCGGTCAGCAGGAGGCGGAAGCCTTTCTCTACAGGATGGGTGAATCGCTGGCGACCCGCTATCCTTTGCCAGCGTCTCGCACCGTGCAGGATCTGGAGCGCGAGGCCAACCTGCAACTGGCGCGGTTTAACTGGGGCTTTGTGCAGCTTCAGCCGGAAGAGAAGGCGCTGCTGATTGCGCATCACGCCTTACCGGCAGGCGACAGTCTTCATTCTCCGGCTGACTGGCAGGCGGCGTTTGGTGCGATCATCGCCGGGCTTTTTTCAGGCTGGTTGCAGGGCCAGGGCGGCAGCAGAACGGTGCCGGTGACGCTTGAACTCAACGATGGCAGTACGCTGCACTATCGATATCAATAGGATCAGAAATGAAACGTAAGCCATTCTGGATGGGTTGGATCTGCTCTGTTTTACTGCTGGCCTGCAGCGCGCAGGCAAGTGCCAGCGGCTGGGATACCTTTAAAAGCCGTTTTCTGACCGCCGAAGGGCGGATCACGGACACCGCCAATAACAATGTCAGTCACACCGAAGGTCAGGGGTATGGCATGTTGCTGGCAGTGGCCAACAACGATCGCGCCACCTTTGATCGGCTGTGGCAGTGGACGCGTACTCAATTGCGTAATCCGCAGACCGATCTCTTCTACTGGCGCTATGTGCCGGGCAGTGATAATCCGGTGGCCGACAAAAATAACGCCTCGGATGGCGATGTGCTGCTGGCATGGGCGCTACAGCGTGCCGCACAGAAATGGCAGGTGGAGAGCTATCAGCAGGAGTCTGATCGCATTCAGCGCGCCATCATCAAGCTGGATGTCACCCGCTTTGGCGGTCATACCGTCCTGCTGCCGGGCGCGCAGGGTTTCAATAAAACCAGCTACGTGGTGCTGAATCCCTCGTACTTCCTGTTTCAGGCGTGGCGGGAGTTTGGCGAGCGCAGTCATCTGCAGGTCTGGGATAAGCTGATTAATGATGGTTTTGATCTGCTGGGTAAGCTGAGTTTTGGCAAAACCGGCCTGCCACTGGACTGGGTCGCGCTGAATGCGGATGGGTCGGTTGCGCCGGCTGTCGGCTATTCAAACCGCTTCAGCTACGATGCGATTCGCGTGCCGTTGAACATCTGGTGGTACGATCCGCACAGTCTGGCGCTGGTGCCGTTTCAGCGCGTCTGGCAGGGTTACAGTCGCATGCTGACCCCCGCCTGGTTTGATGTGCTGGCGAATGCACCCGCCCCTTATCACCTTGAGGGCGGTCTGCTGGCGGTACGTGATCTGACGCTGAATGAGACCGGCTATCTGAGTGATAAGCTGGCTTCCGATCAGAACTACTTCTCTGCCAGCCTGCAACTACTGACCTGGCAGGCGTTTCAGGAGAAGCGCTGATCAATCGCAGAACGGCGCTGGCCGCCGTTCTGCGGCTGATAACCCGGTGTGTCAGTCGCTGAGCCGCGCCTGACACACACTTCTGCTGTCCGGCGGTAATGCGTTACTGCGGGTAGGGCACCCAGTCGCCGCCGTTGAGCCTGATCCAGGGCTTGCCCTGATACATCACCACCACCGCACCGTCGTTTTCCGACACCACCGGCGTCTGCGGCAGCTTGTCGGTCAATACCGACATATTGACATTCGGCGCGTTAAATACCTGCCCATCCACCACCCGCGACACAATTTCTGAGATTGCCAGCAGGCTGGTCGGCGCATCAATATTGAGAGGCTGACCCTGATGCGGGGCTTTCATGCCGACAAATTTAATCCCCACCGGCACATGCGTAATGGCAGGGCTGGGAATATCCCGCAGGCCTGACATCTGCATCTTATCGCCCTGCAGTGCGGCACCATGCTCCGGCACTACCAGCACCATCACCCGGCGGCCCGACTTCTCCAGCTGAGTGAGGAAGGCGTCGATTTGATCAAACAGCAGCTGAGCGCGTGGCTTCCACGGGGCGGTCTGGGTGCTGCCCAGCTCACGGGTGCCGTCGTGCAGCGGGATCAGGTTGTAGAAGGTGGCGCTGCGGGCATCGCTGCTCTTGCTGCGATCGTCGAGCCAGCGCTGCATTAACTGAGCATCGTTAAGTACCGGCGAGCCGTCGAATGAGTTCAGCTCCGGGGCAATGCCCGCCTGCGACATCAGCGGTGCCTGAATATCGCCACCCTCGCGCAGTTCCTTGAGATAGTTACCGAACACGCCGCTGTGATCCATCATCAGCTGCTCTTTAAAGCCCAGCTTCGCCAGATTATCGAACAGGTAACAGCGTGAATCGGTGGGTTTGTAGAGTTCGCTGTGCGAAGTCTGACCGCAGCTGGCACGCAGCAGACGAATCCCCGCCGGTCCGCTGTAGCTGGTGGCGGAGTTATAGTTGGTCAGCATGATGTCGACGTGCTGCCACAGCGGATGATTACGCAGCTGGGCGGCATCCATGTCGGACCAGGCGAGTGAACAGATGTTGATCACCAGGATGTCGAAGGGCTGCGAATCGGCCGGCAGGCTGTCAGGGAAATGGGTGACGCGCTTGCGCTCACTCTCATAAAAACGGCTGAGCCAGGCGGTCAGGCTGGCGCTGGTGGGCGCGGCAGACTGATCGAGCCCATCCGGCACGGCAGCGGCCTGGCTGGCAGCAGCCGGTGTCTGATTCAGCACCACCTGCGGGGTCGTCGCGCGGGTCGGCAGCAGCGACATCGCCGGACCCGCAATGGTCAGCACGTTGAGCCAGATTAGCATCAGCGAAACCAGCACGGTGATGCGAACCCACTGCGAAATAAACAGATAGAGCACCAGCAGAACAAACAGAGCACCCACCATTTGCCAGTTGATAAAACGCTCAGCCAGATCGAGCAGGTAAGCACCCGAGAAGCCCGCCAGCTGATCGCCCTGGCTGAGAATGCTGCTGAGTCCCGGTAGCCAGGTGTCATGCCAGAACAGCGCGAAGCCAACAGGAATCGAGACCCAGTGGCGCAGGCGATGCAGGCGAACCGACGGCAGCGGGAAAAGCAGCCAGGCAAGAAACACTAAATTACTCAGGGCGTGAAAGTTGAGGTAGCCGTACCACAGCAGGGCGAATTTGACTAAAAAGTAGAAGTTCCAGCCGCCCAGTCCGCGCCAGCAGGACCACAAACGGGAAGAGTGGGCCGCAGCGGGTTGATCATTTTTCATTAATTTTTGCATCCGTTTTTGGAGATTGACGCTGCCAGTGGCCTTCAGACTTCAGCGCGCGAGCAGGCAAAAGACGATTCAGTAGGCCGTTCCAGCGACGCGGCAGCCACTGATGCCAGACCGGCTTTAAAATCAGCAAAATAACAACGACCAGCAGCGCAATCTGTACCCAATCCATCAGGTTCATCGGGATTCATTCTCCGGCAATAAAGTGATGGGCAGGGGGGCTGAGCGTTCCTGTGCTTCATGCCGGCGCTCAACGGCGACACGTATTGTCTCTGATACCGGCGTCAGATCCTGAACCGACATGGGCGTCAGTTTCTTAATATTGCTGACTTCCGCAAGGATCTGATTATCCTCGAACCAGACCATTCGATTTGCAAACAGCTCGTCGTGGGGCAATGAAAATATATATTTCAATGCCTTATCAAGATCGTTATAGCGGCAGGAGGAGAGAAACAGAATGACGCGATCTTCCAGAACCGTGACCAGGTCGCCAAAGCGGCGCGGCTTACAAAGTGTCAGGATCTGCTGCGGTTTAAGCTGTGGCACCGGCCGCAACGCCACCAGCAGACCCTTATCATTTTCCGGCAGTAAAGTATTACTGATCAACTGGCTGACTGACTGGCAGAAGGCGTCAAGCCGCAGGTAGCCTTTTTCATGCAGAGGCTGCAACGACGCGGTTAACGCCTCAAGACTGGCGGGAACACGGCGGTTGAACACCTGTCCCTGAACGCCTTCCAGCGTGGTCAGAAACCGCGACATTGGCGCGTTGGTCGGCACAATAACGTTTACCCCGCAGGCCAGCAGCAGACGTTCGTCGCTGTAACGCAGGCTGGCACCCATTTCGCGCACCACAATTTTCAGGCCGTTGCCGCGTCCGCGTCGCAGGCTGTGTACAAACTTCGCCAGTTCGTTGATAAGGTCGCTTCGGGTCAGGCTGAAAATAACCGTTGCGGCATTGGCCTGTTGAGCCCGTAACCAGACCTGCTCATTATCATCAAAGAGTTGCCACTGGCGTGAAAGTGGCGGTGCACCCTCAAGCACTCTTTTGTCTGCAAGATAATGCTGCTCGTCATTAAGGCTCAGCGGTTCCTGGTTTTCATTTAACGTTAAGAAACGATCCTCTTCACAGCCCAGGCGTATTGCGCGATCGGCCAGCAGGCGTTCAGCGGCATACCACCAGTTAATTCGATACTGCCAGCTATCCTGCTGAAAGCCCAAATGCGCCACGCCATCCAGCTGACGAAAATAACGCTGAAGATTATTACTCAGGTTTATTATGGTGGAGCCGGACGTCACGATTAACAGTGTGAGTTTTCTTTTATGCAGCGTGTGGCGCATACCCTTTATCCACCGCGTTAATTCGGCGTCATTGAGCTTATCCCATTGCGCTGCGCTGCTGTTAAATATCACCAGGCCATTTTTACTGCCGAGCGTGCGCAGAAAATCACTTTCAAGTTGCAACAGACTCCGTTTGCTTTTGGGAAGAGAAAACAGCGGGATACGGTCAGGACCGCCGACCGGGTCGGGCGTCAGTAAATCACGCGGCGGCTGATCAGCGCTGATCAGCGTGGCGGCCTGCTGATGTGAAATCACCTGTCGAATAAAAGTGCGGGCGTCATCCTGCCGTGCACAAGTGACCCAATAACAGCCAGGGGTTTGCAATGCCGTTAATTCAGGCTGAACATGCAACAGCCCTAGCGAAAAAGAATTTTTCATATTGAATTCGTTATTTTTCCAGTCCAGGCTAGCTTATTATAGACAGGCCAGGATGTAACCTGAGAAATTTAAACATTGCTGATGACAGGCTGGCTCACAATGTTCTGCAAATGCCGCGTTTCAGGGAATTTTTTCAACACCCTTTTTACGCGCACGCGTTCATTCTGAGTCTGACATTGTTTTATTTTTGGCGAAATGTAATGAAAAACCAGAATCTTTATACCCCTGTCGCCACTGCTGGCGATCGTCAGGATGATATTAGCGCTTTGCGTGACGCCTTTTCTTTGCACGCTTTTCGCTATGTCGACATTGCACGTGAAGAGCGCCTGAAAGAGATCGTGTCGCGCTGGCCGCTATTAGCGGAAACGCTCCCCAGCCAGCCTGAGCAACCGGACTGATGCCGCTGATAGCGCTTCAGGGCGTGCGGGGCGGCGTTGGCACAACCTCTCTTTGTGCCGGACTCGGCTGGGCACTCACGGCCCTCGGCGAGCGGGTGTTACTGATCGACGGCTCGCCGGTCAGTCAGCTCGGCGTGCATTTTAATCTGCCCGCTCAGCAGGAGAGTGGCTGGATGCAGGCGCTATGCGATGATGAGGCGTGGCAGCATGCCGCGCTTCGCTATCCCAATGGCCCTGATTTGCTTCCACATGGTGTGCTTTCTCATCAGCATGCGTTGACTATTGCCCACCAGAATGAGACGGTGGCCGCGCCGCTGCTCCAGGCATTGCCGGACCTGCAGGCGCGCTATCAGTGGATTATTTTCGATCTGCCCGCTGATCCCCTGCCATGGCACGACCTGCTCTATCCGGAACTGGACGGTGTACTGTGCGTCACTCAGCCAGACGCGAATTGTCATTTACGTCTGAACCAGCGCCATTTTCCGGCGCGTACACGCTTTATAATCAATCAGTTCAATGCCAACAGTCGTCTGCAGCAGGACCTCCATCAGCTCTGGATGGCTTCGCTGACAGAGCTGATACCGCTGCTGATCCACCGCGATGAGGCGCTGGCTGAATCGCTGATGATGAAGCAACCGGTTGGTGAATATCGGCCACATGCGTTAGTCAGCGAAGAGATCATCACGCTGGCAAATTGGTTGCTGCTCAATCTGGATGGGGTGAGGCCGTGAATCCGTTGCGCTGGCTGTTGACTGCCCCCGCCTGGCAATCGCTGCACAGCGGTTATACCACCGCACGTGGCAACGGCGCTTCCCGCTTCGCCAGTGCACTCCACCTGTTCTGGTCTGTTCTGGGGCTGATGTTGCTCCGTTTCGAAAGCCCGGCCTGGCAGCGTGTTATTCAGCAGCGTCGCCAACTTTATCCGCATATCTCACCAGAGCGTCCGCGTCCGCTGGATATTTTGCGTTATCTGATTCAGACGCTCTGGCTGATTGTGATCCGGCTACCGGTTGCGGGCGGGCGCGGCGGTGTTAATCGCCTGAGCGTGCTGACTGGCTGGCGGCACCATGGCTATCGCTGGCTGGATAATCTTGTCGCCCGCTCGCAAACCCAGCGCATTGATACGCGTCTTGAACAGCGGCTGAAGCGTCTGTCGCCACTGATGCGACGCAGCCTTTTCGTCGTCGTTGCCCTCTTTGCCACACTGCTGGCGCTGCTCTGTATCAGTCAGCCCTTTGGTCTGATGACCCAGTTTATATTTGTCGTACTGCTCTGGGGTCTGGCCATGCTGGTACGGCGCATACCGGGGCGTTTCCCCACGATGATGCTGATCGTGCTGTCGCTGACCGTGTCGTGCCGCTACCTCTGGTGGCGCTATACCTCGACGCTGAACTGGGACGATCCATTGAGCCTGATCTTTGGTCTGCTGCTGATTGCAGCAGAGACCTACGCCTGGGTGGTGCTGGTGCTGGGCTATTTCCAGACGCTCTGGCCGCTTAACCGCCAGCCGGTTTCTATGCCGGCTGACCGTACGCAGTGGCCATCGGTGGACCTGCTGGTGCCGACCTATAACGAACCGCTCAGCGTTGTCAGACCAACGCTCTATGCTGCGCTGGGCATCGACTGGCCGAAAGATCGCCTGACTATCTATCTGCTCGACGACGGCAACCGACCGGAATTCCGCGAGTTTGCCACCAGCATTGGCATTAACTATGTGGTGCGTCCCTCTAACGAACATGCCAAGGCGGGCAACATCAACCACGCGCTGAAAAAGTACTGCCGCAGCGACTTCGTCTCGATCTTTGACTGCGACCATGTGCCAACTCGCTCATTTTTACAGATGGCCATGGGCTGGTTTATCAAGGATCCCCGGCTGGCGATGCTGCAGACGCCGCATCACTTTTTTTCGCCCGATCCGTTTGAACGCAATCTCGGGCGGTTTCGCCGTACGCCGAATGAGGGCTCGCTGTTTTACGGGCTGGTGCAGGACGGTAATGATACCTGGGACGCCACCTTCTTCTGCGGCTCCTGCGCCATTCTGCGCCGTACCGCGCTGGAAGAGATTGGCGGTATTGCCGTAGAAACCGTGACTGAAGATGCTCATACCTCGCTGCGTCTGCATCGGCGTGGCTACACCTCAGCCTACATCCGCATTCCTCAGGCGGCCGGACTGGCCACCGAAAGCCTGTCAGCGCATATCGGACAGCGTATACGCTGGGCACGCGGCATGGTGCAGATTTTCCGCCTGGATAATCCGCTGTTTGGCAAAGGGCTGAAGTGGGTGCAGCGGCTCTGTTATGCCAACGCCATGCTGCACTTTCTGTCCGGCATTCCACGGCTGGTCTTCCTGCTGGCACCGCTGGCATTTTTACTCTGCCATGCCTACATCATCTACGCGCCTGCGCTGGCGATCGCGATTTACGTTTTACCTCACATGCTGCATACCAGCCTCACCAACTCGCGTATCCAGGGGCGCTGGCGTCACTCTTTCTGGAGCGAAGTCTACGAGACGGTGCTGGCCTGGTATATCGCCCGCCCGACCACTGTAGCGCTGTTCAATCCCCACAAAGGCAAGTTTAACGTTACCGCCAAAGGCGGACTGGTCGAGGAGCAGCACCTGGACTGGGTGATCACCAAGCCCTATATGCTGCTGGTGCTGCTCAATCTGGCGGGTGTGCTGATGGCGTTCTGGCGCATACAGCATGGTCCGGCAAACGAGATACTGACGGTATGCGTAAGCCTGATTTGGGTGATCTACAACATGATTATTCTCGGTGGCGCGGTAGCGGTGTCGGTTGAAGCACGACAGATCCGCGAGGCGCATCGGGTAGAGATTGCCATGCCCGCTGCCATCGCACGCGAGGATGGTCATATGCTGCCCTGTACGCTGCGTGACTACTCCGACGGCGGTGTAGGTCTGGAGATGCGCGAACCGGATGCACTGCGGGAAAATGAAAAAGTCTGGCTGCTGCTGCGTCGTGGACAGCAGGAGTTCAGTTTTCCGTGCCAGGTCCAGCGTGTTTTTGGCCGTCGGGCGGGTGTCCGTCTGCATCAGCTGACCACCCAGCAACATATTGATTTTATCCAGTGTACCTTCGCCCGTGCCGATACCTGGGCACTGTGGCAGGACGGTTTTCCGGAGGATAAGCCGGTGCAGAGTCTGGCCGACATCATGATCCTCGGCTTCAAAGGTTATCTGCGCCTGGCGGAATATGGCCCGCCGCAGTTACGTCGGTTGTTTAACCTGCTTACCGCTGGGGTAAGCTGGCTGGCTTCGCTGTTGCCGCAAGGCATTGGACGCGTGCCCGCTTCAAAAAATCTGCATTGAGTTGATGATATGACAACAACAGGAATAAACAGGTGGGTCGCTGCACTGCTGCTGGGCTCGGCAACGCTAAGCTGCGCTGTGGCGCAGGAGAGTGCGCCGATCATGGCCACTGGAGAAACGGCGGTGCAATCGTTGCCCCAGCAGCCTGCCGCGCCGCTGCGTAGCAGTCAGCTGAGCTTCGTTAAGCTGGCACCGCCGCCGGGCAGCATGACGCTGAGCGGAACCCGCCCCAGCGGGCAGATCGAGTTCGGGGTGCGCAGTGATGAGGTGGTGACACGTGCGCTGCTTAATCTCAGCTACCGGCCTTCGCCTGCGCTGCTGCCCACGCTGTCGCAGCTGAAAGTCTATCTCAACGATGAGCTGGTGAGCCTGATCACCCTGACGCCGGAACAGCCTGGCAAACAGAATCAGATGCAGCTGGCAATCGATCCCCGTTTTATCACCGACTTCAACCGCGTGCGCTTTGAGCTGGTCGGACACTACGCCAACATCTGTGAAAATCCGGCCAACAGCACCATCTGGCTCGATATCGGCAAAGAGAGCGGTCTGGATCTGACGCTACAAAAACTGCCGCTGAAAAACGACCTGTCTCATTTCCCGGAGCCCTTTCTTGATACGCGCGACACGCGGCCGCTGACCCTGCCGATGGTGTTTGCTGCCCGGCCAGACGTTAACCAGCAGCGTGCCGCTGCGATCCTGGCCTCCTGGTTCGGCAGCAAAGCCGCCTGGCGCGGACAGCATTTTCCTGTGCTCTACAATCAGCTGCCGCAACAGCAGCATGCGGTAGTGTTTGCCACCAACGATGCACGCCCGGATTTCCTGAAAAATTTGCCGCCGGTGATGAAGCCGACCGTGACGATGGTAAGCCAGCCTGACAGCCCCTATGAAAAAATGCTGCTAATCCTGGGACGCAACGACGACGATCTGCTGACGGCGGTGCAGGGGATTGCGCAGGGCGAGCTGCTGTTACGCGGCGACAGCGCGACCATCGACCGCGTCACACTGCTGGCACCGCGTCAGCCCTATGATGCGCCAAACTGGGTGCGGACCGATCGCCGCACCACTTTTGCAGAGCTGACGCAGTATGAAAACCAGTTACAGTCTGACGGACTGCAGCCCAACCCGATCAGTCTGACGCTGAACCTGCCGCCCGATCTCTTCCTGGTGCGCGCGCGCGGTATCGATATGGATCTGAGCTATCGCTACACCTCGCCTGTTCACCCGGATGGCTCACGACTGGCCGTTAACCTGAATAATCAGTTTATTCAGGACTACCCGCTGGTGCCGAAAAACACTGCCGGGCAGCAACTGCTGCATATTCCGCTGATTCAGGGAATGATGGACAAGAATCATGAGCTGCTGATCCCGGCGCTGCGGCTGGGCGTGGTTAACCAGCTGCGCTTTGATTTTGACTATGCCAATACTTTTATGGGGGGCACCGCCGACGGGCGTTGTGAAACCGTGACGCCGGTAGGACATCATGTGGTGGTGGACGACAATTCCAGCATCGACTTCTCTGGCTATCGCCACTACATCGAAATGCCCTCATTGCAGAGCTGGGCGAATGCGGGCTTCCCGTTCAGTCGCTACGCCGATCTGGCCCAGACGCTGGTGCTGGTCCAGCCGAACCCTGATGCACAGCAGGTGAGTACACTGCTGAATGCGCTGGGCAATATGGGCGCGCAAACCGGCTATCCGGCGCTGCGCGTACAGCTTACCAATGACTGGGGTACGGCGAAAAAGCAGGATGCGGATCTGCTGATGATCGGCGATATTCCTAAAGATCTTCAGGATGACCGTCGGATCACGGCGCTGGTCGACGCCACCGCCAGCTGGCTGAAAACCCCGGCGCGCAAGGTTTCTCAGCCTGTTCAGCCGCTGAGTGAGGCTGAAAGAGCAGCGGAAAGTACCACAGCCATTGGTTCACGCGGCCCGCTGGCGACCGTGATCGGTTTCCAGTCGCCGTTTTACGATCAGCGCAGTGTAGTGGCACTGCTCGCCGATGGCAGTCCGCGTAGCTGGCAGTTGCTTGATGAGGCGCTGGCTGACAGCGGCAAACGCCAGGCGATCTCAGGCTCCACGGCGATTATCCGTGAGTCGGGCGTCAACAGCCTGCGCGTTGGAGAGACCTACTTTGTCGGCCATCTGCCGTGGTGGGAACGTCTCTGGTCACTGCTCTCTTCACATCCCTTCTGGCTGGCACTCTGTGCGTTCTTAGTGGTGGTGCTGTTCGCGCTGATGACATGGCGTCTGATGCGAATTATTACCCGTCGTCGTTTACTGGATGAAGATGAATAACGCTCAGTTATTGCGGACAGGCATGCTGCTCGGCGCGCTAAGTGCGCTGCCGGGAATGGCCGCGTCCGCTGACCGATCGGAAGTCTCGCCGGTCGACTGGCTGCTGACCCAGGTCCGTACCGGCGAGTCGACCAACACATACGATTTGGTACAGCAATCGCTTTATCGGCTGGAGAAAATCGATCCTGATAATCCCCAGGTGCTGGCGGCACGTCTGCGGCTGGCGCTGCATCAGGGCGATATCGCCAGCGCGCAATTGCTGCTGGATCAACTGAAAAAGGTTGCACCTGATTCGGCAGAAACGCGCGAATCCGCTGTCGGCCTGGCGCTGACCTCATCCGATGGACGACAGCAACTGCAGCAGGCACGTCTGCTTGCCACCTCGGGACGACTGACCGAGGCGAAAAGCGCTTATGATGCGCTGTTTAATGGCGTCTTCCCCGATCCCAATACCGCCCTGGAGTACTGGCGGCTGCTGGCGCGCCTTCCCGGTCAGGAGGGGATGGCTTATCAGCAGCTTCAGGCACTGGAACAGCGCTATCCGGGCAATATCGGGGTTGAGCTACAAATTGCGCGTATGGCGTTTAATCAGCAGCAGCCAGAAAAGGCGATAGCGCAGCTGAAAAAGCTGGCAAACAGCAATGGCGGGCGTGCCGCTGCTGCCGACCTCTGGCTGCAGCAGATCACCGATCAGCCGATCAGCGACAGCAGCGTGGCACAGCTTAAAGCTTATCTGGCCGTTTTCACTGAGGGCGATGCGCACCAGCAGGGCGCAGAGGCGCTCGCGAAGCAGCAGACGACGCTGGCCGATCCCGCTTATCGGGAACGGATGAGGGCGCTGGCGCTGGTTGACGCAGGCGACGTGAATAACGCGATGACGACCCTTAACCGGGCGCTGAAAGCGAATCCCGACGATGCCGAATTAATGGGCGCAATGGGACAAACTCAGGCCCGCGCAGGTCATCGTGATGCCGCCACTCTCTGGCTGGAACGCGCCATTAAAGCGGGTCAGCAGAGCACGCTGATCGGCAAATGGCAGTCACTATTGCAGAGCAATCGCTACTGGCTGGCGATTGAGCAGGGCGATAAAGCGCTGGCACAGCACGATATCGACGCTGCCGAAAAGCACTATCGCGCGGCGCAAACGTATGACAGCAGCGACAGCTATGCCCTGATTGGCCTGGGTGATGTGGCGATGGCGCGCAAAGAGACGGCGGCGGCTGAACAGTTCTGGCAGCGCGCGCGACGGCTGGATGGCACCAATATTACCGCAGTGCGTCGGCTGGCGGGGCTGTATCAGACGGTGTCGCCCGCTCGCGAAATGGAATTTATTAATACCTTGCCCGCTGCACAGCAGCGCGCACTGGCCGATACAATCCGGACGCTGCGCAGCGACAGCCTGCGTGCGGAAGCGGATGCCCTGGCGCAGCAGGCGCGCTGGTCGCAGGCCGCAGAGAAATATCGCCAGGCGCGCGAGCTGTCACCGGATGACGTCTGGCTCAGTTACCGGCTGGCGGGGGCACTGCGTAACAGCGGAACCGGACAGCAGGCGGATGCGGTAATGCGCGCACTGCCGCAGCAGCATCCTCAGGACGCCACCGCGCTGTATGCGACCGCACTCTGGTTCTCAGGCAATGATAACAACAGCGAGGCGATGGCCACGCTGCATCGGCTGCCCGACGCGCAGTGGAGCAGCGATATGCGCGAGCTGGCTGACCGCCTGAAGCAGGATCAGATCTTTGCCCAGGCTGAGGCGCTGCGCGCCGCCGGGCAGGAGCAGGCAGCGGTGACGCTGCTTCGGCAGCAGCCGGTTTCTACCCGGCGCGACCTGATGCTGGCCGACTGGGCGCTGGAACGCGGTGAAGCGCAGCAGGCGCTGGCGGATTATCAGCTTGTGCTGTCGCGCCAGCCGGATAACGGCGATGCGGCGCTGGGACGGATCGAAGCGCTGGTTGCCCTGCAGCGCACCCGCGAAGCTCGCCAGGCCCTGATGCTACAGCCGCCGGTGCAGGCCAGTGTCAATGCGGATCGCCGTGCTGCGCTGGCGTGGCAGGCGGTGGGTGAAACCACGCGGGCTGCCGCGCAGTTTACCGATCTGAAACAGCGCGCTGCCGTGCTGCCGCCTTCGCAGGACAAGGCGCTGGTGTTTCGTGATGCGGCACGGCTGGAGGGGGCGCAGCAGCAGCCTGAACAGGCGCTGGCAGACTATCGTCAGGCGATGACGGCCAGCGGTATCGATAGCCGTGGCAATATCAGCCGGGCAACCCGCAACAATCCCCAGGATGACTGGCTGAAGCGCAGCCTGCGCAGCGACACGGCCGATCTTTACCGTCAGCAGCAGACCACGCTGACGGTGCAGCAGGACTATTCACGCAACAGCGGTACTGGCGGAATCTCCGATTTTACGGCGCACACCACCATGCTGCAGGCGGAACATCCGTTTGCCGATGGCCGGGGCTTTGTCCGTCTTGATCGGGTGGATGTCTCCGCAGGCACCTTTTCCACCCAAAACGGCAGCATCGACGCCCTGTTTGGCAGCTGTGACGACGCCAGTTCGGGCGGCTGCAGTCGCCAGACCCGCCAGCGCGATGAGGGCACGGCGCTGGCCGCGGGCTGGCATAACGCGACCTGGTCGGCTGACCTCGGTACCACGCCGCTGGGTTTTGAAGTCACTAACTGGACCGGCGGCCTGAGCTGGAAAACCGATGTGAAACAGCTCGGCGTCACACTCACTGCCTCACGCAGGCCGATAGCCAGTTCGCTGCTCTCCTATGCCGGGACGCGCGATCCTGCAGCCAACGGGGGCAAAAGCTGGGGTGGCGTGGTGGCCACGGGCGGCAGCATCGGGCTGAGTTACGATCAGGGCGGCGCGCATGGCGTCTGGGGCGACATCAGCGCACATCAGATCACCGGTAAAAATGTCGCCGATAACAGCCGTGAACGACTGATGGGCGGCTATTACTATAAGCTCATCAACAGCGACAACCGCCGTGCGACCGTCGGGCTTAACAGCATGCTCTGGCACTATCAGAAGGATCTCAGCGATTACACCTTCGGCCAGGGCGGTTACTACAGTCCGCAGCAGTATCTCTCCTTTTCTGTGCCGGTGACCTGGCGGCAGCGGACAGAGAACTGGTCGTTTGATCTGGGCGGCTCCGTCTCCTGGTCACATTCGAAAACCAGTGCGCAGCAGCGCTATCCGGTTAATCCGGGCTATACCCTTGCCAGTAATCCGTCTTCTGCCAGCAGTTCCGGCGGCGGTACGGGCTATACGCTGCAGGCAGTGATTGAGCGACGGCTGACGTCGAGCTGGTTTATTGGGGCGGGTGTCGATATTCAGCAGGCGAAGGATTACACCCCGAGTCATGGTTTGCTCTATGTGCGCTATGCTGCCGGCGGCTGGGAAGGCGATCTCGATATGCCGCCACAGCCGCTGATCCCTTACGCAGATTTTAAATAACACGGAACGGGAAAAAGCAGGACTTTTCAGACGGTAAAAAAGTCAGTTTATGGGATATACTGGCGGGCATTGTCCTGTCTGCTATCTGGGCTTTTTTCATCGTCGGGAGAGAATTTTTTGCGCGTAAGCCGATCACTTACGATAAAGCAGATGGCGACAGTTTCGCTGGTTGCGGTTATCACCATCAGTATCTTTATCGTCATCCAACTGTTTCATTTTGTGCAGCAGCGCAGGATTGACTACGCCCAGCAGATGGAAAATATCGCGCACACCGTCCGCCAGCCGCTGTCGGAAGCAGTGCTGCGCGCCGATATTTCTCAGGCCGAACGCATTCTTCATTCACTGAAGCCTGCCGGTATTTTATCGCGCGCCGACGTGGTGCTGCCTAATGCGTTCCAGGCCCTGCACGCCGATTTCGAGACGGAAAAACCGGTGCCGCTTCTGGTGGCCCGTCTGTTTGAGCTGCCGGTGCAGATTACCCTGCCGCTCTATTCGGTCGAAAATACCGGGATGCCGAAGCCGCTGGCCTATCTGGTGTTGCAGGCTAACTCGACGCGCGTCTACCAGTTTATCCTCAGTACCCTCTCAACCATGATCATCACCTATCTGCTGCTGGCGCTGATCCTCTCCGTGGCGATCAGCTGGTGCATCAACCGGCTGGTGGTGCATCCGCTGCGCAATCTCTCACGCGAGCTGCAGGAGCTGCCACCGCAGTCGATTCTGACGCATAAACTGACCCTGCCGCAGAGCCACCGCGATGACGAAATCGGCATGCTGATCCGCAGCTATAACCGTAATCAGCAGGTGCTGGAGTCGATTCATGACGAGATGAGCCGGCTGACGACCCATTTTGCCGTCACCGATCTGCCTAACCGTACGCTGTTTCTGGCGCTGGTCGAACAGTTCATGTGCAACCCTGAACAGTCATTGGGTCTGATGGTGATCCGCATTGAAACGCTGCAGGAAGCCAATGGCGTCCTGAGCGATGAGCAGCGCGATACGCTGATGCTGACGCTGGTGGAGAAAATCCGGCATACGCTGGATGACCATACCCTGCTGGCGCAGACCGGTGTCAGCGACTTCGTGCTGTTAATGAAGCGTGCCAGTAATCCGTTCCGTGCGCTGCGCCTGGCGCGTAACCTGATGATTCGCCTGAATCAGCCGGTCAACCTGCATCAGCTGCAGCTGCGTCCTAACGTCAGTATCGGTCTGGCGCTGCGCGACGATAAGCCGCTGAACGCGAATGAGCTGCTTGACCGCGCGACCTCGGCGATGATGTCGGCTCGCCATCAGGGCAAAAACCAGATCCTGTTCTTTGACGCCGCGCTGACCGAGCGCGCCCAGAAGCGTCTGACACAGGAGCATGACATTCTGCAGGGGCTGCACGATGAGCAGTTCGCCCTCTACCTGCAACCCCAGGTGGATATGCGCACCGGTAGGTTAACGGGTGCAGAAGCGCTGCTGCGTATGCGCCAGCCTGATGGCAGTTACGGTCTGACCGAAGAGTTTATTGCCAGTGCCGAAGAGATTGGCGTGATTAGCGCGATTGGCCGCTGGGTGTTTGAAGAGGCGTGCCGCATTCTGGCTGGCTGGCAGCGACAGGGCATGATGCTGCCGCTGAGTGTGAATATTTCCGCTGTGCAACTGCGGGATACCGGCGTGGTTTCTCATCTGCAATCTTTGCTGGCGCGCCACCGCATTGCGCCAGGCACCCTGGTGCTGGAAGTGACAGAAACGGCTCAGCTTGACGATGCGGAACAGGCGATGTCGATGCTGCGACTGTTGCAGCAGACCGGCGTGGCGGTGGCGCTGGATGATTTCGGCATGGGCTATTCCAACCTGAACTATCTCCATCAGCTGAAAGCGTTGCCGGTTAACAAACTGAAGATGGATCGCAGCTTTGTGGCGGCACTGCCGCATGACGACACCATGGTCC
The DNA here is from genome assembly GCF_008632075.1 of Candidatus Pantoea gossypiicola. GTDB lineage: Bacteria > Pseudomonadota > Gammaproteobacteria > Enterobacterales > Enterobacteriaceae > Pantoea > Pantoea gossypiicola. The sequence continues at coordinate 71,718 of NZ_VWVM01000012.1, forward strand.
GCATCGTGGCGGCCATCGCCGAGATTATCCATCTGGAGGTGATTGCCGAAGGGGTGGAAACGGCGGAGCAGCGCGACTGGCTGCTGGCACGCGGTATCGCTATCGGTCAGGGCTATCTCTATGCGGAAGCGCTGCCGGTGAGCCGCTTCAACCAGACCTGGATCGAAAACTCCTCACTGCCGCAATAATTGCCTGATTCATTGATTTTGCGAGAATTTTAGTTACAAAACCCCTTGCTGAAGCGTTTCAGTTCAGAATTACGATCCCAGGGTTTCCTGGGCGTTTGTCACCCTGTATTAATCACGTAAACAGAGTGTTATTTTCGGGTTACTGTCAGGCGTCACCTCTGTTGCCCGCCAGTCACAATAACGAATCCGACAACATCACCTCACGGCGTTAGTGGACACCTGTTTATGAAAACCTCACTTTTTAAAAGCCTTTATTTCCAGGTGCTGATGGCGATTGGCATCGGCGTTTTGTTAGGCCATTTTTACCCAGAAATAGGGACCCAGATGAAGCCGCTGGGAGATGGCTTTGTTAAGTTAATCAAGATGATTATCGCCCCGGTGATTTTTTGTACCGTGGTGACCGGCATTGCAGGCATGGAAAGCATGAAAGCGGTGGGACGGACCGGCGCAGTTGCCCTGCTCTATTTTGAAATTGTCAGCACCATCGCGCTGATTATCGGCCTGATCGTGGTGAACGTCGTGCAGCCAGGTGCCGGGATGAACGTTGATCCTGCCACGCTGGATGCTAAAGCCGTGGCGATGTACGCCCAGCAGGCAGAACAGCAGGGCATCGTTCCCTTCCTGCTGGATATTATTCCTAACAGCGTGATTGGCGCTTTTGCCAGCGGCAATATTCTGCAGGTATTGCTGTTCGCCATTCTGTTTGGTTTTGCTCTGCATCGTCTGGGTAACACCGGCACGCTGATTTTCAACGTGATTGAAAATTTCTCAAAAGTCATTTTCGGCATCATCAACATGATCATGCGTCTGGCACCGATAGGAGCATTTGGTGCAATGGCGTTCACTATCGGTAAATATGGCGTGGGATCACTGGTGCAGCTCGGCCAGTTGATCATCTGCTTCTACATCACCTGTATTCTGTTTGTGGTGATCGTGCTGGGGCTGATTGCGCGTCTGTTTGCCGGATTCAGCATCTTTAAGTTTATTGCCTACATCAAAGAAGAGCTGCTGATTGTGCTGGGTACATCCTCTTCCGAGTCTGCACTGCCACGCATGCTGGATAAGATGGAGAAACTGGGCTGTAAGAAATCAGTGGTCGGGCTGGTGATCCCCACCGGTTACTCCTTTAACCTCGACGGCACCTCGATTTACCTGACCATGGCGGCGGTGTTTATCGCTCAGGCGACCAATGCGCACATGGATATCGTCCATCAGATTACGCTGCTGGTGGTGCTGCTGCTCTCCTCGAAAGGCGCAGCGGGGGTAACCGGAAGCGGATTTATCGTACTGGCGGCGACGCTCTCTGCGGTAGGCCATCTGCCAGTGGCAGGTCTGGCGCTGATACTCGGTATTGACCGCTTTATGTCCGAAGCGCGTGCGCTGACTAACCTGATCGGTAACGGTGTGGCGACCGTGGTGGTGGCGAAGTGGGTCGATCAGCTGGATCGTAAGCAGTTGAACGACACGCTGGCAGGCCGTAATAAGGAGAATAAAGCGTCTGAATCTTCAATTTAATCATTGAATTTCACTTAAATCCCCACAAATGCCCGCTGTCGCTTGCCCTGACAGCGGGCATTTGCATAATGAACCCCACTTGTTTTTTTTGACGTTTTTCACTTCGTTGCGCGACATCCTGAGCTTCCTGTGGTCAAACACTCTGTTGTTGGATAACAGCGCGATTCGGCGTCAGCCGATTCGTTAATAACAGCGGCAATATGCGCCAGTGATAACGATATTTGAATTATTTGAGTAGGGGTTCACATGCAGGGCACCAGAATTCGGCTTTTGGTTGGTGGATTAGTGCTGGCAGGCAGCTTTGGTCTCCAGGCCGAAACGCTGCAACCGGATCCGGCCTGGCAGGAAGGCAAGCTGGATAATGGATTTAACTGGCAGTTACTGGCCACACCGCAGCGCCCCAGTGACCGCATTGAACTGCGGCTGGTGGTGAACACCGGTTCGCTGGTGGAAAGTGCGCAACAGACCGGCTTCAGCCATCTGTTGTCGCGTCTGGCGATGGTGCACAACACGGCGCTCGATACGCAGCAGCAGCGCGCGCTATGGCAACAGGCGATGGATCCTCAGCATCCGCTACCGCCCGTTATCGCCTCCTATAACACCACCCAATATAATCTGAGTCTGCCGAATAACCGCCCCGAGCTGCTGAAAGAAGCGATGAACTGGCTGGCGGCCACGGCGGGCAATATGGCGATCACTGAAGAAGTGGTTAACACCGCGCTGGCCGCCTCCGATCCGGTGGCGACCTGGCCGAAAGATCCGCAGGATGTCTGGTGGCGCTACCGTCTGAAAGGCTCCGCGTTACTGGCGCACGATCCCGCTGCACAACCCCGTGCACCGGTGGATTTAACCCAGCTCAGCGATTTTTATCATCAGTGGTACACCCCGGACGCGATGACGCTCTACGTGGTAGGCAACGTCGACAGCCGTAACCTCTCTGAACAGATCAACAAAACCTTCTCGGCGTTAACCGGCAAACGTGAAACCCCTGCGCCACTGCCGACGCTGTCGCCGCTGCCACATGAGCCGGTGAATCTGGTCAGCAGCAACATGACTCAGGATCGTCTGTCGCTGGTGTGGGATACGCCATGGCAACCGATTCGTGACTCCCAGAATCTGCAGCGTTACTGGCAAAGCGATCTGGCCCGTGAAGCACTGTTCTGGCACGTTCAGCGTGCACTCAGTGACAGTAAGGCGCAGGGCATCCAGGTCGGATTCGACTGCCGGGTGCTCTATCAGCGTGCGCAGTGCTCCATCAACATGGATGGACGTAATGAAAATCTGGCGCAGAATATGAATCTGGTGGCACGTGAGCTGGCGAACGTGCGTGACAAAGGTATACCGCAGGAGGAGTTTGATGCGCTGATGGCGCAGAAGCTGCTGGAGCTGAACAAGCTGTTTACCACTTATGCCCGCACCGACACCGATGTTCTGATGAGCCAGCGCCTGCGCTCGCAGCAGAACGCCGTGGTCGATATCGCGCCGGAGCAGTACCAGAAGCTGCGTCAGACTTTCCTGGCCGGCCTGACGCGCGAACAGCTGAATCAGGAGCTGCGCCAGCAGCTGACGCAGGAGCTGATGATGGTTCTGATTCAGCCGGAAGGCGAAGCAGAAACCAACGTAAAAAGCCTGCAAAACAGCTGGGACAAAGTGATGTCACCATCAGCGGCACCGGCGACCAGCAATGAAGCCAGTCCGCCGGATAGCAACGTCAAAGACGTTCCGCCCGCCGCGTAATGTCAGGTTTTTGCCCTGAGCCACTCGGTCACTAACATCGGCCAGCTGGCGAGGGGCAAATCTGCCACGCCACGGATACCAAATCCGTGTCCGCCTTTCTGATAGAAATGCACTTCTGCCGGAACTTTATGCTCACGCAGCGCGCCGAAAAACGCCATGCTGTGATTCACGGAGACATCATCATCGTCGGCGGCGTGGATTAGCAGCGTCGGCGGCACCAGCGGATGAACCCGGGTTTCCATTGAGTAGGCTTCAATCGTTTTCTGATCGGGCCACGCACCCAGCAGGCGGGTTCTGGCACCTTCATGAGCGATGCCGTCACGCATGCTGATCAGCGGATAAACTAATACCATTGCATCCGGACGCGGCGAGAAGTTCTCTGCGCCATCCTGCACCGGATAGAGTTTCTCTGCGAAACGCGTTCCCAGGCTGGCCGCCACGTGGCCACCCGCCGAAAAGCCCATCATCACAATGTATTTACCGTTCAGGCCACGCTGTGCCCGATCACGCAGGACGCGAACCGCACGCTGCGCATCGGCCAGCGGTGCGTCGGGACCTTCGTGATGCCCGTCATAGGGCAGGCGATAGGTCATGACCGCCAGGGTGTAGCCCATGGAAGTAAAGAAGGTGGCCAGCGCGCTGCCTTCACGATCGATCATTACACGCTGATAGCCACCGCCCGGTGCGACCAGCAGGGTAATGCCGTTGGATTCGACCGGATGCCAGATCGCCATCTCCGGGCAACGCACGCCGGTAGCAGCGCGATCGTAAGGTTCATACTCTTTTGCCATATCGACAATCTGCGGCTCGGCGCGCGAGTCGCTGGCGCCTGGTGCATCGCCGTGTGGCCAGATATTAATAATTTCTGTGTGCATAAATAGATCCTGATGCGGGGAATATTTTAATTGTTTTGTTCGCGGCCGGAGAGAACAGCATCCTGCTGTCTTTTGATTAAAAGATGGTCTTTTTTCAGGCGGTCGTCCATCCGAAAAGGGCGAATCTGACCAGATTCGGACTATGCCTGGAGAGCGATCTGTTTGTGTAACTGTTTAATATTAATCAATAAATTATAAGAGGAATTAAAGAGCGTTGCCGCAGCGTGTCTGTTATTAACCGCTAATTTTTAGCTTAAGGTAAATAGCTGGCACGGGCCGCTTTATTAGCCGCAATTTACCGGATATCACGCTGTTTGCTGTTAAGGTGACATAATGCTTTTAGTACCAGAGTTTTCTCTGCCTCTATGGTGAAATTAATGTGCCAGTCTCATCTGGGAATGGCCAGCATCCTTTACCACGCGGCAGTTTCCGGTTGGTTGACGCGGTTTAACATAACATCATCCGTCTGTTCACAACGGTAAGATGCATGTCATGTTTGATACCAATCTCTCTACCAGACAAACCTTTGGTCGCCTGTGGCCGATGATTTCTCCCTTCAGGCTGGGGCTATTGGTCGCGGGTGTTGCCCTGATCGTCAACGCCGCCATAGACCCGTTTATGCTGACGTTACTGAAGACGCTGCTCGACGATGTCATTGGCCAGAAAAATCCCGGTATTCTGGTCTGGATGCCGCTGGTGATTATCGGGCTGATTCTTATCCGCGGTGTCAGCGGCTATATCTCCAGCTACTGTATCTCCTGGGTATCAGGCAAAGTGGTGATGGCCCTGCGTTGTCGGCTGTTCAGTCACATGATGGGCATGCCGGTATCGTTCTTTGATCAGCAATCAACCGGCACGCTGCTCTCCCGTATCAGCTACGACTGCGAACAGGTCGCGTCTTCCTCTTCCGGGTCGCTGGTGACGGTGGTGCGTGAAGGGGCCTCGATTCTTGGTCTGTTTGTCATGATGTTTTATTACAGCTGGCAGCTTTCCCTGATCCTGCTGGTGCTGGCTCCCATTGTGTCGCTGGCGATCCGCATCGTCTCCCGGCGCTTCCGCCGTATCAGCAAAAATATGCAGAACACCATGGGGCAGGTGACCTCTCATGCCGAGCAGATGCTGAAAGGGCATAAAGAGGTGCTGATGTTCGGCGGTCAGCAGGTTGAGACCGACCGCTTCAACCAGGTCAGTAACCAAATGCGTCGCCAGGGAATGAAAATGGTCTCGGCGACCTCACTCTCCGATCCGATTATTCAGCTTCTTGCCTCGTCAGCACTCGCCTTTGTGCTCTATGCGGCCAGTTTTCCCTCAGTGATGGCCACGCTGACCGCAGGCTCAATCAGTGCGGTGTTCTCCGCCATGCTGATGCTGATGCGTCCGTTAAAGTCGCTGACCAACGTCAATGCCCAGTTTCAGCGCGGCATGGCGGCCTGTCAGACGCTGTTTGCGATTCTGGATATGGAACAGGAGAAGGACGAAGGTACACGCGTGGTTAAGCGCGCCACCGGCAACATTGAGTTTCGCGACGTCACCTTTACCTATCCGGGGGCGGAAACACCGGCGCTGCAGCATATCAATCTGACCCTTCCCGCCGGTAAAACCGTGGCGCTGGTCGGCCGTTCCGGTTCGGGGAAATCGACCCTCGCCAGCCTGCTGACGCGCTTTTACGACGTCAACAGCGGCGAAATTTTGCTGGATGGACATGATCTGCGTGATTACACACTGGCCTCGCTGCGCGAGCAGATGGCGCTGGTCTCTCAGCATGTTCACCTGTTCAACGACACGGTGGCCAACAACATTGCCTATGCCCGTACCGATGTCTTCAGCCGCGAGGAAATTGAAAAGGCGGCAGAGATGGCTCATGCCATGGAATTCATTAATAAAATGGATAACGGACTGGATACGATGATTGGCGAAAATGGGGTACTGCTGTCGGGCGGACAACGGCAGCGCATTGCGATTGCCCGCGCCCTGTTGCGCGACAGCCCGATTCTGATCCTCGACGAAGCGACCTCGGCCCTGGACACCGAGTCTGAACGCGCGATTCAGTCTGCGCTGGAGACGCTGCAGCAGAACCGGACCACGCTGATCATCGCTCACCGGCTCTCGACCATTGAAAAGGCTGATGAAATTCTGCTGGTAGAAGAGGGAATGATTGTTGAGCGCGGCTCGCATCAGCAGTTGCTGCAACAGAACGGCGCGTATGCGCGGCTCTATCAGATGCAGTTCAGTCAGCCGCTTTGTGCGTAAGAGGCACGAATGCCAAAAGCTAAAGCTAAAGCAGAGTGAACCCAACCGCAATAACAAGGCTCAACGCGCAGGAAACCGGTCAGAAGAGGAAAGCGTCCCGTAGCCGGGCCGAGCAGTCAGGCACTGCCTTAGCATCTTTCCGAACTGACCCGTTTCCCTGTGCAGGCGCGCGCTCACAGCGACTCAGCCAGGCATAATCAACAGCCAAAAAATGCGCCTCTGGGCGTATTTTTCGTTATCTACATTTGCAGACCGATCTTTACGACACCAGCTGCTACAGCATCAGTCAGGCATCACCGCTGCCGGAATAATCGCGCCGCGATGCTGAATCACAGTGCTGGCCGTCAGGTGTCCGCGCTGCGCGGCGGCCTCTGCAGAAGCGCCCGTCAGACGGCGCGCCAGATATCCGGCACTGAATGAATCGCCAGCGGCCGTCGTATCGATCACTTTCTCTTTCGCCAGACGTACCGCAGGCACCTCAATCAGCGGCGCATCGCCGATAGCGACCAGACAGGAGTCTGCACCCCGCTTAATGACGATTTCGCTGGCACCAGCCTGACGGGTACGCGCGATAACGTCATCGAGCGGCTGCTCGCCCCACAGTAGATGTTCATCATCCAGCGTCAGGAAAGCGATATCGGTACAGTTCAGCATGGCGCGATACGCAGCCTGCGCGCTGACGCGATCGGCCCATAAACGCGGGCGGTAGTTGTTATCAAAAATCACCCTGCCGCCATTCGCCCGGCAGCGGGCCAGCAGCGTCATCAGCTTCTCACGGCTTGACGTCGGCAGAATCGCCAGACTGATACCGCTGAGGTAGAGATAATCGTAGTGCGACAGCTGTTCGGCTATCTCTGTGGATTGCGGGCTGTCGAGCCAGTAACGCGCGGCAGCATCGCTGCGCCAGTACCAGAAGGTACGCTCGCCGTCGGCATCGGTTTCAATCACATACAGGCCCGGCATCTTATTATCGAGGCGCTGAATCAGGTCAGTATTCACCTTCTCCTGCTGCCAGGCTGCGATCATCTGATCGCTGAACGAATCCGTCCCCAGCGCGGTAACGTAATCGACCCGTAACTGCGGCTCATCAACCTGGCGGGCAAGATACACGGCCGTGTTAAGGGTATCGCCGCCAAAGCCCCGCTTAATGTTGTCACCCTTTTCGGACAGCTCAATCATGCATTCGCCGATGATGGCGATTTTCTTCTGCGTCATGGTTTCAGACCTGTAGTGAAATATCGCCTTAGTCTCGCGTCTGGTATGGCAGACGTCAATGGTTTTAAAACGGTGTTTTAATTTAACTTAAGGTGCTGAAAGGCCCCGATCCGGGCAATAAGAGCGGCTAATTTTGGCCTGTTTTACCGATTATGCTAACGAAGCGGCTGGTAAACTCTCCGTTTTCATACGGCCGCCCCATTCATCTCATTTTCACAGGCATTTACGATAATCGCTTCAGTCTCCCGTTTTGGGGACGTGTTACCAACCAGGAAAATAGCATGGTGATGGAGAGTATTAGCCAATGGCTGCCGTCTTCAACCGACCTTAATCTCCACACGGAAACGCCGCTCTTCTGGCAACAATGTCATCGACGCTATCGGTTTCAGCCGATTTATCGGGTAACCGGTCGGTTACTGGCCATTGAACTGCTGACCGCCGTTTATCATCCCATGGCACCGGAGCGGAATCTCTCGCCTGAAGCCTGGTTTGCCGGACTCGACATCGCTCAGCGCCTGAACGTCGTGTATGAGCAGCTTGAACTTCTTGCCGAATGGACTGCATTTTTCGAGCACAATGATGTGGTCGCTTCGGTCAACATCGACGGTCCCTCACTGCTCGCCATTCAGCACCGACCCGCTATTCGTCGTCTCATTGCCGGCCTGCCATGGATACGCTTTGAACTCACCGAGCACCAGGCGCTGCCGCAGGAGGAGAAAGTAGCGAAAATACCTGAACTGGGGCCGCTGTGGCTGGATGACTTCGGTTCCGGTATGGCGAATTTCTCGGCGCTGACTGAACTGAAATATGATTACATCAAGCTGTCGCGCGACCTTTTTAATATGCTGGGCACCACCAATGAAGGGCGCAGCCTGTTTTCGATGCTGCTGGCACTGATCAATCGTTACTGCAACGGCGTCATTGTTGAAGGGGTGGAGACGGAAGCGCAGTGGCAGCAGGTTAAAGCATCCCCCGCTATCGCGGCCCAGGGCTACTACTTTTCGCGGCCTGTCCCATTTTCTGAACTGAATCATCTCACTATCCAGCTTCCCTGATGCCGTTGCTCGCCGTCTCGACTATCTTTAACGCAGACCGTGAATGTGCAAGGAGAAAGCGTAATGTCGCGTACCGGTAAAATAGTCAGCTGGGTAGCAGGAATTCTGGTGTTATTCATCGTGGTGATTATCGTCGTCATCGCCACCTTTGACTGGAATCGCCTGAAACCCACCATCAATCAGAAAGTCTCTACCGAATTAAACCGTCCCTTTGCGATACGGGGAGATTTGGGTATCGACTGGGCAAGAAATCGCGACGAGGCAGGCTGGCGGCGCTGGGTGCCGTGGCCGCAGGTGCACGCGGAAGATATTATGCTGGGCAATCCGCCAGACATTTCTGACGTCACCATGGTGCATCTGCAACGTGTGGATGCCACGCTGTCACCGCTGTCGTTGCTGCATAAAGAGCTGTTCATCCCATGGATTAAGTTGCAGCGGCCCGATGCGCGCCTGATTCAGACGGCGGATAAAAAGAATAACTGGACGTTTGATCTCGCCGGTAGTGACAAGGATGACAGGAACAGCGCGCCCTCGGCTTGGTCCTTCCGGCTGGATAATATCCTGTTTGATCAGGGGCAAATCCGCTATCGCGATGCGGTTAACCGCGCCGATGTCACGGTACAGGTGAATCCGCTGGGCAAACCGGTGCCCTATGCGCAGATTGCCGGCGGTGACGATCAGCAGAAGGGCGCGGGAGACTTCGTCTTTGGCTGGCAGGCCAGTGGCACCTACAACAATGAAAAGCTCAGCGGTGAAGGCAAGATTGGCGGCATGCTCTCGCTGCGCAGCCAGAACACCCCTTTCCCGGTGCAGGCCGATGTGCGAAACGGCACCACGCGGGTTCAGGTAACGGGGGGCGTGCAGGATCCGATGAACCTCGGCGGGCTGAATGTGCGACTGCGCTTCTCGGGCGATACGCTGGCGAATCTCTACGGGCTGACCGGCGTCCTGCTGCCTGACACACCCCCTTATGAAACTGACGGCCATCTGATTGCGAAATTCAATGGCGAAAAAGGTGCGGTCTACCGCTATGAGAAATTCAACGGACACATTGGCGACAGCGATATTCATGGCTCCCTGATTTACACGCAGGGCAAACCCCGTCCGACGCTGACCGGCGAACTGACCTCAGAGCAACTGCGTATGGCCGATCTGGGGCCGCTGATTGGTGTGGATTCCGGCAAAGGCAGTGAAAAAACCGCGCAGGCCAAAGCCCGTCGCGGTGAGAAATCGAATCAGCCCGCCGACCGCGTGCTGCCGCACGATAAATTTGAGACCAAAAACTGGGACGTGATGGATGCCGATGTGAAGTTCAGCGGCAAACGAATCGAACACAGTAATTCCCTGCCGTTAAGCGATCTCTACACCCATTTACAGCTGAAAAGCGGCGATCTGCTGCTGGATCCGCTGCGTTTTGGTGTGGCAGGCGGCAATCTCAACAGCACCATCCGGCTGGAGGGCGATCGCTCGCCGATGCGTGGCCGGGTTGACCTTCATGTACGTAAGCTGCAGCTGCGTCAGCTCTTTCCGACGGTGGACGCAATGAAGAACAGCCGTGGTCAGCTCAATGGCGATGCCAGTTTTACCGGCACCGGTAACTCCGTGGCCGATCTGCTGGCGACCAGCAACGGTCAGCTTAAGCTGCTGATGAATGATGGGCTGATCAGTCGCAGCCTGATGGAGATTGCCGGACTCAACGTCGGTAACTACGTGGTGGGCAAGCTGTTTGGCGATGACCAGGTGCGTATCAACTGCGCTGCGACCGATCTCAGACTGCAGAATGGTGTGGCGACCCCTAACCTGTTTGTGTTTGATACCGAGAACGCGATTATCAATGTGTCAGGTAACGCCAACTTCGCCAGTGAGCGGCTGGATCTGTCGGTAAACCCGGAAAGTAAGGGCATTCGCATCGTGACGCTGCGCTCCCCGCTCTACGTGCGCGGCACCTTTAAAAATCCTGATGCAGGCGTGAAAGCAGGGCCACTGCTGGCCCGCGGTGCTGCTGCTGTGGCACTGGGTGCGGTCGTCGGCCCGGCAGCGGCGCTGCTGGCCATGATCTCGCCAAGTGATAACGAAGACAACCAGTGCAGCACCGTCCTGCAGCAGATGAAACAGAAGAAGTGATTAGTTGCGGTAGAGCACTTTGATAATGTGATAACCAAAGCCGGTCTTTACCGGCCCGTAAGGCGTCAGCAGCGGGCAGGTAAAGACCGCTTTATCAAAGGCCGGCACCATCTGTCCCTGCCGGAACTCGCCCAGATCGCCCCCCTTCCGGCCGGAAGGACAGGTAGAGTGCTTCTTTGCCAGCTCCTGAAAATTGCCGCCTTTCGCCAGTTTCGCCAGAATCTCTTTTGCCAGCGCTTCCTCTTTGACCAGGATGTGTAAAGCCGCCGCGGTTTTCGCCATGTTGGTATCTCGGTTGTGTATAATTGCCGCCCAGTATAAACCCCTTTCTTTTGATTCAATCAGGCGATTTCTTTTATGCGTTTAAACCCCAGCCAACAACGTGCCGTCGAATTTGTTACCGGTCCCTGTCTGGTGCTGGCGGGCGCGGGATCGGGCAAAACCCGCGTGATTACCAATAAAATCGCCCATCTGATTCGTGAATGCGGCTATCAGGCGCGCCACATCGCCGCAGTAACCTTTACCAATAAAGCCTCGCGCGAAATGAAAGAGCGTGTGGCGCAGACGCTGGGCCGCAAAGAGGCGCGCGGTCTGCTGATCTCGACTTTCCATACGCTGGGACTGGAGATCATCAAGCGCGAGACGGCGGCACTGGGCATGAAGTCCAACTTCTCACTGTTCGACGATCAGGATCAGCTCGCCCTGCTGAAAGAGCTGACCAGAGAGTGGCTGGAAGAGGATAAGACGCTGTTACAGCAGCTCATCTCCACCATTTCGAACTGGAAAAATGATCTGATCGATCCGCAGGGTGCCGCCGCGCTGGCGCGCTCGCAGCAGGATAATATCTTTGCCCACTGCTATGCCCTCTACAGCCAGCATCTTAAGGCGTGCAACGTACTGGATTTTGATGACCTGATCCTGCTGCCGACGCTGCTGCTACAGCGTAATCAGGAAGTGCGCGAGCGCTGGCAGCAGCGTATCCGCTATCTGCTGGTGGATGAGTATCAGGACACCAACACCAGCCAGTATGAGCTGGTTAAGCTGCTGGTTGGCGCACGCGCGCGTTTCACGGTGGTCGGCGACGATGACCAGTCGATCTACTCGTGGCGTGGCGCACGGCCGCAGAATCTGGTGTTGCTGAATCAGGATTTTCCGGCGCTGGAAGTAGTAAAGCTGGAGCAGAACTACCGCTCTTCGCAGCGCATACTTAAGGCGGCGAATATCCTGATTGCCAATAATCCGCACGTCTTTGAAAAGCGGCTGTTTTCAGAGCTGGGGCAGGGCAGCGAACTCAAAGTGGTGACCGCCAACAGCGAAGAGCATGAGGCAGAGCGGGTCACAGGCGAATTGATCGCGCATCACTTTATTAACCGCACGCAATACAAAGATTACGCGATTCTCTATCGCGGCAACCATCAGTCACGGACCTTTGAAAAGTTTCTGATGCAGAACCGCATTCCTTATCGTATTTCTGGCGGCACCTCGTTCTTCTCACGGCCGGAGATTAAAGACCTGCTCGCCTATCTGCGCGTGCTGACTAACCCTGAGGATGACAGCGCATTTCTGCGCATCGTCAATACGCCGCGCCGCGAGATTGGCCCGGCCACGCTGCAGAAGCTCGGTGAATGGGCCAACCTGCGTAGCAAAAGTCTGTTTAACGCCAGTTTTGATGTCGGGCTGGGGCAGACGCTGAGCGGCCGTGGTCTGGAGCATCTGCAGCGCTTCACCCACTGGCTGAATGAGATTATCCAGCTGAGCGAACGTGAGCCGGTGAACGCCGTCCGCGATTTGATTCGCGGCATCGACTATGAAAGCTGGCTGTTTGAAACCTCCGGCAGCCCGAAAGCTGCCGAAATGCGGATGAAAAACGTCAATACGCTGTTTCAGTGGATGACTGAAATGCTGGAAGGCAGCGATATCGATGTGCCGATGACGCTGGCGCAGGTGGTGACGCGCTTTACTCTGCGCGACATGATGGAGCGCGGTGAAAGCGATGAAGAGCTGGATCAGGTGCAATTGATGACGCTGCACGCTTCTAAAGGTCTGGAGTTCCCCTATGTATTCCTGGTGGGCATGGAAGAGGGATTGCTGCCGCATCAGAGCAGTATCGATGAGAACAACATCGAAGAGGAGCGTCGCCTGGCTTACGTGGGGATCACAAGGGCGCAGAAAGAACTGACTTTCACCCTGTGTCGCGAACGCCGGCAGTATGGCGAGTTAATCCGGCCTGAACCGAGTCGTTTCCTGCTGGAGTTGCCCCAGGACGATCTGCAATGGGAGACCGAGCGCAAAGTGGTCAGTGCGGAAGAGCGGATGAAAACCGGGCAGAGTCGGGTCGCCGGGTTGAGAGCGATGCTGGATAAGGCGAAGAAGAGTTAAACCTCGCAGGAGGCGAAGGAGATTCGCCTCACGCGGGTGCCATTACGACAGGGTTAACAACCAGTGGACGTAAGACTGATAGTGGCTTTCCTGCTCCAGCAGTTCGCTGCGCAGCGGATGCGCCTCCAGCCAGCCTGCGGGCAGGGTCAGATGCAGGGCATCATCGTCTGCCAGTAGCCGCACTGCAGGCAGGGTGTCATCGCGACGGCGGGTGGAGAAAATAATCGCCAGCCGCAGCAGACGGCACATCCGTTCCGCCAGGCGCGGCGGCAGCGCGTTTTGCTGAGTCAGCAATGCCAGATCGATGCTGCCGCTCTGATTTTGCAGTAAACAGGCCAGCAGCTTCTTCTGCGCCGGTGTGAAGCCAGGCAGATCGAGGTGACGCACCAGATATGCCGCGTGCTGCGGCGCATGACGGAAGTCGACGCTCAGGCCAATTTCGTGGATCGCGCAGGCGCTGAGCAGCAGCTCACGACAGCGCTGATCCAGCTTCCACGGCGTGGAAACCTGACGGAAAAAACTTTCTGCCAGCTGACGCACGCGGTCTGCCTGTTCGACATCGATGCTGAAACGGCGCTGGACGTTGTGCAGCGTGCGGGTACGGATATCGCGGTCAACCGGCAGGTGCAGCATGCCGTAAACCAGCCCTTCCCGCAGTGCGCCGCCCGCCAGCGTCATGCTATCGATGCTGAGCGCCTGGAAGATAGCGATCAGGATCGACAGGCCGCTGGGGAACACCAGTGCCCGTTCCAGCGTCAGTCCTTCAATTTCCAGCTCTTCCAGTTTGCCGCACTGAATGGCACGCTGCTTCAGTTGCTGCAGTTTATTCAGCGTGATGCGCTCATCCATACCCTGCGCCACCATGATCTCCTGCAGCGCCTGAACCGTGCCGGATGCACCGACACAGGCCTCCCAGCCTTGCGCACGCAGCTGCGCGGCAATCGGCTGGATCATCTCACGGGCCGCCTGTTCAGCCTGGTCGAAGTTCTCTTTTGCCAGATGACGATCGCTGAAGAAGCGCTCCAGCCACGTCACACAGCCCATCGACAGGCTGAACAACACTGATGCGTGTGAGCCGTCGCCGGTAGCCAGTTCGGTACTGCCGCCGCCGATATCGACCACTAAACGCTTGTCGGAACCGCCGGTGGTGTGGGCCACACCCTGATAAATCAGACGCGCCTCTTCTTCACCGCTGATGACATTAATGGTACAGCCGAGGATCTGCTGGGCGGTGTCGAGGAAGGTCTGCGCATTGGCAGCCAGACGCAGCGTGGCGGTCGCCACCACACGAATCTGATCGGGGGGAATATCCTGCAATTGTTCAGAGAAGAGTCTGAGGCATTGCCAGCCACGCGACATCGCATCGGCTGACAACAGGTTATTTTTATCCAGACCGGCAGCAAGGCGAACCTTGCGCTTAATTTTTGCGACGGTCTGAATACTGCCAGAGACTTCGCGCACCACCAACATATGAAAGCTGTTAGACCCTAAATCGATCGCTGCATAAAGTGACGACGCGCTGAGCATGGTGGCCTAACCTGAACGTTTGCGGTTGTTGTTGCGTGGAGCACCGCGACGATTGGCGTTATTCCCTCCGCGACGCTGACCATTGCCGGTACGGCTGCGTTGCAGACGCTTTGGCGGCGGTAAATCGGTCAACAACGCCTCGCTGCTGTACTTGCTGACCGGAATGCTGTGGCCAATGTACTCTTCAATTGAAGGCAGGTTCAGCGCGTACTCTTCACAGGCCAGACTGATAGAGTGTCCGCTGGCACCGGCACGACCGGTACGGCCAATGCGGTGAACGTAATCTTCACAGTCATCTGGCAGATCGTAGTTAAAGACGTGCGTTACAGCCGGAATGTGCAGACCGCGAGCGGCCACATCGGTGGCGACCAGAATATCCACATCACCTTTAGTGAAGTCATCCAGAATGCGCAGGCGCTTCTTCTGAGCCACGTCGCCGGTCAGCAGACCAACACGGTGTCCATCGGCAGCCAGGTGGCCCCAGATATCTTCACAGCGGTGCTTGGTGTTGGCGAAGATAATGGCGCGATCGGGCCACTCTTCTTCCAGCAGGGTCTGCAGCAGGCGCATTTTCTCTTCGTTTGACGGATAGAAAAGCTCTTCCTGAATGCGATGACCGGTTTTTTGTTCCGGTTCCACTTCTACATATTCAGCACTGTTCATGTGCTCAAACGCCAGTTCACGGACGCGGTAAGAGAGCGTCGCCGAAAACAGCATGCTCAGACGCTGCGTAGCAGGCGGCATGCGACGGAACAGCCAGCGGATATCTTTAATAAAGCCGAGATCGAACATGCGATCGGCTTCGTCCAGTACCATGACCTGAATGGCACCGAGGTTGACATGATTCTGCTTCGCGTAATCGATCAGACGGCCGGTGGTTGCCACCAGAATATCAACGCCCTGCTCCAGCACTTTCAGCTGTTTGTCATAACCGTCTCCGCCATAGGCGAGACCCAGTTTCAGGCCGGTTGAGGCGGTAAGGGGTTCGGCATCCGCATGAATCTGCACAGCAAGTTCACGCGTCGGCGCAAGAATTAAAGCCCGTGGCTGGTTAACCTGACGACCTTCCGCCGCAGGATGAGAGAGAAGATGATGAAACGTTGACGTCAGAAACGCCATCGTTTTGCCGGTACCGGTTTGCGCCTGGCCTGCAACATCACGCCCTGAAAGCGTAAAAGGCAGAGCTAACGCCTGAATCGGCGTGCAGTATTGAAAGCCTTTACTATCAAGGGCTTCCACCACTTTTGGGTGCAGGGCGAAGTCGGAAAACTTCTGTTCAGTTAAGTGTGTTTTGCTCATAGTGTGGTAGAATATCAGCTTACTATCGCTTTACGAAAGCGTATCCGATGAAATAAAGTCAACCAACATTGGTATATATTACGCCAATTCGCCAGGCATAATCTTGTGGAGTAAAACATGAGCAGCGATAAAATCGTTCATCTGACTGATGACAGTTTCGACACCGACGTGCTGAAAGCCGACGGCGTTACACTGGTAGATTTCTGGGCTGAATGGTGTGGTCCTTGCAAAATGATCGCGCCCATCCTTGATGAAGTTGCAGAAGAGTATGATGGCAAGCTAACCATCGCTAAGCTGAATATTGATGATAACCCAGGCACGGCACCGAAATACGGCATTCGTGGTATCCCGACGCTGCTGCTGTTTAAAAATGGCGAAGTCGCCGCGACCAAAGTGGGCGCGCTGTCTAAAGGCCAATTGAAAGAGTTCCTGAACGCCAACCTGGCGTAATTCAGGGCTGAACGTCTGGCAGTGGTGAATTTATCTCCTGCTGCTGGACGTTCGCTTTCGGGCGTGCTAAGTTACTCATACTGCATTACGAACTTACCTTGTAGTTTGCATCTAAAAGTTTTCCCTTGGTGAACCCTGTCGCCCTGTACCTTATAAAGATAGAACGGTTCAGCAATCTTACGGTTAGCTCCAACTCTGGCATCACATTCGGACATCTGCCTGCATACCGATCGCCATTTCATACGATGATCGTCGGGAAGAGCCGAAAAGAGCCATTAACGGCATGGATTAATTGCCATACCACTCACGACAAACATTCCGAGTATTACCCCGAGTTTAAGAACCCATCACTATGAATCTTACCGAATTAAAGAATACGCCGGTTGCTGAGCTGATTACTCTCGGCGAAAATATGGGGCTGGAAAATCAGGCTCGCATGCGTAAGCAGGACATTATCTTTTCAATCCTGAAGCAGCACGCGAAAAGCGGCGAAGACATCTTTGGTGATGGCGTGCTGGAGATTCTTCAGGATGGATTTGGATTCCTCCGTTCCGGAGACAGCTCCTACCTCGCCGGCCCTGATGATATCTACGTTTCCCCCAGCCAAATCCGCCGCTTTAACCTCCGCACTGGTGACACTATCTCTGGCAAAATCCGTCCACCAAAAGAAGGTGAACGTTATTTTGCGCTGCTGAAAGTTAACGAAGTTAACTACGACAAGCCGGAAAACGCGCGTAATAAGATTCTGTTCGAAAACCTCACGCCGCTGCACGCAAATAAACGTCTGCGTATGGAGCGGGGTAATGGCTCAACGGAAGATTTAACCGCTCGCGTACTCGATCTGGCATCGCCGATCGGTCGTGGTCAGCGTGGTCTGATCGTGGCACCGCCGAAAGCCGGTAAAACCATGCTGCTGCAAAACATTGCGCAAAGCCTGGCGTACAACTACCCGGATTGCGTGCTAATGGTGCTGCTGATTGACGAGCGCCCGGAAGAAGTGACCGAGATGCAGCGTCTGGTTAAAGGTGAAGTTATTGCCTCAACCTTCGATGAGCCCGCATCGCGCCACGTTCAGGTTGCGGAAATGGTGATCGAGAAAGCCAAGCGCCTGGTTGAGCATAAAAAAGATGTCATCATCCTGCTCGACTCCATCACACGTCTGGCACGTGCCTACAACACCGTGGTACCTGCTTCAGGTAAGGTCCTGACGGGTGGTGTGGATGCCAACGCCCTGCATCGTCCAAAGCGTTTCTTTGGTGCTGCACGTAACGTGGAAGAGGGCGGAAGCCTGACCATCATCGCGACCGCGCTGGTTGATACCGGTTCGAAGATGGATGAAGTCATTTACGAAGAGTTTAAAGGTACCGGTAACATGGAACTGCATCTCGCCCGTAAAATTGCTGAAAAACGCGTCTTCCCGGCGATTGATTACAACCGTTCTGGTACGCGTAAAGAAGAGCTGCTCACCTCTCAGGAAGAGCTGCAGAAGATGTGGATCCTGCGTAAAATTATTCACCCAATGGGCGAAATCGACGCAATGGAATTCCTCATCAATAAGCTGGCGATGACCAAAACCAATGATGAATTCTTCGATATGATGAAGCGTTCTTAATCCGATACTGCCAGGCCGGACCACAGATTCGGCTTTTTTAGTTCAAATGCGCAGAAAATCGACCTTACGCCACGTCCCGACGTGGCGTTTTTCATTTGTGAGCTATAGGATTGAACACTGGCAGGAGCATTTATAATGACTGTGGTAGTGATGGCGAATTTATGACCGTTCGTCTGTCTCTTTATGCAGAATTCGGAATCCGACACAGCACCAGGCGCGCTTTTTCGCGTATTGTGGTGCGGGATGTTAGCTGAGAGCGTTTAACGTGAATTTACTCACTATGAGTACTGAGCTTGGTTTAATTTTTCTCTTTTCCCTGGCTTTCCTCTTTTTTGCTCGAAAAGCAGCTAAAAAAATTGGTTTGGTTGATAAGCCTAACTCACGTAAACGCCATCATGGCGCGATTCCGTTGGTGGGCGGCATCTCCGTGTTTGCAGGTATCTGCTTTACGTTTGCCATTACTAACTACTATCTGCCACATGCGCTGCTCTATCTCGGCTGCGCCGGTGTGCTGGTGCTGGTCGGGGCGCTCGACGATCGCTTTGATATCAGCGTTAAAATCCGCGCGGTGGTGCAGGCGCTGGTAGCTGTTGTCATGATGGTGGGGGCAAAACTCTATCTGCTGAGTCTGGGCTTTATCGTCGGTCCGTTCGAGCTGATCGTGGGGCCCTTTGGCTATGTGCTGACGCTGTTCGCCGTCTGGGCCGCGATTAACGCCTTTAATATGGTGGATGGCATTGACGGTCTGCTGGGCGGCCTCTCCTCAGTGACCTTTGCCGCCATGGGCATCATCCTCTATTTCGACGGCCAGACCAGCCTGGCGATGTGGTGCTTTGCGATGATTGCCGCCACGCTGCCCTATATTCTGCTTAACCTCGGCTTCCTCGGGCGTCGGTTTAAAGTCTTTATGGGTGACGCCGGCAGCACCATGATCGGCTTCACCATCATCTGGATTCTGCTGGAAACGACGCAGGGTCTGAGCCATCCCATCACGCCAGTGACCGCCCTCTGGCTCATCGCCATTCCCCTGATGGATATGGTGGCGATTATGTATCGTCGCCTGCGCAAAGGCATGAGCCCGTTCTCGGCTGATCGTCAGCACATCCACCATCTGATTATGCGTGCCGGTTTTACCTCGCGTCAGGCCTTTGTCCTGATTACCGTTGCGGCGGCCATCCTCGCCGGTATCGGTGTTCTGGGTGAATATCTGGCATTTATCCCGGAGTGGGTGATGCTGCTGCTGTTCCTGGGCGCGTTTATGGTTTATGGCTACTGCCTGAAACATGCGTGGCGTGTGGCGCGACGCTTACGGCGTATCAAGCGTCGTCTGAGCCATCATCGAGAAGCAAAAAATAAATGAACCCGATGCTGAAAAAGGATACCTCTGCCATGCCTGCTGACGTTGTGGATAACGAACTGGATATTCGCGGCCTGAGCTGCCGTTTATGGCGTGGTAAACGCTGGATTGTCGGGCTGGCACTGCTGTTTGCCCTGATCGCCTGGCTGGCTACGCTACTGCTAAAACAGGTCTGGAGCACCACAGCGATTACCGATCGCCCGACGGTGAACATGCTGGGCTCTTACTATGCACAGCAGCAGTTCCTGACCAATCTGGATGTCCGCAACAATGCCCTGACGCTGGCTGCCCCGTCACCGACGGTGATGGATCAGGTTTATCAGGAGTTCACCATGCAGCTTGCCTCCTGGGATACGCGTCGGGAGTTCTGGCAGCAAACGGATTACTACAAGAACCGTAAAACCGGCAATGCGCATAACGATGCCGCGCTGCTCGACGATTTGATCGCCAACATCCTGTTCACGCCCGCTGACGCGGCACATAATCTGCCCGATAACGTCAAACTTAAAGCGGAAACCGCGGGCGACGCCAACAATCTGCTGCGTCAGTACATCGCCTACGCCAGTGAACGCGCCGCGCGTCATCTGAATGATGAGTTAAAAGGGGCCTGGCGGGCGCGTACCGATCAGTTGCAGGCGCAGGTGAAACGTCAGGAAGATGTGGCAAACGCAGTCTTCCAGCGCCAGCAGCATCGGCTGGAGCAGGCGCTGAAAGTCGCCAGCCAGCAGGGAATCAACGAGAAACAGACGCGCGAAGCGGGTGAGAATCTGGCAGACAGCGATCTGTTCCTGCTGGGTCAGCCCGTTTTACAGGGACAGCTCGATACCCTGCGTGCCACCGGTCCGGGGTTTGATATCAGCTATGATCAGAACAGAGCAATGCTGACCACGCTGCAGACCGGGCCAAAACTGAACAGCCAGTTCCAGACCTACCGTTATCTGCGCACGCCGGAAGAGCCGGTATCACGTGACAGTCCGCGACGTCTGTTCATGATGATTATGTGGGGTGCCGTTGGGGCATTAACCGGCGCGGGTGTGGCGCTGGCACGTCGTCCGCGTCTGATGTCAGACACGCATGATTGAGAGAAACAGTGTGAAAGTTCTGACCGTATTTGGTACTCGCCCCGAAGCGATAAAAATGGCCCCGCTGGTTCAGGCGCTGGCGCAGGATCCCGCGTTTGAATCACGGCTGTGCGTCACCGCACAGCACCGCGAAATGCTCGATCAGGTGCTGCGTCTGTTCAGGCTGCAGCCGGACTACGATCTCAACATCATGCGGCCTGAGCAGGGGCTGACGGAGATCACCTGCCGCATCTTAGAGGGCATGAAAACCGTTCTGCTCGACTTCCGGCCCGACATCGTGCTGGTGCACGGCGACACGACGACCACGCTGGCGGCGAGTCTGGCCGCCTTTTATCATCAGATTCCGGTTGGCCATGTGGAAGCCGGGCTGCGCACTGGCGATCTCGCTTCGCCGTGGCCGGAAGAGGGCAACCGTAAGCTGACCGGCCATCTCGCCCGCCTGCATTTCACCCCAACCTCGCGCTCACGACAGAATCTGCTGAAGGAAAATCTCCCCGACTCACGCATTATCGTGACCGGTAATACGGTTATTGATGCGCTGCTATGGGTGCGCGATCGGGTGCTGGACGACAGCAATCTGAACGCACAGCTGGCGGCGCGCTATCCGTTTCTTCACCCGGATAAGAAACTGGTGCTGGTCACCGGCCACCGACGTGAGAGCTTTGGTGGCGGTTTTGAACGTATCTGCAGCGCGCTGGCGCAGATTGCCCGCCAGCATCCCGAGGCGCAGATTGTCTATCCGGTCCATCTCAATCCCAATGTCAGCGAGCCGGTTAACCGGATACTCAGCGGCATTGAGAATATCATTCTGATTGAACCGCAGGAGTACCTGCCTTTTGTCTGGCTGATGAACCGTGCCTGGCTGATCCTTACCGATTCCGGCGGCATTCAGGAGGAAGCGCCTTCACTGGGCAAGCCGGTGCTGGTGATGCGCGACACCACCGAGCGCCCTGAAGCCGTTGATGCCGGAACCGTCAGACTGGTGGGAACCGATATCGCCAGAATCGTCGCCAGCGTCAGCGAATTGCTGAGTGACGACGATGCCTGGCAGGCGATGAGCCATGCCCATAATCCGTATGGTGACGGCAAAGCCTGTGGTCGTATTTTACAAGCCTTAAAAGATAACCGAGCCGAATTATGAGTTTTGAAACCATCTCCGTGATTGGACTGGGATACATTGGGCTGCCGACGGCAGCCGTTTTTGCCTCAAAGGGAAAAAAAGTGGTGGGCGTGGATATCAACGCGCGCGCTGTAGAAACCATCAATCGTGGCGCGATCCACATTGTGGAACCCGATTTAGATCATGTGGTGCATGCGGCTGTTGCGCGTGGCGACCTGCGCGCCACCACGCAGCCTGAAGCCGCTGACGCTTTTCTGATCGCCGTACCGACGCCATTCAAAGATGATCATCAGCCCGACCTGCGCTTTGTGAAAGCTGCGGCGGAGTCGATTGCGCCGGTTCTGAAAAAGGGCGATCTGGTCATTCTGGAGTCGACCTCACCGGTAGGCAGCACCGAACAGATGGCCGACTGGCTGGCTGCGGCACGTCCCGACCTGCGCTTTCCGCAGCACGGTGAGACGCCCGATATTTTTGTCGCCTACTGCCCGGAGCGCGTACTGCCGGGTCAGGTGATGGTTGAGCTGATTAACAACGACCGGGTGATTGGCGGCATGACCCCCGCCTGTTCTGCCCGCGCCAGTGAGCTTTATCGGCTATTTTTAAAAGGTGAATGCGTTGAAACTAACGCCCGTACCGCCGAAATGTGCAAGCTGACCGAAAACAGCTTCCGTGACGTGAATATCGCTTTTGCCAATGAGCTGTCGCTGATTTGCGCCGACCAGGGAATTAACGTCTGGGAGCTGATTGCGCTGGCGAATCGCCATCCGCGTGTCAACATTCTGCAGCCGGGTCCGGGCGTCGGCGGTCACTGTATCGCCGTCGATCCCTGGTTTATCGTGGCGCAGAATCCCGAATTAGCCCGCCTGATCCGCACCGCGCGCGAGGTGAACGACGCCAAGCCGGAGTGGGTGCTGGACCAGGTGAAAACCGCGCTGGCGGACTGCCTGACGCAGACCGGCAAGCGCGCCAGTGATATCACCATTGCCTGCTTTGGCCTGGCCTTTAAACCCAATATCGACGACCTGCGCGAAAGCCCGGCGATGGGCGTGGCACAGAAGATTGCCGAATGGCACAGCGGCACCACCTGGATAGTTGAACCGCACATTGAGCAGCTTGCTGGTTCTCTGGCTGACAAAGCAGAGCTGGTTTCCAGCGCGCAGGCGCTGGACCAGGCCGATATTCTGGTGATGCTGGTCGATCACCGCGCCTTTCGCGCCATTGATGCCGCCGACGTTCAGCAGAACTGGATTGTCGACACCAAAGGTGTCTGGCGATGAAGCGTTTTCTGATCACGGGCGGTGCCGGGTTTATCGGCTCAGCTCTGGTGCGCTTTATCCTTTAAACGGCTTATCTGTGTGGCCGCCTGGCGTAACGGCTGGCTGAGTGATGACCAGCTGCGGGCTGCCGGTGGAGCGCTGACAAAAACCGGCTACGGCCAATACCTGCTGGATTTATTACATGCCCGTCCACGTCAGTATTAATCCCCTTAGCTGGGAAAGTGCATTCTTCGGTGTTGAGACCGTGCGGCTGGAGCCGGAGGGTGACATTCCGCTGGAGCAAGCGCTGCGTCATCCCTGTGCGCTGATGCAGATGAAAGTGGCTGCCAGCGAGACGGCGCTGATTGATACGCTACAGCAGCATCAGTTCCAGCTGGCAGAAGGCGAAGCGGACCTGGCACTGGCGGTTAACGAGACGGAACGGCAGGCGGGGATTCGTATTGCGCGCGAAGCTCAGATTCCGCTACTGCGCGATGCGGCCTCTCAGCTCTTCAGCCAGAGTCGTTTTCGCGCGCCCTGGTATGCACCGGACGCCAGTGGCCGTTTTTATGCACAATGGATTGAGAACGCGGTGCGCGGAACGTTTGATGATCAATGCCTGGTGGCCAGTGACGACACAGGTCAGCTACAGGGATTTGTTTCGCTGCGCGCGGTGGATGGCGATGCCCGCATTGGCCTGCTGGGCGTAATGCCTGACGCGCAGGGTCAGGGGCTGGGTCAGCGACTGCTGCTGGCGGCGGCTGACTGGGCGCGGGTCAGGCAGCTCGCGCAGCTTCGGGTGGCGACTCAGCTCAGTAATCTCACGGCGATGCGCCTCTATTTACGCAGCGGTGCCCGACTCGACAGCACCGCCTACTGGTTTTACAGGAAAGGTCATGATTCCATTTAATGCGCCGCCCGTTGTGGGCACAGAAATTGAGTATATGCAGTCGGCGATGAACAGCGGCAAGCTGTGCGGCGATGGCGGCTTCACCCGTCGCTGTCAGCAGTGGATGGAACAGCGTTTTGGCAGCAAAAAAGTGCTGCTGACCCCCTCCTGCACCGCTTCGCTGGAGATGGCGGCGCTGTTAATCGATCTGCAGCCCGGCGATGAGGTGATCATGCCGAGCTATACCTTTGTCTCAACCGCCAACGCCTTTGTGCTGCGTGGTGCGCGCATCGTGTTTGTCGATGTGCGCCCGGACACCATGAATATTGATGAGACCCTCATCGAAGCCGCCATCACAGAAAAAACCCGCGCCATTGTGCCGGTGCACTACGCAGGCGTGGCCTGTGAAATGGACACCATCATGGCGCTGGCGGCTAAGCATAAGCTGTTTGTGATTGAAGATGCGGCGCAGGGCGTGATGTCTCGCTATAAAGGCCGTGCGCTGGGTACCATCGGTCATATTGGCTGCTTTAGTTTCCACGAAACCAAGAATTACACCGCCGGTGGCGAAGGTGGCGCGACGCTGATCAACGACGCGAGCCTGGTCGAGCGCGCCGAAATCGTGCGGGAAAAGGGCACGAACCGCAGCCAGTTCTTCCGCGGTCAGGTCGATAAATACACCTGGCGCGATATGGGGTCGAGCTTCCTGATGGCCGATCTGCAGGCGGCCTACCTCTGGGCACAGCTGGAAGCCGCTGAGCGCATTAACCAGCAGCGGTTACGCATCTGGCAGCGTTACTATGAGGCGCTTCAGCCACTGGCCGCCCAGGGCCGCATCAGTCTGCCGGTGATCCCCGCCAGCTGCGAACACAATGCGCACATGTTCTACATCAAGCTGCGCGATCAGGATGACCGTCAGGCGCTGATTAACTGGATGAAAGAAGCCGAGATACTGACGGTGTTCCACTATATTCCGCTGCACAGTTCGCCCGCGGGTGAGCGTTTCTCGCAGTTTGTCGGGGAAGATCGCTTTACCACGGCGGAAAGCGAACGCCTGCTGCGCCTGCCGCTGTTTTATAACCTGTCGGATAATAATCAGAGCACGGTTATCAGCTCGCTGCTGAGCTTCTTTTCCTGATGTCATTAGCCAGAGCCTCAGTGTGGACCGCGTCGTCCACGCTGGTAAAAATTGTGTCTGGTCTGCTGGTGGTGAAACTGCTGGCGGTCAGCTTCGGTCCTGAAGGTGTGGGGCAGGCGGGGAACTTTCGTCAGCTGATTACCGTGCTGGGTGTACTGGCCGGGGCGGGCATCTTCAACGGTGTCACCACCTATGTGGCGCAGTATCAGCAGCAGCCCGGACAATTGCGGGCGCTGGTGGGCACGGCATCGGCCATGGTGCTGGGCTTTTCCGGTGCGCTGGCGCTGCTGTTTCTGCTGGCGGCGGCACCCATCAGCACCGCGCTGTTTGGTCATGACCGCTATCAGGGCGTCATCCGCGTGGTCGCTTTCCTTCAGCTCGGCATCGCCTGGGCCAACTTTACCCTGGCGCTGCTGAAGGGGTATCGCGACGCGCGCGGCAATGCGCTGGCGCTGATCGCTGGCAGCCTGATTGGGGTTATTGGCTATCTGGTCTGCTGGTGGCTGGGTGGCTATCAGGGCGCACTGACCGGCCTGGCGCTGGTGCCGGCCCTGCTGCTGCTGCCGGCACTGGTGATGCTGAAACGCCGCGCGCCGCTGCCGCTGAGCTGGCTGCGTCCGCAATGGCATCCTGAGCTGGCGCGTAATCTGGCGAAATATACCCTGATGGCGCTGATCACGGCGGTGACCCTGCCGGTTGCCTGGGTATTGATGCGTAACCTGCTGGCAGAGCAGCAGAGCTGGGCGCAGGTCGGCTTGTGGCAGGGCGTGACCAGCATTTCCGATGCCTATCTGCAGTTTATTACCGCCACCTTCAGCGTCTGGCTGTTGCCGACGCTGGCGCGGCTCGATAACAAGCGTGACATCGCGCGGGAGATTGGCCGCGCACTGCGCTTTGTCTTGCCTGCCGTGGCGGTTGCCAGTTTTGCCGTCTGGGTACTGCGTGACTTTGCCATCAGCCTGCTGTTCTCTGAGGCTTTTCGCGGAATGCGCGATCTCTTTGTCTGGCAGCTGTGCGGCGATGTTTTTAAAGTCGGTGCCTATGTTTTCGGATATCTGGTTATCGCCAAAGCCTCGCTGCGCTTTTATGTTCTGACGGAGATCAGCCAGTTTCTGTTACTGACCCTGTTCTCACGCTGGCTGATCCCGTTACATGGCGCGACGGGTGCGGCGCAGGCCTATATGTTTACCTATATGGCTTACTTTGCCCTATGTTGTGGCGCTTTTATTGTTTACTGCCGGAAAAAATGACTTTAATTCACGTTCTGGGGTCGGACATTCCCCACCACAATCTTACGGTGCTGCGCTTTTTCAACGACGTTCTCAGCGTTGAGCAGCCTGCGGCTTCACCACGCCATTTTATGGTCGTGACGCAACAGCCAGAGAGCCTGTCTTTATTTAGTGCGTTACAGATCGAGTGCTTCGCCAGCAAGAAAGCGCTGGCAGAGGCGCTGCTGCAGCGGGCAAGAAATCGTCAGCAGCGTTTTTTCTGTCATGGTCAGTTTAACCCATGGATCTGGCTGGCATTACTCAGCGGTAAGCTGCGCCGTTCCCAGCTGTTCTGGCATGTCTGGGGTGCCGATCTCTATGAAGATTCGCGCAGTCTGAAGTTCCGCCTGTTCTATCTGGTTCGACGAATAGCGCAGGGGCGTGTTGCACAGGTTTTTGCGACCCGTGGTGACCTGCATCACTATCAGCAGCGTCATCGCCGCGTTCCCGGTTCACTGCTCTATTTCCCGACCCGGATGCCAGATG
The DNA here is from genome assembly GCF_008632075.1 of Candidatus Pantoea gossypiicola. GTDB lineage: Bacteria > Pseudomonadota > Gammaproteobacteria > Enterobacterales > Enterobacteriaceae > Pantoea > Pantoea gossypiicola. Next base: position 98,540 of record NZ_VWVM01000012.1, read on the forward strand.
CTGCCGTTGAGTCGGCTCCCGCGCAGCCGTTTACGCTGCTGCTGGGCAATTCGGGCGATCCGAGTAACCGACATATTGAAGGCTTAAAGGCGATTCACGCACAGTTTGGCGAGCAGGTGCGCATCGACGTCCCATTAGGTTATCCGCCGGACAATGAGGCGTATATCAGCCAGATTCAGGCCGTAGCAGAGAAACTATTTCCGAACGGGCAGGTGCATCTGCTGCGTGAAAAGCTGGCATTTGATGATTACTTAGCCCTGCTGGCGCGCTGTCATGTTGGCTATTTTATGTTTGAGCGTCAGCAGGGTGTGGGGACACTTTGCCTGCTGATCCAGGCCAACGTGCCGTTTGTTCTGACCCGCAAAAATCCATTCTGGCGTGATGTGGCAGAGCAGCAGCTTCCGGTACTGTTCAGCGAAGATACGCTGTCGCCTGCAGTGATCGCCGAGGCACGCCGACAGCTGATGCGCTGTGATAAGCAGGCTATCGCCTTTTTTGCGCCAGGTTATCTGACAGGCTGGCGGGCAGCGTTACAGCGCAGCGAAGGGGAGTTGTCATGAGTCTTATGCAGTTTGGCGGCCTGCTGGTAGTCTATCTGCTGTCGCTGGTTTTTATTCTGACGCTGACATGGCGGGAGTTTAAGCGCGTCCGTTTTAACTTCCATCTGTTCTTTACGCTGCTATTCCTGCTGACCTTTTACTTCGGCTTCCCGCTGACCTCGGTGCTGGTGTTTCGCTTTAACGTGGACGTGATGCCGGTTGAGAATCTGCTGGAGGCGCTGCTGTCGGCCACGGCGTTTTACGCCATTTATTACGTCAGCTATAAAGTGCGGCTGAAACCGGCCAGTGTGCCTCCGGCTAAGCCCTGGCTGCAGATGAATCGGGTTGAAACCCATCTGACCTGTGTGATCCTGGCGCTGGTCGCGCTGGGTACCGTGACGGTGTTCTTCGTTCACAACGGTTTTCTGCTGTTCCGCCTGACCGCGTATAACCAGATTTTCTCCAGCGAAGTATCGGGCGTGGCGCTTAAACGCTTCTTCTATTTCTTTATTCCGGCGATGCTGATCCCCTACTTTTTACGGCCGACCCGGCGCAACTGGCTGCTGTTTTTGGTCGTGACGGTGGCCTTTGGTTTACTGACGTATGCACTGGTGGGCGGAACCCGCGCCAATATCATTATTGCGTTTGCCCTGTTCCTGTTTATCGGGATTACCCGTGGCTGGATCACCCTATGGATGCTGGCAACGGCGGGTGTGATGGCGATTGGGGGGATGTTCTGGCTGGCGCTGCGCCGCTATAACCTCGACGTGATGGGCGATGAAGCGTTCTATACCTTCCTCTATCTGACGCGTGATACCTTCTCGCCGTGGGAGAATCTGGCCCGGCTGCTGGATAACTATGACAAAATTGAGTTTCAGGGGCTGGCACCTCTGTGGCGTGATTTCTACGTGTTTATTCCGACCTGGCTCTGGCCGGATCGGCCGCTGGCGGTATTAAACAGCGCCAACTACTTCACGTGGGAAGTACTGAACAACCATTCGGGCCTGGCGATTTCCCCCACGCTGATCGGCTCCCTGGTAGTGATGGGCGGCGTCTGGGCCATTCCAGTTGGTGCTGTCGCGGTAGGGATGATTATTAAAGCCTTTGATGCGATCTACCAGCGTGGCTGCCTTGAGACCAACCGGTACACCGGTGCCATCCTGCAAAGCTTCTGTTTTGGCGCGGTGTTTAACATGATTGTGCTGGCCCGCGAAGGTCTCGATGCGTTCGGCTCTCGCGTGGTATTTTTCTGCCTCATTTTTGCTGCCTGCCTGGGCATGGCTAAATTACTTTTCTGGTTACTGGATCGCGCAGGTTTAATTCGCGACCGCAGCAGGCGGGTGTTGCACAGCCCGCTCTGATTAACCTCTGGGATTGACGGAAGATATGACAACCTTAACTGAGACGCCGCAGTACCGTATTCGCGGCGTTGATTTGTATGGCTTCGAAAACATGTCGTCGGCGGTAAATTTTCTGATGCCGCCGCAGAGCGTTCGCAGCGGTATTTTAGTGGCGATCAATGCGGAGAAGATCCTGACCGCTGAGCGGGATGAGGGATTGCGCACGCTGTTAGCGCAGGCGGAATATGCGTATGCCGATGGCATCAGCATTGTGCGTTCGATTCGTAAAAAGTATCCGCAGGCGTCGGTGCAGCGCATTGCGGGGGCAGATTTATGGGAAGCGCTGATGGAACGCGCCGGGCGGCAAGGGACGCCGGTGTTTCTTATCGGCGGTCGCCAGCAGGTGCTGGATGAAACCTGTAATAAGTTACGTCGTCAGTGGAACGTGAATATTGTCGGGGCGCAGGATGGCTATTTTGCGCCAGCCGACCAGGATGCGCTGTTTGCCCGGATTGCGGCCAGCGGGGCGAAGCTGGTGACCGTGGCGCTGGGCTCGCCGCGTCAGGAACTGCTGATGCTGGCGTGCCGTGCGTACTGGCCTGATGCCCTCTATATGGGTGTTGGCGGAACCTACGATGTTTTCACCGGTCATGTGAAGCGCGCGCCCAAAATCTGGCAGCGGCTGGGGCTGGAGTGGCTCTATCGTCTGATTCGGCAGCCGAGCCGCCTGCGCAGGCAATTAAAACTGCTTAAATATTTGCGCTATCACTGGCGCGGCGATCTCTGATATTGCTGATAAATGCCGCATTTTCAGGCATTGCGAGAGTGGAAATGTACTATTTGTCGACGAAATGCACAAAGCGTAATCAAACGCGTCTTTTTATTTAAAAAGCACTAGACACGATGGGCGCTTATCTCTAGTATGCACATCCGCAACGGCGCTACGCGCCCGTAGCTCAGCTGGATAGAGCGCTGCCCTCCGGAGGCAGAGGTCTCAGGTTCGAATCCTGTCGGGCGCGCCATATCGTTTGTGCGCATGAGCTTCGGTGGTTGATTTACCGCGGTTGGCAGTAGAGATTTACATGCTGCAGGTTTTAAACCTGTAACATTAAGAATAGTGGTGGCTATAGCTCAGTTGGTAGAGCCCTGGATTGTGATTCCAGTTGTCGTGGGTTCGAGTCCCATTAGCCACCCCAGATTTTGCTGGGAAACGCGAAGGTGGCGGAATTGGTAGACGCGCTAGCTTCAGGTGTTAGTGTCCTAACGGACGTGAGGGTTCAAGTCCCTCTCTTCGCACCAGGCAAAACAGTTAAAAAAATCGGCGAGTAGCGCAGCTTGGTAGCGCAACTGGTTTGGGACCAGTGGGTCGGAGGTTCGAATCCTCTCTCGCCGACCATTTTTAGAAACCTGTCTGAAAAGACAGGTTTTTTTTCGTCTGTAAAAAAGAGGATGAGAACCAACAGAGGAGGTTTGAGCCGAGCGTAGCGAGACAACGTTGCGTCAGCAACGGCCCGCAGGGCGCTGCTCGCAGAGCAGTGTAATCCTCTCTCGCCGACCATTTTAGAAACCTGTCTGAAAAGACAGGTTTTTTTTTCGTCTGTGGAAAAGTGGATTTGAATGTCTGCGGGAGATATGGGCCGGGTTGGGTGCGGTGTAACAATGTTGCTGTGAGTTCGAGCCTGCGAAGGGAACACGGTCAGATCGGAAAGTCGCTTAAGCCATCCATGGCCGCTCGGCCCACGCGATTACGCACCTCATCCATGAGGTGCGCCCGTAAACGGGCCAACGCGTTGCGTTGTTCAAAAACGCTCCCGGCGTTTTTGTCCCTGTCGCGGGACGCTTTCCTCTTCTGACCGTGTTCCCTGCGCGTTGAGCTTATGCGCTGTGGTTAGATGCATCCGGGTTTAGATCTGTCATTAGCCCGAAGCTTCCTTGTAAGTATCTGATGCGTCTGCCATACGCGAAGCGAAAGGCGTATGCTCCCTGAAGCCCGCATAGCAGTGTGAGCGGGCGTGCGGTTGAGCTTATTTGTTGCAACCAAAGTTACTCTGCTTTGATTTGGCTAACAGCCTGAGCAGCGTCGGGAATCGCAGACAAATAAGCCATTGTTATTATTACGTTAAAAGAGAGATTGACCTTGTTGTCTCCATTCAGAGACAGAGAAAAGGTCAGCTGTCGCCTGATAACGACACTTCCTGCAGTACCTGGCTAAGGACAGACTTAGCAAGCTGTTTAACTTATTGATTTATAAATGCTTTAAAAATAAAGCTCAACCTGGCACGGCTTGTGCAATACTTCTGCTGTAGATGCTCATTCCACCTCTTATGTCTGCTGATGCTACATAAACCTGGGAATGATGCAGAGCCAATTTTAGGTACCTGTTGTCTGCCTGCCTGTATCGCGTAAGCCTTACAGGGTTAACAGACACCACGTTGAGTCAGGTACCTCCCGGTTGTCTTACCGACCTGATCTTGCACCTGCCACTGGCGGGTGTTTTTTTTTGCCTGTGCAATGCGGCTGGCAGATTGCAGGCACAAAAAAGCCGGGCGAGCCCGGCTTTATCCTGTCTGACCACTGCATCAGGCGTTGGGATTATTCTTCAGCGTCAGCAACAATCCTTCACGACGCATTTTCGCGGCCTCTTCCGGACGATGCAGACGATCATAGACATCTGCCAGCCACGCATAATCAAACGCATCCGGACGTTGTGCCAGCGCCTGCTGCAGCGCGTCTGCTGCCTGCTGCCATTCGCCATGACGCATCAGCAACTGTCCCAGCGTACTGTGCAGCAATGGCGTTGCGCCATGCTGTTTGATCTGCTGGCGTAATGCCTTCTCCAGCGCTTCCGGATTGCCGCTTTTGATGCGCGGCATCAGCAGCACCAGACGATCGTCATAATGACGCTTGAGGCCTTCCAGCACGATCGACTGTGCGGTGTCGTGATCGTTGCATTCAATCAGATGATCCGCCATTGCCACCTGCAGGGTCGTATCCTGACGGGTTTTGCGGCTCAGTGTGCCCCACCAGCGTTTTAGCCCATCGCTACCCTGATCGGCCATTGCCTGATTCATCAGACCCAGCCAGGCCTGCTGCTGTAACGCATCACGATGCAGCTCGTCACCGACCTGCGCCTTCTGCATAGCAGGCAGAATATCCAGCAATGCACTCCACGCACCCGTACGGACGTACGCCTGTTCGGCCAGGCGCAGCACTTCAGTGTGTCGCGGTGCCACTTCCAGCAGACGGTCAATGCTGTGACGCGCCGCATGATCTTCGTTACGGGCCAGCTGAATACGAGCGCGGGCGATTTCTACCGGGATGGTGTTGCTTTCGGACAGCTCAGCAGCACGTTCAAGATGCTGATTGGCACGAATTTCATCGCCACGCTGCTGGGCGGCTTCGGCGGCCAGCAGATAGTTGGCTACCGGCACATCGGCGTGATCGGCATCTTTAGACAGCAGTTTCTCCACCTGACGGTGATCGCCTTCCGCCAGCTTCATCAGCGCAGACTGGGTATGACGCTGCGCGCGACGGCGTTTGCGTCCGGTAAACCAGCCGCGGGTACGCGCCCCGGTGTGCAGCACACGACGCAGCAGCCATTCCACCGCCAGAATCACCAGCAGGCTGATGATCAGGATAATCACCAGGCCGGTGACGCTGGTTTCGATATTCCAGTTATCGGTCTGAATCAGCACGTAGCCCTGATGACCGGCAATCATCGGTCCCAGCACCACGCCCGCAATCAGCAGGATAAAGAGGATAAATACCTTAAGCATGCTTAGCCTCCCTGCTGATTAGCAGCGGCAGACGGTTGCGCCAACAGATTCCGCACGCGGGTCTGCATCAGCTGTTCCAGCAATGGCTGACTTTCCAGGTTATCCGGCAGATCCATATTGATGTTCTGCTGGCTCAGCTCATCCAACTGGGCAAGGAAGGCTTTGGTGGCGGCATCATTGGTGTCATACCAGGCGCGAACCCAGGCAGACACAGTATCGATTGATTGTTTATAAATCTCATCCTGATGACGCGGTACGGCCTGCGCAGCAATCAGCAGACGCGAGCGGATATTCTCACGCAGGTAAACATCCTGATTCGGAGCCAGCAGCGGTTGTGCGGTGTTATCGCGGCGGCGGATGGTAATAAAGTCATCCATGAAGTTATGCCAGCTTTTCACCAGATTCTGACGCCATTCACGTACCGAACCTGAGAGTTCGCCGCCGTCACTGTCCATCGGTGCATCATCGCTGTCGTTGTCGGCCAGACGCAGATTATCAACATTGTTCGACAGCTGATTCAGCTTGAGGATCACGCCGTCGTAGTCGACCTGCGTAACGGAAGAGAGGGTACTGATATCCTGTGTCAGCGCACGACGCACATTCATCACGCTGGGATCGTTCATGTCAGCCAGGCTGGCATCGGCGCTTTTCAGTAGTGCCGCGGCGGTGGTGACGTCCTGATCGCTCCAGAGTTTGCGGCCAGCCAGTTTCACCAGATAGTCCGCCTGTGCCAGCAGCCAGCTACGCACGTCGTTGCCAGAAATCACAGCCACTTTTTCACGCAGCGTTTCCAGCTCTTTTGCTGACGCAGTCTGCTGTTGCTGTGCCGTTTGCAGGGCAGTTTCAGTACCACTCAGTTGCTGTGTCAGCTGCTGTTTATCGCTGCTGGCCTGCTGCTGCAACGCGCTTAACTGGTCGCTCAGCTTCTGATTGGTTTGTGCCTGTAAATCAGCCTGATGTTTCCCGTTAAGGTATAAACCCGCACCCATCGCCAGCGCGATGACAATCGCCACTGCACCCAACACCATGCCACCCTTTTTCGCATGACGCGGAGGTGTGCTGTTGCTGGAAGGAGAGCGGTCGACCGCTGGGGTGGTTTCTTCAACCATGGCGGAGGAGTCTTTTTGTTCCGTCATATGTGGCACATCCCATTGTTAAAGTTCAGCGTAACGCGCGCAGCAGCGCATCGTTATCGGCACCATCGGCTACCTGAATATCCTGCCAACCCAATCCTGCGGCCAGGGTAGCCAAACGTTCACTGACGACGATCAGTCGGCAGTTGAGCAGCCATTCCTCGCGATCAACCGCGGGGAACAGCGAAAAAAGCTGTTGTAACATTTCACCGCTGGTCACTACCAGCACAGAGACGCCGCGATCGCGCCAGCGGCGGCCTTCAACCGGCCCGTCATAATGCTTCTGGCAGCGCTGATAGCAGGCAGCGAACGTTACCTCAGCACCTCGACGGGTTAATGTCTCCGCCAGCAGTTCGCGTCCGGGATCGCCACGCAGGATCAGCGCACGTTTACCGGCAACCTGCTGAAGCGTGTTTATCTGGATCAATTCCTCACTGGTTTCATGCGCATGAGGCCAGGTCACCTGCTGTCCGCTGACGGTGTGAAACGCCAGCGCGGTGCTGCGACCAATTGCATAATAGTCCAGCTCAGTAGGCCATGCTTTGATCGCGTGCTGTGCGTAGTGAATAACCTGCTGAGAAAGAATAAAGACGAGATCGCCGGCACGAAGTCCGGCGAGCCTGTGAGGCAGGGAATCGAGGTCAGCGCCCGGTGCAAATTCAATCAGCGGCAGGCTCCACGCCTGTTTGCCAAGGGCATGCAGGCGTGACACCAGCTCTGCCGCTGCGGGTTCCGGGCGCGTCACCAGGATGGTCATGCCGGCGGCTGCCCCTGATAGACCTCTTTCAGGATTTCACGCGCGCCGCCGTTCAGCAGTTCATCGGCCAGTGAGATGCCCATCTCTTCAGCCTGCGCGCGGGGGCCGCGGCGTTCGCCTCGGACCATAACCCGGCCATCGGGCGCACCGACCATGCCGCGCAGCCAGAGCTCATCGCCTTCCAGCACCGCGAAGCTGCCGATGGGCACCTGACAGCCACCCTCTAAGCGGGTATTCATAGCGCGTTCTGCTCTGACACAGATTTCGGTGTCATCGTGATTCAGCGCCTGTAACAGGCTGATTAAGGTGGTGTCGTCCAGACGGCATTCAATGCCGACCGCGCCCTGACCCACGGCGGGCAGGGAAACGTCAGCAGGCAGCGCCTGGCGAATGCGATCTTCCAGCCCCAGACGCTTCAGCCCGGCGACGGCAAGAATAATCGCGTCATATTCGCCGGCATCAAGTTTGCCGAGGCGGGTGCCGACATTGCCACGCAGCGAGCGGATCACCAGATCCGGTCGACGCGCGCTAATCTGGCACTGGCGACGCAGGCTGGAGGTGCCGACAACGGCACCCTGTGGCAGCGCATCAATGGAGTCATAATGATGAGAAACGAACGCATCACGCGGATCGTCGCGCTCGCAGATGGTTACCAGGCCCAGACCTTCAGGGAAACTGACCGGCACATCTTTCATAGAGTGCACTGCCATATCGGCACGGCCATCCTGCATTGCCAGCTCAAGCTCTTTGACAAACAGCCCTTTGCCACCGACTTTTGCCAGCGGCGTATCAAGGATAATGTCACCTTTGGTGACCATAGGCACCAGCTCAACGCGCAGTCCCGGATGGGCACTCATGAGTCGTTGCTGTACATAATGTGCCTGCCATAATGCGAGCGGGCTTTGTCTTGTAGCAATTCTGAAAATTTTGTCTAACATGCTGTTAACCATTTTTATCGTTCACTGAATATCCTATCATCTCTGGGTGAATACTGTCAGTTTCAACGGATTGAAAACGGCCTGTGCGCGGTTTCAGGCCCGGTTTATCAAGCCATAGCGTGGCAACCAGTGCCGAAAAGGCGGGAAGCTGGTAAGAACGTGCTAAACTGTTAAGTAGCGCAACTTTCTTTACGGTCAATCTGTCGAGTGATAGATTGATCACGTTTCCAGCAATTATCTGCCCACTTTTTTACTTTAATAAGCGGCAGAGCGTGGAAACAGGGTGCTTAAACACTGGGACAATCAGGCGAAACGTCTTGTACCTCTACATTGAGACACTGAAACAGAGACTGGATGCAATTAACCAGCTGCGCGTTGATCGTGCGCTGGCTGCCATGGGGCCCGCTTTTCAGCGCGTCTACAGTCTGCTGCCAACCTTATTACATTATCAACATCCTCAGATGCCGGGTTACCTTGAAGGTAGCGTTCCACATGGCATCAGCTTCTTCACGCCTGATGAAAATCAACGCCAGCTGCTGGCAGACCTCACTGGCGACAGCGATCTGCGCCATGCCGATGCGCCGAAAGGCGAAATGCCGATCACGGCGATCTACTCTATGGGCAGTACCTCTTCTGTCGGCCAGAACAGCATCTCGGATCTCGATATCTGGGTCTGCCATCAATCCTGGCTCGATAATGAAGAGCGCCTGAATCTGCAGCGCAAATGCACGCTGTTGCAAAAATGGTGCGTCTCGATGGGCGTGGAAGTCAGTTTCTTCCTGATTGACGAGAACCGCTTCCGCCACAACGAAAGCGGCAGCCTGGGCGGTGAAGACTGCGGTTCAACCCAGCACATTTTACTGCTGGATGAGTTTTACCGTACCGCGGTTCGTATGGCAGGTAAACGCCTCCTGTGGAATATGGTGCCAGGCGAAGAAGAGCATCACTACGACGACTACGTGATGTCGCTCTACGCCAAAGGTGTACTGACCCCTAATGAGTGGCTCGATCTGGGTGGCCTCGGCACGCTGTCTGCAGAAGAGTATTTCGGTGCCAGCCTGTGGCAGCTCTATAAAAGTATCGACTCACCTTATAAAGCCGTACTGAAAACGCTGCTGCTGGAAGCCTACAGCTGGGAATACCCGAACACACAACTGCTGGCGATGGATATCAAACAACGCCTGCACGACGGCGAAATCATCTGCTTCGGCCTCGATCCTTATTGCATGATGCTTGAGCGCGTCACGCACTATCTGACCAGCGTGGACGATCAGCCGCGCCTTGATCTGGTGCGTCGCTGCTTCTACCTCAAAGTATGTGAAAAGCTCAGCACCGACGATCATCAGCATCGCACCGGCTGGCGTCGCGAGATTTTATCGCAGCTGGTTAAAGAGTGGGGCTGGAACGAAGAGAAGATCGCCATTCTGGACAACCGTGCCGGGTGGAAAATTGAGCGGGTGCGCGAAGCCCATAACGAATTACTGGATGCGATGATGCAGAGTTATCGCAACCTGATCCGCTTTGCCCGTCGCAACAACTTAAGCGTCAGCGCCAGTCCGCAGGATATCGGTGTGTTGACCCGTAAACTGTATGCCGCGTTTGAAGCGCTGCCGGGCAAAGTGACGCTGGTGAATCCACAGATTTCGCCCGATCTCTCTGAACCGAATCTGACCTTTATTCATGTGCCGCCTGGCCGTGCCAACCGTTCCGGCTGGTATCTCTATAACCAGGCACCGGACATGGATTCGATCATCAGCCATCAGCCGCTGGAATATAACCGCTACCTGAACAAGCTGGTGGCGTGGGCGTGGTTCAATGGTCTGCTGACCCGTAAAACCCGGCTGCATATTAAAGGCAATGAGATTTGCGACCTGGCGCGCCTGCAGGAGCTGGTTAACGATGTTTCCAGCCACTTCCCACTGCGTCTGCCTTCGCCGACGCCAAAAGCGCTCTACAGCCCGTGCGAAATCCGGCACCTTGCGATTATTGTGAACCTTGAGCACGATCCAACGGCGGCCTTCCGCAATCAGGTGGTGCACTTCGACTTCCGCAAGCTGGATGTCTTTAGCTTTGGTCAGCAGCAGCAGTGCCTGATTGGCAGCATCGATCTGCTCTATCGCAACTCCTGGAATGAAGTGCGTACGCTGCACTTCAGCGGCGAACAGGCGATGATCGAAGGGCTGAAAACCATTCTCGGCAAGATGCATCAGGATGCCGCACCGCCGGATACGGTAGAAGTGTTCTGCTACAGCCAGCATCTGCGCGGTCTGATTCGCACGCGCGTGCAGCAACTGGTCTCTGAATGCATTGAGCTGCGCCTCTCCAGCACACGTCAGGAGCCGGGCCGCTTCAAAGCGCTGCGCATGGCAGGCGAGACCTGGGGACTGTTCTTTGAACGCATGAGTGTCTCGGTGCAGAAGCTGGAAAACGCCGTGGAATTTTATGGCGCGATCTCCAACAACAAGCTGCATGGGTTGTCGATCAAAGTCGAAACGAATCAGACGCCGCTGCCACCGGTAGTGAACGGCTATGCCAGCGAAGGCATCATTCAGTTCTTCTTTGAAAACACCACGGATGAGCGCGGCTTCAACATTTATATCCTTGATGAGACCAATCGGGTTGAGGTCTATCATCACTGTGAAGGCAGCAAAGAGGAGCTGGTGCGTGACGTCAGTCGTTTCTACTCCTCATCGCACGATCGCTTCACTTATGGGTCGAGCTTTATCAACTTCAACCTGCCGCAGTTCTACCAGATTGTGAACACCGGTGATCGATTCCAGGTGATTCCATTCCGGAATCAGACGCTGACGCAGCTCTGTACGACGCAGCCTGACAACGACAACAGCGACTATCAACCGCGCTATCAGGTGCATTGATGCTGACGGGCTGCCTGCGCTCTGCAGGTGGCCGCTATCTTCCTGGCCTGTCACCCGGTTCACGCTATTTACGGGGATTTCCTGTTGCTTTTCCACCTTCAACTGCGATGATAAGCATCCAGGTAAAGGACATTAAGAGCATAAAGAATGAAGAAAGTAATAAGCCTGTTGGCCATGACACTGGCAGTAATCAGCCTTGCAGGTTGTGGTCTGAAAGGACCGCTCTACTTCCCGCCGAAGGATCAGCCGAAGAAACAACAAGCCCCAACCGAACGCCAGAAAGCGGATGCCTCTAAAGCCGATGTCGGTGGGCTGGTGACCGGTAATTCAGGCGTAAAAGCGAACTAATCTGATGGCTTATCCGGCGGAGCAAAAAATGCAGTTCTCCAAAATGCACGGTCTCGGCAACGATTTTATGGTTGTGGATGCGGTGACACAAAACGTCTTCTTCTCGCCGGAATTGATCCGCCGGCTGGCCGATCGTCATCTGGGGATCGGTTTTGATCAGCTGCTGATTGTTGAACCGCCTTACGATCCCGATCTCGATTTTCACTATCGCATTTTCAACGCTGACGGCAGTGAAGTGGCCCAGTGCGGCAACGGTGCGCGCTGTTTTGCCCGCTTTGTTCAGCTCAAAGGGCTGACCAATAAAAGCGACATCCGGGTCAGTACCCAGAATGGCCGCATGGTGTTGACCGTGACGCCTGACGATCACGTGCGCGTGAACATGGGTGAACCCAACTTTGAGCCTCAGCAGGTGCCGTTCCGCGCCAATAAAGCCGAGAATCTCTATCTGCTGCGCGTGGCCGAACAGACGGTGATGCTGGGTGCAGTCTCGATGGGGAATCCCCACTGCGTCATTCAGGTGGAAAGCGTTAAAACCGCGCAGGTTGAACTGCTTGGCCCGATTCTGGAGAGCCACGAGCGCTTCCCGGATCGCGTCAATGTCGGTTTTATGGAGATTATTAATCCGGAACATATCCGGCTGCGCGTCTACGAACGCGGAGCGGGTGAAACGCAGGCGTGCGGCAGTGGTGCCTGCGCTGCCGTTGCCTGCGGCATTCAGCAGGGCATTCTGGCACCGAAAGTGCGTGTCGATCTGCCTGGCGGGACGCTGCATATCTCCTGGAAAGGTGCCGGTCAGCCGCTCTATATGACCGGGCCTGCGACACACGTCTACGATGGGTTTATTCATCTATGAAAAATATCGAAGAGCAGGCTGACAGTTCGGTTCTGCTGGACGATCAGGCCGTCAGTGATTATCTGCGGCAGAATCCCGATTTCTTCATCCGCAATGCCCGCGAAGTTGAACAGATGGCGGTACCGCATCCGGTGCGTGGCAGCGTGTCACTGGTCGAGTGGCATATGGCGCGGCAACGCAACCATATCCAGCGGCTGGAAGAAGAGATCACACTGCTGATGGAGCAGGCCAGCGCTAACCATGAGCTGTTTGACCGTCTGCTGTCGCTGGAAAGTCATCTGGCCGCGGCTGATTCGCTGCAGGATATGCTCAACCGTCTGCATCGCTGGGCGCGTGAGCTGGGCCTGGCGGGTGCCAATGTGCGGCTGTTCAGTGACAAATGGCTGCTGGGTGCCCCCTCCGATTTCTTTCAGCTGAGCCTGTCGCGTCAGGCGTTTGAGCCGCTGCGTATTCAGCGCTTCGGCAACCAGCATCACTATCTCGGTAATATCAATGGGCCTGAACTGCTGCTGCTGCTGCCGCAGGCCAAAGCAATTGGCTCGGTTGCGATGTCGCTGATGGGCGAAGCGGGCGATCTCGGCGTGCTGGTGTTCAGCAGCCGTGACAGCCAGCACTATCAGTCGGGCATGGGAACGCTGCTGTTACAGCATCTTTCACAGATGATGCCTGGCCTGCTTTCCCGCTGGGTAGAGCGCGCATGAGCAGCGCGCTGCTGGAGGCCGTCGATGGATTTCTGCGCTACCTGAAAGTGGAGCGCCAGCTGAGTCCGTTAACCCAGAGCAGCTATGCGCGCCAGCTGGCCGCGCTGGTGGCAATTGCTGATGAGATGAAGCTTGGCAGCTGGGCACTGCTGGAACCCGCGCAGGTGCGCAGCATGGCGGCGCGCAGCCGTCGCGCCGGACTCTCTGCCAGCAGCCTCGCGCTGCGTCTCTCCGCACTGCGCAGTTTTCTCGACTGGCAGGTGAGCCAGGGGTTGCTCTCTGCTAATCCGGCCAAAGGGGTGATGACGCCGCGTAAAGCGCGCCATCTGCCTAAGAATATCGATGTGGATGAAGTGAATCAGCTGCTGGAGATCGACCTTAACGATCCGCTGGCGGTGCGCGACCGCGCAATGCTGGAAGTGATGTATGGTGGCGGGCTGCGTCTCTCCGAGCTGGTGAATATGGATTGCCGCCACGTCGACCTCGATTCCGGCGAAGTGTGGGTCGTGGGTAAGGGCAGCAAAGAGCGCCGGGTGCCGATTGGCCGCACGGCGGTCACCTGGATCCAGCACTGGCTGCCACTACGTGAAACCTTTGGCGGTCAGGATGATGCGCTGTTTCTGTCGACACGCGGCAACCGCATCTCGCCCCGTAACGTGCAGAAGCGCTTTGCCGAATGGGGCATCAGACAGGGCGTGGCGAGTCATATCCATCCGCATAAGCTGCGACACTCTTTTGCTACGCATCTGCTGGAGTCCAGCGGCGACCTGCGTGCCGTGCAGGAGTTACTGGGTCATGCAAACCTCTCGACGACCCAGATCTACACCCATCTCGACTTCCAGCATCTGGCTTCGGTGTATGACGCTGCGCATCCCCGCGCCAAACGAGGAAAGAACGAATGAAGTTTTATCGTCCGCTGTCGGCCATTAAAGCCATGACCTTCGATCTTGATGACACGCTCTACGATAACTACCCGGTGATCCGTCGCACCACGCAGGAGTCTCACGCCGCATTGCAAGCTTTTCATCCGGCGCTGCGTGACTTCACGCCGCAGGATTATCAGCAGCTGCGCGATGAACTGCTGCAGCGCGAGCCTGAGATCTATCATGACGTTTCGGAGTGGCGACGCCGTTCGGTAGAGCTGGCGATGCTGAATATCGGCCTCTCTGCTGCGGAAGCGACCGCGGGCGCGGCAGAGGTCATGGCGGTGTTCCATCAGTGGCGGAGTCAGGTCGAGATGCCGGATGAGACGCATCAGACGCTGAAGGCGCTGGCGGAAAAAATCCCGCTGGTGGCGGTCACTAACGGCAACGCCAGCCCGGAAAAAATGGGTATCGCTGAATACTTTCGCTTTACGCTGCGGGCCGGACCTGACGGGCGCGCCAAGCCGTGGCAGGATATGTATCAGCTTGCCGCGCAACGCCTTGATATCGCGCCACAACACATTCTGCATGTGGGAGACGACCTGACTACCGATGTCGCCGGCTCACTGCGTTGCGGCATGCAGGCCTGCTGGATTAACCTGCGGCAGGGCAACCTGATGCATATCCCGGACGCGCGGCTGTTGCCGCATGTCGAAATTTCGCGGTTGGCATCACTCACCTCACTGCTATAATGGCTGTAAATTTATCCAGTCGTCTCCCTTTTTTCTGCCAGGCCGCTGTGCGTTATCCGGCGTCCGTGGCGCTGCCTGACTGGCCGCGACACTGCCTTACGGCAGGCGCAGTAAACAGCGCGGCGACGGCGTTTTTCTCTGGTAAACGGTGCTTATGGACGTTTCTGAACTGCTCGACGGTTTGAATGACAATCAGCGCGCGGCCGTTGCGGCTCCGCGCAGTAACCTGCTGGTACTGGCAGGCGCGGGCAGTGGTAAAACGCGGGTGCTGGTGCATCGCATTGCGTGGCTGATGTCAGTAGAGAACTGCTCACCCTATTCGATTATGGCGGTGACCTTTACCAACAAAGCGGCAGCAGAGATGCGTCACCGTATCGAACATCTGATCGGCACCAGCCAGGGCGGGATGTGGATCGGCACCTTCCACGGCCTGGCGCACCGCTTACTGCGTGCCCACCATCTTGACGCCGGTCTGCCGCAGGATTTTCAGATCCTCGACAGCGAAGACCAGCTGCGTCTGCTCAAGCGCCTCATCAAATCAATGAACCTTGATGACAAGCAGTGGCCTGCGCGCCAGGGCATGTGGTACATCAACGGCAAAAAAGATGAAGGCCTGCGGCCAAAGCACATTGAAAGCTACGGCAATCCGATTGAGCAGACCTGGCTACGCATTTATCAGGCCTATCAGGAAGCCTGTGACCGTGCGGGTTTAGTCGACTTCGCCGAGCTGCTGCTGCGCGCCCATGAACTCTGGCTCAACAAGCCGCACATCCTCAATCACTACCGCGAACGCTTTACCAACGTGCTGGTGGATGAGTTTCAGGATACTAACAACATTCAGTACGCCTGGATTCGGATGCTGGCGGGCGACAGCGGCCGGGTGATCATCGTGGGCGATGATGACCAGTCGATCTACGGCTGGCGCGGCGCACAGGTCGAAAACATTCAGCGCTTCCTGCAGGATTTCCCTGGTGCAGAAACGATCCGTCTGGAGCAGAACTACCGCTCAACCAATAACATCCTCAAAGCGGCTAACGCCCTGATCGCCAATAACAATGGCCGTCTGGGTAAAGAGCTCTGGACCGAAGGCAGCGATGGCGAACCGATCTCTATCTACTGCGCCTTTAATGAGCTGGATGAAGCGCGCTTTGTGGTGAACCGCATCAAGGTCTGGATGGAGAACGGTGGTGCACTCAACGACTGCGCCATTCTCTATCGCAGCAACGCCCAGTCGCGCGTGCTGGAAGAGGCGCTGCTGCAGAGCAGTATGCCGTACCGTATTTATGGCGGCATGCGCTTCTTTGAACGCCAGGAGATTAAAGATGCGCTCTCTTATCTGCGTCTGATGGCAAACCGCAATGACGATGCCGCCTTTGAACGCGTGGTGAATACGCCGACGCGCGGCGTGGGCGATCGCACGCTCGACGTGGTGCGTCAGACGGCGCGTGAACGTCAGATGACGCTGTGGCAGGCGACGCGCGAACTGCTGCAAAGTCGCGCACTGGCGGGCCGCGCCGCGTCTGCACTGCAACGCTTCTGTGAGCTGGTCGATTCACTGGCTACCGAAACCGCCGAATTACCGCTGCATGTTCAGACCGACCGGGTTATCAAAGACTCCGGCCTGTGGCTGATGTATGAGCAGGAAAAAGGCGAGAAGGGCCAGGCGCGTATCGAAAACCTTGAGGAGCTGGTGACGGCAACCCGTCAGTTCAGCTATCAGGACGAAGATGAAGATCTGATGCCGCTTCAGGCCTTCTTATCCCATGCCGCCCTTGAAGCGGGCGAAGGTCAGGCAGACAAATGGCAGGATGCGGTTCAGCTGATGACGCTGCACTCGGCCAAAGGGCTGGAATTCAGTCAGGTCTTTATCGTCGGTATGGAAGAGGGGATGTTCCCAAGCCAGATGTCGCTGGATGAAGGCGGGCGGCTGGAGGAGGAGCGTCGTCTGGCGTATGTCGGTGTGACCCGCGCGATGCGCAAGCTGACGCTGACCTACGCTGAAACCCGCCGACTCTATGGTAAGGAAGTGTATCACCGGCCTTCCCGTTTTATCGGTGAGCTGCCCGAAACGTGCATCGAAGAAGTGCGTCTGCGCGCCAGCGTCAGCCGTCCGGTCAACCATCAGCGGATGGGTGCCCCGGTGACCAAAAATGACAGCGGATTCGCGCTGGGCCAGCGTGTTCATCACGCAAAATTTGGCGAAGGCACCATCATTAATCTGGAAGGCAGCGGTGAGCACAGCCGTTTGCAGGTGGCGTTTCAGGGGCAGGGAATCAAGTGGCTGGTAGCGGCTTACGCGAAGCTGGAAACGCTTTAGCGCGCGGTTGACGGCTTTTTCGTCTCAGCGTAACATGCGCCCACTATTATCATGAGAGGACAATGCCTTGGACACGCCCAGTCGATGCTGGCTCAATGACCTGGATATCAGGCATAACATCTAAGGCTACCTCTTTACGCGGGTAGCCTTAGCGGTTATCAGCGACCCCCCTTTTTGATTCCGTCGCGCGAGTCAGCACTGATTTATCTTTGAAACTCTGTTTCCGTGTTCAGGCTGCCTGTTCCTTTAAAGGAACGGCGGACCGCTTTGTCCCATTTAGTCTGCAATGGGGAGTATTGCTATGCTGAGCGCATTTAAACTCGATCAAAGCCGCCTGACGCGACTGGAGCTGGAAGACGAAACCGACAAACTGACCAACTCTGTCTGGGTCGATCTGATCGAGCCGGAAGAGGGCGAACGTGACCGGGTGCAAACGGAGCTGGGCCAGAGCCTGGCAACACGGCCAGAGCTGGAAGATATCGAGGCCTCGGCACGCTTCTTCGAAGATGAAGATGGTCTGCATATCCACTCCTTCTTCTTCTATGAAGATGCTGACGATCACGCCGGTAACTCCACCGTGGCATTCACCATTCGTGAAGGCCGCCTCTACACGCTGCGCGAACGTGAACTGCCCGCTTTCCGCCTCTATCGTATGCGTGCCCGTAATCAGACCCTGATCGATGGCAACGCCTTTGAGCTGCTGCTCGACCTGTTTGAAACCAAAATCGAACAGCTGGCAGACGAAATCGAGAACATCTATAGCGCGCTGGAGAAACTCAGCCGGGTGATCATGGAAGGTCAGCAGGGCGAAGAGTACGATCAGGCGCTGTCACGCTTAGCAGAACTGGAAGATATCGGCTGGAAAGTGCGTCTCTGTCTGATGGATACACAGCGCGCCCTGAATTTCCTGGTGCGTAAAGCGCGTCTGCCGGGTAATCAGCTGGAGCAGGCGCGGGAAATCCTGCGCGATATCGAGTCGCTGCTGCCGCACAACGAATCGCTGTTCCAGAAGGTCAACTTCCTGATGCAGGCCGCAATGGGCTTTATCAACATCGAGCAGAACCGCATCATCAAGATCTTCTCAGTAGTCTCCGTGGTGTTTCTGCCACCCACGCTGGTGGCATCCAGCTACGGGATGAACTTCGAATTTATGCCGGAACTGAAGTGGAGCTTTGGTTATCCTGCGGCTATCGGTCTGATGATTCTGGCCGGCCTGGCACCTTATCTCTACTTTAAGCGTAAAAACTGGCTTTAAAAAAGCCACGGGCCATCTGAGATGGCCCGTTCTGCTGGCTCCCGTCGCCATTTCTGCGTACTCTGACCCTCCTGTTTTTACAAATAATTAACTTCTTATGGACGCTTTTTCGTTACGCACGCAGTGGACGCTGCTGCTGCTAATCTCGGTACTACTGGGCGCGGTGCTGCACTACTTTCATGTACCCGCCGCGCTGCTACTGGGACCGATGATTGTGGGTGTGGTGATGGGGCTGTCAGGTGCCACACTGCGGATTGATAAACGATTCTTCCTGCTTGCCCAGGCGGTACTGGGTTGCATGATTGCGCAGAGCCTGTCTCCTTCCATTCTGACACCGCTGATTCAGGAGTGGCCGATCGTGCTGGCGGTGCTGCTGTTGACGCTGGCGGCCAGCGGCCTGTCGGGTTTTCTGCTGGTGCGTTTCAGTCATCTGCCTGGCCCGACCGGCGCATGGGGCTCGTCACCGGGTGGTGCTTCGGCAATGGTAGCAATGGCGGGGGACTTTGGTGCTGATGTGCGGCTGGTGGCGTTCATGCAGTATTTGCGGGTGCTGTTTGTCGCCTCGGCGGCCGCGCTGGTCGCGCGCATCGGGCTGGGCGATGAAGCGCACAGCGTTTCGCTACTCTGGTTTCCCGCGCTGAGTTATGGCTTTGCAATGACGCTGGTGGTGGTGCTGGCGGGCGCGTGGCTGGGTACTCGACTGCGCATTCCTTCTGGCGCATTACTGCTGCCCGCGCTGGCGGGTGCGGTACTGAACAGCAGTGAAATCGCAGTGTTACAGGTGCCGGAATGGCTGCTGGCCGTGGCCTATGCGCTGATTGGCTGGAGCGTGGGATTACGTTTTACCCGTCCGATTTTCTTGCTGGCACTGCGCACGCTGCCGCAGATGCTGGCCTCAATTTTCGGGCTGATGCTGTTGTGTGGCGGGCTGGCGTGGATACTGACACGCATGCTGGATATCGATCTGATGACGGCCTATCTCGCCACCAGTCCAGGCGGGCTGGATACGGTGGCGATTATTGCTGCGGGAACCCAGGTCAACATGGCATTTGTGATGGCGATGCAGACGTTGCGTCTCTTTACCATCCTGCTGACCGGCCCGGCTTTAGCGCGCTTTATTTCACGCTATGCGCGGACGGGAACGGAATGAAAATGCCACCGCATCGCAGACAAACACCAGCAACGCCAGCCAGATAAAGCCGAAGGTTACCATCTTGTCTGGCGTGATGGTTTCATCGTAAAACACCACCGCCAGCACAAACATCAGCGTCGGGCCGAGATACTGAAAGAAACCGACTGTGGAGAGGCGCAGCCGGCTACAGGCCGCTGCAAACAGCATCAGTGGAATGGTTGTCACAATGCCCGCTGCAATCAGTTTCAGGTTGAGACTCAGCGGGTTCGCCGATAAATGACTGGTGGCGCTGTCGGCAAAGCCAAACAGATAAATGGCTGCCAGCGGAAACAGCCACAGGGTCTCAATGAGCATGCCGCTCTGTGCATCGACCTGGATTTTTTTGCGCATCAGACCATAAACGGCAAAGCTCAGGGCCAGGCCGAGTGCGATAACCGGCAACGATCCAAACTGCCACAGCTGCACCAGCACGCCGACGGTTGCCAGCAGCACCGCCAGCCATTGCAGACGGCGGAAACGCTCACGCAAAAACAGCATGCCGAACACCACGTTGATCAGCGGATTAATAAAGTAACCCAGGCTGGCTTCCAGCATATGCTGGTTGTTGACTGCCCAGATAAACAGCAGCCAGTTGCCGCCAATAGTCAGCGCCGTGATCGCCAGCAACAGCACTTTTTTGGGCTGGCGCAATACGCTGCGAACGCCGGGCCAGCTGCGGCTCAGGGTAATCAGCAACAGCATAAAGAGTGCCGACCAGATCACCCGGTGCGTCATGATTTCTGTGGCGGGAACCTGTTTGACCAGCTTGAAATAGGCGGGCGCAATGCCCCAGATAAAGTAGGCGCCCAGTGCAAAGCCAACGCCCTGGCGGGTTTGTTGCGTATCCATATGCGATCCATTCAATGGCGGGGTTAGCCGATAAGATAGGTGGCGGTTGCCGTGGCGATATAGTCGCCCTGTTGATTGTGCAGCTCCACGCGCGCCACGGCGACTTTGTTACCGGCCCGCAGCAGGCTGCTGGTGGCGGTGAAGCGCTCACCGCGTCCGGGACGCAGATAGTCAACGCGCATATCGATAGTGCCCATACGTGACAAACGCTGGCGCAGATCCGCTTCGCTGATGCTCTCCTGACGGGTTAACGCATTGCTGACGCAGACCATGCCCGCGGCCACATCAAGGACTGACGCGATAACACCACCGTGCAGAATCTGTTGCGCCTGGTTGCCCACCAGCATGGTTTTATTATTGAAGCTGATTTCAGCGTAGTCTGCGTCGAGACGCATCAGCTCCAGGCCTAACGCCTGATTAAACGGCATGTGATAAACAAAAATTTCGCCAACCAGCTGGCGAGCGTCCTGCGGTGTCAGCACGGGTGATGACATGATGATGTGTCCTGAAAAAATCGGGCCAGGGGGCGCGCAACATTAACGAGTTGTGTATTCTATGCCGCCTGCGAGGGGGTTTCCAGTTTAAGAAATCAGCACTCTTGCTCACTGCCATTTGCGTGTAGAATGGCCTGCTTTTTACAACACCCTTTTCAGTTATTCTGATACGCAGCTGCTCACCGGAGAATTTTATGCGTAAGCATCGCGCCTTGCTGGCGGCAATGTTGATAATTCCTGCGCTGGCGCAGGCAGATGAAGCTCAGATCAAAGAGGTTCATGACGCGCCACAGGTTCAGGGCAGCATCATTGCTAACCTGCTGGAGAAGCATGATAATCCGTTTGTTCTCTATCCTTACGAGAACAATTATCTGCTCTACACCTACACCAGCGACCTGAACAAAGAGGCGATCTCCTCCTATAACTGGGGAGAAAATGCCCGCAAAGATGAAGTGAAATTCCAGCTCAGCCTGGCGTTTCCGCTGTGGCGCGGTATTCTGGGTGATAACTCGGTACTTGCAGCCTCTTACACACAGCGCTCCTGGTGGCAGCTGTCGAATCGCGGTGAATCCTCGCCCTTCCGTGAGACCAATTATGAGCCGCAGATTTTCCTTGGCTGGGCCACGGATTATTCGCTGGGTGGCTGGACACTGCGGGATGTCGAACTGGGTCTGAATCATGAGTCTAACGGGCGCAGCGATCCCACCTCGCGCAGCTGGAACCGCGTTTATGCGCGGCTGATGGCGGAGAACGGGAACTTCCTGGCGGAGATCAAACCCTGGTATCGCATCCCGGACGGGGCGAGTAATGACGACAACCCCGATATCACCAAATATATGGGTTACTACCGCACCCGGCTCGGCTATAAGCTTGGCGACAGTATCTTCAGCGTAGAGGGCAACTATAACTGGAACAGCGGTTATGGCGGCGCGACGATGGCCTGGAGCTACCCGATCAGTGAACACGTCCGCTTCTATACGCAGGTGTTCAGCGGCTACGGTGAATCACTAATCGACTACAACCATCGCCAGACACGTCTGGGCGTGGGTGTAACGCTTAACGACTTGTTCTAATCCCTAACGTAAGACAGGAATCGCGTGGCAACCTCGGCAGTTCTTAATCAGGAAGCGCTGGCGCAGCAGGTATTGCAGGATACCTTCGGCTACCAGCAGTTTCGTCCCGGTCAGCAGACGATCATTAATCAGGCGCTGAGCGGGCGCGACTGTCTGGTGGTGATGCCCACTGGCGGCGGTAAATCGCTCTGTTATCAGATCCCGGCGCTGGTGCGCGAAGGGCTGACACTGGTGGTGTCGCCGCTGATCTCACTGATGAAAGATCAGGTCGATCAGCTGCTGGCGAACGGCGTGGCGGCAGCCTGTCTCAACTCCACTATGACGCGCGATCAGCAGCAGACGGTGATGGCTGACTGCCGTACCGGCCGGGTTAAGCTGCTCTATATCGCCCCTGAACGCCTGATGATGGATAACTTCCTGGACAGTCTGGCGCACTGGCAACCGGCGATGCTGGCGGTGGATGAGGCGCACTGTATTTCACAGTGGGGCCACGATTTCCGTCCGGAATATGGTGCACTCGGGAAGATGCGTCAGCGCTTCCCGGAATTACCGGTCATGGCATTGACGGCGACTGCGGACGAAACCACCCGCAACGACATCGTTAATCTGCTGCACATGCAGGATCCGCTGATTCAGATCAGCAGCTTTGACCGCCCCAATATTCGCTACACGCTGGTGGAAAAATTCAAACCCACCGATCAGCTGCTGCGTTACGTTCAGGATCAGCGCGGCAAGTGCGGCATTATCTACTGCAACAGCCGGGCGAAGGTGGAAGACACCGCCGCGCGACTGCAAAGCCGTGGATTCAGCGTCGGGGCGTATCATGCCGGCATCGACAGCGAACAGCGTGCCCGCGTGCAGGAAGCGTTCCAGCGTGACGATCTGCAAATCGTAGTGGCAACCGTGGCTTTTGGTATGGGCATCAACAAGCCCAACGTCCGTTTTGTGGTCCACTTCGATATTCCGCGCAACATCGAATCCTATTATCAGGAAACCGGACGAGCCGGACGTGATGGTCTGCCCGCCGAAGCGATGATGCTCTACGATCCAGCCGATATGGCCTGGCTGCGTAAATGCCTGGAAGAGAAAGTGCCGGGACCCTTGCAGGATATTGAGCGCCACAAGCTCAATGCCATGGGCGCGTTTGCTGAAGCCCAGACATGCCGCCGCCTGGTGCTGCTGAATTACTTTGGTGAAGGTCGCCAGCAGCCGTGCGACAACTGCGATATCTGCCTTGATCCGCCAAAACGGTATGACGGCCTGGTTGAAGCGCAAAAAGCGCTTTCCGGTATCTATCGCGTGGGCCAGCGGTTCGGCATGGGCTATATCGTTGAGGTGCTGCGCGGGTCCAACAACCAGCGTATCCGTGAGCAGGGCCATGACAAGCTGCCGGTCTATGGACTGGGCAAAGATCAGAGCCACGAACACTGGGTCAGCGTGTTACGTCAGTTAATCCATCTGGGACTGGTGACGCAGAACATCGCTATGCACTCGGCTTTGCAACTGACCGAAGCAGCGCGACCGGTGCTGCGCGGTGAAGTGCCACTGATGCTGGCCGTGCCGCGTTTAATTACCGCGAAAACAAAGAGCAGCGGTCCGGCGAAGTTTCACGGTGGTAACTACGATCGCAAACTGTTCGCCAAACTGCGTAAGCTGCGAAAAGCGATCGCCGATGAAGAGAATATTCCGCCTTACGTGGTGTTCAATGACGCCACACTAATAGAGATGGCAGAACAGATGCCGGTCAGCGCGTCCGAGATGCTTAGCGTCAACGGCGTGGGTCACCGCAAACTGGAGCGCTTTGGCAAACCCTTCCTGGTGATGATCAAAGAGCATCTTGATGATGAAGAGTAAAGGACACTAATCATGCTGATGTTATTCGCAACCGTGGCGCTGGTACATCTGGTGGCGCTGATGAGCCCCGGCCCCGACTTCTTTTTTGTATCACAGACCGCCGCCAGCCGA
Source organism: Candidatus Pantoea gossypiicola (assembly GCF_008632075.1). Classification (GTDB taxonomy): domain Bacteria; phylum Pseudomonadota; class Gammaproteobacteria; order Enterobacterales; family Enterobacteriaceae; genus Pantoea; species Pantoea gossypiicola. Next base: position 122,540 of record NZ_VWVM01000012.1, read on the forward strand.
TCACGCAAGGAGGCGATGATGGGGGTGCTGGGCATTACCCTGGGAATTGTGGTCTGGGCAGGCGTGGCGCTGATGGGCCTGCATCTGATCCTGGAAAAAATGGCGTGGCTGCATCAGATCATCATGGTTGGCGGTGGCCTCTATCTGCTCTGGATGGGCTGGCAGCTGATGCGCTCGGCGCGTCAGCGTCATAGGCAGCCGCAGCAGGATGAGCCGGTGGTAGAGCTGCCGAAACGCGGCATGAGCTTTCTCAAGGGCCTGCTGACCAACCTGTCGAATCCTAAAGCGATTATCTACTTCGGCAGCGTCTTCTCGCTCTTTGTGGGTGACGATGTTGGCTCAGCAGAGCGCTGGGGTCTGTTCCTGCTGATTGTCGGTGAAACCTTTGCCTGGTTTACGCTGGTGGCGGCTATCTTTGCGCTGCCGTGGATCCGCGCGAAGTATCAGCGACTGGCGAAGTGGGTGGATGGTATGGCTGGCGTGCTGTTCGCCGGTTTTGGTATCCACCTGATAATTTCGCGTTAAGCCCTTATGCCGGAGAGCGCGCTGCGCATCCGGCAGTCATTTCACCTCCTGTTACTTCCTCTGAACTTCATCTGCGTGACGACTGTCACAATCTGTACCCGACGATGCCCCTCTGCTGCAACCGCAGATAAATAGTCACCATTCGTTAATTAATGAAACCATCACCTCCGGTATGGTCGTGTCGACGGACTATTTTTTCATGGAGAGGATGATGCGAGTAAAACCCCTTTTACTATTGTTTATCGCGGCCTGTATCAGCGCCTGCGCTTCCCCTGATGCTGCCCAAAATCGCGTTTCTGAAACGGCAGAAGTAGATAGTGTTCCGGCTATCCTTGCGCAGACATTTCCGGCGTCAGAGCAGCCACAGGGCGAGAGGATTAGCCAGATTTCCGCCGCGTTTCTCGGTACGCCCTACCAGGCGGATACGCTGATCGGCTCGCCTGATACGCCGGAAGCGCTGGTGATCAATTTCAATGGGGTGGATTGTTTCACGCTGCTTGATTACGTCCAGGCGCTGAGCCGCAGCCACGACCGCGCCAGCTTTGAGGCGAACCTGATTCGGACCCGCTACGCTGACGGTGAGGTCAGCTACCTGAAACGCCGACACTTTTTCACCGACTGGTTCGCTGAGAACCCGCGCAATGCCGATGACATAACAAGCACACTCACCCCGGATGCGATGACGGTAGTGAAGCAACTGAACCGTCAGGCCAGCGGAAAAGAAAGGCTGCCCGGTCTGGGTGTGATTCCTCGCCGCATTACCTACATTCCGGCCCGGGCGATCACACCAAAGGTGCTGAAGCAGATTCAGACTGGCGATTACATCGGAGTTTATACGCCCGCTCAGGGGCTGGATGTCTCGCATGCCGGGATTGCCGTCCGGCATGATGGGCAATTGTGGTTCAGGAACGCCTCATCACTGGCCGTTAATCGCAGGGTTGTCGATACGCCGTTGAGTGAATATATGCAGTCTAAACCGGGTATCATTGTGTTACGTGCGGTGCCGCTGACTGCGCCTTAATGGTGCCCGGCAAGAAGGGATTAAACAGGGAGTGTTCGCGCCGACCTCAGTGTGTCGGCGCGTAAAGTCTTAAGCGATTTTTCTGGCGCTGGCCAGCAGTGCGCCCACCGCCATAAACAGACCACCGAAAATACGGTTCATTAACTTCATCTGCTTTGGCCCTTTAATCCAGCCAGCAATGCGCGTTGCCAGCGTGGCGTAGCCAATCATCACGATGATATCGACCACCACGGTCGTCACGCCCAGCACCAGATACTGCATAAACAGCGGCTGATGTGGCTGGATAAACTGCGGGAAAAGCGCCGCCAGAAAAACGATACTTTTCGGATTGGTCAGATTAACCAGCACGGCACGTTTGAACAGGCGACGGCGCGGCATCGCTTTAGCGACCGCATCCAGATCGATGCCACCCGCCGAGCGCCACTGCTGAATACCCAGCCAGACCAGATAGGCCGCACCGGCCCATTTCAGAATTTCAAACGCCAGCAGCGACTGCGAAAACAGTGCGCCCAGCCCGATACCGACCAGCACAATGTGCAATGCCAGGCCGACCTGCAGGCCAGAGATAGAAGCCACCGTGCCGCGATAGCCGTGGCTGATACCGGTACTCATGGTATTGATTGCGCCGGAACCCGGCGACAGGCTGAGAATTGTGGTGGTAAGCAGGTAGGTCAGCCACCATTCGATGGTCATGGGTCAGGCTCTCTTTAGTCGCGAATTTGTGACACAATACGCCAGAAATAAGCGCGGCGCTACGGCCCGCGCAGGGCGTTCAGGACTCTGTATCCGGTCATCAGGAGGGCGAATGAATCAACACAAAGCCAGCTGGCTGCGACGGGAAAAAGCCTTTGCTGCCTTCGCCACCGGGCCGCTGCTCGATTTCTGGCACAGTCGTGAGGAGCTTGAGTTTACCGGCGTCGGCAATCTGACGCTGCGTTATGTTCGCTTCACATCGCCGCAACACAAGCGTGTGATCCTGATTGTGCCGGGACGCATCGAGAGTTACATAAAATATCCTGAGCTGGCGTACGATCTGTTTCACTGCGGATTTGATGTGGTGATCCTGGATCATCGCGGTCAGGGGCGCTCCGATCGCCTGCTGGAAGATTCACACCGCGGTCACGTGGCGGAATTTACGCATTACGTGGACGATCTTGAAACGCTCTACCTGAAAGAGATCGTCAGCGGTCATTATCAGCAGCGCTATGCGCTGGCTCACTCAATGGGTGGCGCAATCTTAACGCTGTTTCTGGCGCGTCAGCCGCAGGCGTTTCATGCCGTCGCGCTGGTGGCACCGATGTTTGGCATCGCCTTACCGTTGCCCTCTTTTCTGGCTCATCGTATCCTGGACTGGGCGGAGAAGCGTCCAGCCTTACGCGATGGCTATGCGCTCGGCACCGGACGCTGGCGCGCGCATCCGTTTGGCATTAACCGGCTGACCCATAGCACCGAGCGTTACCGGCGTAACCTGCGCTTTTATGCGGACGATCCTGCGATTCGTGTGGGCGGACCGACCTACCATTGGGTACGCGAAGGCATCCATGCGGGGCGCAACATCATCAGTCAGGTGGATAAGATCACTACGCCGCTGCTGCTGCTACAGGCGAGCGACGATCGGGTGGTCGACAACCGTTCGCAGGATCTGTTTTGTGCTGCGATGGCTGCGGCGGGTCATCCGTGTGAAGGTAATAAGCCACGGGTGATCGACGGCGCGCGTCACGAGATTCTGTTTGAAAAAGATGAGATGCGTGCCGAAGCACTCAATGCAGTGGTCGACTTTTTTTCATCGCACCACTGACGTTATTTATCCGACCGGTAAAAACCGGCAGAACCAGATACCCGAGGTTTTCATGTATCACATCGTTGCATCCGATCTGGATGGCACGCTGCTTTCTCCCGAACATCGCCTGACCCCTTTTGCACGTGAAACGCTGCAGCAGCTGGTCGCTAAGGATATTCACTTTGTCTTCGCCACCGGCCGTCATCATATCGATGTCGGACAGATGCGCGACAGCCTGGCGATTCCGGCCTATATGATCACCTCGAACGGTGCGCGCGTACACAACGCAGAGGGCGAACTGGTGTTCAGTCATAATCTGGATGAGGATATCGCCAGCGACCTGTTTGGCCTGCAGTATCATCACAGCGATATTCTGACGCACGTTTACCGCGATGATGAGTGGTTTGTCAGCCGTTCAAGCCCGGCTGAGCAGGACTATTTTCGTGAGTCAGTCTTCAACTATCAGGTCTACGAGCCAGGTCTGCTACCAACCAGCAACATCAGCAAGGTCTTCTTCACCTGCGAAAACCCCGAGCATCTGATCCCGATGGAGCAGGCGATTGAAGCGCGCTGGGGCGATCGGGTTAACGTCAGTTTCTCGCTGCCAACCTGTCTGGAGGTCATGGCGGGCGGCGTGTCGAAAGGACATGCACTGGAAGCGGTCGCGAAAACGCTGGGTCACTCGCTGGAGAGCTGCATTGCCTTTGGCGACGGTATGAATGATGTGGAGATGCTGAGCATGGCGGGCAAGGGCTATATCATGCAGAACGCCCATCAGCGCTTAAAAGATACGCTGCCGGAGCTGGATGTGATTGGTTCGAATGCCGATGATGCGGTGCCGCAGACGCTGCGCACGCTCTATCTGGCTTAAGCCGTCAGCGTAAACAAGGGCCGGATAGCCGGCCCTTGTTTACTACCGTCAGGCGAGAGTCTTTTTGTGTTTGTGTTCGCTGACCATGGTCAGTAACAGCAGAATAACCGCCAGCACACAGCCCGCAATCATCACCATAAAGCCGCCGTCCCAGCCGAAGTAATCGACGGTGTAACCGACAATGGCGCTGGCCGCGACCGAGCCACCCAGGTAACCGAACAGGCCGGTAAAGCCCGCCGCTGTCCCCGCTGCTTTTTTCGGTGCCAGCTCCAGCGCATGCAGACCAATCAGCATCACCGGACCGTAGATCAGGAAGCCAATCACGATCATGCAAGCCATGTCGACGCCAGGATTGCCCGCCGGGTTGAGCCAGTAGATCACGGTTGCGATGGTCACCAGCGTCATAAAGAACACGCCGGTCGCACCACGATTACCCCGGAACACTTTGTCCGACATCCAGCCACACAGCAGCGTCCCCGGAATCCCCGCATATTCATACAGGAAGTAGGCCCAGGACGACTTATCCAGCGTGAAGTGTTTGACTTCACGCAGATAGGTTGGTGACCAGTCGAGGATGCCGTAGCGCAGCAGATAGACAAAAACGTTGGCCAGCGCGATGTACCACAGCAGCTTGTTCGGCAACACATACTTCATGAAGATCTGTTTTGCCGTCAGCTCCTCTTCGTGGCTGGCATCGTAGTCGGGCGGATAGTCGTTTTTGTACTCTTCAATCGGTGGCAGGCCACAGGATTGCGGGGTATCGCGCATCAGCGCAAAGGCCAGAATCGCGATGGCAATCGCGCCAAAGGCGGGCATGTAGAGCGCCGCTTTCCAGTCGTTGAACCACGCCATACCCAGCAGGAAGAGCAGCGGCGGAATACCGCCGCCCACGTTATGCGCACAGTTCCAGACCGAAACGATCCTTCCGCGCTCCTTCTGCGACCACCAGTGAACCATGGTTCGTCCACAGGGTGGCCAGCCCATGCCCTGAAACCAGCCACAGATAAACAGCAGCACAAACATCACCATGATGCTGGAGGTCGCCCAGGGGACGAATCCCATAATCAGCATCACTGCTGCGGCCAGAATCAGGCCTGCCGGTAAGAAGACGCGCGGGTTTGATCGGTCAGAGACCGAGCCCATGATGAATTTTGAAAAGCCGTAGGCAATGGAGATGCCGGACAGGGCAAAGCCGAGATCGCCACGTGAAAAACCCTGCTCCACCAGATAGGGCATGGCGAGTGCGAAGTTTTTTCTGACCAGATAATAGGCCGCATAACCAAAAAAGATCCCGATGAAAATTTGCCAGCGCAGACGACGGTAGAGCGGATCAACGTGATCCTCCGCTACCTGCGGCTGACGTGGTGCAGGTTTAAAAATGCTCAGCATCAGTGAGGCCCTCCAGGGCACATTATGGTTTTTCATTCCCGGCAGGTTGGAGCAGGAAAGTGCAGAACAAAATGGATGCAGAATGTTCCATTTCGCGCAAAGAATAGTGTTAGTTGCGCAACGTTACTGTGATGAATGACACATTTGTTACAGTTTTATTACAGTCAGGAGCGGAAGTGATCATCTGATGGATCATTTCGCGCATTTTATGTGGCTGAAAACCTATTCTGTCGATTGATATGTCAGGAAGTGTAAGCAGGGTATCCGGTCGGCTTTTTAATCGCCTGGTTTATAATCAGATGTCAACCAGATTTCACAGCCTGACGGCGGCACATTGTTTACACTGTCGGCCTGTTAATTTCGGGGTCGTTGCCGTGTTTTTATTGATTATTACCACCATTCTGTGGGCCTTTTCCTTCAGCCTGATTGGCGAATATCTCGCTGGTCAGGTGGATAGCTGGTTCTCTGTGCTGATGCGTCTGGCGCTGGCTGCGCTGGTGTTTTTGCCTTTCCTGCGCTGGCGAGGTTACCGCCCTTCAACGCTACTGCTGTATATGCTGGTGGGGATGCTGCAACTGGGCGTAATGTATCTGCTGAGCTTCGAAGCCTATCTCTACCTTAGCGTGTCAGAATTCCTGCTGTTTACGGTAATGACACCGCTCTATGTGACGCTGATTTACGATCTGATCAGCCGTCGTCCATTGCGCATCGGCTATATCTTCAGTGCGTTACTGGCGGTGGCGGGTGCGGCGATTATTCGTTATGACAAAGTCAGCGATCATTTCTGGTTTGGTCTGCTGTTAGTGCAACTGGCAAACATCTGCTTCGCGGCAGGCATGGTGGGTTATAAGCGTCTGCAGGAGACCCGTCCCATGCCGCAGCATACGGCCTTCTCATGGTTCTATCTGGGGGCGGTGTTGATTGCGGTGATTGCCTGGTGTGCCTGGGGCAATCCACAGAAGTTGCCGACCACCTCATTGCAGTGGAGCATTCTGGTGTGGCTGGGCGTTGCGGCTTCTGGTCTTGGCTATTTTATGTGGAACTACGGGGCGACGCAGGTCGATGCCGGTACGCTGGGCATTATGAATAACATGCACGTTCCCGCCGGGCTGCTGGTGAATCTGGCTATCTGGCAGGAGAAACCGCACTGGCCGAGCTTTATTGCGGGCGCGCTGGTGATCATTGCCTCGCTGTGGGTGCATAAGCGCTGGGTGGTGGGGCGCGGTCAGAAGTGACTTTGCGGGTTGTCGGGTGTGTTTTGCCTGAAGAAAGGGTTTGTCATTTAAAGACGGCGTAAAGTGTGAGTTGCTTCTCTGCGATGGACACTCGACGCCGTGATCCGACTCCAGCCTTTAATGAGCTGGACGATCATTATCACTTACTCACTCTGTCTGGTTATTTCAGATAAGGTATCTTCATGCCAAATAATCCATTAAGTACCCGGAATATTTTATTAACCAGCAGACTGTTTTTATTAACGGAGCTTAACTGCACAACGTCCGTACTGGCACTTTCTGTTCCTGCACCGCTGGCCTGGCTTGTTTCAAAATGAGTTAATTCACGCATATTTCTTCCTGATTGAATGATTGAAAGTTAACCCGGCAGGGTGCGAATCAGGCTTTGATTGCGCCCCGCCAGAATCAATCATGCATCAGGAAATATTGAGAAATAAATAGTAATATTTTTAAAGGCCGCATTATGGGATCTCTGATCTTTCAGAAAATAATCGCTGCCGTAAGGCCTCTATTTATCGCGCGGGGCTTGTGACGGACGCTGAATCATCGCCATGCCTTTCAGAAAGTTGCGCAGAATCTGATCGCCACACTCGCGGTAGTTTTTATGATCAGGCTTGCGGAAAATCGCGCCGACTTCAGCCTGCGAAACGGTAAAGTTTACGCGTTTGAGCACGTCAGGGATATCGGTGGTTTTCAAATCGAAAGCGATGCGCAGTTTTTTCATGAAGATATTGTTAGTCATCTTGCGCTCAATCGACGGGGCGGGCGCGTCTTCACTCTTGCCGCGACGGTAAAAGATCAGGCCATTCAGGAAATAACCCATCAGCACATCGGGGCAGGGACGGAACGCTGCATCGTCATCTTTTTTCAGCCACGCCTGAATATCCGCCAGCGGCACGTCACATTCTGCCAGCGCAAAAATCTCCACCATTTTGGCATCGCTCAGGTTGAGCATGTAGCGCACGCTGCGCAGAATATCATTGTTAGTCATGGTGAGATCTTCTCATGGTCAGTCGACAGGCTGCGCATTATAGGGGATTTTGCCCGCGTTCGCGCAGGTTTGTGCCCGCCAGATTACCGCTGTAACACCGTACCGGCCAGCGCGGCGTCGCGCACAAATGGCAGATGCTCACAGGCGTGCTGTCGGGCAAAGCGGATAAAGGCTTCCAGCACCGGCTGACGCTGTTCCCCTTCGCGTACGGCTGCATAAAGACGGCTCCAGAGCCCATCACCCAGTGTGCGCGTCACGACCAGACCTTGCTTCTCAAAACTCTCCACCACCCAGTGCGGCAGTGCGGCAATCCCCATTCGTGCCGACACCATCTGAATCATCAGCAGGGTGTTATCCACACTTTTCAGGGCCGGACTGACGCCAGCGGGCTGCAGGAAGTGACGCCAGATATCCAGACGCTGACGCTGTACCGGATAGATCATCAACACTTCATCGGCTAAATCTTCCGGCGAAATCTGCTCAACCTGCGCCAGCGGGTGATCCGTCGCCAGCACCAGCCGTACTTCATAATCAAACATCGGCGAGTAGAACAGGCCAGAGCGCGCCAGAATGTCGGAGGTCAGCACTACATCCAACTCACCCTGTTGCAGAGCAGGCTGCGGATCAAAGGTTACGCCTGATTTGAAATCCATCACGACCTGCGGCCAGCTCTGACGGAATTTATCCAGCGCGGGCGTCAGCCACTGAATGCAACTGTGACACTCAATCGCCACCCGCAGCGTGGTCTGATGCGGCTCATGGCAGGCCTGCAACGCCTGCTGAATCTGCGGCAGCACCTGCTCTGCCAGTTGCAGCAGAATATCGCCCTGCGGCGTAAAGCGCAGTGGCTGACTTTTACGGACGAACAGGCGGAATCCCAGCCGCTGCTCCAGATCGCTGAACTGGTGAGACAACGCCGATTGCGTCTGATGAAGCTGGGCTGCTGCTGCCGCCAGCGATCCCGTATTGCGCAGAGCCTGAAGCGTCCGCAGGTGCTTGAGTTCGATCATGAGAGTCCTTCACATCGAAAATGAACATATTGCGCTTGAGCAACATACAGTACCCGCAGAGTATAGCAGTGTAAACATCTGGACGGCTAAACATCTTTGGCTGCCCATTTAAGCCAAAGTGAAAGATTATCTGGAGAACAGCATATGACTATCCTGAACCATACCCTCGGCTTTCCCCGTATTGGTCTGCGTCGTGAACTGAAAAAAGCCCTGGAGCGTTACTGGGCGGGCGACAGCACGAAGCAGGCGCTACTGGCGACGGGCCGCGAGCTGCGTGCGCGACACTGGCAACAACAGAAAGAGGCGGGCGTCGATCTGCTGCCGGTCGGCGATTTTGCCTGGTATGATCATGTGCTGACTACCAGCCTGCTGCTGGGCAACGTGCCCGCGCGTCATCAGAACAAAGAAGGGACCGTTGATCTCGACACGCTGTTTCGTGTGGGGCGCGGTCGTGCGCCGACTGGCGAGCCTGCGGCGGCGGCAGAAATGACGAAATGGTTTAACACCAACTATCACTACATGGTGCCGGAATTTACTCAGGGCCAGACCTTTAAACTGACCTGGACTCAGCTACTGGATGAGGTGGATGAGGCGCTGGCGCTGGGCCACAACATCAAACCGGTACTGCTGGGACCCGTGACGTATCTGTGGCTGGGTAAAGTTAAAGGTGAGCCTTTTGAACGTCTGTCGCTGCTGGAAAGGATTCTGCCGGTTTACCAGCAGGTGCTGGCAGAATTGGCGAAGCGCGGCATCGATTGGGTTCAAATCGATGAACCCGCCCTGGCGCTTGAGCTGCCGCAGACGTGGCGCGACGCTTTTAAACCGGCGTATGACGCCTTGCAGGGGCAGAGCAGGCTGCTGCTGACCACCTATTTTGACAGTATCGGCCAGAACATTGATGTCATTCGTGAGCTCCCGGTACAGGGTCTGCATGTCGATCTGGTCCATGGCTGCGATGATATTGAGCAATTGAATCAGCAACTGCCCGCCAGCTGGTTGCTGTCGCTGGGGGTGATCAATGGGCGTAATGTCTGGCGCGCCGATCTGAGCCGCTGGTTCAGCCGTCTGCAACCGCTCATCACCCAGCGTCAACAGCTGTGGATCGGCTCTTCCTGCTCGTTGCTGCACAGCCCAATCGACCTCAGCGTCGAGACCCGTCTGGATGATGAGGTCAAAAGCTGGTTCGCCTTTGCGCTGCAGAAATGTACGGAGCTCTCGCTGCTGAGTCAGGCACTGAATAACAATGATGCGACGCTGCTGGACGCCTGGAGCGCACCGGTGCACGCCCGCGCTCACTCCCGCCGCGTGCATAACGCGGCGGTGGGCCAGCGGCTGCAGGCCATTGCGCCGCAGCACAGTGAGCGCCAGAACGCCTACCCGGTGCGGGCAGTGCTGCAGCGTCAGCGTTTCAATCTCCCCGCCTGGCCCACTACCACCATCGGCTCATTTCCGCAGACCACTGAAATTCGCGGCCTGCGCCTCGACTTCAGGCAGGGCCGTCTCGACAACAACCATTACCGCACCGGCATCGCGGAGCACATAAAACAGGCGATTACCGAACAGGAGCGGCTGGGACTGGATGTGCTGGTGCATGGTGAAGCGGAACGCAACGACATGGTTGAATACTTCGGCGAGCATCTGGAGGGATTTGTCTTTACCCAGAATGGCTGGGTACAGAGCTACGGCTCCCGCTGTGTGAAACCGCCTGTGATCATCGGCGATGTCAGTCGTCCAGAGGCGATCACCGTTGAGTGGGCGAAGTATGCGCAGTCGCTGACCGACAAGCCGGTAAAAGGAATGCTGACCGGCCCGGTGACGATTCTGTGCTGGTCATTCCCGCGTGAAGATGTGCCACGGGAAATCATCGCGAAGCAGATCGCGCTGGCGCTGCGTGACGAAGTGGAAGACCTGGAGAAAGCAGGCATTGGTATTATTCAGATCGATGAGCCTGCACTGCGTGAAGGTCTGCCACTGCATCAGTCTGAGTGGGCGGACTATCTGAACTGGGCTGTGGAGGCGTTCCGACTGAATGCGGCGGTGGCGCGGGATGAAACCCAGATTCACACGCATATGTGTTACTGCGAGTTCAACGACATCATGGATGCCATTGCGGCGCTGGATGCGGATGTGATCACGATTGAAACCTCACGATCTGATATGGACTTACTGGAGTCGTTTGAAGACTTTGAGTATCCGAATGAAATCGGCCCCGGCGTCTATGACATTCACTCGCCCAATGTTCCCAGCGTGGCGTGGATAGAGGCGCTGTTGCTGAAGGCAGCGAAACGGATTCCGGAAGCGCGTCTGTGGGTAAACCCGGACTGCGGTCTGAAAACGCGTGGCTGGACGGAAACACGTCAGGCGCTGGCCAATATGGTGAAGGCGGCGAAGAAACTGCGTGGTGAGACGGCGTAGGAAATCTGGTCTAAGTGGCAAAAACAGGGGCGCAGAAGCGCCCCTTGTTCATTTATTTTGATGCCACGCCATACTGCCTGAACCAGGCCAGCATCCGCTGCCAGCCATCATTGGCTGATTCAGCATGGTAACTCGGACGGTAGTCAGCATTAAACGCGTGCCCCGCCTCGGGATAGACGATGATCTCGGCGGTCGCATTGGCGGCATGCAGCGCCTGACGCATCTGCTCGACGCTCTCCAGTGGAATGCCGTCATCCTGACCACCATACAAACCCAACACCGGCGCACTTAGATCGACCGCAACATCAATTGGATGCTTCTGCTGCTTCAGCGTGCGCTCGCCGATTAATCGTCCATACCAGGCAACCGCGGCGCGTAGCTGTGGGTTATGCGCGGCGTAGAGCCAGGTGATGCGGCCACCCCAGCAAAAACCGGTGATGCCCATGCGACGGATATCACCGCCGTTACGTGCTGCCCAGTTAGCGGCATGATCGAGATCGGCCAGTACCTGCGTATCCGGCACTTTGCTGACCAGTTCGCTGAACAGCGTCGGGATATCGTTATACTCAGTCGGGTCGCCTTCGCGGAAATAGAGCTCAGGAGCAATCGCCAGATAGCCTTCCAGTGCCAGACGGCGGCAGATGTCCCGGATGTGCTCATGGACACCAAAGATCTCCTGCACCACCAGCACCACAGGCAACGGGCCTTCCGCTGAGTGCGGTTTTGCAAAAAATGCCGGCATGTTTTCGCCCTGGCTGGGCACTGAGGTTTCACCTGAGTGAATGGCCGGGCTTTGGGTAATAATGGTAGTAGAGGCGGTGGGCTGCACGGCAGGGGCAAAGCCGCCCGTCGCCGGTTTTTGTGCCATATTGTCACTGGGTTTCATTATTCTCTCCGTGCAAGCATTTGCGCAATCACGTAACTATAGCCTGGCCGTAAAGCGTATGCGTCCAGGTGTCAGGTAACAGAATCAGCAGCGAATAAAATCATCCACCTCTTTAACATTGCGCCGGCCCTGACACAGCCTCGCTAAAGGCTATCCGGACGAATAAGACATAATTTTGTGACTAAAATCACATTTTATCTTCCATGAAATGTAACTTTCATTTTCTTAAGTGAATGCTGTCACATATTTATCGGGCGTGCTGGCGTAGAGTGGCGTGCTACCTTCCCTTAACAGGAGTCTGAAAATGACACAGTCTGACGTTTTCCATCTTGGCCTGACAAAAGCCGATCTGCAGGGCGCGACCCTGGCGATTGTGCCGGGCGACCCGGAACGTGTGAAGAAAATTGCCGGACTGATGGAAGATGCCACGCATCTCGCCTCACACCGTGAATTTACCTCCTGGCTGGCAAAACTTGATGGCAAGCCGGTCATTGTCTGCTCAACGGGCATCGGCGGTCCTTCTACATCGATTGCGGTCGAAGAACTGGCGCAGCTTGGCGTGCGTACCTTCCTGCGTGTCGGTACCACAGGTGCTATCCAGCCACACATTAACGTCGGCGATGTGCTGGTGACCACTGCGTCCGTTCGCCTGGACGGAGCAAGCCTGCATTTTGCCCCGATGGAATTCCCGGCTGTCGCTGACTTCGCCTGCACCACCGCACTGGTTGCCGCCGCTGAAGCCTGTGGCGCGAAAACCCACATTGGCATCACCGCCTCTTCTGACACTTTCTATCCGGGCCAGGAGCGCTACGACACTGTTTCAGGCCGCGTCGTCAGTCGTTTCAAAGGATCGATGAAAGAGTGGCAGGAGATGGGCGTTCTCAACTATGAGATGGAATCTGCAACGCTGTTAACCATGTGCGCCAGCCAGGGTCTGCGGGCCGGCATGGTCGCGGGCGTGATTGTGAACCGTACTCAGAAAGAGATCCCGGATGCGGCCTCCATGAAGCAGACAGAAAGTGACGCAGTGAAGATTGTGGTCGAAGCGGCGCGTCGTTTATTATAACGACCGCGTCTGGCAGCAGGTTTTTTGTCCAGACTCAAAACCTGTTGCCGGTAGTTAACGGCGCGTAACATCAGTGAAACCTGAGAGTGTTTATGCGCAATACGATTCCTGTCCGACGTCCTGTCCCTGGCGCTACCCCTGCGGCAATCAATGCCCGTCTGGAACGCAGCGCCGAACGTTTTCGCGCCGCCATGCAGCAGGGTGACCATGCGCTGGCTGCCCGATGCTGCGAAGAAGTCTTGCGCTCCATGCCCAATCAGATGCAGGTGCTGAGCGACTACGCGCTCTGCCTGCTGCGTCTGGGTCAGTACAATAAATCGTACAAAATCTACCAGAAGATTTATCAGTCACCGCCCGCTGTGCAGGCGACAGCTTCTGAAACCTGGCTGGACGGCTTAACCGAAGTGTGCGGCTGGCTGGATAAAAAGGAAGAGGTGGCACGTTTTGGTCTGGCGTCACTGATGCGCTCTGATGCGCGTTTCAGTCAGGGACAGCGTGCCGCGTTTCCTGCTCCGCAACCTGAGCCTGCCGATCTCAGCCAGCCGCATCAGAATGTCATCGCCTTCTGCCTGTATGGCGATCAGCCACGCTATTGCGAAACGCTGATTAAAAACGTTGAGATGGCGCCTGAGTTCTATCCCGGCTGGGTTTGTCGCATCTACCTTGATGACAGCGTGCCGCAGCATGTCTGGCAGCGCCTGGACCAGCCACATGTCCAGCTGGTCGATATGTCTCACGAGAAAACGCTGTTTCCGACCCTGTGGCGTTTTCTGGTGCTCGACGATCCGGCGGTGAAGCGGTTTATCGTGCGCGATGCTGACTCGCTGCTTTCAGAGCGCGAAGCGGCGGCGGTTAACGCCTGGCTGGCATCGCCTTACTGGTTCCACCATATGCGTGATTACTTTTCCCATACCGAACTGCTGCTGGCAGGGATGTGGGGCGGCTGTCACGGCGTCTTCCTGAATGTGGAACAGGCGATGCGTGATTTCATTGCACAGTATCAGGGCAGCCAGCGCTTCACCGATCAATATTTCCTCAAAGTGGTGTTATGGCCGACAGTGCGTGAAAGTCTCCTGAGCCATGATGAGCTGTTCAATTTTCATCAGGCCCAGGCGTGGCCTGATCATGCGCCGGTGCGCTGGCAGACGCCGCATTTCCACGTTGGCAGCAATGCCGGCTTTGCCAGTATGACCGGTAAATCCAGCGCCCCTGAAGGGAGCAGACAGCGCGTCGCGATCACCTCCGGCGAGAAAACCTGGCACTATCTGGCGCAGGTTAAAAACGGCGAGTGGCTATTGCCGATGCCATTCTTCCTGATTGATGAGTGGCAGGCTGGAAAGCTGACGGTAGCGGCCCTGTAAGACGCTGAATGTCGGCAAATTTATCTGGACATTCATACAGTGCGACTCTACCTTTTTCCTCAGCAGCCTGAGTCGCGGGGAAATCATGGATCAGCACATCATTATCAGCGCCTGTCTGGCGCTTGCCGGGTTGGGGATTGGCTTTATGCTGGCACAGTTACGTGCCAGCCATCAGGTCGCCAGTTTTCAGACCGAGCGCCGTCTGCAGGAAGAGGCGCAACAGCGCCAGCAGCAGCAGATCGAACAGCTTCAGCAGCAGACGCAACAGCGTGAGCAGGAGCTGCGTCAGCTTCATGGCGCGCTGAGCGGGGCCAATGAGCGCCTGCAACAGCTCGATTACTGGCGCAATGAAAGCGAACAGCTTAATCGTGAACTGCGCAATCAGCTGGAGGTTAACAGCGCGCAGGAAGCAGAGCTGCGCGAAGTGACCATCCGCCTTGAAGAGACCCGTTTTGCCGCTGAAGAGAAACAGCGCCTGCTGACCAACAGCGAGCAACGCCTCAGCGCCCAGTTTGAAAACCTCGCTAACCGTATTTTCGAAAACAGCGGCCGTCGCGTCGATGAACAGAACCGCCAGAGTCTGGACGGGCTGATTGGTCCGCTGCGTGAACAGCTGGATGGCTTTCGCCGTCAGGTGCATGAAAGCTTTGGTGCAGAAGCGCGTGAACGGCACACCCTGACGCATGAAATCCGGCAGTTACAGCAGCTGAATGCGCAGATGGCACAGGAGGCGCTTAACCTGACCAAAGCGCTCAAGGGCGACAATAAAATTCAGGGTAACTGGGGTGAAGTCGTGCTGAGCCGGGTACTGGAGGCTTCCGGGCTGCGTGAAGGCTACGAATATGACACCCAGGTCAGCATCCAGTCAGAACAGCAGGGCCGGATGCAACCGGATGTCATTGTGCGTCTGCCGCAGGGCAAAGATGTCGTGGTGGACGCCAAAATGACGCTGGTGGCCTATGAACGCTACTTCAATGCGGATGATGAGATTGAACGTGAGCAGGCGATCCAGGAGCATGTCAGCGCCATGCGGGCGCACATTCGCCTGTTGGGACGAAAAGATTATCAACAATTGCCCGGTTTACGGTCGCTGGATTATGTGTTGATGTTCATTCCGGTCGAGCCGGCCTTTTTGCTGGCGATTGACCGCCAGCCTGAGTTGATTGGCGAGGCGCTGCAGCAGAACATTATGCTGGTCAGTCCCACCACGCTGCTGGTGGCGCTGCGTACCATTAACAATCTCTGGCGCTATGAGCATCAGAGCCGCAATGCGCAGCGTATTGCTGACCGGGCCACGCGCCTCTATGACAAAATGCGACTGTTTGTGGATGACATGAGCGGCATTGGCCACAGCCTGGATAAGGCGCAGAACAGCTATCGTGAGGCGATGAAAAAGCTGGCAGAAGGGCGCGGCAACCTGATTGCGCAGACGGAAGGATTTCGTGCGCTGGGCGTGGAGATCAAACGACCCATCAATCCTCAGCTGGCTGAACGGGCCATGCCGGAAAGCCGGGCCGCTGACGACGCAGATGACGACAGGGATGCGGATGAGAGTGAGAGGCGTGTGAGGCGTCTCCACGAATAGTATGGGCGCAGCGTGCCTGACTTCCGTGACTCTGATACACTTCGGGAAGTATTGTTTGTGGAGCAGGTAAAACCGATGGCAGATGAATCACAGCAGGAAACTACCCATTTTGGCTTTCAGACGGTCGCCAAAAGCGAAAAAGCTGACAAAGTCGCGGATGTGTTTCACTCCGTAGCAGCAAAATATGACCTGATGAACGATTTGATGTCGTTTGGCGTCCATCGTATCTGGAAGCGTTTTACCATTGACAGCAGCGGCGTGCGTCGCGGTCAGCGCGTGTTAGATCTGGCGGGTGGTACCGGCGATCTCACCGCCAAATTCTCTCGCCTGGTGGGTGAAACCGGTCAGGTTGTACTGGCGGATATCAACAGCTCCATGCTGAAGATGGGCCGCGAGAAACTGCGCAATCAGGGCGTGGTGGGCAACGTCAGTTATGTCCAGGCCAACGCAGAAGCGCTGCCTTTCCCTGATAACTATTTCGACTGCATCACTATCTCCTTTGGTCTGCGCAACGTCACGGAAAAAGAGAAGGCGCTGGCCTCTATGTTCCGCGTCCTTAAGCCGGGCGGACGCCTGCTGGTGCTGGAGTTCTCTAAGCCCGTTCTGGATCCGCTGAGCAAAGCGTATGACGCCTACTCTTTCCACATTCTGCCGCGCATCGGACAACTGGTGGCGCAGGATGCAGACAGCTATCGCTATCTGGCCGAATCGATCCGCATGCATCCCGATCAGGAGACCCTGAAAGCGATGATGAACGATGTCGGTTTTGAAAATACCACTTACTCCAATATGACCGGCGGCATTGTTGCGCTGCATCGTGGATTTAAGTTCTGAGTGAGATGGTAATGAACCTGACGCCCTTGATTACCGCGGGTCTGGAAACGGCGCTGAACCGTATTCTCTATCGCGATCGTGGCCTGAAAGCAGCGCGGCAACGCCTGAATGGCAAAGTGCTGACGCTGCGCCTGAGTGAGTTTTCGCATCCGCTGGTGCTGGTTTTCAGTGAGCAGCAGCTGGACGTATTAGCGGACTGGCAGGATCGCAGTGACTGCATGGTGATTACTTCGCTGAAAACGCTGCCAAAGCTGCGCGATCGCCAGCAGCTGACGCCGCTGATCCGCAGCGGTGAGCTGCAGGTTGAAGGTGACCTGCAGGTGGTGCAGCAGTTCTCCGCGCTGATGGATCTGGCTGAGCTGGATCCGGCGGAATATCTGGCTCCCTGGATCGGCGATATCGCCGCTCAGGGTATCAGTCAGCGCTCACAACAGGCATTCCGCTTCTTAAAAGGTGAAGTGCAGCGTCGTCAGGATTATCTCGGACAGGCCATTACCGAAGAGTGGCGTGTTGCGCCTGGCTCGCTGGAGTTAGCCTGGTTTTCTGAGGAGGTCGACGCGATGGAACGTTCGCTTGAGGCGCTTGATGCGCGTCTGGCGCAGCTGGAGGCAAAATGAGTTTTGGAGAGATCCGCCGTTTATATCTGATCATGAAGGTTTTTCTGACCTATGGCCTTGATGAACTGATTCCTCAGACACGCCTCACTTTCCTGTTTCGCCTGTGGCGTCGCTCGGTTTTCTGGATACCGAATCTGCATCAGCAGGAACTGATCGGTGCACGTATGCGCATGGCGATGGAGCAACTTGGGCCGGTCTGGATCAAGTTTGGCCAGATGCTGTCGACGCGTCGCGATCTTTTCCCGCCGCTGATCGCCGATCAACTGGCGATCCTGCAGGACCGCGTTGCACCGTTCGATGGCGTCAAAGCCAAAGCGCAGATTGAAGCCTCAATGGGCGCACCGATTGAAACCTGGTTTGATGATTTTGATATCAAGCCACTGGCGTCGGCATCCATTGCGCAGGTGCACACTGCCACGCTGAAATCGACCGGTAAGAAAGTAGTCATCAAAGTGATTCGCCCCGATATTCTGCCGGTGATCCGAGCGGACATGAAGCTTATCTATCGGCTGGCACGCTGGGTTCCGCGTCTGCTGCCGGATGGCCGTCGTCTGCGTCCGGTCGAGGTAGTGCGCGATTATGAGAAAACCCTGCTTGATGAACTGAATCTGTTACGCGAAGCCGCCAACGCCATTCAGCTGCGCCGGAACTTTGAAGATAGCCGCATGCTCTATGTGCCGGAAGTCTATTCAGATTACTGCAGCGAAACCATGATGGTGATGGAGCGTATCTACGGCATTCCGATTTCAGACGTAGCGACACTGGAGCGTCACGGTGTGAACATGAAGCTGCTGGCGGAACGTGGCGTGCAGGTCTTCTTCACCCAGGTCTTCCGCGACAGCTTCTTCCATGCGGATATGCATCCGGGCAACATTTTTGTCAGCTACGAGCATCCGGAAGACCCGCAATATATCGGTATCGACTGCGGTATCGTGGGTTCGCTGAACAAAGAAGATAAGCGTTATCTGGCCGAAAACTTCATCGCCTTCTTTAACCGTGACTACCGTAAGGTCGCGGAGTTGCACGTTGACTCAGGCTGGGTGCCGCCTGATACCAACGTTGAAGATTTCGAGTTTGCGATCCGTACGGTCTGTGAGCCAATTTTTGAAAAACCGCTGGCTGAGATCTCCTTCGGGCATGTGCTGCTGAATCTGTTTAACACTGCACGTCGCTTTAATATGGAAGTGCAGCCGCAACTGGTATTACTGCAAAAAACCCTGCTCTATGTAGAAGGTATTGGCCGTCAGCTCTATCCGCAGCTCGACCTGTGGAAGACAGCTAAGCCATTCCTGGAAGAGTGGATTAAGGATCAGGTCGGTTTGCCCGCTATTATTCGTGCGGTCAAAGAGAAAGCGCCATTCTGGGCTGAAAAGTTACCGGAGTTGCCAGAACTCTTTTACGACAGCATGCGCCAGCACAAACTCTTACGGCACAGCGTTGATAAGTTAGTGGGCGACATGAATGCGCAACGCGTCCGTCACCATCAGGCGCGATACCTGTTTGGCGTCGGTGCAACGTTGCTGTTAAGTGGAACGGCGGTGCTGCTCACCCGACCGGACTGGGACTTCTTCCCGGCGGTGCTGATGGCAGCGGGAATCGTCTCCTGGTTAATCGGCTGGCGTAAGACAAACTGATTGTCACGTCTGTTTAAAAAAAGGTAATGTCGCTGGCTAAAGCCCGGTTAAAAAGGGCACTCTGTCCTGCATTACCTTATCGTTTTCACAGAATATTAGAGGCTATCTCATGGGCGGTATCAGTATCTGGCAATTGTTAATCATTGCCGTGATTGTTGTTCTTCTGTTCGGTACCAACAAATTACGTAATCTGGGTTCAGATTTAGGTTCTTCGATTCGTGGCTTCAAAAAAGCCATGAGTGACGAGGATGACAAAAAAGATCAACCGAAAGAGCAGGACGCTGACTTCGCGGCTAAAACACTGGCGGACAAACAGCAAACTTCGGCTAACAAAGAAGACGCCAAGAACGACAAGCAGGTGTAAACCGTGTTCGATATTGGTTTTAGTGAACTGGTATTGGTGTTCGTTATCGGGCTGATTGTTCTCGGCCCGCAACGTTTACCGGTCGCGGTGAAAACCGTGGTCGGCTGGATCAGGGCGATTCGCTCGCTGGCAGCCAATGTACAACATGAACTGGCGCAGGAGCTCAAGCTGCAGGAGTTGCAGGAGAGCCTGAAAAAGGTGGAAGAAGCGGGCCGTGGCACGCTCTCCCCTGAGCTGAAAGAGTCGATGGAAGAGCTGCGTAAAACGGCGGATTCAATGAAGCGCTCGGTCAGCCAGAGCATCGACATTGAAAAAGAGGAAGACGAGGCGAACACCATCCACTCGGCTCAGCACAGGCCTGTGCCTCATGCGGCTTCTGATGCAGTGCAGGCATCTGAGCCTGCTGTCGCTGAGCCTTCGGTGACGCCAGCTTCAGCAGCGCATCAGGCCAGTGCCGCGGCACAGAGTCCGTCTTCAGCATCAGGCTCTGCGGTGCAACCTTCCGCGGCACCTGCTGCAGTCGCCACGTCTCCGGCACAGGCTCCGTCAGCAGTTTCATCAGCTCCGGCTGTGCAATCCTCTGCCGCGCCTGCTACTGCGGCGAGTGCACCGGCACAGGCTCCCGCAGGTGATGCCGCGCGTCATTCCGCACCCTCCTCTTCTGCAAGTGATGAACGATAATGGCCGTTGAAGATACCCAACCGCTCATCAGCCATCTGATTGAGCTGCGTAAGCGCCTGCTGAACTGCATCATTGCCGTACTGGTCATTTTCCTGGTACTGGTCTATTTCGCCAACGACATCTATCAGCTGGTCGCCGCACCGCTGATCAGTCAGATGCCGGTCGGATCCAGTATGATCGCGACCGATGTGGCCTCACCGTTTTTCACCCCGATTAAGCTGACCATTATTGTGTCGGTGTTTCTTGCGGTGCCGGTGATCCTCTATCAGGTCTGGGCCTTTGTCGCCCCGGCGCTCTACCGGCATGAGCGCAGGCTGGTAATGCCGCTGCTCTTTTCCAGCACCTTCCTGTTCTACTTCGGTGTGGCCTTTGCCTACTTCGTGGTCTTCCCCCTGGCATTTGGTTTTTTCACCAAGACCGCACCAATTGGTGTCACCGTCGCAACGGATATCTCTAAGTACCTCGATTTTGTCATGACGCTATTTATGGCATTTGGCGTGGCGTTTGAAGTGCCGGTAGCGATTGTGTTGCTGTGCTGGACCGGGATCACCAGTCCGGAAGAGTTGAAGAAGAAGCGCCCCTATATTCTGGTGGGGGCTTTCGTGGTCGGGATGTTGCTCACACCGCCGGATGTTTTTTCACAAACTTTGCTCGCTATTCCGATGTACTGCCTGTTTGAAGTCGGCGTATTCTTTTCCCGGTACTACGTGGGTAAAGGCCGACGCTTACAGGATGAGGAAGAGAACACCGACGCCTGACGCTGACAGCCTTACCCGCACTGGCGGGAAGCGTTCACTCCAAACCGCCCTGATGGGCGGTTTTTGTTTATAACCAGTGGGAAATATTATGTTTGATATCGGTGTAAACCTGACCAGCACGCAATTCGCCTCCGACCGGCAAAAGGTGGTTAAACGCGCGCGTGATGCGGGCGTCACCGGCATGCTTATTACCGGCACCAACGCGCTGGAGAGCCAGCAGGCTCAGCGACTGGCTGAAGCTCAACCCGGCTTCTGCTGGTCTACTGCGGGCGTTCACCCTCATCATGCCAGCGAATGGTCGCTGGAGATCGCCAGCACCCTGCGCCGGTTGGCGGAAAAACCGGAAGTGGTCGCTATCGGTGAGTGCGGGCTCGATTTCAACCGCAACCTGTCGGCGCATGAGCAGCAGGAGTATGCGTTTGACGCACAGCTTGCGCTGGCGGCCGAACTCAACATGCCGGTGTTCCTGCACTGCCGTGAAGCCCATGCCCGTTTCGCTGCGGTGCTTGAACCCTGGCTGCCAAAACTGCCGGGTGCGGTGATCCACTGCTTTACCGGCACGCGCGACGAACTGGAAGCCTGTCTGGCGATGGGGTTATCCGTGGGCATTACGGGCTGGGTCTGCGATGAGCGTCGGGGTCTGGAACTGCGCGAGCTGCTGCCGCTGATTCCGGCCGAACGCCTGCTGCTGGAAACCGATGCTCCCTACCTGTTGCCGCGCGACATGCGTCCGCGTCCGCCTTCGCGCCGCAACGAACCCTGCTTTTTACCGCATATTGTTAATCAGGTGGCGACATGGCGGGACGAGGGTGCTGAGGAACTGGCGACCCGCATCGATCAGAATGCACGGACGTTGTTCAGACTGGCTTAAAGCTTACGGAACTGCTTATTATCCACGCTGCGCATTACCTGCTTGTTCAACAGATTCAGCAACAGAATCGAGCGCGTCTCACCATCCGGTTCGGCAAAGATGGCGCGCAGCCCTTCAAACGTCCCTTCGGTGATGACAACTTCATCGCCGCTTTGAGGGGTTTCAGGATCCAGCAGGATTTGCGGAACGTCAGTTTCCAGCGCTTCGATCACCGCAGACGGCACGGTTGCGGGCGTGGTGCCGAAGCGTACAAAGTGACTGACACCGCGTGTGCTGCTAATCGTCGTGGTGTGAATCGCTTCCGGATCGAATTCGATAAACAGATAATTTGGAAACAGTGGCTCACTCACCGTGGTGCGTTTACCGCGCACGATCTTTTCCAGAGCGATCATTGGACTGAGGCAATGCACTTCCTGCCGCTCCAGATGCTCCTTCGCGCGCAATAGCTGTCCACGTTTGCAATAGAGTAAGTACCAGGCTTCCATAACGGCTCCCATTGAATGGACGCTAAGAATAGCAAACCTGCTGCCAGAGTTATAGCGCAGGGGCAGGGTAAAGCGCCCCGCAGCGAAAATAAACTGAGACTTTTCCTAACATGCCGGATGGCGGTAAAAGCATAGATGGGTAATTGACGTCGGCTATTGCTCTGTATCAGACTCGATGACCATCACATCTGCACAAGGATCCTCTGATGGAACTCTTTCTGTTGAGCAATGGCAGGCTGGCGGATGATGCGCCGCTGCTGGGCTATGCGCAGCCACAGCTGCACGCCATGATCGCCCGACGCGCTATCCGGTCGGCGGTACTGATCCCCTACGCAATTATTCGTGGCGACCAGCAGCAACGTGCTGCCGAGCTCAGTGCTTCTCTCGGAATTCAGGTGGCGCGCGTTCAGGCATTCGCTTCGCCAGCTGACGCGATTGTCCGGGCAGAGCTGATTTTAGTCAGCGGTGGCAACACCTGGTTTCTGAATCAGATGCTGCATGAACAGGGCCTGATCGGGGCGATTCAGCGTGCGGTGCGGGAGCGGCAGATACCCTATGTCGGCTGGAGCGCAGGCTGCAATGTGGCAACGCCCTCAATCCGTACCACTAACGATATGCCGGTGCGCAGCAGCGTGGTATTACCTGCGCTGGATCTCTTTCCGGTGCAGATTAATCCCCACTATCTGGATGCCAGTGTCAGCGGCCATATGGGCGAAACCCGCGATGAACGCCTGGCGGAGTTCTGTGCAGTTAACCCGACGGAGTCGGTCATTGCACTGCGTGAAGGCAGTTTTCTGCACCTGCATGACAACCAGCTGCGTTATCACAGCGTGCGTAACGAAGATTTTAAACTGTTTCGCCACGGCGAGCCGATTCAGGGTCATCACGATGCCCGTGCGTTACAACCGCTGGTTCCCTTTCAGTGCATTTAAGGTGGCCGTATAAACCTCAGCAACTCCGCGTAATCAGACCTATAATGGCCGACTCACTCTGGCCGGAAAGCTAAAGCCGCATGAAATATCACGATTTAAGAGACTTTCTCGCGCTGCTCGAACAGCGCGGTGAGCTAAAGCGCATTACCCAGTCGATCGATCCTGAACTGGAAATGACCGAAATTGCCGACCGCACTCTGCGTGCCGGTGGCCCCGCTCTGCTGTTTGAAAACCCAAAAGGGTACGACATGCCGGTGCTGTGCAACCTGTTCGGCACGCCAAAGCGCGTGGCCATGGGCATGGGCCAGGAAGAAGTCAGCGCACTGCGTGAAGTGGGTAAACTGCTGGCCTTCCTGAAAGAGCCGGAGCCGCCAAAAGGCTTCCGCGATCTGTTCGATAAGATGCCGCAGTTTAAGCAGGTCCTGAACATGCCGACCAAACGCCTGCGCAATGCACCCTGTCAGGAAGAGGTGTTCAGCGGCGATGAAGTCGATCTGACGCGTATTCCGGTCATGAAGTGCTGGCCTGGCGATGCTGCACCGCTGATTACCTGGGGACTGACCGTCACGCGCGGCCCGCATAAAGAGCGGCAGAATCTCGGTATCTACCGGCAGCAGGTGATCGGCAAAAACCGTCTGATTATGCGCTGGCTGTCGCACCGTGGCGGCGCGCTTGATTATCTGGAGTGGACGAAAGCGCATCCGGGTGAGCGTTTTCCGGTCTCGGTGGCATTGGGTGCCGATCCCGCCACCATTCTCGGTGCCGTCACGCCGGTGCCTGACACGCTGTCAGAATATGCGTTTGCCGGGTTGCTGCGCGGCAATAAAACCGAAGTGGTGAAGTGCCTGTCGAACGATCTGGAAGTGCCAGCCAGTGCTGAAATCGTGCTGGAAGGGTATATCGAAGCGGGCGATATGGCGCCAGAAGGACCTTACGGCGATCACACCGGCTACTACAATGAAGTAGATAGCTTCCCGGTGTTTACCGTGACACATATTACGCAGCGCCATAAGCCTATCTATCACTCTACCTACACCGGCCGGCCGCCGGATGAGCCTGCGGTGTTGGGTGTGGCGCTGAATGAAGTGCTGGTGCCAATTCTGGTGAAGCAGTTTCCGGAGATTGTGGACTTCTATCTGCCACCGGAAGGGTGCTCATACCGGCTGGCGGTCGTAACGATTAAAAAGCAGTACGCCGGGCATGCCAAACGTGTCATGTTTGGCGTCTGGTCGTTTTTACGGCAGTTCATGTACACCAAATTTGTTATTGTGTGTGACGATGATGTTAATGCGCGTGACTGGAACGACGTGATCTGGGCCATAACCACGCGTATGGATCCGGCCCGCGATACGGTATTAGTGGAAAATACCCCGATCGATTATCTCGATTTCGCCTCGCCCGTTTCCGGGCTGGGGTCAAAGATGGGGATGGATGCAACTAATAAGTGGCCAGGTGAAACGCAGCGCGAATGGGGCACACCCATCGTTAAAGATCCGGCGGTCACCGCGCGCATTGATGCTATCTGGGATGAGCTAGGTATTTTTGATCAGCCGCCACAGCGTTGATGGCGAGCACAACCATAAAGACGACCCGACAGAGGGAACGCATGACAACGTTAAGCTGTAAAGTAACTTCGGTTGAGGCGATTACCGACACGGTCTATCGCGTTCGCCTGATCCCTGAAGCGGAATTCAGTTTTCGCGCAGGACAGTATCTGATGGTAGTGATGGATGAGCGCGACAAGCGTCCGTTCTCACTGGCCTCAACGCCGATGGAAAAAGACATCATCGAGCTGCATATCGGCGCGTCCGATCTGAACCTCTATGCCATGGCCGTTATGGATCGCATCCGTAACGATCGCCAGATCACGGTTGATATGCCGCACGGCGA
The DNA here is from genome assembly GCF_008632075.1 of Candidatus Pantoea gossypiicola. GTDB lineage: Bacteria > Pseudomonadota > Gammaproteobacteria > Enterobacterales > Enterobacteriaceae > Pantoea > Pantoea gossypiicola. Next base: position 147,741 of record NZ_VWVM01000012.1, read on the forward strand.
TGCCTGGCTGCGCGAAGAGAGCACTAAACCGCTGATCCTGATTGCAGGCGGTACCGGTTTCTCCTATGCCCGTTCAATTCTGCTCACCGCGCTGGCGGAACAGCCAGAGCGCGACATCGCCATTTACTGGGGCGGACGTGAGCTTAAGCATCTCTACGATATGGATGAGCTGGATGCGCTGGCCGTGAAGCACCCGAACCTGAAGGTGATCCCGGTCGTCGAGCAGCCTGAAGCAGGCTGGCAGGGCCGTTCTGGTACGGTACTGACCGCAGTGATGCAGGACTTCAGCACGCTGAGTGAGCATGAGATCTACATCGCCGGACGTTTTGAGATGGCGAAGATTGCCCGCGATCGTTTCTGTGCCGAGCGTGGCGCAGTGGAATCACAGATGTATGGCGATGCGTTTGCCTTTATCTGATTCCCGGTAGCAGAAAGAAAAAACCCGCCGGTTAACGGCGGGTAAATCTGACAAAGTAAAACTCAACGTATTACAGACGCTCGAATACGGTTGCGATCCCCTGTCCCAGTCCGATGCACATGGTGGCAAGGCCAAAACGGGCATCGCGACGTTCCATAATGTTCAGCAGCGTAGTGCTGATGCGTGCGCCGGAACAGCCCAGCGGATGGCCCAACGCAATCGCACCGCCATTCAGATTAACTTTCTCATCCATCAACTCCAGCAATCCTAAATCTTTGATGCACGGCAGTGTCTGCGCAGCAAAGGCTTCGTTCAGCTCAAAGACGTCGATATCGCTGACGCTCAGTCCCGCCCGTTTTAACGCCAGCTTACTGGCCGGAACCGGCCCATATCCCATGATCGAAGGATCGCAGCCCACCACGGCCATGCTGCGAATGCGGGCACGCGGCGTCAGTCCCAGCTCGCGGGCGCGTGATTCACTCATGATCAGCATGGCGGCCGCGCCATCTGACAGGGCCGACGACGTACCCGCCGTGACGGTGCCATTCACCGGATCAAAAGCCGGTTTCAGCGCCGCCAGGCCTTCGGCGCTGGTCTCTTCACGGATCACTTCATCAAAATCATAGCGCTTAAGGATGCCGTCGCTGTCGTGACCCCAGGTGGCGACAATCTCTGTCGCAAAGTCGCCGCGCCGGGTTGCCTGCCACGCACGCTGGTGCGAACGCAGGGCAAATGCATCCTGCTGCTCACGACTGATATGATGCATACGTGCCAGCATTTCGGCAGTTAAGCCCATCATGCCTGCGGCTTTGGCAACGGTGCGGCCCAGGCCAGGATGAAAGTCCACGCCGTGATTCATCGGCACGTGTCCCATATGCTCCACACCGCCAATCAGGCAGCACTGGGCATCGCCGACCATAATAGCGCGGGCCGCATCGTGCAGCGCCTGCATTGACGAACCACACAGCCGGTTAACGGTCGTGGCCGGCACGGAGTGCGGGATTTCAGCCAGCAGCGCAGCGTTACGCGCGATATTAAATCCCTGTTCCAGCGTCTGCTGTACGCAGCCCCAGACAATGTCGTCGAGAGATGCCGGATTCACCGCCGGATTGCGGCTCAGGATTTCGCGCATCAGGTGCGCAGAGAGATCTTCAGCGCGCACGTTCCGAAAGGCTCCGCCTTTTGATCGTCCCATTGGCGTGCGCACCGCATCAACAATCACTACATTTTCCATCTTTTTGCCCTCAGGCGCTTTTCAGCGCGGCTTCATCAATCGGTTTGGCGGCGGGATACCAGCTTTCATGCTGATGGGCTTTCTGCACCAGCAGCGCAGGCAGGGCATACAGGCCACCAAGCGCGCTGTAGCGCCGGGCCTGATCGACCACATTGCTGTTGCCCAGGGTATCGAGATAGCGGAAAGCACCACCACGGAACGGCGGGAAGCCGAGGCCATAGACCAGCGCCATGTCCGCTTCAGCGGGCGAGGCGATAATCTTCTCTTCCAGGCAGCGTACTACCTCATTCAGCATCGGCAGCATCATACGGTTCAGGATCTCTTCATCACTGAAGACCCGCGCGGGCTGACAGACCTGTTGCAGCAGCGTATCCACCTCCGCATCCGGCACTTTCTTCAGCTTGCCCTTTTTATCCTCTTCCCAGCGCCAGAAGCCTTTGCCATTTTTCTGACCAAAACGACCGGCATCAAACAGAAGGTCGATCGCATCGCGATAGTCATGCTTCATACGATCCGGGAAACCATCGGCCATAACGCTTTGCGCGTGGTGCGCGGTATCGATGCCCACCACATCCAGCAGCCATGAAGGCCCCATCGGCCAGCCGAACTGTTTTTCCATCACTTTATCAATCTGACGGAAATCAGCGCCGTCGCGCAGCAGCAGGCTGAAAGCAGCGAAGTAGGGGAACAGCACCCGGTTCACAAAGAAGCCGGGGCAGTCATTCACCACGATAGGCGTTTTGCCCATTTTGCTGGCCCATGCCACCACTTTACTCAGTGTCGCTTCACTGGTTTTCTCGCCACGAACGACTTCAACCAGCGGCATACGCGGCACCGGATTGAAGAAGTGCATGCCACAGAAATTTTCCGGGCGCTGCAGCGTCTGCGCCAGCTGGCTGACAGGAATGGTTGAGGTATTGGAGGCCAGAATCGCATCCTGACGCAGGTGCTGTTCCGTTTCCGCCAGCACTTTGGCCTTGATCAGCGGGTTCTCGACCACGGCTTCCACTACCACATCGGCCTGGTCAAAACCGGCGTAATCCAGGGTGGGCTGAATAGTAGCGATCACACTGGCGAGTTTACTGCCGTCGATTTTGCCGCGCTCCAGCAGCTTATTGAGCAGCTTACTGGCTTCATTCATCCCCAGCGTCAACGCTTTGGGGTTGATATCTTTCATTCTGACCGGTACGCCTTTCCAGGCAGACTGGTAGCTGATGCCGCCACCCATAATGCCCGCGCCCAGTACTGCCGCCTGAGCGGGTGCGCTGCTTTCGCTGCCACGCTTTTTCGCCAGGCTTTTCACGTACTGATCGTTGAGGAAGATGCCGACCAGGGCGCGGGCTTCATCAGACTGCGCCAGCGGCACAAACGCCGCCGTTTCAAGTTTCAGCGCATCATCACGACCCAGGCTGGCCGCCGCTTCAATTGTTTTTACGGCCATCAGCGGAGCGGGATAGTGTTTACCTGCGGTCTGCAGCACCATTGCTTTCGCAATCGTGAAGCTCATCGCCGCTTCAATCGGGCTGAGTTTCAGCGGTGCCAGTTTCGGTGCACGGCGTGCGCGCCAGCTACCATCAGTGGCAGCGGCCTTAAGCATGGTGATCCCCGCCTCGCGCAGTTTCTCACGCGGCACGACCGCATCGACCAGACCGAGTTTCAGGGCGGCATTGCCATCGACATCTTTGCCCGCCGCAATAATTTCCAGCGCGCTGTCCGCACCCAACAGGCGCGGCAATCGCACGCTGCCGCCAAAGCCGGGCATGATGCCGAGTTTTGTTTCCGGCAGGCCAATACGGGCGTCCGCAGTGGCGATACGCAGATCGGTTGCCAGGACGCATTCGCATCCGCCGCCCAGCGCATAGCCGTCAATGGCGGCCAGGGTTGGCACAGGTAAATCTTCCAGACGGTTGAAGATGCTGTTGGCGTAGCTCAGCCACTGGCTCAGCTTTTCGGTGGGTGCATCAAACAGAGAAAGGAACTCGGTGATATCCGCGCCCACGATAAAGGCGGGTTTAGCGGAGCTCAGCAGCAGGCCGCGCAGTTCTGGCTGCTGTTCCAGCACCGCAATCGCCTCGCCCAGACTGGCGACCGTTTGCGTATCGAGCTTGTTGACCGAGCCTGTAGCATCAAAAACCAGCTCGGCGATGCCATCGTCCAGCCAGTGAAGAGTAAGGTTAGCGCCTTGGTAGAGCATGTGCGTCTCCTGAAACCGCGAAAGGTGATCTGGTCATACCAGATGATCGTGAGTGTGGGAGCGATGTTAATTATTTGCAAACGGCTCTGTGCTTATTTGCTAACAAGATCACAGCTGCGCCGGCTTCGGCATCTGGACAAGGGGTATGCTAAACTTGCGGCCATTTCGCGACACTGGAGAGACGTCAATGGATTCACTGAAGACCTTGTATCACGCGCATATCGCCACGTTGCAACAACGGGCGCAGCAGGTGCTGGCACGCAACAAACTGGATGCGATGTTGATCCATTCCGGTGAGTTGTTGACGGTGTTTCTGGATGATCACACCTATCCGTTCAAGGTGAATCCACAGTTCAAGGCCTGGGTGCCGGTAACCCAGGTACCTAACTGCTGGCTGTGGATTGACGGGGTGAACAAACCGAAACTGTGGTTCTACTCTCCGGTGGATTACTGGCATAACGTCGAACCGCTGCCGGACAGCTTCTGGACCGCGGATGTTGAGGTCATCGGCCTGAAAAATGCCGACGAGATTGCGCAACTGCTACCTGCACAGCGCGATAACGTCGCCTATATCGGCCCGGTCAACGCGCGTGCGGCTCAGCTCGGTATCGCCTCCGGCAATATCAATCCGAAAGCGGTGATCGACTTCCTGCATTTCCATCGCAGCATCAAAACAGATTATGAACTCGCCTGCCTGCGCCAGGCGCAGAAGCTGGCGGTTGCGGGTCATCGCGCGGCCAAAGAGGCGTTCTCGGCGGGCCTGAGCGAGTTCGATATCAATCAGGCTTACCTGACCGCGACCGGCCATCGTGATACTGATGTGCCTTACGGCAATATCATCGCGCTGAACGAACACGCTGCGGTGCTGCACTATACCCGGCTGGATCATCAGCCACCGGCGAAACGCCACAGCTTTTTGATTGATGCCGGTGCTGAGTATCTTGGCTATGCCGCCGATTTGACCCGCAGCTATGCGGCGCAGAGCAGTTCGCTCTATGCCAGAATGGTTGAGGCGATGAACGCGGAAGAGCTGGCGCTGATTGCTACGCTGAAAGCGGGGGTGCGCTACACCGATTATCATCTTCAGATGCACCAGCGTATTGCGAAGATGTTGCTGAAGTTTGAGCTGGTGCAGGGGATCAGCGAAGAAGCGCTGGTGGCTGAAGATCTGACGGGTCCGTTTATGCCCCATGGTCTGGGGCATCCGCTGGGTCTGCAGGTGCATGACGTGGCTGGCTTTATGCAGGATGATCAGGGCACGCATCTGGCCGCGCCTGCGCAATATCCTTATCTTCGCTGCACCCGTGTACTGCAACCGGGCATGGTCTTAACCATCGAGCCGGGCTTCTATATTATTGACTCGTTACTGGCACCGCTGCGCGCAGGCCGTTTCAGTCAGCACTTTAACTGGCAGGCCATCGATGCGCTCAGGCCTTACGGCGGGATTCGCATCGAGGATAACGTGGTGATCCATGCGCATCGCGTTGAAAATATGACCCGCGATCTGCACCTGGCCTGATGGAGGCCTTTGATATTCCCGCTGTGCCCGTGAGCAGCAGTGAGGAGACGATCAAAAAGAGTCGCTTCATTACGCTGCTGGCGCACACTGAGGGGGCAGAGGCGGCGCGCGCCTTTGTCCAGCAGGTCAAAAGCGAGCATCCCGCTGCCCGACATCACTGCTGGGCGTGGGTCGCGGGCGCGCCGAATGATTCACAACAGCTCGGCTTCTCTGATGATGGTGAACCTTCGGGTACGGCAGGGAAACCGATGCTGGCGCAGCTGATGGGTGCGGATATTGGCGAGATTACCGCTGTAGTGGTGCGTTATTACGGCGGCATCATGCTGGGAACCGGCGGCTTAGTGAAAGCCTATGGCGGTGGCGTTCAGCAGGGGCTTAAGCTGCTGCCACGGCAGCGCAAAGTGCCGATGAAGCTGTTCACCTTGCAATGTGACTATCCACAGCTCAGTGATATTGAGCGGCTGGTTCAGCGTTTCGACGGTAAGGTGACCGACAGTCAGTTTCAGGATCGCATTGCATTGACGCTGGCTGTCCCTTACGGACAGATCGACGGATTCAAAAAAAATCTGTCAGACTTTAGTCGGGGCGCGTTATCGCTGATCCCGCTCACACCCTGATGTTCATCTCTATTATTTAAAGGAACGGCTGAATGCACTTTCGCGCCATTACCCGCATAGTCGGTCTGCTGGTAATCCTCTTTTCAGTGACAATGATTTTGCCCGGCCTGGTCGCATTGATTTATCGCGATGGCGCGGGGCGAGCATTTAGCCAGACCTTTATGATGGCGCTGGTGATCGGCTCGCTGCTGTGGTGGCCGAATCGCAAAAAGAAAACCGAACTCAAACCGCGGGAAGGGTTTCTGATTGTCGTCCTGTTCTGGACGGTGCTGGGCAGCGTAGGGGCGATGCCCTTTATCTTTGCGGAGCAGCCGCATCTTTCGGTGACGGATGCGTTTTTTGAATCTTTCTCGGGCCTGACAACGACTGGTGCCACCACGCTGGTGGGGCTGGACTCGCTGCCTAAGGCGATCCTCTTCTATCGGCAGATGCTGCAGTGGCTGGGCGGTATGGGGATCATCGTATTAGCGGTGGCGATACTGCCGATTCTGGGCGTCGGGGGTATGCAGCTCTATCGTGCTGAAATGCCGGGTCCGCTAAAAGATAACAAGATGCGACCGCGTATTGCCGAGACGGCCAAGACACTCTGGCTGATCTACGTTCTGCTGACGGTGGCCTGTGCGCTGGCATTGTGGCTGGCGGGCATGCCGGCCTTTGATGCTATCGGCCACAGCTTTTCAACCATCGCCATTGGCGGCTTCTCAACCCATGATGCCAGCATCGGCTATTTCCACAGTGGTACCATCAATACCATCGTGGCAGTGTTTCTGCTGATCTCAGGCTGTAACTATGGCCTGCACTTTGCCATGTTAAGCGGACGTAATCTGCGCGTGTACTGGCGCGACCCGGAATTCCGCATGTTCATTGGCGTTCAACTGACGCTGGTATTGATCTGCACGCTGGTGCTCTGGTTCCACAATGTTTATGCCAGTGGCTGGCAGACGCTGAATCAGGCCTTCTTCCAGGTCGTTTCCATGGCGACGACGGCGGGATTCACGACCGACAGCATCGCACGCTGGCCATTGTTCCTGCCGGTACTGCTGTTGTGCTCCGCCTTTATTGGCGGCTGTGCCGGTTCAACCGGCGGTGGCCTGAAGGTGATTCGCATCCTGCTGTTGTGCAAGCAGGGTAACCGTGAGCTTAAACGTCTGGTTCACCCCAATGCGGTCTATACCATCAAGCTGGGTAATCGGGCGCTACCGGAACGTATCCTTGAAGCCGTCTGGGGATTCTTCTCGGCATATGCACTGGTGTTCCTGGTCAGCATGCTGGCGATTATCGCCACCGGCGTCGATGACTTCTCGGCTTTTGCTGCCGTCGCCGCGACGCTCAACAACCTCGGGCCGGGCCTGGGGGTAGTAGCTGATAACTTCACTTCAATGAATGACGTGGCGAAATGGATTCTTATTTCTACCATGTTATTCGGGCGTCTCGAGGTATTTACCTTGCTGGTGCTGTTCACGCCTACTTTCTGGCGTGAATAATTAATAAGGATGCTGACATGAAAGCACTGATTCTCTATTCCACTCGCGACGGACAAACAAAGAAGATTGCCTCTTCTATTGCTGAGGTGATCCTTCAGCAGCAGCCATGTGATGTGCTGGATATCCAGGATGCTACTCTGCCCGACTGGACGCAGTATGATCGCGTGCTGATTGGTGCCTCGATCCGTTACGGCCATTTCCAGCCGGTCGTCGATAAGTTCGTTAAGCAACACCTCAAGGAACTGCAACAGCGTACCAGCGGTTTCTTTTCGGTGAACCTGACGGCGCGGAAACCGGAGAAGCGTTCGCCTGAAACCAACGCCTATACACAGAAGTTCCTGGCTAACTCTCCGTGGCAACCCGATTGCTGTGCCGTGTTCGCGGGCGCACTTTATTATCCGCGCTATCGCTGGTTCGATCGCGTCATGATTCAGCTGATTATGCGTATGACCAGTGGTGAAACAGATTCAACGAAAGAAGTTGAATACACGGACTGGCAGCAGGTACGCACTTTTGCCAATGATTTTGCACAGTTACCAGGCAAATTGTAGCGAAATAGCGCAATTTGATGAAAATTACTGCGAACGATAATCTTTTCGTAATAAACACTTGTCAGCCCGCGCGAACTCCCTATAATGCGCCTCCATCGACACGGCACACCGGCAACGGGAAACGGGTTGAAGGTTCAGGAGACTGACCCGCCGGAGAAAAACTTCTGAAATAGAGGTTGACTCTGCAGGAGGAAAGCGTAATATACGCCACCTCGCGACAGGACGCTAACGCACTGTTCGCGCTGCTCTTTAACAATTTATCAGACAATCTGTGTGGGCACTCGCAGGATTGATATCAGCGTCTTTGGACGCACAAAAATATCAAAGCCTCACGAGTGAACACATAATGAAATTCATTATGACGTTTTACAGATGAGCATCGCTGAACTGGTTTCAGCAAATCAAACTTAAATTGAAGAGTTTGATCATGGCTCAGATTGAACGCTGGCGGCAGGCCTAACACATGCAAGTCGGACGGTAGCACAGAGAGCTTGCTCTCGGGTGACGAGTGGCGGACGGGTGAGTAATGTCTGG
>NZ_VWVM01000013.1 GCF_008632075.1 Candidatus Pantoea gossypiicola
GTTTTTCCCGCTTCGGTAGGAATAACTGGTATAGCACATTGTGAACAAAAACAGCGCAATGCAAACATTTATTAACAAATAGCACGCATTCACCGCAGAGAAGCGCACTCTCATATATCCCATGCCTGCCGCGTATAACCCGCTGCTTCCGGCATCATGGAGTTCGTTTTTATACAGTATAAAAACGTACAAACCCGCACGCAGGCGGGTTTGTTATAATTCTGACCACATATCAGAATTGCGCTAAATATGGCTTAATTTGTTCGGTTTTGCAATACCTAGCTGATAGCGTCGTCAAAAGCCTTATCCTGTTTGAGATACAAAACTGAATCCAACGCACTACAATCCAGGTTGGTAACAGCAGACTTTAAAGCACGCCAGTGCGGGGCATATATTTCACACCAGGTAGAGCGAGAGACTCCTAAATGCCCGGCGAGGGCGGCGCCAGCATATTGCTTGTATGTTTCATTAAGGTTCATTGTGGCCACTTCCTGCACCGCCAGCCATACCAGTGCTATCAATCGCTTTTTTGTTTTTCTCATCAATCCTTCGGGAAGATGTTTTTGGTGTTCATTCCAGATAGCCTCACAAATCAAAGTCTGGTACCGGAAATTCAGGTCGAAGCCATAGCAATATTTCAACCAAGCCTGTTCGTGTTCAGGGAGCATATTAACCGCCCGTCGCCACGGCGCTGCTGAAAAACCGCAATCATTTATCGGCGGCAGAGGTCTGCGGCGACTTCGCGTTTCCAGCACATAAACAGCACTGTTTTCAGCTTTTACGCACTGGACTCCTCCCCTGCCGTTGTCCAACTCGACGACATGAATCGGCTTGCGTGGGCTACGGTCTTTATCCGCAGGAGGGTGCTCACAAAACGCCTGCAGCTGCCCTTTCGTTTTACCTGAGTGATCCATCAGTGCACGGGTAAGCTCAATCCGGGCGTATTCGAGTAATTGAGGTGTCATTTCGCAATCACCTCATTCTGCCAGAGGGGTAATGGCTCTTTAAACCCTGTCCGGCGGATCCTTGACTTCGCGTTGCGCTCAATCTGGATAAGTTTTTCGATATTCTGGCGCCGCTGTTTTTCTTCACGGCGGAGATAATCAACGGTGTCTGCCAGTTGCACCTCTCGCAGAGCAATAGACAGCAGATAATCGAACGGGTCCAGAACGGCATCGCATCGGCGGCAACGAACCCGTCGCTCGGACTCATTAACAAAGACGCCGGGGTGAAAGCACCGGACTTTTTCACCCTCAGGCAAAAATTGCAGATCAATTTTTTCCATCCCTTCTTTCGCCGGGAATGCCACGACGTTCAGGAGTTCGGTTTCTGTTTCAGTGCTCATAACTTACCTTCACTTCTGAGAATTGATTGCGTGCGGAAAACAGCTTCGGCGTGAAATAAGCGAAGCTCATCGCGGGAGTAAGGTGTTTTTATGCGTCCATCGACGGCTGCATGACAGGCATCGCAGCCCCACGCGCCCTGTGCATCATCAGGTTTGCACCCGGTGCCACACGTTCCAGCTAGCCGATAATGAGCAAGTACCGTAGTTTCCGGATAGAAATTACAGATACCAGGGATCCTCATCTGGCATTCGCGGCCACGCGCTTCTTTTCGGAGATTAACGGAACGCCTCATGCAGCCACCCCGACTAACTTCATCGCTGCACGCCGGATTTGAGTCAGGAACATGTGACCTGTGGTTTCAAGTTCTTCGCGGCTGATGTAGCTTACCGCCCGGCCAGTCCATTGTTTATCGAACACGGCAATAGCCATACCGAAGCCTGCTGAAGACTCGGAAGGCTCCCCCTCGGCGGGGATGTACCAATCGGGGAGATCATAGCTGATACGCCCGCGAACGAAGGCGATGTGATCGGCATTCTCCGGCCACCAGCTTTCACTTGTCGCAGACTTAATGAAGAAAACATACCGCCCACCTCGCTCCCGCATGGCGAACGTATGCTCCATGATCGGAACCATGCCGGTGATGTACTGGCCTTCGAATTGAGTAGCGCGGCTGTATGGCGGGTTGGCGTATGCTGCACCGCCGAGATCACTCAGGCGGGAAGCCCAGTTCTGTGTTAATGCATTGCTTTCTGCCGTGTAATAAGCATCACATTTGGCGTTGTGGTCGTCGGCAAACAAGTCAAGAGAGAACGGACCAAACCTGGCGTTGATGCCCCACCAGATTGCATCCGGAGTACACCACTGATCCCCCACTTCTCTAAGCTTGTGGACGTCACGATTTCGAAGTTCTTCGAGTGCCTGACAATATGGGTTAAGCATCACGCTGCATACTCCAGCAGCTGCGCGGCCACATTTTCAACTTCGATAGGTGATGAGAATTTACGGAACAGGATGAAATTCCATAAAACATTCAGGGTGGATTTATAGAACTGCTGGAATTCGATCTCGTCCATTTTGGCAAATGAAATGGACTTTGCACGGCGGTTGCGGCTACCGTCCGGGTAAACGTGCTCGGTGTAATATCCGGCCTGAATGGTCACCCATTCGCGGTATGCTTCGAAGGATTTAAGGAGGGCAATATCGCGCGTACGGGTATGTGCTTCATCGGCAAGATACTGCTCGGCGGCATCGAAAAGCGCAACACTATGCTGCTGACCAGCCTGTCGGCAGAGAAAATCAACGAAGCCGTTAACCAGCTTTTGCTCTTCAGGAAGAATCGTTCCGCCGGTGGGCGTCCAGTACTCAAACCCAAGCTGAAGAAGTTTAAAAAAGCGCTTATGGAACTGGTAATTACGGACACGCTTAAAATCGGCGTGAATCCACTCACCGATTTTAATGCGCTGCAAAAAATCGCTGGCCTCGGGCGTCGCCGGGGTCAGGATTACAGAGCTAATTTTTTGTAGTTGAATCTGTGCCATCGGTTTTCTCCGGTGACACAGTGGTTTCTCAGCAGGTTGTTCAGACCTGTCTAAAGATTATAGTGGATTATCAGCATCATCAACAGCAGGTAATCCTGCCGTTTTTCGCGCTTGCGCCATCTGTTGCAGGCTGGTTACAAATTCTCCTGGTTTCAGCACAAAACCAAAGATAACATCGCCGAATTCGTTCCTGTAAAGCACAACGGGTCTTGTACTGTTCTTCAGGCCACGAATTAAGTGGTCAGGTATGATCATCACTTCGCTCCAGCATGTTCTTGGGGATCCGTTAATTTCCTTCGCGCGTCCCGATTGTTAAGCCGATGCATACGCTTGTCTCAACCAACCTTTCAGGGCTATGTGAGATAAGTGGCATTAATTTACTGTATATAAAACCAGTATAGACCTCCAGTAATCATTGGCTTTTTTTTGACCATATCGATATAAATCAATTATTTGTGTATTTTATGAACAGTAATTTAGCGAAGCGCTGAATTAGCGAATGACATGATGGGATTCAAAATATCTTGAGAGGGGAATGGGTGCCTGAGAACGCCTCAGCTAAGCACGGCGGTGGCGGGGATTACTCCCCGCCGGTTGCCCTTACTGGTTGGATTCGTAAGCCATTACAGCCGCAACCTCCCTGCTACCGTCCCGTATTCGCAGTTCGTAAAGCGAATGGCGGGTTAACAGTGTAAATACCAGTATCGTCAGGCAGACGATAACCAGACACCAGATAACAGAATCTTGCGGCTTCATGGTTGCTTCTCCTTGACCTTGCGGTCTGTAAGAGGCTAACCTGTACGTGACTAGCATACGAGGGGCCTCGGGATGATTGAAAAATCACTCGGGGCTTTTCTCTTTCTGCCGTTTGCAAATGCTTAAGGCAGAAAGCCTCAAGCACCCACAGCGATTATATCTCACTTTATTACTGAAGACACTGCGTTACGACTCCCCGCCAAGTGCTTCAAAGATTTCCTCTGCCAGCTCTTCACCATCTGCATAATCAACATGGCAGTGAGCGATAAACTGATCCCAGTTTTCTTCCAGGAACTGGCGCACTGTCAGCGCCTGAAAATCATCCAGTTCGGACATAGGCTTCCCTCAGTTTTTAATATGACGCATCATAAAGAATGCGAAGACTACAACTACTACAAGAAAAGATAAAACTACGATCCCACGTATCATATCGATACCTCCACGTACTGTGTGATAGGGTCAGATTGCAATTATTCAATACTGAAATAGCCCCGGATATCAGGTTCATTTAAGAGATCACACTCTGTCCATGAAATACTCTACCGCCGCTTTTTTGCGGCTAATCTGACGTGCGATGTTTTCTATCTGTGACAACCAGCGCATTTCGTTTCTGAGTTCGCGGCGGCGTTGGCGCACCCAGGCCATGGTCGGGAATTCCTGTATATCTTCCTGAGCGGACCAGACAACCTTCAAAGGCGTCTGGTTTGCTGTCGGGGCGGCACTGGTACTTTCTGGCTCAGAACTGGTGCTTTCCGGTGCAACACTGGTGCATTCTGGTGTCGCTGTTACTGAAACTGGTAAATTTTCTGGCTTAACTGGTAATATTTCCGGCATAAGTGGTAAAAATTGCGGCATATCTGGTAATGACCCCGGCTCCGCTGGCAGGCACCAGTGCGCACCATCCCTGTTAACAACGCCCTCCTCCTGCAGCTCCCGAAGCATATTCAGGGCATCAGCGGCATCAATTTTCATTATGGCTGTAAGCTCACGCGCAGTGGCTTTGCCGGTTCTTGCCAGAACATCAGTCAGTTTTTCCATGAGATATTTTCCTTCAGATCAGTGTGATCGAGCTGCACGGAGCAGACGGTCGAATTCATAATAACGCGTGATATAAGCCATTTCGGCTTCGCTGAAGCGGGTCGGCAGTCGTGATTTACCCCCGCCGCTGCGGCCGGTTTCCGCCGCCGAACGCTCATAAAATCTCTCGCTGACGCTGCGCCGATGATAGGCACGATGCTTTCCACGCAGTGACGTTTCCAGCCGACAGTTTGGCGAACCCTTCAGAACCTTAAGCGCCACCCACAGGCTTTCAGGGTCATAGCCCGGTTTTACCTCACGTAGCAGTGCGTGCATTTCCGGTACCGTCAGCGTTTTGCCCAGCATGAGTTTTGCTAGGTCCGCGCCGGTGATTTTTGTCGGTCTTCCCACTGTGAAACCTCCTAGTTCTTCAAAATTTATTGCCGATAAGGCTGGCTGTTCCGCACCTGAGATCTGAAACTACCCCAGGTGAAATTTACCCAAATGCCTTTGTCCATCTTCAGACGGTCCACGACGCGTTCGCCCAGCGTGGCGGCCAGCTCGTCATAATTCAGGTTGGTAAGCACACCAACAGGCTTCATCGCGGCCAGGCGGCGATCCACAATCTGATTCAGCAACACTTTCTCGTGCTGAGAACCCTTCTGGATCCCGACTTCATCCAGCACCAGCAGGTCAACACGATCCAACTCGTCGAGTAGAGCAGACTCAGATTGGCCGCCGTCATAACAAGCCCGTACACGCAACATCAGGTCGGCTACAGTGACGATAAGCACCGAGCGATTTTGGGCCAGCAGGTAATTACCTATCGCCGCCGCGAGGTGGTTTTTCCCGGTACCGGGACTACCACTGAATACAAAGCTCGTGAAACCGTTGCCAAAGTTCATCGCATAGCTCTTAGCCAGGCTGAGAGCATGGCGCTGGCCATCGCCTTTCACTTCGTAATTTTTAAAAGTGCAATTCCGGTGCAAATTCTGAATCCCCGATCGACCGAATATTTTTTCTGCCCGAACCTTGTTGTTCAGTTTCTCCACTTCGACAGAACGTTTGCGCCCCTCTTCCTGCTGCCAGGCTAATAATTCTTCAGCAGTTGTGAATCGCGGTTGAACACCGGCAGGCATAAGCCGCTGGAGTCGTCTCAACAAGTCGGATGTATTTTTCATGCCTACCCCCTGAAACCGTCAGGTATTTTGTTCTCAGGTGACGAAATTGTGTTCACGTCTCTGCCTCCAGTCGCCCGGCTACCTTGCCAACCTCGCGGTTTGTCCTGACTGTTCTGCAACCAGGTGGTGATGAAACGTTTAATTCCTCGCGGGGTCTTGCGTTTGGCAGGGTTACTATCCAACCAGCCGCGCATGTTTCGAAGTTCCTGCTCGATATTTACGCCAGGATATAACCCCATCTGCTCACGTAGATAACTTTCGGTCACATCGAAATTACTTTTCCCATCGGTTAACGGGAGAGAAATAAAAACTGGTCCATTGGTCTGGTGCTGAACCTGTTCAGTGCCAGACATAATGTTTTTAGATCTTTTATCTTTTAGATCTTTATTCTTATTAAGATCTTTATTCGTTGAGTTCTCGTTATCGTTATGTTCAAACGGGATTTCAACGCCCGTTGAACGGTCGTTGCTTTCTCGTTCCTCTTCTGTTGATTTATTTGCCTTCCGCTTAGCTGCCGACGCCCTTCCAGCCGCAGACTTCTGCTCAATTGATGCTCTGACTATTTCAAGGTCACGCTCAATGCGAGCATGAACCCATTCAGAACCAATTTCGTTAAAGAACTCCTTCAACGACTCTTCAACGGAAATCCAACGGTCGTTACTCATCCGTGCAATTTTTGCTAATCGGCTTTTTGGTATTGGCTTTCCTGTCTGCCAATAATTGAACATCAGCAGCAAATAAGCCCCATGCTCTTCTGTAGACAGATGCATGGTATCTGCCAGATAATCAGCTATGTACAATTGCATGTAAGGCAATGCAGCCATAAAACACCTTCAGACTATGGAGTCATAATGAACAAATTTATTGCAACACCGCACAGGCCTGAAATTTCCGTCAGATACGATGAGCATGACAATTCGCTTACAATTTCTATCAACCACTGCCCCGGAGTCGACTCGGAAGAGTTGGATATATGCCGAGAAATTGAGATGCACGTCGGAGAAGTTCCTCGCCTGATCGACGCCCTTACTAAGGCATATGAATGTGCTTCTGGAGAGAAGCCATAATCCACATGCTAAGTTATGCATAATTGCCCCGATATATCTCACGAGCTTCACGATGCAGAACCAGTTCAATAGCTGTTCTGGTTGCAATAAACGCCGCGATAGCCTGGTTTATCTCCCTCAATGCAGAGGCTGGTGCAGCACCTAGATTTACAGCGTTGACCGCCTCTATACCTTCTTTTGCTGCCAGTGCCGCCAACAAAATCGGATCGCCAGGTGATTCAATCCGGGCGCGGCGTTCTGTTGGAAGAACCGCCAGAGCTGCTGCTTTCAGACCTTCAGCCTGCGGTGCGTATCTCGGGCCATCAAATCCCCTGAAAATCCGCTTTACCCGCTGAACCGCATTTCGAAGGCCATCACCTGTATCGACTGCTGGGAGGATGTCGCCCCCACCATCGGCATGATATTGATCCGCTATGGCCATCCCGACCGCTTTCCAGCCATCTTCAAGCGCCCAAGCTTCCAGTTCGGATGCAACGACATTAATCGTAGGACTGATTTTCATGATTCAGTTCCCCTTCCCTTTTTGCTTTAGCATGACTGTCGTAGCATCTTGGGTCATAAACTAACGATCCATCGGAAGCTGTCTGAAGGCGCATTGCTCTACCTTCCGGAACAAGTTCACCCCATTTGTAAATTGATGGAAGTTTTACTCCTGCTGCTGATGCCAGCTTACTTTTACTTCCAAAAAACTTGAGCGCATCCCTTGTGTACATACTCCAACCTCATAAATTAGCCATAGCTAATAAGATATACACAAGCCATAACTTGATCAAGGGATATTAGTATTAGCTAACTATGACAATACAAGATATGACTATTGGAGAGCGTATTCGCTCTCGCCGCAAAAGCCTTGGTCTAACACAAAAATCCCTCGCAAAAGCCTTAAAGATCTCCGACGTTTCGGTATCTCAGTGGGAAAGGGATACCAGTGAACCGACAGGGAAAAATCTGCACGCGTTATGCAAAGTGCTAAGGTGCCCTGCTGCTTGGATTCTTTTTGGTGATGAAAGTAAAACCCCAGAGGAACCGAGTGACCAACTAGTCCAACTGGACGAACGCCAGCAGGAGTTGCTTGATCTGTTCAATGCGATAACTGATACAGAGCAAGATGAATTTCTTAACGAGCTTCGAGCCAGAGTCGTAAACAACCAAAATCTACTTGAAGAACTCTTAAAGGCGAAGAAACGCAGCCAAAAAAAATAACGCAATAATTTTCAATGCGTTATGTGTCTTTTTGCCAATTTTTCAAGTTATAACTTAATTTTATGTTGATCTAATTCTTAGCAATGGCTAATCTCATCCCATCGAAACCACACAGTGATTTCTCAGATAACACGTTCCGCCAGCCTGGCGACAAGGGCACAACACTGGAGATGCAGCAATGCAAAAGTATACCAATGCGGAAATGTATGTGGACCGATTCACAGGAAAGCAATACTTGGTGCAGAAAGGTTACAGCGGAAAAGTTCAACAATTCGCTCCGGGCGTAACCGTCTACTTTGACGGATCATGTTGTAAAGGCGGAAAAACCGGCCAGCAGGTTTTTAAAAACCGCAAAGATTTAAATTCCTGGCTCCGCATGATGGGATTTAAAAAATAATTTAGCTGGCTGTGCAGACAGAGAACCGATGCTCTCAGAGTGACCATCCATGATTACTGCTCACGGCCAGCTAAACCAAAAGCGATTTTACATGCCCTCACCAGGGGAACGGTTCTCATTGAGAACGCCGGAAACGTAACCGGCATATTAATTTAAGGAGATTACGATGTACGGCACAGCATTTATGCCACGTCATGCCGTAGTTCCGGGCATGATGATTAAACATAGAGGTAAATATTGGCGTGCCTCTGCAAATCTGAAAAAAGGGTTATATGCATTGACCCCTTCAGAAGTAACCAGAATTAACAGCGATGTTATTGAAGTAATGCTAAATCAACGCGGATTACCGCTCATTAACTAATTTCACATTCAACAGGGAAAACTATGCCGTTAATCCGGCAGGGAATTCCACAATTTTTTCAGGAGCTAATATGAAAACCATCAGCATTATTAATTTTCAATTATGTGCTATCAACAGCGAACTGGCATCGTTCAATTGTGAAGGTTCAATAACCGGCGTAATTCATACTACCCCATCAAACACAACAGTTGTTCTTGATGGTGGCTACGTTCTCGGACGGTACGGTTGTGTTCACAAGGCAGTTGATGAACTGACAGATATACATATGCAGCTACACGACGCCGAGAAAGAAAACGGCACTTATACAGAATATAAGAAAAACATGGTAGGCACCGTATTTCATTAAGGCTCACCCGCCCCGTTAATGCGGGGCATTTATCAGCATAAGCATTTGTTAAGTGCTTAATCTGATAAATGAGGAGTCATAAATTGGATATTACTCTCGCGTTCAAAAAACTATCACTGACGAACGGTGATGAAATCACATTAAGCATTGCTCCAAGTGCAATGCAAAAAATGATTATTGAGTTAATCGCTCAGGGTTATCTCACCACAGAGGAAATGGCGACATACGTAACGAGCCAATTAAAGATTTGCGATAAACGGAACCTTCCATACGTATTACCTGAAAACGTATTGAAAAAATTAAATGAAACTTATCAGACCGTAAATAACGGGGGTGGAAATGTCTAAATATGTTGGCTGTTGGTTTGGCCTTGAGGAAGCCGCTGAAGAAAATGGCGAAATGCGAATCGCCCATGCTTTTGAGGCTGTTAATGATAAACAGGCAAAAGCGAGAGCTGCACTCCTTTTCATGGAAGCTTTCCCTGACGCTGATGATTCTCAATTCGACTTACGGATTTATGCCGCAGCTGAGGGTATTCCCATCCCTGCGGAAGAATGGGACGAAACTTTTTTATTCGATCACGAATGGGACGACGAGCTGGGCCACCCTGTGGCCAACGTCCAGTCCAACCCTGTTGATTTTTACAAGCTACAACCATCAATGCGCGTCGCAGTACTGGTGAAATACAGCACGACTGAAATCACCAGTGACCAGCTCGGTGCAGCTATTGAATTGCAGCAGCGTGAAACGTCGACGTTCGAGAGCCATATCGTAGAGGCTATTACCAAAATGCCATCAATTACGGCTATGTACCCTGAACGTATACTGGAAGCCATCGATTACATTCGTGAAACCTGCGCTCATATTAAAAAGTGGCCGGAAATTAAAGCTGTACTGGCAGGCTGGCTGAAAAATCATGAGCTTAAACGCAAAGATGGAGAAATTAGTGAAGTTAATGCGGTAATTCCCCGCCCCTACGAACACACACATAAAACGCTCGATCTTGAGATAGCAGTTGCTCTATGGGCTGGCGATGTTGACCCAAACGCTCCCCTCGCTTCAGTAACACGCTGGGCAAACAGTATCATCAAGGATGATCGCGAAGACTGGAAACGCTGGTCAATGCAAATGCGAACCCAGCCAAATATTCTCAAATATGACCGCCCATCAATATTTGGCGTCGTCCGTGATGCACCTTCGTCAGATATTTATAAGTCACCGGAATTACACGGTCGTTACATCGCAGAGTACCTGGCCGAACACGGAAAAACAGAGGGACAATCAGATGAAACCGAACAGAACACGGCGGCATCAACTCGCTTACTGGAACATGAACCGTCAGAAATTGCTCCAGTGGAACCGCAACATTCTGATAATGAGTCAGCTGCGGGGACGGTGGAAACTGCGCCATCTGTAGATGATGGCGGCCCGTTCTACTTCCTCATGGCTGACGGTAAAAAAGTCGGACGAGCAAACAAGCCTTCCGGGCTGAAAAAAGCACTCGCTGATGGCGGTACCGAAATCAGCCAGGAAGAATATCAGGCGCGTAAAAATGGTACGTACAAAGCGCCGCAGGAAGTTATCCCACAACCTGCCGGGCAAACTGAGGTTAACAAAATCGCTGACGGTGTTTTCTCGATCGATAACCTTATGGGGAATCAGCAGCCAGCCAGCCCCTCAGACGAAGGCGAAAAAGCGGAAGTCTTACCTCCGGCGGCCACTGCCTCTGGTGCCTTCGTGCTCCGGGCAGACGAACTTGAAAAAGAACTCGGTGACAGCGAGAACCTTTCACTCTGGAAAAGCGTTATGCGCACCAATCCTCGTTACACGAAGGATATGGGTGATCTTGGGTTCGGTGGTACTTCAATCAATGCCGAATATATGGTTATGCGAGCCACAGAGTCATTTGGTCCTGCCGGCACCGGTTGGGGATGGACGATCCTCGAAGACAAAATGGTTGAAGGCGCACCACTCACAGAAAAAATCTTTGAGGGCACCAAATTTGTTGGGAAACGCATTCTTCGTGATAACGACGGCACCCTGCTTTTCGAACTGAACCACTATCTGCGTATCGCGCTTTGGTACATAAAAGACGGCGTAAGGGGAACGGTCGAAAACTTTGGTTCAACACCTTACCGCCAGACAACTAAAAACGGTATTTACTGCGACAGCGAAGTGCATAAAAAGTCGCTCACCGACGCAATAAAGAAATGCCTTTCCATGCTCGGGTTCTCCGCTGATGTATGGCTCGGCCTTTACGACGACGCTGCATATAAAGCTGAAAGTGTCCTTGAATTCGGCATTAAGGATGCTGCGGAAAAAGCAGATGACTCAACCAGGATCCGTGAAGAACTGGATGAACGTTTTAAACAGAACGTCGAAACGATGCGAAAAGCAGTTTCCCAGAATGAAGTTTCAAAAATTGCCAGCAGCCTGACTCGCACAGTTGGTATTCACCTGAAATCAGCCAAAGAAATTAACGATCAGGAATACGTCAAATATCTTGAGGGTCGTTTGCGTCGACTCGAAGAGGTTAAGTCCGAATGCCTCGCCAGATTGCAGGAGAAAGCAGCATGAGCAACCGTACTATCGACCTCGCTTTAGAGATTAATAAACTTGAATCCCTCGCCGCCGAAGGCGGGGATCTCACCCCGGAAATGATTGCCGACACGCTGGAAGGCATTGAGGGAATGCTGGAAGACAAGTTCGACGCCACCATGAGTGTTATCCGCGATTTTGATGCAAAAGCAGAAGCCTGCAAAAAAGAAGCGGCGCGAGTAAGCGAGCGGAAAAAACACTGGGAGCGCCAGTCTTATGCGCTCAAAAGTTACCTGCTGCAATGCCTGCAAGCCAGCAAACGCACCACCTTCAAAACCACGCTCAACACCTTCACGGCCCGCAAAGGTAGCGTAAGCCTGAAGATCGATAACGTGGATTTACTGCCGGATGAGTTTGTCGAGTCTCATACAGAGGTGGTTACCACCACAAAGAACGACGAACTAAAAAAAGCATTGCTGGAGCTGGCTACCAAAATCGAAGCGGCCCGCGCTGCCGGCGAAGAACCAGACCCGGAATTGCTCAGGACTATTCCCGGTGCCCACCTCGAAACGGGATCACCAACTTTACAGGTTCGTTAATCAGCTGCGGCCCGCGTTGCCGCTTACAGGTAATCATTATGACTGTACAACGATTTAATACAGTTGCCGCTGCAGCGATGTTGCCAGCAGCTCAGGGGAAATATGTTCTCGCGTCGGACTATGACGACGTTCTCCAGCAGAACGACCGGATGCGTGAGGCCATAGAGTTTGCCATCGCGCCAGATCTATGGATGTTGATTTGTGCCGATGAGGGCGCATGGCGTTATAAACGCGGCACGCCGAAATACCAGGACGTGCTCCGCCGCGCCCTTGAATCCGATATCGAGGCGACGGGACTGAAGGGGAGGAGCAAATCATGTTCACTGACGAAAGCGTAAAAATGAACACCATTATCATGATTGAGCCCAATGAATGGGTTACGGAACAGTTGCTGATCGCGGTGACCGGGCTTAAGCCGGGAACCATCACCCGCGCCCGTAAAAAGTCATGGCTACTTGGCCGGGAATATAAACACATGTCACCCGAAGGCGATCCAAAGCCCACCAGCGAATGCGTCTACAACCGGAAAGCGGTCGATGCATGGATCGCATCGCAGAAACAACCAATCGGATGACCGTAAGAAATGAACGCGATAAGCTTATCAGGCTCCTGGGCGTCAGGAGGGAATAATGAGTAAAGCATCGTACCCGACAGGCGTCGAGAACCATGGCGGATCACTGCGCATATGGTTTCTGTATCAGGGTCAGCGCGTCAGGGAAAATCTTGGCGTGCCTGACACTGCAAAAAACCGCAAGGTAGCCGGAGAGCTTCGCGCTTCGGTCTGCTTTGCAATAAAGATGGGTAGTTTTAACTATGCGGTCCAGTTCCCGGCTTCGTCTAATCTGAAGCGCTTCGGGCTGGAGAAAAAGGACATTTCTGTCGGCGAACTAGCGGAGAAGTGGCTGGATTTGAAGAAAATGGAAATCAGCGCGAATGCTCACCACCGTTATTGCTCAGTGGTGAAAAACATGATCCCCCGAATCGGTGCCCGGCGAATGGTGTCTTCGGTGACAAAAGAAGAGATGCTGTTTCTCAGGAAAGAGTTATTGACAGGCTATCAGGTGCTGGAAAGGGGCCGAAAAGTACCGGTTAAAGGGCGAACGGTGCCAACCGTCAATTACTACATGGCCACCATTGCCGGCATGTTCCGGTTTGCTGCCGATCACGGCTATCTGAGTAAGAGCCCGCTTAGCAGCATATCGCCGCTGAAAAAAGCCAGAGCTATACCTGACCCGCTCAGCAGGGATGAATTTACCCGATTCGCGCTTGCGTGCCGTAACAGGCAGGCCCGGAATTTATGGACACTGGCGGTCTATACGGGCGTGCGACATGGCGAACTGGTCTCACTGGCATGGGAGGATGTGGATCTGAAAGCGGGCACGCTGACGGTCAGGCGAAATCTCACTACATTGGGTGAGTTTACGTTACCAAAGACCGATGCGGGCACCGACCGGGTGATCCACCTGCTGGAACCGGCACGAGAAGCACTAAGGGATCAGGCAGAGCTTACCCGAATGGGCAAGCAATACCTGATGGAAGTAAAGTTGCGGGAGTATGGCCGGACAAGCTCTCACCCCTGCACTTTTTTATTCACCCCACAGCTTACCCGTTATGGTGTAAAGAGTGGTCACCACTATGCAGTCGGGGCACTGAGTACCATGTGGACATCAATAATGAAACGGGCGGGAATACGATACCGTAAAGCGTACCAAACCCGCCATACTTATGCGTGCTGGATGCTGAGCGCCGGGGCCAACCCATCATTCATTGCAACACAGATGGGTCATTCCAGCGCGCAGATGGTTTACAGTGTTTATGGGAGCTGGATGCCCGAAAGCAGCGCCGGGCAGGTGGCCATGCTAAACGAGAAGTTGACAGGCTGTGTCCCACCCATGCCCCACAGCCTTAGCGTAATTAGATAAAAACTCTACAAATCATGTTGTTATGTGTTTAATATAAGCATAACAACCCGGTGTTTATTATGTTGACGTCATGTTACAGCACCCTATTTATATTAAAGGTAAACAGGCTGTTGAGTTACTTAAACAGACGAGATTTACCGACACATTTCTTGATTAGAATCAATTTCAGCCTGCGAGAATAATTAACTAAAAAATTTACACTTCATTTATGAGGTGATATTTTTTACTTTAAAGACAACTCTTATTAACGGTTGATATTTACTGACCCCAGAATGAGAACAAATTGCTGAATGGTCAGTAAAGCAACGCAGGAATAATCATGTTGAATGAGCGTTGATCAGGGTCTGACGCTTCGATCTCAGTGCGGATATATCCTGGCGCGGGTCAGTCCTCACCCTAAAGCCGATCATGATCCATTGGCGTGCGAAAAGCGTGACGTGCGGCAACCATCAACTGACTGGCTGTCACCGTGGTGGGAAGTCGAAGCAGAATTTTACTCGCCTGCCAGTAACAGAGCACCATGACCTCATCCTCCTCTTTTTCAGCCAGCTCATGCAGCCGGGCGCGCAGTGATAACACGTCAATACTCTGCTGATCATCCAGCATGTCAGAGATTGTCTTGTTAATGACGCGATGGAGAATTTTCCAGGTAAGATCAGTATGCAAAATTAACCTCTTCTAACGCTTATCGGCCCCAGGCAGACGATCAGCAGGCAAACAGCAGAAATGGCTTCATCATTCGGGCGAGCAAATTCTGCAGATAACTATAGCTGCTTGCAGTGGACGATGCAGATCCAGCTGTTGAGCATGCCAAGGCCGATAATTCTAACGATTAATGGCTCTGGCTGTCGCCTGTTACGCACGTCTCAGCTGCTGACTGCTGTTTTTTGTAACAATTACGGCTGATTCTCAACTGGCTGATGTGATGAGGATTTGCCAGGGTAATGACACTTCCCGTTCCGTTTATCGTTAAGGAGTTTTTGATGAGTCAGCATGCTGATATCCTGATCTGGGGCCACGGTCCCGCAATCTTTGAAGTCTTTCTGGAACCTACCTGCCCTTTTTCGGTTCGCGCGTTCAATAAATTCGACGCCTTACTGGCGCATGTGGGTGAAGAGAAGATGACCCTGAAGATTCGTCTGCAATCACAGCCGTGGCACCTCTATTCCGGCGTGATTGTGCGTTACATCCTTGCCGCCGCCAGCGACAGTAAAGAGGCGGCAAAGAAGGTAATGCAGGCAGTCGCCGATCATCGCGAAGAGTTTGAGTTCACCGATCACTGTACCGGCCCGAATCGCGATGCAACGCCGAACCAGATTCTGGCCCGCCTCAGAGAGTACAGCGGCGTAGATGCCAGCGCCGCGTTTGATCAGCCCGATCTGCAGAACGCGATTAAATGGCACTGCAAATATGCCCGCCAGAATGGTATTCATGTTTCACCGACCTTTATGGTGAATGGTCTGGTGCAGCCCGATATCAGTAGCGGTGACGACATTGAACACTGGGCGAGCTTTCTGAGGCGTTAGTTTTTGCGCGCGGCTGTGGCTGGCCGCGCCAGAGTATGCCTCTCCTTTGCGATCCAGCAAACACCCAAACCCAATATCCTGATAATTGAGCCTGTTTTCCCATGAGCAGGCCGGGTAAGCTGTAACGCTCCTGGCAGCATGTCAACCGCTGCTGCTTTATCTTAACGGCGACGCTGACCTGCATTTATCCCGGTCAGGCGCTTATTTCATTAAGGATTTGCGGATGTCGATGACGCAGGAACAACTGCAGGACAAATATCCGGGTGCATCCACAGATGCATTCGGTGATTCCCCGGAATTAGCTAACGAACTGGCAACGCTGATTATTGCCGGCAAGAAAGTCGCCTCCTGCGGTTCGTTACAGAGCTGGCAGGATCAGGAAGTCCTGCCTCAGCCGGGCGGCTACACCCTTGTTCTGAACGGCGAAAAACGGCCCGTCTGCGTGATTCGCACCACCGGACTGTTCCTGACGCGCTTTGACCGCGTCACGCCTGAGATGGCGATGCTGGAGGGTGAAGGCGATCTCAGCCTCGACCACTGGCGGCAGGAACATCAGCGTTACTTTGAACGTGAAGGCTATTTCCATAAGGAAATGGAGCTGATTTTCGAGACGTTCCAGCTGGTCGAAATTGTGTAAACCGGCAGGCTACAGCGTGTTTGCCGCCATCAGCGCCATCCGCGTGATCCCCCGTGCGGCAAGGTTCTCTGCCGCCTGAGCTGCACGCATTCCACTGGC
The DNA here is from genome assembly GCF_008632075.1 of Candidatus Pantoea gossypiicola. GTDB lineage: Bacteria > Pseudomonadota > Gammaproteobacteria > Enterobacterales > Enterobacteriaceae > Pantoea > Pantoea gossypiicola. The sequence continues at coordinate 16,534 of NZ_VWVM01000013.1, forward strand.
ACACACCAGCACCACGCGCCGATCGGACGGCGGCTGCCAGGCCGCTATCTGCTGCGGCAGAATGCGTAGCACCCGTTCGGCCACACTGACCGGCGCTTCTTCGGGACTGCGCAGTTCCACAATGCAATCGTCCTCACTGAGCATCAGCTTATCGATAAACGGGATGCCCGGCGCGTCGGGTTCAGGCGCGTCATCAAAGCGGAATTGCCTGATGTGCCAGTCCGCAAAGTCGCAGTGGATCATGCAGCCGAGCGGCGACGGCGTCAGTTTCAGCAATACGCTCAGCACCATCTGCGCCTGCATCGCGCCCAGCGTTGCTACCGCAGGCCCCATTACGCCAGCCGTGTTGCAGTTACCCGACGCCTTCGGTAACTGAGGAAACAGCGCACGATAGCCAGGCGCACCGCCGCAGAATCCACCGACGTAACCTTTACGACCCAGCACCGAGGCGCAGATCAGCGGCAGATCACGCGGAGAGCAGGCGTCGGAGAGTTGATAGGTGATGGCGAAGTTATCCGCCGCATCCACCACCAGATCGATCCCCTCCAGCGCCTGCGGCAGCTGACTGGCGCTCAACATCTGGGGATGTGCCTCAACGTGGCAGTCAGGATTTCGCTGCGCCAGCGCGCGCTGCGCGCAGATTGCTTTTGGCTGGCCCACATCTCCGACGCCAAACAGCGTCTGCCGGTGGAGGTTGTTCAGCTCAATCCGATCGCCATCGTAAAGCCGAATAAACCCCACGCCCGCGCCAGCCAGTAACGGCAGCAGCGTCGCGCTGAGTCCACCCGCGCCCACCACCAGCACCCTTGTCCCGCTCAGGCGTTGTTGCCCCGCTTCACCAATCTCCGGCAACATGGTCTGTCGCTGATAACGCGTCATCGTTGTTCCTTAACTGAACTTTGCCAGACCAAAAATGGGGGTTGAGGCTGACGCCATGTCGCGCTGCTCCATCAATCCTGCCTGAAACGCCTCATGCCCGCCGTGGATCGCGGCAGCAAAGGCACCCGCCATCCGCACCGGATCGCGCGCTTTTGCCACCGCCGTGTTTAGCAGCACGCCATCAAAACCCATCTCCATCGCCTGCGCCGCCTGGCCCGGCGCACCGATGCCCGCATCAATAATCAGCGGCACATCTTTAAACCACGCCCGCATGGCACGCAGCCCTTCGATATTGCGCAACCCCTGACCGGAACCAATTGGTGCGCCCCAGGGCATCAGCACTTCACAACCCGCTTCCAGCAGTTTCTCGCCAACAATCAGATCTTCGGTGGTGTAGGGAAACACCTGGAAGCCGTCAGCGCAGAGGATCCGCGCGGCTTCCACCAGCGCAAAGGGATCGGGTTGCAGCGTATCGGCATGACCAATCACTTCCAGCTTAATCCACGGCGTGTCGAAAAGTTCACGCGCCATCTGCGCCGTCGTTACCGCCTCTTTCACCGTATGGCAGCCTGCGGTATTCGGCAGAATCCGTTTGTTGAGCTGCTGCAACAGCGTGCGAAACGCACCGCCTTCGCTGCCTTCACGACGAAGGCTGACGGTAATGATCTCCGCACCTGATGCGTCAATAGCCTGATGCAGAACGTCTGGTGACGGATATCCGGCGGTGCCGAGCAGAAAGCGTGATTGCGGGGCAAATTGATAGAACATGGTTAACCTCCCTGCATCGGTGACAGGATTTCCAGCTGGTTGCCCGCCTCAAGCTGCTGGCTGGCATAACGGCTGCGAGGCACAAACTCACCGTTCAGCGCCGTGGCGACGGTACGCGGGTCGATCTGCTGCTCCGCCATAAGTTCAGCCAGCGTCATTGCGCTGGTTTCAATCGTGCGTCCATTAAGTTGAACTCGCATGAGTCATCTCCTGAGTGAGTTGCAGCATGAGTTTTTCAGCCATAATCGGGGCCAGTAAAAAGCCGTGGCGGTAGAGCCCGTTTAACGAGAAACGGCCATTTTCATAGCGGACCTCCGGCAGATTCTGGCAGTAGGCGGGACGCAGACCGGTGCCACTCTCCACGATGCGCGCTTCCGCCAGCGCCGGATGCAGACTGTAAGCCGCGCTCAGCAGCTCCATCATCGCCCTGGCGCTGATCGGGCTGCTGTCGTGACTTTCGACCATGGTGGCTCCGAGCATGAAGTGGTCTCCGGCACGCGGCACCAGATAGCAGGGAAAGCGCGGATGCAGCAGACGGACCGGACGGGAGAGCTGAACGTCATGCGTGTGCAGGATCAGCATTTCGCCCCGCACGGCGCGCAGAGCGGGCTGCTTATCAAGAGCATGGATGCCGCGGCAGTCGATGATTTTGCCGCCAGGTTTACCGCTGTGAAAGGGTACGCCAGCCTCCTGCAGTGTGACGCGCAGTTGCTGCAGTGCGCGGCGCGGATCAAGATGCGCCTCTGCGGCAAAGAACAGGCCGCGGGCAAAGCGATTTTCCAGCGCCGGTTCGATGTCACCGGGCGCGACCCACCGATGCTGCTCCGTCATGCTGGCGAAGCGGGTCAGTTCGCGACTGTCTCGCGGCGGTGCAACCACCAGTGTGCCCTGCTGCTCCACGCCATCAACGCGTTTCGCCCACCAGCTCGCCGCATGCTGGCCCCATTCGATCACCTGTGGCGGCGCGCTTTCTGCTTCGCACCAGGGCGCAAGCATGCCCCCCGCCCAGTGTGAGGCTGCACGACAGTCAGGCTGCGTAATGACTTCAACGGCTTCTCCCCGTTCCAGTAGTAGCGTGGCGACACAGAGTCCGGCAACGCCGCTGCCTAGCACCGACCAGCGGCTCATGGTGCCCACCGGAGAGGAAGAGAGTGATTAAGAATGAGATGTTTCACTTTGGCCTCGTTATCGGTTAACGAAGACCCGTGATACAGAGGGAATAGGCAAAGGCGTCGCGAACGCGCGCCTGCGGCAAGTATCGGATGCGATACCCGTCTTCCTACGCCAGTATCAACTGGGTCAGGTTCTAAGGGTCGCTAAGCCGCGCGCTGCGCTATTAGCCTCTCAGTCTCTCTGGCGAGACTCCCCTGACGGCTTTAGTTGTAAGTTAAGCGGGCAGCTTCGTCAAGCCGCGTGCATGAAGACGAGTCAGAAATTCGGGGGATATGTGCAGACTCTTGCTCTGAGTGCAAACACTCTTCATTCGCAGATGCGGAAAGAGAAAAATGCTAATACTGCAAGTGCCCTAAAGCGCCTGCAGCGATTGTGTCACCACGTCGGTTATTTCACGAATACGCGGTTCAGCGCGGCGATAATAGGTCCACTTCCCGACTTTGCTGGCTTCGACCAGTCCCGCATTGTGCAGGGCTTTCAGACATAACGAGGTAGCGGGCTGTGATAAGCCCGCCTTGTCCTGGATCAGGGTGGCACAGACGCCATACTGAGCGAAGGGATAGAGCTGCGAATAGCCCGCAAACGCTTCGTCAGGATTTTTAAGCCACTTCAGCACTGCCACTCGGGTCGGGTTGGACAGTAACTTCAGGGCATTTTCGGGGGACATGCCGCCTCACATAAGATCAGGATTGAAAAACAGGATAGTCAGTATAGCCTTTCTCAGTGCCACCATACAGGGAGGCGTGATCAACGGGATTCAGCGGATAACCTGCTTTAATGCGTGCCGGCAAATCGGGATTCGCAATAAACGCGCGGCCAAAACCCACCAGGTCACCCCAGCCGTTATCCAGCATACGCTGTGCTTTTTCCGCGGTGTAGCGACCAGAATAGATGATCGGAGAACGAAATGTATCGCGCAGTGCAACGCGGAAACTTTCTGGCATATCCGGGCTATTATCCCAGTCTGCTTCAGCAATCGAGAGATAGCCAACTTCCAGCTCATTCAGCAGCTGCGCGGCACGGATGTAGGTCGCATGGGGATCGCTTTCAACCAGACCGAGATAGACGCGCTCTTCATCAGTACTCGAAAACAGCGGCGCAAACCGGACGCCCACACGATGGCTGCCAAACACCGCGCTGACCGCCTCAACAACTTCACGCAGGAAACGCAGACGATTCTCTGCTGAGCCGCCATATTCATCCGTGCGGAAGTTGGTATGCTCCGAAATAAACTGGTTAATCAGATAACCGTTGGCGGAGTGCAGTTCTACACCGTCAAAACCGGACTCTTTTGCATTTTCCGCCGCACGCCGATAAAGCGCCACGATCTCTTTTACTTCTGCGTTCGTCAGTGTCCGTGGTTCGCTGGGTGCAGTTAATATCCCCGCACCGGGTCCGGTTTCGATAAACACCCGGACGTTATCAGCGGCGATGGCTGAAGGCGCTATCGGTGGCTGCTTACCTGGCTGAAGTTCATTGTGAGAGACGCGGCCAACATGCCAGAGCTGGCAGAAAATTGTGGCACCTTCCTGATGTACCGCCTCTGTGACCTTCTTCCAGCCCGCGATCTGGGCGTCGCTGTGGATCCCCGGCGTCCATGCATAGCCCTGCCCGCGAGGCTCAATCTGGGTGCCTTCAGTGATCATCAGTCCCGCGCTGGCACGCTGACGGTAATACTCCACCATCAACTCGCCGGGAATGTTACCCGGCTGCTCACTGCGGCAACGCGTCAGCGGCGGCAATACCATGCGGTTACGAAGCGTGAGATCGCCCAGGTTCAGGGGGGTAAACAGTGACGGCATGACAAACATTCCTCTGATGTGTAAAAGGCATCATTATATTTACACATTTAAATTTGTAAATGTGTAATAGGTGCTTTTCGTTTTAAGTCGGGTTTATCGGAGTGCCTCATCTGACAAAACAGCCTCATCGTAGCAATCCCGCACACGCGGCTCTCAGGCTGGCTTTATTGCCACGAGAGAGCCGTCAAACGCAGGATTATCACGATTTACGCTAAGTATTTATCAGTGAACGTCTGCCACTGCTGGCGATAAACCTCCAGCTGTTTAAGTGCATCATCGATCGAGGGTTATGCTTTGTTGCCTGGATTCGGCGTGGAATGAATCACATCGGCAAACACGCTGAAAATGACGTTCATGTCACTGCCCGATTTTGTCACTTCGAACATTCTGGCCAGGTTATAAACATGTCGGCTAACTCTGGTACAAACACGATACAGCGACACGTACAGTCTTCATTTACGATTTTCATTTTTAAAAAATACCAGGGTCATGGACCCGGTAAACAGCCCCTGCACGCGTTAGAACAGGACTTATGCAATAAAAACTTTGAACAAATCAGACTTCGTGTTGCCGGTGATAATGCTCGAGCACGTCATATCTATGAGCTCTGCGGTTTTGGGGTTACGGGGATTAATATGAGTAAATGTCTTACTGCACCGCTCTCTTCGCCCTCATCCCCTGATATCACCCCTATTCAGCTACCACAACCTTTTGTAATGACTCCTTAACAATGACGCCACTTTACGTGTTCATGATGAGAAATTCAGCCACAAGTGACGATCGACTTAATTGGTCACAGGAATGAGAATGCGTAAATTTTCCCGTTACCGCTTTAAGGGAACTCATGCGCAGGCATAAATCCGCCATCCTTGCAGTTTACGTGTTGCTGCTGGCCCTGGTGGCCTGCAGTGAACCTTCCAATCAGAACGATCCCCGAACGCAGGCTCCCCTGATGCGGACAGCAACCGTGGTAAGCGCGATGGATCACGCTCACGCCTTTACCGGCGTTATGGTCGCCCGGATTCAAAGCGATCTCAGTTTCAGAGTACAAGGCAAAATTCCTGAACGTCTGGTGGATGTGGATACCGTTCAGAAGGTTAAACGCGGTCAGCCGCTGATGCGTCTGGATCCGACGCGCCTGACAAGGACAGCTCAGTCCGGCTTTCAGGCATCTGAAGCCGGACTGAGCCTGCTCAGGAAAAGATTATTTTCCCAGAATTTCCCGGCGAACAATCCCGGCACCCGCACTCAACGCATGCAGTTTGCCATTGGCAACCTGACGTGGCAGGGGAATCATGCCGCAGTTGGTTGAAGGATAGAGATTTTCAGCATCCACGAACTGCAGCGCTTTGCGCAGCGTGTTTGCGACTGCTTCCGGTGTCTCAATCTCGTGAGTCGCCACGTCGATAGCACCGACCATGACTTTTTTACCGCGAATCAGCTCGATCAAATCCATTGGAACGCGAGAGTTCTGGCACTCAAGTGAGACGATGTCGATAGCCGAACGCTGCAGTTTCGGGAAGATCTCTTCGTACTGACGCCACTCTGTACCCAGCGTTTTCTTCCAGTCGGTATTCGCTTTGATGCCGTAGCCGTAGCAGATGTGAACGGCAGTTTCACACTTCAGCCCTTCAATCGCTCGCTCTAACGCGGCGATACCCCAGTCATTCACTTCATCGAAGAAAACGTTAAATGCAGGTTCGTCGAACTGAATAATATCAACGCCCGCGGCTTCTAACTCTTTCGCTTCCTGATTCAGGATTTTTGCAAATTCCCAGGCCAGCTTTTCGCGACTTTTATAGTGATTGTCATAAAGGGTATCGATCATCGTCATTGGACCAGGCAACGCCCACTTAATAGGACGATCGGTCAGCTTGCGCAGGATTTTTGCATCTTCAACAAACACTGGCTTCTGACGTGAAACTTCACCCACTACGGTCGGTACGCTGGCGTCATAACGATTACGGATGCGTACCACTTCACGCTTCTCAAAATCCACGCCGCTGAGGTGTTCAATAAACGTCGTCACAAAGTGCTGACGGGTCTGCTCACCATCACTGACGATATCAATACCGGCGCGAACCTGGTCGTCCAGACAGAGACGCAGTGCATCTCTTTTACCGTCAACTAACTCGTCATCCTGCAGCTTCCAGGGTGACCACAGCACCTCTGGTTGCGCAATCCAGGATGGTTTAGGCAGGCTGCCCGCAGTGGATGTCGGTAATAAAGTTTTCATAGCAGGTGACCTTTTGTTTTTAATTAATCAAAGAACGGATTCAGCAGACCATTGTGCGAGCAGTGTCTGATTCGGCTTGATGAAATGCGTCTCAGTAAACTTACCCTGCTCTACGGCCAGACGGCTGCGCTCTTCGCGATCGTAAACGATGCGGGTTAATGAATAATCCTGATGCTGCAGCGTTGGCTGATAGCACTGTCCGGCTGCAGAATTCGCGTTATAAATTTCCGGGCGATAGATCTTCTGGAATGTTTCCATGGTGCTGATAGTGCTGATCAGCTCAAGATTGGTGTAATCGCTGAGCAGGTCACCGTGGAAGTAGAAGGCCAGCGGCGCAACACTGCCCTGCGGCATAAAGAAACGCACTTTCAGGCCCATTTTTCCAAAATAAAAATCAGTCAGCGAAGGCGCATCCTGCTGATATTCGATGCCGAGCACCGGATGCACATTACCGGTACGCACATAGGTGTTTTTGCTCGACACACTCAGGCAAATGACCGGAGACTTATTGAAGTTTTCTTTATAAGCCGCAGAGTTCACGAAGCTTTTAAAAATGTTGCCGTGCAGCTGGCCGAAATCATCCGGCAGACTGAATTCAGTCTGGCCTTTATTGTGCTCGATCAGCACCACACTGAAATCATAATCACGTACGTAGGATGAGAAGTTATTGCCGACAATCCCTTCAAAACGCTCACCGGTTTTGTGATCGACGATATGCGTCTTCAGAATCTCAATCGCCGGGAACGATTCGTCGTTGCTGTCAGGACGAAGATTCAGCTCAGCAGAGATAATCTCAAGTTCGACAGAGTAACGATCGCTTTTAGGATTGTCCCAGTGCGCCAGCGCGTTAAACCGGTTGTCGATCATCGCCAGCGCGTTATGCAGGTTTTCCTGCCGTTTTTCGCCACGCGCCAGATTAGCGAAGTTAGTCGTCGCCCGCGTATTTTTCGAAGGGTTATAGTTTTCGTCGAAACGAATGCGCTTAAGGGTAAAGGCTAAGTTGTTCATCGCTATCGGGTATCCTGGTCGCTGATATGATTTGTTGCTTCAGGGTTATGCGACTTTGCTATCCCTTAACAAGCATTCATATGACTCAAAGTTATTAACAATTCTTACTTTATGCCTCAACATCCGGTTGAAAAAAAGTGATTAAATTTCAACGAACATGAAGGAAATTCATGTTGAAGTGGGAAAGCGGGGAATTTTTCATGCGGACAGTGCGCCTTTAAACACCTGAAGTTAAGACAGGATGTTTAAAGGCGCACCGGAAGTGATTAATTGCATTTATTATCAATTAGTTAACCAATGCTTACCCTGTCACGGCATTGAGGCTTTTGAGGGGCTGGTACTCATCCACGCCAGACATCACTTTATTCACCTTAGCGGAAATCAACCGACGCCCACCAGAAAAACCTTGCTGCTCCGGCGAGCATGGCCCTGAAAGGGGATCACCTGTGCCCCAGGTGTCTGCTAAATTTTATAAAAATTATCGCATGTCACTTTGCGCGCGCCTGATTTCACTGAAAGCCGGCTGGCCGCTTCTTTCATCAGTTTTCCCAGTCCGCTTTCACACTTCGCCTGCGTCAGGCGTGACGATGGCCCGGTCAGTGCCAGCGCAGCGAGCAGCCTGTCACCTTCTCCAAACACCGGTACGGAAAATGCCGCAATGTGCGGATCGCGCATTCCCGAGGTAAAGAGAGGCAGTTCAGGTACAGCGTCAAACAGGGGTTCGTTCTTTCCCCAGTAACGAAGCACCTGTCCGATGGCAGAGTTATCCAGCGGCAGAAAGGTGCCGGGCAGACGCGTTTCACGCAGTCCTTCCGAAGGCTCAGCTCTGAACAGACAGAGTCGCTGATCGTTTTCAATCACATACCATGAGGCGCTTTCACCCGTCGCCGTCGCCAGAGCGTGAAGCTCAGGCTGTACAATGCTGGCCAGATGAAAGGATTGTTCATAGAGCTTGCCCAGATAGAGCAGCCTCGGCCCCAGGGTATAGACGCCATTGTCACGGCGAATCACATAATTCATGCGCTCAAGTGAGTTCATCAGGCGATAGACCGTCGTTTTGTGATAACCCGACAGCTGCGCCAGCGCGGTAAGCGTCAGCGACTCCTCGCCAGGTTTAAAACAATCCAGCAGCGCCAGCGCTTTTTCTACGGCAATTACGCCCTCATTCCCCATCAGTACGTCCTCCTGTGTGCGACGGCAGGCAGTTTACCGCGCAATTTGTGATTCACATCGTATTTACATCACAAATGAGTGCTTAACACTGGTGCGATGTGAATTAACATCGATATAGTAGTTTTATATTGTACAACTTTGTTGTACCTAATAAAACGAAAGAGGAATGATCTATGCCACATGCAGAGAATACCTTCATCAATCGCGACATTGTTCGTGTCGCGCCAGAACTTGTTAAACAGGCGGCTCAGTTCCAGGCTGCGATACTGGCGGATGTCGCCGGTCGACGCGGGACGCTGCATGGTCGTGTCAAACCGATAGCCTCCACTATGAAAGTCGCTGGTCCCGCTATCACCGTCGAGGTCCGGCCAGGCGATAATCTGGCGATCCATGCCGCACTGGCTATCGCCCAGCCAGGCGACGTGATTGTGGTTGATGGCAAAGGCGATATCAGCTGTGCCTTGATCGGAGAAATCATGTCGACCCAGGCTGAAGCCTCCGGCATCGCCGGGATTATTATCGATGGCGCGGTGCGAGACGCCGATGCACTGAGTGCGAACGGCTTTCCGGTGTTTGCCGCGGGTCTGAATCCCTGTGGCCCCACCAAGTCTGTTGCGGGACGGGTCAACTACCCTGTTTCTGTCGCGGGCGCAGCCATTCAGCCAGGCGATCTCGTCATCGGTGATATTGATGGCGTGGTGATTCTGCCCCGTGAAGAGATCCCTGCCTTGCTTGAACTGGCACAGAAAAAACTGGATTTCGAGACCGGGCGTATTGCCGCCATTCGTGATGGCGACCTTCGCGCGCCGTGGCTTGAGAAAGCCCTTCTTACCGCTGGCATGCTGACGGATGGGGAGACGCTCTGATGACAACCCAGCTTCCCGTCATTCTGGTCACAGCCAGCGATCTGGCTCCGCAGGCGGTCAGCCTGCTAAACGCGTTCAGCCTGGTTTATGCAGGCAAACAGCCCGACGAAGATACCCTGTTCAGACTCTGCCAGCAGCATAACCCAGTCGCGATAATTGTCCGTTACGGAAAAATTAACGCCCGCATCATGGATGCTGCGCCTGCCCTGCGCGTAATATCCAAACACGGCAGCGGCATTGACGTTATTGATCAACAGGCAGCTGCGGCACGCGATATCCGTGTGCAGTCTGCGCCGGGTGCCAACGCAGCGGCGGTGGCTGAGCATACCTGGGCGATGATTTTAGCCTGCGCCAAATCGGTGATAACGCTGGATCAGCGGATGCGTCAGGGGCACTGGGATAAGTCCACCCATAAATCCGTGGAGCTGGAAGGCAGAACGCTGGGTCTGGTCGGGCTTGGTGCAATTGGCGGTCGCGTTGCCCGCATTGGGCGGGCGTTTGGCATGAAGGTGCTCGCCTTTGATCCTTTTGCAAAATCCTTTCCTGATGAGTGTGAGTCCGCCTCACTTGACGAACTGCTGCAACAGGCAGACATCATTTCGCTGCACTGCCCATTGACCGAACAGACACGCCAGATGATCAATGCAGAGAAACTCGCGTTGTTTAAAAAAGGCACCATTCTGGTAAACACGGCACGCGGTGGTCTTATTGATGACGACGCGCTTTTAGCGGCACTGAACAATGGCACCGTCGCCTGGGCCGCACTGGACAGTTTCCCCACTGAACCTCTGACGGCACCGCACATCTGGCAGCATGTTGAGAATGTCATTCTGTCGCCCCACATTGGCGGCGTCAGTGATAACTCCTACGTGAAGATGGGTACGGTGGCGGCCAGTAATATTCTGAACGTTCTGGAGTCCCTGAAAAACGCAAGCGCGGTGTCCTGAGCCATATCTGTAGCCGACTGGATAAGATTTATCGCTATTCAGTCGGCTTTTTTAAGGGTTTGAGTCTCAGCATCAATTAAAACCGTTAAGAAGCAATCGACTTTGCACGTGGGTTATAAATAATGCGTGTCTGCTTTAAGCAAGCAGCTGAAGTCGCATTAATAGCAAAGGCTTTATCATTGTTCAAATCATCACATCACCTTTCGGCTTCATACGCCTGAAGGCAGGCGTGCGAAATGTTTTTTCATGCTGTCGGTCAGCTTAAAGTATCCTGTTTTATCGTCCCGTAGCGGCTATCAAAAAATCAATCAGGGCCTTCACTCTTTTGGTCTTACCCGCGCTTTTGGGATAATAAAGATATACTGGAGGATAAGTTTTCCAGTAGCTTTCCATCACCGGTATAAATTGCTCCTGGTCGGGTTGTAACTGCCAGATGGGTTCAAACAAGCGCCCAATCCCCAGGCCGTTGCGTATTCCGTCTGCCATAACGTCAATATCATTACTGATTAACTGCCCAGGCATCTCAACGGTTAACTGCTCTCCACAATCGTTCAGAATCAGCGGAAGAATGCGGTTGTTAGTGATAAAACGGTATCCAATCAGTTGGTGATGACTGAGATCTGCCGGCACCTCCGGTGTTCCATGTTCAGCCAGGTATGCTGAGGATGCATACAACCCTTCACGAAACGATTTCATTAATGGCCGTGCTACCACCCCGCCCTCAAGAATATCGCCAAAACGAATTCCCAGGTCAAAATGCTCTTCGATAATATTCACAGTGCCGTCAAAGACCGAAATTTCCAGCTTTATACCCGGATATTGCTGACAGAATTCCGCCATCACGGGCTTAAGGATTAACAGGTATGCAAAACGCGAGAGCGTTATTCGCACCATACCTGAGGGCTCGTGGTTTTGGTCGCGTATACTTTCCAGTGATTTTTCAAGCGACTCAACTGCAGCTGCAGTCTGTTCCAGAAACCGCTGTCCGGTTTCCGTTAACTCAATACGACGGGTTGTCCGCACAAAAAGCGGATGGCCAATATGCTCTTCCAGGAGCTTAAGCGCATTGCTGACGGAGGGAGGCGTGATTTCAAGTTTCCTTGCGGCGGCCGAAATATTGCCCTCACGCGCAATGCTCTGAAAGATGCGTATCTGATTATATAGTACATTATTCATAATGTTTTCCCTCAGCCATCATCGCCTGATTATTAATTACAGCCTAAAGATGCTTAAGTCAACGGCCCTCTAATCATCCTGAAATGCGGCTTTTATACTTTAGCCTCCTTCCGCAACGACCTGAGTTCAGGAGACTATGATGCGAATTTTATGTCTGGATGTTCCCGCCGCGGGTGCATCGCTGGAAAAATATGCACCTCACCTAACGGCTGAAGCGCTCCGCGCATGGGAACTATATAAATCCGGCTTCATCCGCGACATCTACTTCCGCCAGGACAGACCCGGCGTCGCTATTTTTCTTGAATGTGACTCTGTCAATGAAGCAATGAGCGTAATGGCCGAATTTCCGCTGGCAAAAGCAGGCTTATTAAGCTTCGAGTGCATTCCTCTGGGGTCATTTATTAACTGGGAAAGTCTTTTCGCCGCTGAATTCAAAAATCAACAGTAAGGCCTGATATGAAACCTGCAGATAAACCTGTGCTGTGTGTCGTTTCCAGCCATCCGATTAAAGGCGCATCGGGAGTATCGACCGGGTTTTTCCTCGCCGAACTGACGCATGTACTCAAAGTGCTGGAAGACGCCGGACTGAAAACGACGATAGCCAGTATTCGGGGAGGACAACCGCCCGTTGATGGGTTTGACCTCAGCGACCCTGTCAATGCCTGGTTCTGGAACGAAACTGATTTTCAGCAGCGTCTGGCATCAACGCCTGCACTTTCTGAGCTGAATGGTGGCGATTACTGCGCCGTTTTCTTTGCAGGCGGGCATGGCACGATGTGGGATTTTCGTGACAGTCCCGACGCCCAGCGTATTGTCCGCGAAGTGTATGAAAGTTATGGCGTTGTTTCAGCTGTCTGTCACGGTCCCGCGGCACTGGTCGACGCAAAACTCAGCAACGGTGAATACCTTGTGAACGGGAAAAATGTGGCGGCCTTTACTAACAAAGAAGAGGAAGACGTTCACACCACAGATGTGGTTCCCTTCCTGCTGGAGACCGCACTTCGCGAGCATGGTGCGCTCTATCATGAAGCCGCAAACTGGTCTGAGAATGTGATGACCGACGGACGCCTGATCACGGGCCAAAACCCCGCTTCAGCGCACGGTGTGGGTGTGGCGCTGGTAGAGGCGCTCCGACAGACAGCGTAAGCCGTACCTCAGTTATTTCCTATGTTACTTACTCCGGCCGGTTTAGGTAGGCAACGTTCCGGCCTTTCACAGGAGTTGAATATGAAAACACTTCCACCAATAGCACTGGGCACATGGTCCTGGGGTACTGGTTTTGCCGGTGGCGACACGGTCTTTGGCAACCATCTTTCTGATAGTCAGATGGCTGAGGTATTCACCACAGCCATGAGCAAGGGCCTTAATCTTTGGGATACCGCAGCGGTTTATGGCATGGGAAATTCCGAGGCCGCGCTGGGTTCTCTGGTCCGTCAGTTTTCCCGCAATGACATGATTCTATCAACTAAATTTACACCGCAGATTGCCAACGAACAGTCAGCACAGCCCGTCAGCGACATGCTTGAGGCCAGCCTTGAGCGCCTGGGCGTGGAAGAGATTGATATTTACTGGATCCATAATCCTTTCGACGTTGAGAAATGGACTCCCGGGCTAATCCCACTCTTACAAAGCGGTAAAGTAAAACAGGTCGGTGTCTCTAACCACAATCTGGCACAAATCAAACGCGCCAACGAGATCCTTAACGCCTCCGGTTATGCCATCAGTGCAGTACAGAATCACTATAGCCTGCTCTACCGTGCCTCTGAAGAGGGAGGGATCCTGGATTATTGCCAACAACATAACATCACTTTCTTCGCTTACATGGTCCTGGAGCAGGGCGCGCTGAGTGGTCGTTATGACTCCAGTAACCCTATGCCTGCCGGAAGTGGTCGGGCCGGAAGTTATAATGCCATGCTGCCGCAGATTGAAAAAATGACCGCCGCCATGAAAAAAATAGGGGCAGAAAGGAATGCCAGCGTTGCACAAATAGCCATCGCATGGGCTATTGCGAAAGGTACTCTTCCACTTATTGGGGCAACCAAAATCCATCACGTTCTGGATGCTGCCAGCGCTTTAGAAATCAAATTAAGTCATGAGGAAATCATCCTGCTGGAACAGCTTGCCGCAGAGACCGGTGTGGATACGCGTGGGGCCTGGGAAAACCCGATGGTTTAATAAAGCAGATAAAGCAGATAAAGCAGATAAAGCAGATAAAGCGCCATTTTTGCCACTACTAAGCAGAAATAATATAAAGGAATTGAAATGTCGGATAAAAAAACATGGTTTATTACAGGATCTTCCAGCGGACTGGGATTAATTATTGTTAAGCAACTTCTCGCAACAGGACAAAACGTCGTAGCTACAACCAGAAATATAGATTCTCTTGATAAAACCATCGGTAAAACAAGCAACTTTCTTCCTGTCAGCATGGATGTAAATGATGAGTCGAGCGTAAAAGCAGCTGTGGGTATTGCACTCAGCCACTTTGGTGCAATTGATGTTGTGGTTAACAATGCCGGCTTTGGTCAGACGGGAACGCTTGAAGAACTACAGGATTCAGAGGTACGCAGAAGTTTTGATGTGAATGTATTTGGTATGCTTAATGTGATCCGCGAAGTTATGCCACACCTTCGGGCTCGAGGAAATGGCCATATTATTAATATTTCATCCATGGCAGGTATTCAGGGATACATTCCTGGCTGGGGTATCTATTGTGCAGCAAAATTTGCTGTGGCCGGTCTTAGTGAAGCGCTTGCCGCAGAAGTTAAACCGTTTGGTATTAAGGTGACCCTTGTCTATCCCGGACATATGAGGACTGGATTTCTTTCAAAAGGATCCCTCATGCTGCCCTCGCATCCCGTTTCAGACTATGTCCTGGTGAGAGAAAATGAAAAAGAGGCAGCAGAGGATATGAACGGACAGCAAATGGGGGATCCTCAAAAAGCAGCAGCTAAATTAATTAAAATAAGCCAGCTCGAAAATCCTCCACTGCATTATTTTTTAGGTGAAGATGTTTATGACGCTGCCCGAAAAAAAATCCAGACCTTAAGTGATGCACTGGAAACATGGAAGGATGATTCCCTTTCCATTGGCTTCTGATATATGGAAAGGAAAGCCTTTCCTGGACTAAGCCCCGACCAGGTGGCTTAGTTCTACTCGCAAAATGTCGCTCATTAATGGTGAGAGTATGAAAATCATTTGCCTCGAAGAACATTATCTCGACAGTGATTCAGGACCAGCCTCCATACCTGTCGCGCTTGAGCAGGCACCCTACCTTAGCGACTGGGGGAAAACAGTCACCGATGGTCACAATGCTGACCGAAGCCGTCCACAGATAGAAAAAAACGCACTTATTAACCCGAAAGGGGCCGATACGGGAAGCAGGCGACTCGGCGATATGGATGAAGCCGGAATTACCATGCAAATTCTCTCTGTGGGCGGATTCCCTCATCTGGCACCCGAAAATAAAGCGGTGGCGTTAAACACGGCAGCAAACAATTACCTTGCCGGGGCAGTAAGCCATCATCCGGATCGCTTCGCGGCGTTTGCCACACTTCCCTGGACACAGCCGGAAGAAGCCGAAAAAGAGCTTATCCGCGCGATTGATGAATTGGGATTTAAGGGGGCACTTCTGAATGGCAGACCCTCTTCGTGTTTTCTTGATCATCCTGACTATGACGCCCTGCTCTCTCGTTTTAATAAACTGGGTGTGCCACTCTATCTTCATCCCGGATTACCGTTTAAAAGCGTGCAACAGGCTTACTTCACCGGTTTCAGCGCTGAGGTAACAGCAAGACTTTCTATGTTTGGCTGGGGCTGGCATCACGAAGCCGGGATCCAGTTGTTACGGCTGATGCTGTCAGGCGCCTTTGACAAATATCCCCACCTGCAGGTAATAAGCGGCCACTGGGGGGAGATGCTCCCCTTCTGGCTTCAGCGTCTTGATGACAGCCTGCCACTGGCTGCAACGGGCCTGTCGCGCACGCTGACCAGGACTTTCCAGGAGCACGTTTATGTTACCCCGTCAGGTATGCTGACCCTGCCACACTTCCGATTTATCTATGAGTTGATGGGCGCGGAAAGGATCCTGTTCTCAGTTGATTATCCCTATCAGACGCTGGACGGTGTAAAAACATTTATTGAAAGTCTGCCCGTCAGCAAGGCCGAAAAAGAAGCCATCGCGTTTCGCAATGCAGAACATCTGCTTAACATCCCGGGTTAATTCTCAGTGTTTATGATGAATGATTACGATGAGATTCAGTCACCCATTATTAGTTTTTATCTAAAAGTGATTGAGTCTTTGCTGCTCTAAAAAAAATAATGTTGCCCACCTATACTGGGTTGAACATTCATCAACACTGTCTAACTTATTGAAATGAAGAATATCCTTATTATTTCCGGGCATCCGGATCTTACTCACTCTATTGCTAATGCCACCATCATTGACGAGGTAGCGACCGCCCTGCCCGACGCGGAAATTCGTCGTCTGGACTGGCTCTATCCGGACGGAAAATTCAATATCAGCGCGGAGCAGGAAAGTCTGCTCAGGGCCGATGTGATTGTCTGGCAGTTTCCTTTTTCCTGGTATGGGTTGCCGGGGTTAATGAAAAAATGGCTCGACGAGGTCTTTGTTCACGGCTTTGCACATGGCTCAACGGCGAAGCTGGGCGGAAAAAAGCTGATCCTCTCTTTCACCACCGGAGCACCAGAAGCGCTCTATGCCGCTGACGGTTTCTTTGGCCACACCATTGAGACGTACCTCATTCCGTTCGGGACCACGGCAAGGCTGTGCAATCTTGAGATGCTGGCACCCGTTTATACCTGTGGTATCAGCTACGTGGACCGCGATGCCGACAAAATCGCCGGACAAAAAATGCTTGCCCGGGAGCACGCCTCAAGGCTGGTCGATCTGCTCAACACCATACGCAATTAATCCAGAGGGAGAATAACGATGCAGTATACCCGGCTCGGTAAAAGTGACTTACTTGTCTCTCGCATCTGCATGGGATGCATGGGATTTGGCAATCCGTTAACGGGCCAGCATCGCTGGACACTGGACGAAACAGAAAGCCGGAATATCATTCGCCACGGACTTGAACAGGGCATTAATTTTTACGATACCGCCATCGCCTACCAGAACGGATCAAGCGAACGTTACGTTGGGCGAGCATTACGTGATATGGCGAAACGCGAAGAGGTGGTGCTGGCCACCAAGTTTCTGCCGCGAACGCCCGCGCAAATTGCCGAAGGGATCAGCGGAAAAGCGGCGATAACCCGCTCGCTTGATCAGAGTCTGCAAAATCTTGGGATGGATTACATCGACCTCTACGTCTGCCACATCTGGGATTACAACACGCCCATTATCGACGTACTTGAAGCACTGCATGACGCCGTTACCGCTGGTAAGGTACGCGCGACTGGCATCTCAAACTGTTACGCCTGGCAGCTGGCTAAGGCAAACGCGCTTGCCAGGCACGAAGGGCTGACACCCTTTGTTTCGATGCAGAGCCACTACAACCTGATTATGCGTGAAGATGAACGAGAGCTCTTCGGACTGTGCGCTGAAGAGGATATCGCACTGACCCCCTATAGCGCCCTGGCCAGCGGCCGTCTTTCCCGAAAAGAAGGTCACACGCGGCGAGCCATTGAGGATGACTACGCCCGCGGGAAGTATGACAGTACGGCAGAACAGGATCGGATCATTATCGAGCGCATAGCCGAGCTTGCCGAGCGGCATCAGATATCTATGACAGAAATCTCACTCGCCTGGCTGCTGACTAAAGTCACGTCCCCTGTCGTTGGCGCCACAAAAAAAGAACATGTCGACGGCGCGGTAAATGCGGTGAACCTTCGACTGGACCCGGAAGAGATCCGGTTTCTGGAAGAAACCTATCAGCCGCACGTTCTGACAGGGATCATGGCGCAAAACACGCCGCAAACGAAAGACGCTAAGCAGGTCTGGACGCGGTAGCCTTATCTGGTTTCATGAAATCAATATCAGGAGGAAAGATGGTATACAAAGCAGCTGTAGCTTTTTTGTTGGCGTTATCCGGGCTCGCTTCGGCAGTGGCGGCAACGCCTGCTTATTACGTCGCGGAGTTTCAGGCAACCGATCGTGAAGCTATAAAACCGTACAGCGCTCAGGTTGAGTCAACCTTCAGGCCCTTTGGTGGACATTTCATCGTCAGAGGAGGTGAACCCGATGTTAAGGAAGGGTCTGGAGCACAAGGACGACTGGTCATTATCCAGTTTGAGAGTATCAAAAAAGCTCAGGACTGGTACAACTCAGCAGCCTACCAGAAGATTATTCCCATCCGTCACCGTGCAGGTATTTCGCGCACCTACATTGTAGAAGGATTACCGGAACAGGCTCACTAGCGTGCCTGCACTCGTTATTTCCGGGAAGCCTTATTAAAACAACGGAGGTTTTATAATGTGGTTATGTCAGTACAGAGCAGCAGCATTTTTTTTATTTATATTCAATTTTCTCATGCCAGTCAGTTATGCGCAAAGTCGCGAAATGACCGACATTAAAACGCTCGTTATCGTCTCTCATCCTTATCCGGAACGTTCAGTCCTTACAAAGGGGTTACAGAAAGCTGCGGAAAGTCTGGATGGAGTGACGGTTCGCAACCTTGAGACTCTGTACGGCTATGACACCCGCCGCATCGATGGTGACACAGAGCGAAAAATGATGCGTGAACATACCAGAGTCGTTTTTATCTTCCCGACTCACTGGTTCAATATTACACCGATGATCAAAGCCTGGCTGAATGAAACCTGGGGCAGTGTCGGACCCGGCCTGTGGCAGGGAAAGGAAATGCTGCTTGTCAGTACCGCTGCGGGTGGAAGCTCCACTTACGGGACAGACGGCAGGATCGGGGTGGCCCTTGAGGATGTGTTTTTACCGATGAAAGCCAGCGCCCTTCATGCAGGAATGACGTGGCTTCCTCCACTGGTTTTTGAAAGCGCCCGTAACGATCAGCTGCTCTTATATCAGCATCAGTTGATCGAGCGCCTCAAACATTAATTCGTCGACAGTTAAACATATATTTCAGTGAAGGGACAACCGTGAAAAATAGTCTCGTGCTTTTAATTTGCATGCTGTTAAGCAGCCCTGTCTTTGCTAAAAATCCGGATATTCAGGACAAAACTGTGATGAATATTTTTAATATAGGCATCAGACCCGATCAGGACAGGCATTTTGACGAAATTGCCAGACAAACGATTTCTGCCTCAGTTGATCATGAAGCAGGCACGCTGGCGATGTACGCCCTGAAACGTCGTGACAATATTCATCAGGCTTACATGGTCGAACTCTATGAAAACGAGAGTGCCTGGCGCAAGCATCTGGGGTCAGAACCCTATAAGGCTTTTGCTGCCCGCGCGCCGGAAATTATTGAGCAGAAGCAGAAGATCACCCTTATGCCACAGTTTCTCGGCGACAAGCACATCGTACAGAATAAGCGAACTATCAATAACCTGGTGGTTGTCGAGGTAAAGCCTGAATTTCAGACCGCGTTCAAAAATATTGTTCTTCCCGAAATGGCGGAATCACTTCGTGTTGAGAAGGGAGTGCTTGCAATGTATGCCGCGACAGATGTGAACAATATCAATCGCTGGTATTTCTATGAGATTTACACCAGTGAAGAAGATTATCAATTGCACAGACAAACACCGCATTTCAAAAATTATATCGCGCAGACATCAGATATGAGCGCCAGCAAGAAAGCTATTCCTGTTGAACCAGTATTTCTGCAGAACAAAGGTGGAATCAGTTCAGGAAAATAGGTCGCAGCAACCCTGACCGTTGACCAGCGAGGATTGATATGAAAGGCGTGATTACAGCGGCGGCCCTGTCGCTCGTACTTTGCGATTTTGCTACCGCAAACGAGATAAAAGGTGAAGCAATAATGAAACAAATTGAGCCATCAGCCCTTCCGGAGGCTGATATCCGGTCTGTCTCACCCGCACTGGCACGCTTTGGCCACGAAGCAATGACTGACGATCTCTGGAATCGCAGTGCCCTGTCTCAGCGGGACCGCAGTATAGTGACCATCGCCATGCTCATTGCCCGGAACCAGTCTGGCGAGCTGAAACACTATATTGAAGTCGCACTTAATAGTGGTGTTACACCAGCAGAGGTATCAGAGATCATCACCCATCTGGCGTTCTACTCAGGATGGCCCAACGCCATGTCAGCAGTCCGTGTCACCAAAGCGATATTTGAGAACCGTGGCGTTACGCTGGATGCGCTTCCCCCAGTTGACCCATCCCTGCTTCCGCTTAACCAGGAGGCAGAAAAGCGACGCGCTGAAACAGTTGAAAAAAATGTCGGATCTGTTTCACCCGGACTGGTTAAGTTCACTGCTGACCCACTATTCCTGGATCTCTGGCAAAGACCAGCGCTTAAGCCTCGCGACAGAAGTCTGATTACGGTCAGCGCGTTAATCGCATCCGGACAGAGCGTACAGATTGGCTATCACCTTAACAGGGCTATGGACAATGGACTTTCAGCAGAAGAAGCAGGTGAAATTGTGACCCAGGCGGCATTCTACAGTGGCTGGCCAGCTGCATTCACCGCTGCCCCGGTTGTGGGTGAGGTTTTACGTAATCGGTCGCCAGCTAAAACTTAAAATTTTATAAGCAGACGCCCCATTCTTTGAAAGCGCATAAAAAACCGCCTCACGGCGGTTCACGCTATTCTGTTATGACGTTGCGCTTGCGAGGCGCGCACAAATCCTATGAAGAACATTCCTGCCAGCGCGTTTCCGATGGCAGATAGCCTTCGGTTGCCTTTTTACGCCGGTTCTCTTGTTTTCAAGGAGGTTATTCTAACGTACCTCAGAATAATGAAAACACATCACGGCTACTTTCATTGCGACAAATGTCTGATATTGGCTCATATTGGATAGCTGCTGGTCAGCGTCCGAAATGAGCAAGGAGTGGACGGCTGAAAAAAATGACGGTGGATGGATTGTGTTGAACTTAATTATTAGCACCTTCCCTTTCCAACAAAAATAATGGCTGTTAAATATGCTCGCCTGACATTTTCTCTCGAAGCAATATTGCTTAATTTTGTTCCCTGCTTACAACGAGTGTAACGCGCCCGAGCATTTTTTAGTAAGAGCAACAGCTATTCTCTGTTGAGATAGTATCAATATGATTATGCTGGCTCTTGTAAGCAATAAAAATTATCTCAGAGAATTTAATATTTTCAAAATTCTGACATGCGCAATTAGAGTTCAGTTGCACTAACGAGGTTCCATTTGTCAATTTACTGACACGGCCGTTAAACATTCAGGGGATAATTACAGATAAAGTGTTGTGCAACATCAACATTTGAATGTTGTTTATGATACTACGGGCAGGCTAACCGCTGAAGTACTTCCAGGCAGACTCCCTGCTTTGGCTATCAAATGAACAGTAATGTTGCTCATTCAATGGTTAATTTTACATTCATTGATTGACTGGATTCACTGAACAGGAAATCTTGCCCCTTAAAACAACAAGGGGCAATAAATTAATGATGGTTATTTGACTTTTTTCGTATTCTGGTATTTTTATTATTTGAATGCTTTTTGCACTCTGTACGCGAGACTTTGAATATCACATAATCTCGTGTGCTTTTCCCTGGTGTTGCATTGGTCTTTGACCGCCTGGCCGCCGGGCAATGAAAGTGCTCAGTGGTCAGGTACTTTTTTAGTATAAGGCCTGTACGATATAATAAAAGCTGTCCTAAAGGGCAGGGGCAATAGTTTCATCATGTGATTATTGAGGGCGAGTTAATGAGTTCTGCTGTTGATTTTTTTTTGCGTGATTATGATCAATTGTCGGTTGAACAAGCGAATGAGTTATACCGGCTCAGAAGAAAAACATTTCGGGATCGACTCGACTGGGAAGTCGAATGCATTGACGGTATGGAAAAGGACCTTTTTGATAACAAAAACACAACTTACTTACTGGGTATGCACAACGGGCAGCTGCTATGCGGTGCGAGATTCATAGACTCGACGCAGCCGACGATGATGAGCGAAATTTTCCATAAATACTTTTCAGGAGTATGTCGTCTCCCTACCGATATTCCCTCCTGTGAAATTACTCGCCTGTTTTTAGACAAAGAAAGACGTGACGCTGCAAAACTTGAAGGTTTACCCGCCAGTAAAGCTTTGTTTCTTGCAATGATTATGTTTTGCATGAAGAAGAAATATTCAGGGATGTACGCAGTGGTCAGTCGTGGCATGTATGCCATATTTCGCCACGCCAACTGGAAAACAGAGGTAATTCAAAAAGGGCTCTCTGAAAAGGGAGAGGTTATCTACTACATTTTTATGCCTGCTAACAGTAGCGTCATTGAGGATATCATCATTAAGGACAAGCACTCTGACTGGCTTCGTGAGAAGCTACAGCACTTACGCCATCTTTAAATAACTATCTGGCTCAGTTTTCCAGTAAGCGGAGTTCTGCGCCAAGTTTTATTGCATGTCTTGCATTATTAACACCGAGTTTTTTCATTACATTACCCATGTGGAATTTTACCGTGCGCTCTGCAATAGACAAAATAATAGCAATCTCGGCATAGGTTTTGCCGTCGCTGACCCACTTAAGAATCTGACGCTCACGCGGTGATAAAAAGGCATTCTTTTTTTGCTGATGCTGACTATACAGATTAAGCGTCTTCTGGTGCAGATGAATAAGGAAACTCATGAATTTTGAACGATGTTTATCAATATCAAAATCGAAATCCTTTGTTCCAATAACAGATAACACAACCAGATTGTTCAGGTAGTCATGCAGAGGAAATGTCTGCCCCCGATAAATGTTATATTGAAAACTTTCGTTGAAAATCCTGGTGAGGTTATACCCTTCTGACAAAATAACTTCATTCTCCCAAAAGTAGTCTTCAACGCAGCGCAAACCACGGATAATGACGGGATCGATAAACTGATATTTTCTTTCAAGGTAAACATCAAACCACGCCGGGTTGTTATTGATAATCTGCATCTGCGAAGGGTCTTTTTTATTCATAATAGCGTATGCATAGACAACACCCGGGTAATCCTCAAAGAACGCATCCAGTTCATCCTGGATCAACGAATTTATCCTTTGGTCGTTGTAGTAGGTATCCTTCACGTCAGTTGTTACCTTCAGGTTGCGTGGTTTAGAAGTATAAACCGGTTCATGAAACGCTGTGAATCGTATTTTCATTCAGCTCACCTATCAGAAGGACGATATCATACAGCAATATTTCACTCATTTCTGCCTCAGGAAGCGAGGGCAGGATGGGTTCATGAGATTGCTGATGGGTATCGGGACGTTGACATAACACCATGGTCAAGGGGAATAGCCGGATAAGTATTGAGGGTTCAGGGTAATGCAGGCCTGCCTGAAGCGACAACAGCAACGTTGCCTTGCGAATCCCTGGTAAGTAAACGCAGCAGGATAGCGTATGGGTATGGCTCTGTCTTCAACAGGCGGGGATTGTGATCGTGAATTTTTCATCAGGTATTGATGCCAGACACACTCCTTTTAAGCGAAATGCTTCTTAGATTGCGTTCTGTATTTCTGATCCTAAGCTATCGCTAAATTTCTCTTAGCTAACACTTCCCAATGTTGGTTAACCAGCATTTTAAAAAATTACCCACGAAATATATACCTGCTGATGGTTGTAATATTAATGCTTCAACCCACCGGGGATTTTCTCTTCGCTTGTGCCCTGACGCACGCTTTGAGCCATTGGTTTTACAGGGTGCGAGGCTTAAAATTCATTTGTATGATTAGGTAACAGAAAGCCTGATCTCGTCTCTGCTCAATAAATCCAGTGACGTCTTAATATCCAAAGATAAATAACCAAAGGATATTCAAAACAGTGCTCTTGTGGCAGTAAAAGCGGAAGAGGCTCACCTGCAGACGCAGTGCTCAGCATCTGCAGGTGATGTTACGTTATTTACTGACTGGTGAAGCATGCGTGTCAACTTCGATGTTTAATGCTTTTTTGCGACCCATAACCAGCACCGCAATCCCGCCGATGCCACACAGGATAGCCAGTGGCATCATTGCCAGCGTATGGCTGCCGGTCGCCTGATTAATGATGCCGTAAACGTTGACCATTAACCCTCCGCCAATCAGGTTTGCCATCGCACCGATAGCGGCCAGACCTGCAGCAGCGGTAGTGGATGACATCCATCCTGACGCCAGCGCCCAGAAAGGCCCTTTCATTGAGTAGGCACCGATCAATACCAGAGACAGGATGACAACACTGCCGGTCAGGCTGTTGGTGATAAAGGCGGAGAGCAGACCACCTGCAATCAGGAACAGCGTTAACGCGGTATGCCAGCGACGCTCGCCGCTCCGGTCAGAACTTCTGCCCCAAATAATCATCAGAATGGATGCCAGACCGTAAGGGATCGCATTGACCAGACCGGTGGTGAAATTATCCAGACCGAACGATTTCAGCAGTTGTGGAGACCAGACGCTCAGCGTTGATCCCGCCGCAGAAGCACCCGCATAAATCAGCGCCATCACCCAGATATGCTTGTGACGCAATAACTGCCATAGTGAGATATGACCAATCGCTTTTTTCTTCTCGTTTTCTGCCTGAATAGTCGTGCTCAGCCATGCTTTTTGTTCCTGATTTAACCAGCTGGCATCGGTCGGACGATTACTGAGTAAGAAGAAAGCGGCAATCCCCAGAATCACCGCCGGAATACCCTCCAGGATGAACAACCAGTGCCAGCCACGCATGCCTAACCAGCCGTCGAGCGACAAAATCAGACCGGAGATGGGCGATCCTATAAAGTTTGCCGCCGGGATTGCCACCATGAACGTTGCAATCACTCGCGCACGATACTTGCCTGGGATCCAGTAAGTCAGATAAAGAATCACGCCAGGGAAAAATCCTGCCTCGGCTGCACCCAGTAAAAAGCGCAGTACGTAGAGCGTATTGGCACTTTCAACAAAAGCAGTACAGACCGAAATAATGCCCCACGACACCATGATGCGAGAGATCCAGATCTTTGCCCCAATTTTCTGCATGGCGAGGTTACTGGGAACTTCAAACAGGAAGTAACCCACGAAAAACAGGCTGCTTGCAAAACCAAATACGGCTTTCGACAACCCTAAATCTTCGTTCATCTGTAATGAAGCCATTCCGATGTTGCCGCGATCGATGATGGCAATCAGATAACAGACAATCAGAAAGGGCAAAATGCGCCAGACCACCTTCTTAACGGTCTGCTGCTCAATGTCGGCAGAGATTGTCGTGATGTGCTGTTTTTCAGACATGATGATCCTCACAATTTTGTCATCGGCTTACGGGCAGTGGAGAAACCGGATTGTTGTACCCTGTAAAACAGTAATGTACTTAGTAAAACCATTATCACGATAAAATCTTACCCTTGCCTGAGGACGTAATGAGGTTGTGTTATTTGTCACAAAAAAGTGCACAAAGGTTTTATTTTATGTGACGAGCATGCCGTTAACAGGGTGAAGTTCAGCCACTTTTTAACAACTATGGAGAGCCACGATGGGCAGAAAAGTTAAAACACATCGACATCCTGTCGCAGATAGAGATGCATTCACATCCGAATGATGTTGTTATGACAGATATTGTAAATGCTGGCTAAGGGGGGGTTCAGTGGCTTTAACGCTGTCCTGAAGGCATAGACCAGCCGCAAGAACCTTTTTTTGCTTATCCGGGTGGAAGGGTAAATACCTATTAGCTATGCGCTATTAAAGCATCTGCCCCAGCATCCGGCACTGAGTGCGGATGAGGTCTTGAGATTTTACGATCTGCATTGATTGCGTATTAAAGCTCCCGAGCCAGTCATGCAATAAAGACTGATGAACACATCCAATGCCATTCCTAAAAAGTCTCGTTCCCTGAGCTCCCAGACCGATAACGGCGAGTTTCCCGAAATGATATCCGATAACGTCATTCTTCACTGCTGAAAACGACAGGCGATATCATGAATTACAAAATTTCAGGCCTGGATGCCGGGCCTTTTATTCATCTTTTTGGACAGAGCGAAAGCTATTTGAAAAAACACAACGCAATACGTCAAAAGGTGGAGTGCTATCCTGTTTATCCCGCAGAATCTCATTGTGTGATATCCCCGCGGGGGAAAACCGCTCTTCTGATTAACACAAATCCCGATACCGACCGCAACACCAACCAACCCCTCACTTCGCATCTATAATTCAGTGTCTCAGGCCCATGCGCACGATCCGGCCAGCCGCTCAGTCACCGGGTGGGTATCTGAAAATCGTGGTGTCAGCGATACATTGATATTCAATCCCCTGATGATGCCCGCCGGGTTTAACAAGCTCATCATTTAAAGAATTAAGGAAGCCTCATGATCTTATCACTCGAAAATCAGGTTGCGCTGGTTACCGGCGCCAGCTCAGGTCTCGGCTATGCCTGCGCTGAAGCACTCGCCAAAGCAGGTGCCGGTGTGGTGGTTAACTACCACAGCCAGGCGGAACCTGCCGAAGAATTGGTTGATAGAATCCGTGCAGACGGTGGACGCGCCATTGCGGTAAAGGGTGATGTCTCAAAGGAAACTGACGTAGAAAATCTCTTTGCTCAGACGATTGCTGAATTTGGCCGACTGGATATTCTGGTGGCGAACTCAGGGCTGCAGAAGGATGCACCTTCCATTGAGATGTCGCTTGCAGACTGGAATACCGTCCTGGATGTGAACCTGACCGGGCAGTTCCTTTGCGCTCGGGCTGCGCTGCGTCAGTTTCGTGATCAGGCGCACCGCCCGGAGATCAGTCGGGCTGTAGGTAAGATCATTCATATGAGCTCGGTGCATCAGCTCATTCCCTGGGCCGGACATGTTAACTACGCTGCGTCAAAAGGCGGGGTTGATTTGCTGATGAAAAGCCTGGCACAGGAAGTGGGTGAAGACCGTATACGCGTCAACTCAGTAGCACCCGGCGCTATCGCGACTGCCATCAACGAAGAAACCACCCAGGGTGAAGCGGGTAAAGCGCTGTTAAAACTCATCCCTTATGGACGTATTGGTGCGGCGGAAGATGTGGCGAATGCGGTGGTCTGGCTGGCCAGTGACCTTTCCGACTATGTTCATGGCACCACACTGTTTATCGATGGTGGAATGAGTCTTTATCCCGGCTTTCGCGATAATGGTTGAGTGATGCGTCTGGAATGATATTAATTACATGGCGGTAAGAGTCCTGCTCTTCCCGCCATGTGCAATCAGTAATTGCTCGCGCCGCAGATGCTGAACCAGACACGCAATCCCTTGATCTCACGCCGTTATGCGCACTGTGCTAATGTTGACGGACAACAGGTTCCGCACTGAGGATTGAACCATGTCTCCCTTTTATCAACTCTCTGCCACCAGCCTGAATGGCCAGCCAATCCCGATGGCCGACTATGCTGGCAAAGTGGTTCTGGTGGTGAATACCGCCAGTCATTGTGGATTCACACCACAATACGCAGGGCTGGAAACACTCTACAAAAAGTATGCCGCTCAGGGCCTGGTGATACTGGGGTTTCCCTGTAACCAGTTCGGTAAACAGGAACCGGGTAGTGCCGATGACATCGCACAGACATGTCACATCAACTATGGTGTGAGTTTTCCTGTGTCTGTAAAAGTAGACGTTAACGGTACCGCAACGCACCCGATTTTCCGTTACCTGAAAGCAGAATTACCCGGCGTACTGGGTGGCCATATTAAATGGAACTTCACTAAGTTCCTGATTGGGCGCGATGGTAAACCCATTAAACGATTTGCACCGACCACTAAGCCGGAGAAAATGGAAGCTGCCATTCTGGCTGCACTTTAAGAAGGTGAGAGTGGGGATGAGCCATTAACCTGGAAGATGAAATTAACGTTGTTCAGAGACCGACATTTATTATTGTTCGTGCTCTTATCGATTTGGATCTTATCTGCCGATATCAGCGAATAACTCGCTTCGCAACCTGATACCTGCAAAAGCCTCAATGGGCAAAGTGGTTCTGCTGGTGGTCAGAATGGCGTCACAGGCACGATAGCCCGTAACGCTCTTCAGGGTATTTTATGCAATCATCCCGCCATCAATGACCAGCTCGGTGCCACTGATATAGCTGCTTTCATCTGAAGCCAGAAACAGTGCCGCGGCCGCCACTTCATCAGGATTTCCCAGCCGCTTTGCCGGGATCCGGGCGGTCAGCGTCTGCCTGACCTCATCGCTGGCCTGATCAAACATCGGCGTGTCGGTAGGACCAGGACTCAGCGTGTTAACCCTGATGCCGCGCGGTGCCAGCTCGCTATTCCAGGTGCGTGCATAAGACCGTACCGCAGCCTTGCTGGCGGAATAGCTGCCATAACCGGGATTCGCTATCGCGCCCGCAACGGAACCCACCAGCACGATACTGCCGCCCTCACCCATCAATCGCACCGCATGCTGCACTGTCAGCACCATGGCTCGCACATTCAGATTAAAAGCGCGATCGATGTGTTCTTCCGTAGTCTCTTCCAGGCTGGCCGGTTCAGACACACCTGAAGCGTTGACGAGGATATCGAGGCGACCCGCTCGGGTGCCAAGGGTTCTGAACAGACGCGTAAGGTCGTCTGTGCGGGTGATATCGCCCTGAATGGCCTCGACCTGACCGCCGATCAGTGCGACTGCCTCAGCCAGCTGTGCTTCCCGCCGGCCGGTGATAAACACGCGTGCACCTTCCTCTGCAAAACGGCGAGCGACAGCAAGGCCGATACCGCTATTACCCCCGGTGACAAGGGCGACTTTTCCACTCAGTTTCATCATTGCGACTCCGGTTAAAGACTAGAAACCTGATGGTATATTTATTATATTTAGTGTCAATTACGCACCTGATGTACACCAGATATCATCAAGGAAACCTCATGGCAACTGACATCACCCAGCTACTGGCCGAAATCAACAGCACCCGCCCTGTCCTGGAACAGGTAGCGAATAAGTGGTCGGTTTTAATCCTGACCGTATTGTGCTCTCAGCCCTCGCGTTTTAATGCCATCAAGCGCAGGCTCGACCCCATCACCCATAAATCTCTCACAGAGGCATTACGCCGGCTGGAACGCAATGGACTGGTGAGTCGTCGTGTGATTGCTTCTTCGCCTGTGGCGGTCGAATATGCGATCACGCCGCTGGGCCGGACATTGCAGGACCCTTTTGTCACGCTGGTAAACTGGGCAAAGCAACATGGAGGAACCATGGAGCAGGCGCAGGCGGGTTATGATGAAGAGCGGAAAAACGAAGAATCTGCATGAACTTAGTCTGAGCACCGTTCCTGCATATGGATAGCGCAGGTTGATGCGCAGATAAGTTCAGGATATGCCTGACAGGAGTGAAAGCGGAGACGCGCCATCATATACAACGGCTACTCCGCTGCTGGCTCAAAAAACTGATAAGAACCATCACGTCGTGCTTTAGCCTGGTACATCGCCTTATCTGCGTTTTCGAATAACATTTTGGCCGTTGCTGTCCCGAAGCGGGCAAGGCTGATACCAATCGCCGCGCCGATGCGTACATCCATGTTATCGATGGCGAAAGGTGCCTGCAGACTGTCAATAATTCGCAGGGCAATAGCGGATGCGGCCTCGTGATTGCTGCATTTAGCAGCTACGACAAACTCATCGCCACCCAGACGCGCAACGGAGTCGCCCGGACGCATACAGTGCTGCAGCCGTTCACTGACCTGTTGCAACAGGGCATCGCCTGTTGCGTGACCCATCAGATCGTTCACCGCCTTGAAGCCATTAAGATCAATAAACATCACCGTGGTGTAGGCCTGATCGTCTGCCTGCGCCAGCATAAATCCCACCTTCTCGTTAATCCAGGCACGATTGTGCAGCCCGGTCAGCGTGTCCAGGGTTGCCAGCTTCTCAAGATTACGCATCCGTTCTTTATCCCGCGTGATATCGCGCGATACCAGCACGGCACCAATATTTTTTCCTGAATTGGGATTGATGACGCCACAGGCTTTAGTGCCCAGTGAGATGTAATGGCCGTCGCGATGCAGTTTGCGCACCTCAACAACATCCGGCAGTACCCCGCCACTAAAGATGCATCCCAGCGCGTCGCTGGCTAATTCGCGGTCATCGGGATGCAGGAAATCCACGACCAGTTGCCCCACAACCTCCTCGGTGGTCCAGCCTATGATTTCGCTGTAAGAGGGAGAGATTGATACGTATCTGCCTTCCGCGTCACAATGGGCAATCAGATCGGTACTGTTTTCAATCAGAAGACGATATTCCGCCGCCGTGCGAAACGCATCTTCCAGCGCTTTACGCTGCCCGGTCACATCCAGAATAAAGCCGTTGTACTGCAGATGGGAGGTGCCAGGCTGGCAATCCGGCAGGCCGGATACAAGGACCCGGCGCGTCTTGCCATCCAGACAATGGATTGGCACTTCAATATGGAAAGGGGTCAGCAATTCCAGGGCCGCAGTCAGTTGTAGCGCGATCTTTGCATCGTCGTCAGCCTGCGCCAGTCTCAGCCATGAACACAGCGTCACGCCCTTGAGTTCAGGCATCAGACCCGCAGGACTTTCCTGACTGGCGATGCAGATCCCCTGGGCATCCGTAGACCAAACAGCGGTAAAAGAAGGTTTGATCACTGGGTTCATGGTGGCCGACTCCGACGTTGCTGACGATGTTAAATAAGTTCAATACACGTCGCTACAGACCTGATTATAACCGTTAATGCCTGCCTGTAGCGTGGAGAGGCTATGGATAAGGGTTCAGTATCGCGGGCCGTGATAAATGCGGGTGGAAACTGAGGCCTTACCGGCAGCAGTATCTGAGGTCCGCTCTCCTGTGGCATTACGCAAAGCTGTCAGGTTGCAGTGTCAGAAGTATGAGCCTGTGTATATCGGCTCATCGGGCCATAATCTTTAAGGTTCACCGTCGTGGCAACGACCACCGTCGGCACAACGGTGGCGGACTTTGCCGATCGCTCACTGAACATGGGTTATCCGGGCGGCAAGTCGCTTTACCTCTCTTTCACGCACCGCGTTGTTCTGGGCAGCCTTTATCCTGAGCCGACCACTGGGTGCCGTTGTCGGTGACTTCCTGGACAAACCCCTTGCTGCGGGCGGACTCGCGCTGAGTCGCTATAGTGCCTCGCTGACGCTGGCACTGATCATCATCGCTTTTCTGGTGATGCTGCCTCAGCGCCCGGCAATGAAGACCGCCCCCGCAAATTAAAAAGCCTCACTGGCAGATTTACCGGCCACGCTTACATAAAAATCATCAGGGCCGCCAGCAATGGCGGCTATTCTTGTCCGGGTGAATGCAGGTTTATCACGCCGGGTTGTATCGATAAAAAGGCGGGCTACTCCAGCCTGCTGGCAATCAGCCGCAATTGTTCTGCAATCTGCTTTAAATCTCGCTGCTGTTGTCCGGCGATACCGGTCGAGCTGCGCACCACCAGCTTTGCTGGCAGAATCGAGGAGGAACGCTGCTCGTCCTGCTCACTGGCCAGCAACAGACGGGCAACCGCCTCTTTGCCCTGCAAATCGAGATCCAGCGACACCGTGGTCAGCGCCGGATGGAAAAAGGCACTTTCATAGGTGTCATCGTAGCCAATCACCGAAATCTGCCCTGGCACGGCCACACCGCGCTGATGCAGCGCACTCAGCACACCCAGCGCCATCTGATCGTTGCCGACCAGTAGCGCACTGAACTCCGGTGCTTCACGCAGCAGTTGCAGCACGCCATTGTAACCACTCTGCGCATCCCAGTTACCGTGACTGATGCTGACCGGCTTCAGACGGTAGCTTTCCAGCGTGTCGAGCCAGCTCTTTAACCGCAGATTGGCGGAGACCGACTGCTCTGGCCCGGCCAGCAGCGCGAATTCGCGATGCCCCTGCTCGTAGAGATATTTAACACTGGCACGAGTACCATCAGCCGGGTTAAACGAAACATTAAACACTGCGCTGTAGGGATCAACATCCAGGAACAGACAGAGAATATCGTCGTTCTCCTGGACGACCTGCTCAGCAGCGCTGCTCTCCAGCGGGACATTAATGATCACTTTATCCACCCGCTGAGACTTCAGCTCATTGATGCAATCCTGCAGACTTTGATTGACGTTCTCATCAATCATGGCGATCAGCACCTGATAGTCCGCTGCATTCGCATAACGTTTAACCGCAGCGGCCACCTGCGAGGGCGCATGCAACGCCAGCGAAGTCGTTACCAGACCCAGGGTTGTGCTCTGCTTGCCCACCAGCTGCTGTGCCAGTCGGTTTGGCACGTAGCGCAGCGTCTCAATTGCGTGTTCCACCTTGCGCCGCGTTGATTCCGAGACGTTTGCCGACTTATTCAAAACCCTTGATACCGTCTGATACGACACGCCAGCATGACGGGCGACATCCTCTAAGGTGGCATTTTTTGATTTCATAATTCGCATCCCTGATTACCGATGGCGGAATGTTATCACAGCCCTGATGTCAGACAGACTACCGCAGTCACATTGCGCGAATAAAAAGTAAAAGTAATACCTTCACATCTATCAATTTGGTGATCTGATTCACCAATCGTTACATATTGCGGCATTTTATTTGCAGTACATCACACATTATCGCGATTTTATTTGTCACTCATCTGACAAAAGGCGTTTACTGCCGCTGTCATGTGAACGTATTACAAATAAAATCGAGGATAACATGGAAACAAGGTTACGTACTGCTGCTGTGGCGCTTGCTGCGGCCCTGACCTCCCCGTCGCTCTATGCCGCCATCGACAACATCGATTTCCATGGCTATCTGCGTGGTGGCGTTGGCGTCTCGCAGGATGGCGGTATTGAAGAGTATCAAAAGAATAAGGTTGGCCGTCTCGGCAACGAAGCCGACACGTATGGCGAGGTTGAACTGGGCAGCGAAGTCTACAAAAAGGATGACGTCAGTTTCTACGTCGACACCATGGTCAGTATGTTCTCCGACGGCTCAAACGATAACGAAACCACCTTCGGCGACGATGCGCAGTTTGGCCTGCGTCAGCTCAACCTGCAGATCAAAGGACTGGTGCCGGGTGACAAAGATGCGGTGATTTGGGGCGGTAAACGCTACTACCAGCGTCACGATCTGCACATCATTGATACCAAGTACTGGAACATCTCGGGTTCTGGTGCCGGTATCGAAAACTATACGCTGGGTCCGGGCGCTATCTCCTTTGCCTGGATCCGTGGCGATGCGAATGACGTGGATTACCGCGTCGATGGCGACAACGACGTCAACATTAATTACCTCGATCTTCGCTATGCCGGCTGGAAACCCTGGAACGGTGCCTGGACCGAATTTGGTATTGATTACGCCATGCCAAACACCACCAACAAACAGAAAGAATATGGTGGCCTTTATGACGCAGATAACGGCGTCATGCTCACCAGTGAAATCAGTCAGGACATGTGGGGCGGCTACCAGAAGCTGGTGTTCCAGTACGCCAACAAAGGTCTGGCGCAGAACATGATTTCACAGGGCGGCGGCTGGTATGACATGTGGAATGATACTCAAAACGCCACAGGCTACCGCGTGATTAACACCGGTCTGCTCCCAATCACCGATAAATTCTCCCTGAACCAGGTCTTTACCTGGGGCTCGGCGGACGATATCACCGCGCAGACCAGCAAAAGTACCCTGCTGTCGCTGGTGGGTCGTGGTCAGTATCAGTTTACGCAGTATGTTCGCGGCATCGGTGAAGTCGGTAGTTTCTGGCAGAAAGATGAAAACAAAGTGGGCAGTGACTATAAAGCGGCGGGACAGAAATATACGCTGGCGCTGGGTCTGGCAGCCGGTCCCGAATTTATGTCTCGTCCGGAACTTCGACTGTTTGCCTCTTACCTGAATGACTCAGAGGATGGACACAGCTTCAAAGACAACACCAGTAATAATACCTGGAACTTCGGCGTACAGGTCGAAGCCTGGTGGTAACCGCGCTATCTCCTCATTGTGATCATTTTTAGGCTCTTATGCAGGGGCTTATCTGGATAACCGGCGACGGTTATCCATTTTTTTATTCGTATTTCCCGGGCGGCTGTTACTCCGGTTTAAAGAAACGTTCTTCCAGCAACTGACGCAGCTGGTCGGACTGTTTACCAAAGATCGCATGAACCTCATGTCCCAGGATCACTACACCAATCGCTCCCGCTTTCTGCAATCCCGCCGTATCCACCGCTTTAAGCGATGTCACCTTCACCCGCAGCCGGGTTAAACAGGCGTCCACCTGCTGAATATTGTCACGTCCGCCAAAACAGTTCACCAGACGCTCCAGTAGCGCGCTGTCTACCTCAAGCTCTTCCACCGTCAGCGGCTGCCGGCTGAAATATTGCTTAAACGATTTGAGACTCAACATGTGGTTCTCCTTCAGAGGATAAAAAGGCGGGCAACTGCCCGCCACTCACGACTGATAAATGAAAACGAGGGATACATGCCCGGGGCTGCTCACAAAATATACACGACTCCTGCGATCAGCCTCTAAAAAACCTGCCCTACATCAACAGTAAAACCCAGCTCTTCCTACAGACAATGGCCAAACCCAAAGCGATGGGGGCATATGCTTCCCTTACTACAGCGGCCCACTCAGAACCCGACATCCCCACGGCCCAAGCGTCAGCGATTCCCCCACACCCGAGCCATCAATCAAATCACGCAGCCCTGCTGGCAACGACACCTGCTGCGTCTGACCGGTAAAGTTCTGCACAAACAGAAACGCCTGTTCACCATCAGTTCGCCGCTGAACGACTACACCAGGCGGAAGATCAGTCGACAGCGCACGCGGTAACCCAAGTTGCTTAATCAGCGCACCATAAAAATCCCGATGGAACGGCAGATCATTACGCGACGCGATATACCAGGCTTTACCCTGACCGAACCGATTCACCGTCACCGCCGGGGTTCCGGCATAAAAATCACTCTCGTAACTGGCCAGCGCCGTGGCCCCTTCCAGATGAATATGCTCGCAAAGCTCCCGCGCCTGATAGGGCCCGCTCAGACCCAGCTCATTACCGCGCACCCCGCGCACCCCGTTAAACTCCTCATCCGTCAGACTATCGATCTCTTCTGACCAGATGCCGAGCAGCGGTCGCAGCGGCCCCGGAAATCCTCCCAGATAACAGAGATCGCTCTCATTCACGATACCGCTCCAGTAGCTGGCGACGAAATGCCCGCCCCGCTCAACATGCTGCTCAACCCGCGCCGCAAAACCGTCGCGCACCATATAGAGCATCGGCGCTATCACCAGATCGTAACCGCTGAGATCGCTATCGCCGTTTATCACCTCTACCGCAACACCCTGCTCCCAGAACGCGCGGTAATGCTCGTTTACCGTACGCTCATAATGCAGACCAAGATTGCGTGGACCCTGTGCGTTATCCATCGCCCAGCGACTTTCCCAGTCGAAAATAATCGCGACGCGCGCCTCAACCCGACTGCCCATCACCGGCGTCATCGCCGCCAGCATCCGGCCCAGCTCACTCACTTCACGCCCGGTTCGCGTATCTATATGACCGACATGATCGACCACCGCGCCGTGAAACTTTTCGACCGACCCCCGACTTTTGCGCCACTGGAAATACTGCACCGCGTCCGCACCATGCGCCACTGCCTGCAGTGAAGAGAGAATATGCATTCCCGGCTTCTTCAGCTTACTGGTCGGCTGCCAGTTCGTTGAGCCAGGCGTCGACTCCATTAATACAAACGGCTTGCCCTGTTTCAGGGTGCGCATCAAATCGTGATACATCGCGGTGTAACAGGCGAGCGTGGTCTCATCCTTCTCGTTGTGCCACATCGGGTAGCTGTCCCAGGAAATAAAATCGAGCGCCGATGCCAGCTTCCAGTAATCGTAGTCGTAGAAATACTCCATAAAATTGGTGGTCGCGGGCAGATCGGGATTCGCCTGTTTCAGAGGCTTAATCTCCTCACGACAGAAGTCAGTCACCTGATCGGTCATAAATCGCCGCCAGTCCAGATTCAGACCATGAATCGACATCTCGCCCTGCGGAGCAGGCGACACAATCTGTGACCAGTCTGTATAGGTGTGGCTCCAGAAATCACTCCACCAGGCGAGATTCAGCTTCTCCAGCGTCTCATAGCGACGCTGCAGCCAGCCGCGAAAAGCCTGCTGACAGCGATCGCAATGACACTCCCCGCCATACTCATTAGAGATATGCCAGCCGACCACCGCCGGATGATGCGCGTAACGCGCGGCCAGTCTGGTGTTTATCGCCTGTACTTTCTGGCGATAAACTGGCGAGCTCATACAGTGATTATGGCGACCACCATGCAGGGCGGGCACGCGATCGCGCCCCACGCGCAACACCTCCGGATACGCCTGCGACATCCAGGCAGGTCTGGCCCCGCTCGGTGTGGCGAGAAACACGGAAATCCCCTGCAGCCAGAGCGTATCGATCACCTCATCCAGCCAGCCAAACTCATAGCGTCCCTCTTCCGGCTCCAGCTTCGCCCAGCTGAAAATACCTACCGACATCACGTTGCAGTTCGCCTGCTTCATCATCGCGACGTCGTCATCAATAATGCCCGGCTGGTGCGCCCACTGTTCCGGATTGTAGTCAGCACCATGCAGCAGCCGGTTAACCCGGGCGCTCAGCGGGGGAAATTTATTCATACCTGTTCCTCAGAGGAAAAGATCAGCGTGAGTGCTGATAGTTAATGAAAAACCTGCAGCGAAGGCAGCGCCTTGCCGTGACAGTCAAACAGCGCCTGATTCTCGCGGGCGTTACCCTGTTTCCATTCGTCGTGGATATATTTCATGCCGACGGGCGTAGCCCAGGTATTACCGGGCGCGGGGATCCACGCCGGTTCCCAGTAGACTACGCCCTTGCCGCGATGGTCCGGCACCGCCAGCACCGCTTTAATCAGGTCATGCAGATAGGCCGCCTGCCCCGCGACCGTGCCGGGATAGCCGCCTGCCTGCTCCTCTTTGGCCTGGAAACTGTTCTCAGCACTGTCACAGTTTTCCAGCGTGTAGCCA
Organism: Candidatus Pantoea gossypiicola; assembly: GCF_008632075.1. Taxonomy (GTDB): domain Bacteria; phylum Pseudomonadota; class Gammaproteobacteria; order Enterobacterales; family Enterobacteriaceae; genus Pantoea; species Pantoea gossypiicola. The sequence goes on from NZ_VWVM01000013.1 coordinate 53,539, forward strand.
TAGGCGGCTTCCACCACCATCACGTCTTTGTCATAGCGCCGGGAGATATCATCCATGTTGGCTTTCAGGGCGCTGATGGGGCCGTTCCAGTAGGTGTACATCGACAGACCGATCACATCGAACGGCACATCACGCTTAATGATTTCATCGAACCACCAGCGGAACGTATCGTTTTTAGTCCCCTCAGCCAGATGCAGCATGATCTTCACCTGATGCGGATCGCTAAGGTTCTCGCGCAACCCGCTGATGCCCGCCTTCAGCAGGCCCGCCAGCCGATCAAACTCGCCGCCGTTCTGGCCCCAGCTCTTGCCTTCAGGCCAGAGCATGCCGCCGTTAAGTTCGTTGCCAATCTGCACGATATCCGGCATAACGCCCTCCGCTTTAAAGCGGCTGATGGTGTCTCGGGTATAGTCATGCACACGCGTTTCCAGCTGCGGAAAGGCCAGTGACTGCCATGCTTTGGGCTTGAACTGCTTGCCAGGATCGGTCCAGAAGTCGCTGTAGTGAATATCCAGCAGCAGCTTAAGTCCCGCCGCTTTCACGCGCTTCGCCAGCGCCAGTGTGGTCGCCAGGTCATTGCCGCCACCGCCGTAGGTCTGGCCGCTACCGTCAGTGGGATCGACCCATAGCCGCAGCCGGATAGTGTTAATGCCGCTGGCTTTCAGAATGGCGATAGCATCCTGCTGCTGGTTATCCGCGTTGTAGAATTTCGCGCCCTGCTTCTCGAGTTCTGCCAGTGAAGAGATGTCCGCACCTTTGATAAAATCGGCGGGCCACGGCCCGGCAGAGGCGATAACAGGCTGATCGGCGGCGAGCAGCGGCGTCGCCCAGGCCAGCGCCAGGGCGAGAATCAATGTTTTGGGCGTCATGATTTATCCTTTAGTACTGCCTGAAGCCAGGCCAGAGACGAAGTATTTCTGCAAAGCCAGATAAAACACGGCTACCGGGACAGCGATCAGCACAGCTCCCGCCGCATAGGTGGTGTAACTGGCACCCATTTTTTGCGACACCAGGTTGTAGAGGCCAATCGGCAGCGTGAACTGTTCCGGCGTGCGCAGAATGGTGCTGGAGAGAATGAAATCGCCCAGCGGCCCCGTGAACGAAAACAGTGCAACGACCGCCAGAATCGGCTTCGACAGCGGCATGATGATCTCAACAAAGATGCGGAAGTTGCCCGCGCCATCCATGCGCGCTGACTCATCCAGATCTTTGGGAATCGAGTCGAGATAGCCCTTCATCAGATACGTGTTCATCGGGATCATCCCGCCGACATAGATCAGTACCAGCGCCAGGTGGCTGTTAATCAATCCCAGCAGTTGCGACAGGACGAAGATCGCGATCAGCGCCGAAAACTGCGGGATCATCTGCAGCAGCAGAAACAGCATCAGTCCGTTCTGCCGTCCCTTAAACCGAAAACGGGAAAAGGCGTAAGCGGTACAGCTGACGCTGATTAATGTCAGCACCATGGTCAGGAAACTGATTTTCATCGAATTCCAGTACCAGGTCAGGTAAGGCACCGTACCGTTGAACAGGTCGCGATAATGCTGAAGCGACGCATTCTCCGGAATGATCGAACTGCTGAGCAGACTGTTGCCCGCATTCAGTGATGCCCCTACCGTCCAGACCAGCGGATAAATGATGATGGTCGAGACGGCCAGCACCACCAGCCAGGTCAGCGACAGGCGTATCCACCTTTCGCGTTTAATACTGCCGGACTTCGCCATAACTGCTCCCTTACGCCATCTCATCTTGTTTAAACGACCGGGTCGCGCGGAACTGCCACAGCGCCAGACCTACCACGAAAATCGACAGCAGAATGGTGATCGTGGCGGCGATAGCATATTGCGACGACGACATGGTGAGCTTGTAGATCCATGACACCAGAATATCGGTGCCTCCGGCATTCGATCCCGCCACCGCCGGACCACCGTTGTTAAACAGATAAATGATGTTGAAATTATTAAAGTTGAAGGTGTATTGCGTAATGATGATCGGCGCAATGGCGTAAAGCACCAGCGGCAGCGTGATGGTTTTCAGCCGCGTCCAGGCGCTGGCACCATCCATGATTGCCGCCTCATAGAGGTCGTCCGGAATCGCCTGCAGCACCCCGGTGGTCATCGCAAAGACAAACGGGAAGCCGAGCCAGGTCTGCATCATAATCAGCGCGGTTTTGGTCCAGAACGGATCGGTCATCCAGGCTTTCGGTGCGATGCCAAAGAAGTCGAGAATCGCATTGTTAATCACCCCAAAGCTGTCGTTGAACATCCCGGCAAACACCAGAATGGTGACAAAACCCGGCACCGCCCACGGCAGGATAAAGATAGTGCGGATCAGCGGTTTAAAGCGCAGGTCTTTCTGATTGACCAGAATCGCCAGCATCACGCCGACGGTGCACTGCAGCGTGGTCGCCAGCAGCGTCCAGACCACCGTCCACTGCAGCACATCGAAGAAGGTGGAACGCCAGATCGACAGCGTGAAAATGTTGATGAAGTTTTTGAATCCTACCCAGTCCACCAGCTTCGCCGGCGGCGTGTGATAGAGGTTGTAGTTGGTGAAGGCGATGGCAAAACCAAACAGAATCGGAAACACCACCACGAACACCAGCAGAATAAAGCCCGGCGAAATCATCAGGTAGGGGAAGCCGTCGCGCAGCAGCAGCTGATACTGCTGACGCACGCTGTTAAGCTGCTGCCCCCTGTCGCGCTTAACGCCATTGACCCAGGCATCGCGCACCGACAATCCCCAGATTGCCACGCCAAAGGCGGCGATCAGCACGCTGATAATTCCCTCCGCCAGCAGGAAAATGGAGTTATCGCGCGGCACCGATTCACCCAGCGTGTATAGCCCCCAGAATCCCTCACGCAGAAAATCGTAAAAGACGCCGGTAAAACTGCTGAGCAGAATCAGAAAGCACAGGCCTTTCGCCCACTGGCGGTGATAAAACTGGCCGAAGCCAGGCAGCAGTGCCAGCAACGCACCGGCCGTCGCATGACGACACGGACGCTTAGCGGTCACCAGATGTTCATCGGAAGATATAGCCACACTCTGATCCTTATCCTGTACGGTTATCCCGTGAACCGGCATTACTGGTTGCTGGCCTGCATCGCTTCAATCTGCATGCTGATCTGTTTCACCGCGTTATCCAGTGCCGCTTTTGGCTCCTGCTTGCCGGAAACGCTCAGCTCCAGCGCCGCATTGGCCGGACCCCACACTTCCTGCATCTCCGGCACGCCTGGCATGGCTGAGGCTCGCGTCGCCTGCACCGCGACCGCGTTGGCTTTCTCATCATCTTTGATAATCGGATCGTTCATCAGCGCAGTAACAGGCGGAATCTCCTGGGTTTTCTGATAGCGCGCTTTCACGTACTGCGGCTGGTTGATAAAGGTAAGGAACTTCTGTGCCAGCGCCTGATCTTTGCTCCAGGTCGATACCACATAGCCTTTAACGCCCAGGAAGGAACTCATCGGCTTGCCGTTTGGCAGTAGCGGCAGGGGTGCCACGCCGTAGTTGATCCCGGCCGCCTGATAAGGCTGAAACGCCCACGGCCCGTTGATCACCGCTGCCGCTTTCTTCTCGGTAAACAGCGAGTCGATAGCGTTAAGGCCGTTGTCGCCCATGATGCCGCCAGGCAACAATCCTTCGCTGAAGAAGCGCTTCAGGTACGTCACCGCCTCCACGCTGCCTGGGGTGTTCAGCCCGATATCCTGAGTGTTAATTGCGCCTTTTGCATCTTTACCAAAAATGTAAGACCCCATGGGTGCCATCACGCCCCAGCTGTAGTAAATCTGGTCGAACTTCGCCAGCAGGCCATACTGTTTTGCCTCGCGCTGCTTCTGCGAGAACGCGCGATACTCATCCAGGGTTTTCAGCGGCGCGGGCAGCAGATCTTTGTTGTAGATCAGCACCAGGGTTTCAACCGCCTTAGGAACGCCGTAGACCACGTTATTCTGTGTGAACGCGGCCATTGCCGAAGGCGTATAAGCGCTCTGCTCTGCCGCATCGATTTTCAGCGGAGCCAGCAAGCCCTGCACCACCGCACTGCCGAGCTGGTCGTTGGGGATCACCAGCACATCCGGGCCGATACCTGCCGGACCATCCAGACGCAGCTTCTCAATCTGCTGCGCAAACGGCATCTCCTGTACTTTCACTTCTACGCCGAACTGTTTCTGAAAATCGGCGATCGCCGTTTTGATGCCGTCCGATTTCTTAATGTCTTCCCAGACGGTGAGTTGCTGAGCGGCCCAGACGGATTGACTAAGCATCATTGCTGACAGGAGTAGCGTTACGCTGATTTTGATTTTCATTACCGGCCTCGTGTGAAGGTATGACATTTTTAGCTGTCACTTGCTGTTGTTCTTTTTTCAGGCACATGCTGAACAGGGATTAATCGGTCATCTATACGTGAATAACGTATCGCATTTGTGCCCTACGCTACGCGGAATGCGTAACGTGCTCCAGCCCGTTCGCACCAATGTGTGATCGCTATTACAGAAATCAAAAACAGCGATAGGGCGTACCCTGACGGAACGTTATAGTCAACGCAGGCACCATAAGGGCTGACGTGGAAACTGACCAACTGTTATACGTCGTACATTTTAGCCGCCAAATTCCTTGCCATGAGGTTCAGTATGTCCAGCATCAGATTGAGAAATGTCACCAAACGCTTTGGTAAAACAGAAACGCTGAAAAGTATCGCACTCGATATCGAAGCTGGTGAGTTTGCAGTATTCGTCGGTCCGTCAGGCTGCGGAAAATCCACGCTGCTGCGGTTGATTGCCGGGCTGGAAGAGATCAGTGACGGTGAGATTCTGATTGGCGATGAGGTGATGAATGATGTAGCGCCCTCGCACCGCGGCGTGGCGATGGTGTTTCAGTCTTACGCGCTCTATCCCCATATGACGGTAGCGGAGAATATTGGCTACGGACTGAAAGTGAACGGGCTACCCAAAGCGCAGATTCAGCATCAGGTGGAGATGGTGGCGAAGACGCTTCAGCTGGCGCACCTGCTGGATCGTAAACCTAAACAGCTTTCCGGCGGACAGCGTCAGCGTGTCGCCATTGGTCGCGCCATTGTGCGTAATCCCCGGGTGTTTATGTTTGATGAGCCACTGTCGAACCTGGATGCAGAGCTGCGTGTCGATATGCGGCTGCACATTGCTAAGCTCCATCAGGAGCTGAAAACCACCATGGTTTATGTGACGCACGATCAGACGGAGGCGATGACGCTGGCCGACAAGATTGTGGTGATGAACTACGGCAAGGTGGAACAGGTCGGTTCGCCGATGGAACTCTACTACAATCCGATCAACCGCTTCGTAGCGGGTTTTATCGGCTCGCCGAAGATGAACTTCCTGCCCGGGCGCGTAGAGCAGTGTGGCCCTGGCGGGCTGGTCGCTCTGATCAATGACGGCGAACACCGGCTGCAACTCCCCTCACCTATCAGCCCGCTGCAGCCCGGAGATGAGATCACTCTGGGTATCCGGCCGGAACAGTTGCAGATCAACGGCGATGCACCCCTGAATATCGACTTCCACTGCGAGGTCGTGGAACGGCTCGGCAATAATACGTATCTGTTTGGTCAGAGCCACGGCCACGACGGCTTTAAGATGCTCCTGCCGGGCGATGTGCATTTCCGCCCTTATCAGACGCTGCGGCCCAGCTTCCATCCGCACCACTGCATGGTGTTTGATGCCGACGGTGCTCGTATCAGCGCAGATATTGCGATGCCGCAGGTGCGCGCGGCCTGAGGTTTTATGAATCTGGCAGGCTGGATAAGACATCGACAGCCTGCCCCTGGCAAATAAAGGTCTGGTCTGCCGGTTCCTGCAGGATTATCCCGTTCACAGGTAGCTGGCTGATATTACTGATGGCCAAAACGGACACTGACCTCAGGCTTTACCGGTTAACTGATCAGACCTTCGTTAAACCGATCCCTCTTTTTCAATGACCAGCACGCGGGCGACACCTTGCGGACGCGCAATATGTTCTATACCTTCGCTGGCATAGAAAATATCACCTGCGGTGAGTGCTCTGCTTTTGATTTTACCGTTTTCTTTGTATTGCATCTCAACACACCCATCCATGACAGCAAAAACCTCCTGTCCATCATTGATGTGCCATTTATAAGGCTGATCGGTCCAGTGAAGTTTCACGCTGATATTATCGAAGCTGGCAATGTGTTGAGCATCCCAGGCTTTAGAGCCGGTAAATGCTTTACTGCGATAAAAGTTCATCTTTTCTCTCTCAACAGACGTGATTTAACGTCATGAATAGCAGAGAGCGTTAGTGTGTTCTATACGCTTGCCGTCTGTTGTCCTGATTTGTCCCTGGGTTGTCCGTTTGATGGTAAAGCTGGGATGTGGGATTAGAGAACGAGGGCGGGGAAATCGGGTGCGGTTTGAACCTGAGTGTTTTGAAGTCTGAACCCTTTTCTTTATCAGATGACTGCCCGATGAACTCTGTGTGTGACTAACGCTCTCTTGCGGCATATCCCAGACCCGGGACGGAGCCGATGTCCGCTCTGTGCCAGAAGCGGACATTACCTAATTAAGTACCCGCAGCCGATGGCCAGCAGTGAGCGTTTGACGATGCAGACGTCGTCAAAGCTGCTATCACCGCACATCAGATAAGTAGCAACCATCGATACTGGTTCTGAAAAAAGTATCGCTGTCTGCGGCCGCACAGAACGCCTGGTAAACCTTTGCCGGTACGGCAAGCCAGCGCCTGCACGCCCGTAGTCGCGTCGCATCCCGCGCTTCTGAAAAGCGCAGATGTAACTTCATGTCTGTTCATAGTGTTCTTCCGGGCAGGTCCCTGATGTAGGGAATATTTGATCGTAAAAGCGCGGGGCCCCCGCACACATTGCCTGTACTGGGTAAAATAAAATCGCATATGGCATGCTGTTTACTTGCGGCTAATCCACTGCAAGTCCTTCACTATGAACTGCCCCGGGCGTTTACTGAAAATTTATAACGTACTGATTTTATTTGTTATAGGTCTTAACCGGTTTACACGTAGGCGTGCTTACAGTTGGCTCCTGTAACGGAAGACCAGGAATCACGTGGGCTTCACAGTCTAAAATACGCCCCTTATCAGTAGTTGCGCGATACGATATCACCTGAGACCCGAGCGCATCAGGCTTAGACATGGAAACATTAGTCACAGTTATCTCATCGGAAGACCCCAGGCCTAACATTTTAGAAGTATCAGCCTGTAGTATCGGGATTGCGAGATCAGGAGACATCGTAGTACACGCACTTAAAAGAAAAGAAACAGCTGAAATACAGATAATTTTTTTCATGATTTTAACTCCAGATTGTTCAGGCAAAATTTTATTTGTTAATTACCAATATTCTAACAGCAACATGTTAGAAAATAGTTAGTACATCGATAAAAAGTCAATACTGTTGATATGAGTATCTCTTTTAAGTAAAGGTTTTTATTTAATTCCCAGAAGGTATTCTGGTCAGTTTATTCCCCAATAATGTAATATGCCGGTTGTACCGAATTACCAGCCTCCCAATCCACAGTTACCTTTGACTTCGTAGTAATCGATTATGTTCGTTTTCGGATCAGCCCAGAATCCAACTTTACATGACTCCTGCACATGTTGTGTTTCGAACTGATTAACCAGAATCGGACGGCCTTGTGATGTATCCATATAAGAACCGTTGAACTTTTCCTGATCGTATTCAAGCCCCTTAAAATAAAACTGATAAAAATTATGTCCGTAAAATTTACTTTACGTACTTACACTTGTTCCTGTACTAACAAACAATCGATTACCGAAAACCCTGTAGGCTTCATTGATATTTTTCCCATCAGATTTTCTGCTGCCGTCCGCTCCGGAGCCAGGGTAGAACATCCTGCTAGCAGCCAGGCAGCTGAAATAGTAACAGCTATTTTATTAATCCGTTTACACATTTTTTAAGGCCTTCATAAAACTAGACCCACTCAAAAAAACAGCACCGTATATTAAAAAGTGGTAATAAATTCTTGATTCATGGCCTGTCAGGGTGCCCTTATTTCATTTCCCTTATTGTTAGAGTTGCCACCTGGCGAAGACCATTTTGTTAATGTGCACTGTTAAAAAAACTGATGACAGGTTATTTTATAATCCTGAATCCAGAAGTTATGCAGTATATTTTATTTCCAGTCATGACACATACCGTCCATGCCGAATCCCTACATCGCCAGCCAAAGTTAGCTTTACTATTTTCGCTCCCGCCAGATAACGGTAAGGTTTCTGGCGGAAAAACGGGGCGGATGCGAGCGGCTGAGAATCAAAAAATAAAACTAATTAGTCAGGAATGATTTTATTTCCTCAGCTCGCTCATGAATTAATTACATAATCCAGTCGGAAACAACTTTGTTTTTGGTAAAGTAAATTGTCAAAGAGTCGCTACGATGCTCTGAATTTCCGGTTACTTTATCAGAAACAGAACTTATATCATCCTTGGTGTTCTGTGCTATAGTCGCACTAGTCATGGCGCCGCTTAGTGCTGAGGTTCCGGGAATGTATGAAAGCGCTTTTGAAAGCGAACTCATGTTACCATCCTTATTAAACGACCATACGTAACTACCGTCTGAATGTGATGTCTGTCTGTCTGGTGTGCCATAGAGAGTCTTAACTTCAGATTCCGTTGTTTTATTAGGCGTGATGTGAGCTGAAACATAACTCCGGGTAAACTTATCCTCACCGCTGAAGGAGCTGCATCCTGAAACGAATAGCATAAATGCAATTGCTACCACATAAATCTTCATAATATTGACCTTATGATATTTCCTGAGTTGATTGGATTTTTATGACAATTTCCACCGAAGTTTTGTCAAAGTTTTTTCTTATACTGAAAAGCCCGTTTTTAACTGAAATTCTCCCAGTAAATGCCGGATTATGTAAGCTTTCCCCATATTAAATCCAGGTAAGCGCAAAACTTACTAAAGAGTTGGTTTTGGTACCGGTATACTTCCATCAATCAATTTTGCACCTTCAGGTCTTTTTGGACAGCCACCTGATGAATACCATCTTGTTATTATCCCTTGCTCAACCAGAAATCGCTTATCACAGTTTGCATATTCAGGAATATAGTTCCACATACTTGAATCGGATCCATTTACAATCCAGTTATACTGGTAATCAAGTATGCTGCTTCCGTTACTCAGAGCCTGGCTGTTTTGAGGCGGTCCCCACGCCATTACAAGTTCGTCTGCCGACGACCCGACCCATGATGCAGCGATATCCGAACTGGTCTGATAACGTTTATTAAAAATCAGGTTGCCGAGTGGAGAGCCTGCACATCCAGTCAGTATTAATACAGAAATAATTAAATAAATGCACCGCATATGATTTCCCTTAAGTCATTATTTATAAATTAAGATGTTTTATTTTCATAGTTTCAGTTACTTTTCAACATAACACCCCTTTAACCAAGGGGTTTAATATTGCTCAGGCTGAATCCAATAAAATAAAAAGTTTCCTAGCATCGTTAGTACTCCACATCTCTACATGCATTTTTCTATGACGCCGCGCAGCTTTGTGACGGCTCAATGTTAAAATCGTTGAGCGGCCCCTTAATTAAAGACACATTTTTTCAGTAATACAGCGACAGATTTGCAAAGTATAAAATGAATCGCTGATTCATATGCCGGCTGTATTACTGCAGTCCAATTTTCTGCCTTTTGTTAGAAAGACCACCTGTCGAAAGCCATTTTGTTAGTATGCCCTGCTCGACAAAAAAAACATGGGCACAGGTTTCATAATCCGGCATATGATTGCGCGTTGTTAAACCATATTCATTTACAGGCCTGTTATACAGGTAAGTCAGTGTGCTACATCCGGCACTCCGATTCAGTCTATATTGCGGCGTACCCCATGCAATCAGCAGTTCATCCTGCGATATCCCTACCCATGATGCAGCAATATCTGAAGCAATCTGATCACATTTGTTAAGTATAAGATTACCGACTGGAGAGCCTGCGCTCCCAGACAAAATTAAGACAGGCCTGATTAAAGAAAGCCACCTCATTTGTTTCTCCTTCCCAGAAAACTTAATTTTTCAGAAGCGACATTGGAAGATACTTCTTCAACTTTCTCAACCGGGCATCTCTATATCAGATCATCTTAAAGCGGTCCTGTTAGAGAGTTGATAATATTGCTAGATTGTGCAAATTCTGCGGAATGAGTACATGTCTCGTAATGTACAGAACTCAAATTCCCGAATGATAATTTTGCCAGCCTTCGAGATCATTTCTCTCCACTCCATACTTTTGTCCCTGTATTCCAGTTTTTCCGCTCCATCAAGCGTCTCCAGAAGATACCCCAGCGTAATATGGTACTGATAGGAGTAATGATCGTCACGACGAATACCCGTTATTTCTGACAACTCACCTCTTATTTTCTGAAGACGGTTGTATGTGGTCTGATCGGCCGGTTTTAGTGGGATGAAAAAATTATCATTTTTTCCTGGCAATGGTGCGTCTGAGTCCACCATGAAATCAAAGGATTCAGACAGGCCTGGCTGACGTAAATTAAGTTTATCCAGAAAACATCTGTTAAGCTCGTCCAGCGCCAGCTCACGAGATATACCGGCTGGCCATGGGCCTGAATGACGATCGCACTCGTTTACACCGGTAAAAAGCGTAATGTGGTAACTGCTGGATGGAAGGGCCGCCATTTTCCTGAAAAAACTGGTTTCCGGCAGTGCTCTGTATACATTAAGTATTGTATCAAAAGTCTTAAATCCTTCCCCCTGCTGTTCAAGGTGGCCAAGAAACGTATTACCCGCAAAAGGTAAAGGACACCCGGAGGATGAAAATTTTCTTCCCACATCCGGGGCGTAACTGACAAAATCACGTGACATATCCCATCCTCTTTTACTGATATACGGGCCGGCGTACCCTTTACACCAGAGTAAAACTAATCCGGCACTGCTACTTTTTTATATTCAGTGTGTAATATAAGGGCAGCATTGCTGCCCCGCGTGACGCACCCTCTTTACTGAAAGCAGAAGCTTCAATTTGTGCTGATGACCGTAACGGCTCTAATCGTCCGCTGACTCTCAGCCTGAGCTCCTTCACCAGCCGGCCGACGATTTTTTTAGGCATCGCGCCACCCAGCGTGATAACTTCAGGATCCAGCCACTGGATACAGCTGAATATAATGGGTTCGAGTTGTTCACTGACACGCGCTATCCAGCACTCAATAACCTTATTCCCGCTGCCAGCAAGGCCATCAAGTTCATCGGGATCCAGACCGGCCTTCTCCAGAGTGATAAGCAAATCTTTATAAGAAGGCCTTGGCAGTTCGAGTGGGAAACTCATTCCAAGTTCTCCGGCATTCGAAAACCCCCCACTCAGAAGCTTATTGTCAGCAATAATGCCTGCAGCAATTCCGTAACCCAGGTCAATAAGGACCAGGTCAGAAATGTTACTGTGATTACCGGAGTAATATTCGGCAATGACAGAAGCATTTACGATGTTTTCTACCCAGGTCGGGTAAGGTAACGCTGCTGCAAAGACTGCCTGGAGGTCAACCTCCCTCCAGGTATCAAGCCATGCTACTGTCTGTCTTTTACGGCCGTCTTTTTTCAGGAATCCCGGAACGGCATATCCAATGCCCAGTATTCGTGAGTTACTTAAACGTTTCTTTTTAAGTGCACCGGCAACCATCTGTATGACCTGATTGACCGTATGGGATATTTCACGGTTTTCAGTATGTTTTTCTGAAACCTGTATGAGCGGTTTTCCGCTAAGGTCAACGACGGCAATGTCAATAAACCCAGGACTGAAGGAAACGCCTATAGAGCAGGCCCCTCCTGGATTCAGGCGCAGGGGTAAAGAAGGCTGACCACGCTTGCCATCATGTACAGGCTCACCCTCGATGATCAGACCGGTAAAAATGAGTTCACGACACTGCTGTGTTATAGCTCCCGGAGTCAGTCCTGAGAGACGACTGAGCTCGGCCCGTGTAACGGTGCCATGATTCCTGATCAGGTCGATCAGGTTACGCTGCGTCGCGCTCAGTTCTAAAGGTGCACTGACTAAATTCATGATAATTCCTATATACGGGCATCAAATGGTTAAGCACATTTTAACCCGGCGTCTTTGATGAGTCTTTTGACATACAGGACGTCATCATGGCTGACCATGTCAATCAGACCTTCCTTCATCCAGAACAGTATCTCGCTGCGGACATCATGCCCGAACTTAAAACGGTAGTACTCCAGCGTATCGAGACCGAGCTTGCCCGGAGTAAGGTAAAGGCGTACACCTAATCCCGCCTGCTTATAGGCCTTCAGATCGTCTATATGTGTATGTTCATATTCAAGACAAACACAATCAGCACCCGAACCGAGAATAGCTTCAAGCTGATTTTTATAGCGTTCAAGTGAGACTGTCTGAATCTTCAGACCCGGAACACTGTCCCTGACCTGATTAAGCAGTACATGGTTAAACCCCAGTAACTGCATTCTTTCGATAATGCCTGTACTGGTGTTCACCAGTTGGGTGAATCTTTCAATAAAGCGGTCAAGACGACAGCGCTGTTTTATCTCTACGACAAGACCCATATCGTGCCTGATCGCCCAGTCAAAGATGTCATCCAGTAGCGGTATAGCAGCCTTTCCTTCTTCGGAGGAAACGCTGACGCCAAAGTCATACGTTCTCAGTTCGTCGAGAGTCATATTTGCCACATAACCAGAGCCATCCGATACTCTGTCAATGCGGTAATCATGAATAACCACCATTTTCTCATCCTTAGTCATGTGCACATCGAGTTCAATACTCGACATTCCAGCCAGGCGTGCGCCTTCAAATGCCAAAAGCGTATTTTCAGGATACTTACTGGAGTATCCACGATGGCCGTTCGCCAGTACGACCCCTTTACTGGCCTGATGGAAGTTGAACACGTTCAGCACCTTTGAGAAAAAGTATTATCCTTCGCTATTAAGTATGTTATCTAAACTTAATAAAAAAAGCAGCGAAAATCTAATTTATTTTTTTATTTAATAAAATCATATATATACAGTTTTCTTAATGAGGGATATCCTCAAGTAATTCACTGTCACAAAATTTTAATGTTTAAACATTAAAGTTAATCGTGATGATAATTAGGGACTGCATGATGGCTAAACTGAGACTTGAAAAAATTACAAAGCGTTTTGACGAGTACTATGCAGCGAGAGAGATCTCTTTCGATGTTGAAGAAGGGGAGTTTGTCACCCTGCTGGGACCCAGCGGATGCGGTAAAACAACCCTTCTGAAGATGATTGCGGGATTCGTTACCCCAGACAGTGGAAACATCATTCTGAACGGTCAGGCAATTAATACACTACCCCCGGAGAAGCGAAGCACTGCGATGTGTTTCCAGTCTTACGCTTTATTCCCTCATCTGAATGTTGTTCACAATATTGCTTATGGGCTGAAGCAGAAGAGGATCCCCCCTGGCGAACAGAAAGCTACGGTGAATACCGTGCTGAAACAGATGGGCCTCGGATCACAAAGACACAAAATGCCTTCTCAGCTTTCAGGCGGGCAACAGCAAAGAGTTGCGATCGCGAGAGCCATGGTAACAAAGCCTCACGTCATGCTTTTTGATGAACCTCTTTCCAATCTGGATGCAAAGCTGCGTGAAAGTGTGAGATATGAAATCAAGCAGCTTCAGGAGCGCCACAACCTTACATCAGTTTATGTGACGCATGACCAGAGTGAAGCGCTCTCCATGTCAGACAAAATTGTGGTACTTAATGCAGGGAACATTGCGCAGGCAGGCACACCTGAAGAAATATACTATCAGCCGGCAAACCGCTTTATTGCCGATTTTATTGGTGCGGCAAATATTATGCAGGCAACCATATGCAGGGCAGAACAACCCGGCTATTACAGGGTATCCACTTCAATGGGGGGCTTCTACGTCAGCTCTTCCAGAGTACCTGAAAGCGATCATTGCTGGATATGCTGGCGACCCGAAGATGCTGTATACATTCCGGAAAGCAGAAAAGACTCTAATCACTTTACCATCACCGTTGAAAGTATGGCTTTTATGGGAAACCATACCGAGGCTTTGGGGCACACAAGCGATGGAACCGGTGTGCGGCTGCAACTTATAAAAAAACCTTCCTTTAAAACCGGTGGGCAGGCATGTTTCTATTTGCCTGAAAATGCCATCGTATTTCTGGAGCCTGTGATATGAAAACCAATGTACGGCAGGAGTTATTTGCCTGGCTTCTTATGATAAGCGGGCTTGGTACTATCCTTATGCTTATGGGCTCAACATTCTATGTTCTGATAGCGCAGAGTATTGGCTATTTTAACCTGACGGGTGAAAGTTATTTTACACTTCAGTACTGGTCCGGGATGCTTCGCGATCCCGTACTGGTGAGCTCACTTCTTTATTCATTAAAAGTTTCACTTCTCGGAGCCCTGGGGGCCGTTATTCTCGCCTACCCCATTGCTTTATGGCTGAGAAAGCCGCTGCCCATGAAAGAAAGTGTCATTGCCATACTGCGTATACCTATGTTTATTCCTGGCCTTGTTGCAGCCTTTTTATTTATTAACATTATTTCATTCCATGGTGTTATTAATGAGTTCCTTCTCGCCGCAAAAGTTATCAGAGCGCCGCTGCGTATGCAGAATGACAGTTTCGGCACGGGAGTCATTGTCCTGCAGATATGGAAGAATATGCCCTTTGCGCTGATTCTGATAAGCAGCTCAGTGAATACTGTGAAAAATGATCTTTTAAACGCATCGGTAAATTTAGGCGCTAATAAGTGGCAGAGGTTTATCACTATTGTACTGCCACTTACCCTGCCCGCAGTGCAGGTGGCATTGATTATTGTATTCATTGATGCGATCGGTGACTTTGCTTTTTATTCAGTCGCCGGGCCTCATGATGTTTATTCACTTGCGCGACTGATGCAGTCAACGGCTATGGAGTACGGAGAATGGAATAACGCTGCCGTGATTGCCATGATCATCATGATAACCTCACTATTATTCAGTATAGCAGTTAAGTTAATGATAACACCTTTCATGACATGCAAAGGCGACCTGAAATGAACGTGAACAGTCCAGAAAAGACCAGTGTAGTCATGAGAGTTTCGGTAGCTTTTTTTCTCATTGCTAATTTTATATGGCTTGGGCTGCCCGTGGGCATGGCGGTAATATGGTCGATGGTTGACCCTGCACATCCCTGGAGTTTCCCTGACATATTTCCGGACAGCCTCTCTTTCACAAGATGGGTAAATATGTGGCAGACGACATCGCTTCCTGACGCTATGTTCAACAGTTATTCGATAGCGTTAACAGTAGCTCCCCTGAGTCTGTTACTGGCTCTTCCTACTGCTTATGCTTTCGGACGCATACCTTTCAGAGGAAAAGGGATAGCTGAAATCCTGACGCTGATCCCCCTCGTTATGCCGGGTATGTTGATCGGCATATTTTTCAGCGCCATGATCTTGCAACTCGATATCGAAAATCCTTTTATCAGCATCGTTACGGGACATACTGTCCTCGCACTGCCTTATGCAATAAGAATACTTTCCGCCGGTTTCCGGGCTGTACCGCAGGAGATGATTGACGCCAGCCGCGATCTGGGTTCGGACAGGTGGGCAACATTCAGGAATGCTTATCTGCCTTTTCTGAAGAGTGCCATTCTTGCTACTCTGATACTGTGTTTCGTCAGGAGTCTTGAGGAATTTTCCGTTTCATATGTACTGGGTTCACCGGATTTTATTACCATTCCGACAATACTTTATTCTTTCCTTGGATACACGTTTGTAAGACCAGACGCAGCAGTTGTATCAATAATACTCATCATTCCTAACATCTTCCTTATGATCATCATTGAAAGAGCGCTGAAGGATAATTATGCGGCTGAGTCAACTGGCAAATATTAATATGAAGAGGTTAATATGAAACGCTTTTTAACTTTAACTACCGTTATAACGGTTACTGGTCTCTCTTTTTCTGCGGCAAAGGGAGCGCAGCTTTCAGAAATGACGTGGAGCGAGGTTGTCTCCCAGGCAAAAAACGAAGGGACAGTTAACTTTAATGTCTGGTATCTCAAGCCACAATGGCGAAATTTTGTAAAAGAATTTGAATATGAGTACGGTATTAAAGTAATCATTCCTGAATCGACCATAGACGGGAATCTGAATAAAATTCTTGCTGAAAAAAATAAAGAAACCGGGAAGCTTGATGTAGTAGGTTTTACGATGAGCCAGATGCCACTTGTCCTTAACTCTCATACCGTTTCGCCAGTAGCATGGCTTCCTGAATACCAGAATGGCTATAGTCAAGTCAATGGTACCGACTTCCTCGGATATGGCCTTGCATTCTGGGGAAGCCAGACCGGGTTTGCGTATGACCCGCTGCAAATGCAGGACAAAAAACTGCCTCAGACTCTGGAGGAGCTTCAGGGCTTCATCGACAACAATCCAAATTTGTTTGGATACAATGATCCGCAAAATGGCGGGGCTGGTGAAGCTTTTATACAGAGAGTACTGACACTCCACGGACAGGGAGAGCATAAGTTAGCTGATAAAGCAGACCCGGCCGTTCTCCAGCAGTGGGATAAAGGATGGGAATGGTTTATTAAAAATAAAAGTAAGATCACGCTCACAAAATCGCAGGCAGACAGTCTTACCCGTATCAATGATGGCGAGCTTATTCTGGCACCTGCGTGGGAAGACCACCTGCTGACTCTTAAAAAAACAGGTGCAGTGACATCACGCATAAAATTTTATGTACCCGGGTTTGATATGCCTGCCGGTGCCAACGCTGTAGTAATAGCTAAAAATTCAGCACACCCCGCTGCATCTGCTCTGTTTGTCAACTGGCTGATCAGTGAAAAAACGCAAAGCGAACTCCATAACGTTTTTGGTTCAATTACGGTAAATAAACATCTGAATAAAGAATTCGATGATAAATTTCAGAAGGTAAGCTTTTATAACGCCCCATACAGCGTTGAGCTCAAAAAAGAATTTTCAAGGCGGGTATTGCTGGGACGATAAAATTTTCCGCATAATAAATGATTTTTATCAGATTACACATCCTGTCTCTTACCAACAAGGTGCTATATCAGCTCTGGTATATGCACCTTTTGTCCTGTTCACGATGCGCGTGACTCACGCTCGCTTTCTGTGACCGCATTAATGGCTATATCTGGCACAAAGGTAAGGTGCCAGTAAGATGTTATTCCCAGGTGAAATTTCGTGTATTAAGTTAAAAATCATTAACTGTACATTGTAGGGTCTAGCAGAATGGATTCTGATTTTCGCCCAAAGCAGACCCTCTCTGATTGATTGTGCTGAATCAACAAAACCTACCAGCTAAAGTCTAAGCTGATGCACCTTCATACAAGTGTCAACACTGTCAGACGCTTACAAACAGGCTGCGTATGACCGGCCTGAAGGAGAACGTGAATTAGGTGCGGGCGCTGACGGCGGCGGGACGGGGCAGAACTGACGGACAAAACAGTGACCGGCTACATGACCTGTGGCTGGCTACCGGACTCCGCAGCCGCACTTGGGATGCGCTGGATGATGAGGCCCGGGCAGTGATGAATGGCCTGTGGAAGCGAAAGCATTTCGTAAGCGGCACATATAGGCCGTATTGGCACTTATACATATTTGAGATCTGCTTTCTTTAGTGGCCGGTCATGTGGCAGCTTCACCTGATAAACAGCACTTGTTGAACTTATTTTAAACAATATACCTGTAGTTACTCACGTAAAGTAATTTATTGCCGATGATGTTTTAAACACTCATTATACGGAACCACAACATGTTCAAAAATCTCAGGCTGACGACCGGCATTGCCGCAGTACTCATCATCTTCACTGCCCTGCTTGCCCTAACGGGTGCGCTTTTTTACGCCTCAGCCCTGAAGGCCGACAAAAATTTTATCAGTGCCCGCCAGCTTACCCTGCAGCAGCAGTATCTTGGCGATACGGTCCAGACGCTTATAAAAACACGCGTTACCATTAACCGCGTAGCCATTCGCTTTCTGAAAAACCAGAGTGACCCGGCTTCACTTGCCGCGATGTCTGCACTT
This sequence comes from Candidatus Pantoea gossypiicola, assembly GCF_008632075.1. Taxonomy (GTDB): domain Bacteria; phylum Pseudomonadota; class Gammaproteobacteria; order Enterobacterales; family Enterobacteriaceae; genus Pantoea; species Pantoea gossypiicola. The sequence continues at coordinate 71,590 of NZ_VWVM01000013.1, forward strand.
CTTGATAACGCGGTGCAGACGGCCACCGAGGCCCAGACTTTATTCAGAGCCTGGCAGGCCGTTCACCGTGAGACAGGTCAGAGCAAAGCGGAAGACGTCAAAGTGGCCAGTGCATTCCAGGCTATGTATACCACGATGCAGGCATCTGCCAATTTCCTTAAGCAGGGAAATTATCAGGCCTATGGTCATCTTGACGCACAAGCTGCACAGGACCAGCTTGAGCGTAACTATGAGAGCTGGCGGACGGTTAACAATAACCTGATGCAGCAGACCTTACAACAGAACCAGCAGGGGCTGGCGGATGTGCGGTGGACGCTGCTGGCTGTGGCATTTTCAGCCTTTTTCATCATCATTGCCGTCTGGCTGGGGCTGAAAACGTTACTGCTCGGTCCGGTCAACAGGCTGACGGGCTATATCCGCGCAATTTCCGCAGGTAACCTTGTGTCGGAAATCAGTGATGAGGGCCGAAATGAGGTAGGGCTCCTCGTGGCTGAATTAAAGTTGATGCGGAATGCGCTTGCCACTACCGTCAGGTCAGTTGGTGACGCGGCGCATTCTATCTTAACCGGCGCGTCAGAGGTTTCTGCCGGCAGCACGGATTTGTCCTCGCGTACAGAACAGCAGGCGGCGGCGCTTGAAGAAACCGCCGCCAGCATGGAGCAGATTACATCCACGGTGAAACTGAATGCCGAAAATGCCCAGCAGGCGTCTGCTGTGGCCAGAGAAGCGGCGGCCATAGCTACGCAGGGCGGTGAAACCGTTGGCAGGGTTATCACCAACATGGAAAGTATCAGTGAAAGCTCAGAGAAAATGGCGGGTATTATCGAAATTATCGACGGCATAGCCTTCCAGACTAATATTCTGGCCCTCAATGCTGCCGTTGAAGCCGCACGTGCGGGCGAGCAGGGGCGCGGGTTTGCTGTCGTTGCGGGTGAGGTCCGCTCCCTGGCGGGCCGCAGTGCGGTAGCCGCACAGGATATAAAACAGCTTATTGAACAGTCGGCACTGCGTATCAGAAGCGGTGCTGATCATGCCTTAGAGGCCGGGAAATCGATGTCCGGTATTGTCATCTCTGTCAACCGTGTGACTACGCTGACGGAAGAAATCGCATCCTCATCAGTGGAACAGACGCGCGGTATTGAGCAGGTCAGCAAAGCCGTTTCGGAAATGGATGGCGTCACCCAGCAGAACGCAGCACTGGTTGAACAGTCGGCCAGCGCGGCGGCGTCCCTTGAGGAGCAGGCTGCCCATCTGCGTCAGGCCGTTGAGATCTTTAAAACCGGCAGGTCTGACGAAAAACTTACTGAAGCTGCTACGCCTGTAAAAAATATGAGCTTGACAACCACAAGTTCTGGCTGGCAGTCATTCTGATAAAATCCGGTTCCGGTTTCTGCCATGGTAACAGATGCAAGATCCGGTTTACTGGCCACTGCTGAGGTGCTGCTGATGAGCTCCAGCTGTTCCGACACGTCGCAGCCCAGCGGACTAAGTTCACAACCACACGCCGGGCAGAGCGCCTCCTCCGGCTGCAGCGTTAAGGTTTCGCATTGCAGATACGCCAGCAGCGGTTCACGGGCGGAAGACTAGCGTAGCGGCTATGGCAGTGCAGGGTCATGCTGCTCACCCAGAACCTCACATATCTCTTCCAGCAGGCCGCTGATGCGCTCCTCAGTATCGCATATTTGACGCTGCGTTTTCTTCCGCAACTCTAGGGCGCAGCTGAACTGAATGCCAACGCTCAAGAATGTTCAGTCCTGCCCATATCTATTAATATGTCCGCTTCTCGCTCATATTGGACGACCATAATCACATCTCCTAACCCAAAGGAGATTGAGCATGACAACATTCCCATGGAACAAGGGCCGTCTTATTGGCCAGAAACGGCCTCTTCAGATCTCTCATATCTGGGGAATCCGTATCAGACTTGAGCTGGAAGGAAAAGTACGCGATTTAGCTCTGTTTAACATGGCTCTGGACAGTAAACTTCGGGGCTGTGATCTGGTTAAGCTAAAAGTTTCTGATGTGGCCTATGGGCACTCTGTTTCGGGCAGAGCGACAGTGCTGCAGCAAAAAACGGGAAGCCCCGTTCAGTTTGAACTGACTAAGGGAACCAGAGAGGCTGTAACCGCGTGGATTAAAATGGCTCATCTACTTAGTAGCGACTATCTGTTCCAGTCCCGCGTCGGTTCTTCACGACATATCTCAACAAGGCAATATAACCGTATTTTTCATGGATGGATTGATAAGCTGGGTCTCGACGAGACTCTGTACAGTACGCATTCTATGCGAAGAACCAAGCCATATCTGATCTATAAAAAAACGAAAAATCTTCGAGTAATCCAGCTACTGTTAGGTCACAAAAAACTCGAAAGTACAGTCCGTTATCTCGGTATTGAAGTGGATGATGCCCTGGAGATATCTGAGTCTATTGAAGTTTAATTTGTGAGGGCTGCAACAGCAGCCCTGTGCCAGAAGCGGACGTTCAATCCTCCCCTTTCAGGCGTTATCTATCACAAGTCTTTACTATTGCACAGCCATCGCCAGGCGAATCCCAACTGCAGTAAAGGCCAGTGCCACGCTCCAACGAATGCCGGTCATCACCCTAGGATTTCCTAATACATAATGACTAACAGATGATGCAAAAGCACCATACAGAGAAAATACTGCAAAAGTCAGGGCCGTAAAAATAGCTGAAAGAATCAACATACTCTGTGTGGGATGTACATCACCGGAGGCGATAAACTGCGGAAGGAATGCTAGGAAAAATAGCGAAAGTTTGGGATTAAGAAGATTGGCAACTACCGCCCGTATTATCAAGGCGCCAGGAGATAACTCCTGCCTGAGACCATCAGCGGTTAAAAGTGTCTTATCCCGTAGAGTTTGCCACGCCATAAGCAGCAGGTAAGCCACACCGGTATACTTCACAATGGAAAATAGTAACGGACTGGCATGTAGCAGGGCGGCAAGGCCTGTAACTGCAGCCAGCATATGAGGCAAAACCCCGAGAGTGCATCCGGCAGCAGCAATTATTGCGCTACGTTTACCCTGCCTGAGGCCGGCAGAAAGCGTGATGATGGCACCAGTACCGGGTGACATAACAATTAGCAGAGATGTCACCAGAAAATCGTTATAGAGTATCAAATTTTACCCCTCATCGACAGCTGAAATAATCGTTTCAGTATTCGATTAAGAGGTTTCTCTGTCTTGAATAAAATTGCAGCGACACTGACAGCTATATTTTTGAAATCTGTTGCGCATAAAGGCCCGGCGTATAGCCATAGCTGCGACCAAACAGACGGGTCATGTGGCTTTGATCCGCAAATCCACCCGCAATGGCTGCATCAGCAAGGTTCATTCCGCCCCTGATAAGCTTTCGAACCAGGGACAGGCGTCGCTGCATAAGATAGGCATGCGGGGTCAGTCCACTGTAATGCGCAAAAGCGCGTAAAAATGTAAACTGCCCGAGTCCGGCAATCGCCGCCAGTTCAGTAAGAGATGTGGCACTCTCCGGCGCGTCATCCATTTTTTGCTTCGCGTATAACACACCTTTTATGGGCATGTTCATCTGAATCCGGGGCATTTGGGCCAATGCTTTGGTCAGGACTAACAATGCTTCATCCGCAGCCAGCTTTTCTACATCGCTATTACCACTGATAATGACTTGATATAACTGGTTGAAGTTTTTTGCCATGCCAGCATTCGTCGATACAGGCAGGGCAAATTCTCCGCTGGCATATTTACCATCAGAAATATCGATAAAGCATTGATTTATAATTTCTTTATCAAAATAAAGCATCCGCCAGGATCGCGGGCCATTGAGTGGTGTCCCGTCGTGAACTTCCCCCGGGTTAACAGCGATAACATCACCCGCGTTCGACTCGACATGTCCGCGCCCACTCAGGGATTTTTGCCCGCCGCTGTCCATCAAACCAATACCGAACTGGTCGTGAGTATGCCGCCCGAATGAAATGTCGCTGTTGGCGTTTATTGCCTCGACACCCGCTACAGTTATGGGGAGGAGTTCAATGGAATGTTGACGCACGATGTCAGCATTTCTCCTGTCGCAGTTGGTCGTGTTGCGTGAGTTCATAATCGATAAACGCATCGATCATAGTCCGGCAGACCTTTTCGATAATCCCTGTAGGAAGTCCTGCTTCAGTCGCCTGTTTACTTACCTTGTCGATTACCTGCTTGACACGGTCTGGAGCACGCACGGCTGAATGGTCACTTTTGAAAGCTGCTGCAGCTTTAACACACTGGCTGCATTGCGCGATCATTTTAACCAGTTCACTGTCAATCTGATCGATACGGTTTCTGACGTCCTCAATTGACGAAAAACTCATCACAACCCCATCTAACTAGTACATGGATGCGATAGATTACACAAATTTTCGTTTCAAAACAGTAAAGTCTGTCTAAAAGAGAGATATACCAAAGAATTCAATCAAGAATATGCCGGTATTAGCAATGCGATAAAAGAGATAGGGCAAATGTCTGCTCTTCGCTCATAGCTGACCTTACTATGCTGCCAGAAGCTGACGCAGCTTAACATCGTGCTATGGTGATTTATTTTGAGAAGTTCAGCGAAAGTAATTCTTTCAAGTAAAAGGAGTGTCAAATGAATTTAGAAACTGCGCGCTTAAGGCTTGAACCCTACCATGACTCACACTACGAAGGCTTAAGGGTAATGGAAAGCGATTCTGGCGTGATGCGGTATATCAGCAAAGGGGTTGTTAAAACACCAGAAGAGACTTGGGAAAGCATCAGGCGTGTTCAGGCCAGATGGCAGAAATATGGATTTTCGTGGTGGGTTCTCAAAGAGAAGGCTTCCGGGGTCATTGTTGGAGCAGCATGCCTTCAATATCTGGCAAACGTTGAAGGTGCACCCTTAGAGATTGGCTGGCGGCTCGTCCCAGAACAGAATGGCAAAGGCTATGCAACAGAAGCGGCTAAAGCGATTATTGATTTCGCGGCAGAGCAGATAGGCGCAACGTATTTAGTGGCTGTTGCCGACCCTGAAAATTCGCCCTCTCAGCGAGTGATGCAGCGATTAGGCATGACTTACAAAGCAATAGAACAGCATTATGATGTGCCCTGCGTAGTTTATGAACTTAGCATTCAGCGTGCTCAATCGTAATGGGGATGTGAACACGATGTCCGCTTTTTGCCAGAAGCAGACACAACAAAATTTTTTGTACACGTACGACTTTCAGGCGCTCAGATTGCTAAAAGCAAGTTGCAGCACTTTCACCTGACGTCAGGGTTTCTGCCCGTTCTGGAGCTATCAGTAATCTTATACTACACATAAGCGCAGAATGCAGAATGTTCAACGGACCGGATTAAGCACGGTCCGTTGTCCACTTTTAGGCTGTTCAGGGCCTATCGATCCGGCTCACTTTCATAAACGTTTCATCCGCTTTACCGTAGACACGCCCACTGACGCGGACCTTTTCACTGGCCTGATACACCTGACCGCGAAAGGCGCTGCGGGGAGCCATGAACCTGACGGTGTCGCTTGAGTCGCGGAAGAGATAGTGCCCTGGCTTCTGCTCATGAATGATATAACCCTCAAGCGTTACGTACCCCCCCTGCCTGAAGTCCCTGATTACTTTTGCTTTAGTCGCAAGCGTATCTTCTGTACCCTTTTTCGCGGCGTCTTCTCTGTGTGGGGGGGCGCTTTTTCTCCTGCCCGGTATCCGCCTGAAGATGCTCCGGCATTTCCGCAAAGGGCAGCAAGCAAAACTGCAAAAAATAGCTTTTTCTTCATTGTCAGCTCCTCTTGAAGTTACCTGTCAGTTGGGGAAGGAAGTGACCGTCAGTCAGCCATTGTTGCGGAAGCCGGGATAAAGGCTCATTCCCCCGTCGATAAACAGCGTCGCACCGTGCACGTAATCTGACAGGTCGCTTGCCAGCCAGACCACGGCGTTTGCCACATCTTCCGGCACGCCGATCCGGCCATAGGGAACAAGCTCAAGCAGTTTTTCTTCTGCTCCGCCCTTAATTGAGTCAGCGTTGATGGCCGTTTTGATGGCGCCGGGAGCCACCGCATTCACGCGAATACGCTCTTCTCCTATCTCCTGGGCAATACTCCGCATCAGAAGATCCACGCCACCCTTTGATGCTGAATAGTTGACATGTCCTGCCCAGGGAATAACCTGATGCACCGAGCTCATGTGAACTATCTTGCCGGCGGCGCGGCTCAGCTCAGGTTTAAACTGCTGCTGCCTGAACTGACGCAGGGCGGCGCGGGCGCAGAGTAACTGTCCGGTCAGGTTAACACTGATAACGCTGTTCCAGTCGGCAAGCGTCATATCACCGAACGACGCGTCTTTCTGCAGGCCAGAGTTCGCCACAAGAATATCCAGCCGGCCAAAGGTGCTTACCGCGGCCGCAATCAGTTTATCGACATCCGCTTCGACAGACACATCGCCAGCCACAGCGATAGCCTGGCCTCCGTGCGCCCGAATCTTTTCTGCCAGCGATTCAGCAGGCTCGCGGTGGCTGTGATAATTGATGGTGACGGCTGCACCAGCAGCAGCCAGCGCCTCAGCGCAGGCGTAGCCCAGCCCTGAGCTGGCGCCGGTTACTAGGGCTACCTGTCCTTCAAGTGAAATTCGCATTAAAACTCTCCTGATTAAATTTGCCTGGGTCATCGCTAAGCAGGAAGCAGGCGTCCTAAACTAAAATCATTAAGCGCAAGACGGGTTGTCCGTTTGCCATTTATGCGCAGCGCGCAGGGCCTTCAGGCTGCGCGCTGCCGGTAATAATCGCAGTAGGCCGAAACTGGACATTCACTGCAGTGAGGCTTACGGGGCTTACAGATATTCATGCCCACGGCAATCAGCCACTCGTGCGCGTGTTTTTTGTATTCTTCCGGCGTAATGTCATTGAGCTGTTCGGCTGATTTTTCGTGCGTTGATGCCCTGACAATACCGAGACGATTTATCACCCTGTGAATATGTGTATCCACTGCGATAACGGGCTTTTCATATTTATAATTCAGCATCAGGTTCGCGCATTTTTGACCAATGCCGGGTAGCCTGAGAAGTTCTTCCTTTGTATCAGGGATACGGTTGTCATAATCGTCAACAATAATGTCGCACATCTTTTTTAAAGTGCGTGCCTTACGGTTATAATGAGCAACCGGCTTTATCAGCTCAATCAGCCTTTCATCAGAAAGCTTCCTGATGTCATCGAAATTTTTTACTTCGGCGTAGAGCGCATTGCAGGCCTTTACAGTACGTGCAGTGGTCGTGACCGTAGACAAAGCACACGAGACCAGATGCTTGAAAGGCGTACTCGACAGCCCGTTCCTCATCCAGTCATGCTCTGTTTCTTCATAGGTTGGCTGAGTATCTTTTAAAATCTCATAAATCTTTATGACTTTGTTCATGCTGTCTTACTGTAATTAATGAGGGAGACGGGGCTGCGGATCTCCTGCGGCGGCAGGAGACCCTCATCTTTATGGCGTGATCACAATATTCGTGAAGCCGCCGCTCCGGTCTTCGGTGCCGTCGACAGCATCGTTAATCCGCTCCAGGGGGTAAGCCTTATTTTCATAAAAGGACAAGTCAAGCGCTCCCGCGCCGACCAGATCTGCCATTTCCTGCCCCTGTTCAGTTGAAAACCAGCAGGAACCTATGTGACTGATGTTGTTAGACATCATCCAGAATACATCCAGCGGAACCTCTTCACTTACCATGCCTACGTTGACCAGACACCCTCCTCTGTTAAGGGTTTTTATGGCCTCTTTCATCGGCTCTGGCGGCGCTCCGGGATTGAGTGCATCAATAGCAATATCAACACCGCGCCCCTCAGTGACTCTCTGACTCCATTCATCAGCAGACTCCTCTCCGGATTTCAGAATCTCGATGCGTCCAGGCTCAGCCAGCTGCTTTACACGCTCAAAGAGTGATTCATTACGTGCAGTACCGAGTATCTGTCTGACTCCGAGCGCCAGCGCCAGCGCCACCGCACCAAGCCCCAGCGTGCCGGTAATACCGTTGATTAACACCGTTTTCCCCGGCCCGGCCTTGCCGCGCTTCAGTGCACGATATGCGGTGCCGAGATAGCCCAGGCGGGCTGCAGTGCTGAAGTCGAGGTTATCAGGCAGGCGCACAAGGCTGTCCTGCGGTGCAGGCATGTACTCAGCATATCCTCCATACCTGTAATCCTTAAAAAGTGCGGCGCTTTCAGGCTTAATCCCGAAATAGCCATTCAGGATCATCCTTTCGCAGTCGAGATGGTGACCATTTCGGCACGCACTGCACGACCCACAGGCGCGCAGTGGATTGACGTAGACCCTGTCGCCCGGCTGAAAGTCGGTTACGCGATCACCAGTGCTGACCACTTCACCTGACACGTCCAGTCCAAAGATAGCGGGCATTTCAGGCAACGGTAAGTCCGGTGCCAGCTCGTCCCATTTTTCCAGTACATTCTGGAGATTAGGTACCATGCCGCACGCCTTAACCCGAACCAGAACTTCAGTAGGGCGAACAGATGGCCGGTCAATTTCATCTATAACCAGAGGTTTTCCCTTTCCGTGCATTCTGGCTGCACGCATGATGTCTGAACTCATATACTTTCCTCTGCGTGAAAAAAAAAGAAAAAACTGAATAAGGGATCGTAGCCTAAAAATTAACTTAAAAAAATTCCGCCTAATACTTGACGGAATAGGTGACACCTGCGCAAATTAAATAAATGATAATAAACATAAAGTTAAAATATCAGCTCATTTATTATGCGCGACTTCTGAAATAATTTGTTTCACTTGAAAATAATTTTATCTATGACAGGATAAAATGATTATTGCGCACAGTAAGACCCGGGATTCAATTTATTTTTTTTAGATAGAACAAATGTAAGGGAAGCTATATTATGCGGCGGCACACACCTGGAGTTAATGATGAATAGCTTTACGCGTGACTTAGTCATCTGGATTGAAAACAACCTTGAAAGAAAAGTATTACTGGAGGATGTTTCCGTAAAGGCCGGATACAGCAAATGGTTTCTGCAGCGGTTGTTCAGGGCTGAAACCGGCCTTGCGCTGGCCTCATACATTCGCTACCGAAAACTTTCCCGGGCGGCAATTTTACTGAAAATGACCAGTCTGCCCGTGACGGAAATAACTTACAGGCTGGGATTCAGTACGCAACAGGCATTTACCCGTACTTTCAAACAACATTTCGGTCAGGCCCCTGGTCGTTACAGAGAAGCGGCTCTGTGGAGTTTTGAAGGGCTCCTGCCTGAATTAACCGGCGAAAAGCCTGATTTGCCGCACCCGCAGCTCGTCATGACCCGTCTGAAGTCATTGCAGGGGATCAATCTGGGTTATACCTGCACCGGCTCTGAGCTGGAGAACATAGACTTCCATACTGAACAGCGCCGAAATTTACTGCATAAAGCCAGAGAAAAAATGGAAGGACATTTTCCGGCTTATGTCGCTGAAACTTATGGACCCGCGCCTGGTAATTCAGAAAGGATTAAATTTAGCCTGACCTTTGATTCAGGTCTTCAACAGAGCGATCCCACTCAGGAAGGCTCTGCTGCATTTCTGCGTTTTCCGTTCCACGGCACGCCTGACCAACTGACAGCAATGAAGGTAAATATTTACAGGCACATTATGCCATTCAGGCGTGAATCTCGCAGAGCGGGGCATGATTTTTTCATACGCGAAAACAAGGCAGTACCAGCTGATTGTGCTCCTGTCCTGGAGGGCTTCTATTACATACCTGTATAAGTCATCTCCAACGACCAGATTCTTTAACATTCTATACTTTTCAACATTTTGTCCGCTTTTCGCTCATAGCGGACATTACGCTGGATAGCGTCCGCTTTTTGCCAGAAACAGAAGTTATGCTTGCCTGCTTAAAAAGGCGCAACTTGAGTTTCGTCCTGAGAACCGTAGTTTGTTAAGAAAAATGATTCTCATTAACATGTAACGTGATGTGATGTTTAATAGCGCTTTTCTTTTTCAAAGGATGTGAAATGAGTGTTCGATTTTCAACATTGCGGCGTATTCCCGGTGGAGTCTGGATTATTGGTTTTGTCAGTCTTTTGATGGATGTTTCATCTGAAATGATCCACAGCCTACTTCCGCTTTTCATGGCAACTGCTTTAGGCACTCCGGTAGTCATCATTGGCCTTATTGAAGGACTGGCTGAAGCAACAGCTTTGTGTGTCAAAGTTTTTTCGGGCGTTATCAGCGATTACATTGGCAAACTTAAAGGGTTGCAATTCTTGGATATGGTCTGGGTGCGCTCAGCAAGCCGCTGTTTGCACTGGCCTCCACATCTGGAATGATATTCAGTGCGCGCATGATTGATCGTGTAGGATAAAGAATAAGGGGTGCACCCCGGGACGCTCTTGTTGCCGACGTTACACCACCCGAAATCAGAGGGGCGGTTTATGGCCTGCGCCAGACGCTGGACACTATGGGAGGATTTCTCGGACCGCTGCTAGCAGTGGGGCTAATGCTATTATGGAGTAATGATTTTCGCGCTGTTTACTGGGTGGCGGTCGTGCCGGCAATTCTGGCCGTTGCCCTGTTATTCTTTGGATTACATGAACCTCGCACACATGTAGTAAAAGCAACAACAAACCCAGTAAAAAAAGAAAATCTGAAAAGGCTGGGCGTACATTGTTGGTGGGTAATAGGGCTGGGCGGGGTCTTTACCCTCGCCAGGTTTAGTGAGGCCTTCCTGGTTCTGAGAGCACAGGAGGTCAATATCCCTCTTGCTCTCATTCCTCTCGTAATGGTCGCCATGAATATTGTCTTTTCTTTTACAGCTTACCCGTTTGGACGCTTATCCGACAGGAGCAGTCACAGGCGATTGCTGCAAATGGGCCTCGTTGTGCTCATTATGGCAGATTTAGTGCTTGCTCTGAGTGATACCTGGGTAGGGATCATAATTGGCGTAGCATTATGGGGTGTACATATGGGAATGACTCAGGGCCTGCTTAACACCATGATCGCTCGTACTGCACCAGCAGACCTTCGCGGAACAGCGTTTGGATTTTTCAGTTTGTTAAGTGGCATGGGATTGCTTATAGCAAGTCTGGGGGCAGGACTTTTATGGGATATATGGGGTTCTGCCTCTACATTTTTTGCAGGCGCGGTGATCTGTGTCATTACGTTACTTCTGAATCAGTTTGTACCTGAAAAGCAGAGTAATTAATCTGTTTCTGCGACGTTCTGAACATACCGGTTAAACCTAATTACCCTGCTAAAAATGACTCTGTGTTACTGAAGAGGGTTTACTCTCTGTCCGTTTCTCGCTCTTTGCAGACACTATGTCCATCAGAAATTGCCTGTATCAGGAGTTAAGATACAGGCGCACTGTTATGATCATTAAAACATCCGCCATAATTATTCGAGGATAAGCAGAATGCTTCTGGAAAAGCTCAGATTGCTTGAGTGCAGCCTTCATAGTGACAGACGAAGCGATCGGGCGTGGCTTGAGTTGATTCTTCATCCTGAGTTCCGGGAAATCAGCCGGTCAGGAGTGACTGTCAGCCGATCAGAGACCATTACGGCGCTGCTAAGTGAGAAGGCCGCACCCTTTATTCTCAGCAGTGATTTCCGGCTCACGGAGATGGGCTGCGGTTGTGCCCTGCTTCACTATCGGACGTTTTACGCTGATGGCAGTCATGCTGCATTACGTTCCTCTTACTGGATTTGTTCAGATGAAGGCCAGTGGATGCTGTTTTTTCACCAGGGAACGCCAGCGGCAGGCACAAAGGTTCAGGGATGAGTTGTATACTCAGGGCTGAGGAGGTGTTTTGATGCGGACGGTTATAGTTGTGCCATACGATGATAAATGGCCTGAGATGTTTGAAACGGAAAGTTTACTGATAAAGTCACTGCTCGGTGGAGTGGCTAAAAATATCCATCACATTGGCAGCACATCCGTCCCTGGTCTCTCAGCAAAGCCCATTATCGACATCTTGCTGGAAGTCTCCGACATCAATGAACTGGATAGATACAATCGTGCAATGGCCCACGCCGGTTATGTTGCCCGCGGTGAGAACAGGATGTCAGGACGCAGATATTTCATCAAGGGTGGCGATCAGCGTAGTCATCAGGTGCATGCCTTTGCTAGTGGCGATATGCAGGTACTAAGACATCTTGTCTTCCGCGATTATTTACGAAAAAACACAACCATCGCAGGGTTATATGCTGAGCTGAAGCATTCAGCAGCACGACTCAGCAGGAACGATGCTCATCGCTACAGCGCGCTCAAAGCGAACTTTATAGCGCATCATTTACGTCTGGCCCATGCTGAGTCAGAACAATAAGGAATGAGTTCATTGCGGGATGTCCTGTCCTCTTTTAGCCTTCAGCAGACCTCGCCCAGCTAATATGTTCGCTTTACGCCAGAATCGCAGTACGCCAGCCGCGCAGTGAATTGAGATTTTTCGCCGGGAATGCTTGAATTCACAGTTGATTTAGTCACCGCTAAAATCGTGAAATTTTATCAATGGGGTGACTACTGTTCATCTGTGTCGTTATCTGCTTCAGGAGAATAACCCCGATAAACGCATGCCAGCTTATGTCCGTCAGGATCGCGCAGATAGGCAACATAAAAGTCGGGGCCATATGTGGTTCGTGTGCCTGGATCTCCTTCATTCTCTCCACCCGCAAGAAGGCCAGCTGCATGAAAGCGTCTGACAAGCTCGGCGTTATCTGCACTGAATGCGAACATCGTTCCGTTTCCAGCCGTCGCGGTATATCCGTCAAAGGGAGGGCAAATACAAAAGCTGAACCCCTCATCCGGATTATCATCATCTCCCCACATTGCCCAGCCCTCTGTCCAGGCTGGCTGTCGCGAATAGCCGAGGACGTTAAAAATAGCGTCATAAAAGTCCACGGATCGCTGAAGGTCATTTGTACCAGTCGTGATATACGTCAGCATTTGATTACAACCTCTCGCTGTTTGTCTCAACAGATATTATACCGTTCACAGCAGCAATAAATATTTACCTGATGCACCAGTTTCCGCTTCAAATCATCGCACCGGCTATCAAAAGCACCTTATTAAGGGCGGCAGCGGGCATGCCCTCCTTTAATCAATAAGTGACTTTGCTGACGGTAACGTCCTCTGCTGTAGAACCACAACTGATGTCCACTTCCTGATCAAATCAAACGTAACCGCTGGCATCATGCTCCAGGCAGAAAAGCCCGCGGTGTAAACACAGCTATTCAGCCACATTTTTCCCTTACTCAAACCTGGCAATATCCGCACTGTGGCGTCTTCTTAACATTCTGATACCTCTGTCCTATGGGAAAAATCACAGGAAATTTAAAAAACCGCCGGATTCTGCCGATAACCTCAGATATCGAAACTCTGTCCGCAGGAAACAATATTTATGTCACCATCCGACACTCATAGTAAGCAGCAGGAAATTGGCGAAATCACGGCGCGTGCTGGCTACATCCTGCGGCAGCTTCGCGACAGTCTGCAACAGCTTGGGCTTGATAAAACCATTGCCGATGTGGCGGGAAGTATCCCGAACGCCCGTGAAAGGCTGGGTTATGTGGTCACTATGACCCGTGAAGCCGCAGAGGGCGTCATCAATAGCGTGGAGATCACGCAGCCTCTGCAAACCGAACTGGGCGAAAAAGCGGAGAAGCTCACTCAACGCTGGGATGCCACTTCCGGGAATCCGTCGGACAAAGAACAGGATCAGGCATTAGCTGCTGATACTGTTGCTTTGCTTAATGAGGTGCCCCGTATCACAGGTCTGACACAACAGCAGTTGCACGCGATTATGATGTCACAGGGCTTCCAGGATCTCACCGGACAGATAGTCCAGGCGATGATGGCCGTGCTGAATCAGGCTGAGCAGCAACTGATACAGGTCATCCGTGATAACACCGGCTCACATGGCACGACCGAGCGCGCAGCGCCGTCTAAACCCGCTTCCTCATCAGAAACCCCTGCCAGTCAGGATGATGTAGACGACCTGCTGGCCAGTCTGGGAATGTAAGCAGATATAAAAAAGTAAGGCTGAGAATGGATGATTGAGAAGAGGAAGGTCGGCGGCAAGTCAATCTTACGGAAAGCCATAACCCTCTTCATACTCAACACCCGCTTTCTGTCATAAAACCGGCAACAGTTTACATCCGGAATGACATTATGCCTGAGCGGCTTTATAACGTTTTTCCAGCTTGTTCAGAAATTCAAAGAGTACCTGATTCATTTCGCTGTAATCATGCGCCCGAAGTTTTTCCGGCGTGTCAACGAAGCGGTATTCTGCAGCACGGCTCAGATCTTTGTCAGAATGCGCGATCAGCAGCTCAACAACATCCGGCGTCATTTCCATATGGCACTGGAACCCAAACACACGGTCTGAATATGAAACGATCTGGCGCGGACAGCCTTCGCTGAAAGCAATAATTTTTGCTTCCGGAGTAAGACCCGGCATGTCGTTATGCCAGTGGCCGACGTCGAGCGACTTCGCAAAGTGAGAGAACAACGCATCCCTTCTACCCTCTTCAGTCAGGGTAATCGGGAATTTGCCAATCTCTTTTTCCGGGCTATGGGCGAACGGCGCACCGAGCGCTTCACCGATCAACTGTGATCCCAGACAGATACCGATCACAGCCTTACCGGCTTTAACAGCGGAGGCAATCAGCGCCTGCTCACCTTTTGAATCGAAGTGCGGGCACGCTTCAGATGTTGTGGCTGGATCTTGTGGACCGCCCATAACGATTAGTAAATCGATGCCCTGGGCGTCGGCTGGCAACGCATCACCTGCGTATAAGTGTGAGTAAGTCACATCATGACCCCGTTTTCTCGCCCATGTTTCATATGCCCCTGGCGCTTCGAAACGTTCATGTACGATAAAGTGTACCCGCATTAAGATAGGCTCCTGTTATACCTGTGATAATCTGGCGATAAACATTCTCCATCCAGTGAGCTCGTACACCGGATGGTTCCGATTTACGTATCATAGTGGCAGGGTCTGAATCTGAAATGCCAGGTAGTATAGATAAAGCGCCAGGACATGAAGACGTTCCTGGCTGGTCTGGCACGGCTATAAGCTATCAACGTGGAGAAACCGATCCTCCCCATCATCATCTTGAGGTACAGTTGCTCTATGCCACCAGGGGAGTCATGCTGGTTGAAACGGAAAACAACCGATGGGTTATCCGCCCTCAGCGTGCATTGTGGCTGCCGCCTCTGCAGATCCATAGTTACAATTTGCTGTCTCATACCGATCTGCGGGCTGTCTATTTTAGTTGCAGCCTTATCGCAGAATGCACCAATTTTACGAAGAGTGACCAGGTACACGTCATTACGGCGACGCCACTGGTGAAAGAACTGATAGCAGGTTTGTTCAATGAGAACTACAACAGACCGAGTCAGCGCAAGATGGCCCTGTTGCTTCTGGATTACTCAGCGAAACTCAACCATTAACTACAGCACTTCCAATGCCAAATAATGAGCGCTTATTCTCTGCTGTAAGGGAACTAGTGGTTAACCAACGCTGGGAAGCATCGATGAGTGACCTCGCTTTTATAGCGGCGATGTCAGAACGTACCTTTTCGCGATTGTTTATTAAAGATACGGGCTTTAGTTTCAGAACCTGGAAGCAAAGAGCCAGGATTTATGCTTCGCTGGATCAACTCGCGAATGGTATTCCAGTCAAACAGGTCGCTTACGAGCCTGGCTTTTCATGTCCTGCGTCCTATACCGCTGCTTTCCGTTCAATTCTGAGTTCAACACCGCGCGATTTTTTGCCTTGACCGATGAATTTCCCGCAGAACGGTTCAATAAGTATGTTGCGTCTATCAGTTCAACTCACAGGCAAAAGCGGACGTTGACTTTTATCTCCTTGAATCTTATTTCAGCGCTTCCGCCAGCGTGATAATCCACAACTCACTGTCTGACTCCGGTTTCTTCAGCGGCCTCAGACCGATGGTCGTGGCAACCGGCTTGTCATCCACCGTAAGCGTCCCCTGCTCCGTCACCCGATAATCCTTACGCTTCTTACCTTCAACCGGATTCTGCATCACCGCTTTCACGCCAAAGTCATTATCATTGGTGACCGCCAGCGTTTTATCGTCGATCATCGCCAGCCCTTCAGCTTTCTCCTGCTGCCAGCCGAGCTGACGTAAATCAACCACCCGCTTTTTAGCGGCAAACTTAATGCCGCGCTTCACCAGCGCTTTTTCGTCATCGAACTCCGGATATTCACCGGGCTTATCAAATGCTGAAAGCTCGGTAGCGGAGCTGAGATCCACCTTATAGACAAGGTTGCGCATCGCATCGTTTTTGTCGCTGCCCTGTTCGATCAGCAGGATATGCTGATTGTCGATCGCCACGATATCACCAATCTTTGCGTCACTGTTTTTACTGTAAGCCGCGCTGTCGATCGGGTATCCATACATTGCAGTTTTCCCGGTCGCCGGATCGAAACTCACCAGGCGGGTAAAGCGCGCCTGCTTTTTGCTTTTCCCGTCGATATCCAGTGTGCTCTGCACCGCGGCGAGGATACGCCCATCGGGCATGCGGGTGATCCCCTCAAAGCCACGGTTTGGCTGACGCCATTTGAGTATGTTCGGAAGACCGCCTGCGATGGATTTCTCCCCTTCGGCGGCCTGCGGCCCGTGAATCGCCAGGATTTTACCGCGCTCATCTACGTTAATCAGGAACGGGCCATACTCATCACACAGCCAGTATCCGCCCTTGCCATCCGGCGTAACGCCTTCCGTATCCAGACCACGGTTATCGCCCTGCAGCGCTTTCAGCGTATCGCTTAGCGCGACTTCATTGGTTGAGCCGATGACGCCATCCTGCAACGGCAATCCGTTAACGTTGCCCTTATCGTCATGCAATGGTCGGGCATCTGTGGCCTCGGCTTTTCCATTCTGTACCCGAATATTCATCAGTAGTGGCGCGAAGCCTGGCGTAACGAATATTTTTGATTCTTTCTTACCCACATCAGGCGAGTCGGCATTGGGCCCGCGATCGGTGACGGTAACAAAGGTCAGCGCATCTCCCTGCTTACCGTTAAACAGCAAACCAGAGCCGATACCCACCGGCAGACCCTGAGGAAATGCGCTGGCGAAGGCACCGTTGTAGCTCACGCGCGCTCCTTCGGGGAAACTGACGATGTAGCGTTCGACCTTCGGCTGTGCCGCTAATGTTGATAAAGAGAGTGCGCAACCGACAACCAGAGAAATCGCTTTTATTTTCATATTTTTATATCCGTTAAGGAAAGCCACGAGCCTAAAGAACAAAAATGACAGAAAAATGAAATCACCGGGAAACATTGCAAGTTAACAGGTTGATTATTCCAACTTTAACAAAGCGGGATTAAGCCGTTTCTGGACAACGGCCAAATGCTTCCCATGTCCGCTGTCTCCCTGTGGTTGGTATATCGCTACACGCTGAGCGTGGGAATTACTGATTTTACAGGTGAACAGAACCTGCTGATGGCACGGGTGCTTATATAGCTACGCTAAACCTAGAAAGACGCGCGGCAGAATAGTTAGGCGCGTAAGAAATTATTTTCGTTTGATGTCAACATTCTGGCAAATGACCGCTGCGACATCAGCATGGACCTGAAGCTAAGCGAGCGCGTGACAGTGATGGTTGAGAACGTAAGAGCACATATTGAGGCGGAGCCGGAGGAGGAGTTTTGGATGGTGAGACGTGGCTGAACTGCATGAAGTGGATGCCTGGCTGACTGCGCTTTTCTCACAGCTGGAACCGGCGGTACGTAAGACATGGATGCAGGAGTAAGCACACCACTTGCGTCGCGTTCAGCAGGGAACATCATCGCACAACAGTCCCTTGACGACACCGCATAAGAACCCCGCTGAGTCAGCGCCCGCAACAAAATTGGTTGCGTCCGTCGCGGAATGTTTACGAAGCTGAAAACTGAAAATATCTTAAAGCGCAGGCAGGTGCAGACGCCGCTGAGGTTGCCTTTGTTCCGGTGGTGCAGTGGCTGGCCCGCGTCAATCACTACGGCCTGCGGGACCGGGTAAGCCGTCGAGTTCCGATGGTGAAATATGCTGAACGTCCGCTGCCAGGGGTTAGTCAGAGAGTTGAAGAAAACATACTTTCCATTCTACTTAACTCTCTCTTATCCCAGAAAGTTACGTTAGGTACTCGAAACTTTTTTTTGCTTCAGTATGATTAAACTTCGTTATTCTATTTGTTATGTATATGTCAATAATCATCCCTGTCCCAAGCGATATGAAGTATAGGCAGGAAAAAATAATGATAGGTGACATTACCATTATGGATATGGATGTTTTACGCGTGCTTTTCGCTAAAGATTCTTTTTCTTCGCTCAAAAGCATATATCTACAAATAAAATCCTTAGTTTGCCCATGGATGCCAGCTAATACTTTGAGTTCAGAAGGTGACAGGCAGGTCTCTGGAGTGATTTTCCAGATTTCTTCATTCGAAGGATTTTTTGCTTCACCGGGCTTTATCCAGAATTTATCATGTGTTGCTGAGTAGGTATAATCTATCCATAGGACTGGCCCCTTTAAAAGTAATGCGCTGAATGAAAATAGAAAAGATGTGAAGACGATTATAAACACCAAACCGAAAGTGGATTGAATGTAATTTGCCTTTTTTGTCCTTGCTTTAGTGTTTTTTCGATATTTACAGTAACTCATCCTGATCAGCGGAGCCGATATGTTTAAATCATCGGTTAAAAACTTTTCTTCTGGATAAATTTTATTTAGCCATCCCCATAAGGTTTTAATTGCCCCAGCAAGCCATTTGAACATCAGACTGCCAATTGCTGTGGCCAGGAAGGCATTTATTTTATCGATGTCCATTAATTATCGCCCTTTAAAGACTATGACAGGTAATTTGTATCAGATATCACACAATGAATACTAATTTTATATAAATATTTTTTACGGCATCATGCTTTTATGAATATTCAACTTACTAAAATCATGCGCCTTATAACCAACCTGATATGCACCGGCACCAGGTTCAAAGTGGATCCGGTGAACTAGCTGTGCCGGGTGAAAACGGGCGACCTTGAAACCAACTGGATTAACTGGCTCACCCTGCGTGCTGCCAGCACCCGCACATGGTGACAGCCTACCGTCGATAAACAGGTTATGCTGCTGAGCCTGGGCGGCAATCTTGAAACTACATTTGCGCTGCCCACCATTTATTCGATGCCTTCCCGCAGCCTGACTACCCGGAAAACGGCACCACCGCCGTGTTTAAGGAAGGCGGCTGGTTTCAGTACGAGCCAGAAATTGGCGAAGCTCTCACGGACATCGAACGCACCCGACAGAGCATGCGCGACATCCTGATCACCCCCAAAGCAACCGCATCGCCCGGCGTGATTAAAGTTCGCTGCTCTCGGTGCTGATTGACCTGCATCAGAACGACGTGATTCGCCTGCAGGTTTTCCCGGCTGCATGCACCGCAGATTATTGAGGTGCCGGCCTTTGAAACGCAAAAGCCCGACTTACAGACGACCCGGTAATGGATTAACAACCTGTCACACAGATGGTAAAGTTAAAATACGTTAACCAGTTGACTAAAGGGATTAGCAGGTATGGATACAACAGAGCAGCTGGGTGGTACGTATTATTTCAATGGCTTGCCGAATCTGACGCCGCAGGAATTGCTGTTCTGGGTGCTGGTAGATGAGACACAAAAACAGCTGGGCGTGCAGGATATTGTGGCCATTACGGGACTAATTTTAGGCAACAATAATATCGACGTACCCGGGAAACCCAACACGGCAACTCCCGGTACTTCCGTTGCGTCTATCTTTTTCCGCAAACACCTTTCTTACAAATTCCGGCGCCGCATTCTGCCAACGCTGACCGCCAAATCTTTCAGTTTGCGTGGGCTGAAGATTTTCTGGGTTAACAACCTGGGAGCATTCGTTGGCAGGGCCGTACCTGTTGTCGGATGGGTGATTCTGGCAAACGATGTTGCACAAATCAGTTTCCGCACCGTCCACCGCTACAACATGATTGTGCGGCCTGAAGATAAAATTTGGTGAATATTATGACAGTAACCCCTGATGCGGTGCGCGAATTCATTTTGCGTGAACTGCCGCTGGTGACGACGTTCCTTTTCAAGAAAATTGAAATCGGCGAGGATGACATTTTGCAGGAGCAGTATGAAGCGGATGATATCGCTGAAATGGCGGAGAAGTTTTTTAAAGATTTTAACGTGCAGCCAGCAGGCTTCGATCTCGCTGCTTATTTCCCCTGGAAAAACTCCTCACTGTTCTCACGTACCCCCGTAAAACATAATAAAGAGCCACTGACTATAAGAATGTTTATTGAGTCAGCCCGTGCGGGACGCTGGCTTTTCTGATTGCTCACAGCAGGTGATACAGTTGCTCGTACTCTCAGCAGCGCATCTTAAACCTTGAAGATCTGGCGAAACCAGCCGTCTTCACCGTTGCAGTCAGCGGCCAGTGACTGAACGGTTGCGTTTTTTTTCCTGGCATTTCAGCAATGCGGTATCTCAGATAGTAAGCAGTAAAGCCTGCCTGCAGGGTTAGAATTCGTCGGGGCGAATGTCATTTCCAGGCTACCAAAACAGGGCCGCGGTGCTCCTGATCATAACAATGCGACAGATCGCGCAGCGTTCACTCCCCGCCTTTGATTTACGCTGTTATATCCCGGAAAAGATGTTTACATTTGTTCAGCAAAGTTATCTGCCGCTCATCAAAGCGCCATAACAGGGAAGAACCGTGGTTAACATCATCATCAAAGTCACACCGCAAACAGAGGCAGGGAAAGTATGTGGGAGATTACGGCCGATAAGATAACCGGGATGCCATCACGAACGGCAGCATATCTTTGCCGTCAGATTGCTGGTCTCATCAAAGCAGGAAGCATGAGCCCGGAAACATGCCAGCGCATCTTTGCTTTCTGTGGTATCAGGCCGTCAGATGCGCAGTGGCGTCAGTTTCTTATCCCGGTGCTTGGCTGTCTGGGATTGCTGGCACTGGTTGCTGGATCGGTGTTTTTTATTGCCTGGAACTGGGCCTGGCTGCCGAAAATGGCGAAATTTGCCCTGGCCGAACTGCTGATCGTCGCGCTGGCGGTAGTAGTCTGGTGGCGCTGGTACAGCACGCTGGCACGCAGCGCATTGCTGGCAGCAGGATTAAGTTTCGGTGCTCTCTTTGCGCTTTACGGACAGATTTATCAGACGGGTGCAGATAGCTGGGAGCTATTTCGGGCCTGGTTATGCGTTCTTCTGCCGCTGGCGCTGATTGCCCGGCAAAACAGCCTGTGGTTTTGCAGTTGGCTGGTCGCTAACCTGGCATTCCAGCTCTACTACACCACCACGTTACCGACGTCACTGCTGGAACTCGCCGTGTCTGACAGCCTCTTCCGGCTCCCGACGACAGTGCTGCACGGCTATCTGGCGCTGCTGGCAGCCTGCCTGATTATCAGGGAAGTTCTGGCCTGGCGGGCAATAACGCATCACCCTGAGAGCTGGCTGGCAAGCCGCTGGTTCTCACGCGTCATGGCGGGATTTTTACTACTGCTGCTGACCGCCATCGTGGCCGGGAATATTTCTGACTGGCACGGTGGTAACCACTTTACGTTAGTGACGGGCGGCTGGATGGTTACCCTGCTGGCAGGCTATTACCTGTACCGTTATCGCCATGTTGATCTCTGTATGCTGACAATAGGCATCGCCAGTCTGACAGTTGTGGGCTGCGCACTGATCATGCAGTTATTCCTGGTGGCCTATGTTACGGGTGACCTTTATCTGACCGGCGTCATGATGATTTTCTGGGTAGCGGCAAATGGCTCGATCCTGCTGAAGTGGCAGCGCAAACTGGCTGAAAAGGGACCGTTCGATCAGGCTCCGCCCAGACTGACCTTACTGACAGATGCCCTGCGTCAGCAGGGCCTGCTGAGCGACGCACAGATCAGGGAGATTCAGCAACGCGGTCACGCATTCGATCTGCCCTGGTATCTGAGGCTGGCGCTGAGCATCGGAGGCTGGGTCGCCGCGATCATCACTCTGTTACTGATGGCGCTGGTGCTCTATAGCACTGACCTGCTCGACGACCCGAATGCTGTCACCCTTATCGTGCCTTCACTCGTGCTCGCCGTGATTGCCCGCGGCCTGTTACGCAGCGATCGTGACGGTAAGTATCACCTCGGGCTGGCATGGGCCATTGCGGCGACGTGCGGGCTGATTTTAGGCGTTGTGTTACAAATCAAGAGCGATGACGTCAGCTTTATGATGCTGAGTTCACTGAGCGCGTTACCGATTCTTGCGGCGATGGCGGTGGCGATGCCTGACCGCACTTACCGCTTTATGGCCATCACTGCCCTGACTTTTTTCCTGGTGCTGGCGGGCTATTTACTTTCCCTGCACTACCTGTCGCCAACGGCAGGTTGCGTTGCTGTTTCCCTGCT
Source organism: Candidatus Pantoea gossypiicola (assembly GCF_008632075.1). GTDB lineage: Bacteria > Pseudomonadota > Gammaproteobacteria > Enterobacterales > Enterobacteriaceae > Pantoea > Pantoea gossypiicola. The sequence continues at coordinate 93,989 of NZ_VWVM01000013.1, forward strand.
GGTGGCAGCGGTGATGTTTTTGTGGCTTTGGATTGTCAGTCATCAACTGAGATTACTGGCAGGGCGGTATGCTGACGCCGTACATCTCCTGCTGTATGGCATCCCGGCGGGTCTGATGCTGCTGAGTTTCCCTGGGATAAACGCGGCGGTTCTGATGGATTTCTTCTGGTCTCCTGGGCAGTTTTCTATGCTTCAGTCTGCGACAGGCACCGGTATTGCGGCAGGTTTAGTGCTGAGTGCGCTCAGTCAGAAAAGGATCGGTCAGCCGCTGTTTTCGATAATCACACTGCCCGCCGCCCTTATCTGCGGAGCTGCCGCCCTTTATGCGCCGGGTATCGGGCTGGGCTTGTGGCTGATTCTGATGGCGCGTTATCTGGGAAGTCCGGGATTGATGGTGGTCAGTGCCGGGTTCATGGTGCTGTATGTCATTGGCTGGTATTACTTCCTTGAGGTGACTCTGCTGCAGAAAACACTGTTACTGCTGGCTGGCGGTCTGGTTTTGCTGGGGCTGGCGTGGGTCGTCGCAAAAGTGTTACCCGCAAAAATCGGAGGTGCGAGTGAGAATGCGTAAAAAGAGCCGATGGCTGGCAGGCGCAGTGATAGCGCTGGCGCTGGTGGCCGTCAATGTCAGCATCTGGCAAAAAGAACAATTACTGAAACAGGGCGCGATCATGATTTTATCCCTGGCACCGGTTGACCCGCGCTCCCTGATGCAGGGTGATTACATGGCGCTGAATTATGCCCTCACCCGACCGCTGGAGCAGACGCTATATCAACAGGCGGTGGCCTGCGGCGCGGCGCGGTCATCTCCATGCCTGCCCACCAGCGGGGCTCTGATTGTGGATCTCGATGCGCAGCGTCATGCGATTCAGGCCCGGTTTGATCAGGGTGAGCCGCTGCAGGCAAATCAGTTACGGGTGAAATATCATCAACATTCCGGCTCGCTGACCGTCGGCACCAACGCTTATTTCTTTCAGGAAGGTCATGGCGAGCGTTTCGCGCAGGCACGATACGGGGCATTCCGCGTGGGAGATGATGGCACAGCACTCCTGACAGACCTGCTTGATGAACAGGGGAAGGTCATTCAGCCTTAGTTATGCAAGACGCTCGCTGAACAGTACAAAACAGACTGGCAGTGGCCTTAATAGCTTTACTGAAAGGATTTCTGTAGCGGAGCACCACAATGCCTTTGCAGGTCTGCGGCCATCAGATTAATCAGGTAGCCTGAAACGTCAGACAGAAATATCTTTAACGACAAGCTGATTTAAATGGCAAAAGGTCTGATATGAAATCGATGAATCTGCACAACATTTACCGTTCTGCAAATGAAAAAACCGTTGCGATGTGGAGAGAAAATGCAGGCATTGGCGATATCAGGCAAGGGAATTACTACGATCCGGTAAAACTCGCTCTCGCAACAGGCATACAGCCATCTGTATCCTCTGATGTCTCACGTCTGCTGCGTGAACTGCAACAGCTTACCAGAGATGATCCGCTGGCCGATGTTCTGCCAGCAGACGGTTTTCATTTTACCTTTTTACCTCTGACCCTGCCGCTCTATCACGAAAACGCGCCGTTGCCCGATAAAGTGGATCAGCTGACGGCTATCTGGACCGGATTTGAGGCGAAGAAAATCGTTATCAGGGATCTCCGGCTCGTTGCGTTGCCCGGTCAGTTGTTGCTCGCAGGGATCCCTGAAAATCCTGCTGTAACCATGCGCCAGTCATTCTGCGAAAAAGTGCTCGATTCTGACTGGGAAAATGAGCTGATGATGCGTCATTCGGGCAGCCCATTACCGGCCCCCTTCTGGCACAGCACCCTGCTGCGCTACAACGCGGCATTTTTACCCGTAACCTTACGTCGCTATTTTCTGGAACGTCAGACAGTTGATTTTGGGGATGTCGCCGGAGAACTGACGCTGGCAAAGGTCAACTACAACTGGACAAAATGTTATCCGTTACGGGTTAACTGAAGCGATGCGATTCCCTGTCAGAAACGATTTATGGCCTGCAATTACATGAGAGTCGCATGCGTTCAGGTCCGTTTTTCTCTCAAACCCTCCGTTTGCAGACTTAATCAGGATCTTTTTGTTTACCTGGCTGTTCCCGTAAACTAGAGGACGCAGGTTTTAATTCATGCACCAGAAAAGAGGGTGATTAAGCCTGCCATGCAGAGCCAGTTTTAGCGTATCCATCATTGTCTGTGAATACGCCTCAATTCTGTTCTCGCAAAGATGGCCGACGGCTTAAGAAAATATCCGCTTCTCACCCCAGGAAATAACATGCTTTTGGCAGATGTATCTTTTACTGAAATCCTGACTCAATCGTCACTCCTGACATGAGTCGTCAACTGTTTGTTTCTCTGGATGGCCCCAAGGGAGCCGGTAAAACCACGCTGCTGGAGGCCATCACGCACGTGCTGAGGGCAGACAACATGAAAGTGATCCGACTCAGCGAGAAAAAGAGCGATCCTTTCAGGGCGGAATCCATGGCGCTGGTTAACCGGCTTGCCAGAGATCCCTCGGCAGATCTGGAATGGGACATCTGTCAGCGCTTTGCCGTCAGCCGCGCCTGGATTTCGCAGAACGTACTGGCTAAACAGCCGCAGGACAGCGTTATTCTGATGGATCGCTGGTATCCATCGGATGCCGCGTTTCGCCGGATGGTTCCTTTTACAGAGATTCTGCAGCTAAACCGTGAGCACAAGGTCCGCGCGCCAGATCTGCATGTCGGGGTGGTCACTGCACCGGAAATTTCCTGGGAAAGAGCCGCAGCCCGGTCGCGTGGACTGGGAAGTACGGTAATTTACCGACTGGAAGAACATATCGCCTGCACCCGCGCGTTTGAACAGGAAATTGCCAGCAACGGCTGGTTTTTATGTCGCAATGAAGGGAGCATTGAAGAGGCAACGATGCAGGTGGTGGCTGAAATTTACAGCGTGCTTATCGGACCCGAATAGCAGAAACATAAAACTCTGTGGGCGCGTTATCCTCTCTTATCCGCACATCCGCACATCCGCACACATCGGTTGTGCAGAAGAAAACCTTTATTTTACTTGTCTGAAATCAAGATTAGTCAGATTACCGCTGGCACAGACATCCCGCTTTCCCCTATAAAATTGCTTTATTTTTCATATAAGGCACAGGGAATTGCGCTACGCGTCGATACCATTCAATCATAATCAATCGGGCTGGCCTGCGGGTGAGCACAGTTTTTCGCCACAGCCAGCGTTGCAGAGCGATATCACTGCAGACTGGGTCATCGTCGGGGCAGGATTTGCAGGCGTCGCCTTTGCGCGCCGTCTGGCGGAAATCAATCCGAAGCTAAAAATTATTATCGTCGAGGCTCATAGCACACAGCAAAGCGCATCGGCACGTAATTCCGGGTTCGTTATCGGTCTGCCGCATAATATTGGCAGTTCAACTGCCGAATTAAAAAAGGCAAACGCATACCGGAATTTGCTTCAGGAAGGCATTCGCCAGCTGGAGCAGGTTATTTCCCGGCATCATCTTCAGTGCGACTGGGAACGGGTCGGCAAATATCACTGTCAGGCTGAACCTGGTAATGACGCTCTTTTAAAGGAGTATGCCAGTCATCTCGATCTGATGAATGAGCCGTGGCAGATGTCAGACAGCGAGGAGCTGTACCAGAAACTCGGTACACGCTTTTACAGCAAAGGGATTTATACACCGGGCTGCGTGTTGGTTAATCCGGCGCAGCTGATTGCCGGCCTGAACGCGTGTTTACCTGAGAATGTTCAGCGCTTCGATAACACACCCGTGCTGGGGATCCGTTACGGCAGCATGGCTGAAGTGCTTACACCATTTGGGGTGATCAAAACGCCAAAAGTGATGCTGGCTACCAATGCACTATCGCCGGAGCTGCGTCCGGGGCTTTCGCGTCAGGCTGCTATGGCTACCTTCGCCAGCATCACCGATCCGCTGACGGACGAACAACTGGCTACCCTGCCCCCCATGCAGAGCTGGGGGCTCACGCCGGTTAACGCGATTGCCGGAGCGACCTTCCGTTTTACCTCAGATCGCCGTTTCCTGATTCGCCAGCATGTCATACCCGCGCTCAGGGGTCAGGTAAATGCAGCCCGGACTTATGAGGCGACCCAATTGCATGAGCACTTATTTAAGAAAGTCTATCCGACGCTGAGCAATGTGAAGATCACTCACACCTGGTCGGGCACCATCAGCGTCACGCGTAACGGCGCGCCAGAATGGGGTATGCTGAACAAATTTCTCTGCACGGCGGGCGGCTGTAACGGTGCAGGCATTTCAAAGCAGACCGTGGCAGGCACGCTGCTGGCGGATTTCATGATGAAACAGGATAATCCGCATATTGCAGATATGCTGTCACTGGGCAAAGCGAATGTCATGCCCCCCTCGCCAGCGCTGGATATCGGCATTGCACTGTCGCTAATGAAAGAGCGATATCTGGGCCGTAAGGAAATTTAATTATCAGAAAAAGTGATCATAAAAGACGTGCCGGATTTTATTACTGAAGTGGTGATTTAAGACGTGCACATTGGCGGGACTTTATTAATCGCTTTTTGCACAAGAAGCGTAACAATGAACGCATGGTCACTCTTACTGCTCACTCCGGTGCGTACTGGACGTTCATTCCCGCAAACGTAGTTTATAACCCTCTATATTTACTGATTGCATCAGTGAGTATTGTAAGTCACAGTTCCAGTTAAAAATTATTTCAATAACATTAATTTTCCGACAATTGCAGTGTGCCAGATTCGAAAACCGCATTCTCTTCAAACAGACCGGCGTGATCAGCATCAAAAATTAACGACATGAACCGCACAACGTGCAGCAAAAAGTTCATTTTCAATTAACATTAGCAGGATGAAAAAATGAGCCCTGCCTGGATCTATCAGATCACTAATAATACTAAGCAAATGTTTTACGGCAGTTGTTACCATCATAACTGTCATCACCTTTCTTAACTCAAGATTGCTGGAATATAAATTTTATTAACGCTTACTGATTATTTCAGAAAGAACTTTATTGATATATTTCCGCAAGGTTATGGCATACCTTTATGCCACGATTTAATGTCAGTCAGCCCGTATTGCCCCGCGCCGCGTTCATACTGTTATTCTCACTTTATATCGCTGTTTTTCTCCATTCCGCTTTTTACAAACAGGCCTGGTCACTTATCGCGCCGGACGGGATGCGCAATATTCTTTTTTTCCTTTCCATGCCGATTGCCGCGTTGTGTGTGATAAAAGTGTAGTAACGCTGGCCTCCTTTTCTGGCTGGACAGCATAACCCTTGCGCTGTTTATCATTGTCGCTGCCATAGCCGAAATAAGCCCGCAGGAAAGTAAACGTGATAAGGCCCCCGGTTGGGGCTTTTATCTGGCTGGAAGCTCTCTGCAAAACGGTGCATCGCGCAGGTAAAAATAAATTATCTGCTCCGGTTATGTGTGTCTGAAAATAATCCGAGTTGCTATTCACAGGTCACGTGTCAGCGCGTCGAGATTATCAGCGAGCATATCCAGCAGGGCTCTGACATAAAGATTATTGTTTCCCTGATGCCACATCGCACTGAGCGGCAGCCCCTCAATATCTATGGCAGGCGAAAGGGTCAGATACTTAACCCCGTCAGCATTCATATTTTTATAGGATGACGGCACCAGAGCAATGCCCAGACCGGCGGCAACAAAGCTCAGGATGGTCTGTTTCTCTTCAGCATACTGTGCAATGACAGGTGTGCAGCCACCCGCTTTGAACACATTCATCGTGAGATCATGGCTGTGAGGCCGGGTACGCCTTTCTGGCATGATCACCGGCTCATGACAAAAATCACGGATGGTGACCTCGGAATAATTAACAAGCCGGTGATGGGCAGGAACAGCGAGCACGCAGGTTTCATTCGCGATGAAACGCGTCGTCAGCATGGCATCAACCTGTTCAGGAGGGCGTATCAGGACTACATCGAGCCACCCCGATAAAAGCCGCGGAATAAGAGTGTGAGATTTATCTTCCGTAATATGGATATCCGCTTCAGGAAACTGCCTGACAAAGAGATTAATTAATTTCGGCAATAATCCTCTGGCAGCGCTGTCTATAGCGCCAATTCGCAGCGTTCTTTTCTGCGTTAATCTGTTTTTGAGGAACCGCAACCGCAGTCCATCAAAATCCGCAAGAACGGTTTTGGCCTCATTGAGGAAAGCCGCCCCTTCAGGCGTCAGCGAAACATTTCGGGTTGAACGGTTCAGCAGCCTTATTCCCAAGTCATCTTCAAGCAATCTGATGAAGCGACTCAGTGACGCAGGCATCATTTCAAGCTTACGGGCAGCCCGTCCAAAGTGAAGCTCATCACCCAGCACAACAAAGCAACGTAACTGATTTATATCCATTTTTTTACCCGAACCTGATTATGCAAATTATTTGTATAAAGCAGTGCCGATGATAAAGCTGCTCAAAACTTCATACTGAGATTATTACAAAACAATAACAACCCTACATGACTGTGGAGCATCGCGAAATGAATAATGACCTCGAAAAAAAGGTTATGCGCAAGGTTACCCTTCGCATCATTCCTTTTATCATGCTGCTGTATTTCATCGCATTTCTGGACCGGGTGAACATCGGTTTTGCGGCCCTGACCATGAATGAGGATCTGGGATTTTCACCTACCGTATTCGGGCTGGGCGCTGGCATTTTCTTTCTCGGTTATTTTCTGTTTGAGGTCCCGTCAAACTTAATTCTGCATAAAGTCGGTGCCCGCATCTGGATTGCCCGCGTGATGATCACCTGGGGCCTGGTTTCTGGCTGTATGGCCTTTGTGCAGGGCACAACCAGTTTTTATGTACTGCGTTTTCTGCTCGGTGTGGCAGAAGCCGGTTTTTTCCCCGGCATCATCCTCTATCTCAGCTACTGGTTCCCGGCAGCAAAACGCGCCCAGGTCACGGCGATTTTTATGGCTGCAGCGCCCCTTTCTACGGCACTCGGATCGCCCATCTCGGCGGCACTGCTGGAGATGCATGGCTTTCTGGGTTATGCCGGCTGGCAGTGGATGTTCGTCATTGAAGCGATACCGGCATTACTGCTCGGCGTAGTTGTCCTGTTCTTTCTTACCGACCGCCCGGCCAAAGCGAAATGGCTGACCGACGAAGAACGTACCTGGCTGGAAAACACCATGCGCGCCGAGGAGCAGACCCGGGCAGCTAAGCAGAGCCACACCAGCGCCTGGCAGGGACTGGCAGATAAACGCGTCCTGGCGCTGGCGCTGGTCTACTTCGGTACATCGGCCGGGTTGTACACGCTTGGGATCTGGTCACCGCAGATTATCCGCAGCTTCGGCGCAACCTCAATGGAGACAGGCTTCCTGAACGCCTTCCCGGCTGTGATCGGTGTTATCGCCATGATCATCTGGGCGCGGCACTCTGACCGCACCCGGGAACGCAGCTGGCACGTAATTGGTGCGTGCCTGCTGGCTGCCGTCGGACTGATTTATGCCGGTAATGTCAGCACGATTTTCACCGTCATCATCGCCCTGACCCTTGTCACCGCAGGCATCAGTGCCTCTAAGCCCCCACTGTGGAGTATGCCAACGCTCTTCCTCAGCGGGCCGGCGGCGGCGGCGGGCATCGCCACCATCAACTCGATTGGCAACCTCGGCGGATTTGTTGGCCCGATGATGATTGGCGTAATCCGTCAGCAGACGGGTAGCTATACCTGGGGTCTCTACTTTGTCGCCGGATTGCTGGGGCTCTCTGCTCTGGTTGTTCTGATTCTCACTGCCAGAACCAACAAGCCGCAAACAGCCGAAATTCCTCATCCTCATACTCATTAACTGGAGAAGTCACTATGCGTAATTACAAAATTGCTGCCATCCCTGCCGACGGTATCGGTCCGGAAGTTATTTCAGCGGGAATTGAAGTTCTGCAGGCGCTGACACGCCACAATCCGCAGCTGAAGTTTGAGATCGAGACGTTTGACTGGGGCTCAGACTATTACAAGCAGCATGGCGTGATGATGCCGGAAACCGGGCTGAATACGCTGAAGTCATTCGATGCTATTTATTTTGGCGCGGTCGGCGCACCGGATGTGCCTGACCACATTACGCTGTGGGGTCTGCGTCTGCCCATCTGCCAGGGTTTCGATCAGTACGCCAATGTCAGACCAACCAAAATTCTGCCGGGCGTAACCTCTCCGCTGCGAAACCGCGGTCCGGGCGACCTGGACTGGGTCATTGTGCGTGAAAACTCCGAAGGTGAATATTCCGGGAATGGCGGCCGTGCACATCGTGGTTTACCGGAAGAAGTGGGCACCGAGGTGGCGATCTTTACCCGCGTTGGCGTGACGCGGATTATGCGTTATGCCTTCAGACTGGCGCAGTCCCGTCCGCGCAAACTACTGACAGTAGTGACCAAATCAAATGCCCAGCGCCACGGGATGGTGATGTGGGATGAAATTGCCGCCGAAGTGGCGCTGGAGTTCCCGGATGTACAGTGGGACAAAATGCTGGTCGATGCCATGACACACCGCATGACGCTGCATCCGCAGACGCTGGATACCATCGTTGCCACTAACCTGCACGCCGATATCCTTTCAGACCTTGCCGGTGCGCTGGCCGGTAGTCTGGGCGTTGCACCGACCGCCAATATTGATCCTGAACGCCGCTTCCCTTCCATGTTTGAACCGATCCATGGCTCTGCCTTCGATATTACAGGCAAAGGCATCGCAAACCCGATAGCCACGTTCTGGACCGCAGTACAGATGCTGGAGCATCTGGGCGAACGTGACGCCGCTGCGCTGATTATGGACAGCATCGAATATGTTTGCGAGAAAGGCATTCTGACGCCGGATGTGGGTGGCACTGCCACGACCGCTGACGTTACCCGCGCGGTCGTGCAGTTTATCGAAGCCAGCGCTGACGTTACCGAGACGGCATAACCATGAGAAATGAACAGGCCGCGACAATCCTTCGCGATATTTTTCAGCACGCTGTTGACAGCGCCCGGGCCGGACCGGTTATCCCGCCGAACCTGCCGGAAAAACCGCGTGGCCGCTGTGTGGTGATCGGTGCCGGTAAAGCCTCAGCAGCGATGGCGGCAGCGGTCGATGCGGCCTGGCCGGATGTGGATCTGTCAGGCGTCGTCGTGACGCGTTACGGGCACGCGGTGCCTGCCGGACGCATCCGTATTATCGAGGCGGCCCACCCGGTGTCAGATGCCATGAGCGAGACGGCGGCGATGCTGATTGTGGAGACGTTGCGCGGGTTAACGCCGGATGATCTGGTACTGGCGTTGATTTCAGGGGGAGGATCAGCGCTGATGGTGCTGCCTGCACCGGGACTGACGCTGGCAGATAAGCAGAAGATTACCCGCGCACTGCTGCACAGCGGTGCCAGCATCAGGGAGATGAATCTGGTCCGTCGCCATCTTTCCGCAGTGAAAGGCGGCAAGCTGGCACGCCTGGCGCAGCCGGCGCGTATCGTGTCATTGATCATCAGCGATGTGCCGGGCGATGACCCGACGGACGTGGCTTCCGGTCCCACCGTTGCCGATCACAGTACGCCACCCGACGCGCTCAGGATGCTCGAACGTTACAGTATTGCGGTTCCGGAACCGGTTCGCAAAGTGCTGAACCAGCCCGCCAGTCCGGTGGAAAACGCAGTAAACAGTGAAGTCAGGCTGATCGCGACACCTGCGCTGGCGTTACAGGCGGCGGCGCAGGCCGCAAACAGGCACGGGCTCACGCCGCTGATTCTGGGGGACGCTATTGAGGGTGAAAGCCGTGAAGTGGCGGTAGTGATGGCCGGTATCGCCAGGTCGGTGAAGCAGCATGGTCAGCCGGTTCGCGGCCCTGCGCTGCTGCTGTCGGGCGGTGAAACCACCGTGACTGTCAGGCAGGGGCAGGCTGGAAAAGGGGGGCGTAACACCGAGTTTCTGCTCAGCCTTGCCTGTGCATTGCAGGGTCAGGAGGGTATCTGGGCCGTCGCTGGTGACAGTGACGGTATTGATGGCACAGAAGATGCGGCAGGTGCGCTGGTCTTCCCGGATACACTCACACGCGGCAAACTGAGCGGCCTTAATGCGCTTGCTGCTCTCGATGGCCATGATAGTTACAGCTATTTTCACGCGCTTGATGATCTGCTGATCACCGGCCCTACGTTAACAAACGTCAACGATATCCGGGCAATCCTGATTGCGTGAGCATGTCGCTCCTCCGCGTGCCGGGGGAGCGACATTTTATGGGTTAACGCAGATGACTGCCCTGGCCATTCAGAAACGGGTTGGCTGACGGGCCGACTCATTGCAGCTATAAATCATAAAAACAGACTGACCGTCCGATGGACGTTTTGATCGTTGCCTGTCTACCCCTCTTCAAGGCCAAAACGTGCAATAACCGCCAGGCGGCAGATAAATCCCTGCTGATGAAGGTTAAAGCAGCGTAACTTTGCCCTGGAAAATCACCGGCCCGGACGGCCCGCTGAGTTTAGACCCCCCCACCGGTTCCAGACTTACCGCCAGTATGGTCTTATTATCCAGCTCTCCGGAAGGCAACTTAAAGGCATTCCTGTCGCGGTGATCGATCAGTCCCAGTGATTGTGGCGGAGCACTGTCCTTTATGAGCCATAGCTGTAAGTTTTTATTTTCTGGCAGCGTGACGTTCAGTGCTGAGACCTGAATTAATGATGCGCTCTTGTCCAGACTCACGACAAACTGTGCATCGGGCTGCGCGCCGCTGAGAACCGCTATCGGCTGCAGATCGTGCGTCACATCAGGCTTCGTCACCCAGCTCAATATGAGGATGCCGGTCATTACCGCGGCCAGGCTCCAGCCGAGCCAGAATCCGGGATGCCACTGTTTGCGTTTTTTGCCGGGGGTGCCAGGTTTCCGGTCGAGATCCTGCGCAATCTGCGGCCAGAGTGCAGAAGGCGGTGTGATCTCCTGAGTCGTCAGATCAATGCCACTGAACGCGCTCTGCCAGCGCACCACCTCTGCGGCAAAGGCTGCATCGTCGTTAAAGCGTTTATCAAGCCGTTGCCGGGTGTCAGCGTCCGTTAGCCCCAGCACATATTCCGCGGCAGTGAGATCATCATTTTCCTGACCAGTCATAAGCCTATGCACTCCCGAAGATGGGTTAACGCGCGACGGATCCAGCTTTTTACCGTGCCTTCGGGCTGACTCATGGAGAGTGCGATCTCACTCTGTGACAGGCCACGATAATAGGCAAGCGAAAGGCTTTGTCGCTGTTCTGACGGTAACTGCGCCATACAGTGCTGAAGGCGGCGCGCCTCTGCAGGACTGTCGTCAGAGGGACGTGAACGCTGAAAACCCGCTTCTGCTTCGCTGATTTCCTCCATCGAACAGCATCTGTTCTCGTGTCTACGCAGAAAATCGATCGCCTTGTTTCTTGCAATGTGACTGAGCCAGATGAGCGGTTCACTGCGCTTAGGGTCGTAGTAGTTTGCCGACTGCCAGATTTGAATAAAGGTGTCGTGGAGGATCTCTTCTGCCCAGTCGCGCCGTCTGACCATACGCAGAATAATGCCGTAAAGCCGGGGTGAGAGGACGTGATAGAGCTGCGCCAGCGCAGATTTATCGCCGCAGGCAATCTGGTTCATTACGTCAGCCTGAATATGAGGCACAGTGTTTGTCATCGGCTTCCCTGTTAAAGGTGTAGCCACAGTATCAGTGGCTACACACAGTATAGGTAACGTGTTATGGCATCAGCACGGTATCGATAACGTCAATGACGCCGTTACTCTGATTCACATCATAAGTGGTAATGTTAGCGACATTGCCCTGAGCATCTTTAAGCTGAATGTTGTGCGGGCCGTTTGCCATTACCCACAGGGATGCGCCATTTACCGTTTTCAGCGCCGCTTTGCCTCCACCCGCTTTGATTTTTTTCTCCAGCGCTTTCATGTCCAGTTTTCCTGCGACTACGTGATAGGTCAGAACGCTGGTGAGCTTCTGTTTGTTCTCTGGCTTAAGCAGAGAGTCGACGGTGCCCTGCGGCAATTTTGCAAAGGCGGCATTGGTCGGCGCAAAAACGGTAAATGGCCCCTTCCCTTCGAGCGTCGGAACCAGACCGGCGGCCTTAACAGCCGCGACCAGCGTGGTGTGATCTTTCGAGTTAACAGCATTCTCAACAATATTTTTTGACGGGTACATGGCAGTGCCACCGACCATGACCGTATTGCTGTCCATGGATGCCGCATAGGTGGCACCGCTGAAAACGAATGCAGAAAAAAGCAGAGTTGGCAGGAATGGTTTCATTTTCACTTCCCTCATTGAGTTTGCAGGCAGGGCCGATATGCCCTCATCTGTTAATACGAATGAGCGAAGAAAACGGATGCAAAAAATTTTAATGATTTTCTTCCGGCATCCGTTTACGGCATGAACAGATTATTTTTGTTGTGCCGGAATGCGGGCAACCACCTTGATTTCAAAATCAAATCCAGCCAGCCAGGTGACCCCCACCGCGGTCCAGTTAGGGTAAGGCGGCTGCGGAAAAATGGACTGCTTCACCAGCATGATGGTTTCAAACTGGTTCTCCGGATCGGTGTGGAACGTGGTGACATCGATCAGGTCGTCAAAAGTGCAGCCTGCCGCAGCGAGTGTTGCCGCCAGATTTTCAAACGCCCGTTCAACCTGAGCAGCAAAATCGGGTTCGGGCGTGCCGTCAGCACGGCTGCCCACCTGACCGGAGACAAACAGCAGATCGCCTGATCGGATGGCAGCAGAATAACCATGCTGCTCGTAAAGGGCATGACGGTTAGCGGGGAAAACAGGTTCGCGCGTAATCATAGTGGTTCCTTTCATAGCGTCAGTCGGGAAAGCAGGATGCGGCGTACACAGGATTGATTTAATATACGCGGCGTATGTCACATTAATCACGCATACGCCGCGTATGTCAAACAATATACGATCCGTATGTGAAAGGAGAGCTTATGGCCGCGAAACGTCGCGCGGAAACAATGGAAGAGAATCGTGCAAAGCTGATTGCAGCAGCGCGCAGCGCATTTGCTGAAAAAGGCTTTGCGGCGGCATCTATGGATGAACTGACGGCCAGCGTGGGCCTGACCCGTGGTGCGCTTTACCATAACTTCGGCGATAAAAAGGGGCTGCTGGCGGCGGTGGTTGCGCAGGTAGATAGTGAGATGGCGCAGCGGGCTAAAGCAGCTGCATCCGGTGTGGAAGATGAGTGGGAGAGGCTGGTGGCAGAAGGCATCGCCTATATTCGGTTAGCCATGGAGGCTGAAGTGCAGCGTATTGTGCTGCGCGATGGCCCGGCATTTCTGGGTGATCCCGCGCAGTGGCCCAGCCAGAACAGCTGTCTGGCTGCCACGCGCGAAACGATTGTGAAGCTGACCGAAAGCGGAACCATCAAGCCGGTAGACGCCGATGCCGCCGCGCATCTGCTGAACAGCGCAGCGCTGAATGCCGCACTCTGGGTCGGCTCCAGTAGTGACCCGGAAAAGGCACTGCCAAAGATGATCGAGGTGTTCACCCAGCTGGCGGGTGGCCTGCGCCAGATCGATTGATCCTGAACATGGCTTCAAACGATAGTCATCAGTGCTGAAGCCAGCTTGCATTATCCCGGTTACTTTAGCCTGCATTGCGCTCAAAGTGGCTGTTCACAAAGGCACGACAGCGTGGCGAGATCGGATCGAGGAACACCTGTTCCGGTGAACCCGACTCCTCAATCATACCCTGATGCAGAAACACCGCTTTGTTCGACACGTCACGCGCAAAGCCCATTTCATGGGTCACGATAATCATGGTGCGCCCTTCTTCTGCCAGACTGCGGATCACCCGCAGCACTTCACCCACCAGCTCCGGATCCAGCGCAGAGGTCGGTTCATCAAACAGGATCGCTTTCGGCTGCTGCGCCAGCGCCCGGGCAATCGCCACGCGCTGCTGCTGTCCGCCTGACAGCTGCGACGGCCAGGCGTCGCGTTTTGCGTAAAGCCCCACTTTATGCAGCAGCGCTTCGGCTTCTTCAATTGCCTCTTTATGGCTGCGCTTCTGTACATGAACCGGCGCTTCAATGATGTTCTGCATCACCGTTTTATGCGGCCACAGATTAAAGCTCTGAAACACAAAACCAAGCTGCATCCGCATCACCTTGATACGGCGGCGCTGCTCGCGGCTCAGCTTTTCGTCAGCGTTATCCAGCGTGACGTTTACCTCGCCGACCGCAATTTCGCCCGCCTGCGGCACTTCAAGAAACGGAATACAGCGTAACAGCGTACTTTTTCCTGAGCCGCTGGCACCAATCAGCGAAATCACATCACCATCCTGCGCGGTCAGGCTGATGTCGTGCAGCACTTCGTGTCCCGCATAACTCTTTCTGAGATGGCTCAGCATGATAGTAGGCGCGGTCATGATCGTGCTCCGAAATAGTAAGGTGATAAACGCCGTTCCAGCATTGATACACCTTTGCTGACCAGCATGGTCAGTATCAGGTAAATCACCGCCGCGCTCAGAAATACCTCCAGCGCCCGGAACGTGGAGGAAACAATTGAGTCGGCAATGCCAGTCATCTCCATCAGGCTGATGGTGCTGACCAGCGACGTCGCTTTAATCATTGAGATGATTTCATTGCTGTAGGCCGGCAGCGCCTGACGAATCGCAATCGGTAAAGTGATGCGGGTAAAGATCTTGTACGACGACATGCCCGAGACTTTAGCGGCCTCCAGCGACTGCTGACTGACGGCGCGCAGCCCGCCGCGCAGGATTTCTGAGGTGTAAGCCGCATCGTTGAGGATCAACGCCAGTAAGCCGCACCAGTAAGGATCGCGCAGCAGCGGCCAGAAAAGGCTGTCGCGCACTGCCGGTAAACTGCCGAGGCCGTAATAGACCATAAAAATCTGGATCAGCAATGGCGTACCGCGAAACAGCCAGACGTAGAAACGGCAGAACAGGCTGCCGACGCGCGACATACGCAGCAGATTAAGCAGCAACGCCAGCACGCCGCCTCCCAGCAGCGAGAGCAGCGCCAGATTGATCGTCAGCGGCAATCCTTTCAGCAGCGCCAGCAGCGTCTGCTGTAAAAACATCATATCCACGTGGACTCCTTAGCCTTTTACGCGCTGTTGACCGCGCATCGCAAACTTTTCCACGTAGCGGAAAACCATATCGGAACAGGTGGTGATAATCAGGTAGATCACCGCACCCACGCTGTAGAAGAAAAAGGACATCTGAGTGGAGTTGGCTGCGGTCGAGACCTGATTCATGGTTTCTACCAGCCCGGTGACCGAGACCAGCGCCGACTCTTTGATCACCGATTGCCACTGGTTGCCCATACCCGGCAGCGCGGTGCGTAACGCCTGTGGCACGATAATGCGGCGAAACATCATCAGCCGTCCCATGCCGGTGACAGTCGCCGCTTCCAGCGTACCGCCCGGAATAGCGTAGAACGCACCGCGAAATACGCCGCTCTGATAGGCACCGGAGATCAGGCCAATGGCGATCGCGCCCGCCACAAAACCGTTCACATCGAACGGCCCCTGGAAGCCCAGCGCGGTACCCACTGTGGAGACCACCTGACGTCCACCGAAGTAGAAGAGGTAGATCACCAGCAGTTCCGGCACACCGCGAAACAGCGTGATGTAACCTGCCGCCAGCCGCTGTTGCCAGCGCGAACCGGCAATCTGCATCCAGCAGAGCACGCTGCCCAACAGGGCACCCAGCAGCCAGGCGCAGAGCGACACGCTGACCGTGACGGCGGCGGCGTTAAGCAGCACGCCTCCCCAGCCCTCATCCCCGAAGCCCAGTATCTGCCAGTCAATATTCATCAGCATCAGCAGTTACGCTTTTGGCGCGACATCTTCGCCAAACCATTTCATCGACAGTTTGCTCAGCGTGCCGTCTTTGATCATCGACTCCAGCGCCTGATTCAGCACCTGCTGCAGCTCGCTGTTGCCTTTACGCAGACCAATCGCCGAGCCTGCACCCAGCACACCACCCGAGAAGCCATAACCGCTGCTGCTAATCGCATCGCTGTGTTTTTTCACAAAGGCGTTGAGGTTGGTACGTGAAGCCATGACGGCATCCACGCGGCCATTCATCAGGTCAGCGAAGGTTTCAGGACCCGCCTGATAGGTGCGGATAGTGGCAACATCGCCCAGGTATTTCTGCAGGAAGTCCGCCTGAATAGTGGCGACCTGCACCGCAATAGTTTTGCCTTTGAACGTGGTTTTCAGGTCGTCGATTGCTTTTTTCATGCCGGCGTCGTCATCCGCCGTCACCACCGTGCCGCTGCCTGGCAGCGTAGCCAGCGGGCTTTTTTTCGCGGTCACAAAGCTGGAGACGCTGACAGTGTACTGATGAGTAAAATCGATTGCTTCAGCGCGCTTTGGCGTCACCGTCACCGCGTCTATCACCGCATCATATTTACCGTCGATCAGGCCCGGGATCATGCCTGACCATTTCTGGGCGATGATTTCATATTTAAAACCTGCACGCTTCGCCAGCTCCGCCACCATATCCGGCTCGTAGCCGACGATTTTTCCGCTCGGGGTCGTCTGGTTAAACGGAGGATAAGCCGCTTCGGTAGCAAACTTCAGGGTGCCGAAATCTTTCGCCTGACTGAAGGCGGAAGTGGCAAGCAGCACCACGGTCAGAGACGCCTTCAGGAGACGGTTACGCATCATCATAGAAACCTCATGTCTTTATTATTAAGAGAGTAAATCAATCGCAAGACGGGTCAGCGCCTGCGTCCCGGCGGCAATGCTGCGTTCGTCCGGCTGATAGTCGGAGTTATGCAGATGATCGTCACGGCCCGGCGTAGCGGATCCAATATGAATCTGACAACCCGGTACCCGTTCCGTAAACAGTGAAAAATCTTCGGCACCAAAGCTGGCGCTAGGCTGCGCGATGATGGCCTTCTCAAACTGATGCGAAAGAATCTGCTCCAGTGAATCGATGAGGCGGTCGTCGTTCATTAAGGGTGGAACGCCACGCTGGAAGTTAACTTCTATGCGGACGTTTTGCGCCAGCGCCACCCCTTCGCACATCCGTTTAAATGACGCTTCCATCGCAGCCCGCACCTCCGGCGATTTAGTGCGGATGGTGCCCTGAAACAGACAGCAGTCAGGAATGATGTTGTGGGTGGTGCCGCCCTGAATGTGCCCGATGGTTAACACGGCGGAGTGAGCAGGATCGCGTTCACGCGAGATGATGGTCTGGAGCTGGCTGATGAGATGCACGGTGGCGATAATCGGATCGGTGCCCATATGCGGACGGGCCGCGTGGGTCGATATGCCGTGCACCGTCACGTCGAATTCGTCGCTGGAGGCGGTACTGGCTCCACGCGTCAGGGCAACGTCACCCGCAGCCAGTTCAGGTTTGTTATGCAGGGTTACTGCCCAGTCAATGCCGTCGGCCACCCCGTCTGCGATCATCGCCTCAGCACCGCTTTCTGGCGTCTCTTCCGCAGGCTGGAAGATCAGCCGGACGCGGCCTTTTAGCTGCTGACGATAGTGCGGCAGGATTGTGGCCACACCCAGCATCGTCGCCGTGTGAATGTCGTGACCACAGGCGTGCATTTTGCCGGGATAGCGGCTGGCAAAGGGTAAACCCGTCTGTTCATGTATGGGCAGCGCGTCCATATCAGCACGCAATAGCAATGTCTTACCCGGCTCCGCGCCGTCGATATCCACCACGACACCGCTGCGACCAACGCCGGTCCGGGGATGCAATCCCAGCGCCTGCAGATACTCTGTGACCAGGCTGGCGGTACGCAATGTATCAAAGCCTAATTCCGGATGCGCATGGATATCACGCCGAATCGCCACCAATTGCGTTTCAATCTCTTTAACTCTGGCTTTTATTTCCCCGGCCAGTCGTGCTTTTTCCTGATTCATCGCAGCCCCGGCAATATGAGGACGGCAGTCTGGTGCCGGCCCTCTTTTAAATCTCATCCTGACGTTGGATGATGTTGACCGTTTATTTATTCACAGCACGTGACAGAAAGCAACGCGTTATAACATACGAGGAACTATGAAAAATCAGTAGCTTATGTTTATTTATTGGAAAGCCGTATGAGATAGCAGCGGATCAGCAATAATATTAATAATCCGCCGCGCGACATTACTTTCCCTACTTTCAGGCGGTGTTATTCAGCGTATATCCGGAGGTTAAATAAAGAAGTCTGCCAGTATTTCCGCTAATTTCTCTGGTTGTTCATCAGGAATAAAATGACCGCAGTTGAGAATAGTTTCACTGTTTACCTGCTGCGCCACAGCGCGTAACGGCGTAGCCATATCGGGTATCGATCCCTGGTCAGCACTCACCGCCAGCAGCGGCATTGCCAGCTTACCGCTTAACGCACGCTGACGGTTCTGCTCTGCCGACTGCGAGAAGGCGCGGTAAAAAGCCAGTCCCGCGCGTAAAGCGCCGGGCTGCTGAAAAATGCGCAGATATTCACGACGGGCTATCGCATCAATACGATGAGGATTCGCTGCTTTGCGGTTAAAAAACCAGTCAAGGTAGATCGCCTCCCTGCCGGTAATGAGTGCTTCCGGCAGATCATCCACACAGTGAAAACCGAAATGCCAGGTTTTCCAGGCGCTATCACCGACCATCGGCAGCAGGTCAGGCAGGGTCACACCGGGAATGCCGCCATCCAGCAGCGCGAGACGGCTGACCTTATCGGGATGGGCTGCTGCCAGTGACCAGGCGATCCATGCTCCGATATCATGTCCGGCCAGATTAAAGCGTTCGATTCCCAGCTGATTTAGCAGCGTCACAATGCATGTCGCTACACTGTCGGTGTCATAGCCACTGACCGGGAAATCTGAATCACCCTGCCCCGGCAAGTCGGGTGCAATGACATGAAAACGACTGGCCAGCCGGGGAATCACCTCCCGCCAGGCGTAACTGCTCTGCGGAAAACCAGCGAGCAACACCACCGTTTCTGCGTGTTCGCTGCCAGCGCTAAGGTAGTGCAGGCGCTGTGTGCCCACGTTGATAAAATGATGCTGATAAGCGGGTTGAGAATTCATAAAGCCTCCGGATAATAAGGAAACGATCACTTCCTTAATGGATAAAAAAATTCAGTCGAGTAACTTCAGTGCCAGAGGGATGATGCTGCTATCGGGCCGGGTAGCCGCAACTTTACCGGCGACGCGCATCCCCAGCACGATACAGAGCATCAGCGAAGCGGTGGCTTCACAGTCAAGTGCAGGATTAACCGAACCATCCTGCTGACCCAGCCTGATAATCTGCTGTAAGTTCTGCTGATTGCGTATCAGCGCCGCGCTGACCGCGCTAGCCAGCTCCTCATCCAGGGTCTGCAACTCCACGGCGCTTACCGCGACCAGACAACCGCGCTCGCCTTCCACATCACACACTGAATCCACGTAAAAATGCAGCAGCGCCGCCAGTTGATCACGCCCATTTTCACATTGCGCCAGCCGCGCAGCTAAGCTGCCGTTACGCTGTGAGAGATAGCGGGCAAAGACCGAAGCAAACAGCGTTTGTTTGTCGGTGAAGGCTTTATAAATGCTGCCGGTGGTCAGCTGCATAGCCTGGCCCAAATCGCCGATTGAGGTGGCGTGATAGCCTCTCTGCCGGAAAACCAGCATTGCGCTGTCGAGTGCCGCATCGGTGTCAAACGCCCGTGGTCGTCCCCGATCTTTATTAGGGTTATCATGCATCGATAGCACCATTAGGAAATGATTGTTCCCTTTAAGATAGACTGATTTAGCAGCTATAAAAAGCATTTCTATGCTGGCAGAAAAACAGCAGTGCCAATCTTTCATCTTCCCGCCCCTTCCCCACACCCTCTGACCTGACGCAAGGCACTGACAGGTAAGCCTCATCTATACTGCAGCTTATCTTTGCTGAAGGAGCCCGAACATGGGACTGAGCTGGTTTACTCTCTGGCAACCGCTGGCACGCGTGCTGTTTATTCTTGCCTCTCTGACGATTATTCTCACCGGCCTTTATCTGGCGGCACCGCTAATCAATCAGGTCCTGCTGGCGGCGTTACTGGCCATCATGCTTGACCCACTGATTACCCGGCTGGATAAAAAGCGAATCCCACGCATTATCTCATCCCTGCTGGTGATTACGCTGATGCTGATGATCATGGTGGTCACCACGCTCAAGCTAACGGCACTGACGCCCGATTTAATGCAGCTCAGCCGCCAGGCCCCCATGCTGCTGGCGGCACGGCTGGAACAGCTGACGCTGGCCTTTGCCCGGCTTGATATCGGTATGACGCCTGACCAGATGCTCACTTTTGTCGATGCGGGCGCGATAGTGCGCATCGTTACCGCATTTCTGACGCAAATTCCCGGCGTCATCTCCTGGTGGATCATGGTGTTCCTGATGCTGCTGTTCATGCTCTATGAGATGCCGCTGCTGAAAGCGGCGCTTCAGCAGCGGGTCAGCGGAAAAAATCACGCCTTTTATCTGGCGCTGCAGGAGGGAATTGAGAGCGTGATTGTTTATGCCAGGGTGAAAACACTGACCAGTATTCTTGGCGGGATCATCGTGGGTTTAGGTGCACACCTGATCGGACTGAAGTTTGCCTTTTTCTGGGGCGTGCTGATGTTCATCTTTAATTACGTACCGGTGCTGGGCTCTTTCCTGGCCGCGATTCCGCCGGTGATCCAGAGCTACATCATGTTTGATTTACAGGTTGCGCTGGCAGTCTCAGGCTTCTTTATGGTGCTGAACCTCTGCCTGAGTTCGGTGATTGAACCGCTGCTGATTGGAAAACGACTCAATCTTGCACTCACCACACAGCTGCTGGCGTTTCTCTTCTGGCAGGCGTTACTGGGGATTACGGGCGGGATACTGGCCATTCCTCTGACCTATCTGATTAAGAAGGTCCTGCTGGCGAGTTATACGCAGCAGGACCCGGAGTCAAAGTTAACTCAGTGACGGCGTCTTCACCCGCCATGTGCGGGTGAGACGTTTCTCAATCTCTACCACGATGAAGATTGCGATACTGACTAACAGCGAAATCAGCCAGTAGTTAATCGGCAGCGGGCGGGTTCCGAACAGCGTGTTCATCAACGGCACGTAGATAATGATGGCCTGAAGCACAATCAGTACCAGCGTCACCAGCCAGATACCGCGGTTTTTCAGCAGGCCACGGTCTAAGGAGAAACCATCCGTATTGCGGCAGTTAAGCATGTAGACCCACTGCGCCGTAACCAGCATCTGCAGGAGCACGGTGCGGATAAATTCAGGACTGTAGCCACGCGGTTGCAGCCAGGCTTCCAGCACAAAGGCACTGATTGAAATCAGCAGGCTGACAAACACCACACGCCAGATGGCGTAAGCGTCCATGACGTGTGCTTTGACATTACGGGGCGGCCGGCGCATCGCATTGGGTTCTGCTGGCTCAAATGCCAGACCAAACGACAGCGTGGCGGAGGTCGCCATGTTCATCCACAGGATCTGCACCGGGGTTAACGGCAGCAGATTACCCATCAGAATCGCGATAATAATCAGCAGCCCCTGCGCCATACAGGTTGGCATGACGAACAGAATGGTTTTTTTCAGGTTGTCATAAACCCGACGGCCTTCCTTGATTGCGGCCGCGATGGTAGCAAAGTTGTCGTCGGCCAGAATCATATCGGCCGCCTCTTTAGTTACCTCTGTACCTTTAATCCCCATTGCGATGCCGACGTTCGCCTGCTTCAGCGCGGGTGCGTCGTTGACGCCGTCGCCGGTCATACCCACAATTTCTCCGCTCGCTTCCAGTGCTTTCACCAGGCGCAGTTTATGTTCCGGGCTGGTACGGGCAAAAATATCATAGGTTTTAGCCGCCTCTGCGAGTTCAGCATCACTCATGTGTTCAAGCTGGTAACCCGTGATGGCCGTCTGGCTGTTGCCGATTCCCAGCATCTGACCAATTGCCATTGCCGTTTCCTGATGGTCGCCGGTGATCATTTTGACGCGAATACCCGCTTTCTGGCATTCATCAATGGCAGTAATGGCTTCAGGACGTGGCGGATCCATCATGCAGGCCAGCCCCAGCAGCACCATGTCACTTTTCAGATCGGCATGATCCAGCGAAGTAATGGGTGCAGAGGTTTTTTTCCATGCCGCAGCAACGGTGCGTAATCCTTCACTGGCATAGGTGGTGATGGCCGCATCCCAGTAAGCACGGTCAATCGGCTCTGCGCCGTCCGGCGTTTGTTGCTGCTGACATAGGGTAAGCAACACATCCGGTGCGCCGGTCAGCAGAACATAAGATTCACCGTTGGCCACACAGCTGACCGACATATATTTATAGAGGGAGTCGAACGGCAGCTTGCTCACCACCTCAACCGGCTGAGGCGTCGCCAGACCTTTGGCTGCCAGCACTTTCAGTGCACCTTCGGTCGGGCCGCCAACAATCGTCCAGAGCCCCTGGCTTTCCTGACGCAGCTGACTTTCATTACAGGTGTCTACCGCATGCAGGAACTGCTGGAACAACGGATCCTGTGCCGCCGAAGCATTCGCGTTGCCGCCCTGTTCAGAGACAATATCCCCTTTGGGTTCGTAACTGTTTCCGCTGACGCGCCAGCGGCTTTTTGCCAGTACCACCGCTTTCACCGTCATCTCATTCATAGTGAGCGTGCCGGTTTTATCAGAACAGATCACGGACATTGCACCCAGGGTTTCAACCGTAGGCAGTTTGCGGATAATCGCATTAGTGCGCGCCATCGACTGCACACCCAGCGACAGAATAATGGAGATAATGGCGGGCAGACCTTCCGGCACGGTGGCGACGGCCAGACTGATGACGGACAGCAGCAGTTCGCCCAGCGGAATGTCACGCAGCATGAAACCGAAGATAAACAACACGACCATCATCACCAGGATGATAAGAAAAATGGCTTTACCCAGTTTGTCGATCTGCACCAGCAGCGGGGTTTTAGCCTCTTTTATGCCGCTGATCATTTCGTTGATATGGCCCAGTTCCGTATCACCCCCGCTGGCGATGACCACACCTGAGGCGGTGCCGGAGCTGACGGTGGTGCCGGAAAACGCCAGATTCAGACGGTCCCCCAGCGACTTTTCACCGCTCAGCGTGTCGATGTTCTTAGAGACCACCGTCGATTCGCCGGTAAGAATCGCCTCTTCAACCCGCAGGTTATTGACTTCAAACAGTCTCAGGTCAGCCGGGATTTTGTCGCCGGGTCGTAACATCACTACGTCGCCGACCACAATATCGCGTGTTGCGACGGTGACCTGTTTGCCGTCCCGCACCAGCATCGCTTCACTGGCGAGCATGTTCTGAATGCTTTTCAGCGACTTCTCGGCATTACTCTCCTGAATAAAACCGATCAGGGCATTGATAACGGCTACACCGATAATGACAAAGGTATCAACCCAGTGGCCCATGAGCGCGGTGATGACCGCTGCGGCCAGCAGAATATAAATCAGCACATCTTTAAAATGGGCGATAAATTTGAGCAGCGCTGATTTATCTGCTTTTTGCGGCAGCGCGTTTGGCCCCTGTTTCTGCAGACGTTCCTGTGCGTCAGCAGTCGATAATCCTGCCGGGGAGCTTTGCAGGTCAGAAAATATCTCGGCTACACTACGCTGATACCAGGGGCGCTCAGATAAAGCTAACGCTTTATCCTGCTTATCATTATTTAGCATATATAAACCTCGTGCCATTTAGCGATGAATTAAAGGCGCAATTAAAGACATGAATTTTGCAGGAAGCCGCTCCCGCCGGTAATGACCGATATCATATTTAGGTAAGAAACGTCTGATGAATAACATAAAATGGCTAAATTAAATCTAACCTATATTATGAGAATAACAACGTTGTTTTTGTTTAACTAAGGTTTAAGTATGCTGATGCAGTGTGCTTTGGCTTGTACTCTGGCTCGCAAAAGGAAACTCTGATGAAAAAACAGAGCATTATCATGCTTTGCGGTTTCGTTATTCTCGCGGTTGCCGCAACCACACTGGTGGGATTACTCACCTGGCTTGTCGTCTCGCAGATGGCAGCATAACCCGATTCAGACGAGGCGGCGTTGCCGTCTCGCTAAACTATTATTACGAACATTCAAAATAATTTTATCCCGGTCGCGATAAGCATCAGGGCTAATGACGCCTTAACGCTTATTAAACTGCTGTGAAATAGCTGATGTTAAGGCGAATAAAATGATTAAACGCAAGGTTATCCCCGTTTTTCTCTGTTGCTTATTTATGACAGCGTGCGATCAGAAAAAAGAACCAGAGGCTCCGCCACCGCGCGTAATAAAAGTTTTCACCCTTGAACCGGACATTGCGCACAATATCAGGGTATTTCCTGCCCGTATTCAGGCCGGTGACAATACCGACCTGGCTTTCAAAAGGGCGGGCCAGCTGGTACAGCTGGATATACGTGACGGAACGCCCGTGAAAGCGGGGCAAATTCTTGCCACCCTGAACGACACAGATGCGAAACTGCGGGTACGCGATCGTCAGACAGCATTGCAGCTGGCGGAACGGCAATTTCAGCGCTTTAACACACTGGCCCAGCGCAGCGCCGTTTCAAAATCGGAAATGGATGTGCAGCGCGCTAACCGCGATGCCGCCGCCACCGCCCTGAAAATCGCGCAGGAAGAGTTGCAGTTTCTGACCCTACGCGCGCCGTTTGATGGCGTGATTGCCAGAGTGCAGGCGCGTAATCATCAGGTCGTGGCCGCCGGACAGCCGATTGCGCTGCTGACCCGGGCCGATTTGCTTGATGTTGTCTTCACCCTGCCGGAAACCCTCTTCACCAGCCTGGACATCCAGAATATTCACTATCAGCCGGAGGTGCAGTTTAACGCTCTGCCCGGCCGCTTTTTTACCGCGCAATACAAAGAGCACACAAGCCAGACCGACGCTGCCACACTGACGTACCAGGTGGTGCTGACCATGCCGCGTCCCGCTGATCTGCCAGGCGTTGCCGGTCTCAGCGGTGCCGTGCGCGTTAAGCTGCATAACCTGCCGAATGCCCCAGCGCAGCCGCGGCTGGTGGTACCGGCGACTGCGGTGTTCAATCCCGATCGCAGCCCCACTAATCAGCCGCACGTCTGGCTGGTTGAGCAGGATGGCGATGCCCTGCGTGTTAAAGATCAACCGGTCAATGTAGGTCGTCTTACCGCGCAGGGCATTGAAATTATCAGCGGGCTGCAGCCGGGCGATCGCATTGTTGCTGCCGGTGTGGGTGAGCTGCGTGACGGTGAAGCGGTACGCATCTGGCAGCGTGAGCGGGGGTTATAATGCGTATTCAGG
The DNA here is from genome assembly GCF_008632075.1 of Candidatus Pantoea gossypiicola. GTDB lineage: Bacteria > Pseudomonadota > Gammaproteobacteria > Enterobacterales > Enterobacteriaceae > Pantoea > Pantoea gossypiicola. Next base: position 119,200 of record NZ_VWVM01000013.1, read on the forward strand.
AGCACTTTCTTGATAAACCCATTCGCATCTGGATGGTTATTCTGCTGCTGGGCGTGGGCGGCATCTATGCCCTGCTGAACATTGGCCGCCTTGAGGATCCGCTGTTTACCATTAAGTCGGCAGTGATTGTCACTCACTATCCTGGCGCGTCAGCCCAGCAGGTCGAAGAAGAGGTGACCCTGCCGCTGGAGAATGCGTTGCAGCGCCTGCCGTCACTGGACAATGTCACGTCTATTTCAGGCAATGGCCTGTCGCAGATTACCGTCAATATCCACACCCGCTATCTGGCCGATCAGCTGCCGCAAATCTGGGATGAGCTACGCCGTCGCGTCGGCGATGCGGCCCGGCAGTTTCCGCCGGGCGTACAGGCTCCGCTGGTTAACGACGACTTTGGCGATGTTTATGGCTACTTTTTCGTCATTCACGGCAAAGACTTTACGAACAGCGAACTGCGTAACTATGCCGATCAGCTGCGGCGCGATCTGGTGCTGGTGCCCGGCGTGGCGAAAGTTGCGGTAGCGGGCGTTGAGCAGGAGGAGATCCGCATTGCTCTTTCGGCCAGCAAAATGACCGCCTATGGCATGACGCCGCAGCGCATCGCCGATCTGCTGAACCGGCATAACAGCGTTGCCAGTGCCGGCACGCTGCGGGTCGACAGCGAATCAATTCGTTTTCACCCTACCGGTGAGCTAAAGACACTCGACGACCTGGCGAATCTGCCCATTCTGCCTGCGGGCAGCCCGCAGAACGTGCATCTGCGCGATATCGCCACCCTGACGCGTGGCGTGACCGATAGTCCGGCCAATATCTACTTTGCCGATGGTGAAGCGGCACTGGCAATCGGCATTTCGTTTGCGCCTGGCGTCAACGTGATTGATGTCGGCGACGCGCTCTCCGCGCGGATAGCGCACTATCAGCAGGATACCCCCGCCGGGATCAGCCTGAAGGTGTTCTACAATCAGGCGCATGAGGTGAAACAGTCTGTTGATGGCTTTATCCTCAACTTCCTGATGGCGCTGGCGATTGTGGTGGGAACGCTGCTGCTGTTTATGGGCCTGCGCAGCGGCATGGTGATTGCCGCATCACTGGCACTAAACGTGCTCGGCACGCTACTGATCATGTACCTGTTTAAACTGGAACTGCAGCGGGTGTCGCTGGGCGCGCTGATTATTTCGCTCAGCATGCTGGTGGATAATGCCATCGTCGTTGTCGAAGGGGTAAAGATCGACCATCAGCGCGGGCATCCTTTACAGCAGGCGATTTCCCGCATGGTGCGCCGCACTGCCCTGCCCCTGCTGGGTGCCACGATTATCGCGATACTTGCCTTTGCACCGATTGGCCTGTCGCAGGACTCAACCGGCGAATATTGTAAATCGCTGTTCCAGGTGCTGCTGATTTCGCTGATGCTGAGCTGGGTAACCGCGCTGACGCTGACCCCGGTATTTATTAACTGGAGCGAGAAACGTCGTGGCGCAGCGAAGCCCGCAAAAACTGACATCTCCGATCCTTATCAGGGCATCGTTTTCCGGCTCTATCGTCAGGCGCTGGGCGGCCTTTTGCGTTTTCGCTTGATCACGCTGACGGCGATGGTCGCGCTGCTGGCACTGTCGCTGTATGGCTTCACTCTGGTGAAGCAGAACTTTTTCCCCTCATCCAGTACGCCAGTCTTTTTTACCGATCTCTGGCTACCCTATGGCACCGATATCCACTACACCGCGGATACCGCAGCGGAAATAGCCCGGTTTATTAATCAGGATCCGGCTGTTGCGGCAACGGTGACGACAGTAGGTCAGGGTGCACTGCGTTTTACCCTGACCTATGACGCGGCGCGCCAGTACAGCAACTTCGCCCAGATTATGGTGCGGGTTAAGGATGGCCGACAGCTGGATACGCTGGCGCTGAAGACCGAGAATTATATTCAGCAGAACTTCCCGCAGGTGAATCAGCGCATCAAACGTATTCAGTTTGGCAGCGCCAGTGACAGCGCGATTGCCCTGCGGGTATCCGGCCCGGATCCGGAGGTGCTGCGTCACATCGGCAGCCAGCTGGATGCGATTTTTCTGGCGGATGGCTCGACGTTCCCGATACGTAACGACTGGCAGGAGCGCAGCAAAGTGATCCGCCCGGTCTATTCCGCTCTGCGTGGTCAGGAGCTGGGCATTGATAAGCGCGATATCGATCAGGCGCTGAGAATGAACTTCAGCGGCGATGCCGTGGGCATATTCCGGGACGGATCACGGCTGATGCCGGTGATGCTCTACCCGGCTGATGAAGAGCGACAGAGTGTTGATCACATCGAAAACATTCAGCTCTGGAGCGCTGCCCTGCAGCACTTTGTGCCGCTCAGCAATGTGATTTCTGACTTCCGGCTGGAGTGGGAGAATCCGCTGATTATGCGTCGTGACCGTACGCGCGTGCTGACGGTGCAGACGGATCCCGATCCCGCCTCCGGATTAACGTCCGCGCAGGTAGTGGCACGGGTTCAGCCGCAGATCGATCAGCTTAAACTTCCGGCGGGCTACAGGCTGGAGTGGGGTGGCGAACTTGAGAGCTCACGTGAAGCACAAAGCGGTCTGCTGAGTTCGCTGCCGGCAGGCTTCCTGGCTATGTTCATCATTACCGTGCTGATGTTCAACTCGCTGCGGGACGCCGTCGCAATCTGGATCACCGTGCCGCTGGCGATGATTGGTGTTACCTGTGGCTTTTTGATCACCGCTATTCCGTTCGGCTTTATGGCGCTGATTGGGCTGCTCAGCCTGTCAGGGATGTTGCTTCGCAACGGGATTGTGCTGATTGAGGAGATCCGACTGTTCCGGCAGGAGAAGCCGCTGCAGCAGGCGATTATTGATGCGGCGACGTCGCGTCTCCGCCCTATCCTGCTCACGGCCTTTACGACCGTACTGGGCCTGCTGCCGCTGCTGCGCGACGTCTTTTTCCAGAGCATGGCGGTGGTGATTATTTTTGGTCTGGGATTCGCGACGGTGCTGACCCTGCTGGTGCTGCCGGTGATCTATCGCTGCTTCCACGGACGGGAGGCGCACGGTGAATAAGACCGGGCTGGCAATGCTGAAGACGCTGGCCTGCATCACCGCCGTGTCGTTTTTCACGCTGTATCAGAGTTACGACAGCTACCATTACGACGTTGATCTGACGCTGAATGTACTGAGTTTTATCTCGACCATTGCTACGCCGCTCTATTTTCTGCTGAGCGGCTATCTTGACGCGAGTGAGCCGCATACGCCCGCGTGGCAGCTCGGCAAAATTCGCCGCATTCTGCTGATTTTTATCTTCTGGTTCAGCTTTTTCTGGTTTGCCGGGATGCACCACAAAGGTTACCTGATTCAGCCGTGGTTTGTGATTGCGCTGATTGTCATTTACGTCTCGCATCCACTCATCGACTGGCTGATTCAGCGGCCTGGCGTAATGGCAGCAGGGATTTTGCTGTTGCTGTTGCTGGCCTTTGCTTATGACCTGCTCGCCAGCCTCTATCCGGGCCAGCGGGCCTTTTCGCTGCTGCCACAGTACCGAATATGGACCTGGGTGCTTTATTACCTCACGGGCCGGCTGATGGCTGCGCCACGTGTGATGCAGTTGCTGACATCACCCAGAGTGATAAAGGTAAGTCTGCTGCTGCTGCCCGCGGTTTATCTTTTTACCTGGCTGTATGAGCGCTATTACTTTATCGCGCGCTTTCTGGCGACCCACAATGATGTGGTGCTGACCGGCTCACAGGTTTATCTGCTGGTGGTGCTGATCGTGATCAGCATTAACGCTGTCCGGCTGCCGGATAAAGCCCAATGGCTGACCTCATTTCTGACAACCCTCGGCAAGACCATGACCGGCGTTTATATCCTGCATTACCTGATTTTTGGTGTGCTGGCGGCCGCTATCCACATTCAGACTCTGGGCGATAAACTGCTGGTCATCGCCCTGACGCTGTTCATCTCAATGGCGCTTTCACTGCTGCTGTTGCGTATACCCGGCGTGAGTAAGCTGATCAGTCTGTAATCGCCGCGCGGCGCGCTCAGTTGCTGCACGGCGCGTAGCGATGAACTCAGCCATTTTCGCCCGTGCCTGCGCCACCTCCTCTGGCAGCGCGGTTTGCGGCGAGCCGCAGGAAAACGGCGGTTCGGGGTCATATTCCATCTGCAGCTGAATGGCTCTGGCGGCGGCGTCTCCGGCGATTTCCGCCACCAGCGTCAGGGCGAAATCAATGCCGGAAGTGACCCCCGCACCGCTGATACGATTGCGGTCACGCACTACCCGCTGATTCACCGGCTCCGCACCCAGCAAAGCCAGTTGATCGATGGAACTCCAGTGTGAGGTCGCACGGTATCCTTTTAGCAGTCCGGCAGCGCCCAGCACCAGCGAACCGGTACAGACCGAAGCAACCCACTGCGCCTGGTCAGCCTGCCGTCGCAGAAAATTCAGCGTTTCCTCATCCGCCATCAGGGCAATCTGCCCTGGCCCGCCCGGCACACAGATCACATCCAGCAACGGGCAATCGTCAAAGGTGGTAGTCGGTAATATAGACAGGCCGCGATCGGAGCGTACCGGCTGACGATCTTTCCAGATCAGATGACACGCCACGCCGGGTGTGCGTGCAAATACCTCCCACGGGCCGGTTAAATCGAGCTGGGTAACATCAGGGAAAAGTAACAGACCAATCTGAAGCGGACGATTCATGCATAAACTCCGGCGGGTGATGAGTGACCATCATGCCGTGATGTCCGGTCAGATAGCAATTCTGGGTGCTGGAACGCTTTACAGCATGTCCGGGGGAGTCGTGTAAAGAAGCATCAGGCCACGCCGAGAAAACGCAGCAGCGCTGTCATCGCTGCCGCGCCCAGAATAATGACAATCAGTGGTGCCCGACGCCACGCCAGCAACAGGGCAAAACCTACGCCCGCCACCCGTGCCACACCGGCAAAATGCTGTCCTTCAAACAGCGTAGTGGTCGCCGCGACGGCCAGCAGTAACACCGTGGCAGCATCGGAGAGCATCTGCTGGGTGCGCTCGCTGATTGGCAGACGGTTTCCCAACCTGACACCGGCAAAGCGCATCAGATAGGTTCCTGCGGCCAGCATAGCGATGCCGGCGATGATCATTCCCTGATGCGTCATTTGCGCGATCTCCATGTCAGCAGGCCCAGCAGCGAGAAGAGCACCGGCATGCCCGCCGGAACCAGCGGCGTCGCCAGTAAGGAGAGCAGCGCGCCGACGGTGGCGGGGATCCGGGTCCGCCGCTGGCGCAACGCCGGGAAGATCAGAGCAATCAGGATCGCCGGAAACACCGCATCCAGCCCAATCATCGATACGTCGGGAATAAACTGACCCACCGCCGCCCCAGCCATAACGCTCACTGGCCAGATTAAGCCGATACCGATGCCGCACAGCCAGTATGCACTGCGACGCTGGGCCAGCTGGGGTTGTGAGATACCAAACACCACGCTTTCATCATTCATAATGTGGCAGCCAAACCAGCCCAGGGGACCCTTTCCCACCAGATCTTTAACCGCAATGCCGAAAGGCAGATGACGCGCATTCACCAGCAGACCCGCAGCGGCGGCTGTTAATGGACTGCCGCCGCCAGCCACGATGCCGATAAACAGAAACTCCGATGCGCCTGCCAGCACCAGCGTTGACAGCGCCAGCGGCACCCAGAGCGGAAACCCGTCGGCGGAGGCCAGCGAACCATAGGATAAACCGACAATCCCATCAGCCAGACAGACCAGGAAAATCGCTTTGATCACCCCTTTGTCCAGCAACTGCATTTGCGGAAAAAGCATCACTCTGTCTCATAATGAACGTATAATCCGATATAATGAACACCGCGGCACTGTTTTACAAGCCGAACAATTCGTTCGTTATAAAAAACTTTTTGTTTATCAGGAGTGCGTTTGAATACCCCTATCAGCATCATTGCCAATGCCTTAGTGCGTGAACGTCAGCGAGCCGGCCTGTCACTGGCTGAAGTCGCGCGCCGCGCCGGTATCGCCAAATCAACGCTGTCACAGCTGGAGGCGGGTAATGGCAATCCGGGCATTGAGACGCTGTGGTCACTGTGCGTGACGCTGAATATTCCGTTTTCACGCCTGCTGGAGCCGGATGCGCGTCGTCTGCAGGTGATTCGCCGTGGAGAAGGTCTGACGGTTACCGCCGATCTGGCAGACTATCAGGCCGTTCTGCTGGCATCCTGCCCGCCTGGCGTCCGGCGTGATATCTATCTGCTGGAGGTTCAGCCTGGCAGTGAGCGCATTTCACAGCCTCATATTCCCAATACTATTGAGCATATTATTATTGCTAAAGGTCGGGCGCTGGTGGGTCCGGTGGACAGCGCGGTAGAGCTGGATGTGGGTGATTACATTACCTATCCAGGCGACGAGCTGCATATCTTTCGGGCGCTGGAAGCCGATACGCTGGCGCTGCTGGTGATAGAGCACAGCTAGTTACCGCCCGGCAAGCTTCTGCCGGGTTTCTGCGGGAGTGAGGTGCGTGATCAGCTGCACCTCACTGCTCAATCTGATCGCCGGATAGTGCTCGCGCATCCCCTCCAGCAGCACCGTATCCGGCCATTCGTTCTCTTTCCCCAGCTTCGCAACGACCTCGTTTAAGCGCAGTGTGTCGATCCGTGTCACCCAGACGATCACCGTGTCGGCTTCATCCGTGTATCTAACATTATGTGGTGATTAGCTAACACCACTGAAGCAGAGCGGGCCCGTCCTCGACCTTAAGGTCATTGCCACACTGAATCTTGTTTAGCAGCATCAGATCCTCCGCTTCACCTTTCACGCCAGCCCATCAGGTTGAACGGTTACCTGGAGCATGACTCCATATATAAAAGGCGAACAGGCGTGACGGTTTATGTGAGAGGTGCCAGGCCAGGTTTCCAGCGGTATAGACGTAAGCAAGAGTACGCTTGATCTGTGCATACTTTATGACGGTATTAAAGGTCGCGTTAAAACGCGTAATATCCGGAACGATCGGAGCGCATTTGAAAACATAATTCGCTGGCTAAGGCTCCAGCACTGCGGTCCGCAGGACGTTTACCTGGTTATAGAAGCAACCGGTGTTTATCATGAGCGGCTGGCCAATGATTTACATGATGCGGGTTTTTATGTGTCTGGCCACCCCTCACCACAGCTGAGATTTTGACCGAGGCATGGGATTTATAACGAAAACGGACAAAGTCAATGCATACATGAGGGCCTGTTACGCACTCCTGAAACAGTTTTTCTCAGTGAATTTGACCGGAAAATAATTTCTGCTACTGGCACCTCCCTTTTAGCTGGTAAATTATCAGCGGTTGAAATAGTTGAATTTAATTCAACTCATCATGCACGAGTTTTCAATGAAAAACCTTTTTTTATTGCCATGCTTAACGTCGCATTCCATCATTAAAAGGTAAAAAAAGATGTCTGATAAGAGAAAACGCGTAGCGATCACCGGGGCTTTTGGAAAAATTGGTCAGGTTACTGTTAAACATCTGCGGGAGGCTGGTTATGATATTTTCCTCATCGATCGCGTAAAAAATGAAGCATTCAGCGAGCCTACCATGATCGCGGATCTACAAGATTTTGGAGCCACGCTTGATGCTCTTTCATCTGCTGGTGAAGATGTCTATTCACGCGCTGAGCCGCAAGCCTTTGACGCTGTTGTTCATCTTGCAAGCATTCCCCATCCACGTATGATCCCGGACTCGGCGGAGTTTCAGAATAATATGGTGGCGACGTTCAACGTGTTTGAAGCCTCGCGCCGCCTGGGGATCAAAAATATTGTTTGGACGGCCAGTGAGGTAGCTACCGGCGTGCCTTATGATCAGTGGCAGGCTCCTTATGTTCCGGTTGATGAATCCTACCCACATCGTGGCCTCAGCATCTATGCGCTGACCAAGGTTCTTGGGGAGGAGATGGCACGTCAGTTCTGTCTCAACGATCCCAGCATGCGGATTACCTGCCTGCGTTTATCAAACGTCATGAACCCCGAAGAATATGCAAAATTTGAGGAATGGCAGGACGACCCGACCCAGCGACTGTGGAATATGTGGACCTACGTGGACGTGCGTGACGTTGCCCAGTCCGTAGAACTCGCCATTGAATATGATGTGCGGGGTAAGGATGATTTTTTCATTACCAGCGACATAACCTGCATGCGTACACCTACGCAGGAACTGCTGAAGAAGTATTATCCTGATACTGAACGCCGCAAGCACTTTGAAGGAAATGAGTCGGTGCTTTCCAGCGAAAAAGCGATGCGTGTGCTGGGCTATAAGCCCAGGCATCGCTGGACCGATAAGGCATAATGACCTCTGGAGGACGTTCTTCAGGCAGATAATAAGCCTGTAAGCGGTACCTTCAACTTCAACCGGTTGCAGAAAGGTTTTCTGCAACCGCTACTGCTCTGTGTTACCAGCCTGCAATCAGGCCGGAACGTCCTGTTCGTGCAAAAACGCAATTATCTGTTCAGTCAGAAAACAACATCAATCCTGCATTGTTGATAACATGCTCAATGCGTCCATATTTCTTTTCGATGCCAGTAATCATCTTAAGGACATCATTTGCGTCCATTACGTCAGTAACTCTAAAAGCCGCTCGTCCGCCTTTTTAGTTAATCTAATCAGCTTGTCTTCATTATGACGCCAGAATAATCCGGGAGCCTGACAGTGCAAGCCTGAAAGCCGTTGCTGCGCCAATGCCCGAAGATGCTCCGGTAATGACGGTGACGGTATCCTTATGTAAGAGCATATATAAATTCTCCTGTAAGTAGTTAAAGATCACCAAATAAAAAACTCAGGATTTCGGCCACTGAGCAGAAATAACCGCTTAATTCTGGCAGGAATTACAGCCAAACCATTTTATCTGGTTCAACGTCGCATTGAATTTCTCTCAATGTGAATATCTTATTGATTTTAAAGTTATTTTTATGACTGCATTTGCAGAATTATTATTTTGGCGACTTTCTGGCTTCACATGCTGATTTTCCCTGCCAGGATTAAAGTGAAATTTATAAAATAAGGGAAAAGTAATGAGTAAAAAAATGGCTTTGATTACTGGGGCGTCCAATGGGATAGGATTCGAGCTGGCGAAGGTTTTCGCCAGAAATAATTACGATATTATTGCTGTAGCAAGAAATGAAGGAAAGCTAAACGCCGCATGTGATGAGCTCCGTCAGTCCGGCGGCGCTGTGCATGCTTTTTCTGCCGATCTCAGCAGTTATGAAGAGATAGAGTCTCTCAAGAAAAAGGTTAATGAAGGAGAGTATCGCATTGATGCCCTGGTGATTAACGCAGGTCAAGGGCTGGGTGGACGTTTTATTGGTGGTACAGACCTTCAAAAAGAGCTGCAGCTTATTCGGCTAAACGTCGATTCGTACGTGCATATGTCCAAAATTTTTCTGCCAGATATGATTAAGCAAGGCGGTGGACACGTGCTGATGACCTCTTCAGTTTCCGGTACGGCACCCATTCCATTCGAGGCCATTTATGGTGCCTCTAAAGCTTTTGTGAACTCTTTTTTCTGGGCGATCCGTAATGAGCTGAAAGGCTACGGGCTGAATATGACATTGCTGATGCCCGGTGCCACGGAAACTAATTTCTTCAAAAATGCCGGTCAGTCCGATACCACCGTCGGCGCTTCTCAGATAACCAAGCCTGACGAAGTTGCTGAGCGCGCCTGGTACGCACTGATGAGCGGCCACGAATATGTGTATGGTAATGATGAAGCCGAGCATGAAGGCGACGTGCTTAATCGCCTGCAGAGCGAGTCCCAGAAAGCGCAACGGCACCGCATTATTTCTGAACCGGGTTCAGCCAGTAAAAAATAAGGTATTTTGCGGGTAAGTGAAGTTTCCGCCAGCCGGTCTGCGGATCGGCTGACACTCAGGTTACGATAAGAGCCATTAAAGAAAAACTGCATTATGGAAGAGCGATTGCAGGTTACAGAATGCCATTTCATAGCTGAACTGCGCAATCTGATCCAGAGAAACAAAGGGGTCTCTCGCCCCGTTAAGAACCAGGATCTCTCCTTTGATACCCGCCTCTGAAAGCTGGCTTTAGTGTTCTAAGCGTTCCATGGATACAGACAGTAGCGCGCAACGGCGCTCCACTGCGGGCAAGCTCCAGCACACAGTGACCACCGTAACAAAAACCTATAGCTCCGAGCCTGAGCGCATCTGTAAGGGGATTTGCAGCCATAGCCTGAAGTGCAGATTTTATTCCGTTTCGTTCTTCAGCCGTATCTTTGATCGCATTCATCTCAGCTGAAGCTTTTCAGCGGTGGCCGGCAGAAAGCCATATAAATCGGTAACCAGGGCAATATAACCTTCCCGTGCCACCCTTACCGCATGATCTATATTAGACTCAGTAATACCCATCATGTTTGGCGCAAGCACGATTCCCGGGCGAGATTGCGGGCTGTCGGCGTCATAGACGAGAAGGCCACTGAGCCGTGTTTCGCCACAATAATAAAAAGTCTCTTTTTATATGATATACATTTGCTCTTACTTTTTGCCCTCGGATAAGCGCGATCGCCGAACCGGACCAGCGTCCGGCATTACGGTATCCAGAGATTATTTATTCATCCACTGGCTGAATGCGTCTTTCCATTGTGGGTGCCAGCGGGACAACGCAGGCCGGTTTTCAAGTATGTCCTGAAAAGCCCACGCAATACGCTTTTTATCCATTTCCGGGCTGACAGTGTTATCCGGACAGATAATATAAAAATCGCCCTGCTCATAACGCTCCAGAAAGTGTTCGATTACCTGATCCGGCGTCCATGCTTCATCTGGCTTACTGTCTTTATCCGGCTGCATACCCGGAAAGTTCATATCAGTCCAGGTAAAGCCTGGTACCAGCAGGTGCGCGGTTATCCTCTCTCCGGCAATGTTTCTCAGCTCATGCGCCAGCTGTTCAGTCAGCACCTTGATACCAGCCTTCGCTACGCTGTAAGCCGCGTTTCCGGGTGGGGTAGTGATACCTTCTTTTGAACCCAGATTCACGATAGCCCCCTTTTTGTTCATGCCCAACATGGCGGGTACAAAAAGGTGCTGCACTGTAACCATGGCGAGCAGGTTCGACTCTATCTGAATGCGCCAGTCCGCAGGCGCATCCCACGGACCGCCGCCCTGCTTAATGCCGGCATTATTCATCAGCAGCGCCACTTCGCCGAACTCATTAAAAGTGATGTCCCGCAAGCGCATCAGATCCTGTTCGTTCGTGACGTCCCCTGTGACCAGACGATATTCAGTGTTCAGTGTTTTTGCCCGAGCCGCCAGCGCAGCGCCATCACGGTCAAACAGAATCAGGCGCATACCTTCCTGAGCAAAGCGTCGTGCGGCTGCGGCTCCTATCCCTTTTGCCGCACCGGTAATGACCGCAACGCGGCCTGCCTTAATTACTGATTCGGCCATGAATGACTCCTTCTGGTCATGTGAACTGAGAGAAACATCAGGACAAGGGCAAGGACGCCAAAAGCTGCACCAACCCAGCCCGTTGAAATCCAGGATCCGCCGGACGCGATGGCCAGCCCGCCAAATGCCGCACCCAGCGCATTGGAAATATTAAACGCACTGTGCGTTAGCGATGAGGCAAGTGTCTGTGCGTCACCAGCAATATTCATCATGTGTGACTGGAGTGCAGGTACCAGCGAGAATCCGTTACCCAGTAGAAAAAGCGTAATGAGCGCCGTTACTTTCCAGGGAGACAGCAGCGCGAACAGGGTAAGCATCACCAGATTCCAGAAGAGCATGCCATAAATAGCAGGGATGAGAGCCCTGTCAGCCAGTCTGCCACCAATAATATTTCCCATTACCATGCCGGCACCCCACAACACCAGAATCCATGGAACTGACGACAGTTCAAAGCCACTGATCTCCGTTAGCGCCGGCGTAATAAAACTGTATACAGCAAACATGCCGGCAAAACTGACTGACGCTACGGCAAACGTCATCAGTACCTGTGGGCTGCGCAGGGCGCTCAGCTCTTTCAGGGGGGAGGCTTTGCGATCGGCTGGCACCGCTGGAATAAAAAGCGATACCATAATGCCGGTCAGCACCAGACCGGCAGTGACTACCGAAAATGACATCCGCCATCCCAGCAACTGTCCTGTCCAGGTGACCAACGGTACACCAGCAACATTGGCAACGGCCAGGCCGAGCATGACATAACCGATATAACGCGCTTTTTGTTCTGCCGGCACCATTGAAGCCGCAACAATGGCGGCAACGCCATACCAGGCACCGTGGGGTAGCCCGGCAATGAAGCGCGCTGAGAGCATAGACGGATAGCTCCAGGCTGCAGCGCTGAGGCTGTAGCCGATAAGCGCAATAACCAGCAGCACCAGCAGCAGCGCTTTTCGTGGCAAGCGAGCAGTCATTAAAGCGATAGCCGGTGCGCCAATGACCACACCTGCAGCATAGGCACTTATATAGGCTCCGGCAGCAGGAACTGACACACCGGTTCCTTTAGCAAGGTCAGGAAGCTGACTCATCGGGGCAAATTCACCGGTTCCAATACACAGTCCACCGGCACCAAGGGCAAGCATGGCAGGGAGCAGGCCAGAAGGGGCTTTAACCTGATTCTGCCTGCCGCTGTAAGTATGTTCGGTCATAACCTGAGCGTCTCCAGAATCTGAAAGATTGTCACTGCAGGTAGTCAGGAATCCTGAAAGGGAACCGCCGCTCTCTGAAGAGCAGCGATCCTCAGCCAAAAGGGCTGATGTTATCTCTGTTAGCGGTTAAGCTCAGAAAATGCAGTGATATAGTTGAAACAAAATAAACTATAACTCAGCATCAGGCTGTGATTGTTGAAAGAGATACCGTGAGATATTGAATTAATCTCAACGATAATAACCCTGTTACTGTGCGCGTAAAGTGATGAAAGTAATTTCAGAAGGCTTTCCCAGTCGCAGCGGGAATCCGTTCCATAGTCCGGCACCATTGCTGACGTAAAGTGCCATATCCCCGACCTGATAGAGGCCTGACACAAAGCCGTTATTCGCTGATGCTGCTACTGCATCAAGTCCGCTAATCATGCCGCCGTGAGTATGGCCTGAAAGCTGAAGGCTTACGCCGGTAATCGCGCTGTTTGCAGCAGAACCTGGCCGATGATCCAGCAGGATTACCATTCCCTTTACAGACCCTCCGTTCAATGCTTTCATCAGGTCAGGTCCCTCACCGCCATATTCAGGCGCTACTTCATCAGTTACTCCAGCCAGAACAATTGAGGCACCATCTTTAGACAGACGGACATTTGTGTTATTCAGGAAATGCAGCCCAAGCCGTGTGTATTCTTCAGTCCAGGCAGCAGCATTGAAGTAATATTCATGATTACCGGTAATGGCATATACCCCATAAGGCGCCTTCAAAGAGGACAGTGAGGATACATCAGCCCGGCGGTCCCTGACCGTTCCGTCCGCTATATCACCCGTAACTACAATCAGATCAGGATGAAGCGCATTGGTCTTATCCATCACGCTCTGCATCCATGAATGAGGCAGGAGGCGGCTGGCATGCAGATCGGTCAGTTGCACGATGGTAAAGCCGTCAAATTCACTCGGCAGTTTCCGGAGCGTAAGTTCTGAACGTTGTACAACAGGCGTTTTTATGGCGTTATGCACACCCACTGCGGCAAGCAGACATGAAGCGACCAGCATTAGCATTCTTCCACCCGCTCTGCCTGTAACGGAACGGTGCAAAAAGACCCGACAAAAAATAAAACAGATGTCCTGAAGCAGCAGCATGAGAGCTAAAAATATAACGCTACCAAAAATCCATCCAAGAACGATCATGATCAGTTGGGGCAGTTCGGGAGAAAACATCGTGCCAAAGGCGAGACGGCTCAATAAATGAAATTCACATACGACCACTGCAAAGAGGCCCAGTGAAAGCTGAATTTTATTACTGAATTTCAGCTTTTTTATAAAGCGCAGGTATACATACACTGCCGGAAGCAGCGTCCATACGTGAAACATCCTTTGATCTCCAGACTGGAATGCAACCGTCCGACTGTCAAAGAGACATTGTACTGGTTGCATAAAATTTGTGAATTTAACTAAACTTAACACTTTTAACAAAGGGTTATGTTTAGTGTCCTGCAAAGGGGCGTTGAGTTTTGCTCATGTATAGAAGGCACATTTATGTCAGTCACACCTACTCCTCGTCTTTCACGTAGCGATCTGGCGGATTTAAATGCTTTTCGCGTTGTTGAACGATTACGCAGCTTCACCAAAGCTGCCGTTGAGCTTGGGATCACCACCTCTGCTCTCAGCCACGCAGTCCGTAATCTTGAAACACGCCTTGGTGTTCGGTTGCTGAACCGTACGAGCCGGACGGTTGCTCCGACCGAAGCGGGTGCAAGCCTGGCCTTGCGGCTGGATGCAGGCTTTCGTGAGATAGGAGACGCTTTAGATGAAATTAACCGGATGCGGGATCGGCCAGTCGGGCGGTTACGACTGAACGTCCTGAGCGACGGGGCAAGGTTAATTATGGCTCGTCACCTGCCGAAATTTCTGAGTCAGTATCCGGAAGTTGAAGTAGAAATCAGCGTTGATGATCGAATGGTAGATATTGTTTCTGAGGGGTTTGATGCTGGCATTCGTTTTGGCGGGACAGTTCCGGAGGATTTAGTTGCCGTCAAACTGGGCCCTGAGTTGAAATGGGTTGCCGTCGCGTCTCCGCGTTACCTCTATCATCGTCCCCTTCCCGCCACGCCGGATGATTTGCGCGCTCACTCCTGTATTCAGCTGCGAACGGGCCAGGGGATAATTTATAAATGGGAATTCAGCAAGGGGGATGATTATCGTGCAATCGATGTCCCAGGACAGATTTGTGTCAGTGAGACAGCGTTAGCCATTGAGCTTGCCCTTGCCGGAACTGGCATTGCGTATTGTCTGGAAAACCGGGTATCACATTATATCCAGGAAGGTAGTTTGCGGATCGTGTTGCCTGACTGGGCACCTACAGAACCGGCTATGCATCTGTATTACCCTGGACACCGACGCATTCCTCAAGGGCTAAGAGAGCTCATTGATATGCTGCGAGAAGAAATTTCGGCTGAAAGCCGCAGCAATGAGGGGCGGCCATAAATCTAACTATTCAGGACTTCTTATCAGATCACGACATATGTTGTCGCAGAAGTCGGAAGAGCTGGCATGTTCAGTTTAATAATGTCCGCTTATGGCACAAAGCGGACATTCATTTTGGCCAATCATTTGGTGCTCGAAGTTCACTTAAATTCCGAGTAATACATAGCTAGCCCATGAATGCCGCTTTAGCGGCATGGAGACGCCTGATGTCGTTGAGGATAACACTGAGGTTAAACGGCGCCGTACGCCCGGCGTAGCCGGTTACAGACGTATAAATTCTGCCATTCCATACTCTTCATTGAACAGCCTAAACCAGTTTTCAGCAATGAATGAGGTCAGGTAACCCCTCTAACCCCGGGAAGCGGGCTTCACGGCGCTGGCGACTGAAGGGCGTGATTTCCGGGGCCTTAGCTTGCTGCTGACGCTTAGGGGAATGTTCATTAAACTTTCAACGATGGCCTTGGAAATTAATACGGTAGCTGCTGAATTACCAGCTCAGCAGACCGGTAACGATATCGCCCTCCTGCCAGCGTATCGTAGAGGTTTTCTCGCCGCGTCTGACGACGGACATCAGACGGGGAACCAGTGTAAGTTGCTGCATTTCCTCTCCTTTCTTTAAACCCACTTTGAGAACTGCCACAAAACCAGAAATCCGGATTGAAAACAGTGTTATTAATGTTATGTTATAACATAATTATTTAACTTCATCTGACAGGTAACAGTATGACACTCTCTTCTCAGACATCTGGCGATCCACGTCTGCCGGTTGCGGTTCTCTCTGGTTTTCTGGGTGCCGGTAAAACCACGCTGCTCAATCATATTCTGAATAACCGTGAAGGACGGCGCATCGCAGTCATCGTCAATGACATGTCTGAAATTAATATTGATGCGGCTCTGGTGCGTAATGGCGGTGCCCAACTGTCCCGCACTGATGAAAAGCTGGTCGAGATGAGTAACGGCTGCATCTGCTGCACGCTGCGTGAAGATCTGCTGCTGGAGGTGAAACGTCTGGCGCTGGCTGGTCGCTTCGACCATCTGGTCATTGAATCGACCGGCATTTCTGAACCGCTGCCGGTGGCTGAAACTTTTACCTTTGAAGACGAAGCGGGTGAAAGCCTTTCAGCTTATGCCCGGCTGGATAGCATGATTACCGTGGTGGATGGCTTCAACTTCCTGCGCGATTACCGTTCAGTCGATGATCTTCAGTCTCGCGGCGAGTCGCTGGGCGAGCAGGATGAGCGATCGGTGGTTGATCTGCTGGTAGATCAGATTGAGTTCTGTGATTTGCTGGTGCTGAACAAAACGGATCTGCTCAGCCCGACGGAGCTGCATCAGCTGCAGGGCATGCTGCGTGCACTCAATCCACACGCTCGCATTGTAAACAGCGAGTTCGGGCAGGTTCCGCTGGACTGTCTGCTGAATACCGGCCGGTTTGATTTTGACCGGGCAGCACAGGCACCTGGCTGGCTGCAGACCCTGCGGGGCGAGCATCAGCCGGAATCGGAGGAGTATGGGATTCGCAGCGTTGTCTATCGCGCCCGTCGCCCTTTTCATCCCCAGCGTTTCTGGGAGGTTGTAAACCACCAGCTCGACGGCGTGATTCGCTCAAAAGGTTACTTCTGGCTGGCCACCCGACCCGAATTTGCGGCGATCTGGTCGCAGGCGGGCGCGGTGGCTCGTCAGGGTTACGCCGGGCGCTGGTGGGTCAGCGTGCCGCGAGACAACTGGCCACAGGATGCAGACTCACTCAACTTCATCGCTGAGCAGTGGCAGGAAGGCATCGGTGATGCGCGTCAGGAGCTGGTGTTTATCGGCATAGATATGGATGAGCAGCACATCATTGCCGCACTGGATCACGCACTGCTGACACCTCATGAGATGGCTGCAGGGCCAGAACACTGGATTACGCTGGACGATCCACTGCCTGCCTGGTTTGATGAGATAACTGCCTGACGCAACGGTTGACCGCACACTGTCGCTCCGCAATAGTAAAACGTCCCGGCGGGTGCCCATCACCCGCTGATTTCTGTTCAGGAGAAGCCGGATATGCCACAACGTATAGCTGTTATCGGTGCAGGCGTGCTGGGTTTAGCCGTCGCGCAGTCATTGTCCCGCCGGGGCGCACAAGTCACTGTCTTCGACAAAAGCTTGCCTGGCAGTGGCACCAGCCAGATCAGCTACGCCTGGGTCAATGCTAACGGCAAAGAACCCGGCCATTATCATGAACTCAACGCCCAGGCGATAAACGAGCACAAGCGATGGCAGGCGAGCCACCCTGCATTGCCCCGCTGGCTGCTTGAAACCGGCTCGCTGGAGTGGGCAGCCGATGAGTCATCCCTGCGCCAGCTGGCGCAGCGTGCAGCAAAGCTTGCTACGCTGGATTACCCCGTTGAGAAGCGTAGCCGCGCTGCGCTACTGGGCACCCTGCCCGGACTACGGCTCGATCCCCGCATTCAGCATGCGTGGTTTTTCCCTTCGGAGTGCCTGCTCCATCCCAGCCTGTTCATCGCTTCTCTGCTTGCCGACCTGCGCGCCAGTGGCGGGCAGCTGGTCTGCAACAATGAGGTAACCACACTGACTGAATCGGGTCGGGATGTGCATCTGACGCTGGCCAGTGGTGATGAGTGGCACGGGGATCAGCTGGTGCTGGCAACCGGTCGCTGGGCACCTGAGCTGATCAGCCAGTGTGGACTTGAACTGGCGATGACCGATGCGAACCGTGCCGATCCTGTTGCCTGCAGTTTTCTGGCGCAGACACAGCCTTTGCCGATTCTGCTTAACTGCAATCTCATTACCCCGGAACTGAATGTGCGGCCGGATGGCGGAGGACGCCTGATGCTGCAGGCTCTGGATCTTGACCAGCATGCCGATCCGTCACGCCCCGCTTCTCCGGAGGGGCTGACTGGCAAAGAGATGCTGCGTCGGTTGCGTCGGCTGTTTAACAATGCGGAAGGGGCGAGGATTGAGCGGATTGAAACGGGACAGCGATCGCGCCCGGCAGATGGATTACCCGCACTGGGCTACATCAGTGACTCAGCACGCGTTTATCTGATGGTCAGCCATAGTGGCATGACCCTTGCGCCCTTACTGGGCAGACTGGTGGCTGAGGAGATGCTGAGCGGTACACCTTCACCGATGCTGAGTGGGTTTGCCCCGCATCGGTTGCTGCGTCCGCTCAGTGAGGTCGCTAAAACTGCACCCGCCTATCTTCCGGCAGCGCAGTAAATACTAGCGGCGATTTTTCCACAGGGTCTGCACGTTACAGAATTCGTGCACACCAAAGTGGGACAGTTCACGACCATAACCGCTTTTCTTCACGCCGCCGATGGTCACCCGCGGATCGGACGCGCCGTTGCCATTAATAAACACGGCACCGACTTCCAGCTGCAGCGCCAGCCGATCGGCAGTTTCTTCGTTACCGCTCCAGACAGTAGCACTGAGGCCAAATTCGCTGTCGTTAGCGATCTCCAGCGCATGCTGAGGATCCCGTGCTACGGCAATGGCCGCGACCGGACCAAACAGCTCCTGCCTGAACGCGGTCATGGTGCTGGTAACGTCAGCGAGAATGGTTGGCGCATAGTAGTTACCCTGCCCTGCCACCTTCTCACCACCCAGCACCAGACGCGCACCTTCACTAAGGGTCGCTTTTACCTGTCCGTCGAGCTCGTCGCGCAGATCGGCGCGTGCCATCGGGCCCAGGAAGGTGTTTTCATCCAGCGGATCGCCCATTTTCAGTGCCTGTACCGCTGCTGTGAAGCGCTTTTCAAACTCTTCCGCGATGGGGGCTTCCACAATAAAGCGTTTGGTCGCCATGCAGACCTGCCCGGTATTCTGGAAACGTCCGATTACGGCTGATTTCACTGCTTCATCGAGATCGGCATCAGCCAGCACGATAAAGGGATCGGATCCGCCCAGCTCCAGCACTGTTTTCTTGAGCGCTGCACCTGCCTGTGCCGCGATTGCTGCACCCGCCCGTACGCTGCCGGTAACCGCGACGGCAGCAATGCGGTCATCTTTAATCGCTACCGAAACACCGTCGTTGTCGACATTAATCAGGTTAAAGCCACCCGCAGGCAGATCGGTTGCTGTGAACAGCTCAGCCATCAGTGTGGCGCTTCCCATGACGTTTGGCGCGTGTTTCAACAGATAGGTGTTACCTGCCAGCAATATGCTGACTGCGCCCCGCAGAACCTGCCACAGGGGGAAATTCCATGGCATGACCGCCAGGATCACCCCAATGGGACGGAATCGCTGCCATGCGTCAGTAATCTGAGTGGGCTGATCGGCCAGCATCGCCGGGCCATGTTCTGCATACCAGTCGCACAAATTTGCGCATTTCAGTACTTCCGCGCGAGCCTGTGCAATGGGTTTACCCATTTCCAGCGTAATCATGCGTGAAAGATCCTGTTCTCTCAGACGGATCTGTTCACCGAGCTGACGCAATACGCGCACCCGGTCACTCATACTGCTGTGCTGCCATGCTGCAAAAGCAGAAGCGCTTTCTGTCAGAGTCTGTTCCAGTTCGGTGCTGTTCTGCAGAGGATAGCGTGCCAGAATGTCACCTGTTGCAGGGTTTCGTGATAGAGCATATTCAGTCATGGTGCTGTCTTCCTCATTCGTTCAGTGATAGAGAAACGATACGCGCTGTAGTTAATGATGAAAAATGAATAATAGTGAGGAAGTTCGTTATCGATTGAGAATATCGGAATTGCAAAAGCAGTATTCTGGAAGTCTGAAGGGTTTGCGGAGATGATGCTATTGCGGCACCTGTCCGTGTGTCTGAAAATGATACCTGCCAGTCAGTTATCCACTTATACACTGACTCGATCCTAAAAAACGATCCTTAATAGATCATAGAGAGATCCTAAGAGATCCCCGATCGTCGCAGGCCGCACCCCGTAAGGGCTCAAAGGGTGATCGCGTTCACTATAATCAGTAAAGTGTTCACTGTAATCAGTACTTTATTCACTGTACCAGGTAGAATGTTCACTGTAAACAGTGCTAATGTTCACTGTAGTCAGAAAACGATCCTTTTCATCCACAGAATGAAGATCTTACGCCATGGCAGATAAAGACAACGAAAACAAAGCGTTACTTGAACCTTTTCTGTCAGTGACCAAAAACAGTGGTGAAGTTATTCAGCTTCATCCCAACAAGAATAATACTGTTCAGCCGGTAGCATTGATGCGTCTTGGACTGTTTGTGCCGACGCTGAAATCAACCGCGCGGGGTAAATCCGGCGCTATGGCATCAACGGATGCGACGAAAGAGCTGAAGAATCTGACGCTGGTGAAGGCGGAAGGCTACGAAAAGATTACCATTACCGGCGCACGGCTGGATATGGATAACGATTTCAAAACCTGGGCAGGTATTATTCAGTCCTTTTCGCGTTATCCGACCAAAGGCGATACCGTTACACTGCCGTTTATCGATTTTGTGAAGATGTGCGGCATTCCCTCTGCCAACTCGTCTGCCGCACTACGTAAGCGTCTTGATGCTTCTCTGCGTCGCATTGCAACTAACACGCTCTCCTTTGAAGGCAACGGCAAGGCGTATCATACCCACCTTGTCCAGTCTGCGTATTACGACCGCGAAAAAGATATTGTGCGGATTCAGGCCGACCCCAAACTATTTGAACTCTACAACTTCGATCACAAGGTGCTGCTTCAGCTTCGTGCAATATCCCGCCTTAAGCGTAAAGAGTCTGCACAGGCGCTCTATACCTTCCTTGAAAGCCTTCCGACCAATCCGGCACCGATATCGCTGGCACGCCTGCGTATGCGCCTCAATCTCGGCTCAAAGACCACCACGCAGAACCATGTGGTGCGGCGTGCGATGGAGCAACTGAAGGAAATTGGTTATCTGGATTATTCAGAAGTGAAACGTGGCCGCTCAGTCTTTTTCATTATCCATAGCCGAACACCTAAGCTTGATGGCATCGGTAATCTGGAGAGCATCGATTCACTGGATGAAATTGAGTTTGAGGATTAACTCCTTAGGTTCACTGTAATCAGTATTTTTGCGTGGCAGTGTCACTTTTTCGTTGCCGGTGACATTGCATCCTTCATCTCTCATTCACTGTAATCAGTACTTACCCTCTATTCACTGCAATCAGTAACGTTCACTGTAATCAGTAAACGGGGCACGTTTTTGTATCATACTTTCCTCCCCTCTTTTGCTGTCGTTCCATGCCATAAGGCTTATAAAGTAAGTTTGTGCTTACAAACTAATTGACAAGCGCCTTCGGACATTGGCTTTGCTGATTACAGTGAACGTTCTGATTCAGGCAGGTCAGCGCCTCTCTCTGATGATTCTCGTTGAGCACTTTACTGATTACAGTGAATGTCAGCGCTCACGTTCATCACGGCTGACGTGCGTCCTGTATGGAGGCGCTTTAACTCATCACTACTGCCAGCGTGACACTGTTACTGATTACAGTGAATGTTTGCCTGTTGGCATCGTCATAGCACCGGCGTGCAGCGAATTCCCCTGTCCGTTACTGATTACAGTGAACGTTGTAGCAAGAAGCTACCTTCACCACGATGATCCTCAGGAATGCTGCTTTACTGATTACAGTGAATGCTATGCTGAATACAGTGAATGATAGCTCAAATTTGACGCAACGCTTTGCCGCTTCTACTGTTTATAGTGAATATTGGAGGGAAAGCAGTAATGACATAACTGATGTTCAGGGGGGATGTCTGTCGGCCCGAGCGTTGTCAGAATCGAATTGATATCTCTCTTCGTATCACAGCTTTTCTGTCTTCAATTTCGATCGAACTTAACCAGCGCTTCTGCTGATTACAGTGAATGTTCCGATAGCAAGACTCCTCATTTACTGACTATAGTGAATATTCGCTATCCCCTCGTTACTGATTACAGTGAACGTCATTGGGCTGACCTGTTCATTTATGCCGATTCATTCTGGCTCCCAAACTCTGGTTGCCTGTTGTCTCATCAGCTTCTGATGGTTTTATGAACCAGATAGGATTTGTCGGCTCCTTACTACTGACTACAGTGAACGGTTATTCAATTCAGCTTCCTGTCCTGCTATCTGATTAGCGAGTTTACTGATTACAGTGAACGTGACTACTGCCTGGGTATTGGGACATGACATTACTGATTACAGTGAACGTTAAGCTCACTCAGCGCCAGGTATCAACCCCGCTTACTCGCACAGGCTTTCAGATTAGGGTTTGTTTTCTGCACCACTACCTTAAGTTCCTCCGGTAATTCATCTGATAGAGAACTGACCTTACTGATTACAGTGAACGTTAAGACTCATCTTCGCGCTTAGAACAATCCATTTCACCCTGCTCTCTCTGCGGATCGATTTCTGCTGATTACAGTGAATGTTTTGCTGATTACAGTGAACGCTGTTCATCTTTGAACTGGAAAAGTAGCAGGGCAGAAGTAATTGTGTGATGAACCTCACCAAAACCCGTGCTGTTACCTAAAAGTGAAGATTAAGTTGAAAAGATAACTTATTGCCTCACGTGCAGGAATTCTGTATAAAGTCACAAATCCTACATGTTTGGAGCAACGATGGCTAACGACGACAAGCAGGTGATGAAGGTTGCACAGCGTTCTGAACGCATGCTGCTGAGCCTCACCGACCAGATTCAGGCGCAGAAGCAGGAACTGCATGAAAATACGTACTACCAGGTTTATGCCAAAGCGGCGTTAGCAAAGTTGCCCAAACTGACAAGAGCCAGTGTTGATTACGCTGTAAATGAGATGGAAGAGAGCGGTTATCAGTTTGATAAACGCGCGGCCGGATCTTCCGTTAAATATGCGATGTCGATTCAGAACATTATCGATATCTATCATCATCGAGGCGTGCCGAAATATCGCGATCGCCACAGTGATGCCTACACTATTTTCGTGGGTAATCTGAAGGGTGGCGTGTCTAAAACGGTTTCTACCGTTTCGCTGGCTCATGCACTTCGTGCCCATCCTCATCTGCTGTTTGAAGATTTGCGAATTCTGGTGATTGACCTTGATCCACAGTCCTCAGCAACCATGTTTTTAAACCATGAACGTTCAGTAGGGCTGGTGGAAGCGACAGCGGCACAGGCAATGCTCCAGAATGTCACCCGTGATGAGCTGGTGAACGAATTTATCGTTCCGTCGATTATTCCGGGTGTCGATGTGCTGCCTGCCTCGATTGATGACGCCTTTATCGCCTCAAGCTGGGACCAGCTTTGCGCAGAGCATCTGCCGCAGCAGAATGTTCATGCCGTGCTGTATGACAACGTCATTGCTAAACTGAAGAAAGATTATGACTTTATCTTTATCGACAGTGGCCCGCATCTTGATGCTTTCCTGAAGAACGCCATTGCGGCCTCTGATCTGCTGATGACGCCTGTACCACCGGCTCAGGTCGACTTTCATTCCACGCTCAAATACCTGACGCGTCTGCCGGAACTGATTGCGATTATCGAGGATTCCGGCGCCACCTGTCGCCTGCAGGGCAACATTGGCTTTATGTCTAAGCTATCGAATAAAGCCGACCACAAGCTCTGTCATAGCCTGGCAAAAGAAATATTTGGTGGTGACATGCTTGATGCTGCCCTTCCCCGCCTTGATGGTTTCGAACGTTGCGGCGAATCCTTTGATACGGTCATCTCCGCGAATCCTTCGACTTACGTCGGCAGCAGTGAAGCATTGAAAAATGCAAGATCCGCCGCAGAGGACTTTGCAAAAGCCGTCTTTGACCGTATCGAATTTATTCGCCTGAACTGAGGTTTTTATGAGCGCAAAAAGAATCACGATTGGCCGAACCTTCAGCCAGACCCCGCTGGAAAATGAGACACCGGATAGTCAGCACAATCAGACATTCGTTCTGGCTACGGGCAAGCGCGCCCTGTTTCGTTTTGAACGCATTGCCGCCAGTGAAGTTGAAAACAAGACATTCGTGACAATGGAAACCAATGGGCGCGACCAGGCGGGGCTGACACCCGATTCACTGCGCGATATTATCCGCACCATTAAGCTTCAGCAGTTCTTCCCGGCGATTGGCGTAATGCGCGATGACCGCATTGAGATTCTTGACGGCTCACGTCGGCGTGCGGCTGCGCTTTACTGCAAAACCGGGCTGGACGTGCTGGTCACTGATGCCGCTATTAGTGCCGATGAGGCCCGCAGACTGGCGCAGGATATTCAGACGGCCCGCGAACATAATCTGCGGGAAGTAGGAATGCGCCTGCTGGCGTTAAAAGATGGTGGGCTTTCGCAAAAAGAGATCGCTGAGAATCAGGGATTATCGCAGGCGAAGGTCACCCGTGCTCTTCAGGCAGCCAGCGTTCCGTCCGATTTGATCTCACTTTTCCCTAATCACGCTGAGCTGACTTATCCGGATTATAAAGCGCTGTTACAGGCGGCTGACAAATTAAGTGAATCCGGCCAAAGCATTGAAGCTCTGATTAGTTCTATCTCGCGGGAGATAGATGTGGTTTGCGCCCGCGAAGGGCTTGCCGAGGATGAGCTGAAAAATCACATTTTGCGTCTGATTCGACAGGGTAGCCAGACATTGATTAAAGAGCCTGAGAAAGATAAAACACAGGCGACTGCGCTCTGGTCTTTTGCTGATAAAGATCGTTTTGCACGTAAGAAGGTACGTGGTCGGATGTTCAGCTATGAATTTAACCGGCAGTCGAAAGAGTTGCAGGAAGAGCTGGATAAAGTCATTGCTGAGACCCTGAAAAAATATCTCAATCGTTAATGTACACGCATCCAAAGAAGCCAGCGTCTGACGCTGGCTTTTTTTATTGCCAACTTAAAACCACGTCCTATGGACGTGGTTATCGCCTCGGTTCTGGCTCTGCCTGTAAAGACCTGCCCATGTCAAACTCCTCATCTGTTGTCCCCACAACTGATAAGGAAATTCAACATGA
>NZ_VWVM01000014.1 GCF_008632075.1 Candidatus Pantoea gossypiicola
TCATGTTGAATTTCCTTATCAGTTGTGGGGACAACAGATGAGGAGTTTGACATGGGCAGGTCTTTACAGGCAGAGCCAGAACCGAGGCGATAACCACGTCCATAGGACGTGGTTTTAAGTTGGCAATAAAAAAACCCGGCATTTCGCCGGGTTAGGTGAGAATTGATGATGACGCAGCGTGATTAACGCATGATGCGATCGCCACGTGAAACGCCCACGATACCGGAGCGTGCCACTTCAACAATTTCGGCAACCTCGCGAACGCTATTCAGGAAGGCGTCCAGTTTGTCACTGGTGCCTGCCAGCTGAACCGTGTACAGCGTCGGCGTCACGTCGATAATCTGACCGCGGAAGATCTCGGCGTTACGTTTTACCTCTTCACGGCCATAACCGCTGGCCTGAATCTTCACCAGCATAATTTCGCGCTCAACATAGGCGCCCTGCCCCAGCTCGGTCACGCGCAATACATCCACCAGCTTGTGCAGCTGCTTTTCAATCTGCTCCAGTACCTTCTGATCGCCCACCGTCTGAATGGTCATCCGCGACAGTGTCGGATCGTCGGTCGGTGCCACGGTCAGGCTTTCAATGTTATAGCCGCGCTGCGAAAACAGACCGACGACACGGGATAATGCGCCGGATTCGTTCTCCAGCAGAACTGATAAAATGCGACGCATAATTATGTCCTCTCCGTTTTGCTTAACCACATCTCATCCATGCTGCCACCGCGAATCTGCATAGGGTAAACGTGCTCGCTACCGTCAACGGTGACATCCACAAACACCAGACGTCCTTTCGCCAGCATTTCCAGCGCCAGCGTCAGCTTCTCTTCCAGCTCAGCCGGGTGCTCAATCGCGATGCCGACATGTCCATAGGCTTCCGCCAGACGCACGAAGTCAGGCAGCGATTCCATATAAGACTGGGAGTGACGACCGGAATAGATCATATCCTGCCACTGCTTCACCATGCCCAGCACCCTGTTATTCAGGTTTAGCACCAGCACCGGCAAATCGTACTGCAGCGCGGTAGAGAGCTCCTGAATGTTCATCTGGATACTGCCATCGCCCGTTACACAGATCACGGTCTCTTCCGGCAGCGCCATCTTCACGCCCAGCGCTGCGGGCAGACCAAAGCCCATGGTGCCGAGACCGCCAGAGTTAATCCAGCGGCGCGGTTTGTCGAAAGGATAATAGAGTGCAGCAAACATCTGATGCTGACCCACATCCGAGGTGACGTACGCATCGCCTTTGGTCAGACGGCTGATGGTTTCAATCACGGCCTGCGGCTTGATTTTGTCGCTGGTGCGATCAAATTCCAGGCAGTGACGACTGCGCCAGCCTTCGATCGCCTGCCACCAGTCATGCAGGCTCTCAGCACGCTGGCTTTCACTTTGCGCCAGCAACTCCAGCATCTGCTGCAGTACCTGTTTCGCATCGCCCACAATCGGAATATCCGCCGCTACGGTTTTGGAGATAGAGGTCGGGTCGATATCGATGTGCATCACCGTGGCGTTGGGACAATATTTCGCCAGGTTGTTAGTGGTGCGATCATCAAAGCGAACACCGATACCAAAAATCAGATCGGTATTGTGCATCGTCATGTTGGCTTCGTACGTGCCGTGCATACCGAGCATGCCGACGCACTGACGGTGGGTGCCCGGGAACGCGCCCAGCCCCATCAGCGAAGTTGTCACCGGAATATTCAGGCTTTCGGCCAGCTGCAACAGTTCTGCTTCGCAGCCTGCGGTGATGGCACCGCCACCCGCGTAAATCACCGGCTTCTTCGCGGCCAGCAAGGTGGTCAACGCGCGCTTAATCTGCCCTTTGTGGCCCTGAATGGTCGGGTTATAAGAACGCATACTTACCGAATCCGGCCAGTGATAAGGCAGTTTATTAGCCGGGTTAAGAATATCTTTTGGCAGGTCGATCACCACCGGTCCCGGACGTCCGCTGGAGGCCAGCCAGAACGCCTTTTTCAGTACGGTTGGGATCTCTTCGGTGCTTTTCACCAGGAAGCTGTGCTTCACCACCGGTCGAGAGATGCCAACCATATCGCACTCCTGAAAGGCGTCATAGCCAATCAGCGACGAGGGAACCTGACCCGACAGGATCACCAGAGGAATCGAGTCCATATAGGCGGTGGCGATACCGGTAATCGCATTGGTTGCACCGGGTCCTGAGGTGACCAGCACCACGCCGACTTCACCAGTAGCGCGCGCCAGGCCGTCAGCCATATGCACCGCGCCCTGCTCATGACGCACCAGAATGTGATCGATACCCCCGACGGTTTGCAGCGCATCATAGATATCTAAGACTGCGCCACCCGGATAACCGAATACCTGCTTAACGCCCTGATCGATTAACGAGCGGACGACCATTTCGGCTCCTGACAACATCTCCATCTTCTGCCTCCAGGCTTGAGGACCCGGCCCGGTTACGACGCCCGCTGGTACGTAACACGTTGCCCTGGTGCCTGCTTTGCCAATCAAAATCTTATGTTTATGCACGACAGCGAAAACATGTGCCGCTGTCCTGTTACAGAGAAATCTGTTGAGTTCATTGTTCTGAGAGTAGGTCAATTACCATAACCGCAGTTAACCGGGCAGGCAAACCGTAAACCCGCGTAAATTAAAAGGCCGGGACATAAAGGCTCTGCCTGATAAGAATTGGCTGCGCGGATTAAACTAATTACGTCGCAGAACCGCAGAGGAAAATGCTGGGTCCGAAATTATTTTCAGCGTGATCTAAGAAATAACGAAAACTTATTACCGGCTGCAATAGCCCACAATCGCCTGACACTTTTCTTTTCTGGCGTAATTAACCAGTAAATCAATGAAATGCATTGGATTATGCTAACCGACAGGTGATAAATGCTGTGCCACCCCAGAGCGCAAGAAAAATAAATCCTTTTAATTTCAATAAAATAAATTCAAAAGTCGACAACCAGACCCCGCATTCTGGCGCTGATGGCCTCTGCCGAGACTGAGGCGCTGTTCATTACGCTGCCTGACCGGTAAATAACAGAATATCTTCCTTCATCGTCCCGGAGAATACCCCTGCATTGAAGGTTGACATCCCTGAGCGATTCCAGTACCAATATGTACAGCACAATATTTTATAAGGTTTGAATCCATGTTTCGTTCTGTTCGCCTTCTCGGTCTACTACTAAACGCACTCAGCTTGCGCGGTAGACTTGTGGGCGGAATCAAACACTGATTCAAACCTGCTGAAAGTTAAAAACCCGCGCCTGTCGCGGGTTTTTTTATGCTCGTTGCCAGGCCCGAAAAAAGCAAAAGGATGAATACGATGAGCCAGCAAGTCATTATTTTCGATACCACTCTGCGCGATGGTGAGCAGGCATTACAGGCCAGCCTGAGTGTGAAAGAAAAATTGCAGATTGCCTTAGCGCTGGAGCGTATGGGCGTGGATGTGATGGAAGTGGGTTTCCCGGTCTCCTCACCCGGCGATTTTGAATCCGTACAGACCATTGCGCGCACCATCAAAAACAGCCGGGTCTGCGGTCTGGCCCGCTGTGTGGAAAAGGATATTGATGCGGCGTACGAATCACTGCGCGTTGCCGAAGCCTTCCGTATTCATACCTTTATCGCTACCTCACCGATGCATATCGCCACCAAACTGCGCAGCACGCTGCCAGAAGTGATTGAGCGTGCGGTGCATATGGTGAAGCGTGCACGTAACTACACCAGTGACGTTGAGTTCTCCTGTGAAGATGGCGGCCGTACGCCAATTGATGACCTGTGCCGGATGGTTGAAGCGACGATTAACGCCGGTGCAACCACCATCAACATCCCGGATACCGTTGGCTATACCCTGCCAGGCGAATATGCTCACATCATCAGTGAGCTGATGAACCGTGTTCCCAACATCGACAAAGCGATTATCTCTGTCCACACCCACGACGACCTGGGGATGGCAACCGGTAACGCCCTGGCTGCCGTTCAGGCTGGTGCACGTCAGGTTGAAGGCACAATGAATGGCCTGGGTGAACGTGCCGGTAACTGTGCGCTGGAAGAGGTGATCATGGCGCTCAAAACCCGTCAGCAGATCATGAACGTGCATACCACAATCAATCATCAGGAGATCTATCGCACCAGCCAGATGGTCAGCCAGATCTGCAACATGCCGATTCCGGCTAACAAGGCAGTCGTTGGTTCCAACGCCTTCGCCCACTCCTCCGGCATTCATCAGGATGGCGTGCTGAAGAATCGCGAGAACTATGAAATCCTGACGCCAGAGTCGATTGGCTTACACAAAATCCAGCTGAACCTGACCTCACGCTCAGGCCGTGCGGCAGTAAAACATCGTATGGAAGAGATGGGCTATGCAGAGCAGGATTACAATCTGGATGCCCTGTATGACGCCTTCCTGAAACTGGCTGACAAAAAAGGTCAGGTCTTCGATTACGACCTGGAAGCGCTGGCCTTCATCAACAAACAGAATGAAGAGCCGGAGCACTTCCAGCTGCACGAATTTAACGTCCAGACCGGTTCCAGCATGACTGCTACCGCCTCAGTGAACCTGGGCTGCGGTGATGTTGCTAAATCGGATGCCGCTACCGGTAACGGTCCGGTTGATGCGGTCTATCAGGCGATTAACCGCATCACGCAGTTTGACGCTGAGCTGGTTAACTACAAGCTGACCGCGAAAGGCCACGGCGAAAACGCGCTGGGTCAGGTCGATATCGTTGTGAGCTACAACGGCCGTAAATTCCACGGCATTGGTCTCGCGACCGATATTGTCGAGTCCTCTGCGAAAGCGATGGTCAATGCCCTGAACAATATCTGGCGTGCCCGTCAGGTTGAACAAGAATTGCAGCGCAAATTTAAAGATCAGAAGGAAACTGTATAACTATGTCCACCTCCTCTCATATCGCAGTTTTACCCGGCGACGGTATCGGTCCGGAAGTGATGGCCCAGGCGATGAAAGTGCTCGATGCCATTCGTCAGCGCTTTGATATGCAGATTACCACCCAGGAATATGCGGTCGGCGGCATTGCTATCGATCAGCACGGCGAACCCCTGCCGCCCGCAACTGTTGCAGGCTGCGAGCAGGCCGACGCGATCCTGTTTGGCTCCGTTGGCGGTCCGAAGTGGGAGCATTTACCCCCCGCATCACAGCCGGAACGCGGTGCACTGCTGCCGCTGCGCAAGCATTTTAAGCTGTTCAGTAACCTGCGTCCGGCGGCGCTCTATAGCGGATTGGAAGCCTTCTGCCCGCTGCGCGCCGACATCGCCGCGAAAGGCTTCGACATTCTGTGCGTGCGTGAACTGACCGGCGGCATCTATTTTGGTCAGCCGAAAGGACGCGAAGGCAGCGGCCCGGAAGAGCGTGCCTTTGATACCGAGGTCTATCACCGTTTCGAAATTGAGCGCATCGCCCGTATCGCGTTTGAGTCTGCGCGTAAACGCCGCAATAAAGTGACCTCGGTGGACAAAGCCAACGTCCTGCAGACTTCAGTCATGTGGCGTGAAATCGTTAATGAAGTGGCGAAAGAGTATCCGGACGTGCAGTTGAGCCACATCTATATCGACAACGCGACCATGCAGCTGATCAAAGACCCGTCGCAGTTTGACGTGCTGCTCTGCTCCAACCTGTTCGGTGACATTCTGTCTGATGAGTGCGCCATGATCACTGGCTCAATGGGTATGCTGCCGTCCGCCAGCCTGAATGAAGCGGGCTTCGGCCTGTTCGAACCGGCGGGTGGTTCAGCACCGGATATCGCCGGACAGAACATTGCTAACCCGGTCGCCCAGATTCTGTCGCTGTCATTACTGCTGCGTTACAGCCTGAATGCCGATGCCGCTGCCGACAGTATCGAGCGCGCCATCAGCCGTGCGCTGGAACAGGGCTACCGTACCAAAGATTTAGCCGGTGATGGCCCTGCGGTCAGCACAGATGAGATGGGCAGCATCATTGCCCGCTTTATCGCCGAGGAAAAATAAAAAAATGAAAACCTTATACCAGAAGTTATTTGATGCACATGTCGTCCACGAAGCGCCGAACGAAACGCCGTTACTCTATATCGATCGCCACCTGATCCATGAAGTCACCTCGCCACAGGCTTTTGATGGTCTGCGCGCACACGGACGCAAGGTGCGTCAGCCGGGCAAAACCTTTGCCACCATGGATCACAACGTCTCTACCCAGACCAAAGACATTAATGCGTCGGGCGAGATGGCGCGGATTCAGATGCAGGAGCTGATGAAGAACTGCGAAGAATTTGGCGTACAGCTGTATGACCTGAATCATCCATTCCAGGGCATCGTCCACGTTATCGGTCCTGAGCAGGGTATGACGCTGCCAGGCATGACCATTGTATGCGGTGACTCGCACACCGCCACCCACGGCGCGTTTGGCTCACTGGCCTTTGGTATCGGCACCTCCGAAGTAGAGCATGTGTTTGCGACTCAGACTCTGAAACAGGGTCGGGCGAAAACCATGAAGATTGAAGTGCTGGGCCAGGCATCAACCGGCATTACCGCCAAAGATATCGTGCTGGCGATCATCGGTAAAACCGGCAGCGCAGGCGGCACCGGCTATGTGGTTGAGTTCTGCGGCCCGGCGATTCAGGCGCTGAGCATGGAAGGTCGTATGACCCTGTGCAACATGGCGATTGAGATGGGTGCGAAAGCGGGTCTGGTGGCACCGGATGACACTACCTTCAACTACCTGAAAGGTCGTCAGTTCTCACCGCAGGGCGAGAAATGGGAGCAGGCCGTTGAATACTGGCGCACCCTGAAGTCAGATGAAGGCGCGAAGTATGATGCGGTAGTGACGCTGCATGCTGAAGAGATTGCACCGCAGGTCACCTGGGGCACCAACCCGGGTCAGGTGATTGCCGTTGATCAGGTGATCCCGAACCCGGCCTCATTCGCCGATCCGGTTGAGCGCGCCTCCGCGGAAAAAGCGCTGGCGTATATGAATCTGCAGCCAGGCATCAAACTGACCGATGTTGCGATTGATAAAGTGTTTATCGGCTCCTGCACCAACTCGCGCATTGAAGATCTGCGTGCCGCCGCCGCTATCGCCAAAGGCCGCAAAGTCGCGCCTGGCGTGGTCGCGATGGTGGTGCCAGGTTCCGGCCCGGTAAAAGCGCAGGCTGAAGCGGAAGGTCTGGATAAAATCTTCCTGGAGGCGGGCTTCGAATGGCGTCTGCCAGGCTGCTCAATGTGTCTGGCGATGAACAATGACCGCCTGAATCCGGGCGAGCGCTGTGCCTCAACCAGCAACCGTAACTTTGAAGGTCGTCAGGGCCGTGGTGGACGTACCCATCTGGTCAGCCCGGCGATGGCCGCGGCGGCTGCCGTGACCGGCCACTTTGCCGACATCCGTGAACTGACGACAGGAGCTTAAGTCATGGCGAATAAATTTACTCAGCACACCGGCATTGTTGCGCCGCTGGATGCCGCGAACGTCGATACGGACGCGATCATTCCCAAGCAGTTTTTGCAGAAGGTCACCCGCACCGGTTTCGGTCAGCATCTGTTCCATGACTGGCGCTTTGAAGATGACGCCGGTACGGTGCCGACGCCCGGCTTTGTGCTGAACAAGCCAGAGTTCAAAGGCACCAGCATCCTGCTGGCACGCGAGAACTTTGGCTGCGGCTCATCACGTGAGCATGCGCCCTGGGCGCTGACGGATTTCGGTTTCCACGTGGTGATTGCGCCGAGCTTCGCGGATATCTTTTACGGTAACAGCTTTAACAACCAACTGCTGCCGGTGAAATTAAGCGAAGAGGAAGTGGATGAGCTGTTCCGGCTGGTTGCGGCTCAGCCAGGCATCAGCTTTACGGTCGATCTGGAAGCGCAGACGGTCACGGCGGGCGATAAAGTCTATCCGTTTGAACTCGACAGCTTCCGCCGCCACTGCATGATCAACGGCCTCGACAGCATCGGTCTGACGCTGCAGCATGAAGCGTCTATTTCGCAGTATGAGCAGAATCAGCCCGCATTCCTGCGCTGATTGCGTTAAAGAAGGCCTAATCAGGCAGCAACGATTAAGTTTAACGCGCAGGGAACACGGGCAGAGGAGGAAAGCGTCCCGCGCCATGGACGGCGCGGGCCGAGCGGCCAGGGATTGGCTTAAGCGACTTTCCGATCTGACCGTGTTCCCTGAGCAGGCTCGATATCACAGATGGCTGGGCCAGATTTTTTGAGTAACTTCAAATAAGGGCGACATCCGGTCGCCCTTCTCTTTTATACGTCGCGCACCCGCGCCGACATCACCAGCGCCACAATCGCCAGCCCGAATGCCAGCCAGTAAACCGCCTCATGCCCCAGCCGCTCACTCAGCGTTCCCTGAATCACCCCGGCCAGAATCATGCCGGTCGAGATCGAGTTAGTGAACATTGTGGTCGCCGCGCCGGGCCGCCCGGGCATCAGATCCTGGAACCACAGCATGCCGATACCCGCAATAATCCCGACAAATACCGCGTTAAACAGCTGCAATACCATCAGCGAGGTGCGGGAATTGAACAGCACCAGCCCCAGATAAAACAGGACGCCGGCGGCTACCGCAATCAGCATTAACCTGCGCTTACCGATGCGACGCGCGTAATGTCCCGCCAGCAGCATCACCGGAATCTCCAGCCCGGCCGCCGTCCCCATCAGCAGACCGGCCAGCTTCTCCGGCAGCCCCAGCGTGGTGCTGATATAGAGCGGCATATCGATGATATACATCGTGTTGCAGGTCCACATCACGACGGAGGCGATGAAGAGCAACCGCACATCCCGATCGCGCCAGCCGCTTATCGGTAGCCCGCCGCTTTGCATCAGCGGCTGCGTGCGTGGCACAGACGGCAGCGTGAACCAGACCAGCAGGATACAGATCAGAAACAGTGCGGCAGCCACCATAAACAGCGTCACAAAACCGTAGTTCAGCGCCAGCGCGAAGGACAGCGGTGGCCCGATTACCCACGCCAGCGACAGCTGCGCACGCATCACCGAACTGAACATCACCGCTTCACGCGCTGACTGATCGGCATACTCCCGCGCCAGCGCAAACAGCTGAGGCATAGAGACGCTGGCCAGCGCCGACAGCAGCACACCCAGCGTCAGCAGGGTCAGATAGTGGCGGGTAAAGGCAAACAGCAGCGCATTCACCAGCGCCATCAGGCAGCAAAAGAGAATGATATGACGACGATCGCCGACGCTGTCTGAGCGCTTAGCCACCAGCATACTCACCACGATACCGGCCACCGCATTGATGGTAAAAAACAGCCCGACCCAGAAGGGCCGCGCCTGCACCTCGCGCGTCAGAAACAGGCTGAGCGTCGGTGCCTGTAATGCGCCCGCGATACCCAGCATGAACGAGGCGACCATAAAAGCGAGGTAAACCGGATTGATGCGGCGCTGCCGCGTTAACAGCGATTTCATAGCGAAATCCCTTTCAGAACAAACAGAGGGGAAAAAGAAGGGTAGACGATACCGCGCAACATGAAAAAAGCCAGCAGAGATCATCTGCTGGCGGTGTAAATGCACCCTACTCAGAAAAGCACTCCACTGAACAGCGAAGTGAGGGTCGAACGCCATTCATTGCTGAATGCCTCCCGCTCTTCCCATAGCGCAAAGTTTGCTCTTAAAATGAGGTAGAAAAAACAGAGCGCTTTTTACCAGGAGTTCCCCTTTTATGTCATCATCACGTCTGAAGCAGCAGTTCATTCGCCTGTGGCAGAGCTGCAAGGGGCAATCGCAGGAGATTACCCTCAATGAACTGGCTGATCTGCTGCATTGCTCCCGACGTCATATGCGTAATCTGCTCAACCGGATGCAGGCTGCTGGCTGGCTGATCTGGCAGGCGGAAGCCGGGCGCGGCAGACGTTCGCAGCTCTCCTTCTGCTATACCGGCCTGGCGTTGCAGCAGCAGCGTGCTGAGGATCTGCTGGAACAGGATCGCATCGATCAACTGGTCCAGCTGGTGGGCGATAAAAACCAGGTGCGGCAGATGATTGGGGCGCACCTGGGACGCAGTTTCCGCCAGGGCAAGCATATCCTGCGGGTGCTCTACTATCGTCCGCTGCTTAACCTGCTACCCGGTTCAGCACTGCGGCGCTCGGAAACGCATATTGCCCGCCAGATTTTTAATGGCCTGACCCGGATAAATGAGGAAAACGGGGAAATCGAGCCTGATATTGCACACCACTGGCAGCAGACCTCTCCGCTTCACTGGCGTTTCTTTGTGCGTCCGGCGATTCGCTTCCATCACGGCAGAGAACTGGAGATGGAGGATGTGCTCGCCACGCTGGAGCGTCAGCGCTCCCATCCTCTCTTTTGCCATATAGAGCAGATTGACTCACCTGCCCCCTGGACGCTGGACATTCGTTTAAGCCAGCCTGACGAGGGTTTACCCTGGCTGCTGGGCAGCGTCAGTGCGATGATCCTGCCGCGCGAATGGCCGACGCTGCGGGATTTTGCCCGCCAGCCGGTTGGCACGGGTCCTTACCGGGTGATACGCAATCAGGAGAGCCAGCTGAAGATCGAAGCGTTTGATGACTACTTCGGGTTTCGCGCCCTGATTGACGATGTCTCTATCTGGGTACTGCCCGACATCAGCGATGAACTGGTCTATGCCGGTGTCCGTCTGCAGGGTGACAGCATTGATGAGATTCAGGAGGAGAGCCGCCTTGAAGAGGGCTGCTACTATCTGCTGTTCGATCAGCGTTCAGAGCAGGGTCGCAACGAGGCGGTACGGCGCTGGGTCAGTTACCTCTTTAACCCCATCGCTCTGCTCAATCATGCCGGTGTTGGTTATCAGCGTTACTGGTTTCCGGCGTATGGCCTGCTGCCGCGCTGGCATCACCGGCGCGACCTGACGCCAGTGGAAAAACCGCCCGGCTTAACCCACCTGACGCTGACCTGGTACAGCCAGCACGTGGAGCATGAAGGCATCGCTAATGCGCTGCGTCCGCTGCTGGCAGCGCATGGCGTCACGCTGGAGACCCGTGAGATTAGCTACGAAAGCTGGTATCAGGGCGACGCGGAAAGTGATATCTGGCTGGGCAGCGTAAACTTCACCCTGCCGCTGAATTATTCGCTGTTCGCGCAGCTTTATGAGATTCCGCTACTGCATCACTGTTTGCCGATCGACTGGCACGGCGATGCGGCCCGCTGGCGCGAGAAAACCCTGCCGCTGGCCGAATGGAGCAAACAGCTGGTTGAAGAAGCCGGTCTGCATCCGCTGTTTCACCACTGGCTGCTGCTGGAAGGCCAGCGCAGTATGCGCGGTGTGCGGATGAATACCCTGGGCTGGTTTGATTTTAAATCAGCCTGGTTTGCGCCACCGGCGCTGTGACGCTTTCGCCCTGGCGCTGAAATGACTAGAATGTGATGTTCTCAACGGGGTGCGGCCTGCCACAAGCAAGCCGCTGAGAGAGACCCGTCGAACCTGATTCGGTTAATACCGACGTAGGGATTTGAGAGGCCTCTGTGCTCAGATCCTTTGCGACTCATCCCCTATTCTCCTGAAGGAGCGCAAAGTGTTAAACAAAGTT
Source organism: Candidatus Pantoea gossypiicola (assembly GCF_008632075.1). Taxonomy (GTDB): domain Bacteria; phylum Pseudomonadota; class Gammaproteobacteria; order Enterobacterales; family Enterobacteriaceae; genus Pantoea; species Pantoea gossypiicola. The sequence continues at coordinate 11,506 of NZ_VWVM01000014.1, forward strand.
CTGCCGGTGCTGCTGTTACTCTCCGCCCCCGTTCTGGCGGCTAAGCCGGTTCTCACGGTCTACACCTACGACTCCTTCTCCGCCGACTGGGGCCCTGGCCCGGCGGTTAAAAAAGCCTTTGAAGCCCAGTGCAACTGCGCGCTTAAATTCGTCACGCTGGAAGATGGCGTCTCGCTGCTGAACCGCGTCCGCATGGAAGGCAAAAACAGTAAAGCGGATGTGGTGCTGGGGCTGGATAACAATCTGGTGCAGGCCGCGCAGAAAACCGGCCTGTTTGCCGAAAGTCAGGTCGACACCTCGACATTAAAACTGCCCGATGACTGGCACAACACCACCTTCGTGCCGTTCGATTATGGCTACTTCGCCTTTGTCTATGATAAAACCCGGCTGAAAAATCCGCCAGAAAGCCTGAAAGCGCTGGTCGACAGTCCGGAGAAGTGGCGGGTGATCTACGAAGATCCCCGCACCAGCACGCCCGGCTTAGGTCTGCTGCTGTGGATGCAGAAGGTCTATGGCGATCAGGCTCCTCAGGCCTGGCAAAAGCTGGCGCAGAAAACCGTGACGGTGACGAAGGGCTGGAGTGAAGCCTATGGCCTGTTCCTCAAGGGCGAAGGCGATCTGGTGCTGAGCTACACCACCTCACCGGCTTATCACATCATCGAAGAGAAGAAAGAGAACTACGCTGCCGCGTCCTTTGCCGAAGGACACTATCTGCAGGTTGAAGTGGCCGCGCAGTTAGCCAGCAGCAAACAGCCAGCGCTGGCGCAGCAGTTCATGACGTTTATGGTTTCGCCTGCGTTCCAGCGCACCATCCCCACCGGCAACTGGATGTACCCGGTGATCGACACGCCACTGCCTGCCGGTTTCGCGGCGCTTACTGTGCCTTCTACCGCCCTGCAGTTCTCGCCGGAAGAGGTTGCCAGCCAGCGCTCGGGCTGGATTAGCCAGTGGCAACGCGCCGTCAGCCGCTGATGCCGCGCTGGCTGATTCCCGGTTCCCTCGCCACAGCGTTATTGACACTTGTGGCGTTTCTGGCCTTCGGCGCACTATGGCGCGCCGCGCCGGACACGGACTTACGTGGCGTGCTGCAGGATGACTACCTGCATCACGTTATCGCGTTCTCTTTCGCTCAGGCGCTGCTCTCCGCCCTGCTGTCGCTGCTGCCTGCAGTGCCGCTGGCGCGGGCGCTCTATCGACGTCGTTTCCCAGGCCGCCAGCTGCTGCTGCGCCTGTGTGCCATGACGCTGGTGCTGCCGGTACTGGTCGCGGTGTTTGGGCTGCTGACCGTCTACGGTAGCAATGGCTGGCTGGCGCATCTGTGCCAGCTGCTCGGCATCGGTTATTACTTCTCGCCCTATGGCCTGTCGGGCATCTTGCTGGCGCACGTCTTCTTTAACCTGCCGCTGGCGACCCGCCTGATGTTGCAGGCGCTGGAGAGCATCCCGGCGGAACAGCGTCAGCTGGCGGCACAGCTCGACCTGCGCGGCTGGCACCATTTTCGTCTGCTGGAGTGGCCGTGGCTGCGGCGTCAGCTGCTGCCGACCGGCGCGCTGATCTTTATGCTCTGTTTCGCCAGCTTTGCCACCGTGCTGTCGCTGGGCGGCGGTCCGCAGGCCACCACCATTGAGCTGGCGATATTCCAGGCGCTGAGTTATGACTACGATCCCGGACGTGCGGCGCTGCTGGCGCTGATCCAGCTCGGCTGCTGTCTGACGCTGGTGCTACTCAGCCAGCGCTTCAGCAAAGCGATTCCCGCGGGAACCAGCCAGCTGAACGGCTGGCGCGATCCGCAGGATTCCCGTGCGGCACAGCTGATGGATGCGCTGCTGATCGGGCTGGCGCTGATCCTGCTGCTGCCTCCGCTGGCGGCGGTCATCGTCGATGGTCTGCACGGTGGAGTGCGAGGCGCGCTGGCACAGCCTGCACTATGGCAGGCCACTTTGACTTCATTGCGCATCGCCATCGGTGCCGGTCTGATCTGTGTGGTGCTGACCATGATGCTGCTGTGGAGCAGTCGGGAACTGCGTCTGCGTCAGCGTCCGGCGGCGGCACAGTTGATCGACACCAGCGGCATGCTGATACTGGCGATGCCAGGCATTGTGCTCGCCACCGGCTTTTTCCTGTTGTTCAACGCCACCATCGGCCTGCCCGAGTCGGCCGACGGGCTGGTGATCTTTACCAATGCGCTAATCGCTATTCCCTATGCGCTGAAAGTGCTGGAAAATCCGATGCGGGATGTCGCAGAGCGCTATGGCAGACTCTGCGATTCTCTGGATATCCACGGCTGGAACCGTCTGCGGCTGATTGAGCTGCGGGCGCTGAAGCGTCCGCTGGCTCAGGCACTGGCCTTTGCCTGCGTGCTGTCGATTGGTGATTTTGGCGTGGTGGCGCTGTTTGGCAGCGCCGACTTCCGCACGCTGCCGTTCTACCTTTATCAGCAGATTGGTGCCTATCGCGGCGCAGATGGCGCGGTCACTGCCCTGCTGTTGCTGCTGCTCTGCTTATTGCTGTTCACGCTAATGGAAAAATTACCAGGCCGCCATGCTGACACTTGATAACCTCACTTACCTTTATCAGCATCTGCCGATGCGCTTCAGCCTCAGTGCCACACGCGGCGAGCGCATCGCGATCCTCGGACCCAGCGGAGCCGGTAAAAGCACGCTGCTGAGCCTGATCGCCGGTTTCCTTCCGGTGAAACAGGGTACTCTGATCATTGACGGCCAGGCGCACACTCACAGCGTCCCGGCCAGACGGCCGGTTTCCATGCTGTTTCAGGAGAACAACCTGTTTCCGCACCTCAGCGTGCAGCAGAATATGGCGCTGGGACTGCATCCGGGATTAAAACTCAGCGCTAAGCAGCGTCAGCAACTGATGGTGCTCGCCGAGCAGGTGGGATTAGGCGATCTGCTGACCCGTCTGCCGGGCGAACTGTCGGGCGGACAGCGACAGCGCGTGGCACTGGCACGTTGTCTGCTGCGTGATCGTCCGGTGCTGCTGCTGGATGAGCCTTTTTCTGCGCTGGATCCGGCGCTGCGTGGCGAGATGCTGCAACTGGTGCGTTCAGTGTGCGAAGCGCGCAGCATCACGCTGCTGATGGTGTCGCACAGTCTGGAAGATGCACAGCAGATTGCGCCACGCAGCGTGGTGATTGTGGATGGACGGGTGTACTGGGATGGGGAGACCCGACAGCTGCTATCGGGCGATACGCGGGAGGCCGAGGTGCTCGGCATCCCGCGTCGTTAAGCATCAGGCGATGAAAACCTGCCACAGCAGATGCCGGAAAACCGGCATCATCGGATGGAACTGAATGCCGACGAACGCCGCCACGGCGATCACCAGCCCCAGCGGTCCTGCCCAGCGCAAACGCTCAGGCGGCAGCCAGGCCGTGGCCCAGTCGCGGCTTTTGCCGCTGCGCCACCAGCGCCAGCCTAACCAGCCGCCAAGCCAGATCAGCAGCGCTGCGCCGAGTAACAGCCATTTAAAGCTGCCCCCCTGCGCCGCTTTTGGCACGTCAATTGCCACTCCTGCCAGAATACCGGGCAGCAGATAGAGCGGCGGCCAGAGAATGCAGCCAATAAGGTTCGGTGGCAGAAATTTACGCACCGGCAGCTCCAGCATACCGGCCGCCAGCGGGATCAGCGGACGCGTCGGGCCGACAAATCGCCCGACAAGAATCGTAAACATGCTGTGCTGATGCAGGGCGTGCTCGGTTTTATCCAGCAGGCCTTTATATTTTTGCAGATACTTCCAGCGATGCAGCGGCCCCTGGAATTTCCAGCCAATGCCGTAGGAGACCCAGTCACCGATCAGGCAGCCGGCAAAGCCCGCAGCCCAGGCAGGATAAAGGCCAAGTTCGCCACTGCCGATCAGCGCGCCCAGACTGGCCATCATTACCGTACCTGGCAGCAACAGCCCGACCAGCGCCAGCGACTCCAGAAATGTCACCAGCGCAACGGCAAACAGCGCCCACTCCAGAGACTGCGTAATCAGTTGTTGAATCCAGGCTTCCATAGTCGTCCTTAGTAAAAGCAGAATGCTGGATTGTCCAGAGCCAGCCACACAGCGTCAAGGCAAGAATTGTAGGACAATGTTGACAAAACTCAGTAACGGGAACTGTATAAATATCCATGGTATACTTACGCGGTTTTCTCACCCCTGAATTGCTGAGTCCGGAGAACATCTGAATATGCCCCGCGCAGGTTTTCTGCTCACCCGCCACTGGCGCGACAGCCCGCATGGCACCGAAATTATCCTCTGGCTTGCCACCGATGCCGGCGCGCAGCGTGTGGTGCTGCCGGTGCAGGAGTCTGTCGCGTTTATTCCTGAAGAATTTCAGGCGCAGGTCAGCGAATTACTCAAAGATGAGCGTCAGTTTCGGATTCAGTCGCTGGCGCTGAAAGATTTCCGCCGCCGCCCGGTTTTTGGCCTCTACTGCCCGCAGAACCGTCAGCTACAGCGCATCGAAAAGCGGCTGCGCGAGCAGGGCATTCCGGTCTACGAGGCAGATATCCGTCCGCCGGAGCGCTACCTGATGGAGCGTTTTATTACCGCACCGGTCTGGTTTGACGGCGAGCAGCGCGGCGACAGCGTGGTTAATGCGCGGCTCAAACCTCATCCCGACTATCGCCCGCCGCTGAAATGGGTCTCACTGGATATTGAAACCACGCAGCACGGCGAGCTTTACTGCATCGGGCTGGAGGGGTGCGGTCAGCGCCAGGTCTTTATGCTCGGCCCGCCAAACGGTGATGCCAGCACGCTGGATTTTGAGCTGATCTATCTCGATAGCCGCCCGCAGCTGCTTGACGCGCTGAACCAGTGGTTTGCAGAGCATGACCCGGACGTATTGATTGGCTGGAACGTGGTGCAGTTTGACCTGCGGGTGCTGCAGAAGCATGCCGACCGCTACGGCATTCCGCTGCGTCTTGGCCGCCAGCAGATGGCGCTGGAGTGGCGGGAACATGGCTTCAAACCGGGCGTTTTTTTCGCGCAGGCCAGCGGCCGGTTAATTATCGATGGCATCGATGCACTGAAATCGGCGTTCTGGGATTTTCCGTCGTTCAGCCTGGAGTCGGTATCACAGCAGCTGCTGGGTGAAGGGAAAGCGATCGATAACCCCTGGCAGCGCATGGAGGAGATCAACTGGCGCTTCGCCAACGATAAACCGGCGCTGGCACGTTATAACCTGAAAGACTGCGAACTCGTGACGCGCATTTTTCATAAGACGGCGATTATGCCGTTTCTGCTGGAACGTGCGGCGGTAAATGGCCTGGCCGTCGATCGCCACGGCGGTTCGGTGGCGGCTTTTGGTCACCTCTATATCCCGCGGATGCATCGTGCCGGTTTTGTCGCCCCCAACATGGGCGATGTCGCCCCGGAAGCCAGTCCGGGCGGCTATGTGATGGATTCGCGCCCCGGCCTGTATGACTCGGTACTGGTACTGGATTACAAAAGCCTCTATCCGTCGATTATCCGCACCTTCCTGATCGACCCGGTGGGTCTGGTAGAGGGTCTGGCTCATCCGGATGATGCCGATTCAGTCGAAGGTTTCCGCGAAGCGCGTTTCTCACGGCATACCCACTGCCTGCCTGCAATTGTTGAGCAGATCTGGCTGGGTCGTGAAGCGGCGAAAAAGCAGAACAATCAGCCATTGTCCCAGGCGTTGAAGATCATCATGAACGCCTTTTATGGCGTGCTGGGAACCAGCGCCTGCCGCTTCTTCGATCCGCGTCTGGCCTCCTCGATTACCCTGCGCGGTCACGCCATCATGCAGCAGACCCGCGCACTGATTGAGGCAGAGGGCTATGACGTTATCTATGGCGATACCGACTCCACCTTTGTCTGGCTGAAGTCCGCTCACAGCGAAGAGCAGGCCGCCGCAATCGGGCAGCAGCTGGTGCAGAAAGTGAATGCCTGGTGGCGTGACCACCTCCAGCAGACTCAGGGACTGACCAGCGCGCTGGAACTGGAGTATGAAAGCCACTTCTGCCGCTTCCTGATGCCGACCATTCGCGGCGCGGAACAGGGCAGCAAGAAACGCTACGCCGGACTGATTCGTGACGCTGCCGGTGAGCGCATGGTCTTCAAGGGACTGGAGTCGGTACGAACCGACTGGACGCCGCTGGCCAAACAGTTTCAGCAGCAGCTCTACCATCGTATTTTTCACCGTGAGCCATGGCAGGACTACATCCGCATGACCGTCGCGCAGTTGCTGGCGGGTGAACTCGACGATCAGCTGATCTACAAAAAGCGTCTGCGGCGGCCGCTGAATGAATATGAACGAAACGTGCCTCCACACGTACGTGCCGCCCGGCTGGCCGATGAGCAGAATCGTAAATTAAACCGGCCATTGCAGTACCAGAAAGGTGGCCGTATTCGTTACGTTATGGCGACGGCAGGCCCGGAGCCACTGGAGGCGCGTAGCACGCCGCTGGACTATGACCACTATGTGACGAAGCAACTTCAGCCGGTCGCAGAGGGCATTCTGCCCTTTGTGGGTGGGGATTTTGCTACACTGATTACCGGGCAACTGGGGCTTTTTTGACAGGTGACGAACGCCCTGCCATCCAGTACCATAGCGCCCTTCCTGAAACTCACCGCTCTTACTCCCGCTCCAGGCCTTGTTTGTCTGGCGGTAACGCTATTGCCTGAGCTTTGGGAACACCTCTAAAAACGTTAAAATTTGAGCAAAAAAAATATGGTTTTTACATTAGGTCAGCGCTGGATTAGTGATACGGAAAGTGAACTGGGACTGGGCACCGTGGTGGCGATCGATACCCGCATGATCACCCTGCTGTTTCCGGCCACGGGGGAAAACCGCCTCTACGCCCGCAACGATTCGCCGGTTACCCGCGTCATCTTTAATCCGGGTGATACCATCACCAGCCACGAAGGCTGGCAGATGCGCGTCGATGAAGTACGCAACGAAAATGACCTGATGACCTATATCGGTACCCGGCTGGATACCGAAGAAAGCGACGTGATGCTGCGCGAAGTGATGCTCGACAGCAAGCTGGTATTCAGTAAGCCGCAGGATCGTCTGTTTGCTGGCCAGCTCGACCGGATGGATCGTTTCGCCCTGCGCTTCCGCGCCCGTAAATACCAGAGCGAGCAATATCGCCTGCCTGTCAGCGGCTTACGCGGTATGCGCACTAACCTGATCCCTCACCAGTTGCATATCGCCCACGATGTCGGCCGTCGCCATGCACCGCGCGTGCTGCTGGCCGATGAAGTGGGCCTGGGTAAAACCATTGAAGCCGGGATGATCATCCAGCAGCAGCTGCTGGCGGGTCGTGCTGAGCGTGTCCTGATCGTGGTGCCTGAAACCTTACAGCACCAGTGGCTGGTTGAAATGCTGCGCCGCTTCAACCTGCGCTTTGCGCTGTTTGATGACGATCGCTACACCGAAGCGCAGCACGACAGCGATAACCCGTTTGAAACGGAACAGCTGATCATCTGTTCGCTCGACTTTGTTCGCCGTAACAAACAGCGTCTTGAACTGCTGGCCGATGCCGAATGGGATCTGCTGGTGGTGGATGAGGCGCACCACCTGGCCTGGTCCGAAGGCGAACCCAGCCGTGAATATCAGGTCATCGAAAAGCTGGCTGAGAAAACGGCCGGGGTGCTGCTGCTGACGGCGACGCCGGAACAGCTCGGCATGGAGAGTCACTTTGCCCGTCTGCGCCTGCTCGATCCGGACCGTTTCCATGATTTTGCTGCCTTTGTTGAAGAGCAGCAGCATTTCCGTCCGATTGCCGATGCGGTTACAGCGCTGCTGGCTGACAAGGCGATCTCCCAGGAGGAGATGAACCGGATCAACGATTTGGTCGGCGAACAGGACATTGAGCCGCTGCTGCAGGTCGCCAACAGCGATCGTGACGGCAAGCTGGAAGCGCGTCAGGAGCTAATCGCCATGCTGATGGACCGCCACGGCACCAGCCGCGTGCTGTTCCGAAACACCCGTAATGGGGTGAAAGGCTTTCCGAAACGCGAGCTGCATCAGATCCGGCTGCCGCTGCCAGCGCAGTATCAGACGGCAATTAAAGTCTCCGGCATTATGGGTACGCGCAAAAGCGCCGAGGAGCGGGCGCGTGACCTGCTCTATCCGGAGCAGATTTATCAGGAATTTGAAGGCGACAGCGGCACCTGGTGGAACTTCGATCCGCGCGTCGAATGGCTGATGGGCTATCTCACCAGCAACCGTAAAGAAAAAGTGCTGGTGATCTGCGCCAAAGCCGCCACCGCGCTGCAGCTGGAGCAGGTGCTGCGTGAACGTGAAGGCATCCGCGCCGCGGTGTTCCACGAAGGTCTGTCGATTATTGAACGTGACCGTGCTGCCGCCTGGTTCGCCTCAGAAGAGAACGGCGCGCAGGTGCTGCTATGCTCCGAGATCGGTTCTGAAGGCCGTAACTTCCAGTTTGCCAGCCGTCTGGTGATGTTCGACCTGCCGTTTAACCCGGACCTGCTGGAGCAGCGTATCGGTCGTCTGGATCGTATCGGTCAGGCGCACGATATTCAGATTCTGGTGCCGTGGCTGGAGCAGACCGCACAGGCGGTGCTGCTGCGCTGGTATCACGAAGGGCTGGACGCGTTCGAGCACACCTGCCCGACCGGCCGTACCATCTATGACAGCGTCCATTCGCAGCTGATCGGCTATCTGGCCGCGCCGGAGAACAATGAAGGCTTCGATGCGTTTATCACTGACTGCCGTAAACAGCACGACGCGCTGAAATCGCAGCTGGAACAGGGTCGCGATCGCCTGCTGGAGCTGAACTCCAACGGCGGTGAATCAGCGCAGCTGCTGGCCAATGCCATCAGCGAGCAGGATAACGATACTGGCCTGGTGAACTTCGCACTCAACCTGTTTGATATCGTCGGCATCAATCAGGAAGATCGCAGCGATAACCTGATCGTGCTGACCCCTTCCGACCACATGCTGGTGCCCGATTTCCCAGGCCTGCCGGAAGATGGCTGCACCATCACCTTTAACCGCGATCAGGCGCTGTCGCGCGAGGATACCCAGTTTATCACCTGGGAACACCCGCTGATTCGTAACGGACTGGATCTGATCCTGTCAGGCGATACCGGCAGCAGCGCACTGTCACTGCTGAAGAACAAGGCGCTGCCGGTGGGGACCCTGCTGGTCGAGCTGATCTATGTCGTTGAAGCGCAGGCACCGAAGCATCTGCAACTGACCCGCTTCCTGCCGCCAACGCCAATCCGTCTGCTGATGGATACTAAAGGCACCAACCTGGCGGGCAAAGTGGAGTTCGAAAGCTTTAACCGTCAGCTGAATGCGGTTAACCGTCATACCGCCAGTAAACTGGTGAATGCGGTGCAGCAGGATGTGCATGCGATTCTGACACAGGCCGAAGAGAGTGTGGTCAGCGAAGCGCGTGCGGTGATTGATGCGGCACGTGCTGAAGCGAACGAGAAGCTGGGTGCTGAGCTTTCGCGTCTTAACGCGCTGAAAGCCGTCAACCCGAACATCCGCGACGATGAAGTCGAGGCACTGGAAAGCAATCGCGAACAGGTGCTGGAAAGTCTCGATCAGGCTAACTGGCGTCTCGACGCGCTGCGCCTGATTGTGGTGACACACCAGTAAGCTCAGGGGCCGCATGGCCCCTTATTTTTGGAAAGCCCCATGGAACCTTACAATCCACCGCGTGAACCCTGGCTGCACATCCTTTATCAGGATGCGCATATCATGGTGGTGAACAAACCCAGCGGTCTGCTCTCGGTACCCGGTCGTCTGGATGAGCATAAAGATAGCGTGATGACGCGGATACAGCGTGATTTCCCGCAGGCAGAATCTGTTCACCGGCTGGATATGGCGACCAGCGGCGTAATGGTGGTGGCGCTGACCAAAGCGGCGGAACGCGAGCTGAAACGCCAGTTCCGCGAACGGGAGCCGTCCAAGACCTACGTGGCCTGTATCTGGGGGCATCCTGAAAAGGAAGAGGGACTGGTTGATCTGCCGCTGATTTGTGACTGGCCAAATCGTCCAAAGCAGATGGTCTGCTTCGAGACCGGCAAAGCCGCGCAGACGGAGTATCAGGTGCTGGAATATCGTGCGGATAACAGTGCGCGCGTGTCGCTGAAGCCGATTACCGGCCGTTCACACCAGCTGCGGGTACATATGCTGGCGCTGGGCCATCCGATTCTGGGGGATAACTTCTATGCGCACCCGGAGGCCAAAGTGATGGCAGCCCGTTTGCTGCTGCATGCGGAGTCACTGACCATTACCCATCCGGCATTTGGTAATGCCATGACGTTTCGTCAGCCCGCCGATTTTTGAAGTCGACTGCCTGTCACCGTGGCCTCCTCTGTTGCAGAAGAGGCCAGGCGTCACAGTGATTACTTAAAGCCTTTCTCTTTGCGAATCAGATCGTACGCTGCCTGAATTTCCTGCGCTTTCTGCTTCGCCATCTCCATCATCTCTGGCGGCAGCCCTTTCGCCACCAGCTTGTCAGGATGATGCTCGCTCATGAGTTTACGGTAAGCGCGTTTGATCGTGGTGGCGTCATCGCTGCTCTTCACACCCAGCACGCTACAGGCATCTTCCAGCGTTGGGCCGCGTTGCGCCTGCTGGAAACCGCCCGAACTGCGCTGACCACCGCCAAACTGCTGGCCACCCTCCATCATGCGCAGGAACTGATCGAACTGGACCCGTGAAATGCCCAGCTCTTCAGCAATCACATAGAGCACCTGACGCTCGTTGGGATGCAGTGAGCCGTCGGCAAAGGCGGCCTGAATCTGGATCTCCAGGAACATCCGAATCAGATCGAACCGGCCAAAACAGGCGCTGCGCAGTTCACGCAATTTACTGCGTAACGGGTAATCCGCCTGCTTGCCTTCGCGGAACGCACGCTGGGCTGCACTGCGGGAGTCGCCGTGCAGCTGCATCCGTTCCATTAACAGTGAAGCAATCTGAATATCCGCTTCCGTGACGCGCCCTTTTGACTTGGTCAGATGGCCCATCACCTGAAAGGTGGTGCTGAAAAACAGCGTCTGTCGGGTCTGATTATTTGAGAAGTAAGCCTTGCCTTGCGCGCCGCGTACTTTGTCAATCATATGACCAATGATCAAACCGATCACAATACCCCAGAAGCCTGCGCCGGAAAGTAATCCCACCGCCAGACCCATAACTTTTCCCCAGTAGCGCATAAACTCCTCAATTCGCCATGCTTGCGGCTGAAAATTGCATTATCATACCTGTCATTTATCTCAGCGCCTAACGGCAACGCTGACAGACCAGGATTAACACTGGCGCAACGCCGGGCAGTAAGTTAGTCTCTGACCCGATTGTCGGCATGATGCCAGTTTTCATGGAATTCTCGATACCGCGTATGAAAAAACATATACCTACTCTGCTGGCCACACTGATCGGCGCAGCCATTAGCCAGCAAGCCTTTGCCGACGATTTGATGTCGCAGTGTATGTTAGGCGTGCCGAGTTACAACCGCCCGCTGGTGAACGGTAATACGAACCAGCTGCCTGTCACTATTCACTCTGATGCCGCGAAAGGGAACTATCCCGATGATGCGGTCTTCACCGGCAATGTAAACATTGAGCAGGGCAACAGCCGTATGCAGGCGGATGAGGTTCAGCTTCATCAGCGTCAGCAGGATGGCCAGACTGCGCCAGTGCGTACCGTCGATGCCCTGGGTAATGTGCACTACGATGACAACCAGGTCATCCTGAAAGGTCCTAAAGCCTGGTCAAACCTCAACACCAAAGATACCAACGTCTGGAATGGTCAGTACCAGATGGTGGATCGTCAGGGACGCGGCACCGCCGATCAGATGAAGCTGCGCGGCGATAACCGCTACACGATTCTGGAAAATGGCTCCTTTACTTCCTGTCTGCCTGGCTCCAACAGCTGGAGCGTTGTGGGTTCAGAAGTGATCCAGGACCGTGAAGAAGAAGTGGCGGAGATCTGGAACGCCCGCTTTAAGCTCGGTTCCGTTCCGGTGTTCTACAGCCCCTACCTGCAGTTACCGATTGGCGATCGTCGCCGGTCCGGTTTCCTGATCCCGAACGCAAAATATGGCAGTAATAATGGCTTCGAGTTCATTCTGCCCTATTACTGGAACATCGCGCCGCAGGCCGATGCGACCATCACGCCGCACTACATCAGTAAGCGCGGCATGAAGTTTGAAAATGAATTCCGTTATCTGACCACGCTGGGTGCCGGTCTGATGGAATTCGACTACCTCGGCTCCGATAAACAGTACGACAACGACAAAGCGCTGCGCGGCATCGCCGAAAATGACAGCTCCGATCGCTGGCTCTTCTACTGGCGTCATGCGGGTGTTTATGACCAGCACTGGCGTTTCAGCGCGGACTACACCAAGGTCAGCGACAAATATTACTTCAACGATCTCGACTCGAAGTACTACAGCTCGACTGACAACTACGCCACGCAGAAATTCAGCATTGGCTATGCCGACACTAACTGGGACGCCACGCTCTCCACCAAAGATTTCCAGGTATTCGGCAATAACAGCAGCAATAACGTCTACCGCGCGATGCCGCAGCTGGACGTTAATCTCTATCAGAACGATATTGGCCCGTTTGATGGCCGGATCTATGCTCAGGCGGTGAAATTTACCAACGTCAGCGATCGCTATCCTGAAGCGACCCGTTTGCACATTGAGCCGACGCTGAACCTGCCGCTGTCAAACGGCTGGGCCAGTCTGGATACCGAAGCGAAGTTCCTGGCGACCCACTATCAGCAGACTGACGTTGATTACTATAACAACGCAGCCAATGGCCTCAGGGGTGATAAGAGCGGCGAACTGGATGAATCGGTCAACCGTACCCTGCCGCAGTTTAAAGTGGATGGACGGCTGGTGTTTGACCGCGATATGAACTCTGCTGCGGGCTATACCCAGACGCTGGAACCGCGCGTGCAGTACCTGTATATCCCGTATCGTAATCAGAGCAACATCTATCCCTACGACTCAACATTGCTGCAAACCGACTACACCGGTCTGTTCCGCGACCGTACTTATAGCGGGCTGGATCGCATCGCGTCAGCCAATGAAGTGGCTACCGGTGTCACCTCGCGTATTTATGATACCGATCTTGTTGAACGTTTTAACGTTTCTGTGGGTCAAATCTACTCGTTTACCCCTTCTCGTACTGGTGTGAATCAAACCAGTAAAGAAGATGATACCGGCAGCCTGATTTGGGCTGGTGATACATACTGGAAAATCAGCGATCGCTGGGGCGTCAGAGGTGGACTGCAATATGACACCAAACTCGACAACGTCTCCCAGGGCAATACCGTACTGGAATACCGTCGTGATGCCGACCGCATGGTACAGCTGAGCTACCGTTACAGCAGCCCGGAATATGTGGCAACGGCGCTGAATAACAGTGCGCTGGTGACAAATCCTATCTACAAAAACGGGATTTCACAGGTGGGCACTACGGCAAGCTGGCCGATTGCGGATGCATGGTCCGTGGTAGGTGCTTACTACTACGATACCCGCAACACGCGTCCGGCGTCGCAACTGGTTGGACTGCAATACAGCTCATGCTGTTACGCGATCCGGGTCGGTTACGAACGCAAAATTAACGGCTGGGAAAACAACGACAGTAAATATGACAACCAAATCTCATTCAACATTGAGCTGCGTGGCCTGAGTCCTAACTATGGCTTAGGCACCAACGATATGCTGCGTCAGGGCATTATTCCTTACCAGCCCGCTTTCTGATGTTGTGATGTTTGACAGGCAATCCCGCAGTGCGGAACCAACAATGGATAAAGTATGAAGAACTGGAGAATGCTGATTCTTGGTGTGGCAATCAGTGCCAACACCGCGTTCGCAGCACCACAAGTCGTTGATAAAGTTGCAGCCGTGGTCAATAACGGCGTGGTTCTTGAGAGTGACGTGGACGGCATGATGGGCACGGTTAAATCTCAGGCCCAGCAGGCAGGCCAGCAGTTGCCGGATGATAAAACGTTGCGCCATCAGATTCTGGAACGTCAGATCATGGACAACATCATTCTGCAGATGGGTGAAAAAGCAGGGATCCAGATCAGCGACGAGCAACTGGACCAGGCGATTCAGAACATTGCTGCGCAGAACCGCATGAGCCTTGATCAGCTGCGCAGCCGTCTGGCTTATGACGGCATGAACTACAGCGTTTATCGTTCTCAGATCCGTAAAGAGATGACCATTGCTGAAGTGCGCAATAACGAAGTGCGTCGTCGCGTCACCATTCTGCCGCAGGAAGTCGATACGCTGGCTGCTCAGATCGGCTCTCAGAACAGTCAGGGCACCGAACTGAACGTCAGCCATATTCTGCTGCCGCTGCCGGAAAACCCGACACAGCAGCAGGTTGATGAGCAGGAAACGCTGGCGAAACAGCTGGTTGGCGAGCTGAAAAATGGCGCTGACTTCGGCAAGATGGCCGTAACCTACTCTGCTGACTCTCAGGCGCTGAAAGGCGGCAATATGGGCTGGGGTAAAATCGAAGAGTTACCAACCCTGTTTGCGCAGGCGCTGGCGACCGCGAAAAAAGGCGATATTGTCGGCCCCGTTCGCTCAGGTGTCGGTTTCCATATCCTGAAAGTGAACGACCTGCGTGGCGAGAGCAAAAATGTCTCTGTCACCGAAGTGCATTCGCGTCACATTCTGCTGAAGCCATCGCCGATTCTCACGGATGAACAGGCACGCGCGCAGCTGGAACAGATCGCAGCTGACATCCGCAGCGGCAAAACCACTTTCGCCGCGGCGGCCAAACAGTACTCTGATGATCCGGGTTCGGCGAACCAGGGTGGCGATCTCGGCTGGACCTCTCCGGAAGTCTTTGATCCGGCGTTTCGTGACGCACTGCTGCGCCTGAAGAAAGGTCAGACGAGTCAGCCGGTCCACTCCTCTTTCGGCTGGCATCTGATTCAGTTGCTGGATACCCGTCAGGTGGATAAAACCGATGCAGCCCAGAAAGAGCGTGCTTACCGTATGCTGTTTAACCGTAAGTTCGCAGAAGAAGCACAGACCTGGATGCAGGAACAACGCGCCAGTGCCTACGTGAAGATTCTGGATGGCAATGCGCAGTAACGCCCGTGTAGTGATCACCCCCGGCGAACCTGCCGGGATTGGTCCCGATCTTACCGTTCAGCTGGCCCAGCAGTCGTGGCCGGTTGAACTGGTCGTCTGCGCCTCACCTGCCCTGTTGCAGCAGCGTGCGGCAAAACTCGGTTTACCGCTGACCCTGCGTCCCTATCAGCCTGGCGTGGCAGCATTGCCACAGCAGGCGGGTACACTGACTATCCTGCCTGTTGAAACGGCAGAGACGGTCACGCCCGGCGAGCTCTGCGTCGCCAACAGCGACTATGTATTGGCTACGCTGGCACGCGCCTGTGACGGTTGTCTCGACGGTGAATTTGCTGCCCTGATAACCGGCCCGGTACATAAAGGTGTTATTAATGATGCCGGTATTGCCTTCACCGGCCATACCGAATTCTTCGCCGATCGCGCAGGTGGCCATCGCGTAGTCATGATGCTGGCGACAGAAGCGTTGCGCGTCGCACTGGCGACTACGCATCTGCCGCTGAAAGATGTCCCCGCTGCGGTAACCCGCGACTGTCTGCATGAAGTGATCACGATTCTGCATCGCGATCTGCAGCAGAAATTTGCCATTGCCGAGCCGCATATTTACGTCTGTGGTCTTAACCCTCATGCGGGTGAAAGCGGCCATATGGGACGTGAAGAGATCGACACCATCACGCCGGCACTCAATGAACTGCGTCAGCAGGGCATTAAACTGACCGGCCCACTGCCTGCGGATACGCTGTTCCAGCCTAAATATCTGCAACATGCCGATGCGGTGCTGGCGATGTATCACGACCAGGGCCTGCCGGTACTGAAGTTTCAGGGGTTTGGCCGCGCGGTAAATATTACCCTGGGCCTGCCCTTTATCCGGACCTCCGTTGACCACGGCACCGCGCTTGAACTCGCCGGGCTGGGTCAGGCGGAACCGGGCAGCTTTATCACGGCGCTTAACCTCGCCATCACTATGATCAAGAGCAGTAATGAATAATCGCGTCCATCAGGGGCACTACGCCCGTAAACGTTTCGGGCAGAACTTCCTGAACGATCAGTACATTATCGACAGCATTGTCTCCGCCATTCATCCCCAGCGCGATGAAGCGCTGGTGGAGATCGGCCCTGGCCTCGGTGCCTTAACCGAGCCGGTGGGCGAACGCCTCGATAGCTTAACGGTGGTGGAGCTGGACCGCGATCTCGCGGCGCGTCTGCAAACGCATCCGTTCCTTGGCCCGAAACTGACCATCTTCCAGCAGGATGCCATGACCTTCGACTTCGCCGCGCTGGCGCAGGAGAGAGGCCAGCCGCTGCGGGTATTTGGTAACCTGCCTTACAATATTTCGACCCCGCTGATGTTCCACCTTTTCAGCTATACTGGTTCGATCAAAGATATGCACTTCATGCTGCAGAAAGAGGTGGTCAACCGTCTGGTTGCCGGTCCGGGCAGTAAAGCATATGGCCGTCTGACGGTGATGGCGCAATATTACTGCCAGGTTATTCCTGTGCTGGAAGTGCCGCCACACGCCTTCACGCCGCCACCGAAAGTGGACTCGGCCGTAGTGCGTCTGGTGCCCTTTGCCGAGCCGCCGCATCCGGTCAGCGACGTGCGTATCCTGAGCCGTATCACGACAGAAGCCTTTGGTCAGCGCCGTAAAACATTGCGCAACAGCCTGAGCCACATGGTGGCTGCCGGTGCACTGGAAGAGTTATCCATAGATCCAACCCTGCGTGCCGAGAACGTCTCTGTCGCGCAATATTGTCAGCTGGCAAACTGGCTGGCTAATCATCAGGGAAAATCGCAGGAGTAAGTCATGAGTGAAACGGCCCGCGTCTCCGTCCATGTGCAAAGCCAGTACGTTGCCTCACAATCCTCACCGGATGAGGATCGCTACGTCTTCGCCTATACCATTACGATACGCAATCTGGGCCGTTCCGCTGTGCAACTGCTGGGACGTTACTGGCTGATTACCAACGGTAACGGCCGCGAAACGGAAGTTCAGGGCGAAGGCGTGGTCGGTGAACAGCCGTTTATTGCGCCTGGTAATGAATTTCAGTACACCAGCGGTGCGGTGATCGAAACGCCGATGGGCACCATGCAGGGACATTACGTGATGGTCGACGATCAGGGCGATACCTTCCACGTCGAGATCCCGGTGTTCCGCCTCGCCATTCAGACCCACATTCACTGATTTTCACGCCTTTTGCCCGATACGTCGGGCACATTCCCGATGGATAAAACGTTATGAGCACATACCTGATTGGCGACGTCCATGGTTGCTACGATGAATTACGTGCCTTGCTGCAGCAGGTCGATTTCAATCCCGAGCAGGATACGCTGTGGCTGACCGGCGACCTGGTGGCGCGCGGTCCTGGCTCACTGGAGGTCCTGCGCTATGTGAAGTCACTGGGCGACGCCGTGCGCCTGGTGCTGGGCAACCACGATTTACATCTGCTGGCAGTCTATGCCGGGATCAGCCGTAACAAGCCTAAAGATCGTCTCACCACCCTGCTGGAAGCGGACGATGCAGACGAGCTGATCAACTGGCTGCGCCGCCAGCCGCTGTTACAGGTTGATGAAGAGAAAAAACTGGTGATGGGCCACGCCGGTATCACGCCGCAGTGGGATATTGAGACTGCGAAAAAGTGTGCACGTGAAGTTGAAGCGGTGCTCGCCAGCGACAGCTATCCGCTGTTCCTGGATGCCATGTATGGCGACATGCCGAACAACTGGAGTGAAGATCTGACTGGCCTGGCGCGTCTGCGCTTCAGCACCAATGCCTTTACCCGTATGCGTTACTGCTTCCCCAACGGCCAGCTGGACATGATCTGTAAAGATGCCCCTGAATCCGCCCTTCCGCCGCTGAAACCCTGGTTTAACATTGAGGGACCGGTCGCACGTGACTACACCATCGTGTTTGGTCACTGGGCTTCACTGGAAGGCAAAGGTACGCCAGAGGGGATTATCGGACTGGATACCGGCTGCTGCTGGGGCGGCGCGCTGACTCTGCTGCATTGGGAAGAGCAGCGCTATGTGGTTCAGCCCTCTAACCGCGAGAAAGCGCTCGACTCCAGCGACAGTCTGGCACCGCCTGCCTTATAACGGCGATGCTGGCCAGTCAGGCCAGCATCCTGTTTTATGCACCGATAATGCCGCCATCTTCGCGGGTGATCATGATCACCGACGAGCGTGGACGCGGGCTGTTATTGGGGAAGTGTGAGTCACCCTCTTCACCGGGATGCTGCACATTCACGAATAGCGTTTTGTAGTCGGGCGTGAAGGTAATACCGGTAAGCTCGCACGATTTGGGGCCGACCATAAACCGGCGGATCTCCCCACTGCCAGGATCCCCCACCAGCATCTGATTATTCCCCTGCCCCTGATAATCCTCTTTGTTACTGTACTTGCCATCGGTCAGGATCCACAAGCGCCCCTGCGCATCAAATCCCAGGCCATCCGGACTGTTGAAGGTGTTCTCCGCCGTGATATTAGGTGTGCCGCGATAGATCCCCTCGGGATGCGCTATCGGGTTGCCGCACAACGCATAGATATCCCACTCAAAGGTCTGTGCCGTAGCATCGCCCTTCTCATCCCAGCGGATAATCTGACCGTAGATATTTTTGGGCCGCGGATTCGCCGCATTGACCGGCATGCCCTCATTGCCGCGCTTATTGTTGTTGGTCAGCGTGCAATAGGCACGGCCATCGTGCGGGTTAACGGCAATCCACTCGGGCCGGTCCATCCGCGTGGCGTTAACCACGTCGGCCGCAGCACGCGCATTGATCAGGACATCTGCCTGGCTGTTAAACCCCTTTTCCGGGGTGAGTCCATTTTCACCCCACTTCAGTGGCAGCCAGCGCCCGGTGCCTTTCAGCGGTGTACCCTGCGCATCGCCGTTGAACTGCGCCACATAGAGCGTGCCTTTATCCAGCAATCCCTGACTGGCTTTGGCATCATCCGGGATGACTTTGTCGTCGGAGACATATTTATAGATATATTCGCCGCGCTCATCGTCGCCCATGTAAACCACCAGTTGCCCGGTTTTCGCGACCGTCACAGCCGCGTTCTCGTGCTTAAAGCGGCCCAGCGCGGTACGTTTGACCGGCACGGCGTGAGGATCAAAGGGATCGATCTCGACAATCCAGCCGTGGCGATTAAATTCGTTGGGATTTTTCGCGATATCGAAGCGGGGATCAAAGTCAGACCAGTTGCGCTCCGGCTCGGCAGCATTCAGGGTGTAACGCTTCTGCTGTGGGGTCGGGGTAAAGTCTGCCTGATGAGTGCCAAAATAGGTGTCGTAGTTCTCTTCACAGGTGAGATAAGTGCCCCACGGCGTTTTACCGTTGGCGCAGTTACCAAAGGTGCCCAGGACATGCATTCCCTGCGGGTCGGCGGCGGTCTTCAGCGCGTTATCACCTGCGGCCGGGCCGGAAAACCGCATAGGCGTATTGGCAGTAATGCGGCGGTTGTAGTCAGAAGGACGTACTACCTGCCAGCGATTATCGTCGCCCCGCTTCACTTCAACGATGGAGACGCCGTGTGCCGCCTGTGACTTCTTCACATCTTCCAGGCTGGTCGCTTTGCTGCCGCCGTGGGCAAATAGCGTCGGCTCGTTCACGTATTCATTGTTAATCGCCATCACGCCTCGCTGGTCATCGATCGCGAAAAAGCTCATCCCATCGTTGTTGTCACCGAACTGCTTTTCCTGATCTTCCGCGCTATTGTTGCCGTGCGGATCAAACGCGGCCGCGCCATTCACCAGCGGATCCCCCCAGGAGATCAACACATCTGCACGATAGCCCGGTGCGACCACAACCTCATCGGCGGTTGACGCGGCAATCGCCTGAAAGCCCAGCAGCAGACTGCCCGCGGGCTTCTCCTGCGCCAGTACGCTTCCTGAAAGCGTGAGGCTGCCGCTGAGAAAGCCGGTCAGCCCGATCGCGCCGGAACCGGCAAGAAATTTACGGCGATATGGATCACGAAGGCGGTCAGTGCTTAAGGCGGAGAGTTCGGTTTTCATTATTGATTGCTTCCTTTATGACGATCCCAGAAAAGAAGCAATGCTAATAAATAGAGATGACAGCCAGGTTACAGCCAGGCGGGAAGAGGATTAACGGCGACGGTCGAGGATCTCAAAACAGTAGCTGTGAGAGTTCTGCTCATCAGCGTCGTGGAATTCGCTGAACGTGGACTGCCATTCGTCCGGCTCGTAATCCGGGAACTGCGTATCACCTTCTACTTCCGCATCAATGTGCGTCAGATAGAGACGATCGGCACGCTTAAGCATCTGCTCATAGACACGTCCACCGCCAATCACCATGATCTCTTCTGCATCACCGGCTGCCTGTAACGCCTCATCCAGCGACGTAACCCAGGTCACGCCTTCTGTGGTGCCTGGCTTACTGCTGACAACGATGTTCAGTCGGCCAGGTAACGGACGGCCAATGGATTCAAAGGTCAGTCGCCCCATAATCACCGGTTTCTTCAGCGTATTGCGCTTGAACCACGCCAGATCTGCAGGCAGGTCCCACGGCATGGCGTTCTCCATTCCAATAATGCGATCTGCTGCTAATGCCGCGATAAGACTAATCATGTTAACCACTCACTGAAAAAAATTGGCGCCATGATACGTAAAGGTGAAACTTTCGTCGATAGGAGGGAAGGTCTATTTGCGTAAAGCTTTTCATGACACCGTTTTTCGCGGCCTGTGCAGCGTTTTTCACCGCGTAATCGCGTCAGTTTGCCGCAGCACGCCAGCGATTTGCCTCAGGCTGGCACAAAAAGCGTGCGTAAAAGAAAACGGCTCCCGGAGGAGCCGTCAGATTTATCAGAAGTCGTAGCGCAGACGCACCAGATTCATATCACCCAGGTTATCGGTGCTTGAGGTAAAGACATGTTCGTAATCAACACGGAAACCGTAGTCGAGGAACAGCGTCACACCCAGACCGTTGTCGATGCGCTGGTAATCACGGCCAGTCGCATACTCAATGCGGTCACCCATGACATAAGGCTGGACGGCTTTCAGACCGTACTGCGCCACCGGGATTTTGTAACCGGCGAAATATTCAATGCCCCATGCATCGCCAGCAAAGTAATCATGCACATCTTTGCGTTTGGTGGTCATGAAGTTCTGATACCAGCCACCACCGGCTGACAGCGTCCAGTTGCCTGGTGTCCAGCTCAGTGCGGTACCGTAGATGTTCTGGTCGTAATCGCGGCTGTCGCCGTTGTTCGGATTACGCATCGCCGCGCGGGTGTAGTTCCACGCCGTGCCCCAGCTCAAATCCTCAGTGATGTGGTAATCCACGCCCAGTGAGCCGCCGCCTTTACGCTTATAGCGCAGGCCATTGCCTGGCAGATACTCGTTATCTTCGAACAGATAAGAAGCGTAGATATCCGCGTCGCCGAAGCTGTTTTTGTACTTCAGCTGCTTACGTGAACGGTAAGATCCGTCGTAGTCGCCATTAATACCGTTGCCCGGGGCCTGGCCGACCATATCGTAATCCCAGATATCGGTTTTCGCGCCTACGGTGTCATAGTAAACGCTGTTCTGCTGACCGAAGGTCAGCTGGCCCCAGGTCTTGCTTTTCAGACCGGTGTAAAGCTGGCGACGCGTAGTGTTATTGGCACCATCGGCATAGTGACGATCCCAGCTGAAGACCGCCGGAATATTCACGCCCAGCTCGTAATAGCTGGTCCAGCTCACGTCATCAAACAGGTAGTAGTCAGCGCCAAAACGGAAACGGGTGCCACCATCAAAACCGTCGCGCTTGTAAGATTTGTCATCCACGCCGGTCTGATGATTGACCTGAGCACGGATGCTGCCGCCAACATTCAGGGTAAGGCGGCTAAGTGGATCGCCTGCCTGCGGATCCTGTTTTAACAGGGTAATTTCCGCCTGGCTGGCGAAAGGAAGAGTAACCATCAGTGCAGCCACTGCACTCAGAGAAAAAGTACGCATTTTCATTTTTTATTTATGTCCTGATACGCTCCAGTGATGAGCGGCAGGCATAGTACTGGCGAAAAATCCGTACAGGAAGTGTTTATCTTATAAATTTGTGCGAATCGGCGTCATTCGCACCTAAAGCTAAAAAATTAAGCCAAATCAGTCACTTTAACGCAAACTCCAGCCTATCACTGGACCTGACTTTCGGATTATCGCCAGAGAAGTGGCAAAAAAAACGGCTCCCGGAGGAGCCGTTTTTCACACAACATTACCTTACATCGCCTTTATCTGGGCATGCATCTCCTGAACGGAGATAACCTGTTCCGTCGGGTCAGCATTCAGCGCCATCGCAGTCGCGAAGCCACCGTTCAGCGTGGTATCGTAGTGCACTTTATACTGCAGTGCGCTGCGGCGAATCAGCTTCGAATCTTCAATCGCCTGACGACCTGCCGTAGTATTGACGATGTAGCTATACTCGCCATTCTTCAGGCGGTCCTGAATGTGTGGACGACCTTCATGTACCTTGTTAACCAGGCGCGGATTGATGCCCGCTTCGCCCAGCACCACTGCCGTGCCGTGAGTTGCATCCAGTTCAAAACCAAACTTCTGCAGCTTCGCGGCCAGGTCGACGATACGTTTCTTGTCGCCTTCACGCACCGACAGCAGCGCACGGCCCGACTTCTTCATGTTGCTCTGTGCACCCAGCATCGCTTTGGAGAATGCCTCAGCGAACGTGCGGCCCACGCCCATGACTTCACCGGTAGAGCGCATTTCCGGGCCCAGAATCGGGTCAACGCCCTGGAACTTGTTGAATGGCAGCACCACTTCTTTAACTGAGTAGTAAGGCGGGATCACCTCTTCCGTCACGCCCTGCTCTGCCAGTGTTTTACCTGCCATCACGCGTGCAGCCACTTTCGCCAGCGGTACACCAGTCGCTTTAGAGACGAACGGAACGGTACGCGCCGCACGTGGGTTCACTTCGATCAGATAGACTTCGTTGTCTTTCACCGCGAACTGGACGTTCATCAGGCCACGAACGTTCAGCTCAAACGCCAGTTTCTCAACCTGCTGGCGCATCACGTTCTGAATCTCCTGATTCAGCGTGTAGGCCGGCAGTGAACAGGCGGAGTCACCGGAGTGAACACCAGCCTGCTCGATATGTTCCATAATGCCGCCAATCAGCACCCGCTCACCGTCGCAAATCGCATCCACATCGACTTCAACCGCATCATCCAGGAAGCGATCAAGCAGTACCGGCGCATCGTTGGAAACGGAGACTGCCGTCTGGAAGTAGCGTCTTAGGTCGATCTCGTCGTAAACGATCTCCATGGCACGGCCACCCAGTACATAAGAAGGACGCACCACCAGCGGATAACCCAGGCCAGCGGCTTTCTCGACTGCCTGCTCCAGCGTCGCGACCGTGGCGTTAGCCGGTTGCTTCAGTTTCAGGCGATCAACCGCCTGCTGGAAACGCTCACGGTCTTCGGCACGGTCAATGGAATCCGGGCTGGTGCCGATAACCGGTACGCCTGCGGCTTCCAGCGCACGCGCCAGTTTCAGCGGGGTCTGACCGCCATACTGTACGATGACGCCTTTTGGCTGCTCAATGCGGACAATCTCCAGCACGTCTTCCAGCGTGACCGGCTCAAAGTAGAGGCGGTCAGAGGTGTCGTAATCGGTCGAGACCGTTTCCGGGTTACAGTTCACCATAATGGTCTGGTAACCATCTTCACGCAGCGCCAGAGCGGCATGAACACAGCAGTAGTCGAATTCGATACCCTGACCGATACGGTTTGGTCCACCACCCAGAATCATGATTTTTTCGCGATCCGGACTCGGGTTGGCTTCGCACTCCTCCTCATAGGTGGAGTACATGTAAGCGGTATCCGTCGCGAACTCGGCAGCACAGGTATCGACACGCTTATAAACCGGGTGCAGGTTAAACTGCTGACGCAGCTTGCGGATTTCGCTCTCAGCCACACCTGCCAGCGTCGCCAGTCGCGCATCGGCAAAGCCTTTGCGCTTCAGGGTACGCAGGAACGTGGCATCCAGGCTATTCACCCCTTCGCTTGCCACCTGATCTTCCAGCCGTACCAGCTCTTCAATCTGCACCAGGAACCAGCGGTCAATGTTGGTCAGGTTGAACACACCATCAACCGACATGCCAGCGCGGAAAGCGTCCGCGATGTACCAGATGCGGTCTGAACCGGCATCTTTCAGCTCGCGGCGGATGCGGGTTAACGCTTCCGGATCGTCGAGGTGCACTTTCGGGTCAAAACCGTTAGCGCCCACTTCCAGGCCGCGCAGCGCTTTCTGCATGGATTCCTGGAATGTGCGGCCAATTGCCATCACTTCACCCACCGACTTCATCTGCGTAGTCAGGCGATCGTTGGCACCGGCAAATTTCTCAAAGTTGAAACGTGGGATCTTGGTGACAACGTAGTCGATTGACGGCTCAAACGAGGCCGGTGTTAAACCACCAGTGATATCGTTCATCAGCTCGTCGAGCGTGTAGCCGACCGCCAGTTTGGCCGCCACTTTCGCAATCGGGAAGCCAGTCGCTTTTGACGCCAGCGCCGAGGAGCGCGACACGCGTGGGTTCATCTCAATGACAATCAGGCGACCATCTTTCGGGTTAACGGAGAACTGCACGTTGGAGCCGCCGGTTTCAACACCGATTTCACGCAGTACCGCCAGCGAGGCGTTACGCATGATCTGATACTCTTTGTCGGTCAGCGTCTGGGCAGGTGCGACCGTGATGGAGTCACCCGTGTGGATCCCCATCGCGTCGAAGTTTTCAATGGAGCAGACGATGATGCAGTTGTCGTTCTTATCGCGCACGACTTCCATTTCATACTCTTTCCAGCCAATCAGCGACTCATCAATCAGCAGCTCATTGGTTGGTGAGAGATCGAGACCGCGTTCGCAAATCTCTTCAAACTCTTCGCGGTTATAGGCGATGCCGCCACCCGTGCCGCCCATGGTAAAGGAGGGACGGATGATGCACGGGAAGCCAACATCTTCTGCCACGGCCAGCGCTTCTTCCATGGTGTGCGCAATACCGGAGCGGGCGGTATCCAGACCGATGCTTTTCATTGCCACGTCGAAACGACGGCGATCTTCCGCTTTGTCGATGGCATCAGCGGTCGCGCCAATCATGGTGACGCCAAACTCTTCCAGCACGCCATGACGCTCCAGCTCCAGCGCGCAGTTTAGCGCCGTCTGACCGCCCATTGTGGGCAGAACCGCGTCCGGGCGCTCTTTTTCGATGATTTTGCGCACCACTTCCCAGTGAATCGGCTCAATGTAGGTTGCATCGGCCATTTCGGGGTCAGTCATAATCGTCGCCGGGTTAGAGTTCACCAGAATAACGCGGTAGCCCTCTTCACGCAGCGCCTTACACGCCTGCGCACCGGAATAGTCAAATTCGCAGGCCTGGCCGATCACAATCGGACCGGCACCAAGAATCAGGATGGATTTTAGGTCTGTACGTTTTGGCATGAATTAGCTCCTGATTACTTCGCTTGCAGACGGAATGCGTCAATCAATTCAATAAAGTGGTCAAACAGCGGCGCAGCATCACCCGGTCCCGGACTGGCTTCCGGATGCCCCTGGAAGCTGAATGCAGGCTTGTCAGTGCGATGAATGCCCTGCACGGTTTTATCGAACAGCGAAATGTGGGTCACACGCAGATTCGCGGGCAGATTGTTCTCATCAACCGCAAAACCGTGGTTCTGTGCGGTGATCATGACGCGATTGTTTTCGAGATCTTTCACCGGATGGTTGCCGCCGTGGTGGCCGAGTTTCATCTTCACGGTCTTAGCACCGCTGGCCAGCGCCAGCAACTGGTGGCCCAGGCAGATACCGAACACCGGGATCTCGGTTTTCAGGAAGGCCTGAATGGCGCTGATAGCGTAGTCGCACGGTTCCGGGTCACCCGGACCGTTGGAGAGGAAAATGCCATCCGGATTCAGTTTCAGGACCTCTTCGGCAGGTGTCTGTGCCGGAACCACGGTCAGACGGCAGCCGCGATCGACCAGCATGCGCAGGATATTGCGCTTAGCACCGTAGTCGTAAGCCACTACATGGTAAGGCAGCGACTCCGCAGCAGCCTGCTCTGGCAGACCTGCGTCCAGCGTCCAGCTGCCCTGCTGCCAGCTGTAAGTCTCCGTGGTGCAGACCTCTTTCGCCAGGTCCATTCCTTTCAGTCCCGGGAACGCCTGGGCTTTTTGCAGCGCCAGCGCAGCATCCGGATTGTCGCCGGCAATAATGCAGCCATTCTGCGCCCCCTTCTCACGCAGCAAGCGCGTCAGCTTGCGGGTATCAATATCGGCAATCGCCACGATGTTGTTGCGCTGCAGGTAAGCAGATAAGCCTTCTTCGCTACGGAAGTTGCTGGCAATCAGTGGCAGGTCACGAATAACCAGGCCCTGCGCATGAATCTGGCTGGATTCTTCGTCGGCGGCATTGGCACCGACATTACCGATATGGGGATAAGTGAGAGTGACGATTTGGCGGGAATAGGAAGGATCAGTGAGGATTTCTTGATAACCGGTCATTGAAGTGTTGAAAACGACTTCTCCCACTGCCGATCCTGTTGCCCCGATGGCCCGACCGTGGAATTGGGTTCCGTCTTCCAGAACCAGGATTGCTGACTTGATCAAAACATCCTCCAGGGAATAAACAGTCAATATATCTGCATATTAATTCAAAATAGCCGCCTGAATCAATGCAAAAACCGCCTGAATTGTCGATTTTTGGCAAATTGCGCGCATTCTAATGATCGCCCTGGTCATTGTCTACCCTGTTGCGGGATTTTTTAATGATTATCTGCCTTATGAGGGAAAAATCAGGCATAAGCGGTAAAAAGAGGATAAAACCTGGCGGAATAATCGTTTGCCATGCAGCCTAAAAACGAAACCAGCGCAGCAGGGCCTTTATTTTTGACCAAATGGTCAAAAATGGCGTTTAGCCGGGCTGACAAAACCAAAAAACCAATACAAATAAGCATCAGATAGGTATTTTACATCAGAACACTATTTTTAAGATAAAATTAAGGGCAATGATAACATTGCCCCTTTTCAATCAATCAATTAACGATTGAAATAACCACATCACGATGGCTCACAACACTTACAACATCGACAAATTCAGCACATCACGCATGTCATAAAGACCTGATTTCTTATCCTTCAGCCATAAAGCTGATTTAACTGCGCCATTTGCAAAGGTCATACGGCTTGAAGCCTTGTGGGTAATCTCTACCCGCTCGCCAATATCTGCAAACATCGCTGTATGTTCACCGACGATGTCACCTGCGCGCACCGTCGCAAAACCGATAGTCTGTGGCTGACGTTCACCCGTATGGCCTTCACGCGTATAGACTGCATGCTCATCCAGTTTCCACTGCATCGCGTCGGCTATTGCCTCCCCCATCGCCAGCGCGGTGCCAGACGGCGCATCTACTTTATGGCGGTGGTGTGCTTCAACGATCTCAATGTCCGCGTACTCGCCCATCACTTTTGCGGCCTTCTCCAGCAGCTTCAGCACCAGGTTAACCCCCACACTGAAGTTCGCGGCGAATACGATAGCGATATCTTCTGCCGCCGTGCGAATGGCCGCCTTGCCTGCCTCATCAAAACCGGTCGTGCCAATGACCATCGCTTTACCCTGCTCACGGCAGATGGCCATATACTCCAGCGTGCCCTCCGGGCGGGTGAAGTCGATTAGCACATCAAAGTCGTTTATCACCGTGCGTAAATCGTCAGCGATGAGAATGCCGTTCTTGCCGATGCCCGCTAATTCACCCGCGTCGCTGCCGGTCAGCGATGAACCCGGGCGTGCCAGAGCTGCACCCAGTTCTACGCCCTCTGCCTGCTGCGTCGCCTTAATCAGATTACGGCCCATTCGGCCCGGCGCGCCCACAATAGCAATCCGGATAGTGTTCATATTTATTCATTCCTAAAACAAAACTATGCATCCAAAGCGTCATCAGGTTAACGACGAGTTAACAGTCACGCCACTATTAATCAGTGATAATAAGAATTTTATGCCAGCCGCCTGTGATTATCAGTAAAAGCAATCACCACCACAAACATTGGCGTTTTAGTCAGACCAGAAAAACAAAAAAGGCCGAACAGAGTCGGCCTTTTTATCAGTTATATCTATGAGTTAATGCACGTTGCGTACTTCGACACGCAGCTCTTTAGGCACTTCGAAGACGATATTTTCTTCACGACCAATCAGCTCAATCGCCGCTTCGCCACCCAGCTCACGCAGCCGCTGGATCACCTGCTGCACCAGAATATCGGGGGCTGAGGCACCCGCGGTAACGCCGATGCAGGCCACGCCTTTTACCCACTCTTCCTGAATATCATCCGCAGAGTCGATCAGCTTCGCAAGTTTACCGGCACGCTGTGCCAGCTCGGCCAGACGGTTAGAGTTCGAGGAGTTCTTCGACCCCACCACCAGCACCACTTCTGCATCTTTCGCCAGAGTGCGAACGGCTTCCTGACGGTTAGTGGTGGCGTAGCAGATATCATCTTTACGCGGCCCGATGATTGCCGGGAAACGCTGACGCAGGGCATCAATGATGTCAGAGGTGTCATCCACCGACAGCGTGGTCTGCGTCATGAAGCTCAGATTGTTTTCGTCTTTGACGGTCAGTCTGAAGACATCTTCCGGGGACTCCACCAGATACATGCCACCATTGGGGTTGTTGTACTGCCCCATGGTGCCCTCGACTTCCGGATGCCCCGCATGACCAATCAGTATTGCTTCCACGCCCTTACGGCTGGCACGCGCCACTTCCATATGCACTTTGGTCACCAGCGGACAGGTAGCGTCGAACAGCATGGTCAGATTGCGCGCTTTAGCTTCGGCACGCACCGCCTGTGAAACACCATGCGCAGAGAAGATCAGAATCGCGTCATCCGGCACTTCACTGATCTCTTCAATGAAGATAGCACCGCGCTCACGCAGGCTGTTCACCACGTAGCGGTTATGCACCACTTCGTGACGGACGTAGATGGGCGCGCCATACATCTCCAGCGCGCGCTCAACAATACTGATGGCGCGATCAACGCCAGCGCAGAAACCGCGCGGATTAGCTAACAGGATTTGCATCGTTCGCCTCCAGTGCCGGATCGATTTCCAGCACCTCTACATCAAACTGAATACGACGACCTGCCAGCGGGTGGTTGAAATCCACGGTGATAGAATCACCGGAGACTTCACGGATCACGCCTGGCATTTCACTGCCGCCCATGCCACTGAACAGCATGATGGCACCCACTTCCGGTTCACCTGCGTCGATAAAGTCCCGACGCGAGAAATATTGGATCAGATCAGGACTGACGCCACCAAAGGCATCTTCCGGTGCCAGAATGAACTGTTTGGTTTCACCCGCTTTCAGCCCCAGCAGTGCCTGCTCAAGTGCTGCAGAGAGGCTGCCATCACCGAGACGGAACAGCGCGGGCTTGCCGTTTGCACGGGTCGATTCCGCCGTCGAGCCATCTTCCAGCTTCAGCGTAAAATGCACCAACACCGCGCTTTCGCGCTGTACGGACTCAGTCATCACTTACCCTTTCTGTTTAGCCTGTTTGCCGTTCGGGCTGAAAAAGCCCTCCAGCACCACCAATGCCGCACCAATACAGATGCCGCAGTCAGCGATATTAAATGTAGCGAAGTGCCAGTTACCGACATAAAAATCGATAAAATCGACCACAAAGCCATGGTATGAGCGGTCAAACAGATTGCCTACCGCGCCGCCGATAATCAGGGCATAGGCAATGTTCGCGATCTTCTGGCTGGCATGATTACGGTACATCATCACGACCAGTGAGATCACGATAGCCAATGCGATGCCCGCAAAGAACCAGCGCTGCCAGCCACCTTTGTCAGCCAGGAAACTGAACGCCGCGCCGTAGTTGTGCGCGTAGAACAGATTCAGGTAGGGCATCAGTGGCTGGGTTTCATGCAGCATCATGTTGTTCATCACCCACTGCTTGCTGGCGAAGTCGACAACAATCACCACCAGCACCAGCCACAGCCAGCGCAATCCGGTTGATAAAATAGGTTTACGCATCAGGCAAATTCACGCTGTTCGCCGTCACCGGCTACGTTACTGTAACAACGACCACAGACCTCAGCATGCTCAGGATTCTGTCCGACGTCAGTAGTGTAATGCCAGCAGCGCTGACATTTCTCGCCTTCCGCCTTGTGCAGCGCGATTTTCAGACCTTTCAGTAGTTCACTCTGCTGCGCTTCGTCGTTCGCCAGGTCGTAATCCGCCACCTGTGCGCCAGAGGTCAGCAGCACAAAGCGCAGTTCATTGCCCAACGCCTGGAGTTTTGCGGCCAGCTCCGGATCAGCATAGAGCGTCACCGTCGCTTCCAGTGCACCACCGATACGTTTATCCGCACGCGCCTGCTCGATCACCTTGTTCACTTCGCCACGCACTTTCAGCAGCTCAGCCCAATAGGCGTCATTCAGCGCTTCATCTTCAGCCAGGCCAAACAGACCCTGATACCACTCTTCGGTGAAGACATACTGCGCACGTTCCCCTGGCAGATAGCCCCAAATCTCATCCGCCGTAAAGGACATGATTGGTGCCATCCAGCGCACCAGCGCTTCGACGATATGCCACAGTGCGGTCTGGCAGCTGCGACGTGCAAGGCCATCGCCTTTCGCGGTGTACTGACGATCCTTGATGATGTCGAGATAGAAGCTGCCCATCTCAATCGAGCAGAACTGCATCAGACGCTGGATCACTTCATGGAAATCGTAGTTCTCATAGGAAGCGACGATATCGGCCTGTGCCGCCTGTGCGCGACCCACTGCCCAGCGATCCACTACGACCATCTCTTCCGGTTTCACCAGATCGGTGGCCGGGTTGAAGCCGCTGAGGTTAGCCAGCAGGAAACGCGCGGTGTTACGGATACGACGGTAGGCATCGGCAGAGCGCTTGAGGATCTCATCGGAAACCGCCATTTCGCCCGAGTAGTCGGTTGAGGCCACCCACAGACGCAGAATATCAGCGCCCAGCTTGTTCATTACATCCTGCGGCGCAACGGTGTTGCCGATCGACTTCGACATCTTGCGGCCCTGACCATCCACGGTGAAACCGTGCGTCAGTACCTGACGATATGGCGCTTTGCCTTTCATCGCCGTAGAGATCATCAGCGAGGACATAAACCAGCCGCGATGCTGATCGGAGCCTTCCAGATAGAGGTCTGGTGCATGTCCGCCAAATTCAGGACGCGCATCCACCACGGAATAGCTGGTAGAACCGGAGTCAAACCAGACATCCAGCGTATCCGGCACTTTAACGTAATGATCGGCGTCGTCGCCCATCAGTTCGCGCGGATCAAGATCCCACCAGGCCTGAATGCCTTCCTGCTCAACGCGCTGCGCCACTTTCTCCATCAGCGCCAGCGTGTCCGGGTGCAGCTCTTCGCTCTCTTTGTGAACGAACAGCGCCATCGGCACGCCCCAGGTACGCTGACGTGAGATACACCAGTCGGGACGGTTCGCCACCATGGATTCGATACGCGCCTGGCCCCAGTCCGGGATCCATTGCACGCCTTTGATCTCTTTCAGCGACTGCGCACGCAGACCTTTCTGATCCATGCTGATGAACCACTGTGGCGTGGCACGGAAGATGATCGGCGTTTTGTGACGCCAGCAGTGCGGGTAGCTGTGCAGCAGTTTCTCAACATGCAGCAGCGCGCCTTTCTCTTTCAGCAGCTCAACGATCATGTCGTTGGCTTTAAAGACGTTAATCCCATCCAGCGTCGGATACGTGCCTGGCAGATAGGTGCCATCCGGTCCGACCGGATTCGCCGTTTCGATGCCATATTTCTGACCGATGACGTAGTCATCCGGACCGTGGCCTGGTGCGGTGTGAACTGCACCGGTACCCGCGTCAAGCGTTACGTGATCGCCCAGCACCACCAGCGACTCCAGCGCCAGGAACGGATGCTGGAATTTCTGCAGCTCCAGCGCAGCGCCTTTGCATTCGCCCAGTACCTGCCATTCGCTGACACCGGCGCGTTTCATGACGCTCTCAACCAGCTCTTTCGCCAGGATCAGGGCACGGCCCTCGATCTGGATCAACTGGTACTCAAATTCAGGATGCAGAGAGATGGCGCGGTTAGCCGGTAATGTCCACGGCGTCGTTGTCCAGATCACCAGTGAGATTGGGCCATTGACCTGTGATACACCAAATGCCTGACGCACCGCGTCGGCATCGATGGCGTTGAACATCACATCAATTGACGGAGAGGTTTTGTCGTAATACTCGACTTCCGCTTCTGCTAAGGCTGAGCGGCAATCCAGACACCAGTGCACCGGCTTCGCGCCTTTATGCAAGTGGCCGTTGCCGATGATTTTACCCAGCGCACGGATGATATTGGCTTCGGTGCCAAAATCCATAGTCAGGTAAGGACGATCCCAGTCGCCCAGCACGCCCAGACGGATAAAGTCTGCCTTCTGGCCTTCAACCTGTTCAGCTGCGTACTTGCGGCACGCGGCACGGAATTCTGCGGCGGTGACTTTCTCGCCTGGCTTGCCGATCATCTGCTCAACTTTGTGTTCAATTGGCAGACCGTGACAGTCCCAGCCCGGCACATACGGCGAGTCATAACCCGCCATGCCTTTCGACTTCACGATAATGTCTTTCAGAATCTTGTTAACAGAGTGACCAATATGAATGCTGCCGTTCGCATACGGAGGGCCATCATGCAGGATAAAGGTTTTTTTCCCTTTTTTGGCTTCGCGGATGATGCCGTACAGGTTGTCGGCATACCAGCGTTGCAACATTCCCGGTTCGCGTTTGGCCAGATCGCCACGCATCGGGAATCCCGTTTCCGGCAAATTCAGGGTAGATTTATAGTCACTCATCAGATTCTCGATTCCGTTTTTCGCTCAGGTTAAAGCAGCCCAAAGAACTGCCGGGCCGTTACCACATCGTTCGCAATTTGTTCTTTCAACGCCTCCAGTGAGGCAAAGCGCTGCTCGTTTCGTATTTTCTGTTTCAGCACCACATCAATGTGACGACCATAGAGATCCATATTGATGTCGAGCAGGTGAACTTCAAGCTGCTGGCGTAAACCTTTTACGGTCGGACGGGTACCGATATTGGCGACACCCGGCAGTGGCTCAGGCGTCAGCCCCTGCACCTCCACCGCATAGACCCCTTTCACCGGTGAGACGCTGCGGCGTAAAGGAAGGTTCGCAGTGGGGAAACCCAGCGTGCGTCCCAGTGCATCACCGTGCACGACGCGGCCGGAAATGGTGAAAGGATGACCTAACAGCGACTGCGCCAGCGCTAAATCATCTGCGGCCAGCGCCTGACGCACGGCTGTGCTGCTGATTCGCTTCCCGCCGTCACAGAAGGTTTCGGTGCTCACGACCTCAAAACCATACTCCGCACCTGCTTTCTGTAATAACAGGAAATCCCCCTGGCGACCAGCGCCGAAGCGGAAATCATCGCCGACTGCGAGGTACTTTACGTCCAGCTTGTCGACCAGCAGGTCACTGATAAAACGCTGGGCGGACAGCGCTGCAAAGCGACGGTCAAACCGCACACACAGCACTTTATCGACGCCGGCTTCCGCCATGTAGCGCAATTTTTCACGCAGGCGCGTCAGGCGTGCCGGGGCTTTATCACCGGCAAACAGCTCCAGCGGCTGTGGCTCAAACACCATGACCACGACCGGCAGATGACGCTTACGTCCCTCTTCACACAGCCGGGACATCAGCGCCTGATGCCCGCGGTGTACGCCATCGAAATTACCAATGGTCAGAACGCAGCCGCGATGCTGCTCGTTAAGATTATGAATACCGCGGATAAACTTCATGGCTGGCCCAAACCGGTGGAAATCGGCGGATTATACCCTTGAAAGCGACTCAGGTTAACCCGTCAGCACGCCTTTCATGCTTCAGGCGCTGCATTTCCTGTTGCAGATGCGTCTGTTAAGAATTTTGTCGCGAAATACTGTATTCAGTGAGGGGAAGCTGGTAGAATCTTGCGCCATCAAATACGTAACCGAGTGCTGCTCACAGAGCGACGCTTATTTGCACAAATCCATTGACAAAATCAGGTTAGAAGGGCATAGTCCTCGGCCTTTGATTTGTCTCTATAGAACACATTTGGGAGTTGGACCTTGGCTAATATCAAATCAGCTAAGAAACGCGCCGTAACATCTGAGAAACGCCGCAAGCACAACGCTAGCCGCCGCTCAATGATGCGTACCTTCGTTAAGAAAGTATACGCGGCGATCGCTTCAGGCGACAAAGCTGCTGCGCAGAACGCATTCAATGAAATGCAACCACTCGTGGATCGTCAGGCCGCTAAAGGTCTGATCCACAAAAACAAAGCTGCACGTTATAAATCAAACCTGACTGCACAGATCAACAAACTGGCTTAATCGCCCGTTGTTCATCGCTTTGTTGAAAAAGCCGGCTTACGCCGGTTTTTTTTCGTCTGTACTCTGGTGAGGGAAGAGTGCGCTGAAGTCAGCCTGACAGAGACGCTGCACCGCCGGATGCTGAATCATCCGCTCGGAGAAGAGTATGTGATACTCCTCTGAAACGGCATCAAGCCGAGCAACTTCATAAATCCCCTCCTGCTGACAACCGTCCAGCGCTGCTGCTACAAAAATTGCCTTCTGACGCGCACCAAATGCGTGCATCAGCGCCGCATCATCAAACTCACCCAGAATCTCCACCTGCAGCCCCTGAGTCGTGATCCAGTTAAGGATTCTACGCCCCAGCATTGAGCGGCGACCCGGAATGAGGAGTGGGTATGTCTCCAGACAGCCCGGAAAAGAGTAATCGGTAATCGGCTGAGCGGACCAGAAACTGATCGGGCACTCCCCCAGCTTTACCGAAAACAGCCCTTCCTGCTGGGTGGGATCGATGGAGCAGTCAGAAATAATCATATCCAGCTTATGCTGACTGAGTTGCTCCAGCAGCATTTCGTGGGTCGATTCAAAACAGCGCAGATGGATTTTCTCCTCTGCCGCCACCGCCGTCTCCAGCACCTTGCTGACCCGTTGCTTTGAGAGGGCATCTGCCACCCCCACATCCAGCAGCAGATGAGACTCTTTGCGGTAGTTAACGATATCCAGCATCTCCTGACCCAGCATAAACATGCGGTCAGCGTAGCGGAACACCAACTGCCCCAGTTCAGTCGGCACCAGACCTCTTCCCTGACGCCGGAACAGCTTACCCTGCAGGCGCTCTTCCAGCACCTTAATCTGCCCGGTAATGGTCTGAGGCGTCAGTGAGAGCGCTTCAGCTGCACCCGCTATCGAGCCCGCGCGACAGGCGTGCCAGAAATAGTAAAGATGATTGTAATTAATGTGACTCATTGAAAAGAAGGAGGCTTTCGCCTCCTCTCCATTACCGCAATTTGATCCGCAACAGGGTGTATCCAATCACGGCGGATAGCAGAGAACCGGTCAGAATCCCCAGTTTAGAAAACGTCACCAGCTGCTCATGGGCTGCGTCAAAGGCCAGTGAACTGATGAATATCGACATCGTGAAGCCGATACCACACAGTACGCCGATCGCCATGATATCGCGGATAGTGGTGCCAGCAGGTAATACCGCCAGCTTTAACCTGACTGCCAGCCAGCAGAACAGGGTTATGCCCAATGGTTTACCGATTAACAGGCCAAAGATGATGCCTGACGGTTCAGGCGAAAGGATATTGCTCAGCGTAATACCCGCGAGCGAAATACCAGCATTGGCGAAGGCAAACAGTGGCAGAATCAGCCAGTTCACCCATGGCATCAGGCCGTGTGCCAGATGCTCCGATGGCGAATGCCCCTCTCGCTTTTCCAGCGGCACAAAGAAGCCCACGATAACACCGGCCAGCGTTGCATGGACGCCCGACTTAAGCACGGCGGTCCAGAGCACAATGCCAACCAGAATATAGATGGAGATTTTACGGACGTTAAAGTAATTCAGCAGGGCCAGCACCAAAATCGCCGCTGCCGCCACGCCCAGAGAGAGCACCGACAGACCGCTGGTATAGAACAGGGCGATAATCACAATCGCCCCCAGGTCATCGATAATCGCCAGTGCCATCAGAAAAACTTTCAGCGCAGCAGGAACACGGCTGCCGAGCAGGGCCAGTACGCCCAGTGCAAAAGCGATATCCGTTGCCGTGGGAATGGCCCAGCCATTGCGGGCAATCTCATCACCATGGTTGAAAGCCAGGAAGATAAGGGCAGGCAGCGCCATGCCACCTAATGCTGCGATGACAGGAAAGATCGCTTTTTCGCGGCTTGCCAGTTCGCCGACCATCAGCTCACGCTTTACTTCCAGTCCTATTAGCAGGAAAAACAGCGCCATCAGCGCATCGTTTATCCATAACAGCAGATTTTTGCTGATATCCAGCGCACCAAAGCGGATCTGAACAGGTTCATTTAGCAACGCCTGGTAGCCACCGGCGGTCTCAGCTGTATTGGCGAGAATCATGGCTGCCACTGCCGCCAGAATGAGTATCATGCCGTTACTGGCGTCACTTTCAATGAAGCTCTTGAAGAGGTTTCTGAGTTTACGAGGCTTATTCAACGTTTATCTTCCTGATCGGCGATAGAAAGTGAATAAGTGTAACGACTCACATAGATCGTTAAAAGCAGCTTATACCAGGCCTTTACTTCGCTTTTACCGAGCCGTTGCTGGAGACAGGCACTCCCGCCTGCTATACAGTCTGTATGCGTAACGGCTTATAAACGGCAAAAAAAACGGAGCCTGAGGCTCCGTTTATCCCTTACCCTTTAGCGGGTGAGATCATCAAAGAATTTTTTCACACCGTCGAAGAAGCTCTTGGAGCGCGGGCTGTTGTGCTCACCGCTTGGGCCGCCAAAACTCTCTTCGAGTTCACGCAACAGCGCCTTCTGTTTCTCATTCAGGCTGACCGGTGTCTCCACCACGACACGACATAACAGGTCGCCGACTGCGCCGCCACGTACTGATTTGACGCCACGTCCGCGCATGCGGAACAGCTTGCCGGTCTGGGTTTCTGACGGCACTTTCAGCTTCACGCGACCATCCAGTGTCGGCACTTCAATCTCGCCGCCCAGCGCCGCCATCGCAAAGTTGATTGGCACTTCGCAGTAGAGATTGTTCTCTTCACGCTCGAAGATCGGGTGTTTCTTCACCGATACCTGAACATAGAGATCGCCGGCTGGTGCGCCCTGCTCACCGGCTTCACCTTCACCACTCAGACGAATACGGTCACCGGTGTCCACCCCAGCCGGGATTTTCACTGACAGCGTCTTCGACTTCTCAACGCGGCCATGACCATGACAGGCATTGCACGGGTCTTTAATCACCGAGCCGCGACCATGACAGGTCGGACAGGCCTGCTGTACGGTGAAGAAGCCCTGGCGCATCTGCACCTGGCCTGCTCCATGACAGGTTGAACAGGTTTGTGGCTGCGTTCCCGCTTTCGCGCCGCTGCCGTGGCAGACATCACACTCTTCCAGGGTTGGAATGCGGATCTCTTTGGTCACGCCGCGTACCGCTTCTTCCAGCGACAGCTCCATGTTGTAGCGTAAATCGGCGCCACGTGAGGCGCGCTGACGGCGTCCACCACCAAAGATGTCACCGAATACGTCGCCAAAGATATCGCTGAAGTCTGCACCGCCGCCGCCAAAGCCGCCGCCGCCGAATCCACCGCCACCCATGCCACCCTGTTCAAAGGCTGCATGACCATACTGATCGTAGGCCGCACGCTTCTGCGCATCGGTCAGGATTTCGTAGGCTTCCTTGACCTCTTTGAATTTAGCTTCGGCTTCTTTGTCACCGGGATTGCGGTCCGGGTGAAATTTCATTGCCAGGCGTTTATAAGCCTTTTTGATTTCACGCTCGTCCGCGGATTTGGCGACGCCTAAAATCTCGTAGTAATCACTCTTCGCCATGTTTTTTTAGCCCTTAACATGATCGCACGGGCGTGGAGAGATCTCCTACGCCCGTGCTGGTTTCAACGGCTGTCAGGCCAACCGTCGCGCCCGGTCAGGGGCAATTATTTCTTGTTGTCTTTCACTTCTTCGAATTCAGCATCGACAACGTCGTCATCTTTCTTCGCTGACGCGTCACCGGCATCCGCTGCACCCGCCTGAGACTGCTGTGCTGCTTCCATCAGTTTGCCAGACACTTCCATCAGCGCCTGCATTTTGGCGTCGATTTCCGCTTTGTCTTCGCCTTTCAGCGCAGTTTCCAGCGCGGTCAGAGCGGCTTCGATTGGCGCTTTGTCATCAGCTGACAGTTTGTCGCCTGCTTCGTCCAGCTGCTTACGCGTGCTGTGGGCAATCTGGTCACCCTGGTTACGCGTCTGTACCAGCTCTTCGAACTTGCGGTCCGATTCAGCGTTCGCTTCTGCATCACGCACCATTTTCTGGATCTCTTCATCGCTCAGGCCTGAAGAGGCTTTGATGGTGATCTTCTGCTCTTTACCGCTGTTCTTGTCTTTCGCCGATACATGCAGGATACCATCCGCATCGATGTCGAAGGTGACTTCGATCTGTGGCATACCGCGTGGCGCATTCTGGATACCGTCGAGGTTGAACTGACCCAGTGACTTGTTGTCATTGGCGCGTTTACGCTCACCCTGCAGCACATGAATGGTCACCGCTGACTGGTTATCTTCAGCCGTCGAGAAGACCTGGCTGTGCTTGGTTGGGATGGTGGTGTTCTTGCTGATCAGCGACGTCATCACGCCACCCATGGTTTCGATACCCAGTGACAGTGGGGTTACGTCCAGCAGCAGCACGTCTTTCACGTCGCCACCCAGTACACCACCCTGAACCGCAGCACCAACGGCAACAGCTTCGTCCGGGTTCACGTCTTTACGTGGCTCTTTGCCGAAGAATTCAGTTACTTTTGCCTGAACCAGTGGCATACGAGTCTGACCACCGACCAGGATAACGTCGTTGATGTCTGATACAGACAGGCCCGCATCCTGCAGCGCAACTTTCAGAGGCGCGATTGAGCGTGCAACCAGATCTTCAACCAGTGACTCCAGTTTAGAGCGGGTCACTTTGATGTTCAGGTGCTTAGGACCGGTCGCATCTGCCGTAATGTATGGCAGGTTAACGTCGGTCTGCTGTGCAGAAGAAAGTTCGATTTTCGCTTTCTCTGCCGCTTCTTTCAGACGCTGCATCGCCAGTGGATCATTGTGCAGATCGATGCCCTGGTCTTTCTTGAATTCAGCAACCAGATAGTTAATCAGGCGGCTGTCGAAGTCTTCACCACCCAGGTGGGTGTCACCGTTGGTTGCCAGAACTTCAAAGGTCTTTTCGCCGTCAACTTCGTCGATCTCAATGATTGAGATATCGAAGGTACCGCCACCCAGGTCATAAACCGCGATGGTGCGGTTGCCCTGGCCTTTGTCCAGACCGTATGCCAGTGCTGCAGCAGTCGGTTCGTTAATGATACGTTTGACTTCCAGACCCGCGATACGGCCGGCATCTTTGGTCGCCTGACGCTGCGCATCGTTGAAGTAGGCCGGTACGGTAATAACCGCTTCGGTCACTGGCTCACCGAGGTAATCTTCGGCGGTCTTTTTCATTTTTTTCAGCACTTCAGCAGAGATCTGCGGTGGTGCCATTCTCTGGCCTTTCACTTCCAGCCATGCGTCGCCATTGTCAGCGCCGGTGATTTTGTACGGCATGATTTTAATATCACGCTGCACTTCTTCGTCCTGGAAGCGACGACCGATCAGACGCTTAATTGCGAACAGGGTATTCTGCGGGTTGGTCACTGCCTGACGTTTAGCCGGTTGACCGACCAGAATTTCGCCATCCTGTGTATACGCAATAATTGAAGGCGTGGTGCGATCGCCCTCGGCATTTTCCAGCACGCGTGCTTTAGTGCCATCCATGATCGCAACACAAGAGTTGGTTGTACCCAGGTCAATACCAATAATCTTACCCATCTAAACATCTCCCACTTAAATTCGTTGCCAATTTGGGTTGTGAACCTTTTATGTGGGCGGGTTGTTTGCATTCAACCTGCCAGCACATGCTTTTTTTCCAACATTCACAACGCTCGATGACAAGTAAATGGGGCCGCTTCGATGCGCATCAAGGGCTAAACCAAAAAAAATTTTTCTACCTCTGGCCCTGCCGGGATCAAAGAACACGGTTACCCCGCTGAATATGATGCGTCGCCTTGCTCCTTTCTGTGAGCAGGCTGAAGTCCTTTTATTTCATTAACAATCATCTTACTGCCGAGGAACTATGGCGAATTCAACGCTGGCTAATCCTGCCCCGCTGGGCTTAATGGGATTTGGCATGACAACAATTTTGCTGAACCTGCACAACACGGGTCTGTTTGACATGGACGTGGCAATTTTAGCGATGGGGATTTTTTATGGCGGGATCGCACAGGTGCTGGCCGGTCTGCTGGAGTTTAAAAAGAACAACACCTTTGGGCTGACCGCCTTTACCTCTTACGGCATGTTCTGGTTAAGCTTTGTGGCGATTTTGCTGTTACCGCAGATGGGTCTGGCGAAAGCGCCTGATGAACGCTTTCTGGGTGCCTGGCTGGCACTCTGGGGCATCTTCACACTGTTTATGTTCGTGGGCACGCTGAAAGGTGCGCGGATGCTGCAGTTTGTCTTTGGCTCACTCACTCTGCTGTTTTTGCTGCTGGCCGTGGCTCACCTTATGCACCTGCCTTCGCTGGAGGTGTCTGCGGGATGGGTCGGCATACTTTGTGGTGCCAGCGCCTGCTATCTTGCAATGGGTGAAGTGCTTAACGAAACCTTTGGCCGCACGCTTCTGCCGATTGGCGCAAAGGCGCATTAAGTCTGAAAAAGACGCGGAGTCTGGCTCCGCGTCATCCCCTTACAACGACTTAATCTCCTGATGCAGGCCTGGCTCGTGGCTGACATCGCGCCGCAGCCAGATCCCGGTCAGCAATCCTACCAGCGCCAGCGCCATCACATACCAGCACGGCCCCATCACGGAGACATTCATCAGCAGCGACACAAAGATCGGGGTCAGCCCGCCAAAGATGGCATAGGAAAGGTTGTAGGAAAACGAGAGGCCGGTAAAACGCACCTCTGCCGGGAAGGCGCGCACCATCACAAAGGGCACGACGCCGACAATACCGACGCTCAGGCCCGCCATGCCATAGAGCAGAAAGAGTTGCTGCGGATAGAGGGCAGTCAGGTGATAGAACTGCCAGCTACAGAGTGCCAGCAGCAGGCTGCCGACACATAACGTACGGCTG
The DNA here is from genome assembly GCF_008632075.1 of Candidatus Pantoea gossypiicola. GTDB lineage: Bacteria > Pseudomonadota > Gammaproteobacteria > Enterobacterales > Enterobacteriaceae > Pantoea > Pantoea gossypiicola. The sequence continues at coordinate 52,763 of NZ_VWVM01000014.1, forward strand.
GCACCAAAGCGATCGACAGCGAGTCCGGCAACAATGCAGCCGATGCAGAGCATCACGGTGGCGATACTGTTGGCCTGCAGGGTCAGCGCGGGTGCGATGCTCAGCTGCTTCTGCAGCCAGACCGGCGACATCAGAATCACGACCACGATGCAGGCGGAGAGCAGCCAGGTCAGCAGCATGGAGATCACAACCGACTTTTTATGCTCCGCCAGCACCGTCTTCAGCGGCAGGGTTTCAGCCAGCGCTTTACGCTGCTGCATCTCAACAAACACCGGCGTCTCATGCAGCCAGCGCCGCAGGTACATTGCGAGCAGACCAAACACGCCACCGAGGAAGAACGGAATACGCCAGCCGCCGTCATGTATTGCCTGCTGCGACATCGAGGTATTGACCAGCGTCGCCACCAGCGACCCCAGTAAAATGCCGATGGTCAGCCCGGCCGTCAGCGTGCCGCAGGCGATGCCGATACGTTTATAGGGCACGTGCTCAGCAACAAACACCCACGCTCCTGGCACTTCACCGCCAATCGCCGCGCCCTGCAGCATCCGCATCAGCAGCATCAGCAGTGGCGCAGCAATGCCAATCGTCTGCCAGGTAGGTAAAGCGCCCATCATGAGGGTTGGCAGCGCCATCAGCAGAATACTCAGGCTGAACATCTTTTTGCGCCCGAGCTTGTCGCCAAAATGCGCCATTATGATGCCGCCCAGTGGACGAGCCAGATAGCCTGCGGCAAAAATGGCAAACGTCTGCAACTGACGCAGCCATTCCGGGATATCTGAGGGGAAAAAGAGTTCGCCAATCACGGTGGCGAAGAAGACAAAGATGATGAAGTCGTAAAATTCCAGCGCGCCGCCCAGCGCGGCCAGCGCCAGGGTTTTGTAATCCTTACCAGTCAGACGCTGCGTGTGAGTCGGATTCATAATAGTCCAGAGGCAAAAGAGATGCGTTTGTAAAGATACCCTTACTATATCGTCAATCATTTGCCACACCAGCAGGACTGTAGCTTATGCCTGAAATGGGGAATATTTAGTTATTTATCTCACGTATCGCGCTTTTAGGCCGAAAAGCTGCTACGACACCGGGGTGCGTCTCAACGTAAGGCCCTTCCAGCAGCTGTAAACAATAAGGTACAGAAGCAAAGATACCGTGCACTTTTACGTTGCCCAACTCATCCTTCAGCCCTTCCAGCGTCTCTTTGATCGACTTTGGCTGACCGGGCAGATTGAGGATCAGCGACTGTTTGCGGATCACCCCGACCTGACGCGACAGAATTGCGGTCGGCACGAACTGCAGGCTGATCTGACGCATCTGCTCGCCAAAGCCAGGCATTTCCCGATCGGCAACCGCTAAGGTGGCGTCGGGCGTGACATCGCGTCGGGCCGGACCGGTGCCGCCGGTGGTTAACACCAGATGGCAAAAACGTTCATCGACCAGTTCGCAAATTGCGTGCTCAATCATCGGCTGCTCGTCCGGTACCAGCCGGGATTCAATCTCAAACGGGCTGCTGATTGCGCTACCAAGCCAGCTCTCCAGCGCGGGAATCCCCTGATCCTGATAGATGCCGTTCGCGGCGCGATCGGAGACCGAAATCAGGCCAATGCGTAATGTATTCATGATGAGCTTCGCTGTGATTTACCGCGGTGCGGTGGAGTAAAAGAGGAATAGCAGAAAGGATAATATAAAGTGAAAGGGTCGGAAAAGAGAAAACCGTGGCAGCCCGCGCCGCCACGGTCAGCAGATTACAGCAGTTCTGCCAGCATCTTCTCAAGTTTGCCCTGATCAACGGCAAAGTTGCGGATACCTTCTGCCAGCTTCGCCACTGCCATGGGATCCTGGTTGTGCTGCCACAGGAACTCAGACTCGGTCATGCGGGCCGGACGCGCTTTCACTTCGCCGCTGTAGCTCAGTTTACGCTCCAGGGTGCCTTCGCTCTCTGCCAGCTCTTTCAGCAGCGCAGGCGAAATAGTCAGACGGTCACAGCCGGCCAGCTCGATGATTTCGCCGACGTTACGGAAGCTCGCGCCCATCACCACGGTTTCATAACCGTGCTGCTTGTAGTAGTTGTAGATCTCAGAGACTGAAACCACGCCTGGATCTTCGTGCGCGGCATACTCTTTCTTATCGGTGTTGGCTTTGTACCAGTCGAGGATACGCCCCACAAACGGAGAGATCAGGAATACGCCGGCTTCGGCACAGGCACGCGCCTGAGCAAAGGAGAACAGCAGCGTCAGGTTACAGTTGATACCCTCTTTTTCCAGCTGCTCTGCAGCACGGATGCCCTGCCAGGTAGAGGCCAGTTTGATCAGGATGCGATCATTGCTGATACCGGCATCATTGTAGAGTTTGATCAGGCTGCGGGCTTTTGCGATGCTGCCTTCGGTGTCGTAAGAGAGACGCGCATCGACTTCAGTCGAGATACGGCCTGGGATCAGCTTCAGGATTTCCAGACCAATGTTTACGGCCAGCTTGTCAGAAACCAGCTGCAGTTGCTCTTCTTTGTTGCTGCTCTGCTCACGCGCCCAGCCAATCGCTTCATCGATCAGTTTACGGTATTCAGGAATTTGTGCGGCGTTAAGAATCAGAGAAGGGTTGGTGGTAGCGTCCTGCGGCTGATACAGCTTCATGGCTGCGATATCACCGGTGTCAGCGACGACGGTGGTGAGCTGACGCAGGGAGGTAAGTTTGTCCGTCATGTTCTTTTCTCTTAGTTAACTATCAGTGTGAAAAAAGGCTGTTGCGATAATATCACGCGCCAACGGTCGCGCAAGGTCAGGGAATGCCGTTTACGATAGCGCGAACAAATAGGTGTGATTCGTCATTCTTTCCGGCTTTTTTGGTACACTGCAGAGCCTGATAAGCAGCCAATGCCCTGTTAAACCAGGCATTAACCGAGGAAGCAACAATGTTGATGGTGATCTCTCCTGCCAAGACGCTCGATTATGAAAGCCCGCTGGCGACCACGCGTTTCACCCAGCCTGCGCTGTTAGAAAAATCACAACAGCTAATTGAGATTGCGCGCGAGCTGTCACCCGCCAGCATCGCCTCATTAATGGGCATCAGCGACAAACTGGCGCACCTCAATGCCGAACGATTTAACAGCTGGCACCCCGATTTTTCTCCGCAGAATGCCCGTCAGGCCATTCTGGCGTTCAAAGGTGATGTCTACACAGGTCTGCAGGCTGAAACCTTCAGTGATGAGGATTTCAATTTTGCTCAGCAGCATCTGCGTATGCTGTCAGGTCTGTATGGCGTGCTGCGTCCGCTCGACCTCATGCAGCCTTACCGACTGGAGATGGGCATTCGCCTGGCCAATCCGGCGGGCAAAGATCTCTACACCTTCTGGGGCGATGTTATCACTGAAACACTGAATACCGCGCTGGCGGAACAGGGTGATGAGGTTCTGATTAACCTCGCCTCGGACGAATATTTTAGAGCCGTTAAGCCGAAGAAGCTGAAGGCACAAATGATTAAGCCGGTCTTCCTCGACGAGAAAAATGGCAGCTACAAAGTCATCAGCTTCTACGCCAAAAAGGCGCGCGGCCTGATGAGTCGCTATGTGATTCAGCAGCGCCTGACAAAGCCGGAGCAGCTTAAGGCGTTTGATCTGGATGGTTATGGTTTTGATGCAGCCAGCAGCAGTGAAAGCGAGCTGGTCTTTAAGCGCGCGGAGCAGTAATACCCCGCGCGTAATGTACTCTTTGCAAATGGGCTTCCCGCCGGGAAGCCATTTACAGAACTACTTCAGCAGGAACGCCCGCAGTGAGGCGAAGTCCGCCTTCATCTTGTGCGACAGGAGCGGCAGGTCAGCGCGCTCCGCTAACTCTGGTGGCAGTGTCAGAGTCTGTTCAAGAATCGCTTCCACGCTTTCGCGGAATTTCGCAGGGTGCGCGGTACCGAGGAACACACCATATTCCCCTTCCTGCAGCTGATCGCGCAGCAGACGCCAGGCGATGGCGGCATGCGGCTCGGAAACGTAGCCAATCTCAGCCAGTTCACGCATTGCGGCGCGCGTGGTCTCATCAGAGACCGCACCACAGGCGAGATCGGTTAAGCGCCAGGTTTTACGGCGGAACAGCTCTTCCACACGCGGCCAGTTGTTCGGCTGGCTGACATCCATCGCATTCGACAGGGTCGCGACCGTCAGGTTAGGCTGCCATTCGCCGTTGCCAAGGAAGCGCGGCACCGTGTCATTGGCGTTAGTGGCGGCGATAAAGCGTTTGATCGGCAGACCCAGCGATTTCGCCAGCAGACCTGCCGTCAAATCGCCAAAGTTGCCGCTTGGCACAGAAACCACCAGCTGATTACGTTTTTCCTGCGGCAGCTGCGCGACTGCTTCAAAGTAGTAGCAGATCTGCGCAAGCAGGCGGCTGATGTTAATAGAGTTCGCCGAGTTCAGACCGATTGTCTTTTTCAGCTCTTCATCATCAAACGCCTGTTTGACCAGCGACTGGCAGGCATCAAAATCACCGTCGATAGCGATGGTTTGGATGTTGCCACCCAGGGTACAGAAGAGTTTCTCCTGTAGCGGACTGATTTTTCCCTGCGGATAGAGGATCACCACGCGCACGTTCTTCATGCCGTAGAAGGCGTGCGCCACGGCCGCGCCGGTATCACCGGAGGTGGCGGTCAGAATGGTGATCTGCTCATCTGAGCCTGAGACATATGACAGCATCTGCGCCATGAAACGGCCACCGAAGTCTTTAAACGCCAGCGTCGGACCGTGGAACAGCTCCAGACAGGCGATATCTTCGCTGACCTGTTTCACCGGGGCCGGAAAAGCAAAAGCGGCTTTAACACGCTCATGCAGCTGATGGGCCGGAATCTCGTCACCAATGAAAGCCGAGAGAATTTTGCTGCTGCGGCTGACAAAATCCATCTCCAGCATCGCGTCGATGTCGGTCAGTTCAAACTCTGGCAGTTCCAGCGGAAAGAACAGACCCTGCTGCGATCCCAGACCCTGTTTCACCGCCTGGGCGAAGCTGACCTGCTCGTTGTGATCCTTAAGATTGTAGAGTTTCATGCGTTATCCCAATTGTCGTGCGCCAGCCGTGTCGAGACGGCAGATATGGACGAAGCCTTCATCATTCTGCAGATAGTGCTGGCTCAGCCAGTCAGCCATCCGCTGTGCCGTTTCCATTTGATTGCAAACGGCGAAAAGTGTCGGACCAGAGCCGGAGATACCGCACGCCAGTGCGCCAATCTCTTTCGCGGCCTGCCGCGCCTCGGCGAAGCCTGGCAGCAGCCGGGTCCGGTAAGGTTCGGCAATCACATCCTGCATAAGTTTAGCGGCCAGCTGCGGCTGACGCGTATGACAGGCGTGAATGAAGCCGGCCAGCAGCCGGCCATGTTTGATACAGTCTTCTTTGCGGTATTGCGCCGGTAAAATGGCGCGCGCTTCGGCAGTCGACACTTTAATGCCTGGGTAGGCCATCACCCACAGCCAGTCGTCAAAGCCTGGCACCGCCTGGCTGATGATGTCATTCTCCTGAAGCATCAGCTGAATGCCGCCGAGGAAGCAGGGCGCGACATTATCATAATGTACGCTGCCGGAGATTCGCCCTTCCAGCTCACCCATCAGCGTCAGTAGCGTGCTGTCACTGAGTGGCTTGCCGCAGAATTCGTTCATTGCCATCAGACCTGCCACCACCGAGCAGGCGCTGGAGCCCAGACCGGAGCCGATAGGCATATTCTTCTCCAGGGTCATCGCCACCGGGATCTCTTTGCCAATCGCCTCGCAGAAACGCTGCCAGCACTGATAAACGATATTCTCTTTAGGATCGGCGGGCAGCTTACTGACAAAACGTCCGGCGTTGGTCAGTGAAAATTGTTCTGCCGCTTCAACGGAGACGCAGTCACCCAGCAGGGAGCCATCTACCGGCGAAACCGCCGCGCCCAGCACATCGAAGCCGACGCTGACGTTACCAATCGAGGCCGGTGCGTAAATTTTTACCATGATTAAACTCCCAACTTCCATGACAGCGTGCGCAGCAGGTCGGCAAAAACACCGGCCGCTGTGACATCATTTCCTGCACCGTATCCACGCAGCACCAGCGGAATTGGCTGATAGTAGCGGCTGTAAAACGCCAGCGCATTTTCGCCGTTTTTTACTTTATAGAGCGGATCGTTGCCGTCAACGGCGTCGATCTTCACTTTGCAGACACCGCCCTCTTCAATCACGCCCACGTAGCGCAGCACTTTGCCCTCATTCTGTGCCTGTGCGACGCGGTCGGCAAAGGCGTTATCCAGCTCAGGCAGACGCTGCATAAACTGCTCCACGTCCTGAATGTCGACCAGGCTGGCGGGCAACAGCGGCTCAATCTCAATATCACTCAGCTCCAGCTGATGGCCTGCTTCGCGTGCCAGGATCAGCAACTTACGCGCCACATCAGTGCCAGCGAGATCGTCACGCGGATCGGGCTCGGTGAAGCCCATCTCACGCGCCATGTTAGTGGCTTGCGACAGCGAGATCCCTTCGTCCAGCTTGCCGAAGATGAACGACAGCGATCCCGAAAGGATACCGGAGAAGCGCAGCAGTTCATCACCCGCGTTCATCAGGTTCTGCAGGTTTTCGATGACCGGCAGTCCGGCACCGACGTTGGTATCATAAAGAAATTTACGTCGTGATTTGGCGGCGGCGGCGCGCATCTGCTGATAGTAATTCCAGGAGGAGGTATTCGCCTTTTTGTTCGGCGTTACCACGTGGAAGCCTTCGCTGAGGAAATCCGCGTACTGATCGGCAACGGCCTGGCTGGAGGTACAATCCACAATCACCGGGTTAAGCAGGTGATACTCTTTCACCAGACGGGTCAGGCGTCCGAGATTGAACGGCTCTTTCGCTTCGGCGAGTGCCGCCTGCCAGTTGCTTAAATCGATGCCGTGGACATTCGTTAACAGCGCATGCGAGTTGGCGATGCCGCAGACCCGCAGGTCGATATGCTTCTGCTTCAGCCACGCCTGCTGGCGATGTAACTGATCCAGCAGCGCACCGCCGACGCCGCCGACGCCCACCACAAAAACTTCGATAACCTGATCGGTGGCGAACAGCATCTGATGCACCACGCGCACCCCGGTGATCACTTCGTCATTATTCACCACCACCGAAATGGAGCGCTCAGAGGAGCCCTGCGCAATCGCCACGATATTGATATTCGCACGTGCCAGCGCCGAGAAGAATTTTGCTGAGATGCCACGCAGGGTACGCATGCCATCCCCCACCACCGAAATCACCGCGAGGTTTTCAATGATACCCAGCGGATCCAGCAGGCCATCTTTCAGCTCAAGATAGAACTCTTCTTCCAGCACGTGACGCGCCCGCGCCAGCTCGCTCTGCGGCACGCAGAAGCTGATGCTGTATTCAGACGAGGATTGGGTGATCAGCACCACGGAAATGCCAGTGCGCGACATCGCCGCAAAGACTCTGGCCGCCATTCCGACCATCCCTTTCATGCCGGGACCGGAGACGTTAACCATCGCCATGTTATTCAGGTTGGTGATGCCTTTCACCGGATTTTCATCCTGCTCGCCTTCTGCCCCAATCAGGGTGCCGGGCGCCTGCGGATTGGCGGTGTTTTTGATCAGGCACGGGATCTGGAACTGCGCGATGGGCGCAATGGTGCGGGGATGCAGCACCTTGGCCCCGAAATAGGAGAGCTCCATCGCCTCCTGATAGGACATCGATTTCAGCAGGCGCGCATCCGGCACCTGACGCGGATCGCAGGTATAGACGCCATCCACATCGGTCCAGATTTCGCAGCAGTCGGCGCGCAGACAGGCGGCCAGCACAGCCGCTGAATAATCAGAGCCATTGCGGCCCAGCACCACCAGCTCACCGCGCTCGTTGCCGGCGGTAAAGCCCGCCATCAGGATCATGTTCTGCGGCGGGATTTGGCTCGCTTCAATACGGCGGGTTGATTCAGGGATATCGACAGTGGATTCGAGGTAGTGGCCGACCGCCAGCAATTTCTCAACCGGATCAATCACGCTGACCTCATGACCGCGCGCCTGTAGCAGCGCTTCCATGATTGCAATCGAGAGTTTTTCACCACGACAGATAATCGCTGCGTTGACGCTGTCCGGGCACTGCCCCAGCAGGCTGATGCCGTGCAGTACCTGCTTCAGCTGCGCAAACTCCAGGTCCACGCGGGTTTTCAGTCGATCAAACTCAAAGCCCGGCTGCGCGGCTGCCAGCCCCTGCAGCAGCTCGCTGAAGATGCGTTCGGCGTCGCTGATATTCGGCAAAGCGTCCTGACCACTGATAGTTTTTTCAATCATCGCCACCAGATGGTTAGTGATCTTCGCAGGTGCAGAGAGCACGGTTGCAACCTGTCCTTGTTGCGCATTGCTTTCCAGAATGTCAGCGACGCGAAGAAAACGCTCCGCATTCGCTACCGAGGTCCCGCCGAATTTCAGCACTCGCATAATATTAACTCTCCTGAATTTAAGCCGAAAAAAAAGCCCGCACTGTTTAGGTGCGGGCTTTTTTTCTGTTTTTCCTGTATGCGTCAGCCCGCACCGTTACCTGAGGTAATGGTGGTGGTAATAATTGTGGTGTTCAGGCTGATTTTACGCATTTAGATTTATTTTCTGTCTGTTTTTGTCTGTCCGTCTTGCTTCCAGAAGTAAAGCAAAGCGCACATTAAGTCAACCCGATTTGTCTGGCGGATAGATTTCCACCACTGCGCACAGCCTCCGGTCAAACCGCAAAACACTGTTCGATCGTTTGCAATGCAGAAATTTCCTGCGATCTGTTGCTGTAAAATCAGCTTTTTGCCGAGGATTTATCTGTGAGTTTTTTTTCAATATCGTGCAGCAGACGATGCAGCATCGCGCTGTCACGCTGTTCCAGCAGACCCACTCGCTGATCGATCCAGTCTGAGAGCTTCTCATCATCACTGACGTCGAGTTGCGCCAGCAGCTGATGGAAACGCTGACGCAGCGCCTGCAGCTGCTGCCCGTCGGCAACGGACGCTACCGGCGCTTCGACCTGATTCAGCTTCGATAGCTGATAGCAGTAAACCATCACTGCCTGACCGAGATTCAGTGAGGGATAATCATTTGCCATCGGGATGCCGGTCAGCAGATCGACCTGCTCCAGCTCCTCGTTGGTCAGCCCGCTATCTTCGCGGCCAAACACCAGCGCCATACTGTTGACCCACTGACGCTTTTCCAGCAGTTGCGTTTCAACCTGCTCTGGTGTGGCGTAATAACGGAACTTTGCCCGGCTGCGTGCCGTCGTCGCGACCGAAAAATCGATATCCGCTAATGCCTCGGTCAGGGTAGCAAAGGTCTGAACATTATCGAGGATCTCACCTGCGCCATGGGCTACCCGCCGCGCTGCCGGATCCTGCCAGGCGTCGCTGGCAACGATGCGCAGCTGGCTGAACCCCATGGTTTTCATGGCACGCGCCGCAGCGCCGATATTTTCTGGCCGCGCGGGCGAGACGAGAATCAGGGGAAAAAGCATATTTATTCCATTGGTCCATTTACATAACGCCATATTAACATGGCTGTTAATGATTCAGTTGTCAGAAGGTAATAAGAAAATCGGGTGTTAACAATGTTAAAACCAGTAAAAAGTGATGTCCTGAATATTTTTATCGCCGAAACCCGCCTTATTAAAGAAATCGTTATTAATATATTTAACTTCAAAGAGATAGAATGTGATTACCAACTGGTTTCATTTTGGGTCACAAGCGTAATAAATGTAACGTAAATGATGCTTTTTGTGAGCTAAACAGGCAATCTGCGAGAAGTTTTTCACAAAAGTGTTAACGTGCTACAATTGCATTTGATATAAGTCAACGAAGCGTTGTTTTTATGCTTATCGGTTGTAGTTGGTGCTGTTAGGTTGCTGTTAATACAGTTAGGATATGCGCCATTATCATTAACGCCCGGGGCATGCAATTTTCATCCTGACTGGCTGAGCTAAACCTGTTGTTGACGTTGATAGATGGCTTATCAAAATATGATTTCGTACAACGGTTCAGCGCGGCCCGCCGCTCTCGATGATGGAGAACGCCATACCGCTGTACGCCCTGTTTTCAATTTGTTGGCAAATTTTAGGTAGCTAAACATGCAGACCCCGCACATTCTTATCGTTGAAGACGAACTGGTCACGCGTAATACCCTCAAAAGCATTTTTGAGGCGGAAGGTTATGTGGTGTACGAGGCGACTGATGGTGCTGAAATGCATCAGGTGCTGACCGACAATGACGTTAACCTGGTCATCATGGACATCAACCTGCCCGGCAAAAACGGCCTGTTGCTGGCCCGTGAACTGCGTGAGCAGGCCAATGTCGCCCTGATGTTCCTGACCGGACGTGACAACGAAGTCGATAAAATTCTCGGTCTGGAAATTGGCGCTGACGACTACATCACCAAACCGTTTAACCCGCGTGAGCTGACGATTCGTGCCCGCAACCTGCTGTCGCGCACCATGAACCTGGCGATGCCAGGTGAAGAGCGCCGTCAGGTTGAGAGTTATAAATTTAACGGTTGGGAGCTGGATATCAACAGCCGCTCACTGATCAACCCGAACGGCGAGCACTACAAATTGCCACGCAGTGAGTTCCGCGCCATGCTGCACTTCTGCGAAAACCCAGGCAAAATTCAGACCCGTGCCGACCTGCTGAAAAAAATGACCGGTCGCGACCTTAAGCCGCACGATCGCACCGTTGATGTCACCATCCGTCGTATCCGCAAGCATTTCGAATCTACGCCGGACACGCCTGAGATCATCGCCACCATCCATGGTGAAGGTTATCGCTTCTGTGGTGATCTGCAGGATTAATCAGCTTTAAGATGCAATAAATAAAAAACGCCCCTGCGGGCGTTTTTTTTGCCCTCAATACAGCAGTTTAATCAGTGCCACGGCATAATCGGCACGGCGCTGAGCGCATTTTTCGGTGAGCCGTCGACCACTTTATCGGAGTAGGTCAGATAGACCAGAGCATTGCGCTTTTTGTCGAAGAAGCGTACAACCTGCAACTTCTTAAAGATTAGAGAGGTACGCTGGCGGAAGACCACTTCGCCCTCCGCTTTGCCCTGCGCAATTTTATCACTCAGTTCGACCGGACCGACCTGCTGACAGGAAATCGCGGCATCAGAGGTATCTTCTGCCAGCCCCAGTCCGCCTTTAATACCGCCGGTCTTCGCCCGGCTGATATAACAGGTTACATTTTTAACGTCCGGGTCATCGAATGCTTCAACAATGATTTTGTGGTCAGGCCCGAATATCTTGAACACCGTATCAACAGAGCCAATCTGTTCGGCAAGCAGCGGGCCGGAAAAGGTCAGCGTGGTCAGCGCAGCGATCATAAGACGCGTTATTGTCATGGAGTTACCATTGCAAATGGAATAGATGAGAATGTAATGTACTGTCAATCGAATTAATGACCAAACTAAAACGGGTTAAAGCCCGTACTGATTTAGCACAACCTTCCCCGGAAAACGGCCCACGTCTTTTGAGCAATGAGTGCTAATATTCTTCGAATGCGTTTAGCTGCACCACCAGAGTATGAGGATGTTTTATGGACCAAGCCGGTATCATTCGCGATTTGCTTGTCTGGCTGGAGAGCCATCTGGATCAACCCCTTTCACTGGACAATGTTGCCCAGAAAGCCGGTTACTCTAAATGGCATTTACAAAGGATGTTCAAGGACGTAACCGGTCACGCAATAGGTGCCTATATCCGTGCGCGTCGTCTGTCGAAAGCGGCTGTCGCGTTGCGCCTGACCAGTCGCCCGATTCTGGACATCGCACTGCAGTATCGTTTTGATTCACAGCAAACTTTTACTCGCGCATTCAAAAAGCAGTTTGCTCAGACACCGGCCTGGTATCGTCGCGCTTCCGACTGGAACTCATTCGGTATTCGTCCCCCGATTCGGCTGGACGATGAGACGCAGCCAGAACCCACTTTCGTTACCCTGCCGGAAACGGTATTGGTAGGACAAACCCAGAACTACACCTGTATTCTGGAGCAGATTTCCAGCTATCGCGACGAGATGCGAATTCACTTCTGGAAGCAGTTCCTGCTGGAAACGGACACGGTTCCGCCGGTGCTGTATGGCCTTCATCAGGTGCGTGCCAGCCAGGAGAAAGATGATGAGCAGGAGATTCTCTACACTACGGCGGTGCCTGCTGACAGCGCGGTAAACCTGCACTCCGGCCAGAGTGTTATTCTGGAAGCGGGCGATTACGTGCAGTTCACCTACACCGGCCCGCGCGTCAATCTGCAGGAGTTTATCCTGCTGCTCTACGGCACCTGCATGCCAACGCTGGGACTGACCCGTCGTCAGGGACAGGACATCGAACGCTTTTATACTCATGGTGGTAAAAAGCGTAGCGAGCCACCGACTGAGATCCGGTGCGAATATCTGATCCCTATTCGCCGCCAGCCCGTCGCCAGCTAAGGTGAACGCTGCCGTCATCAGACGGCAGCGTTCACGACATCAGCGTTGCAGCTCGTCGAGCGCAGGCGCATCAAGATGGGAAATATCCCCCGCCGTCTCCACAATCCACCCTTCTGCCAGCCAGGCACTCTGCTGATAATCGACACGAGAGATTGAGCAGTTACGCAGTCGCAGGCGACGTTCCGCATACGCGGGCAGACCGAGAATCGTACTGACCAGCGATCCCAGCGCCATACCGTGACTCACCAGCAGCGGACGGCTTCCGGCAGGCAGTTCGAGGCAGGCATTCAGCGCAGCGTGCATGCGGGTCGCCATCTCCGTCATCGACTCGCCTTCTGGAATACGACCACCTTCGGTGCCGTTGACCAGCGTGGCGCGCCACTGCTCTTCCTCCGCCGTTAAGCCATCCAGCGGACGCTTCTCCAGCACGCCCATATTCAGTTCACGCAGCCGCGGATCCAGCGTCACTGCGCATCCGCACGCGTCCGCAATAATCTCCGCGGTACGGCGCGTACGCCCCAGATCGCTGGCAATCACGTGCGTGATGCCCAGATGTTTGACGCGCTCACCCACCTGATAAGCCTGTTGCTCACCTTTTTCCGTCAGCGGACTGTCGGATTGCCCCTGAATGCGGCGTTCCGCATTCCATACCGTTTCACCGTGACGAACAAGATAGACCTGTAGCATGTTAGTTTCCGTTATACTGCGACAAAAATCGTCTCAGAGCCTGCCCCATCAGGCGTCATTGTTGCAGGCAGTCTGGACACGGAGCGCGCGGAATAACCCGGCGTACACGGAGTACGCGAGGATCGTGGCACTGCTCAGGTTCAGACCAGCCCGTAAAATCGCCTGATGGCCAGGCTCTTAATCACCTGAGGGTTCAATCAATTATGTACCATGTTGTCGCAGCCACAACCAACCCAGCGAAGATTCACGCGATTGCTCAGGCTTTCAGCGACGTTTTCGGCGAGGGATCCTGCCATATTGAAGGGGTCGAGGTCGATAGCGGCGTAGCAGCACAACCGTTAACCCATCTGGAAACGCGAACAGGCGCACGTCAGCGTGTGATGAATGCCCGCCAGGTCCGGCCTGAAGCGGCGTTCTGGGTGGCGATTGAGGCAGGCATCGAAGATGACACCGCATTTGCCTGGATGGTGGTGGAGAACCAGAAGCAGCGCGGTGAATCGCGCTCGGCCAGTTTTACCCTGCCGCCAGTCGTGCTGGCAGGCCTGCGCGAAGGCCGTGAGCTGGGCGAAGAGATGGCGCGCTTAACCGGCATCGATAATATCAAACACCAGGGGGGTGCTATCGGTGCGTTCACCAACGGCCTGCTCAGCCGCTCCAGTGTCTATCATCAGGCACTGATTCTGGCGCTCTGCCCGTTCGTCCATCCGCTCTATCAGCAGTAATCAGACACGTCCCAGATGCGCTTCCAGCCAGCGTTTCAGCTCTGGCGGCGCCTCTTTCAGGCTGTTAGAGCCGCGGGTAATCGTCGCGATGCCGACGCCGAGTTCATTTTTCAGCTCACGCTGGCTCATTTCGCCGTTCATCAACTCTTCGATAATCCGCAGTCGGGTGCCGAATGCTTCCCGCTCATCAGACGTCATCATCAGTTGCATCAGTGGCAAGGCATGACCATCGGCAAAGGCCTGCTGCATCAGCACGACAAAGCGTTGCCAGCTATCTTCTGGGGGATGCGCATCGGTAGAAGGGGAATCAGAATGGGTCATGAAGAGGCTTCCGTACTCACTAAAGAGTACGGAAGCTTAGCACAGCTAGTAACGGCGATTCCACTCAGCATCTGACAGGATCTTGTCAGGCTTACCCATGAAGTGACGATAGTAGGCGTCATACGCCAGCACATTCTTCACGTAGCCGCGCGTTTCAGAGAACGGAATGGTCTCAATAAACGCGACGGCGTCGAGATTACCTGCACTGGTTTTCTGCCAGCTTCGCACCCGGCCCGGACCGGCGTTATAGGCCGCGGAGGCGAAAATCCGGTTCTGGTTAAACTGCTGATAGACATACTCCAGATACTGGGTGCCGATCTGGATATTGGTTTCCGGATCCAGCAGCTGGCTGGTGTTGCTGTAGCCTGGAATGTTGTACATCTTCACGGTATGCGCCGCCGTGGCCGGCATAATCTGCATCAGACCGCTGGCACCGACCGGGGATCGCGCTTTCGGGTTCCAGGCGCTTTCCTGACGCGAAATCGCCATCGCATAGCTCGGCGGGATCTGTTTAACCTCGGTGTTACGCTCATAGACGCTCTGCCACGCCAGCGGGAAACGCTCTTTCAGGCTGTCCCACATTTTGGCGGTGATGGTCGCCTGTACGCTGAGATCCCACCAGTCCTGCTCATTGGCGTAACGCGCCAGCATCTGCTGCTGCGAGTGGCTGCGGCTGGCAATCAGATTGCTCCATTCGCTGCGTGCCAGATTATCCAGCCCCCAGTACATCAGTTCGCGCACGCGGGCCAGCTCTGGTCCCTGCACCGTGGCACTGTCAGGCTTCGGCGCGTCATCGACCTGCAATGGGTAGTCAACGCCGAGCCGCTGGGCGGCCACCATCGGATAGAAGCCACGCGCCTGCATCAGCTTGCGCAGGATCTCTTCCGCTTCCTCTTTGCGATCTTTCTCAAACAGCAGATCAGCCTGCCAGTACTGCCACTCATCTTTCTCTTTGGCTTCCAGCGGCAGACGGGCGATCCAGGTGTTCAGACCGCGTCTGTCGTGCTGAGAAAGCGCCAGACGCACCCGGCGTTCCACCAGCGCGGTCGACTCACTGTTCATCACCACCGCATCGCGCCAGCGCGCCTGCTCAGAGGTGAGATCGCTGCCCATCATGCGCCAGACCACAATCTCTTTCAGCGCCTGCTCATCTTCCGGTCCCATCTTCTGCGCCCGGACCAGTATCGGAATCAGGCTGCGGGCATTTTCCATATCCTGCCGCGCCACGCGCGTAAAGGCGTAAATCGTGGCCTGACGGGTGAAGTCGGTTGGCCCGACGGCGCTGGCAAAGGTGCTGACCGTTAACGGATCCTGTTGCAGGGACTGTATCGCGTCAGACATGGTCTGATAGTCAGCAGGTAACGTCTTCGCCAGATAATTCACCAGGCTGTCGTTGCCCGCTTTCATGGCCAGCCGGATACGTTCCAGGATGGTAATAGGCGAAACCTGACCGGAAGCCTGCCAGACCGAGAAGAGCTTATCGCAGTCGGCGGGCAGCGCCGTGCCGCGTAGCCAGATCTGCTTCGCGCCATCAAACGCGGCCTGCTGCTGACCCGTGGCCCATTTAGCGTAATACCAGTTACAGCGTGCCTGTACCGGCTTGGGTTCGGTTGGGCTGAAGTTCAGCACGCCCTGCCAGTCCTGACGCCAGGCCAGCACGTTGATAAAGCGGGTACTGAGCGAGCGTGCGGGTGGCAACGTCGGATACTGGCGGATAAAGTTCTGCACGGCCAGGGTAGTTTCCTGATCGAGATCCTGTGCCAGCAGGCGATATTGCAGATAAGGATAGAGCGGATAATCCTGGAGCGTCGGCAACAGCTGATCCACGGTCGCCATCTGGTTACTGTCCCAGGCCTGTTTAATTTGTTGATAACGTTGCCGTTGTTGATCCAGCGAATCGGCCCATGCGCTGCTGGCCGAACCGACCAGACAGATCCCTATCATCCAGTTACGCCACTTCACCACGTAAATCTCCTCTGTTGCTGGGCGCTGGCGAGTTGCCAGACAGTCTTTTATGCTAACCGGGCCACCGGACTCTTGCCATGTTCTTCACAAAATTTACGCACCCGGACATTAAACGCACCGTCATCGCACAGCATACGCGCCGTCATTGTGCAAATTATCATCAGAAAATCTTATCACTGAACGCATTAAACTGTTAAATCATCGTCTTAAAAAGTGGCACATCCTTTGCTCTGTTGAATCCCATCTTGTATACCAGCTGGAATTCTTCATATGACTTCAACCCTCGGCCTGACCCTTCCCGCCTGGCAGCAGCGCTATCAACATGCTCCGCAACAGATAACCTCACTGCTGACTGCACACCTGGCAGCACTCGACACCAACGATAATGCCTGGATCTATCTCGCGACACCGGATCAGTTAGCGGATCAGTTAGCGGCACAGATTGCGCCACTGCTGGCGGCCTATGAGCGCGATCCCGGCTCGCTGCCGCTGTTTGGTGTGCCCTTTGCGGTCAAAGACAACGTTGATGTGGCGGGCTGGCCCACCAGCGCCGCCTGCCCTGCCTTTACCTATACCGCCAGCGAAGACGCGGTCGCCGTCGCCCGACTGAAAGCCGCTGGCGCAGTCGTCATCGGCAAAACCAACCTCGATCAGTTCGCGACCGGTCTGGTGGGCACCCGCTCGCCTTATGGTGCGGTCAGTAACACCTTTGATGCTGATTATGTCAGTGGCGGCTCCAGCTCCGGCTCGGCATCCGTGCTGGCGCGCGGGCTGGTCGCCTTTTCACTGGGCACCGATACCGCCGGTTCAGGCCGCGTGCCAGCAGGCTTTAACAATATAGTCGGACTCAAGCCGACCAAAGGCTGGTTCTCTGCGCGCGGCGTGGTGCCCGCCTGTCGCCTCAACGACACCCTTTCGGTGTTTGCGCTGACGGCAGAAGATGCGTTTAGCGTCGCCAGCGTCATGGGAGGTTATGATGCCGGTGACGCCTATTCGCGCGTAAATCCGCGCACCGCCCCGGCCAGCCTGCCGGTTCATCCCCATTTTGCTGTACCTTTGAACCCGGAATTTTTTGATGATGCTGCAGCCAAAGCAGCCTGGGATCAGGCGCTGGAGGCATTGCAGACGGGCGGCGCAACGCTGCACCCCATCGACTTCACCCCGTTCAGCAAGCTGGCTGAACAGCTCTATTACGGTGCCTGGGTCGCCGAACGCACGGCGGCGGTGGGCGGGATGCTCGATCGTCCGGCGGAGATGGACCCGGTGGTGCATGAGATCGTCGCCAGCGGCCTGAAATACAGCGCGGTTGATGCTTATAAGGCGGAGTATCTGCGGGCGGAGCTGACGCGCCAGATACACCAGACGCTGGCACAGTTTGATGCGCTGGTGGTGCCCACCTCGCCCACCATCCATACCCTTGAGGAGATGAAGCAGGAGCCGATTCTCTACAACTCGCATTTCGGCACCTATACCAACTTCACCAATCTTGCCGACCTCTCTGCGCTGGCGCTGCCCGGCCCGTTCCGCAACGACGATCTCCCGGCGGGTATCACGCTGATTGCACCTGCCTGGCACGATCGGGCGCTGGCGGAATTTGGTCTTCGCTGGCAGCAGCAGCTCGCTCTGCCGCTGGGCGCGACCGGCCAGCCCTTCCCGGCCCGGCGCACTTCTCTACCCGTTTCGCCCGACCACGTCCGGCTGGCGGTCGTGGGCGCGCATCTGACCGGCATGCCGCTTAATTTCCAGCTCACTGAACGCAAGGCCGTCTGGGTCGAAGAAACGCAGACCGCGCCACACTATCGCCTCTTCGCCCTGCTGGAAGGCGCGATCAAAAAGCCCGGCCTGATGCGTGACGAACAGGGCGCTGCGATCACCGTTGAACTGTGGGATATCCCGGTCGCGCGTTTTGGCGAGTTTGTGGCGGAGATCCCCGCCCCACTGGGTATCGGCAACCTGACGCTGACCGATGGCCGGGTGGTAAAAGGCTTTATCTGCGAAGGCTCGGCGCTGAAGAGCGCGCTGGAGATTACTGAAACGGGCGGCTGGCGCAACTGGCTGGCATCACAGGGGAGTCACTGATCATGTTCACCACCGTACTGATTGCCAACCGCGGCGAAATTGCCTGTCGCGCCATCCGAACCCTGAAACGCCTCGGCGTGAAAAGCGTCGCGATCTACTCCGACGCTGACCGCAACGCGCAGCACGTTAAGCAGGCCGATATCGCTATCGCGCTGGGTGGCGACAAAGCCAGCGACAGCTATCTGCGTATCGACAAAATTCTGGCAGCGGCGCGGCAAAGTGGCGCGCAGGCGATCTGGCCGGGCTACGGTTTTCTATCTGAAAGCCAGTCGTTTGCTGACGCCTGCGACGCGGCGGGCATCGCCTTTGTTGGCCCTACCGCGCAGCAGATTGGTGAGTTCGGCCTGAAACACCGCGCCCGTGAGCTGGCAGCCAGTGCAGGTGTCCCAATGACACCTGGTACACCGCTGCTCGCCTCGCTGGAAGAGGCGTTACAGGCCGCCGATAACATTGGCTATCCGGTAATGCTGAAAAGCACGGCGGGCGGCGGCGGTATTGGCCTGACGCGCTGCGCCGACGCCGGTGCGCTCGCCAGCGCCTGGGAGAGCGTGCGCCGTCTGGGCGAGCAGTTCTTCAGTGATGCAGGCGTGTTTCTGGAGCGCTGTATCGATCGCGCCCGCCACGTTGAAGTGCAGATTTTTGGTGACGGCACCGGTACCGTGGTGGCGCTGGGCGAACGCGACTGCTCCCTGCAGCGCCGCAATCAGAAGGTGGTGGAAGAGACGCCTGCACCCGGGCTGTCGCAGGCGACGCGTGACGCCCTGCTCGCCTCAGCGGTACGGCTCGGTGAGCTGGTCAACTACCGCAGCGCAGGCACCGTGGAGTATATCTACGACGTTGACCAGCAGGCCTTTTACTTTCTTGAAGTGAACACCCGTCTGCAGGTGGAGCATCCGGTTACCGAATGTGTCACCGGACTCGATCTGGTGGAGTGCATGCTGCAGGTGGCGGCGGGCGATGCGGTGGACTGGTCACGTCTGCAGGAGTCGCCACAGGGATCGGCCATTGAGGTGCGGCTCTACGCAGAAGATCCGCTGAAGAACTTTCAGCCCAGCCCCGGCCTGCTCACTGGCGTCACCTTTCCTGACGGCGTTCGGGTCGACAGCGGCATCGAAACCGGCAGTGAGGTCTCCAGCTTCTACGATCCGATTATCGCCAAGCTGATTGTCCATGCCGACACCCGCGATGCGGCGCTGGAAAAGCTGCATCAGGCGCTGGATGCCACGCAGTTGCATGGCATTGCAACCAACCTCGACTATCTGCGCCAGATTACCAGCAGCGACGCGTTTCGCAGTGGCAACGTCTGGACGCGCTATCTCGACAGCGTCGTCCCTGCCGCCTCCGTGGTGGAAGTGCTGCAACCCGGCACCTTCAGTTCGGTTCAGGACTATCCGGGCCGCCTCGGCTACTGGGATATCGGCGTGCCGCCTTCCGGCCCGATGGATGATTTCGCGTTCCGGCTCGCGAACCGCATCGTTGGTAACCATGAATCAGCCGCAGGCCTGGAATTTACTCTGCAGGGACCGACGCTGCGCTTCCACTGTGATGCTATTCTGGCGCTGACCGGCGCAGACTGCGACGCGCAGCTTGATGGTGAACCGGTCAGCTACTGGCAGCCGCTGGCCGTGAAAGCGGGACAGACGCTGACGATGGGACGCGCGCGGCAGGGCTGCCGCAGCTATCTGGCGGTACGCAACGGCTTCGACGTGCCGGAGTATCTGGGCAGCCGCAGCACCTTTTCACTGGGACAGTTTGGCGGTCACGCCGGACGTACCCTGCGCGTGGCCGATATGCTGGCGATCTCACGGCCTGAACGGGCAGCCTGCACCACGCCTGCTCCGGTCAGCGACCCGCAGCCGCTCGATGCGGCGCTGATTCCCCACTACGGCACCGAATGGTGCATCGGCGTGCTCTACGGCCCGCACGGCGCACCAGACTTCTTCACCCAGGCCGCCATCGATGAGTTCTTTGCCAGTGACTGGCAGGTGCACTACAACTCCAATCGCCTCGGCGTGCGGCTGGTTGGTCCGAAACCGACCTGGACCCGCGCCAACGGCGGCGAAGCGGGCCTGCACCCCTCCAACGTTCATGACTGTGAATATGCGATCGGCGCGGTCAATTTCACCGGCGACTTCCCGGTGATCCTGACGCACGACGGCCCGAGCCTGGGCGGCTTTGTCTGTCCGGTGACCATCGCTAAAGCCGAGCTGTGGAAAGTGGGCCAGGTTAAACCTGGCGACACCATCCGTTTCCACCCGATTACGGCAGACGATGCGCTGGCGCGGGAAAAAGCGCAGATGCATCTGATTGAAACCCTGCGGCCTGAACATCCACCGACCTTTGCCGTGCCGTCGCTGGCCGAAACCGCCTACGGCTCCGCCACGATTCTGGCCGCCATCGAAGCCACCGGCAGTACGCCAAAGGTGGTCTATCGCCAGGCGGGCGACAAATATGTGCTGATTGAGTATGGCGACAACGTGCTGGATCTGGCGCTGCGCCTGCGCGTACACCTGCTGATGAATGCACTGACGGCGCAGGCGGAGCCAGGCGTCGAGGAGCTGTCGCCAGGTGTGCGCTCACTGCAGGTGCGCTACGACAGCCGCATCATTCATCAGTCCGCCCTGATGTCGCTGCTGCTGAGGCTTGAAGCGACGCTGGGCGATGTCAGCACGCTGAAAGTCCCGTCGCGCGTGGTGTGGATGCCGATGGCATTTGAAGACAGCGCCACGCTGGGAGCCGTCAGCCGCTATCAGGAGACGGTGCGCGCCAGCGCCCCCTGGCTGCCTAACAACGTGGACTTTATCCAGCGCATTAACGGCCTGAGCAGCCGCGATGAGGTGCGTGACACTCTGTTCGACGCCAGCTATCTGGTACTGGGCCTGGGCGATGTCTACCTCGGCGCGCCCTGCGCCGTGCCGATCGATCCTCGCCATCGCCTGCTGAGTTCTAAATACAGTCCGGCACGCACCTTTACCGCCGAAGGCACCGTCGGCATCGGCGGCATGTACATGTGCATCTACGGCATGGATTCACCCGGCGGCTATCAGCTGGTGGGCCGCACGCTGCCCATCTGGAACACCTTCCTGAAAAACCCGCAGTTTGCGCCCGATGCGCCGTGGCTGCTGCGCTTCTTCGATCAGGTGCGCTTCTATCCTGTGAGTGAAACCGAACTGAACCAGTTGCGCGACGATTTCCGCGAAGGCCGTGCCAGCCTGCGTATTGAAGAGACGCAGTTTGATTTTGCTGCCCACCAGCAGTTCCTCGCCGACCACGCCGCTGAGATTGCCGCGTTCCGCCAGCGCCAGTCCACCGCCTTTGAACAGGAAGTTCAGCTCTGGGCGCAGGAAGAACAGAGCGCACCAGAGGCGGATGAGGCACAAGCCAGCGTCAGCGACAAGGATGATGCCGGGCTGGCGGTGCAGGCGGACCTCAATGGCAACATCTGGAAAGTTCTGGTCCAGCCGGGCGACGCGGTCAGCGCGGGACAGACGCTGATTATCGTCGAGGCGATGAAGATGGAACTGGCGATTGTCGCGCCGCAAGCCGGTCGGATAACGCGCATTGTCTGCCAGGCGGGCCGTCCGGTCAGTCCTGGCGATAACCTGCTGTGGCTGGAATAAGGAGCGGCAATGACAACGCAACCTCAATCTCCCAAAGCGCGCCCGGAAGCGCTGGCTGAACGGGTCTATCAGGCGCTGAAGGCCGATATTTTCGCTTTTCGCCTGATGCCGGGTGACCGCTTCAGCGAAAGCGAAATCGCCGGGCGGATGGCGGTCAGCCGCACGCCGGTGCGCCAGGCGCTGTTCCGGCTGGAGCGCGAAGGCTTTGTTGAAGTCTGGTTCCGCAGCGGCTGGCAGATCAAAAACTTCGATTTTGCCTGGTTCGAATCGCTGTATGACCTGCGCACCGTACTGGAATGCGAGGCGGTAAAACGCCTCTGCGCTCTGCCCGCGCCGCAGTGTGCCGCGCTGTTAAGCGAACTAAACCAGTTCTGGTGTGAGGCAGAGGCGCTCACCGAGGGTCTGGTGGTGTCGCAGCACGATGAGGCGTTTCACATGACGCTGGTCGCGGCAGCGGGCAATCCGGAGATGGCGCGCATTCACGCCGAACTCACAGAGAAAATCCGCATTATTCGCCGGCTCGACTTCACCCGCGATGACCGCGTCTGGGCCACTTATCAGGAGCATGCAGAGATTTTACAGGCGATTTTTCAGCAACAGACCACCGAGGCGCAACGCATCCTGACCGAACACATCGCCGTCAGTAAGGCAGAGGTCAGGAAGATCACCCTGCACCGCCTCCAGCAGGCACGGCTCCAGCTTACCGAATAACATGACAACAACTCAGGGGTTTAAATGATGAAAAGACGTTCGTTGATCAAGGCTTTCGCGCTCTCCGCCACCGTTGTCAGTCTGGGTTTCGCCTGGAGTGCGCAGGCGGCTGACACCATCAAAGTGGGGATCATGCACTCGCTCTCCGGCACCATGGCGATTTCTGAAACGCCGCTGAAAGATGTGGCGCTGATGACCATTGATGAGATCAACGCCAAAGGCGGCGTGCTGGGGAAAAAGCTGGAGCCGGTGGTGGTCGATCCCGCCTCAAACTGGCCGCTGTTTGCCGAGAAAGCGCGGCAGTTGCTGACCCAGGATAAAGCGGCAGTGGTGTTTGGCTGCTGGACCTCGGTGTCACGCAAATCGGTGCTGCCGGTGTTTGAAGAGCTGAACGGCCTGCTGTTCTATCCGGTGCAGTATGAAGGGGAAGAGATGTCACCCAACGTCTTCTACACCGGCGCTGCGCCTAACCAGCAGGCGATTCCGGCGGTGGAATACCTGATGAGCGAAGATGGCGGCAGCGCGAAACGCTTCTTCCTGCTGGGCACCGACTACGTCTATCCGCGCACCACCAACAAAATCCTGCGCGCCTTCCTCCACAGCAAAGGCGTGGCGGACAAAGATATCGAAGAGGTCTACACGCCGTTTGGTTACAGCGACTACCAGACCATTGTCTCCAACATCAAAAAATTCGCGGCAGGCGGTAAAACCGCGGTGGTCTCGACCATCAACGGCGACTCCAACGTACCGTTCTACAAAGAGCTGGCGAATCAGGGCATCAAAGCCACTGAAATTCCGGTGGTCGCCTTCTCAGTGGGCGAAGAGGAACTGCGCGGCATCGACACCAAACCACTGGTGGGTCAGTTAGCCGCCTGGAACTATTTCGAGTCGATCGATAATCCGACCAACGCGAAGTTCGTCGCCGATTACCGCGCCTACGCCAAAGCACATAACCTGCCGAATGCGGCTACCGTCGTCACCAACGACCCGATGGAAGCGACTTATGTTGGCATCCATATGTGGGCGCAGGCGGTGGAAAAAGCGGGCACAACCGATGTGGACAAAGTGCGGGCAGCGATGGCCGGTCAGACCTTTAAAGCGCCGGATGGCTTTACCCTGACCATGGATCAGACCAACCATCATCTGCATAAGCCGGTCATGATTGGCGAAGTGGAAGAGAACGGCCAGTTCAGCGTGGTGTGGCAGACCGATAAGCCGGTGCGCGCGCAGCCGTGGAGCCCGTACATTGCCGGTAACGACAAAAAGCCCGATCACCCGGTGAAGACCGCGCAGTAAGCGCGCGTTGCTGATGAGAAAGCGTCACCCGCTGTGACGCAGCAGCACGGTAGCGGTTATCCGGCTGCCGTGCTGACCTCCCCAAACGAGGCTCCTTTTATGAATCTATGTCGCTGCTTTTTCAGCCTGCTGCTGCTGCTGCCGCTGTTTGCCAGCGCCGGACCGGCGGCTGACTTTGCCGCCGCCAGCCGCAGCCAGCAGGCCACGCTGTTGCAACAGTGGGCCGCCGCGCCGGACAGCCATCGCCTGCCGCTGCTGGAAGCGCTGAAGGCCGAAACCGTGGTCATCGACCAGAACAAACAGCCGTTCAGCCAGCAGGGTTCGACGCTGCAGCCGCTGGACGCCGTATCGCAACCTGCGGGTAACCTGAAAAAGCTGTTTATGAACAATCGTCTGC
This sequence comes from Candidatus Pantoea gossypiicola, assembly GCF_008632075.1. GTDB lineage: Bacteria > Pseudomonadota > Gammaproteobacteria > Enterobacterales > Enterobacteriaceae > Pantoea > Pantoea gossypiicola. Next base: position 76,971 of record NZ_VWVM01000014.1, read on the forward strand.
GCGTGCTGGTGAACAACGCGCTGGCTGCCCACCAGCTGGTGAGCAGTGATGCTGCCCTGCGTCTGCGCGCGGCGCAGCAGTTGCAGAATGAGGGTACCGCCGACCAGTTGCCGCTGCTGGAACAGCGTCTGGCCGCCGAGCAGGATAGCCGGGTACATGCCGCATTAGCGCTGGCGCTGGCGAACCTGCAACTGGCGGATGGCGAACCGATGGTGCGCCTGCGGGCCGTAAAACTGCTGGGTGAGTCCAGCGATCCCAATACGCAGGCCAGCCTGCAACGCCTGACGCAGCCCGCGAATGAGCCGGACGCCACGGTGCGGGCAGCGGCGGCGGAGAGCCTGCAACAGATTCAGAAGCGGCTGATGTGGGGCGATCTGCTGGGACAGGCATTTAGCGGCCTGTCGCTGGGCTCCATCCTGCTGCTGGCCGCGCTGGGCCTGGCGATCACCTATGGCCTGCTTGGGGTGATCAACATGGCGCACGGTGAAATGCTGATGCTCGGCGCGTACGCCACCTGGTGGGTTCAGAGCCTGTTTCAGCAGTTTGCGCCGGACTATTTAGCCTGGTATCCGCTGCTGGCACTGCCTGTCGCCTTTATGGTCACTGCCGCCATCGGTATGGCGCTGGAGCGCACGGTGATCCGCCATCTCTATGGCCGTCCACTGGAGACGCTCCTTGCCACCTGGGGGATCAGCCTGATGCTGATCCAGCTGGTGCGGGTGCTGTTCGGAGCGCAGAACCTGGAGGTGGCGAACCCGTCGTGGCTCTCCGGCGGCTTACAGCTGCTGCCTAATCTGGTGCTGCCGTGGAACCGCATTGCGGTGATCCTGTTTGTGGTGTTTGTGCTGGCGCTGACCTGGCTGCTGCTGAACCGGACGCGTCTTGGCATGAACGTGCGCGCCGTGACTCAGAACCGCGCCATGGCGGAGTGCTGCGGCGTGCCGACCGGCCGCGTCGATATGCTGGCGTTCGGACTCGGCTCCGGCATTGCCGGGCTGGGCGGCGTGGCGCTGTCACAGCTCGGAAACGTCGGACCGGAGCTGGGTCAGGGCTACATCATCGACTCGTTCCTGGTCGTGGTGCTGGGTGGCGTCGGCCAGCTAGCGGGCACCGTGGTTGCCGCGTTCAGCCTGGGGATTCTGAACAAAGTGCTGGAGCCGCAGATCGGCGCGGTGCTGGGTAAGATCCTGATTCTGGTGATTATCGTGCTGTTTATTCAAAAACGTCCGCAGGGACTGTTTGCGGTTAAAGGAAGGGTGACAGACTGATGACGCAACCCATCACGCTTCGCATGGCGCGCACCGCGCCGCGCCTGACGATCGGCATCGGCCTGGCGATCACCCTGGCGTTACTGGTGATGCCGTTTCTGGCGCTGCTGCCCGCCACGCATCCGCTGGCGATCTCTACCTATACCCTGACGCTGGTCGGCAAAATCCTCTGCTATGCGGTGGTCGCGGTGGCGCTGGATTTGGTGTGGGGCTACGCCGGACTGCTCTCGCTGGGCCACGGCCTGTTCTTTGCGCTGGGCGGATATGCCATGGGTATGTACCTGATGCGCCAGGCCGCCGGTGAGGGCTTGCCCGCCTTTATGTCCTTTCTCTCCTGGCGTGAGCTACCCTGGTTCTGGGCCGGCACCGACTATTTCGCCTGGGCGCTCTGCCTGAGCATGCTGGTGCCGGGCCTGCTGGCGCTGGTGTTTGGCTTCTTCGCTTTTCGCTCGACGATCAAAGGTGTCTACTTCTCCATCATGACCCAGGCGCTGACCTACGCCGGAATGCTACTGTTCTTCCGCAATGAAACCGGTTTTGGCGGCAACAACGGCTTTACCGGCTTTACCACCCTGCTCGGCTTTTCGGTGACCGCGACCGGCACCCGCATCGGGCTGTTTATCGCCACCGTGCTGCTGCTGCTGCTGAGTCTGATGATCGGCTTCGCCCTGGCGCGCAGCAGGTTTGGCCGGGTGCTGACTGCGGTACGCGATGCCGAAAACCGCCTGATGTTCTGTGGTTACGATCCACGCGGCTTCAAGCTATTTGTCTGGACGCTCTCTGCCGTGCTGTGCGGCCTGGCCGGGGCGCTCTATGTGCCGCAGGTCGGCATTATCAATCCGGGCGAGATGTCACCGGCTAACTCGATAGAAGCGGCGATCTGGGTGGCGCTGGGCGGACGCGGCACGTTGATTGGCCCGCTGCTTGGAGCGGCAATTGTTAACGGCGCACGCAGCTTCTTCACCGTCGCCTTCCCCGAATACTGGCTCTTTTTCCTGGGCCTGATGTTTATCCTGGTCACGCTGTTTCTGCCGCACGGCGTGATTGGCCTGCTGCGCCGGAGAAAAAAATGAGTAATGCCCTGTTTACCCAACCCCAGCTGGCGGATCGCCACCGGGCGCAGCGCGATCCGGTGCTGCAACTGGAGAAGATCAGCGTGTCATTTGAGGGCTTCCGGGCGCTGACCGACCTTTCGCTGCAGATCGGCGTCGGTGAACTGCGCTGTGTGATCGGCCCCAACGGCGCGGGTAAAACCACGCTGATGGATGTGATCACTGGCAAAACCCGGCCCGATTCTGGACGCGTGATCTACGACCAGGACAGCGATCTGACCCGTCTCTCACCCGTCGAGATCGCCCGCGCCGGGATTGGCCGTAAGTTCCAGAAGCCCACGGTGTTTGAGGCGTTAACCGTGTTCGAGAATCTGGAGATCGCGCTCAAAGCCGATAAATCGGTCTGGGCCAGCCTGCGCGCCCGCCTTAATAGCTAACAGCGTGACCGGATTGATGAAGTACTGAAACTGCTGCGGCTGGGCGGCGAACGCCAGCGCCGCGCGGGCCTGCTGTCGCACGGACAGAAGCAGTTTCTGGAAATTGGCATGCTGCTGGTACAGGAGCCGCATCTGCTGCTGCTGGATGAACCGGCGGCGGGCATGACCGACGCAGAGACGGACTACACCGCCGAGCTGTTCCGCAGCCTGGCGGGCAAACATTCCCTGATGGTGGTGGAGCATGACATGGGCTTTGTCGAGACCATCGCTGACCATGTCACGGTGCTGCATCAGGGGCAGGTGCTGGCCGAGGGTTCACTGCGCGAAGTGCAGGCTAATGAGCAGGTTATCGACGTTTATCTGGGGCGCTGAGATGTTACAGGTTACTGAACTGAATCAATATTATGGCGGCAGTCATATTCTGCGCGGTCTGTCATTTGAGGTGAAGATTGGCGAAATTACCTGTCTGCTGGGGCGCAATGGCGTGGGGAAAACCACGCTGCTGAAGTGCCTGATGGGGCTGATTCCGGCGAAGTCGGGCGAGATCCAGTGGCAACAGCAGCGGATGAACGGCCGCAAGCCGCACCAGCGGGTGCAGGCGGGCATCGCCTGGGTGCCGCAGGGGCGGGAAATCTTTCCGCGTCTGACGGTGGAAGAGAATCTGCTGATGGGCCTGTCGCGCTTTCCGGCAGCAGCGGCGCGTGAAGTGCCGGAGGAGATCTATCAGCTCTTTCCAGTGCTGCTGGCGATGAAGTCACGCCGGGGCGGCGATCTCTCTGGCGGCCAGCAGCAGCAGCTGGCGATCGGCCGGGCGCTGGCCTGTCGGCCCCAGCTGTTGATCCTTGATGAGCCGACCGAAGGGATCCAGCCCTCGGTGATCAAAGAGATCGGCGCGGTGATCCGCCAGCTGGCGCAGCGGGGCGATATGGCGATCCTGCTGGTGGAGCAGTTTTATGACTTCGCGGCGGAGCTGGCGGACAGCTATCTGGTCATGTCGCGCGGGGAGATCGTGCAGCGTGGCCGCGGCGACACCATGGAAGCCGAGGGTGTGCGCGGCCTGGTAGCGATTTAAACCCGGCTCAGAGCAGGCCGGTTTCAACGGAGAAGTGGCGCTGTTCGCAAGGACGATCAGCGTGCTCCCTCTGGCCAGCGAGTGGCGGGCAGAATACAGGTCGTCCCCTGTTGAACCTGATGGAGCAGCAGCCAGAAGATGGCCTGTTGAAACTGCCCTGTCGGGCTGCGCGTAACCCTGCAAAACATTCAGCTCAGCCGGGGCCGATCGGCCTGAATGCACATGGCGGAGGTTTGCGGCCCTTACCGATTGCGGGTAAGATTGATTGCCAGCCTGGCGGATGAGACGCAACTCATTAAAATCTGTGAGGTTTGTAGCGTATCGACGTCGATTCTGGCGTCCCTTCTCCGCACTGCAGGACAGGTAACAGAGATGACCATGGAAACCCGGCGCGACGAACGCATTCACAAGCTGACGCAGGCGCTTAAACGCACCGACAAACTGCATCTGAAAGATGCGGCCCAGCTGCTGGGCGTCTCAGAGATGACGGTTCGCCGCGATTTAACCGAGCCGGGTTCCAGCGTGGTCCTGCTGGGTGGCTACATCGTCAGCGATCCGAAAAGTCATGCCGGCCACTATTTTGTCAGCGATCAGCATGGTCAGAATGCTGCCAGAAAGCAGCGGCTGGCGCAGACGGCGGCCAGCCTGATCAGCGAGAACGATACGGTCTTCTTTGACTGCGGTACGACCCTGCCCTATATCGTTGATGCCATTCCTGACACGCTGTCATTTACCGCCATCTGCTGTGCCATGAACACCTTTCTGACCCTGAAAGAGAAACCGGCCTGTAATGTGATTCTCAGCGGCGGTGAATTTCATGCCGACAATGCGCTGTTTACGCCGATTGGCGTGCACACCATTCTGGACGATCTCTGTCCGACGCTGGCCTTTATCTCTGCGGCGGGCATCGACAAAGAGCAGGGGGCGACCTGCTACAACACCAATGAGCTGATGATGAAACATCACGCCATGCTGCGCGCCCGAAAGTCGGTGCTGGTAGCGGACAGCAGTAAATATGGCAAAGTGCTGCCCGCCCGCATCGCCGAGCTGCAGCGCTTTGATCTGCTGGTGAGCGACAGCGCGCCCGATCAGGCATTACAAAACTGGCTGGCACAGCAGGGGATACCGCTGCGCCTGCCCTGAGGCCTGCCCCGGCACTATCGTCAGCGAATGAGCGCGGAAATCAGTTAGTTATCCCGCACGTCGTCCGGCATCCCTTCTGCCCCACGAATATTCGCCGCTCCCCGGCTGGGATTAAACGGTGAAAAAGGCTAAACTTCGACATCATTCCAACGACCAACAGACCCAGAGGCTCAAACCAACGTGGCTCAATTCGTCTATAGCATGCATCGCGTCGGCAAAGTCGTTCCGCCGAAGCGTCATATCCTGAAAAACATCTCGCTCAGCTTCTTCCCTGGCGCAAAAATCGGCGTACTCGGCCTGAACGGTGCGGGTAAATCTACCCTGCTGCGCATCATGGCCGGCATTGATAAAGACATCGAAGGGGAAGCGCGTCCGCAGCCAGGCATCAAGATTGGCTACCTGCCGCAGGAACCGCAGCTTAACCTTGAACACACCGTGCGTGAGTCGGTTGAAGAAGCGCTGTCAGAAGTGGTTGGCGCACTGAAACGTCTCGACGAAGTCTATGCGCTCTATGCCGAAGAGGGTGCAGACTTCGACAAGCTGGCCGCTGAGCAGGGTCGTCTGGAAGAGATCATCCAGGCACACGACGGTCACAACCTGAATACTCAGCTGGAGCGTGCTGCCGATGCGCTGCGCCTGCCGGACTGGGACGCGAAAATCGCCACCCTTTCCGGTGGTGAACGTCGCCGCGTCGCCCTGTGCCGCCTGCTGCTGGAAAAACCAGACATGCTGCTGCTGGATGAACCAACGAACCACCTGGACGCCGAATCTGTCGCCTGGCTGGAGCGCTTCCTGCATGACTTCGAGGGTACCGTCGTCGCGATTACGCATGACCGTTACTTCCTGGATAACGTGGCAGGCTGGATTCTGGAACTTGACCGCGGTGAAGGTATCCCGTGGGAAGGCAACTACTCCTCCTGGCTGGAGCAGAAAGATGCGCGTCTGGCGCAGGAAGCCTCTTCTGAAGCCGCTCGTCGTAAGTCGATTGAGAAAGAGCTGGAGTGGGTTCGCAAAGGACCAAAAGGCCAGCAGTCGAAAGGCAAAGCCCGTCTGGCACGCTTTGAAGAGCTGAATAATACCGACTACCAGAAGCGTAACGAAACCAACGAACTGTTCATTCCGCCAGGTGCCCGTCTGGGTGACAAAGTGCTGGAAGTCAGCAATCTGCGTAAGTCCTATGGCGACCGTGTGCTGATTGACAATCTCTCATTCTCTGTGCCAAAAGGCGCGATTGTCGGGATTATCGGTCCGAACGGCGCGGGTAAATCCACGCTGTTCCGTATGATGTCAGGTCAGGAACAGCCTGATTCCGGCAGCATTGTGCTGGGCGAGACCGTTAAGCTGGCCTCCGTCGATCAGTTCCGCGACAGCATGGACAATTCCAAAACCGTGTGGGAAGAAGTCTCCGGCGGTCAGGACATCATGCGTATCGGAAACACCGAAATGCCAAGCCGTGCCTATGTCGGCCGCTTTAACTTCAAAGGCGTCGATCAGGGCAAACGCGTGGGCGAACTTTCCGGTGGTGAGCGTGGTCGTCTGCACCTCGCGAAGCTGCTGCAGGTTGGCGGCAACATGCTGCTGCTCGATGAACCAACCAACGACCTGGACATCGAAACCCTGCGCGCGCTGGAAAACGCCCTGCTCGAGTTCCCGGGCTGTGCGATGGTTATCTCGCATGACCGCTGGTTCCTGGACCGTATCGCGACGCACATTCTGGATTATCAGGATGAAGGCAACATCGAATTCTTCGAAGGTAACTTTACCGAATATGAAGAGTACAAGAAGCGTACCCTCGGCGCTGACGCGCTGGAGCCGAAGCGCATCAAGTACAAACGTATGACGAAGTAATCGACTCTGGGGGAGGCTCAGGCCTCCTCCTGTTTCACCTGTTACTTTTAAGGTCTGAGCGCAATGAAGAAAAAAGCCGATCGTCCATTGGCTAAAAAAGCGGAAGCAATTTATGAAGCGAATAAAGTCGCGAACTTTGCCGCTAGTTCACTGCTTGAGGGGATACATATTTCAGCCGATGTGGAATTATCAACCCTGAAACAGGTTCGACGCCGCTATAAGCAGTGACAGGAGCTGAACGTGAATCGTTATCTTGTCTGGCGAGATCACTACTGTTACCCCGATTCCGATGTTCTGATTAATCGTTACGATATTCGCGACCAGACTCTGCTCGATCAGGCTGAGCGTGATGTTACCGCGCTGACCATTCACACCATTAAGCTCTCTCATCCCCCTTTCACCCTTCAGTCGCTGTGCCACATCCATTACTGCCTGTTTAACGAGCTGTATAGCTGGGCAGGACAGATACGCGATATATCAATCAGCAAAGGGCAGACCCGATTTTGCCAGCCGGCTTTTATTGCGCGTGAAGCGGAGAGATTATTTGCAAAACTGGCGAAGGAGAGGTTGCTGGAACAACAGGACCATCAAGCCTTCTGTCATCAGATTGCCTGGTATTATTGCGAGCTCAATATCCTGCATCCCTTCCGGGAAGGAAACGGTCGGGCATTACGCATTCTGTTCGAACATATTATTCTTCATGCGGGCTATCAGGTGAGCTGGAAAGGCCTGAGCGCCAGCGACTGGTTAGCGGCAAATATTGCAGGTTATCAGTCTGGCCCGCAAAAGATGGCGGCACTGTTTCTGCGCCATATCGTGCCAATCAGCGATAAAACTCCCTGAACACCGGTGACTGCAGCGCAAACTCAATAAAGCGCGCCAGCGCAGGTGAATTCAGTTTACGACCCGGATAGACCAGCCACAGCTCATTCCCCTCCACTTCCCACTCCGGCAGCACCGGCACCAGCCGGGGATCCGCCATCGCGCCATCGGTCAGAAAATGTGGCAGCAGCGTAATGCCCGCATCGCCCAGCGCCGATTCGCGCGCATAGAGTAAATTGTCGGTGAGATGACCCGGCGGCAGCAGCCAGCGGTAGAACTCATCGTCACGCTGCAATACCCATTCATTCCAGGCGCGATGCGCAATACAGCGGTGAGCCGACAGCTGCTGTGGATGTAGCAATGGTGGATGCTGATTAAGATAGTGCTGTGACGCAACCAGCAGTCGCGGGCAGTTGCCTATCCGCCGGCCAATCAGCGAGGACTCCTGCGGCTGTCCGGTGCGCAGCGCCACATCAAAGCCCTCCTGCACCAGATCGCGCATCTCATCAGAGATCGAAACATCCAGCGTCACATCAGGATAAAGACGTAAAAACGCTGCATTACAGCGCGCCAGCAACGTGGCACCAATGCCTGCCGGGCTGGTGATGCGCAGGCGCCCGCTGGGGTTTTCCCGCAGGCTGGCGATAGCCTGATCGGCGCGCTCACTGGCCTGCATCATCTCCTGACAGTGCAGCAGATAGCGCTCACCGGCAAAGGTCAGGTTGAGCTGTCGGGTAGTGCGGTTCAGCAGCCGGATTCCCAGCCGCTGCTCCAGCTGGCTGATGCGCTGACTGACGCTCGATTTGGGCAGACCTGCACGTTCAGCCGCGCCGGTAAAGCTACCGCATTCCGCTACCTGCGCAAACAACGCCATATCCTGCCACTGACGAAACGCCATTGTTCACCTCAGACGAACACTCTATGAAATATTGTCCATCTTATCACCGCTAAAACCAGGTTCTACACTTAAAGCCTGTTCCGAATCATTACAGCAGCCTGCCACGGACAGCGTGGCTCAGCCCCTGAAAGTGTGAGCACTCTTCAGGGCCAGAATAGTAACCACACAATTCAGGCTCCAGGCCTGACTAAACAGGAAAACGTTATGTCTATTCGCGCTATCGCAGTTAATCCGGAAAATCCTGAAAACTTCACTGAAATTTTCCCTGAAACCCCAACGCCAGGTGAGTATGACCTGCGCGTTGAAGTCAAAGCCGCATCAGTCAACCCAGTCGATACTAAGGTTCACAAAGGGGCGAAAAAGAACGGCTTACAGCAGCCACGCATTCTCGGCTGGGATGCCAGCGGCGTCGTGCTGGAAGTGGGCAGCAAAGTCAGCAACTTTAAGCCTGGCGATGAAGTCTTCTATGCTGGCGACCTGACCCGCCCTGGCAGTAACAGCACTGAGCAACTGGTGGACTCACGTATCACCGGTCACAAGCCAGAGAGCCTGGACTGGGCGCAGTCGGCGGCGATCCCGCTGACGGCCCTGACCGCCTGGGAAGGCCTGTTTGAACGACTGAATCTTGAGAGCGCAACTGACGATCAGACTCTGCTGATCGTCGGCGGTGCAGGCGGTGTCGGATCGCTGGCGATCCCGCTGGCGAAGCTGCGCAGCAAGGTGAAGATCATTGCGACGGCCTCGCGTGAAGATTCCGCGCAGTGGTGCAGCGATCGCGGTGCCGATCTGGTGATCAACTACAAAGATATGATCGGTGAGCTGGAGAAACAGGGCATCAAGCAGGTCGATTATATCTTCTGCCTCAATGACACTGACGGTCACTGGGAAACTATGGCAAAACTGATCGCTCCGCAGGGTCATATCTGCACCATCGTGGAAAACGAACATCCCCTGTCGATGGACCAGTTGAAGCTGAAGAGTGCGGCACTGCACTTCGAGCTGATGTATACCCGCAGCATGTTCAATACACCGGATATGGCGCGTCAGGGCGAGATTCTGGATGCGGTATCAGCGTTGCTGGACGAAGGGAAGCTGCAGACCACGCTGAGCGAAACGCTGCACGGCCTGAGCGTTGAGACCTTAACCGCCGCCCATCAGCGTGTGCTGGAAGGCCACATGCGCGGCAAAGTGGTGATGGTCTATTAATGCCCTGACCCGGCTACCGCATAGCAGCCGGGTCATAGCTTGCGTTACTGGGCGTTTTTCTCGCCCAGCATCGCTTTTACCAGCTCAATGCAGCGCAGGAAACGGGTGTCATAATCATCTTCCTGCACATGCAGGAATTCGATGTTATTTTCCCGCAGCATCGTGACCAGCATCGACTGAAACTCCCGCCGATCTACCGAACTGCCCAGGCTGCGCAATCCATCCGCAACCCAGGGCACGTTGTTCTCCAGCAGAATCACCAGATCAAAGCGATATTCATCGATCAACGCCTGCACAAAGGGATGTTCACGCCCTTCATATTTGAGACAAAACGCCTGCGTGGTCACAAAGTCGGTGTCGATAAACGCCACTTTATTAGCATATTTGACGGCGAAATCGATGTACTGCGCCTGGCCCAGCGCGATCTTGTCGTAATCGGAATATTGCAGCGCCATTTCGTCACCACCCAGATGGGAAAAGACATAATCGCGGCCATATTCCCAGGCGCTGGTGGTGTTAAAGATGTTGGCGAGTTTATTCACCAGCGTCGATTTACCGCTCGACTCTCCGCCGAGGATCGCCACGGTACGCACAAAGAACGGTTTCACTTCCGTGGGAATGTAATCCCAGAAGCGGAACGGATCCTGACGAATCTGCGCGCCGCTGATACTCATAAAGGATCGGTTAGGATCGACCAGCACGGTCTGAATGCCCAGGTGCTGCTGGTACATCTCCGCATCGGGCGCTTCGCTGGTGTAGATACAGTCCGGCGCAATGCCGTGCTCGCTGAGAAACGCGCTGACGCCTTGACTCCACACATCCCAGCCGTGCGGATAGGGTTCGATCCCCTCTTCATCAAAGGCGTGAATGCGAATATTTTTCTGATACTTAAAGGTCTGCAGCAGCCAGCGCAGGCGATCGCTGACCGTCGGCTGCTGTGACATTGCGCTGTTCTCAAACAGCTCACGGTCGCGCGGCTCGTCATAACCCATAATGATATGCAGCTCATCCACCTGGCTACAGGCGCGCTGAATCAGATAGATATGGCCGGTATGCAACGGATAAAATTTACCAAATACCACGCCCACCGTTTTATCGCGGCGCGGAAACTCCAGTCCGAGAAAACGGTGCAGCGCCTCCAGCTTTTGCGCGCTGGGGCTTTTAATTTTGGCATTGAGCAACTGGCTCAGATAGCCTTTGGTCATGCCGCTGGCATCAGCAACCTGTTGCAGCGTATGACCCTGCTGGCGAATGGCCGTTTTCAGATAATCAAACGACGACATGTCATGCCTCCTGCATCAATGCGGTTAAGGTGGGAGCGGCCAGCCCGCGACGCAGGCTGGCCGCAGGCGCGTTACAGATCGTCCAGAATCGCCAGCGCATCGGCCAGCTTCTTCGCGCTGAAAACCTGCATCCCGGCAATCGGTTTTTTCGGTGCATTCCCCGCCGGTACAATGGCGCGTTTGAAACCATGCTTCGCCGCTTCAGAGATGCGCTCCTGACCGCTGGGCACCGGACGGATCTCACCGGCCAGCCCCACTTCGCCGAAGATCACCAGATCCTGCGGCAGCGGACGATCGCGCAAGCTCGACACCATCGACAGCATCAGCGCCAGGTCCGCACTGGTTTCGGTGACTTTAACGCCACCAACCACGTTGACGAACACATCCTGGTCCGCCATCTGCAATCCGCCGTGGCGGTGTAAAACGGCGAGCAGAATCGCCAGACGGTTCTGTTCCAGACCCACTGCCACGCGACGAGGATTGCCCATCATTGAGTGATCGACCAGCGCCTGAATCTCTACCAGCAGCGGACGCGTTCCCTCCCACAGCACCATAATCGAACTGCCCGAGGTAACCTCTTCGCCACGCGACAGGAAGATAGCGGACGGGTTGCTGACTTCACGCATGCCCTGCTCGGTCATGGCAAACACACCCAGCTCATTCACTGCGCCGAAGCGGTTTTTATGGCTGCGCAGCGTGCGAAAGCGGGAATCGGCATCGCCATCCAGCAGCACTGAGCAGTCAATACAGTGCTCCAGCACCTTCGGTCCGGCCAGCGAGCCATCTTTGGTGACGTGGCCGACCATGATGATCGCCACGCCGCGCGTTTTGGCGAAACGCGTCAGGTAAGCGGCGGTTTCACGCACCTGAGCCACGCTGCCCGGTGATGACTGGATCTCCGCCATGTGCATGACCTGGATCGAGTCGATCACCATCAGTTGCGGCTGCTCCTGTTCGGCGATCAGGCAGATCTGCTCAATGCTGGTTTCCGACAGCATATTCACATTTTCGGTGGGTAATCCCAGACGATGGGCGCGCATTGCTACCTGTTGCAGTGACTCTTCTCCGGTGACGTAAAGGGTTTTCATCCCTTCTGACAAGCGGCACATCACCTGCAGCAGCAGCGTGGATTTGCCCGCGCCCGGACTGCCGCCAATCAGAATGGCACTGCCCGGCACGACGCCGCCGCCCAGTACCCGGTCAAACTCTTTAAAGCTGGTCGAGAAACGCGGTAACGCCTCCAGGCTGATTTCAGAGAGCTTCTGCACCCGGCTGGTGCCAGCGCTGCCGGCATAACCACTCAGGCGCTCGTTACGTGCAGCGGCGGGCGAGGCGGCGATGCGCACCTCGGTGATGGTGTTCCAGGCATGACAGGCGCTGCATTGCCCCTGCCAGCGTGGGTAATCTGCGCCACATTCATTACAGACAAATGCGCGTTTTGCCGCTTTGGCCAAATCAATACCTCTGTTAACGCTCTTCGTGGATCAGGCTGCCGCTGAGGATGCAGAACACACCCATTAAATCGGCATGACGAATGGTGACCGCAGTCTGCTCATTCACTTTAGGTTTAGCATGGAACGCAATGCCCAGCGCTGAGGCTTTGATCATCAGCAGGTCATTGGCCCCGTCGCCGATTGCCACCGTCTGTTCCGGCGCGATGTCAAAACGCTGCGCCAGCTTCTTCAGGGTATCGGCTTTGTATTGTGCGTCGACAATCGGACCCAGCACGTTGCCGGTCAGTTTGCCGTCGCGAATTTCGAGTTCATTGGCCACCACCGCCGACAGATGCAGCCTGTCGCGCAGGTATTCGGCGTAGTAGGTAAAGCCGCCGGACGCGATGGCAACCTGCCAGCCCAGTGCCTGCAATTTCTGCGTCAGCGTCGTTAAGCCGGGCATCAGCGGCAGCGCATCGCGCACCTGTTTGAGAATATTGGCGTCTGCGCCCTGCAGCGTGGCAACGCGCTGACGCAGGCTGGCGGTGAAGTCGAGTTCGCCGCGCATTGCGCGCTCCGTCACTTCCGCTACCTGCTCGCCGCAGCCCGCCAGTTTAGCGATTTCGTCGATGCATTCGATCTGAATCGCGGTCGAGTCCATATCCATGACCAGCAGGCCTGGCGTTTTGAGATGCGGGATTTTGCCCAGCGGCGCTACGTCCAGCCCGGCGTCGTGCGCCAGCTTGCTGGCAAATGGCGTCAGCGATCCCGCCAGGCGAATCACCTGATACTCATCGACGTTCCAGGCGCTGACGATCACCATCGCCGCACCCAGCTGGTGCTGGTAATCGGTCAGCCGTTGCTTATCCAGCCCGCGGCCATACAGCAGCCAGCCGGTACGGCCAGCGCGATAATCCAGCGGCATCACTTCATCACCGCTAAGAGAAAGGGGCAAACCCGGCCAGAGGGAGACATCGGCGGGAAGATCGCACCAGGTTAAACGATTTGGCATCAGAGCTCCTGTAGGGACAACAAAACCACGCAAGAGGCTACCTTGTCTGCGCCGCTTCTGGCAACATAATCTCCAGGCTTTCTGTTGTGATATGACCCGGATGATTAATGGCTAAAACCGCACTGAAATTTCGCTTACACCGTACCGTGATCGTTCTTATCTCGATGGCGCTGCTGGTCGTGCTGATGCAGGGTGCTTCCTGGTTCAGTCTCGGCCATCAGACGGCGCGTTCTGAGCAGGTCGAGGAGCTGGCGCATACGCTGACCAGCCAGGTGGCGTTCAGCCTTAAGCCGTTGATGGACAACAGTGAAAATAACCGGAATCAGATTGAAGCCATTCTTAATCAGATGACGGCGAACAGCCGTATTCTGGATGCATCCGTGTATGACGGAGACGGCAGCCTGGTGGCGCACAGCGGTGAAAACATCAATGTCCGCGACCGGCTGGCGCTCGATGGCAAGCGCGCGGGCAGCTATTTCAACCACCAGATTGTGCAGCCGCTGGCCGGAACCGATGGCCCGCTGGGCTTTTTGCGCGTAACGCTGGATACCCATGTGCTGGTCACCGACTCACATCAGGTCGATAACACCACCAATATTCTGCGTCTGATGATGCTGCTGGCGCTGGCCATCGGCATTATTCTCTCCCGTACTCTGCTGCGCCACCGCCGTACCCGCTGGCAGCAGTCACCGTTCCTGCTCACCGCCAGCACGCCGGTACAGGAGGATCGGGATGAAGATGACCCGAAGAAAGATTAATGTCCGGCTCTGTTGAAAGGATAAAACGAGAAAGGCCCGCTGTGCGGGCCTTTTTTATGGGAACGTTGCGGATTTGCGAGACAGCTTCCCTTAGCCGATCAGCAGCGCTTCCAGCTCACTCAGCGATTTGACCTGCCAGGTCGGTTTGATATGTTCCGGCAACGGCCGGGTGCCATGATCGAGCCAGCAGGTTTTCAGGCCAGCATTCATGCCGCCCAGAATGTCTGACTCTGGGGTATCCCCCACCATCAGCACCCGCTGACGATCCGGATTGCCCATCCGTTCCAGCGCATAATCAAAGATCTCTGCCGCCGGTTTTGGCACGCCGACCTGCTCAGAGATCACCAGCGCCGAAAAGTAATCACGGAAACCGGTGCGCTCAAGACGCGTCTGCTGCAGCGCGGTAAAGCCGTTGGTAATGATCCCCATCTTTACCTTGCCATGCAGTTGATTCATCAGGCTAACCGCACCTGGCAGCGGCGTGCAGATCTCCCCCATTGCGGAGAGAAAGCCGCTGTTAAGGATCTCTGGCGCCACGCTGAGCTTTTCACTCCAGTGGTTAAAACGCTGAGTCTGCAACTGTAACGCTGAGATAGTGCCGTTCTGATAATCGACCCACAGCGGTTTGTTGATCGCCTGATAATCGCTGTAATCCTGGTCGGTGAACTGCACGTCATATCCGGCGAACAGGCGCTGCAAACCGGCATAGGCGTCGAAATGAAAAAGGGTATCGTCCGCATCAAACAGGATGCAATCCCAGTTATCGATCATTAAAGCTCCTTAACACCACTACGGCGTCAGGGCCATGAGAAGGGCATCTTCACGGCCGCTGGCGGTGGGATAATAGTTGGGACGACGACTGACCTGATTGAATCCAAGCTGCTCATAGAGCGCAATGGCGGGCAGGTTCGAGGCCCGCACTTCCAGCCACAGCGTCAGCACGTCGCGTTTGATCAGTTCATCGATCAGATGCTGCAGCAACTGGCGACCCAACCCCCGGCGCTGAAAGGCGGGATCGACCGCGATGTTAAACAGCGAGGCTTCGTCCAGCACCACCTGAGTAATGGCAAAAGCGGCCATTTTGCCGTCGACATCGAGACGTAAATTGATAAAGCGCTCGCCCTGATTGCTGGCAAACGTCTTTTCACTCCAGGGAAACGCGTGACTACGACACTCAATGGCGTAGGCCTGCGCCAGATCGTCAGGGGTGAGTAAAGAGATGGCTGTCATGGTTACACATCTGTTGCCAGAGCGCGCGTCTGGCGACGCCGCTACTGATCAGTTCATTGAAAGAGGCGCTGGTTAAAGTCACGCCATTAAAAGTCTGTTCGCTCTCCACCCCGAGTAACCAGCCCGCGCAGTTCAGCGTCTCTGGCAGCATTTGCAGCTGATCCGGCGTCACGGTCATTACCTGTGCGGGTTGCAGTTTGAGAGCATGCAGCACGTCGCGCATCAGCGGTTCATGCAGACCGGGCGGTGCGTCAGCGACAATAATTAACTGCGTATCCGGTGCCAGCGTGACGGCAATTTCGCCCTGAAGCACGCGCGGGCGGCGCAGCTGGTACTGTGTAATTCCCATTTGCTGTAAAAGCCAGTCGCGCCTGGACGTCATGGTGTTACCTGTTCTGCTGCCTGAATGCGACGCTATGCTAGCAAACCCATCGAACATGCGCCAACAAACCACTATAATCCCCGCTCAGATCTTACAGGAGCCCTACATGTCTGCTTTAACCCCGGCCAGCGAAGTCATTCTGCGCCACAGTGATGAATTTACCGCCCGCCATGTTTTATTTGCTGGCGATCTGCAGGATGACCTGCCCGCTCAGCTGGAAACCGCTTCGTCGCGCGTTCACACCCAGCAATATCATCACTGGCAAAACCTGAGCCGCCGTATGGGCGAGCAGGCGCGTTACGGCATGGTTGCGCAGGCAGAAGATGTGCAGGGCTGCGATACCCTGGTCTACTTCTGGACCAAGAATAAGCCGGAAGTGCAGTTCCAGCTACAGAACCTGCTCTCTATGCTGCCGGTCGGCTGTGACGTGTTCGTGGTCGGTGAAAACCGCAGCGGCGTGCGCAGTGCCGAAGGCATGGTGGAGTCGTGGGTGAAACTGGAGAAAATCGACAGCGCGCGTCGCTGTGGTCTCTACCATGGTCGCCTGGACAAACAGCCTGAGTTTGATGCCAGCAGCTTTGGTCATCAGTATCAGCTGGATGGTCTGACAATCCATACCCTGCCTGGCGTTTTCAGCCGTGACGGCCTGGACAGCGGCAGTGCCCTGCTGCTCTCGACCTTTACTGCGCATACCAAAGGTAAAGTGCTGGATATGGGCTGTGGCGCAGGCGTGATTGCCGCCTCTCTGCCGGCCCGTTCGCCTAAAGTGCGTTTGTGGCTGTGTGACGTGCACGCGGCTGCCATCGAAGCGAGTAAATTGACGCTGGCCGCCAATGGCATCGAAGGCGAAGTCTTCGCCAGCAACGTCTTCTCTGACGTAACGGGTCGTTTCGACATGATTATCTCGAACCCGCCGTTCCATGAAGGTACCCAGACCAGCCTCGATGCTGCCCAGGCGCTGATCCGTGGCGCAGTGAAACACCTGAACACCGGTGGCGAACTGCGTATCGTCGCAAACACCTTCCTGCCCTACCCACAGGTGCTGGATGAAGCCTTTGGCAGCCACGAAGTTATCGCGCAGACCGGCCGTTTCAAAGTTTATCGTGCCGTCTACGGTCGCGGAGCCAAAACCCGCTAAGCGCTTTTCCCGCCGTCAACCGCGTTGCCGGGCTGAAAACGTTGCTTTTTACAGCGATCGTTTCAGCCCGACGAAATAGTTGTTGACGCAAAGAGTAAAATCTCTAGAATGCGCCTCCGTGGTTGTAACATTCTCAGGGTGTTACGGGTATGCGAAGGTGGCGGAATTGGTAGACGCGCTAGCTTCAGGTGTTAGTGTCCTAACGGACGTGAGGGTTCAAGTCCCTCTCTTCGCACCAAAATCACATGTTTCATATCGCGAGCACTGCGCGAAGGTGGCGGAATTGGTAGACGCGCTAGCTTCAGGTGTTAGTGTCTTAACGGACGTGAGGGTTCAAGTCCCTCTCTTCGCACCATTGCGGTGATATGAACGGACAACTCGATGCGAAGGTGGCGGAATTGGTAGACGCGCTAGCTTCAGGTGTTAGTGTCTTAACGGACGTGAGGGTTCAAGTCCCTCTCTTCGCACCAACGTTGTCATCCTCTGTTTTTTCCTGCAATGCCTTTCTGCTTCCCTTGCAGTATCGTTTTATCCCCTGCTCACTTTAGTTTTTCAGCCCGGTTTCGCTCATCCAGTCGCTTGACGCTGTACCACGATTTTCAGCCGCTCCGCCCTGATTAAATCAGATGAAAATTCACAGAGATAGCCGCCAGTCCGCCTGCTAACGCCAGACAGGATGGCAGTAGCAGATAGTGACGCAGACGCGGGCTGAACAGCATTACGACCGTCAGCAGCAGGGCAACCGTCATCACCATCCGCCACTGACTGAAGCTCGGTTCCCATAAGGCGAACAGCGGCAGTGCGATGCAGGGCAGCAATACGCCCCACGCGCTATCCAGTTTTTTACCCAGTGCCCAGCTGACTCCCCACAGGCTGCAGGCCGCAATAATTGCTATCCCCATGACGCAAACCTCAAATGATAAGCATTCCCATTATCATATGACAGTTTTAACAGCCTTGCAGCCTGTTTTTCTCACGTCCGGCAACGAAGATGACAGACTAGTTGGAAAATGCTAGATTGCGGCCGATAACACTTTTAATAACAGCAACAGCAATAATTTGCTCACTCTCTGGCAGAATCTTTCTTTGCCGGCTTGCGCTTTGGTATTTCAGGGCCGTCACGAGTATTTATAATGAAATTACAATCATATGAAGAACTGAAACAGAGTAAATACCGGCTTTCAGTGATGCTTTTTCTCTTTTTAAATATCGCCGTTTCACTATTTTATCTGCTGCCCGTAATGAGCAATGAGACCAATGACGCGACTCTGCCGGTAATTTGTGTCGCGGCTTTTAGCGGCATCATGTTAATTACCTATTTAATATGGCCCAGACTAAAACTTCCCCTGTTAAATCCTGTGGCACTTCTGCTGGGCATGCTCTGGGCCTGGCACATTAATTATCGCTTTCATCAGGTGTTCTATTTTGATGGTGGCTTTCTTATTATCAGTTTGATCAGTGTGTTATTTATCAGTGCCATCGCCCTGAGCGATTATCTGGGTGCATTTTGTCTGCACGTCGCGCCGCCGGTGTTCACCGTATTACTGCTCGACGATGGACAGCATCTGCCGCTGATCCTGCTGACCATCACCCTGCCCCTGATCGGTTTCTCCCTGCAGCATCTGATGCGCCGCCGTGCCGACAACTTTACCCTGCGCCTGATGCATCAGCTCTATGAAGAGAAAGAGACATTCAGCGATCTCAGCATGCTCGATCCGCTGACCGGACTCTACAACCGCCGCGGCCTGAAGAACCGGCTCGATAATATTCTGGAAAACCATGCCGGCAGCCACTACGTGCTGCTGCTCGATATCGATCACTTCAAGGCTTACAACGATAACTATGGACATGCGATGGGCGATCAGGCGCTGGCGCGGGTCTCTGTCGCGATTCGTGATGCAGTGCGTTCGCGCGATGTCGTCACCCGCTACGGCGGCGAAGAGTTTCTGGTTCTGATGACCAATGTGAACAGTTCCATCGCCATGAAGCTGGCAGAGCGAATCCGCCAGTATGTGCTGGATTTAGAAATCCCTCACCTTTTCAATGAGACCGTTTCAACCCACGTTACCATCAGTGCGGGTATCGCACCCATTTATGATAATGAGTTCGATCTGGCGGTCGCCAATGCGGACAGCGCGTTATATGTGGCTAAAAATCAGGGTCGCAATACCATTCTTGCCTGGGATGATTTGCCCCGACAGCAGCCTCAGACTTCCAGCGAACATGCCTGAGTAAACATAACGCGGTCGTTACTGACCGGAACAGTGGCGAGCGATGTGCTGCTCTGTCCGGCCTGATGACCGCTCTCAATCCCCGCCGTTTTCCCGCCAGCAGCGACGATTTTTTACACGACTTGTAGAGTTAATCAATAACGATTATCATTTGCTTTCTTATCTACACTTTCTGCGAGTCGTCATGGCAACTGCTTCAGCTCAGGAACAGCGTTTTCGCGCTCAGTCGATGATCTTCCGGCAGAATGACCGCCCGCTGGCGGAAAGTCTGCATGAGCGGCTGCAGCAACAGCGCAGTTATTTGCTTGAATCGACGAAATTCAGCCAGTCAGCTCCGCGCGACACGCTGCTGCTTGCCGCCTGGTCGGAATCAGAGACCTTTGCCCCGCTCATCCAGCGCTATAGTGATTATCTTTATCGCGATCATCCTGATGCCGTTCGTGAAGCGAAACCGGTGCTGTCACTCTGGGCACAGTGGTATTTTGGCCTGCTGCTGCCACCGCTCATCATGGCGTTGTTGCAGGAGTCACGTGCGCTGGACTGCTCGCCTGAGCATATTCGCGTCGGGTTTCATGAGAATGGCCATCCGGCCACATTCTGGATCGATGTGCAGGAAGATGAAGAAGCGCGCTATCTTAATTCCCTGCAGCGCATTGATCGGCTGATTCAGCAGCATCTGATCCCGGTGGTCAATGGGATTACACAGCATGGTGATATCAACGCCCGACTCATCTGGAACAACATGGGCTACTCATTCCAGTGGTTCCTGGGTGAGCTGAAAAGCCAGATCGATGAGTCGCTAATCCTGCAACTGGAGCAGGCGTTGTTCTTCAACCAGCGGCTGCTGGATGGCAGCGAAAACCCCCTTTACCGCACCATGATCCCGCGTAACGGCGAACTGGTCCGTCGCAGCTGTTGCCAGCGTTATCGCATCCCTGATGTCGAACAATGCGGCAACTGCACCCTGAACGGCAGCTAAACAGACTTAATTGCAACGAATTCTCCGTTTATCTCGTTTACAGGCACTGAGGCTTGTGGCAATTTTTACGCCTTCGATCAGCCTGGAGAGAAAGATGAGTCTGGAGTCCGTGCGCCAGTTCTTTGCCGAACACGCCCCTGAAATTGAAATTATTGAACTGGCAGAAAGCACTGCAACGGTCGGGATGGCTGCACGCGCCCATGGCGTGACGCCAGGAGAGATAGCCAAGACCCTGTCACTGAAAGTCAAAAACGACGTGGTGCTGATTGTGACACGTGGCGATGCCCGGCTGGATAATCGTAAGCTGAAAGCAGCGCTGGGCGCGAAAGCGCGGATGCTGAGCGTCGACGAGGTGATTAACTGGACCGGCCACCCGGTGGGCGGCGTCTGTCCGTTCGGTCTGGAGAATCCGCTGACCGTCTACTGTGATGTTTCACTGCGTAGCTTCGATGAAGTCCTGCCCGCCGCTGGCGCTATCCACAGCGCCGTCCGCATCTCGCCACAGCAGATGGCTGAACTGACTAACGCCCGCTGGATCGACGTGTGCGAATCCATTTAACGCTTTGTATTTTCTCATAAAATACGCATCCTCTGACTGCGCCCGAATGCTGCTGGTAACCTGACAGATTTTGTCAGCCGGTGATAATCCCCGCCCCATCATGACAGCCGATCATGCGCAATAAGCGGGCGCAGTTCATCACCCATGACTTCAGGATGTCAGGCGCTTAAATGCCTGTTCGATGATCGACAACAACAGCGTGTTATCGACGCTATGCAGCACATGCACCGATGCGCCGCAGTGATCAGGCACACCGACGGTGAGCCGAAGCGGCTGACGATAACGCCAGCTTTTGCCACGCGTCGCACCGGGACGCAGTTCGATATCAACCCGGTAATCGATGCCCGAGGCAACTCGCTGATTCAGCAACCAGGCGACCACCAGCGCATCGTGGATCCAGCACCCCGCCAGCTGACGGGTTTCCATTGAATAGTCGATCCACGGTCGCAGTGTGTCGCGCACAAAGTCGGCTAGCGGATGATCGACGGCGGTGAGGCGGGTCAAATCCTGCTGGGTCAGCAGCGTCTGCGTGGTGACATCCATCGGCACCAGTGTTACCGCAGCACCACTGTGCAGCACCTGATGCGCCGCCTCGGGATCCAGACCAAAATTGGTATCTTTGATGTAGTCATCCAGCGAGAAGACGCCGCCCATGATCACAATTTCCGCCACCGATTCAGCCAGGGCGGGATAGCGCTGCATCGCCAGCGCCACATTCGTCAGCGGGCCAATTGCCACCAGCGTAATCTCGCCCGGATTGTCGCAAATCAGTTTGCCGATAGCGTCAGCCGCATCAAACGCATCCGCCGCAATATTGGCTGGCTGACGCACATCCTGCCAGAGTTTTCCCAGCGCAAGCTGATTGACCCGATGATCCAGCGTTTCGCGCCATGGCGCAGGATCTTCCTGTAACGCCTGCATCGCGCCCTGTACGACCGGGATAGATAATCCCAGCCGGACGATCAGATCTTTGGCAACGCGTGCACCCACGTCACATGGCGTGTTACCCGCTACGGTGGTGATTAATTCCAGCGACAGGGCTGGTGACGCTAAGGCCAGCGCAATCGCCAGCCCATCATCGGTGTTGGCACCCGCGATACCATTGCCGGGATCGCAATCAATAATGATTCTTTTCATATTTTTATAAATTAACTCTGACTTTGCGGCTGACAGCCGCAGGATTCACCAATTTCAAGATAATGTGGAAACTCCTTTAATTGCGCTTCGCTCTGCCCCTCTTTCAGCATCTGAATCGCAGAGCGTGCCATCTCACGCAGTGGCTGGCGCACGGTCGTTAATGTCGGAACATGAAACGACGAGTGATTGGTCCCGTTAAAGCAGACCAGTGCCACATCCTGCGGCACGCGAATGTGATGTTCGGAAAAGGCGCGAAGCGCGCCAATCGCCTGACCTTCATTGCTGGTAAACAACGCACGAGGCACACAGCCGCGGGCGATCATGGTTTGTGCCGCCTCGTAGCCGCCCTGTGGGGTGTAGCTGGCGGGAAACATCAGCGACTCATCAATCGGCAGGCCACGATCGTGCATGGCATCGCGCCAGCCCTGAATACGATCCTGTGCGTTAAGCATATCGACCGGGCCGCTGATGATCCCTGCCTGCTGATAACCGTGACTCAACAGATGTGCCGTCACCTGCCACGCGGCCTGACGCTCATTGACCCGCAGCATGTTCACGCCCGGCTGAGGCTCAACCCGCTCCAGCATCACCAGTGGCGTTCCACTGGCTTTAATCAGGTCGATGTAAGGATGGCGATCGACGCTGTTGTAAAACAGTCCATCGACCTGCCGGTTGAGCAGCCCCTGAATTAACTCCAGTTCACGTTTGCGATCGTCACCTGCATCACCCAGCAGCATGACGTGACCGTGGTTCATCGACTCCTGCAACAACACGTGCGCCATTGACGCCACGAAGGGATTACTGATGTTGGGCACCACCAGTCCAAACGTTTTGGTGTTACCGGATGCCAGCGCGCGTGCTGCCGCATTTGGTCGGTAACCGGTCGCTTTAATCGCCTCCAGTACCCGCTGACGGGTCGCCTCAGCGACCGGACGAGGCCCGTTGTTAATAACATAACTGACGACTGCCACTGAGGTGCCTGCCGCTTTCGCAACTTCACTGCGGGTCACTTTTCCCGTTAACGACTTAGGCACATCACGTTCCCCCATAAAAAAAACAGGCCGCTTTACACGGCCTGCTGTTTGTCGCTCTATTCTGGCAGACGGCACCCTCAGGCAAATCTAGATGGCATCTTCAGGCAGATTGAGATTCCGCCCTCGCGTCTCAGGAGCGACAAAAGTGGTAAAGAATCCAATGGCGGCCATTGCCGAGAAGTAGACCGCAATCGGCCACCAGTGACCGGTATAAGAGAGCATAGCAGCGGCAATAAGCGGTGCTGTACCGCCGGATAAAATCGAGCCAAGCTCTTTGGCCACCGCCATTTTAGTGTAGCGATGATGAACGCCGAACATTTCCACGCCCCATGCAGCCTGCACACCAAAGATACCCAGTGACGCCAGTGCCATACCGACCACGATAACCGGGATAACCAGCATCGGTTCACGCGTATCCAGCAGCGTAAAGGCAGGCCAGGCGTAAATCATCAGTAACAGACAGAAGACGCGATACACCACCCGGCGACCAAAACGGTCGGAGAGCCAGCCCGCAAAAGGAATAATCAGGAAGCCCAGCAGTGAGGCAAGGAACACGGCCGTTGTCGGGACGGACTTATCCACCATCAGCACCTTCGCGACGTAGCCGACGATAAAACCCTGCGCCAGATAGGAGGGGCCATTTTCCCCGATACGCAGGCCAACCATGGTCCAGAAGGCTCGTGTGCGCTGGAAGAAAGGCCGCTGATCCACTACCGGCACCGCCAGCACGCCTGCACGTTCAGCTTCCATCTCCGCTTTTCTGCGCTCAAACACCGGCGTTTCACGCAGGTGGCGTCGAATCCACAGCGCAACCAGGGCAATCAAGGCACTGCTGAGGAAGGGAATACGCCAGCCCCACTCCAGCAGGCTCTGCTGGTCCATCTGTACCACCAGCAGCCAGACCAGCGAGGCCAGTAATGTGCCGCTGTTGGAGCCCAGTGCGATCACCGAAGAGACCAGTCCGCGACGCTCTGTCGGCGCATACTCACCCAGCATCACCGTGCCGCCCGATAACTCTGCGCCCGCGCCGAAACCCTGGGTAAAGCGCAGAAGCACCAGACAGGCCGGTGCCCAGACACCAATCGCGGCATAGCTCGGTATTAAGCCGATAAAGGTGGTGGACGCCCCCATCAGAATGATGGTGGAGATCATCACCACCTTGCGGCCTTTGCGGTCGCCGAGCCAGCCGAAAAAAAGCGCGCCGATGGGCCGGGCAATAAACCCGACTGACCAGGTCGCAAAGCTGGAGAGCAGTGCCATCGCGGGAGTCGATTCCGGAAAGAAGACGTCGCCGAAGATGATCCCGGCGGCCAGACCGTAGAGCGCGAAATCCGCGTACTCCATTGCCGTTCCGAGCCAGCATGAGAACGTGGCGCGCCAGAAATCTTTGCGGCCTGAAGACGTGTTAAACCGCTCGTCGGCGGCTGAGGTGGAAGACAGTGATGCCTGCTGCTTAACGGTATTGTGTGCCGTCATAACCCTATCCCTGAATGAGTATGCAGATTGATAAACGCCCGTCCATGGGTCGATTCCCTGATGAAAGCGGAATTCCCCCGGTGGCGACGTTCAGTTGACTAACCATGATGAAAGGTTAAAGGATTCCCTGGTGTTGGAATCTTGCTCTCCGCCCCATTTCGCCGATCTATTTTTCACCGGTCGCTTAAACTGAGCGAATGTAACTTAACAATCAATGGAGCCTACTGTGCATCGGGCACCGTGAGCAATCACTGGGGGCCTAGTGTATCTACGCGCGTAGATAAATCAAGAGATCCCGCCGCAAATTGTTAGTAAAACTTCACTATCACATTGCGTCATCGCACATTTTCAGCGCAAATTCAGCCAGTTAACGCCACCTCATCGCACAATAAAAAATCGCTCCGGACGATAAGTTAGCATTTTCTCTAATCATTAAGCGTTATAAGCCAGGCTAAAATCCTTTCATCGGGTTCTGTTGTCGCACACCCTGATTACGTGCAGATGACACTTCCTCTTTATTCTGAAAAGTCGCTGTAAGCGCAGACAATGCGTTACCCTGAAAAAAAGCCTGACAGAGGTGTTATGACCATTATTCTGATGCGCCACGGTAAACCTGACCACCAGGCAGCGGGTCGTCAGAGCGTGCAGGCACTTGCAGACTGGTGCGAAGCTTACGATCAGTCCGGAGTCAGTGACGGGCCGCCACCGCGCAGTATTGAGATTGCCCATGAGGCCACGATTATTGTCTGCAGTCCCCTTCCCCGCGCACAATCGTCTCTGAACCAGCTTGGCCTGCAGCCTCATGAGATTGATGCGCTCTACAGCGAAGTTGCCGTACCGCTGCTGCGAACGGGTGCCTTTCAGCTGCCGACGCTCTGCTGGCTGGCCTTACTGCGGCTGCTGTGGTTCTGCGGTTATGCGGGTGAAGCGGAGTCGCTGCAACATGCACGCAGCCGCGCATCGGCGGCAGCAGAGAAGCTGATCGGGCACTCACAGGATGGCACGGTGCTGCTGCTGGGTCACGGCATCATGAACAAGATGATTGCGCGCGAATTGCGTAAACGCGGCTGGCAGGCAGAGAAACATGCCAGCAGCCGCCACTGGAGTTCCGCGATCTATCATCGTCCGTTTATCTGACCCATCGGAAAATAGCCCAGCACCTCACAGCCCGTTCCGACACGCGGTGTGGCAATCACATTACGCTGCACCAGATCGATCACGCTCAGCGTGCCATCATCCTGATTAGCAATCAGCAGCTGTTGCCTGTCTGGCGTGAAGCAGCCATCCATCGGCATGTTGCCCACGCTGATATCACCCAGCGGATTCAGCAGGTCGTCAAACAGCGTTACCAGCGGTTCCTGATCGCCAATCGCCACCAGCTGTTCGCCATCGGCGCTGAAGCGAACCACCTGGCAGGGCTGCTGATGACCCGGCAGCGTAATGCGCTGGCGAATACGGTGGCTCTGCCGATCGATCACATAGAGCAACGGCGCATCCGCGGCGCTGGCGACCAGATAAGGGTGTTTTGGTGAAGCGGCGATGCCCGCAATCGGTCCCGGCAGCAGAATCGTATCGATCACCCGTCCCTCTGCTTCACAGAGATCCACGACGGTGATGGTTGCATCCTCTTCGTTATCGGTGAACAGTTTGCGGCCGCTGGGTGACAGCGTCAGGCGATGCGCGTTGTGAGAAGGAATCGGGATGATCTTTTCCACGTTGTCGGTCTGCGGATCGATCACGGCTACAGCGGCACTCTGCTCACAGCAGAGATAGACTTTACCATCGCGGCCCAGCTGCCCACTGTGTGGGGCACGTAACGGCGACAGATCGATAAAGCCGCTGATCTCGCGACGCTGCAAATCAATGATCGCCACTTTGTGACCCGGATGCGGGTTATTGCCATGAACGCCGTCACCATAGATGGGCACATACGCTTTACCCCAGGGTGCCAGCATCAGGAGTTCATGCGGTCGCGGTGGAAAAGCGTTCAGCTCGCGCTCGACCGCGAAGGTTTCCGGGTTAAGAAACAGGACGCGATTGCCCTGCTTATCAACCGCCAGTAAACCATAAGATTCTCTCTGCATGCGCGCTCCTTTCTCAGTAAGTTCTTCTTAAGCGTAGACAATCCTCTTCGGGCTGTACGATTTCGCAAATTGTTGAGCCGGACTTACGCTACACGTTAAGCGCAATATTCACTGATTCTGCGGTCCAGGCCCTGAGAGAACCCAAAGGCTTAGCATACTATTCAGATATTCCTTAGTTATGCCTTCCGCCACAGTTAAATAACTGATTAACCCTGGCGATATTATTATTCCAATAAGGTGACCGGATTATTTCCGGATTATCCTAAAGTCAAAAAAAGACATAGCTAATGTGTAAATAATGTTTTATTAAAAAGGTGCAGTGCAATTAAAAAGCCGTGAGGAAACTATCGCGCGCTCCCGCACTGCGTCGCCACCAGGGAAAACTATTCATTAATTCCCGCACTCATCGGGATGAGCCATTATGCAATGCCGCCCGTTCGCGCCTCAGGCGCAACGGGCAGAGCCTGCACTATAGCGGCAAAATAAAAATAACAGGTGTACCATGACTTCACATCGCCAACGTCCAGCGCATAAAATCTGGCGTAACTGGAAAAGAATATCGTTCAGTAGCCAGATGTTATGGAATAAGAAACAGCAGGGCCTCTGCCAGGCACCGGAATATGATCCGGGACAGGAAGATAATGTCGTATTGATCGCTCAGCAGAAAGATCTGCCCGAGATTCCAAAGATTGTCTGGATGGTCTGGCATAACGATCAGCTACCGGCATCAATGGCGCTGAATATCAGTAAAATCCGGCGGGACAACCCCGATCACCAGGTTTATCTGGTTACGCAGCGCACCCTGTCGCAGTGGCTGCCCGAACTCAGCTTTATCTCTTCCGATCTGACGCTGGCACATAAAAGTGAAATCATCCGGCTTGAGCTGATTCACCGCTATGGCGGTATCGGCATCGACTGCAGCACCCTGTTGTTTGAGAATCTCGCCTGGGTGCATCGCGTTCATAAGGCACGGCCAATGGATCTCATCGGCTACTATCGCGAGCAATCAACGCTGAACCTGCTTGCGCCGGTCATCGAGAGCTGGTTCATTGCCGCACCGCCGCAAAATGCCTTTATTCGCGAATGGCTGAAACAGCTGGCACCGGTTAAAAACGTCGGTATCCGCAACTATTTCCATGAGCTGAAGAAGCGTGATGATTTTCCGCTGATTGTACAAAATGTAGATAATCCGTTACGTCAGCTTCTGTCGCTGGCGCAGCAGGTCGCGATGCGCGAATACCGGCGAGCCAATCTTTATCTGCGTAAAGGGGAAGCCAGCGCCTGGTACTATCAGCGCCTGCATGCCGACAGCAGTACCGCCTTTGCGCAGTCGGTGATGTTTCAGCAGCGGCCAGAGACGCCACCACCGATTATCAAATTAACCGGCAACGAGCGACTGCATCTCGACTTCAATCTGCGGCTGGGTCTGTATAACCGCAGCAGCCTGATTGGCGAGATGATGCACACCCCATCACCTGCGCTGGCATTGCCATCAGCGGTCAAAGCGGGCGCGTAGCCAGTGCGTTAAGAGGGTGACCGCGCGGGGTACCTGCGCCGCCCAGGGTCGGACGATCCACAGGCGGGCGGCAAAGGCCTCAACCGGCAGCCACTCAGGTAACACCTGCTGCAACGAGCCCGCTGCCAGCGCTTCACGGGCGCTGAAGTCGGGAAGCATCGCGATTCCCAGTCCCTGCAGGGCGGCATCGCGTATCGACTCACTGTTATTGGTGGCAAAGCTGCCCTGAATCCTCACCTGCACCTCTTCGCCATCCGCTACGGTAACAAACCGCCAGCGCGGTGATTCAACACCACGCGGATAGTAAAGACAGTTATGCTGCCCCAGATCCTGCGGCGTGTTCGGTATACCCTGTTCATTAAGATAGGCGGGTGAGGCCACCAGCACTGTCTGCGTATCACACAGCGGCAGCGCCACATGGGTTTCCGGCAGCGTGTCACTGTGCCGGATGGCCAGATCAAACCCCTCGCTGCTCAGCGACACAATGCGGTCCGTCACATCCAGCTGCAGACGTACCTGCGGATAGTCACGCAGAAACTCACCAATAATCGGCACCAGCTGCTGCCGGGCAAACGCCACCGGCGCGGTAATACGCACCAGACCACGCACTGGCCCGGCGGTATCACGCACGCTGAAAAAACTCTGTTCGATGCGGGCAAAAGGCTCGCGCAACTCCTCCACCAGCTTCTCACCCGCCGATGTCAGTCGCACGCTGCGCGTGGTGCGCTGTACCAGCAGTACACCGGCTATCTGTTCCAGCTCTTTGATTTTCTGACTCATCGCAGCTTTGCTGACGTCCAGCCGCTCTGCCGCGCGGGTAAAGCTGCCCTGCTCAGCCAGTACGGTCAGCCAGTGAAGATGATCCCACAGCGTATCCGTTTTCATCTCTTTCATAGCAATTGTTCATTATAGTGAATAATCATTTCAGGCTACGCGCTTTTTCCCGCCGGATAAAGAGGTCATCATAGGCTCATTAACCACGATGAGGAATTCACTATGCCACTGCTACAGTTCGATGTTATTCAGGGTCGTTCAGAATCAGAACTGCGTACACTACTGGATGCGGCGCACCGTGCCGTGCTGACAGCCTTTAACGTGCCTGAGCGCGATCGTTATCAGATTGTTCAGGAAAACAAGCGTTATCAGATGGTGTTTCAGGATACCGGCCTGGGATTCAGCCGAAGCGATAATCTGGTGATGGTGCGGGTTTATACCAGCCCGCGCAGCCGTGAACAGAAGCAGCATTTTATGGCGGAGCTGGCGCGTGAGCTGCGTGAGCACTGTGGCGTGCAGGGCAATGATTTAATGATCAGCTTTATCACCAACGACAAAGGTGACTGGAGTTTTGCCGACGGCGAAGCGCAATACCTCACCGGCAAACTCTGAAAACGCCCTGACGCCTGCTCTGCTGACGGTGCGCCAGCCACCGTCACGTCTGCCCCCCTTCTGAACCAATCTGTTCTCCACCGCACAAATCGGGCCGGATATGTTGCAGCCGGATGACAGCCAATATAGATTGTCGAAAAGCCATCCCCCGAAGATGGCCGGTTGCGTGAAGCCTCGTGCAACCCTGTAGAGAGAGGATTTACCGTTGTCCGAATGGGTCTCCGTCGTGCTGTTTCTGGCCGCTATTGCAATCTATTCCTGTAAAGCCGGGCGTAACAAATTCTGGTTTATTCTTGTTCTTATCCTGCTGGTGATTTTCGTTGTGCTGAACGCCACCCTGTATGCCAGCAACTATTTTACCGGGGACGGCATCAACGATGCGGTGCTCTATACCCTGACCAATAGCCTGACCGGCGCGGGTGTCAGTAAATATGTGGTGCCCGCGATTGGGCTGATAATCGTGCTGTTCCTGCTGTTCTGCCTGCTGTCGTGGATTCTGCGTCGGCGTAAGCGTCCGCATCACATGGGCTGGTCGCTGCTGGCGGCCGCCTGCGCGCTCGGCTCGGTGCAGACTACCCCGGCCTTTCGTCAGGTCGCAACGCTCATCGTGTCGCATACCCAGATGGCGGACTCTGACTTCGACAACTTCTATAAAGTGCCGCGTAATCGTATTGAACAGCCGCGTCTCAACGTGGTTTACATCTATGGTGAAAGCTTAGAGCGCACCTATTTCGACCCCATCGCCTTTCCTGGCCTGGCACCTGAGCTGAGCCGGCAGAAAGAGCAGAGTATCGACTTCAGCGAAACCGAACAGTTACCCGGTACCGATTACACCATTGCAGGCATGGTCGCCTCACAGTGTGGCATTCCGCTGTTTGCGCCGTTTGACGGTAATGCGTCGGCGTCGCTCTCCAGCTTCTATCCGCAAAACGTCTGTCTGGGCGACATCCTGAAAAACTCCGGCTACCAGAACTGGTTTATTCAGGGTGCCGATCTGCGTTTTGCCGGTAAAGATGTCTTTCTGAAATCGCACGGTTTCGACCCCGAAAATCTTTATGGTTCGCAGGAGCTGAAAAGCCACGTTGCCGATCCTGCCTACCGCAATAACTGGGGTTATTACGACGATACGGTGCTGGATGAAGTCTTTGATAAGTATCAGGAACTCTCCCAGGCCGGTAAGCCTTTTGCGCTGTTTACACTGACCGTCGATACGCATCACCCGGACGGGTTTATCTCACGCAGTTGCGATCGCAGGAGCTACAGCATTGACGGCAAACCGAATCAGTCTTTCAGTGCGGTCGCCTGCTCGCAGGAACATGTAGCCCGCCTGATTGCGCGCATCAAAGCGTCGCCGTGGTTTAAAAATACCGTGATTGTGGTGAGCTCTGATCATCTGGCAATGAATAATACGGCGCATCCGTGGCTGATCAAACAACCGCGTCGTAATCTGTTCATGGTGATCCGGGGCGATAAACCGCAGGCGGAACTGATGGAGGCGAAGCGCAGCACGCTGGATAATGGCGCGACGCTGCTGGATATTCTCGGCGGCGATAACGCGATTGGCCTGGGCCGCAGCAGCCTTTCTTCTCTTTCACTCTCCACCCAGTTCGACGATATGAAGAGTAAGGTGGCGAGCTGGAAACCCGACATTATTCAGCTCTGGAATTTTCCGAAGAAGATAGACACCTTCACGGTGGATCAGGCGAAGAATACCTTCAGCTTCTCAGGCACCACCTTTAAACTGCCGATTCTGTTCCGCATCAGCGATAAGCATGTTGAGCCGATGCCGGAAGGGGAATATTCGGCCCCACTGCGCTATCAGCTGGCAGATTTCGCCTCAGCCGATAAATTTCTCTGGGTGGATCGCTGTTTCAAAATGGCACGACTCTGGCAGCCTTCGCTGGCCCTCTCAGGCGATCTCTGTGTGGCGACGGGGCAGCTCGGCGGCACGCCAACAGTGACGCATGTCGACAAACCGCAGTGGAAAGGCAAAGTGCAGTTCCCGGACGGCACAATCAGTAATGCACGTTACGAGCAGAACCTGGCGCAGATCCGCATTGAAGATAACAACATTCGCTATAGTGCTGACAGCTTCCGGCTCGACGTGCCTGGCGCGCCAGAAACGGTTAAAAGCTTTAGCGGCATCTCACGGCCAGAGAGCTGGGGGCGCTGGTCAAACGCCAATCTCGCGCCAGAAGTGCGTATCGATTATGTTGATGCGCTCCCGGCTAAGTTTGATCTGGTTATTACCGCACGCGCTTATGGCCCCAACGCACACCGCGCGATCCCGGTTCGGGTCGGCGATCAGCAGCAACTGCTGTCGCTGGGTGAAGAAATATCGACGCATATCCTGCATTTCGACAACCCAAACGCCAGCCATCAGCTGGTCATTGCGCCACCTGAACCGCAGCTGAGTAACACCGGCAATATTACCGGTCAGGATCCGCGCAAACTCGGCATCGGTATGGTTGAAATTAAAATCGTACCACAGCCATAACGCCCGCTTTTTCTCATTCCGCCTCTGCGATAATCCGCAGAGGCACCTCATCCTGTCATCGGCTTTCTGTTGCGGGCCAGCCCGCACTTCGCTGTACGTTACCTGTTGTACTAATTGATATTTTTCGCCATAGCGCGCAAAATATAACCGACTAAGTGGTAATGCGCTTTTTGCCTGTCATGATGCGGTTATCGCTGGAGTACACAGGGAGGTGTCGTGATGACAAGCACAACAATGAGTACCCATAAAGCCTTTAAAGCGCTGCAACAGGCAGGGATCGACGATCAGCAAGCGGAGGCGATGGTGGAGGTGTTTACCGATATGCAGCAAAGGCAGCCAGGCGCACAGGTCGGGAGGCAACTCGGTCAGATTCAGACCAAAGCCAATCATATTGACGTCCGGATCGGCCAGCTTCAGACAAAAGCTGAACAGACCGACGAGCGGCTCGGTAAACTTACGATAAAAGTGGATCTGATTGACGACCGACTTGGCAAACTTACGACCAAAGTCGACAAGATTGACGATCGGCTCGGCAAGCTTACGACGAAAGTCGACCAGATGGACGATCGACTCGGCAAGCTTACGACGAAAGTCGACCAGATTGACGATCAACTCGGCAAGCTTACGACGAAAGTAGATCAGACCGACGAACGGCTCGGGCATCTCACCATAAAAGTTAATCAGATCGACGAACGGCTCGGGCATCTCACCATAAAAGTTAATCAGATCGACGAGCGGCTTGGTCATGTTGAAAGAAAAACCGACAAGCTGGCCATCCGTTTTAATCACCTGGAAATCAAAGTGGATAAGATGGAAGTAATGCTCAGTGAAATGAATTTCCGATTAACGGGCGCTGTCGACAGCCTGAGAAATGAGGTTGTGACCCTGACCACCGATATGCGCTGGATCAAACGGTTATCTATCCTCATGACCACCACCCTGCTGGCGGCGGTCCTGAAAGATATTCTACTGTGATCCCACTGCCCGGTCAGGGTCTGTCGCGCAGTGCTTCAAGCTTCTCGCGCTGCTGACCCTCAGCGGTAAAGTTTTCCTCTGCCAGCCAGCGCTGCAGGCCCTTTTTTACCTGCGGCCATTCGCTGTCGATAATCGAAAACCAGCTGGTGTCACGCGAACGCCCTTTGTAGACGATTGCCTGACGGAATTCACCTTCATACCGGAAGCCCAGCCGTGCCGCAGCCTTACGCGACGGGGCATTACAGCTGTCGCATTTCCATTCATAGCGGCGATAACCCAGCGTCTCAAACGCGTAACGCATCAGCAGAAAATGCGCTTCCGTTGCCATGCGGGTCTGCTTCAGCCTTGGTGAAAAAGCAACGTGTCCGACTTCCACCCCCCCATGTTCAGGCTGAATGCGCATTAACGACAGACTGCCCACCGCCTGCTCCGTGACGATATCGATCACCGCAAAGTGCAGCGGGTCACGACTGCCTTCCATCTGGCTGAAATAATCCTGCCACGCCTGCCGGTCATCAAACGGCCCCATAAACATGTAAGTCCAGTCGCGTCCATCCTCAGCCAGCCCCCAGGCCTCAGACAGTGCATCACCATGCCGTGCTGCACAGAACGGCTCCAGCCGACAGGACTCGCCAGTGAAAACCTGATGCTGGGGCAAAGGACGGGATTGCCAGTCTGGTAAAGAGTGGCCGACCGGCTGTTCGAATTGATTCAGGTGTGGTGACATATCGCCTCCCGGCTGCAGATGATATCTGCAGATTGCCACTATCATGGTGGGTTAAAAAGCACCAAACCTGGAAAATTCAGAGATCCATTGCCTGCAAACGCATCTGTAAAACTATGTATAGCTTACCTGACTGGCCCGGTTAAGCCTGTTATGTCGCGCGGACAAGGCTGGCCGGCGCAGCTATCGACTGGCGGATCATCAGACGGGCATCAAAGCGCGGCATCGGCCCGACGGCTTCGCCGCGTATTTCCGCAATCAGTCGTCGCGCGGCTTCACGGCCCATGTCATAGACCGGTTGCGCCACCACCGTCAGCGGCGGTGTGACAATCTCACTCCACGGAAAATTGTCATACATCACAAAGGAGAGATCGGCAGGGATGCGCAGTCCGCGCTGCATGACTTCCCGCAGCAGCCACATCGCGACTACGCTGTCAGAGGCTACCAGCGCCGTAGGCGGCTGCGGACGCTGCCACAGCTCAGCCACAATACGGGCAATCTCCGCTTCATCCAGCGCGTTCACTTTCACCAGCGTTGGATCAAACTCCACGCCCGCGGCAGCAAAGGCCTGCATCATGCCGCCAACGCGCAGGGCGACTGGCGTCAGGCCAAAATCGTCTGGCGTGCTGTAGTCGGTTGCCAGCGCCATGCTGGTGACATAGGCGATATGACGATGACCTGCCTCCAGCAACCGGGCGGTCGCCTCTTCAGCGACGTCAGTGAATTCGCAGCAGATCGCTTCCACATTAAGGTCAGTCACTGCGCGATCAAATAATTTCAGCGCTCTGCCCTCTTCCAGTACCTGCGTCAGATGGCTGTTGTGCTGGTGCTCTGAACAGCATGGCGCAACGATAATGCCGTCGACACGCTTTTCCAGCATCACCCGCACGGCATCCTGTTCAGCCTGCAGTTTCTCATCGCTGTTACTGAGCAGCAGATGGTAACCCGCCGTGCGTGCCACATCGGCCATCCCGCGCAGCGCAAGGCCAAAGTGCGGATTTTCGATATCACCGACAATCACCCCGATGGTATTGGAACGCCCGGTATTCATGCTGCGGGCCAGAGCATTCGGACGGTAGCCCAGCGCAGAGGCCGCGCTGGTGACCCGCTCCTGCACCTCATCACTGACTGCCCCATAACCGCCCAGCGCACGCGCCGCCTGAGCTTTTGAGACGTTTGCTGCACGTGCCACATCCGCCACGGTCGGCGCTTTCGATTGTCGTTTCTGACTCGTCATAATTATTTTGAATCACAGGTTGATGACAGGAATATTGACGCCGAAAAAAGGCTGTGCTTAAACTCATTGTAACCCCTTGAGACCGGTCTCACAATGCCCACGTCTTAAGGTGCCACCTGCGTTGAGACCGGTCTCAATTATAATTGCTGGCTCAACTGTCTCTGATGTTTAAACCTGCAAAAACGGATGAGCTATGAAATCGCAAACCACTCTGGGCAAACTGCTCGGCACCACGCTCGCACTCTGTTCACTTTCGTTCTGTACGCTGGCTGCCAGCGATAATAATCCTTATGGGCTGATCGAACCGGGTCAGCTACGGGTCGCCAGCGTCGGCGACTCCAAACCTTACACCTTCACGGATGCCAGCGGTCAGTTCACCGGCTTTGACGTTGAGTTCTTCCGGGATGTCGCCCACCGTATCGGGATCGATAAGGTCGATTTTATTGGTCAGGACTTCCCGGCGATCATGCCGGCCGTGGCTAACGGTCAGTATGATGCGGCGGTGGCGGCTATCGGCATCACGCCTGCGCGGGAAAAAACGGTCGATTTTTCGACGGGTTATCTGGCGGGATTTCTCACCGTTCTCACCCGTTCTGACAGCGGCGTAAAGGATGTCGCCAGCCTGGCGAAACACCGGCTCGGCGTCGTTCAGGGCACGCTGCAGGAGAGCTATGCCGTCGAACACTTCCCCCAGACCGATCTGGTGCGCTTCCCGGATAACAATAGCGCTGTCTCCGCGCTCAACAACGGCACGCTCGACGCCATCTTCCTGGACTACGAGGCGGCAAAAAGCTACGCCGAACGCTTTAAGCTGGTCTCTGCCGCCGACATCCCGTCGTTTGATGCACCAGCTGGCATTGCCATCGCCAAAGGCAAACCCGCCTTTAAGGCCGCGCTGGACGGTGCCATCAAAGCTGCGATGCAGGATGGCACCTGGAAACGACTTTACGAGAAGTGGTTCCCCGGATCGCCGATGCCAAAACAGTATCTGCCTGGCGGGCAGTAAA
Organism: Candidatus Pantoea gossypiicola; assembly: GCF_008632075.1. GTDB lineage: Bacteria > Pseudomonadota > Gammaproteobacteria > Enterobacterales > Enterobacteriaceae > Pantoea > Pantoea gossypiicola. The sequence goes on from NZ_VWVM01000014.1 coordinate 112,795, forward strand.
ACGCGGACGTTCGCGTCCTGAGTTAACCGGGGGAACCCCCGCCCTGCATGGAGACGGCGATGGACTTGTTCACGATCCTTTCCCGCACGTTCTTTGATTTTCCATCAATGATGGAAGTACTGCCGCAGATGCTGACCACCGGGCTGGTCAATACGGTGATTATCTCGCTGGCGGCCACGCTGCTCGGCACGCTATTCGGACTTCTGCTGGCGTTGATGGGCATCTCACCCTCACGCTGGCTGCGTCTGCCTGCCCGGCTCTATACCGATCTGTTCCGCGGTCTGCCATCAATTCTGACCATTCTGCTGATTGGTCAGGGCCTGGCGCGCTTCAGCTATCAGCTGTTCGGTCCTACACCCTATCCGCTGGGGATCTTCGCCCTCAGCCTGATCGCCAGCGCCTACATGGGCGAGATTTTCCGCGCCGGTATTCAGAGTGTTGAACGCGGCCAGATGGAGGCTTGCCGGGCGCTGGGGATGAGTTATGGTCGGGCAATGCGGCTGGTGGTGATCCCGCAGGGGATCCGCCGCGTGCTGCCCGCCATCGTTAACCAGTTCATCGCCATCATCAAAGACTCATCGCTGGTCTACCTGCTGGGCCTGATGACCCAGCAGCGGGAGCTGTTTCGCGTGGGTCAGGATGCGGCGGTGCTCACCGGCAACCTCTCACCCCTGATGCTGGCCGGGCTGTTCTATCTGATCATCACGGTGCCGCTGACACACATGGTCAACTATGTCGATGTGCGCTATCGCACCGGTCGCCGTCGTCTGACGGCACCGAAAAGCGGCTTAAAAGAGGTGGATGAAGTCAGAGCGCCCGGCGTTTCACTGGTCACGCAACCCCGAATCGGAGGCACCCATGAATAACCTGAACGGCGCGAGCTGGCACGGTGCCAGTCTGGAGCTGCGCGATCTGACGCTGGCCTATGGCCCGATTGAGGTGCTGCGTAACGTCTCGCTGCGGGTCGCGCCTGGCAGCACGACCTGCATTATCGGGCCATCCGGCTCGGGTAAATCGACGCTTTTGCGCGGCATCAACCGGCTGCATGAGCCACAGTCCGGGGATGTCCTGCTGGCTGACCGATCGGTGCTGCACGACAAGCCCGATGCGCTGCGGCTGCGGATTGGCATGGTGTTTCAGCATTTCAATCTCTTCCCCGACCACAGCGCGCTGGAGAACGTGGCGCTGGCCCCGTGGCGGGTTAAAGGCTTGCCTAAAGCGCAGGCGATGGCGATTGCGCGTCAGCGGCTGGAAGAGGTGGGTCTGGGACAGCGCGCCGATCATCGGCCACGCGATCTCTCCGGCGGTCAGCAGCAGCGCGTCGCGATTGCCCGCGCGCTGGCGATGGATCCCGAAGTCATGCTGTTTGACGAGGCAACCTCCGCGCTCGATCCCGAACTGGTGAAAGGTGTCCTGACGCTGATGGCGGATCTCTGCCGTCGCGGCATGACAATGGTTGTAGTGACCCATGAAATGGGTTTTGCACGCAAAGTGGCAGATCAGGTGGTGTTTATGGACGAAGGCGAGATTGTTGAAGCCGGACCGCCGGGTGCCGTTTTTGATGCACCGCAGTCGCCACGACTGCAACGTTTTCTCTCTGAAGTGCTGTAACTGAGCAAGGAACCTGATAATGGCGTTAAAAACTGAATTGAAAGTGGTGGTACTGGGCGGTGGCGTCATCGGTGTTTCGACGGCGCTGGAGCTGACCAAACGCGGTGCGGCGGTGACGCTGGTGACCGAAGCTGCGCTCTGTTCCGGCGCATCGGGACGTTCATTGTCGTGGCTCAACTCAGCGGGTGAGCGCTCCCTGCCCTACCATGCACTGCGCATGGCGGGCATTGATCGCTATCGCACCCTGTTTGCTCAACATCCTGACCTCGACTGGCTACGTTTTGATGGCGGGGTCTGCTGGTTTAAAGACGATGCAGCCGGAACCCAGGCGCGGCATGCCTATGAGAAAGCCCACGGTTACGACTCACAGCTCATGACTGCAGATAATGTGGCGCAGGCGGATGCGGCCATCGATTCCGGCGCGCTGCCGTCGCAGGCGATATTTAATCCCGGTGAAGGCTGGGTCAGCCTGCCACATCTCACAGAGTATCTGGTAAATCAGTTTCGGGCGCGCGGGGGTGAAGTGATAGAACATGCGGGTAAAGCCAGCGTACTCACCGATCAGGGCCGTGCCTGTGGCATCCACAGTGAACAGGGCGAGTTGCGGGCAGATGCGGTGGTGGTCGCCTGTGGCCCCTGGACACCGGATGTGGTAGCACCTCTCGGCGTGACGATCCCCAACGGATCGCCGGTCTCCATGCTGGTCATCACGGAACCGGGCAGCCATAAGTTGAAAGCGGTGCTGAACACGCCCCGCGCCGCCATCCGGCCTAACCCCGGTAACCGTTATGCGCTGGATCATGACTGGTATGAAGAGGATATCCAGCCGCTGGCCGGAGGTGATTACCATATTGATGAGCAAGTCGTGGCAAAGCTGGCAGAAGAAGCGAGCAAGCTATTACGAGGTGACGAGCCGCTCAGCGTTCAGAGCTGGAAAATTGGCCTGAAGCCGATTCCGGGCGATGGCGATCCGGTGCTGGGACAACTGCAAAAGGTGCCGGGGTGTTATGTGGCGTTCACGCATTCGGGCGCAACGCTGGCGCTGATTGTCGGGGAATTACTGGCGGAGGAGATCGTAAGCGGTGAGAAGCATCCGATGCTGGCAAGCTTTAGTGCAGAGCGTTTCGGCTAAAAAAAGCCGGTCATCACGACCGGCTGATTTTATTTAGCCACGGCATTAGCCGCGGAAGAAGATATCTCCCGATTTACCCATGACGATTTTACCGGTGTCATTGGTAATCAGAATATAGTTAGCGTTGATATACGCCCAGTGGGTATTTTCCTGCGGGGCAGGCAGATTGCGCTTTTGCCACTCAGTGATGGTGAAGGTTTTATCGGTGTACTTCTCTGGCACGATGTCACCGATTTTGTACTGTTTATAGTCGATGATGATGGTGCTGAGCTCGTAATCAGGGCGCGCACCATTGACCGTTGACGGCGTGTTTGGTGTGGTCGGCGTAATACCATCATTAGACTGTGAACTGGTCGGTGCCTGGTTTTGCGCCGCACCGGCATCCGGCGTAGCGTTCTGAGCATCAGGATTAGCGGGCTGGATCTGCGGCGGTGGCGGAACGGTATCCGTTGCTTCGCCAGCAGCCTGTACAGCGGGGATCAGGCTCAGCGAGCCAACCAGTAATCCCATTGATAAAAGTACACGTTGAGTCCTGCGCATAATGATTTCCACGTTGAATTTTGACAGTCAGGCTAAAGTTTATCGTACTTCAGTTCCGTTGTGCTGATGCTATGTGCTGGAAAAACAGCGCTGTTCACTTTACTGCACACAGGCCAGGTAACGGACCAGACCACTTTATCCTGAGTTGCCAGATCGACCAACAACGCAATGCCTGAATTGTTGCTCCGGTTAAAGCCGCTCTGCAGCACCAAAATCGCATTGCCGTTTCATTTGTCATAGCCGATAAAACTGGTGTAGCCACCGATATAGCCCTCCAGCGCGGAGATCTGCGAGAGGGTGACACCACTCGCCAGCAGGCAGATTAAATCCCATTGTTAATCTGCTCATCCACTGGCCGATAGCGGCGATCCGTGTGAAACAGCCAGCCAAAGCTATGCTGCAGGAAACGCTGTTTTCCTTCTGTCAGTCATTTATTTAATGCGCAGCAGAGCGGCGTCAGCGGCAAAACGCACCTTAAATACGACGTGCCTGCAGTTGCATAACGGGTGACAGAGAGGCTAAACGCGGTTTTGCTGCCAGGAAATGCCCGAACAGGGTTAGCTGTGCTGCAGCCCACAAGGGTGTACACTGCTGCGGTTTTGAGGCTTAACGCCGCGCTAAAATTTGATATGCCCGGGAGGCAACCGCATGAAAGAAGGCCCACTGTCCGAAAAAGAGCTGCAATGGCTGGAAGATATGCTGGAAAAATATGGCAGCGAAGCGTCAATTATTGATGTCTCCGAACTGGATGGTCTGCTGACTGCCGTTCTCTCCGGTCCCGTGACCGTCGAACCCAGCCAATGGCTGGTGGCGCTGTGGGGTGGCGAGAAGCAGATTCCAAAATGGAGCAACGAGCGTGAAATGACGCGCTTTATGTCGCTGTGCTTCCAGCATATGAATGATGTGGCTGACCGCTTATCTGAATTCCCGGAGCAGTTCGAACCGCTGTTTGGCATCCGCGAGATGGAAGGCCTGGAGTTTACCGTGGTGGAAGAGTGGTGCTTCGGCTATATGCGCGGTGTCGCGCTGACCGACTGGTCTGCTCTGCCAGCGGATCTGCAGCCTGCGCTGGACGCTATCGCCCTGCATGGTGTGGAAGAGAACCTCGAAAAGATTGACGCTATGACGCCGGAGGAGATGGAAGCCAGCATTGAGGCGATCCGCCCTGCTGCGCTGGCGCTGCATGACCACTGGATCTCCCAGCCGGAAGCGATTCCCGTGCCACAGAAACCTGTTTCAGCTGAGAAACTGCCCGGCCGTAACGATCCCTGTCCTTGCGGCAGCGGCAAAAAGTATAAGCAGTGCTGTCTGCATTAATTGACTGATTAGCCCAATCATCTGCCGGGTGTTACCACCGCCCGGCAGATCTCGCCAGATTATCTATCCGTTACCTTCTACGATCAGGCAGTGCATTCCCTGAACAATAACATGCTTATCGCTGAGGTAAGCACGATTTTACCCTCCTGTGATAAGCATCCTTCCCGTTCAGGAATAAAAGTTAATATTTTTTTACTCTACGTAGTTGGAAAACATTATGTTTAAAAATTCACCTTGAGTTCACGTCAGATATAGCCTGCCCGGGTTTAACGCTCCCTATAAACCTTGATAGATATACATCTGTATTTTAACAATAGTTATAAATTTGCAATCTAACGACATTATCAATCAGCTGATATTGAAAAGTGCATTTAATGCTAAAAATGAAACAATGTTATTTATTGCCATGTGATAACGCACGATTATTTTTTGTTAAAATAACATTAATTCTAATCGTATTTTCTACGCTTAAACTTATAAAAAAACAGTCAATCAGGCCGCAAAAAAAACACATAACCCACTGATGTTATTAGTAATAAATAAAAAAACAAACAAACGAAAATCATTTCTGCGTTGATAGCAGCTTATTAAATACATTTACACAAGATTGACAAAAAACCCCTGCACGTAATGTCTGATCAGTTGTTTTTCCAGAGTTTAAAATCGCACAAAATCCATAAAAACTAATTTTATTCTGTCTGATAGGCTCATTTTAGGTTTCTTCTCTACAGCGTGTGGATAAGAGTGTGTAAATTCCCTTTCAGGATTTTATTTGTAAGAATGCAGATTAAAGTTAACCAACTCACTAAATCATCCCTCTCTCTATAAGATAGAAGTGATGGAAGTGATAAACACTTATCTATCCACCCGGACAAGTGTTTAGCCATGAACAGGATAAAACCTTGCCATGGAAATAGATAACCAACCCTATAGCAGGGCTCAGAAAAAACCGGTCAGCATTATTAAATAGAGTGTCAAATCACACTGATTATTAAGCGTTAAGATAAAAAATATATCTTACCCATTTTTATCACACCGCGTTATCGGGCCATAACTCACTGCCATCTGGAGGTTAATTCACTATTTTTAAATTTTTTTATCAACATAACACAGCAGCATCTGGCTACTTTTTCATCGCCAGGTTTATTTCAACGCTATTGGTGAAATATGAAAATACAATTAATTATTAAAGACACTCAGGGCAATGTTATTGCTCAACATGCTTTACAACCTGGAAAGTCGCTGGCATTGGAGTCTATGCCACAGGCTGCGTCCTATGAAGTTCACAGTGTTGATGGGCAGCCTCCCCAGAAGATCATTGCGTCAAAAGCGAATGGCCAGATGAAATTCAAGCTGGTGGATGATGTCACGGGTGAACAGTATGACATTGTCCTGCAAAACGTCAGTGCAGAAGAAATGCCGGTCATGACAGCCTCTGGTTCGGACGGTGTAATCTACGCTTATGACTATGATGCGGCTAATAGCGTATATGAACTTGTTTCGACCTCGTCGGATCCCCTTATCGCGGACAATGTCTATGTAGCGGGAGGGGTTTTAGGTGGTCTGGCTGCATTGATTGGTGTGGCTGCTGCATCAAACTCTGGTGGCAGTGGGGGTTCAGGAAATAACAACTCTGTAGCCGCGAATGAAGACAACTCTGCAGCAACCAGTGGAGACAATAGTGCTGCCAGCGTTATTCCTGCCACAACGCCATCTCTCGTCGACGACGCCGGTAACCCGGTGGCGGACGGATCGGCTACCAGCGACAGCACGCCCACCATCGGCGGCGGCGGCATGCAGCCCGGCTCCACCGTAACCGTTTCCGACGGCGAAACCGATCTCGGCACCGCCACCGTGGACGCGGACGGCAACTGGACCTTCACGCCTGACACCCCGCTGGCCGACGGCGAACACGCGCTGGTCGTTGACGGCACCGACGCGAACGGCAACGCCAGCAGCAGCACCGTCGACGTCATCATCGACACCAGCGAAACCGTGCCCGGCCTGACCGACGACGCCGGTAACCCGGTCGCCGACGGCAGCAGCACCAGCGACAGCACCCCGACTATCGGCGGCGGCGGCATGAAGCCGGGCTCCACCGTAACCGTCTCCGACGGCGAAACCGACCTCGGCACCGCCACCGTCGACGCGGACGGCAACTGGACCTTCACGCCTGACACCCCGCTGGCCGACGGCGAACACGCGCTGGTCGTTGACGGCACCGACGCAAACGGCAACGCGGTCAGCGACACCGTGAATATCACCGTCGACACCAGCGCCACAGCGCCGGGCCTGACCGACGACGCCGGTAACCCGGTCGCCGACGGCAGCACCACCAGCGACAGCACCCCGACTATCGGCGGCGGCGGCATGCAGCCCGGCTCCACCGTAACCGTCTCTGATGGCGAAACCGACCTCGGCACCGCCACCGTGGACGCCGACGGCGACTGGACCTTCACGCCTGACACCCCGCTGGCCGACGGCGAGCACGCCCTGGTCGTTGACGGCACCGACGCAAACGGCAACGCGGTCAGCGACACCGTGAACGTCACCGTCGACACCAGCGCCACAGCGCCGGGCCTGACCGACGACGCCGGTAACCCGGTCGCCGACGGCGCGACCACCAGCGACAGCACCCCGACTATCGGCGGCGGCGGCATGCAGCCCGGCTCCACCGTGGTGATCTCCGACGGTGAGACCGACCTCGGCACCGCCACCGTGGACGCGGACGGCAACTGGACCTTCACGCCTGGCACCCCGCTGGCCGACGGCGAACACGCGCTCGTGATTGACGGCACCGACGCGAACGGCAACGCCAGCAGCAGCACCGTCGACGTCATCATCGACACCAGCGAAACCGTGCCGGGCCTGACCGACGACGCCGGTAACCCGGTCGCCGACGGCGCGACCACCAGCGACAGCACCCCGACGATCGGCGGCGGCGGCATGCAGCCCGGCTCCACCGTGGTGATCTCAGACGGCGAGACCGATCTCGGCACCGCCACCGTGGACGCCGACGGCAACTGGACCTTCACGCCGGATGCACCGCTGGCCGACGGCGAACACGCCCTGGTCGTTGACGGCACCGACGCGAACGGCAACGCGGTGAACGACACCGTGAACGTGACCGTTGACACCAGCGAAACCGTGCCGGGCCTGACCGACGACGCCGGTAACCCGGTCGCCGACGGAACCAGCACCAGCGACAGCACCCCGACTATCGGCGGCGGCGGCATGCAGCCCGGCTCCACCGTGGTGATCTCAGACGGTGAGACCGACCTCGGCACCGCCACCGTGGACGCGGACGGTAACTGGACCTTCACGCCTGACACCCCGCTGGCCGACGGCGAACACGCGCTCGTGATCGACGGCACCGATGCGAACGGTAATGCCATGAGCGATACCGTGAACGTGACCGTTGACACCAGCGCCACAGCGCCGGGCCTGACCGACGACGCCGGTAACCCGGTCGCCGACGGCAGCACCAGCGACAGCACCCCGACCCTCAGCGGCGGCGGCATGGAACCGGGCTCCACCGTAACCGTCTCCGACGGCGAGACCGACCTCGGCACCGCCACCGTCGATGCGGACGGCAACTGGACCTTCACGCCTGACACCCCGCTGGCCGACGGCGAACACGCCCTGGTCGTTGACGGCACCGACGCGAACGGCAACGCGGTCAGCGACACCGTGAACGTGACCGTCGACACCAGCGCCACCGTGCCGGGCCTGACCGACGACGCCGGTAACCCGGTGGCCGACGGCAGCACCACCAGCGACAGCACCCCGACTATCGGCGGCGGCGGCATGCAGCCCGGCTCCACCGTGGTGATCTCCGACGGCGAGACCGATCTCGGCACCGCCACCGTGGACGCGGACGGCAACTGGACCTTCACGCCTGACTCTCCGCTGGCCGACGGCGAGCACGCGCTGGTCATTGACGGCACCGACGCGAACGGCAACGCGGTGAACGACACCGTGAACGTGACCGTTGACACCAGCGCCACAGCGCCGGGCCTGACCGACGACGCCGGTAACCCGGTTGCCGACGGCGCGACCACCAGCGACAGCACCCCGACTATCGGCGGCGGCGGCATGCAGCCCGGCTCCACCGTAACCGTCTCCGACGGCGACACCGATCTCGGCACCGCCACCGTGGACGCGGACGGCAACTGGACCTTCACGCCGGATGCACCGCTGGCCGACGGCGAACATGCCCTGGTCGTTGACGGCACCGACGCGAACGGCAATGCGGTCAGCGACACCGTGAACGTGACCGTTGACACCAGCGAAACCGTGCCGGGCCTGACCGACGACGCCGGTAACCCGGTCGCCGACGGCGCGACCACCAGCGACAGCACCCCGACGATCGGCGGCGGCGGCATGCAGCCCGGCTCCACCGTAACCGTCTCCGACGGTGAGACCGACCTCGGCACCGCCACCGTGGACGCGGACGGTAACTGGACCTTCACGCCTGACACCCCGCTGGCCGACGGCGAGCACGCCCTGGTCGTTGACGGCACCGACGCGAACGGCAACGCCAGCAGCAGCACCGTCGACGTCATCATCGACACCAGCGAAACCGTGCCGGGCCTGACCGACGACGCCGGTAACCCGGTGGCGGACGGCGCAAGCACCAGCGACAGCACCCCGACGATCGGCGGCGGCGGCATGCAGCCCGGCTCCACCGTAACCGTCTCCGACGGTGAGACCGACCTCGGCACCGCCACCGTGGACGCGGACGGCAACTGGACCTTCACGCCTGACACCCCGCTGGCCGACGGCGAGCACGCCCTGGTCATTGACGGCACCGACGCGAACGGCAACGCGGTGAACGACACCGTGAACGTGACCGTTGACACCAGCGAAACCGTACCCGGCCTGACCGACGACGCCGGTAACCCGGTCGCCGACGGCGCGACCACCAGTGACAGCACCCCGACTATCGGCGGCGGCGGCATGCAGCCCGGCTCCACCGTGACAATCTCCGACGGCGAGACCGACCTCGGCACCGCCACCGTCGACGCGGACGGCAACTGGACCTTCACGCCGGATGCAACTCTCGCCGACGCCGAACACGCGCTCGTGATCGACGGCACCGACGCGAACGGCAACGCGGTGAACGACACCGTGAACGTGACCGTTGACACCAGCGCCACCGTGCCGGGCCTGACCGACGACGCCGGTAATCCGATCGCCGACGGCAGCACCACCAGTGACAGCACCCCGACCCTCAGCGGTGGCGGCATGCAGCCGGGCTCTACTGTGGTCATCACCGACGGCAACACTCCGATCGGCGAAGCTATCGTGGACGCGGATGGCAACTGGACGTTTACGCCAGATACCGGGCTGGACGATGGCGAACATACGCTTATCACTGGTGGTATTGATGCCAGCGGCAACAACGTCAGCAATTCTGTAGACGTCATCATCGACACCAGCGCCACAGCGCCGGGCATGACTGACGACGCCGGTAACCCGGTCGCCGACGGCAGCACCACCAGCGACAGCACCCCGACCCTCAGCGGCGGCGGCATGGAGCCGGGTTCTACCGTGACAATCTCCGACGGCGAGACCGATCTCGGCACCGCCACCGTCGACGCGGACGGCAACTGGACCTTCACGCCTGACACCCCGCTGGCCGACGGCGAACACGCGCTGGTCATTGACGGTACCAATGCCAGCGGCAACGCGGTCAGCGACACCGTGAATATCACCGTCGACACCAGCGCCACAGCGCCGGGGCTGACCGACGACGCCGGTAATCCGGTGGCTGACGGCGCAAGCACCAGCGACAGTACCCCGACCCTCAGCGGCGGCGGCATGCAGCCGGGCTCCACCGTGGTGATCTCAGACGGTGAGACCGACCTCGGCACCGCCACCGTGGACGCCGACGGCAACTGGACCTTCACGCCGGATGCACCACTGGCCGACGGTGAACACGCCCTTGTGATCGACGGCACCGACGCGAACGGCAACGCAGTGAACGACACCGTGAACGTCACCGTTGACACCAGCGCCACCGTGCCGGGCCTGACCGACGACGCCGGTAACCCGGTCGCCGACGGCAGCACCACCAGCGACAGCACCCCGACCCTCAGCGGCGGCGGCATGCAGCCGGGATCCACAGTGACCGTCTCCGACGGCGACGCCGAACTCGGCACCGCCACCGTGGACGCCGACGGCAACTGGACCTTCACGCCGGATGCAGCTCTCGCCGACGGCGATCACGCGCTCGTGATCGACGGCACCGACGCGAACGGTAACGCCATGAGCGATACCGTGAACGTGACCGTCGACACCAGCGCCACAGCGCCGGGGCTGACCGACGACGCCGGCAATCCGATCGCCGACGGCAGCACCACCAGCGACAGCACCCCGACTCTCAGCGGTGGCGGCATGCAGCCGGGCTCTACCGTGACCGTCTCCGACGGCGACACCGAACTCGGCACCGCCACCGTCGACGCCGACGGTAACTGGACATTTACACCGGATACCGCGCTGGCCGATGGCGAGCACGCCCTGGTTGTCGACGGTACAGACGCCAGCGGTAACCATGTCAATGACACCATTAATGTCGTGGTGCAAACCGCGCCGTCTATGGAAATCGTTGATGATAACGGCACCGCTATTCTGGATGGCGACACCATCAGTGACAGTACTCCAACGTTCAACGGTAAAAACTTTGAACCAGGAACCACTATTGTCATCGCTGACGGCGATACCACGCTGACCACTGTGACTGTAGGTGCGGATGGCAGTTGGACCTTCACGCCAACCGCTGGATTGGCTGACGGTGCGCATGCCATCGAGGTCACCGTTACTGATCCCCAGGGCGTCAGTGCCAGCGGAGTCTTCAACGTCACTGTCGATACCACACCGCCTGAAGGAGTTGATATCTCTACAGTCACAATGGTCGATAACGACGGTGCCACTATCACCGCAGCCGGTATCACAGCAGATAATACGCCAACCTTCAGTGGCACAGCGCTGGAGCCGGGAGCGACCGTGATTATTCGCGATGGTGAAACCGTATTGGGGGAAACCACGGTAAGCGAAGATGGCAGCTGGTCCTTTACGCCTTCAACCTCGCTTGACGATGGTGAGCATCAGTTCACATTCGAAGTCACCGATGCAGTCGGCAACAGCAGCGGTGTATCTGAAGCACTGGACCTGTCAATCTCCGCAACTAAAGGTATCAACACCGGTGTTGTGGTTACCGATGATGCCGGCAATGTGATTGTGAATGGTGAAGCCATTAACGACAGCACACCGACCTTTAGCGGTCAGGATCAGACGCCGGGTGTCACAGTCACCATCGCCGATGGTGAAACCGTGCTGGGCAGTGTCGTGGTTGCTGAGGATGGAAGCTGGAGCTTTACGCCTGACGCAGCGCTGGCTGACGGCGATCATGCCTTGATCGTGACCGTAACGGATGCGGAAGGAAACACCCGTACAGACACCGTTAACGTCGTGGTCGATACCATCGCGCCAGAGATGATTGATCTGGCCGCAGTGGTCGTCTCTGATGATGCTGGCAATGCGTTAGCCGCTGGCAGCGCGATCAGTGACACCACGCCGACCTTCAGTGCCTCAGGACTGGAAGCAGGCACCACCGTTATCGTTCGCGATAATGATACGGTACTGGGTGAAGCCCAGGTTGCAGATGACGGCAGCTGGTCATTCACGCCGTCTGAAGCCCTGACTGAGGGCGACCACAGCTTTACGTTTGAGGCAGTCGATGCTGCAGGTAACAGCAGCGGTGAATCTGAGGCTGTCAGCTATGTCGTGGATTCTGTTGCACCTGAAGGCGTGGACATTACTACCGTGGTCATCACGGATGAAGTGGGTGCGGCTATCGATACAGCAGAAATCCAGAGCGACAGCAAACTCACCTTTAGCGGTAGCGATCTTGAGCCGGGAGCCACTGTCACGATGTACGACAAGGGCCAGGTCGTCGGTGAAACCACCGTCGCCGAAGATGGCAGCTGGACTTTCACCGCCACTGACGGACTGTATGATGGCAGCCATGAAGTGACCTTTACCGTCACAGACGCGGCAGGCAATAGCAGCGATCCATCCGGCACGCTGGATCTGAATGTCCAGGCTATTGTTTTGACGGCATCCGACAATGTCAGCTCCGGTGCTGCGGTAGGCTTTACCTATCCGATTGATGTTAATCAGGATCTTGGCACCGTTCTGAGCGACGGTGGGTTAATTGCGTTCAACAATAAGATCGTCAGCGATCCGATCGTGGTTGCAGATGGCACCATCATTGATCTTGATGTTACCGCAACCTCTTCCTCGTTCCTGAATATTGCCAGTAACTCAACACTGGTGTTGCAGAAGTATGACTCGTCCACCAGCACCTGGGTCACCGTTTCTGAGGATAACAGCGGAAATCTGTTTGGCCTGTTCGGACTGGGCGCATCAACCTCCACCATCACGCTGACCGGGCTGACTGCTGGCCAGTATCAGCTGGTGTATACCACCAACGGTATTAACGTCGGTGCTGGCTTTAATCTGGATGCCTCCAAAACCGTCTATACGCTGGCTGAACAGGGCACACCGACCGACTACACCACAGCAACCGGCAATGTGATAACAGATGTTGATAGCGTTTATGGTGCAGATGGTATTCCGCACAGTGCCTATACCTCTGTGAGCGCGGTGAGCGTCACCCACGCTGACGGCACCGTGACCTCTGTCACGCTGGATGCTACTACCAAAACCGCCACGCTGGTGGGTCAGTATGGCACGCTGGTCATTAACGCCGATGGCAGCTATGTCTATACCCCTATCTCATCCATGGACAGCATCGGTAAGGTAGATTCGTTTACTTATACCATCACTGACTCTGCGACGGGTCTGAGCTCATCCGCCCAGATTCACGTGCAGATTGGTACAACAAACGAAGCGCTGGATCTGAGCTGGGATGCTACCGATCCTTCTGCAACCGCCGTTACGGATATCGCTTCCAGCAATGAGGCCAATGCCAGCGTTACGGTGACTTACGAGTCATCCAGCGCGACGGATACCGACGTTAAGCTGGTTGCAGGCGGGACCGAGAACTACAGTTCGACCTTTACCCTGGCAGGGAATGACGACCTGATTACCGGTTCGCTGACGTTAACCACCGCATGGGGATTATTTGGTAACAACTTTGACTCACCATTGAACATCACCTATGCCGTGCAAATGCAAAACAGTGATGGCACATGGACCACGGTGAAAACGCAGACTGCCGTCGTGGCAGCCGGACAGCACAATGAAGAAGTTATCCAGAACCTGGAGATGTCGTCGCTGCTGGACGGTCTGGGTGAAGGAACCTATCGCGTGGCGATTTCAACCACTGGTGCAACAAACGTGGTGAAACTGAATATGTCAGTTCAGACAGTCAGCCCCACCGAGTACGTTATCACCGCGAATGAGGTCGCAACCGGCAACGTTCTGACCGACGAAGGCACAGACGGTGCAGTTGATAAACTCAGCTCTATCTATACACGGATGTATGCCAAAGCCGGTGACAGCACCAGCGATGTAACGGTCGATGACAGCTATACCTGGGTCACCGAAAGTGGCGTCTCCATTGCGGGTCAGTATGGCACCCTGGTGATCTATAACAACGGTGCTTATACCTATACCCCTGCCACTACTACATTGCCAGCGGGCTCTGAAGACGTATTCACCTACGCGCTGAAAGGAGCTAATGGTGAAGTGGTTAATGCCACCGTCACGATCCATCTGGGCGTTGAGGTTGACGGCAGCAACGGCGGTGCATTGGTATTCCACGGCACCGAAGTCAACGATGTATTTGATGTGTATGACACCAGCTTTGCCTCAGTAGATGGCGCGGCTGGCGATGACACGCTGGCATGGCATGGCAATGGCAAGCTGGTCTTGAGCGACGTCGCGGCGAAAGTCAGCAACATCGAATCGATCATGCTGACCTCAACCACCAGCAGTGACAACCTGGTACTGGATGCGCAGAGCGTAGAAGATGTGACCAGCGAAAGTAATGCGCTCTATGTTAAGGGCATCGCTGGCGACAGCGTGACGCTGGAAGGCACCTGGATCAACAGTGGCACGGTGATTGTCGACAGCATCACTTACACGCACTATACCAGCACCACCGCTGCCGGTACCCTGGTCGATATTTACGTGCAGCAGGGGATTAATCTTTCCTCGGTCACCTATACGGATAGCCAGAATGGGACGGAATATACCGTTACCGCTGCGCAGGATGTCACAGGTACGGCGAGCGACGATATCTTCAACGTGAGCGACACCAGCTTTACCCACATTGACGGGGGTGAAGGTCTGGATACGCTGGTGTGGAGCGGTACCGGCACCCTGACGCTCAGCGATCTGCAGTCGAAAATCAGCAACATCGAAGAGATCGAGCTGGTTAATGACAGCGCAGTGAATAATCTGGTGGTCACCGCGCAAAACGTGGCGGACATCACCGATGCCGATAACACGCTGTTTGTTAAAGGTGCCATCACCGACACACTGACCCTCTCTGGCAGCTGGACGCTGGCAGGCAGTGAAGTGGTCAACAACGTGGATTACGTCCATTACGTTGGTACCACCGCTGATGGTCAGACAGTAAATCTCTACGTTGATCGCGACATGAAACTGAGCAGCACCGAAACCGCCTCTGAAAACAATGCGGCCGACGTGACCGGCGACGTTGCTCTGCTCAGTGACAGCGTGGCGCAGACCACCACGATGAACACTGCAACCAGCAGCTTTACCAGCGAGAGCTTCACGGTTAACAGCATCAGCGATCTGCAGGAGATTAACGTCAGCGTGACCGGGACGTCGATCAATGCCAAAAATACTGTTTCGGTGAACTGGTCGTTGCAGGTTTACAACGAGCAGACGCTGCGCTGGGACAACGTGACCAGCGGCACGCAGGCGATCACCAGTGGCAGTCCGCTGAATGTCTCGCTGGAGGGTCAGAATGCGGGAACCTACCGCATCGTGGTCGACAGCACGCAGTCCGGACATCCCGGCTTCCTGTGGTCTACCAGCTATGACGCGCTCACCGTGAAAGTGGCAGTGAACATCGTCAGCACCACCGACTATAAAGTCAGCACCAGTTCCAGCGTCAATGGTTCGGTCTTTACCAGCGACAGCACCAGTGACAGTTCGCTGGTAGTGACGTCGATAACGGCGGGTATTGTGACCGGTGCGGCAAGCTATACGCTGGTTGCCGCTGCGGGAACCACTATCGCGGGGACTTACGGCACGCTGACGATCAAAAACGATGGCAGCTATAGCTACACACTGAATAGCGACTCGGTGATCAAACTGACCGGCAGTGAAGATTCATTCACCTATGTTCTGGCGGATGGAACCACCAAAAATCTGGTGATCACGCTGGGTGTCTCCGTGGATGGCTCTGAAGGTGGCGCGCTGATCTTTGCCGGTACCGTTGGCGATGACAGCTTCACCGTTCACGACACCCAGTTCACCTCGGTGGACGGAAAGTCCGGTCAGGATACGCTGGTGTGGAATGGCACAGGCGAGCTGAATATCAGTGAGATTGCGGACAAAGTGAACAATATCGAAATCATCGATCTGCAGGATAACGCCCAGGCAACGGCGCTGCTGATTAGTGCCGATGATATTGAGAAAATCACGGATGCTGACAATGTGCTGTATGTCAGAGGGGGCAGCAATGACTCACTCTCACTGCAGGGCGTGTGGACAGTTAACGGCGTGGAAACGCTGAATAACATCACCTACACCCTCTACACCAGCACGGCGCTGGATGGCACGGCAATCAAACTCTATGTTCAGCAGGGTCTGCAGTTCAACGAGGTGACAGAGCATCTCGGCGGTTCCATCGAGGATGTCTCCGCCGATCTGACCGTGGTATCGGTGAGCCAGAACGGTGAAACCACCGCGATTACTGACAGTGCCGTGAGCTTCAAAGGTGCCTACGGCACGCTGGTTATCGATGAAGCGGGTCACTACAGCTACGTGGTGGATGATGCGTATGCGCACAGCGGTAACACTGACACCTTCACCTATGCCCTGTCAGACGGCAGCACTGACTCTCTGAGCTTCAACCTGGGCGTTGATGTTGATGGCAGCGAAGGGGGCGCAATTACCTTCACCGGCACCCGCGGTGCAGATGTTTTTGAAGTCTATGACACCGATTTCATCTCTATCAACGGTGCCGATGGTAACGATACGCTGGCCTGGCATGGCACGGGAACGCTGAACCTCAGCGATATCTCCGCCAGGGTCAACAATATTGAAACCATCGACCTGATGACGGATGCCGGAAAAGACAATCTGGTCGTAAGTGCAGAAAGTCTGCTGAAGGTAACTGATAACGATAATACGTTATATGTCAGAGGGGAAAATGGCGACACGGTGACGCTGAATGGTAACTGGGAGCAGGCAGACGGAATAGTGGCAAATGGGGTTAACTATAACCATTACACCAGTTCTGCAGCCGATGGCTCCGTGGTACAGTTATATATTGAAGACGACATCACCATCGGATAATTAATATCCGCATTAAAAGCAGGCTGGGTTATTTATACCAGCCTGCTACTTCCCCGCGCTTTAATTCATCTTTTATGACGGAGATATATTTAATTATCTAAACATCATGAAAAAAATTATTATTATTTTGCACTGCATTCTTATTACCCAATATTCTTTTGCTGCCGATAAAAAACTTTTATCAGGCAGCGAGCCAGCTATTAATGAAGCACCGGCAGGTTTCTGGGGCGTATTTTCAAAAACGCCGGACCCCGGAACCTTACCTGCGAGCGGATCTGCGCTGGCAGACAAATTACAAATTAATCCGGCAGAAACTGAAATGCAGCCTGCAGCGTCGAACGGAGCTGAAAGCTTTCCGGCTGACTGGCAGGCGGCTATCCAGCAGGCGGTGAATCATCATCCCTCCATCAGCAGCAGCATTGCGACGCTGGAGTCATCAGGGTTCACCATTGATGCCGCAAAAGCGGGCTATCTGCCCTCTGTAAAAGCGGGTATCACAACCGGTCGACAGCAGGATGAAGGCAGTGGTCATATTGCCACCGTCGGCCTCTCTCAGATGCTTTACGACTTTGGTAAAACCGGCAGCGCGGTCGATCAGGCCAGCGCGAAATATCTGCGTCAGCAGGCCACTGTTCTGATGCAAATCGACACCATTATTGAACAGACCGCACTGGCCTTGAACGAGGTCTATCGCTCGATGCAGCTACTTGATAATTCGAAGAGAGAGGTGAAAGCCCTGCGGGATATCCTGGCGCTGACGCAAATGCGTGCCGATGCCGGAGCCAGCACACGGGTGGATCCGGTTCAGGCGCAGGCGCGCGTTGAAGCCGCACAGGCAGAGCAACTGGATCTGGAAATCAAACTGCAGCAGCAGAAATACCATCTGCAATCCCTGCTGGGACAGCCGGTTGCCGAAAAGAAAATATCTGCGCCGATCTCGCTGCTGCCGCTGATTGAGCGTCAGAACGCCCGGATCGATTTAAACCGTAACCCGACTATTTTAGTCGCCCAGGCCGATGCCGCCGTGGCACTGGCCGAATTACGAAATTACAAAGCGCAGCGCTATCCCACATTATCGCTTGAAGCCAACACCAATAAATATATCGGTGACATTGCGGATTATCAGCGCCATAGCCAGTACCAGAACGTTTATCTGTCTGTTAACAGCACGCTTTATCAGGGCGGCGCATTAGTGGCGCAGGAAAGTGCCAGTGCCAGAGCGCTGGAAGCGGCCAGAACGACCATAGCCAGTAAAAAACTGGAGATCAGCGATCAGCAACGCAATTATTTCCAGAGCGTAAAGGGATTACAAAAAAATATCAGCCTGCTGAAGCGTCGTATGAAAACGATTATGGAGACGCGCTCTCTTTATCGTGAGCAATATTTATCGCTGGGTAATCGAAACGTACTCGACTTACTTAACGCCGAACAGGAAATAAGCCGTGCTCAGCAGGATTTAATTAATGCCCGCTGCGACCTCTGGGCCTCTTCCGTTAATTATCTGGTATTAACCGGTATGGCACGCGAAGCGTTTGATTTAAATAATAAGGTCATTCAGGGACTGCGCATTGCGCCGTAATTCTGTCAGCAATGAAGAGAAGATGATAATGAACACAATATCTGACAGCGAGAATGCATCAGCACAGCCTCACGCGAAAAAGGCTTATACCCCCTGGCTCGACGCGCTGCTGCTGGTGGCGAAACATTACCGCCTTGATGGTTCACCTGAACGGGTGAAAGGCGAAGCGGAATGGCATATGCAGCACTTTTCACAGGATGCCCTGATTGAAAATATGGCGCGCCAGCTCGGCCTGCTGGTGATTTTTGACGCGTTTGACCCGGATCAGCTCGATCCGTGGCGCATGCCGTTGATCGTCGATTTCGGTCCCCGCGGCGTCGGCGTCATCACCACGGTGGGCGAAGATGGCCAGGTCAGCGTGATGCTGAGCGGTGAAAAACAGCTGCAGACCACGCTGAGTATTGCAGAGCTGTCGCAGCATGCACAGCGCGTGTTGCTGGCCAAACCGGAGTCCTCCGTGCCGGATGCGCGGGTGGATGATTACATCAAGCCGCATCGTGCTGACTGGCTGTGGCAGACCATTCTTCGTGAGTGGCCAGCCTATGTGAACGTGATGTTTGCGTCGCTGATCTCCAACGTGCTGGGCCTCTCCGCGATGCTCTTCACCATGCAGGTGTATGACCGGGTGATCCCTTCCCAGTCGGTGCCCTCGCTCTGGGTACTGTTTGGTGGCGTCATGATCGCCCTGACCTGCGTGTTTGTAATGCGTATTATCCGCACGCATATCTCTGATGCAGCCGGTAAAAGCGCGGATCTGCGCATCTCCGATCGCGTCTTTGGTCACGCGCTGCGGATCCGTAACGATCAGCGTCCCAAATCGACCGGATCGTTTATTGCCCAGATCCGCGAGCTGGAACAGATTCGTGAGCTGATTACCTCGACCACCATCTCCGCGATTGCCGATCTGCCTTTTTTAATCATCTTCCTCTTTATCCTCTGGTTACTGGGTGGATGGCTGGTACTGGTTCCGCTGACGGCGATTCCGCTGATTGTTATTCCGGGCCTGCTGGCGCAGGGTTCGCTGGCGAAGCTCTCCAAAGCGACCATGCGCGAGTCTGCGGTGCGCAGCGCCATGCTGGTTGAGACCGTACAGGGCATGGATGACATCAAGCTGCTGCGCGCAGAGCCTTACTTTCAGAACCAGTGGAATCACCTGAATGAGGTGATCAGTAAATCTTCACAGAAGCAGCGTTTTGTCAGCGGCCTGCTGATGAGCTGGACCAGTGAAGTCCAGACCGTTGCCTATGTCAGCGTGGTGCTGGTGGGGGCCTTTTTTGCCATGAGCGGTGACCTCTCTACCGGCGTGTTGATTGGCTGCTCGATGCTGGCCTCACGCATGATGGCACCGCTGGGCCAGCTGGCGATGATATTTGGCCGCTGGCAGCAGGCCAAAGTAGCACGCGAAGGACTGGAGAACCTGCTTAACAGCGAGGTCGATCAGCCAGAGCGCAGCATCCGCATTCATCGCCCGCGCATTAACGGCGAATATGCGCTCTCTGACGTCATCTATCGCTACGATCCGAACTCACCTGATCCGGTGCTGACGGTGAAAAAGCTGACCATTAAAGCCGGTGAGAAAGTGGCGCTGCTGGGACGTAATGGATCCGGTAAATCGACGCTGTTACAGCTGATGGCGGGTCTGCTACAGCCAGGTGAAGGTGCCCTGCTGCTGGATAGCGTGCGGCTCTCTTCCATTGACCCGCTGGATGTACGGCGTGACGTCGGACTGCTCACCCAGAACGCCTCCCTGTTCTACGGCACGATCCGCGAGAACTTACGCCTGGGCATGCCGCTGGCGACGGAAGAGGAGATGCTTCAGGCTCTGGAGATCAGCGGCGCACTCGACTTTATTCAGCGCCTGCCGGAAGGCATGGATTACCTGTTGCAGGAAGGCGGCAAAGGTTTGTCTGGCGGCCAGCGTCAGCAGCTGTTGCTGGCACGCACCCTGCTCCGCCAGCCCAGCGTACTGCTGCTGGATGAACCTACCGCCTGGCTGGATGATGCCGCTGAAAAACATCTGATTGAACGGCTGATGACGTGGATGGGTAACCGTACCTTGATCATCGCCACCCATCGTCCGGCGGTATTGCAGCTGGTTGACCGCATCATGCTGATGGATAAAGGCAGGATTGCGCGGGATGGTTCAAAAGCAGAGATGCTGGTCACCCGGCCCGAAGCCAGTGCCGCGCCGCATCAGGGCAAAGTGAATGTTAAACCGCAGGGAGCAGAGGCATGAGTTTCTCCTTATTCCGTAAAAAGAAGCATCAACGTTCCCGTCAGCGGGTTTCTTCCGGCGGCCTGATTATTATGTCGGTGCTGGTCATGCTGCTGCTGTTCTTTGTCTGGGCTTCTAACTTTGAACTGGATGAAGTCACCGTGGGTGTCGGCAAAGTGGTGCCCAGCTCACACGAGCAGATCATCCAGTCACTGGAAGGCGGGATTCTGAAAGAGCTGAAGGTTCACGAAGGCGATGTGGTTGAGGCGGGTCAGGTACTGGCCCTGTTAGACCCCACCCAGATTGACTCCGGTGTGCAGGAGAGCACGTCGCGTTTACGCGCGGCGCTCGCGACGGCGGCCCGCTTGCAGGCTGAGACGGCAGGCACGCCGCTGACCTTTCCGCCTGAGGTATTAGCGGATCCGTCCCTGGTGGCTGCTGAGACGGCGCTTTATCACTCGCGTCGTGAGAACTACAGCAAAACCATCAGCGGCCTGACCGAAGCGCTGAGCCTGATTAACCGCGAGCTGCAGCTGACCTCTTCCCTGGTGGCAAAAGGCGCAGCCAGTAACGTGGAAGTGCTGCGTCTGAAACGTCAGGCTAACGACCTGCAAAGTAAGCTCAACGACGCGGAAAATAACTACATCGTGCAGGCACGTGAAGAGCTGGCGAAAGCCAACGCCGAAGCGGCATCTCAGCGATCGATTATCATCGGGCGGGCGGACTCGCTGAAGCGCACGGTTATCGTCACGCCGGTCAGAGGGATCGTTAAAGATATCGAGGTAAACACGGTCGGCGGCGTGATTCCGCAGCGCGGCAATCTGATGGAAATTGTGCCGCTGGATGAGCAGCTAATGATTGAGGCGCAGATCGCCCCGCGCGATGTCGCCTTTATCACACCAGGCCAGCGTGCGGTGGTGAAGCTGACCGCGTATGACTACAACATCTATGGGGGGCTGGAGGGCAAAGTAGCCTCTATTTCTCCCGACACCATTCAGGATGAAGTTCATCGCGACCAGTACTATTACCGCGTCTACATCCGCACCGAAAAGGATTATCTGGTCAATAAAAAGGGCAAAAAGTTTCCGGTTTATCCGGGGATGATCGCGATGGGTGAGATCCACACCGGCAGTAAAACCATCATGGAGTATCTGATGAAACCGCTGAACCGGGCGAAAGAAGCGCTGCGGGAGAGGTAAAATCTGCGGGGGCTAGAGATGGCACGGTGAAAATACATGTCCGGGCTTCTGAACCTGCCTGGACATGCTTTTTGCTTAAAGTTAGTCGTATAAGTAGTCGCAGTGAAGATAGCGCTGTTTAGTTCTGTAGGGAAAGTGTCGCTGTATCGGTAAGTCGGTCACCAGTGCTTAATGGGATCAGACCCGATGCACAGGCGATCGTCCTCGTCAGCCGGGTTAGTGCTATGAGAGGGTCTAATTACAGCACAGCGGTTGGGTCGGTGGATGATTCAGGGTGATGAAGTTTGATTACCCGCGGCTGAAACGTCAGCTGGCGGCGCTGAAAGAATAGCGCAGCGTTTATCCAGTAGCGACTCAACGGACGCCCGATTGCCCTTATCCCAGCCGCGCCGGGTGGTTAGCAGGATAAACCCTTTTTCTCCCGAAAAAGTCGTCGGGATGAGTGCCACGCCAGACTCCCCCAGCTGCGGCGAGGAGAGATGGAAATGGCGCGCCACGGAGGAAACAGGATAGATACCCATCGCCGTCGGCTGCATAACGCGACGGGCATAGTAGGTGTGATTCAGCAAACGGTCAGGCAAGGGCCGCCAGTCATTATGAATAAAGGGGCGCTCGGCCTGAAGCTGGCGATAGACATCTTCCCGCAGGCAGGTCAGATGAATATGCAGTTGATTCTGGCTGCGGCCATAAGCGGAATTCAGCGCCATGCCGAGCCGATCCTCAGGCACTTCAGCACCGTAGGCCGCTATCAGACGATAGCGCATTAACCAGGCGTAGCCGAAATAATCGGGACGTCCGGGACGCGACAGCGCAATGCTCTCGATACCGGACATCGCCACCGTGGGCACCAGAATAAAGTGCAACCTGTGACGAGGATTCTGGATGATGCTGTAGCCCTGTGTGTTGTCCTGCGGCAGATAGACTTGCTGGCAGGGTGCCGGATCGCGACGGTAGTGATAGTTATTCATGCAGAGGTCATGCGTGACCATCCACAGCGCGTCAGAGCGGGCGCATCCAACCAGTAGCAGCGCGATGACCAGCGGCAGAGATTGGCATAGCCACTCAAACATCCTGTCCAGAAAATGGTGTTTGGTTAAGCGACTCAATGCGAATATTCTCTCAGAAAGACGGGGTCACTCTGGTCACAGAGGGAGCTTTTGCCATGAATTTATCTCCCTTTGTCGCAGAAGTCAGACACCCTGTAAGTTAACCGCCGTCCGTTACCTTTATCAAAGCTCTCTTCGAATTCATAACCAGGGCGGAACTGCCTGCAATGTGACGCGAAGATGGAATGACATTCAGAAACAGGCCCAAGGCTGACATTTTAGTCCGCTTTTTTTCCGGACATAGAGTCGCTATACCGATATCCCCATGAAAAGCTGGTTCTGGCCTGCCTGCTATCTGACTTTTCACTGTCGCAGCAAACCGGATGCCGCCCGCACTGCGGATAGCATTAAAACATTCGGCTGCCATTTTACCAAAGGAAAAACTAACTTATTTTACTCATCATTTTATTATTAATTATCACAATAGAACAACAATGATTATTATATTCCAATTTTATTTTTGAAAAGAATTGTGAATTACCATTTTACGTAAAAGCGTTATTTATCATTCTGCAAAGAGCTCTGAAATATGGCGAAGATCACACATCTGTAATCTAAAAAGGATTATGTTTGCTAAGAATAAACAGAAACTGAATTTATAAATAAAAATATTGCTATTGATTTTGTTAAGATCACGCCAGATTAGCTGTGGTTAACCATCATAAATCAATATATTTTTTATTTTATACCTTTGATTTAAAAATGAGGCAGTTTACTCATTAATTCGCCAGGGAGGATACAATGAAAAAAAACTACAACAAAAGAGCATTTATTAAAAAGATGCTTATTATTTCCGCTGTCGCACTATTTCAGAGCGCCTGCTGTTCACGAAAAAATAGTCCGAACAAGGATGAAAAGCCTGTTCCGTCCCTGAGTAATAGCCTTTGGCTGCCCAACTGGCGAATGCAGAAATCGCTGCAATCTGCACTCAATGCCATAAAATATGGCCATGTTGAAACCGTATCACCCTTCTGGTACGAGCTGGATAACAACGGCGATCTTGTGGAAAAGCCAGGATCAGAAGGCCTGACGATTCCAGACGAAGCTACCACCACATTGCTGCAAAAAAGCGGTGCCCGGGTACTGCCGACCATCACAACGACACTTATGCCAGACAATTTTATCGAGCTTTACAGCGACCTTACGCGACAGCAAAAGCTCGCGCGCGTCATCAGAGAGACAGTTTTAGCAAATGGCTATGATGGTATTGATCTTGACCTGGAAAATATTGCTCTGACAACGGATATCTTTGTCGCTCAAACCGTACGTAACGTTTTCACCTCATTATGCCGTATTGTTTCCTCTGAACTGGCAGAAGCTGATAAATTGTTAAGCATTACCGTTATGCCACGCTGGTCTGATCGATATGAGATCTGGCGAAATAAATTAATACCCGCTGTTTATGATTATAACGCCCTTTCCAGAACGGCATCGGTGTTGCGCATAATGGCCTATGACCAACACGCACCGAATACACCACCCGGCCCAATCGCAGGTTTTGAGTGGGTGAAAAGCATTTGTTACTGGACCCGCCATAATGTGTTTTCGACAGCGCAGGTCGAGATCGGTATTCCTCTCTATGGACGACACTGGGGCGCGGGAAAAGTAGTCAGCGTGCTCTATGATGACATGACTGAATTACGCAAAAGATTTCCGCTTAACAAGGTTATTTACAGTACGAATGAAAGAGAGGAAACCCTCTCCTGGGTAGACGCCGCAGGCGCGCCACATACCGTCTGGTATAGCAGCGATCGTTCGGTAGAAGACAGGGTCGCTCTGATTAAGTCATATGGTTTTCGGGGTGGCGCTTTCTGGGCCGCATCCTATGAAAGCCCCTCCTTATGGAAAGCACCTGCTCTTACATTCCGTGCGGTATAGCTAATCCCCTTAGCTCACATTCATTGTTTCCTCAGATAAGGATCCAGAGATGAAAACGGTTAAATTTACGGATAAGAAAAACATCAGCAAAAGTATTCAGATGAAAAAATCGGATACACTATTTGCATTAAGATTTAAGAAACCCCACCCCGACTATTCTGATAAAAAAGCAAAAAAAATTTTTCATCATAATCAATGGCATCTGATGCCGATTATTTACCCTTTCCAGTCTGACCAGAGGCATCTGGACAACCGATGTAACGGGACCGAATGGATATAATCCCGGCTATGTTAATTATGGTGATGAATATGGTAATTACCTGAATTACTTTGGCGGTACGTCTAGCGCATGTCCTGGCGCAGCAGGCGTGGCTGCGTTAGTGTTATCGGCAAACCCTGATTTAACCCTGAAAGAACTCAGGCAAATATTAAAAGAGTGCTGCGATAAAATTAATCCGGAAAATGGACATTATAGCAGGACCGGACACAGTAAATGTGTATGGGTATGGCAGGCTGAATGCGAAGAAAGCCGTGCAGTTAGCGCTGGAACGAAAAAACAATCAGTCTGAAATTTCAGAAAGCAATATTTCGCTTACCTCAACATAATCTGTATCAGGCTGGCTAAACATATCATAGAAAGAGAACCGGGCAATTCACTGCCTTATTAAGTACCCAGGGAGTTTTTAATAATGGAACAGCTTTACCTTTCTTCTGATTCAGGATTTTTTCACAGAAAATTTTTAATCGCCGTAATGGCGCTGCTCTTAGCAGGTTGTGCCGCACGTCCTGTAATGATGGAAAAACGCGCGGGCTATTATGCCAGCCATCGCTTTACCGCAACAGGAGTGAACGAAAGAGTCAGATTTCTTGTTATACATTATACCGCGCTGGATGACGCTCAGTCACTCAGGACGCTGACAAAGGATCAGGTTAGCGCGCACTACCTTATTCCAGATGCGCCCGCGTCCCAGCAGGGAGAACCGGTCGTGCTGCAGTTGGTCGACGAAAACAAACGAGCATGGCACGCGGGCGTCAGTAACTGGCGTGGCAGATCAAATCTGAACGACTCTTCAATCGGCATAGAGATCGTTAATCAAGGTTATACCGACGATATGCTGGAGAATCGCACCTGGTATCCCTACAAGGAGAAACAGATCGCCGCCCTCACGGCCCTGGCGAAAGATATTATTGAGCGCTACCAGATCGCCCCCGACAATGTACTGGGGCACAGTGACATCGCCCCTTTACGCAAACAGGATCCCGGCCGGCTATTCCCCTGGGAACGGCTGTCGGCATCAGGAATAGGCGCCTGGCCAGATAAAGATGCGGTAAGCCGCAATCTCGCAGGCCGCAAACCAGAAGCGCCTGCTGACGTCAGCGTCATCCAGGGGCTTCTGAAAGAGTATGGTTATGATCAAATCCCCCAGAGTGGCGTCCTGGATCAGGATACCCGAAAAACCCTTAGCGCATTTCAGATGCACTTCCGTCCAGAGAATATCAGTGGATATGCCGATGCGGAGACAGAAGCCATTGCAAAAGCGCTGGTTGAAAAATATCGGCGTGCCGCTCCGCTGGCGGTCACACGCGACAGTGATAATGCGGGGTAATGACAGACGATGCACCGATGCAGGAAAAAATTGAGGAAATATAAGGAGGATAAGTTGATGAAGTGGTTTTTAGCACCCGTGCTTATCACCTGCGTGCTGTCAGCCTGTAGCTACGATATCAACGAGACGGCCAGGCCCCCGCAAAAAACAGGTCGTGCTATGCCAGATATTTACCAGTCTGTCACGCCGTCCCAACGACGCGCCATCATGTCTGGCGAACAGCCCGACTGGACAGAGATGCGGCCGAACAGAATCCCACCGCGTTGATGCGCGCTGAAACGCTGATGGCCAGAGCAGATATGGATATAAGCAAAGGATACTGAGATGTCTACAGCTCACCGCCGTTATCAGGATAGCGCGGAATGTGTACATTTTTGCCGGCCTGATAACAACGCTATTAATGGTGCGCTCCCCTTTTTTCCATTTCACTGCCTGCGGGAATTTATCATTTTAGCTTTACCGCCCCGTATGCATGACTTCTTCATGGAGCCACGGCCTGATACGCAGCCTGATTTATTCACATGCGGGATCGGTAACGCTGCTGTTTGTGAATAGGCTGTTTTTTTTGCGAGGTGATGGTGCAGATAAGCAGGACCGCAAGCGCTGTTGTCGTGAAGAAAGGCATGCCTCCTCAAAGTGGTGTCACTTTGACTTCAGCGATAACGTTTCTTTCCAGTCAGGCAATATGGCGCAGGCCAGCAAGTAAAGGAACGTGGGTTACCGCGAAGAAAGTCCGGCAAAGGATGTGCTGATAGAAGCGTTCTGTTCCTGATAGTTAACCGCTCCCGATGCGATGTCGGGAGCGGCTTCTCATTCAGACGAGTTTCTGTTTACCGGATATAACCTGAATAAACTCCTGCACCTGCTTTTGTTTCCGCGCCGATAGTTTGCACACCTGGCGCAGGGACTGCATCAGTTCGCTCTCCTGTCGGGCGGTGAGCACGATACAACCTTCCATTACCTTTATATCTACTGCTGTGCCTGTGGCAAAACCGGCTGCTTCCAGCCATTGCCCTTTCATGGTGATGGCGGGCATTCGGCTGTAATCCGGGTAGCGACTCGCGTAGCCAACCGTTAATTTGCGGTTATTTGCCGGGGAGACTTCTGGTTCAGAGAGTTGTGCAATAGAATGGGCGTCAGTCATGATTACTATTCCCTATAAATAGTGATTGTGATTAGCGGCGCGGGTGTGTTGCAGCACATCCGCACCGCGCTAAATACCTGTATATATCATCAGGAGAGAGAAGGGAAGTCCAGCTAAAAACAGCCTTTAATAAGCTATTTATAAAATCATTTGAATATAAACATTAAGGTTTAGCTGGCAGGATAATAATAATACGCGCACCAGCAAGGTGCGCGATAAAGTAAGTTTCAGGATTTTTTACGTATAGCTTTTTTACCTTTGCTGACTGCCCGTTCGGCTTTGATTTTTTCCAGCAACGCGGCGGCGCTGTTTTCTCCGCTGATTAGTTCCGGGTTTTCTGCACGCCACTGCTCGGTGAGTTCACCCCGGAAGACTTTAGCCAGGATTAGTTGTCGGGCTTATTGACAGACTGACAGGTCGCGACTTAGGGCGATTCGGCGCAGGCAATGGGGACGGGTTTGTGCATTACCAGGCCAGGCGTATCATTTCATCTGGCTTGATAGCGAAGGGACTGGTGTGGCTGGCGATGCCGATTTCAGAATATGTGTTTATAGCAGCGTGGCTGGGATTGGGCTGGCGTTATCGATTACGTGCGGGTCTTTCAAAAAAGACGTTTGATGCAATCATTCCCAGACTGGCTGAAAAAACTGTTCAGGATTTACCAGTACGCTATCTATAACTTTAACTGGCAACATTAATGCGGCGACAGACATCGTTCATTGACTTTTCACTCGCCAGATAGTTTACTTTTTTTATCATAGTTAAACCCTAAGTGAACCTATGCCATCAAAAATAAACTGGCTATTGCAAAACACCTCTCCAGGAAGCCTGATATTGCAATCCTGGCTAACCCGGAACAACATATCGCCTTCTCTGGCCTATAAATACGCGCAAAGTGGCTGGCTGAAAAAACTGCGGGCTGGCGTTTATGCGCGCGCAGGACAAGAACCGGACTGGAGTGATGCGCTATGGAGTCTTCAAAGCCAGCTTGACGCGCCAGTGCATCTGGCCGGACTGAGCAGCCTCTCCTGGCAGGGCCGTTCCCATTACCTGCAACTTAAGCAGAGTCAATGCTGGCTTAACGTTGAAAACAAAACGATATTGCCCAAGTGGTTTAAAGAATTTCCCGGCGTCGAGTGGCTGATAGTATCAGCCCTGAAGCTTCCTCAACTGGATGAGAAGTTCCGAACCGAGCTCGACATTAAAGGAAAAAAATTAACTGCCAGCGTACCAGAGCTGGCAGCCTATGAGCTGTTAAGCGCAGTCCCTCAGGTCATCTCATTCGAGCACGCTGCCGAGCTTTTTCAGGGACTGGTCAATCTCAATCCACGTAAAGTCGAGAAGCTACTTACGCTCAGTCAGTCCGTACAAACAAAGCGATTGTATCTGTTTTTCGCCAGTTTCTATGATCACGCCTGGTTCAGGCGCGTAGATACCAGCAAAATCGACCTGGGATCGGGCAAGAGACAAGTCGTTGTTAATGGCAAGCTGGATACGCAATACAAGATTACTGTGCCCGAAAATTTTACCAGGAAGGGAATAAGCCATGGATAAAACCTCCCCCTACTACCGCCAGGTTTCCCTGCTGGTTAGAGCATTACCCTATGTCGCTAACGAGACCTGTTTTGCACTGAAAGGGGGAACCGCGATCAACTTATTCATTCGCGATTTTCCCCGACTGTCCGTTGATATCGATCTGGCTTATATCCTACTGGAAAGCAGAGAGGTCGCCTTACCTAACGTGCGGGAGGCGCTAAGCCGCATTGCCGCTGAACTTGAAGCACAAGCCAGGATCAGTGCAGTGCTGCAAACCCATAATCCCGATGAGATGCGTATCATAGCCACTACGGACGACGCGCAAATTAAAATCGAGGTTTCACCCGTTGCCCGGGGAACATTGTATCCACCGCAAGAACGCGACGTCGTGGAAGCTGTGGAAGAAGAGTTTGGTTTTGCCGCGATCCCGGTAGTCTCACTGCCTGACCTGTATGGCGGCAAGCTATGTGCTGCGTTAGATCGACAACACCCCAGAGATTTCTACGACGTTAAAATGCTCCTTGATACACAAGGAATCGACCGCGCAATATTCAATGGTTTTATCGCTTATTTGACCTGCCCCCCGTTGATTAATATACCACGATGTTAGTAATGTCTTCATAAGCCACATGAGGACATCCCCATGAAGAAGCGTTTTTCCGACGAACAGATCATCAGTATTCTTCGCGAGGCTGAAGCCGGGGTTTCTGCCCGTGAACTCTGC